>NZ_CP054477.1:1379885-2759770 GCF_024181605.1 Treponema denticola | reverse complement strand
AGTTCGCCATTATACTACTTCTTTACTTTTTTTTGCAATAATGATAGAATGAAAAAAGGCATTTATTGTCAAATTTTATGGAAATTTATAAGTTTTTAAGGAAAAAAAATGACAAAGTCAAATTATTCGGCAAATAATATTACGGTTTTAAAAGGTTTGGAAGCGGTTAGAAAAAGACCGGGTATGTATATAGGTTCAACCGGACCGGACGGTCTTCACCATCTTGTTTATGAGGTTGTAGATAACTGTATAGACGAGGCTATGGCCGGTTTTTGCGATAAAATTTTGGTGGTGCTTGAGCCGAACGATATTGTCCGTGTAGAAGACAATGGCCGAGGAATCCCGGTAGATATTCACCCTACCGAAAAAATAAGTGCCTTGGAGCTTGTTTTAACCCGCCTTCATGCCGGCGGTAAGTTCGACAAGGGTTCTTACAAGGTTTCGGGCGGTTTGCATGGTGTAGGGGTTTCGGTTGTAAACGCTCTTTCCGTTTGGATGGAAGCCAAGGTCTACAAGGACGGTTTTGAGCACTATGCAAAGTTTGAAAAAGGCTCCATTCTTGAGCCCGTAAAAAAAATAGGCGAAACCGAAAAAAGCGGTACTGTTATCAGGTGGGCAGTAGATTCTTCTATTTTTACCGAAACTACCGTATACAATTTTGAAGTGCTTTCAACCCGTTTAAGGGAATTAGCCTTCTTAAACAGCCGAATTTCCATTACGATGAGGGATGAGCGCCTTTCTACCCCAAAAGAGGTTACCTTCGCCTTTGAGGGCGGAATATCGCAGTTTGTTTCTTATTTAAACGAATCAAAACAAGTTTTTCCGAAAAGCCCCGTTTTTATCGAAGGCGAAAAAAACGATATTATCTGTGAGGTTGCCATTCAGTACAATGACGGCTATAATGAGAACCTCCTTTCCTTTGTAAACGATATAAACACCCGCGAAGGGGGCTCTCACCTTGAAGGTTTTAAGACAGCCCTTACCCGTGTGATGAACGAATTTTTAAAGAAATATCCTAAGCTTGTAAAAAAGATGGATAAGGAAGAAAAGCTTACGGGAGAAGATGTCCGCGCAGGTCTTACAGCCATTGTTTCAGTTAAGGTTCCCGAACCTCAGTTTGAAGGACAAACAAAAACAAAGCTGGGTAACAGCGATGTTCGAGGCATAGTTGACTCCTTTGTAAACGAAAAGCTTACCTTATTTTTTGAGCAAAACCCGAGCGAGGTGGAAAAGGTTTTGGAAAAATGTGTCGCCGAGGCCGCCGCTCGAATTGCCGCTAGAAGAGCAAAGGAAGCTACCAGAAGAAAAAGCGGTTTGGACAGTTTCGGTCTTCCCGGAAAACTTGCAGACTGTTCTTTAAAAGACCCTGAGTCTTGCGAAGTTTACATAGTTGAGGGAGACTCTGCAGGCGGCTCTGCAAAAAAAGGAAGAGACAGCAAGACGCAGGCTATCCTGCCCCTCTGGGGAAAAATGCTCAATGTCGAAAAAACCCGCCTAGACAAGGTTGTAAACAACGAAAAGCTTCAGCCCATTATTGCGACTCTCGGCACAGGTATAGGCAAGGATTTTAATATAGAAAAATTACGCTATCACAAAGTTATAATAATGGCCGATGCCGACGTTGACGGCTCCCATATCCGCACCCTCCTTTTAACATTCTTTTTTAGGTACATGCCTCAGGTTATCGAAAGGGGCTATGTCTATATTGCCATGCCGCCTCTTTATAAAATTTCGCACAATAAAAAAGAATGGTATGTTTACAATGATGATGAAAGAGATTCCGTTTTGGATCAAATAGGACGCGGAAACAATGCAGCCGTTCAGCGGTACAAGGGCTTGGGCGAAATGGACGGAACCCAGCTTTGGGAAACAACTATGGATCCGGCAAGGCGGAAAATGATGAGGGTTACCCTTCCGGACGCCGTCGAAGCCGACAGAATTTTCAGTACGCTGATGGGTGAAGAAGTCGAGCCTCGCCGAAAGTTCATCGAAGAAAACGCCGTCTATGCAAATCTGGATGTGTAATATTAGGGAGTTACGATAAACAGTTCGGCAGAAATTCAGCCTCACTGTTTATCTGCCGAGTTTTGTACCTTTGGTACAAAACATCGCATTATTGTATGCAGTTTGTAAACAAACTGCGTGAAAAAACTTTTTTCAGGATTTGATAATCCCTGCAAAAAGTTTTTATGGGAGTATGTATGTTTGATGTTAATAGTTCTGTGCTCTTTTGGTTTGCAGGTATTGTGATACTCTTTGTTTTAGTTCAGTCCGTCTTCTTTTTGATAAAGGCTTTGAGGCGGGCGAAAGAGCTCAATATGTCCCAAAAAAAGATAAAGCAAATTATCTCCGGAGCAGCGGTTTTTACGGTTGCCCCCGCCATTTCAATCATTCTCGGCATGATAAGCCTTTCCAAATTTTTAGGGCTTCCCCTGCCTTGGCTCCGCCTTTCGGTACTGGGAGCCTTAACCTATGAGCTTACTGCGGCAAGCACGGCAGCTTCCGTTTTAGACATTCCCTTGGATGAGCCGATTGCAAATGCAACAGCCTATACGACTATTTCTTGGGTTATGGCCCTCGGAATAATTTCGGGGATTGTCGTGATTGCTCTTTTTCTGCCAAAGATGCAAAAAAATCTTATTAAGATGAAGTCCAAGGATGAAAAATGGAGTAAGCTCCTCATCGATGCTCTTTTTATGGGAATGATTTCCGCCTTTTTAGGAATGATATTTTCGGAAATTCGGCTGGGTCTTAAGGGCTGGATTCCGGTTTTTGTAATGTTCTTTTCGGCCTTTTTAATGCTTGTCTGCGGTTTAATCGTAAAAAAGACAAGGGCTAAGTGGCTTGAAAGCTATGCTATGCCGATAAGCCTTTTGGGAGGAATGGCTTTTTCCATTCCGATTACCATGTTGATAGCTTAAATCATTTAAGTTTTTATGGGACTTCTTATAGGAGGGTTTTATGCAAGATACACAAATTGAATTCGGCTCATATGAAAAGAGCATACATAGGTGGGGAAGAACATGGATGATAATAGCTATTATAATGTTTCTTTCTTATCCTCTTTTTACCTGTATTTACTATAATACTTGGCCTAATTTTTGGCTTCTTTTAAGGGGGCTTTTCGGTGTTGCCGTTGTTTTTTGGCCGGTAGGAATTATTGAAGCCTTTACCTTTGCCCCCATGCTCGGTGCGGGCGGAACCTATGTAGGCTTTATCACAGGAAACTTGACAAACCTAAAAGTGCCCTGCGGAGTCTTAGCCTTGGAGACGGCAAAGGTTGAAGCCAATACCGAAGAAGGCGATGTGGTTACCACAATCGCCGTCGCGGTTTCTTCCATTACTACAACCCTTATCTTGGTTTTGGGAATGCTTTTATTGACTCAGTTAACACCAATATTGGAATCTCCCATCATGGCACCGGCCTTTAAAAATATCTTGCCGGCCCTTTTCGGCGGCCTTCTGGTAGTCTTTGTTGCAAAAAATCCTAAGATTGCCGCAGTCCCCTTTGCCTTTATGCTGATTCTTTTTATTGCAATGCCGCAGCTTGGAAAGGCCATAAGTATGCTCATTCCCGTCGGGGCCGCAATTACAATCATCTACACAAGGATAATGTATAAAAAGGGAAAAATCTAAAATAACCGAATCCCTTATTATCTTTTAATCAGTTTTGCTTTTTATCTCGTCCACGTATTCAAAAAGTTTTTTTACCGCCTCTTTTGTTGTTGCCCATGAGGTACAAAAGCGCACAGCTGTTTGGTTTTCTGAAATTTTTGCCCAAAATTCGCATTTAAATTCTTTTTCTATTTTAGCTAAAAGGCTGTTTTCGATTATTGGGAAGCTCTGATTTGTTTCGCTTTCCATAAAAAAAGAAAAGCCCATATCGGAAAAACCTTTACGGATCATCTTTGCCGTTTCGTTCATTGTTCTTCCTATTTCGAAGTAAAGCTTATCCGTAAAAAGAGTTTTAAACTGAAGGCCTAAAAGTCTGCCCTTTGCAAAAAGGCCGCCTTTTTGTTTTTGTATATATCTAAAGTCTTTTTGAAGATCCTGATTGTTTATTATAAGAGCTTCACCGAAAAGAGCTCCCATCTTTGTTCCGCCTATATAAAAGGCGTCCGTATATCTTGCCATATCTGCAAGGCTTAAATCGTTATTGTCAGCTGTGAGGGCTGTGCCTAGCCGCGCACCGTCAACATAGAGGGGTACGGAATATTTTTGAGCAGTCAGCTTTAAAGCCTGTAATTCTTTTTTTGAATAAATGGTACCGAGTTCCGTAGGATTTGAAATATAAATCATTCCGGGCTGAACCATGTGCTCGGCTGTGGGATCATCGTAATGTGCCCTTATAAGAGCTTCAGCCTGCTCCGCCGTTATTTTTCCGTTTGCCGATTCGATGGTTAGAACCTTGTGTCCGCAAGCTTCGATAGCTCCCGACTCATGTACGTTTATATGCCCTGTATCGGCAGCGATAACTCCCTGATGAGGTCTTAGTACTGAGGCTATCATGGTCAGGTTGGTTTGTGTTCCCCCCGAAAAAAAATAAACCTTACTTTGAGGTGCATCCAGTTCTTTTAAGATAAGGTCTGCAGCTTCTGCACAATATTCGTCACAGCCGTAACCGACGGTTTGTTCTTCATTTGTTTCCGTCAATGTTTTAAGAATTTTTGGGTGGCAACCTTCGCTGTAATCATTTATAAAAAAATACATACCAAGCCTCCTAAGTTTAGATTATATCATAAAAAAAGAGGTTTATCAATGTTTGAATTAACTCTTAAAAAGACCGGCCAATTCTTCATTGCTCAATTTTGAAATCCATGTTTCACCTGAAGAAATGCTCATGCCGCTTATTTCCCGCTTTTTTTGAATCATCTCATCAATTTTTTCTTCAAAGGTACCGGAGCAGATAAGGCGGTGCACGAAGACGTTTTTTGTCTGTCCTATTCTAAATGCCCTGTCTGTGGCCTGATCTTCAACTGCGGGATTATACCAAAGGTCAAAGTGAATTACCCTGTTAGCTGCCGTCAAGTTAAGGCCGGTACCTCCCGCCTTAAGCGAAATTAAAAAGATGCGGTAAGCAGGATCCGTTTGAAAAACATCTACAGCCTTTTTTCTTTTTGAGGCGGGCATTTGACCGTGGAGTAAAAGGGGTTCGGTTCCCAATTCTTTTTGAATGATGTTTTTTAAAATGTCGAGGGTGCCTACATATTGGCTGAAAATAATTGCCTTTTCTCCCGAAGAAATTATTTCGTTTAAAAGCTCGATGAGGACAGCGGCCTTGCCTGAGTATTTCATTTCGACGGGAGTTTCCTTGTCATAGGCTCTAGGATGGTTGCACACCTGTTTTAATGCCGTTAAAAGTTTTAGAACATAGGCCTGCCTTTCAATCTTAGTTTCGGCTCCCATCACCTTGTGCAATTCCGTTTCTACAAGGTTTTCATAAATTGCCAGCTGCTCAGGTGTCAGATTGCAATATTGATTTGTAATTATCTTATCCGGCAAATCCGAGATAACCTTGGGATCGGTCTTTAGACGGCGGAGCAAAAAGGGTGAAGTAATTTTTTTTAGATCATCCGCTTCGGGTTCCGAATTATGAAGCTCAATCGGAATACGCCATTTTTTTCTAAACTCGTCGGCCGTACCTAAATAACCGGGAAGAAAAAAGTCGAATATGGAACGCATGTCTTCAAGGTTGTTTTCAACCGGTGTCCCTGTAAGAGCAATTCTGCCCCTCGCCTGAATTGCCTTTACCGCATGAGCCTTTTTTGTTCCGGAATTTTTTATAGCCTGAGCTTCATCTAAAATAATGCAAAAAACTTTTTTGTCCTTTAATTTTTCTATATCTTTTTGCATAGTTTGATATGTGCTTATTATTACGTCGGCTTCGATATTGAACTTACGCCCTACCCCATGATAAACGGCGGTTTTAAGAGAAGGAGCGAATTTTGCTATTTCGTGTTCCCAGTTTGAAAGAAGGCTTGCAGGGGCTATAACCAAAAAAGGTGATTCCGCTTCTTTTGAATTTTTAAAGCTAAGCATTAGACTTATAATCTGTACGGTTTTTCCCAAGCCCATGTCGTCGGCCAAAAGACAGCCGAAGCCGCTTTTGATATTTGCATAAAGCCAGCGGTAGCCCTGTTCTTGATAAGGCCTTAATTCCGCATTTAGATTTTGAGGAATGGGAACCTCTTCTTGCCTGAAAATATTCTTGATAATTTCTGAGGCGGGTTTGGAACAAACTGCGTTTCCCGAAAGAACCGCTTGTAAAACCTCTTTTGTATCTGCCGGTTTTTCAAGAGCCTTTAACATCTTGGCAACTTCTTCGGGATCAAGTAAAAGAAATTGATCGTTAAATTTTACCAAGCCCGATTTATTTAAAAAGAGCTTTTTAAATTCGTCTATATCTATTAGGGTATCTCCCAACATTAGGGCTCGGTCATAAGAAAGAACATCATCAAGGTTTAAAAACGAAACTACATTTCCTGCTCCCTTTACGGATTTTACGCTTATAACAGGTTTGGGAGTCAAAACGTTTTTTAGGCTTTTAGGTAAAACTATATCGATACCGAAACGCTGTAAAAGCTTTGCCGACTTTTGTAAAAAGAGCCCCGTTTCTTCCCGCGAAAGCATCACATTTTTTTTAATTGCAAGAATCGAAAGAGCCGGTAAGTAAGCCGCAAGGGTTGCAGGAAACCGCAAAATATCGTCAGGGTTTTTACTCCTCTTTGCCGCAATATTTAATTCGGCAAAGGGTGCCTCTGCTTCAAGAGCAAAGGAGTCATCGCTTGCCTCTATTTGCTTTTCTTTAGCCTTGCGGACAAGGGCGGAAAGCAAAAAGAATTCGTCATCTTTTAAGGCCTCCAAGGTTAAACGGTATTCATATCCGCAATTACTGTAATTTAAAACCGAAAGCCAAGAATAAATTACCGTATCCAAATTCCGCTTGCCGGGAACACTTATGTCGATTTCTTCATTTGAAAAAAAGAGCTTGTCTATTTCTTTATCTTTAGTATAGGACTTGTTAGGAAAGAATTTTAAAGATGCCGCATATTCGGTTAAAAGAGCTGTAAGCAAAAGTTCTGCACAGTAGAGCCTTCCCCATTTTTCAACCGGAAGAAAAAAGTCCTTTGTGAGGGAAGCTGCAAATTTAAGAATGTCGGCCTTTATTTCGGAAGAAGCCGAAAGGCTTTTCCAAAAGATAAAAAGCTTTTTGTTTTCGGTAAATACGGCAGGTATAAATGCAGAGCTTTGAATCAGTTTTCCTGCAAGGGCAAAGAGAGAAAAAAGAATTTTAACCGAGGGGCTCATCTCATTTAAGCTGTTTCTTGTTTTATAAAAACTTTGAGCTTGCAGAAGAGTTTGATTTATTTCGCTGGTTTCGTTTAATTTTATGTTTATCGTTAGAGGGCTTTTAGGCTCAAGGGGGAAAGCTCTTTTTTGTTTTCGGATATTGTCGATATTTATTTTTACCCTCGCAAACAAAAAAGGGTTTACCGATTTTTCTTCTTGTTTTTCGTTTTGCTTTTCTTGACTGTAAAAGTTGAGTCCGTAATTTAAAACCGCCTTATGATAAAATTCCGTCAGCTTGATTATAAAATCGCTTGATGTAAAATTAGGTTCAGGAGGAAGAATATTTGTTATCAGCGGAAGATAGGATTCCCCAAGGGAAAACTTTAAAGGGCTCCGTAATTCACAAGAATTATGAACGGCCTCATTGACTGATGAGTCTGAAGACAAGTTTGCTGCCTCATTTAAGGTTTCATTTTTACGGAGGCTTAACGGAACGGGCTGCTCTTGGAGAAGCCCAAGTTTTTGTGTTCCGCCTTTTTCGAAGACTTCGGTTTCCAGTACATTTATAGAATCGATGTCAAAGTCCGCAAGCTTAAACAAGAGGCGCGGGTCATGGTCTATTTCTTTGGCAAGTAAAAAAAGAACGGCCGCCATGTGCTTGCAAGGGTCTCCCGAATCGGGGCAGGTGCAGTCCCTTTCGATTAAATTCCAGCGGGCTGGAATGAGCCTTACCTTTTTTTTCTTTAAGGCCTCGATGAGGGCGGGGCTCATAATTCCCGCCCTAAGACCTGCAAGTTCAATCGGATGTTTTTCTAAGATTGAGCGGATTGCGGTTTCATTTGTTTTTGAAAGAGGCGGAAATTTAAAATACACATGGTACCAAGGAGAATAGTTCCCCTTAACCTTTGCTCCCGCCGTTTGCCCGTTTACCACAAGAGAATTTACCTTCCCTGTGTTTGCATAAGTTTTTCCTCTGGACAATCGGCCTGAATCATCATAGGCCTTCAGCATCTCCAAAAACCATGCACCCCAAGGTGTTGTCCCGTAAGTCTGTCTTGCCATAAGGAAGAGTATAGCAAAAGAGGGGAGGATTTACAATTGCGTATCAAGCAAAATGGTTTAGGGGAGGAAAACCCCTTTTTCGGAGAAAGGTATCTTCCTCCCCTATGACCCCTCCTTTCGCCAAAATTCCGCTTAGGGCTCTGCCCTAAGAACCCGTATTGTTACCAAGGTTTTAGTCAATTCTTTAATTGAGTTTGAAATCAATAGAATTTTACTATTTATTGCAAACAATTTCTATAATAATTATGAAAGGGGAAAAATTTTTCTTCTTAAAAAAAATTATTAACGAGGCTTAATTATGCAAAAACTATTTAAAATCACTCTCCGCAACGACTACGCCTTTAAGCGAGTCTTCGGAGCGGAAGAAAACAAAGACGTACTACAGGACTTACTGGAATGTATACTGGATATTCCGCCTGAGAATATCGCAGGTTTGGAACTTCTGGATAAGGAGTTTCATAAAGAACTTTTAAGTGAAAAGCTAGGTATCTTGGATATCAAGTTAAGGCTAAAAGACGGAACCTTTGTCGACATTGAAATTCAAAACAGTTGGCATTTTGATTTTCCTGAAAGAACCTTATATTATTGGTCTAAAATGTACAATGAAGCCATAAAACAAGGTCAAGACTATACAAATCTCCCAAAATGTATTACAATAAATTTGATAGGAAAAGGCTTTGATAAAAATAAGCGTTTGCACAACAAATATCTTGTTCTGGAAAAAGATACAAAAGAGCCTTTAGCTTCAAAACTTGAGATTCATATATTAAACCTTGAAAAGGCAAGGCTCTTAAAAGAAGGACAATGTAAAGATAATAAAGCTAAACGCTTATTAAATTGGCTTAAATTTATAGAAACTGATGACAGGGAGGTAAGAAAAATGTTAGAACAAGAATCTCCGACGATGAAAAAAGCAAATGCCGCTATTTCTGTAATGGAAATGAGTCCTAGAGATAAATGGCTTTATGATTCCCGTATGAAATATGAACATGACAGGGCTTCATGTATAAGCGAAGGTTATCGAAAAGGCATTGAAGAAGGAATATTGCAGGGAGAAATAAAAGGGATACAACAAGGCTTTGCTAATGGCTCTTACCAAAATAAACTCGAAACGGCAAAGCTGATGAAAAAGATGAATTATCCGATTAGTGATATTTGCACAATATCCGGCCTTTCTGTTGAAGAAATCGAAAGCTTATAATTAACTTTATCATCTTTTAAAAAGTATTTTTGTTTTTTCCGTCTGGAATGCTCCAATTCCTTTCGGAGTTTTTTATTACAGCCCCTTAAAAAATCCTAGACCTTTCCGCTAAAAAGTTGTATATTAGTAACATGAGTAAAAAAATAAAGTTCAATATTACGGGAATGACTTGCTCGGCTTGTTCTTCCCATGTTCAAAGGGCTGTCGAAAAACTTGAAGGAGCCGCCGAGGTACAGGTAAATCTTTTAACCAACAGCATGAGCGTCAATTACGATGAGGCTATCCTTGGTACAGATAAGATTATAGATGCTGTCGAAAAAGCCGGATACGGAGCCTCGCTTGCCGAGGGTTTAAAAAACTCTTCTTCAAATAAAAACTCGGCTGACGGTAAGACTTCCGGTACCCGCTCATTTCAAAACGATGCCGCCAAACTTGAAAGAGATAGAATAAAAAAAAGGCTAATCTTGTCTTTAGTCTTTATGATTCCTCTTTTTTATGTATCGATGGGACACATGGCTTCTCTTCCGATTCCTCATTTTTTGCACGGAATAGAAAATGCTCTTATTTTTAGTTTTACTCAATTTCTGCTTGCTCTTCCCGTGCTGATTATAAATAAAAAATTCTTTACGGGGGGCTTTAAGGCTTTTTTAAACAAGGCTCCCAATATGGACTCCCTCGTTGCGGTCGGTTCCGGCGCGGCCCTTATTTACGGCATCTTTGCTATTTATAAGATGGCCTACGGAATGGGGCACGGAGATATGGAAACGGTAAGGCTTTTTGCCGGAGATCTTTATTTTGAATCGGCTGCGATGATTTTAACCCTCGTAACCTTGGGGAAATTCCTTGAAGCCAATGCAAAAGGAAAAACTTCTCAGGCAATTACAAAGCTGATGAATCTTAGGCCCAAAACCGCCCTTGTTATAAGGAAGGGTAATGAAGAGGAAATTCCGGTTGAAGAAATTGTAAAGGGAGATTTGATTTTAATCAAGCCCGGTTTTTCCATTCCCGTTGACGGTATCATAGTCGAAGGGAATTCTTCAGTAGATGAGGCTGCAATTACGGGCGAGAGCCTCCCTGTCGAAAAAACCGCAGGAGACAAGGTAGTAAGCGCTTCCATAAACTTATCGGGAACCTTTACCTTTAAGGCTGAAAGGGTTGGTGATGATACAACCCTTTCCCAAATAATTGCCCTTGTGGAAGAAGCCTCGGCCTCGAAGGCTCCCGTTTCTAAACTCGCAGATAAGATAAGCAACTACTTTGTGCCTGCGGTCATAGCTATTGCGGTGATTACGCTTTTTATCTGGCTGATTGCAGGCGAAGGCTTTGAATTTGCTCTTTCCAGAGCGATTTCGGTACTTGTAATTTCCTGCCCCTGTGCCCTAGGCCTTGCAACGCCTACAGCCATTATGGCCGGAACAGGCAAGGGTGCTCGGCTGGGTATCTTAATCCGCTCTGCAGAAGCTCTTGAAACGGCTCATAAAACAAACACCGTAGTCTTGGATAAGACCGGTACAATAACCCAAGGCCGCCCCGACGTAATCGATATTAAAAAAAACGAAAACTTTAGCGAGGACGAAGTCTTAAGCTTTGCCTATAGTCTTGAAGTGCTTTCCGAGCACCCCCTCGCAAATGCCGTTATAAAACGGGCAAAAGAAAAAAACTTAGAGGCTTTGAAAATTAAGGACTTTAAGGCTGAACACGGTTTCGGGATTTCGGGTATGGAAGAAGCTTCGGGCCTAAAAATCTTTGCAGGAAATGAAAAGCTCTTCCAAAAAAACAATATTGAAATTTCCCATGCCAAGGCCGAAATTGATGCCCTTGCGGAAAAGGGAGCAACACCTCTTTTGATTGGCGTAAGCGGCGGTACAGGCGGAAGTTCTTTGGAAACCAATACGGGTGCAAAGCTCATAGGAATTATAGCTGTTGCCGACAAAATTAAGGAAGGCAGTATTGAGTCAATAGCCGAATTTAAGGCGATGGGCATAAAGACCATAATGCTTACGGGCGACAATAAAAAAACGGCAAATGCTATAAAGGCTCAAACCGGAGTGGATGATTTCACTGCCGAACTCTTACCTCAAAACAAAAAGAACGAAATCGAAAAATTGCACCAAGCCGGTCTTAAAACGGCTATGATAGGCGACGGAATAAACGATGCCCCTGCCCTTATGACAGCCGATGTAGGCATAGCCATAGGAAACGGAACCGATATAGCTATCGAAAGTGCCGATATTATTTTGATGAACGATAATTTACAAACGGCTGTAGATTCTATTCAGTTAAGCCGTGCCGTTATGCGGAATATAAAAGAAAATCTTTTTTGGGCTCTCTTTTATAATTCTCTATGTATACCCTTGGCGGCAGGAGCTTTTTACCCCCTCTTCGGAATTGTTTTAAGCCCAATGATTGCAGCAGCTGCTATGAGTCTAAGCTCGGTGTCTGTTGTAAGCAATGCCTTGCGTTTAAATTATTTTAAGCCCAAAAGAAAATATAAAATAAACCGTGATGCAGGCTCTACAGAATCTTGCCTGACGGATAAAAATAAAATCAAGGAGAAAGAACTTATGAATACTGTATTAAAGGTAAACGGCATGCAGTGCCAACATTGTGTTTCCCATGTTAAGGAAGCTTTAACAAAGATTTCGGGCGTTTCAGCCGAAATAGATTTAGGTGCAAAAACCGCAACTATCACTCATCCTGAAAGTGTTGCAGTTGCAGACCTAAAAAAAGCTATTGAAGATGCGGGTTACACCGTAGAATAGACTTGTTTTATTAAAAAGAAAAAATCGGCCGGAATTGACTTCGGCCGATTTTTTTAGTTCCTACGGAAAGGGCTTATATTCGTTTACCATGCTTATCGCTGAAGAAACCTTGCGGCCTTCCGACATTTCTTGAGCAACATCTATGGCTTTTTGAATAAGGCCTGCGTTGTCGGCGACACCATGTAAAATAATCTCATCTTTCGAAATATCGGCTTCAAGAAAATATATTTGAAGTTTCAAATCAAAAGAAATATGATTGACGATTCTTTGAGCCAATAAAAGCTCTTTTAATCTTTTATCACCTGAGGCAGCCTCTTCTTTGCTTACGGTTTTTTCAAACCCGTATTTGATTATCTCGGCGGCCTGAAGAGGCGTTATATGCCCCGTATTTATAACTAAATTATATTCGGACGAGTCCTCATTAACCGTATTAAAAAAATTCTTATGGAATCCGTCCCTATTATTATCGCTTTCTTCCATCAGTGCGCGTGCATCTTTTTCAGAATAATTGAATTCCTTCATCAATCTTGAAATTCTTATATCGTCGGCAGCAACCAAGCGTACCGAATAAAGGCCCGGCACATGTCTCAAGATTGCGAACCCTCCCCTGCCTATAAAAATGCTGTTACCTGAAGAAGCATGCTCATATACTGCTTCGCGCAGATAATCAAAGTAGGAATCTCTTTCCCTCGAAAGGGATGCCCAAAAGCTAGGCTTGCGCTCATCATATTTTTTTAACTGTACTTCCGAAATTCCTTTTGCAAGCAAATCTTTTTCCAACGACTTACGGTCAACAAAGTTGTAATTTAAAAGCTTGGCCAGCTCAATCGCTGTTTCGTCACCAAAGGAAGCGATTTTGCGTGAAATAGTTATAATTGCCATAAAAACCTCCTATTGCAATTAAATTCGCTTTATAATAGAATAACCCGAAATTCTTGATATGTCAAATGGAGAATTGCGATTTTTTATGGAAAAGAATAACGGGATTGAATGGAAGCCTGACGCTTCCAGAGAAATCTTAAAAACAAGGGTCTTTACCGTATGCGAAAAAGACAGTATTTCTCCTGAAGGAGAAAAAAAGACCTTTATTTCTTTAAAGGCTCCCAGCTGGGTTATTGTTATTCCCGTGTACCGAAACTCATCAGGCGAAGATATTTTTGTTATGGTTCAACAGTGGAGACACGGTTCGGAAAGTGTCTGCATAGAATTTCCCGGAGGTGTTGTTGATGAGGGAGAAAAGACAGAAGATGCGGCTTTACGGGAGCTTTTGGAAGAAACAGGCCGCACGCCTAAAAAAATAAAATGCTTGTCGGTATTGTCCCCCAACCCTGCAATAATGGAAAACTCTTGTACCGTTTTTTTGGCGGAGCTGGACAAGGTAGAAGGAAAGCAAAACCTTGATGAAGATGAATTTTTAAATATTCTTGAAATCCCCGTTAAAAAAGTTATTCAAAACATGGGTAATCCGCCCTACACTCATGCTATTATGAATGCAGCCCTTTTCCTATACTTAAAGGAAAAATATTATCACTGATATATCGGTACACCTATATATCAGTGATAACGCACCGATATATCAGTGTGGATTTTATCTAAAATGCGCTATTTTTATCGAAATTCTAAATATTTTAATAAAAAATCCCTGTATTTTTATTAAAATGCATCTTATTTTAATTTTTTTATGTTTAGCATGAAATTTGCTTGTATATAATTGAAAGATGCTAAAAAATCTTTTAAAAGTACTAAAAGTTATTTAAAAAAGTTTGCTTTAAAATAATTTTTTAAGGAGAGAATTATGGAACAAATGACAATGAATATGCCCCTCTTGGGAGATGACTTCCCCCAGTTAGCGGTTTCAACAACACATGGACCTATGAAGCTTCCATGTGATCTTAAAGGCAGTTGGTTTGTGCTTTTTAGCCACCCCGCCGATTTTACGCCCGTATGTACTACGGAATTTGTAGCTTTTCAAAAGCTCATGCCTGAGTTTGAAAAACTCGGTGTAAAACTAATCGGTCTTTCAATCGACCAAATGCAGAGCCATTTAAAATGGATTGAATGGATTAAAGAAAAACTCGGTGTTGAGATTACTTTCCCTGTAATTGCTGCAAATGACAGCATTGCAAACCAAATCGGACTCTTACACCCCGGAAAAGGCACTAACACTGTCCGTGCAGTATTTATCGTTGATCCCAATGGAAAGGTAAGGCTTGTTCTTTACTATCCTCAGGAGATCGGCCGAAATATGGAAGAAATTGTTAGAGCCGTTAAAGCTCTGCAAACTTCGGATAAGAATAAGGTTGCTTTGCCTGCAGATTGGCCTAATAACGGTCTTATCAAGGACAGAGCCATCATTCCCCCGCCTCCCACAGAAGCGGAAGCTAAAAAGCGCTTAAAGGAATATGACGGTTACGATTTCTGGTTCTGTCACAAAGCTTTGTAAAATTTAAATAGCCGATTAGTCATAATCGGCTATTTTTATATATAAAAATTGTTTTTTTAGTGTATTTTTTTTAAATTATATGGTAAACTATTACCGTACTATTACAAGGAGGCGAGTATGCTTACATTCTTTATTTGTTTGGCAATACTTATTGTAGGACATTTTGTTTATGGAAAATATGTCCAAAAAGTATTTGGAGTTTCTTCTGCACCTACACCTGCAATATCCAAGCAGGACGGCGTTGACTATGTTCCTTTATCGACAGGCCGCGTATTCTTGATTCAATTATTGAATATAGCGGGATTGGGACCGATTTTTGGAGCGATTTCAGGAGCTCTTTGGGGAGCTTCTGCTTTCTTTTGGATCGGACTTGGAACAATTTTTGCGGGCGGCGTACATGATTACCTTTCGGGCATGATTTCCGAAAGACATGACGGTGCCAGTATTTCAGAGCTTTCAGGTGTATATCTGGGTCCGATTATGAAATTGATTATGAGAATTTTCGCCGTTGTTTTACTCATATTTGTAGGTACGGTTTTTATGAAAGGGCCTGCAGATCTTTTAGCAAAACTAACACCGGAAAAATTCGGATCGACTTTTTGGCTGATTATTGTTCTTGCTTATTATTTCCTTGCTACAATTTTACCGGTAGACAAGATCATCGGAAAGATTTATCCCGTTTTCGGTATTGTTCTTATAATCATGGCCTTAGGTATCGGCGCCGGTATTCTTTTTAATGCTTTCCGAGGAACAATGACTATCCCCGAATTTTCATTGGCAAATGTTCACCCTACTAATTTACCTCGCTGGCCATTGCTGTTTATTACCATTGCTTGCGGTGCTATTTCAGGATTCCATGCAACCCAGTCCCCTTTAATGGCTCGTTGTATTAAATCCGAAGCTGACGGACACAAGGTATTTTATGGTGCAATGGTAGGCGAAGGAATTATTGCCCTTGTTTGGGCAGCTGCCGGTATGACATTCTATTATGGAACAGGCGGTTTACAAGAAGCTCTTCAAACCTTGGGCGGCCCTGCAGGTGTTGTTTACGATATTTCCTTTAAGTTATTGGGAGGTATTGGCGGGTTTTTGGCAGTATTGGGCGTTATTGCATGTCCTATTACATCGGGAGATACGGCATTTAGAAGCGCCCGTTTAACTCTTGCCGACTGGTTCAAGGTAGATCAAAAACCGATTGCTAAAAGACTTTTATTGGCTATCCCTCTTTTAGCTATAGGAGGTCTTCTATCCCAAATAAACTTTAATATTATTTGGAGATATTTTGCATGGTCAAATCAAACGTTGGCAATGATCGCATTATGGGTAGGAGCGATGTATCTATTCTTAAACAAGAAGAATTTTATCATTGCTTTGGTTCCGGCGACTTTTATGACTGCTGTTTCGGTTACATATATTTTAATGGCTCCTGAAGGATTCAGGCTTGATAAGATGATTTCTTATCCCATAGGAATTGCTGCCGCTCTTATTTGTTTGGGTGCCTTTATATTTGTAATTATGGGAAAAAAGAAAAACGGTACGGATGTGCCGCCCATACCGGCACCATCAGTTTAAAAAAAAGCCCCGAGTTGAAAATCTCAATTCGGGGCTTTTTTTTATAGTACGGTTATTATAATTTCCTCATTTTAACCGGATTATAACAATTCTGTTTATTCCAAACCGTTTTGCCTTTTTGCTGCAATAAGGGTATTTGCAACTAGCATGGCTATGGTCATGGGGCCTACTCCTTTCGGAACAGGTGTTATTGCAGAGGCAATTTCACAGGCGGGTTCAAAATCAACATCGCCTACAAGCCTAAAGCCGCTCTTTTTAGTACTGTCATCAATTCGGTTTACACCTACATCTATGACGACGGCGCCTTTTTTAATCATATCGGCTTTGATAAATTGGGGTTTTCCCATAGCTGCGACAAGTATATCAGCCTCTTTTGTTACTTCCGCTAAATTTTTTGTACCGCTGTGGCAAACTGTTACCGTAGCGTTTACATCCTTATTCATCATCAAAACTGAAAGGGGTTTCCCGACAATATTGGAGCGGCCTACAATTACAACATTTGCACCTTTTGTTTCAACTCCGGTTCTCTTTAGAAGATGAATTACACCGTGGGGGGTACAGGGAATAAAGGTATCGTGTCCTAAAAGGAGCTTTCCGACATTTACAGGATGGAATCCGTCTACATCTTTTTCGGGATTGATAGCTTCAATTACGGCATCGGGATCGATTTGTTTGGGCAAAGGCAGCTGAACTAAAATACCGTTTATAAGTTTGTCGGCATTCAGCTCTTTTATAAGTTTTAACAATTCATCCTGAGTTGTCGTCTCAGGAAGCCTGAATGTCCTGTCATTCATTCCTACTTCGTGAAGAGCATTTGTCTTTCCCTTTACATAGGATTGGGATGCAGGGTCATTTCCTACCAAAATAACGGCCAAGGTGGGCTGAACTCCCTTTGCCTTTATTTTTTCGACATCTTTTGCAATATCGGCTCTTAGGTCTGCTGCTATCTGGGAGCCGTCAATAATTTTAGCGCTCATTTTCCCTCCATTTACTTGTACAAGTAACTATTCTTATTCCGGTTTGTTCTAAACTTGTGTTAGTTTAAACAAGACAAGAATCTTTACGTTATCTCATATCTACTATGTTATAACATAATAGGTTTTTGTGCAAGACTTACATATAGACATTCTTGTAAAAAATAAGATATACTATTTTTATTAAGTTAGAGGTGAATAAAAAGTGAAGAGATTTATTTCTTGTTGTTTGATTATCAGCGTTTTTTTGATTCCGATTTTTGCACAAGAAGAGGCTGAAGCTCCTTCAAATAGTAAAATAGACGGAACTGCAGTGTTCCGGCCTGTCAGGCAAGGCGATAAATTCATAAAAGTAGGTTTATCCTTAGGAGTACCTCTTTTTAATACTTCAATCGAGAAATTTGCTATTAAGCCGAATATTTGGCCGGGCGGCACCATCAATGCAGCTTTCGGTTACTATATTTTAGACGGTTTTTCTTTAGGAGGAAGTATAGGTTTCCAGTTTTATCCTACATTGGCGAAAAATCTTTACTTTGCTGTTCCTATAACATTTGATATGGGCTATACCTTTGCTGCCGGAAAATGGCGTATTCCTCTTGGAGGAGGTATAGGATTAGCTATTCAGTCTTACAGCGGAAACGGGGCCCAATACTTCGGGATGATTTTTAGATTTGATGCAGGAACTTACTATCAGTATTCTCCCGAATGGTCATTCGGAGGCGATGTATCTTGGAATGTAGTCCCCCAGTGGTTCAAAGATAAAACAAATAACCGAACGGGAAATTTTTTAGGCATCACCTTTGCTGCCAGATATCATCTTTAATTATGGGAGAATTCAGTATGAAATTTAGAAGATATATTTTTATTTTAATACCGTTTGTTTTTATAGGCTTTACGGCTTGCTATAATAAGCCGATATTTGCAGCCATTGAACAAGAGATTAATTTAAAAGAATTTTCGGTTGAAGGGAATATCTTAAGCTTGCTGGAAGCAGGTAACAATGTTTATGCCTCAAATCTGGCAGGAGTTTACTCAAAAGAAAAAAGCGATGACGGCTCTTGGTCAAAAATTTTAAGTGCCGAAGGTACCCAACAGCTTGCAAGTGACGGAAATAATGTTGTTTTTGCTTGTTTTGCTTCAGGAAGTATGAAATATTATGAAAGCGGAAGCTGGAAAACCGTTCCCGGTTCCGAAAATATACGCATTATTGCCGGTAATAAAATTGTTTTCGGATATGATTCGAGCCAAAAAAAAGTATATAAAGTGGAAGCCGGAGGCATTAGTAGTCCTATAGATACAGGTGAAGTACATTCTCTATCTGCAGCAGGAAACTATGTTTTGGTAAAGTCAAAAGACTCGGCAAAACTATATAAGAATGGTGTTCCTGTAGCAGTTTCAGGTTTGCCGAGCGGATCGGCAGCGATTTGTCCTGCCGGAGCTGACGATAAAATTTTTATATTGGCCGGATCAACAGTTTATTATTATGGTTCTTCACCTGATGATAATTGGAACAATAAAAAATCAATATCCGGAAGCCCTGTAAGTATTTCTTATTTTAAAGAACGAGAAACCATATTGTTAGGATGCACCAAAGGATATACTGAGGTAAAAGTGAATACTACACCACCAATAAATCTTTCAAATGCAAAACCGCTTAACCCCGGCGATTCCGGTTCTACAACGCCCCCCGGCTCCTATTCTCAATACCAAACTACTCTTGGAAATTATTATACGAAGCCTATGCTGGGTGTTTCCAGGGGAGGCAATGAGTATGCCGTATTCATGGGTATTAATTCAGGCACAATTAAAAGAAACACGGGGCTATGGGGCTTTTATAGCGATAAAAACAGTAAATGGAACCGTGAGTAAAGATCTTTTTGAAGCTGCGGCTTCAAGTTCTAAACAAAATGAACCTCTTGCTTCCCGCATGAGGCCTATCAGCTTGGACGAATATATAGGCCAAGAACATATAATCGGAAAAGACTGCCTTTTAAGGCGGGCAATCCAAGCTGATAGACTTTCTTCACTTATTTTTTTCGGCCCTCCCGGCACGGGAAAAACCACCCTTGCCAGAGTTATCGCAAATACCACTAAAAGCAATTTTTTAAGTTTAAATGCCGTTTTAGCCGGTGTACAACAGATAAGGGAGGCTGTAACCAATGCTGAGGAAAACAAAAAGCTATATAACCGCAAGACTATTCTTTTTGTGGACGAAGTTCACCGCTGGAATAAATCGCAACAGGATGCTCTCCTGCCATGGGTTGAAAACGGAACGATAATTTTAATCGGTGCTACAACGGAAAATCCTTATTTTGAGGTAAACAAGGCTCTTGTAAGCCGCAGCCGAGTTTTTGAATTAAAACCTTTAACCGATGATGACCTAAAAAAAGTTGCACAATTTGCTCTGACAAATAAAGAAAGAGGTTACGGTAATTGGAAAATAGAATTTGAGTCCGGTGCCTTGGAGCATCTTATAGATACGGCATCCGGTGATGCGCGAAGTCTTTTAAATGCCCTTGAACTTGCCGTTGAAACTAGCACAGAACACTGGCCTCCTGAAGAAAATTTTAAAATTACGATTAGTCTAAAGGCAGCCGAAGAAAGCATCCAGAAGAAGGTTGTCTTGTATGATCGGGACGGTGACTATCATTATGATGTTATAAGCGCATTTATAAAATCTATCAGGGGAAGCGATCCCGATGCCGCCGTGTACTGGCTTGCCAGAATGGTAGCGGCAGGAGAAGACCCGCGCTTTATATTCCGGCGAATGTTAATTTCCGCCTGCGAAGATATAGGACTTGCTTCTCCGGGGGCAGTAAGTGTTGTTTCAGGTGCTGCCGAAGCCTTTGACAGAGTCGGTATGCCTGAAGGCAGGTATCATCTAGCTCATGCTGCCCTCTATTTGGCTACCTGCCCTAAATCAAATAGTGCCGAAGCCTTTTTCAAAGCCCTAGAGTGTGTTCAAAAGGAAAATAAAGAAGTACCTAACCACTTAAAGGATTCAAATCGTGACGGAGAAGCTTTAGGTCATGGTAAAGGCTATTTGTATCCTCATGCCTTTGAAGGTCATTGGGTTAAGCAGCAATATCTTCCGGATGGACTTGAAGGGACTCATTTTTATGAGCCGAGCGATCAGGGATATGAAGGCAAGATAAGGCCTGAAATTTTAAAAAAGCGGCAAAGCTAAAGACTTACAGCCTTATAGGTTTACCGCTTTTAAACATTATCGCTTTTATAATATTAAACTAAATTCAATCCTAAAAACCTATTCGCTCATTAAATAAGCGTATAAGAGGTTTATGGTCTCTTTGTAGGAGTCGATATGAGTTCGCTCATAGTGGTGAGTTGCACTTACTCCCGGGCCCATACAGGCAAAGTTGATATCGAATCCCTGCAATACATACATACTTGCATCCGAGCCGTACCTAAACATAACATCGGTTCTATAATTGATTTTATTTTGAATAGCAAGGTTTTCAAGCCTATGTCTAAAGCCGAAATCGTAGGGTGTGCGTGAATCCTTAGCGATGATTGTGACTGCATGCTCATCCGAATTTTGCTCACCTCCGACTGTTCCGATATCCAGAGCTAAGACTTCAAAACACTCTTTAGGAATACCGTAAAAACCGTGCCCTATTTCTTCATAATTGCTTATAAAAAAGTGGGTAGTATAAGCCGGGTTTTCTCCCTTTTCTTTAAGGGCCTTACAAGCAGCAAAAAGCATACCAACACAGGCCTTATCATCCAAATGACGGGATTTTATGTAGCCGTCCTCGGTTTCGATTGTCCGGGGCTCAAAGGCGACAAAATCTCCTATATTCACACCAAGAGCCAGAGTTTCTTCCTTTGAGTGAGTTTCCGCATCAAGGCGCACTTCAAAGGTTTCCAAGTTTCGCTCTTCTTTTTCGATAGCTTCAAAAATATGAACAGAGGCTTTTTCGGGAAGGCCGGTACCTGTGATAACCTTTCCCGTTCTTGTGATGATATAAAGATTTTCTCCTTCGATGCTGTTAAATGCTATACCCCCGATGGCAGCAAGTTTTAAGCAGCCGTTAGGTTTTATTTGGCGTACCATAGCACCGAGGGTATCTGCGTGGGCTGAAACAACTCTGTGTTTAGCCGTGTTTTTTCCCTCAATGGTTCCATAAATAGCACCCTTATTCGTTTCGGTATATTTTATGCCTAATGAATCGAATTCTTTTTTTATTCGATCTATAGCATTCTTTGTATAGCCTCCGGGACTGTGTATTTGTAAAAGTTCTTTTGAAAGTTCCACAGCATATCTTATATTCATAAATTGGATTCTCCTGATTGTTTATAAATTACTTTGCAGAAATAAAAAAACTTCCTCCCCTTTTAGGGAGGAAGTTTGGTAAGATTAAAGTTCTTTAAGCCTTCTTCTTAAGGACTCAGCTACTCCTGTTCTAGCTTCATCCTCATAAATTTTTATACATTTTTCAAACTCAGGTTTTGACTTTTCCTTTGAAGCTGAATGTTGCATAAAAAGTTCAAAATCAGGGATTAAAAGCCTAAGTTTCGGTGTAAGCTTATCCGGATGCTTAACCATGCCGGGGTTAATTGCCATAATTATGGGGAAGTAGTAAGCTTTTTCTCTTGTGCCGTAAAATTTCAAAGCAATTTCGGACAGAGTGTCTCCTTGCACTACGATATATTCCTTTACAGGAACATCCCGAGGTTCTTCAACAACCGGGTTTGGCTCGGAAGCAGATTCCGGCGCCGGTGTAGGCTCTTCTACAACAACGGGTGCGGGTTTTTCTTCGGGAGGAGGCGTGGGGGGAGTTCCACAGCTCGTAAAGATAAAAGAAAAAACAGCCAATAAGGTCAAAATTTTCAAAATGTTTTTCATTTTTTACTCCTTAAATAAATAATTTATATACTCGCTTTTCGGCAAGTTTATACATATAGCTATTCTAATATTATACAATATTATTCCAAAAAAATCAAATAAAATCGCAAATTTTATGACAAACCTTCAATATTTCCGTTTACAAGGTCAATTCTGATAGCCTGCGGATCTTTCGGAAGACCCGGCATTCTCATCATATCTCCCATAATAGCTACAATCATTTCGGAACCTGAGTTTAAAACGATGTCCCTGACATTCATTTCAAAGCCAGTTGGAACTCCGTAAAGTTTAGGATCCGACGAGAACGAGTACTGTGTTTTAGCGACACAAACAGGGAAATCTGCCATTCCGGCTTCTTCAATCTTTTTGATCATCTTGTCGGCTGCACCCGAATATGTAACATCAGCAGCACCGTAGATTTCTTTACAGATTTTTTCTATCTTTGTTTTTATGGGGTCTTTATCTTCGTAAACAAATTTTAAAGGTTTTGACGGATTTGTTTCGATAGTCTTTACAACGAGCTCGGCAAGTGCAACAGCACCCTTTCCGCCTTCAACAAAGGCATTGTTTACGGCAAAGCCTACACCTTGGGCTTCACAGTGCTTTTTAACCAGATCCAATTCGGAGTCAATGTCGTATCCATATCTGTTAAGGGCTACAACTACAGTCTGTCCGAATTTTTTCATGTTTTCAATGTGCTTATCAAGGTTGATCAAGCCTTTTTTGAGGGCTTCTGCATTGGGTTTGGATATTTCCTTTTCGGGAACATCTCCGTGCATTTTCAACCCGCCTGTAGTAGCCGCGATTATTGTCAACTTAGGATTTAAACCGGCTTTTCGGCACTTGATATCGAAGAATTTTTCGGCGCCGAGGTCTGCGGCGAAGCCTGCTTCGGTAATTACATACTCTCCGTAAGTAAGAGCTGTTTTTGTAGCTATTACCGAGTTACATCCATGAGCAATATTTGCAAAGGGGCCGCCGTGAATAAAGGCCGGAGTATTTTCCGTTGTTTGTACAAGGTTGGGGTTAATGGCATTCTTTAAAAGAACTACTATTGAACCTGCAATTCCTAAATCTTTTACCTTTACGGCATTATTTTCGGTATCATAACCCAATATGATATTTTCGATTCTTCGGCGTAAATCTTCAATGTCTTTTGCAAGGCAGAAAATAGCCATAATTTCGGAAGCCGGGGTAATATCAAATCCCGATTCCATTACTACACCGTTACCGTCTCCTAATCCGGTAACAACTTGGCGCAAGTTTCTGTCGTTAACATCCAAAACTCTTTTCCAAAGTACGGTTTTAATGGCTTTAGGCGTTCCTTGATTTCTAAAAATATAATTGTCAAAAAGAGCGCTTATCATGTTATGTGCCGAAGTTATTGCATGAAAGTCTCCCGTAAAGTGGAGGTTTATATCTTCCATCGGTAAAACTTGGGCGTAACCGCCTCCTGCTGCCCCGCCCTTCATACCGAAACAGGGGCCCAAAGAAGGTTCTCTCAAGGCTGCAACAGCCTTTTTTCCGATCTTGTTTAAGCCTAAGGCAAGACCGATAGAAACGGTTGTCTTTCCGATCCCTGCCTTTGTAGGTGTGATGGCGGTAACAAGAATTAAATTATTCTTTTTTACCTTTGCATCATCTATAACGCTATAGGGAACCTTGGCTATATACTTTCCATAGGGAATGACATTATCATCATGAATCCCTAAACCGTCTGCAATTTCAGCGATTTTGTTTAGCTTCGCTTCTCTAGCTATTTCTATATCAGTTTTCATGTAAGTATTATGACATAAAAAAACTATATTTGCAACTGTAAAATGTTTTTTTTGGGCAATACCTCTTACAATTTATAAGATTTAACGTGAGGATGCGGGTACTTGTATAAAGATTAAAAAAACATTATAATTCCGAAATTGTTACTTTGTAAGAGGGAGAGACTTTATGGAAGATCATAAGATTTCAATGGAAAAAATTGTAAGCCTTTGTAAAAGAAGAGGTTTCGTTTTTCAGTCATCGGAAATTTACGGAGGACAAAATGGGGCATGGGATTACGGCCCTCTAGGTATAGAGCTAAAAAATAATGTTTCCAGATCTTGGTGGAAGGAGATGACCCAACTCCATGATAATATCGTAGGGCTTGATGCTGCAATTTTGATGCACCCCCGTACATGGGAGGCTTCAGGTCATGTTGAAAATTTTACCGATCCTTTAGTCGACTGTAAAAAATGTAAGTCGCGTTTTAGAGCAGACCATTTACTTCCTGAAAATCTTGAAAAAAAACTTTGTCCCGATTGCGGCGGCGAGCTTACCGACACCAGAAAATTCAATCTAATGTTTAAAACTCACATCGGTCCCACAGACGATAATTCAAGCGTTATCTATCTTCGCCCCGAAACTGCCCAAGGTATTTATGTAAACTATAAAAATATTATTCAATCAAATAGAATGAAGATTCCCTTCGGTATTGCTCAAATCGGAAAGGCTTTTAGAAACGAAATTGTTACAAAAAACTTTATTTTTAGAACCTGCGAATTTGAACAGATGGAGATGCAGTTTTTTGTAAAGCCCGGAACTGATGACGAATGGTTCGACTATTGGAAAAAACAGCGCTGGGCATTCTATGAAAAATATGGAGTAAGAACAAATAAACTTCAGTGGCATCAGCACGGTAAGGACGAACTTGCTCATTATGCAAAAGATGCTTATGATATCGAATACGAATTCCCGATGGGCTTTAAGGAACTTGAAGGAGTACACAACCGAACTAACTATGACCTTACACGTCATACCGAGTATTCAGGCAAGGATATGCAATACATCGATCAAGATAACGGAAACGAAAAATATATTCCGTACATAATTGAAACCTCAGCCGGCTTAACTCGAAATGTTCTTATGTTTATTTGCGATGCCTATGATGAAGAAAAGGTTGCCGATAAGGGAAATGATGATGATTGGAGAACCGTATTACGCTTCCATCCGAATATTGCTCCTATAACCGTTGCTGTTCTTCCCTTGATGAAAAAAGACGGGCTTGCAGAATTGGCCGAAGAAATTCGAAATGAGCTTAAAGAGGAATTTAAAACCGATTATGACCAATCCGGTGCTATCGGAAAAAGATACCGCCGTCAAGATGAGGTCGGAACACCTTTTTGCGTAACCGTAGATTATGACTCCAAAGAAGATAATACGGTTACCTTGCGTTTTAGGGATTCGATGGAGCAAGTTCGAATTCCCAGAACGGAGTTAATTTCACGAATAAAAACCGAAATTAAAAACTATAAAAGGGTACACTAAAAAGAACTGAAAATGGAAAATTACTCCTACAGTGCAGAGGATAAGTCATTGCTTACTCCTATGCTTTACAAGTATTTTGTGTTTCCGCTTGTAAGAATTTTACCTGAATCAATTCCGGCAAATATAATAACGATATTCTCCAATAGCTTTGTAGTGCTTTCATTCGTTGCCGCTTATCTAAATTATATTTATGACACTTATAGATTTTTATGGTTGATTCCTATTTTTTGCTGGATTTATATTATAGGGGACTGTTCGGATGGAATACAGGCAAGACGAACAAAAACCGGTTCTCCGCTTGGCGAATACTTTGATCATTTTCTGGACGGTTTTGTTACGGGCCTTCTTACCGGCATTTTAATGTTCTGTTTTAGAGTTACAAATCCGATTTTGCTTTTTTGTGTATATCAGTTTTTATATGTCGGACAGATAGGAACTTTTTGGGGCCGCTTTAAAAACGGGGTCATGAACTTTTCTACCTTTAGTACAAGTGAAGGAACTATGGCCATTGCAATTATGGCAGCTCTTGCTTCTTTTTCCTTTATGAGAGAGATCAGTTTAAAAAATGTTTTTTTTACGTTTAGTATTCCGTATATAATTATGTTTATTGCTTTTGGGGCGGCTTGGCTTACAGGTCTTATAGCCATTTTTAAAACAAAAAAAATAAGTATCCGTTTAGTTTTACATCTTTTCTTTTCTGCCTTTATAGGTGCAGTTTTAGTTTGGAAAGTTCAAGCTCCGATATTTATGCAAACTTTGATTATTACATTCTATAATGTTCTGTTTATTCAATCGGTTTTATCGGCTACAGCGGAAAAACTTAAGGAGTCTTTACCTGATTTTTTAGTTCCTTTAAGCAGCTTACTCTATTTTGTTTTTTCCGAATATTTTATTATTATCGGAATAGTCCAATGTTTATATCTTTTAATAAGGATAATAATAAGATTTTTTATGTTTTTTAAAAAATATAAACATTGCTGGTACTGGAAAAATCCAATTCCTGCAAAAAAGTAAATAAAAATGCTTTTAAGGTATTGACAAAATCTTGATAAAATAGCAAGGTATAGCCATGGTTGATCCGATATTTAGTAATGATTTTTTGATATCCCCTGAAACAAAAGAGATAGCAGTTATTGAAATTCCTAAATTTATAGATGCTGCAGATGACGAACTGGTCTCATCAGCTTTAAAAATATCAAAAACATTCGGCCGAGGAGCCTCTTTTGAAATTTATACGGATAAAACTAATGTAGATGCCGAAAAAAACTTGATAGAAAGTTTTAGGAAAAATATTCAGCTTCTTGTACAAAAAACTTGGGTTGAAAAAGATGACGAAGAATGTAAAGAAGACACTTTGTACAGGATAAATTCTTTATGTGAAAAACTGATAAACTCGGAACATTCTGCCGCATATAAGGAATCATTTGAAGATTGTTTTGCAATTCTACACGATGTTGTGTCCCTTCTTTTTGGGGATTTGGTAAAGACCGATTCTTTTGTGGAGTATGCCTTCCGCATTGACCCAGACTTCGGATTTTTTTGGTATTATGTTATTCGGCTTTCAAAGGTTGAAATTATATCTGAAGAAAAGGCCAGATATGCTTCTTTGCTTGCAATGTTCTTTTTAGCAAATTTTTAAGATAAACTCTTTTAAAAATTAGATTACAAATCTAAAAATATGAAATTCTAAAATCACAGGATTCTGTAAATCCTATTTTTTTATACATTTGCCTCGCTGCCGGATTTTTAATTTTTACAAAAAGGGCACACTTTTTTTTATATTGAAAACAGTCATTTATCAGTATCATCATATTTGCCGCTCCCACACCTTTATTTCTATATTGAGGAATTGTAAATACTCCGCCTATTTGATTCCATCTAAAACCTAAGCCGTTTATTCCGGCCTTTGCAATATACTTACCTTCCTTTTTTACTGCATATAGGGCATGATTGTTTATTCTTTTTTTTAGAAGCCTTAGGCAGGATTCGTGAGAGGCTTTTACTCCGGGAGCCAAAACTTCCGATTCATTGTATTCTATTTCCATCGGGCAGAGAAGCTCTGCATCCTCAATCGGCGGTTTTATAAATTCCAATCTGGCATTCAGATTATCGGATGCCCTTTTGCAAAAAAGGTTTGGTGCAGAAGGTTTTGTTTTGAGCGTAAGAAGTTTATAGTTTTCAAAACGAGCCGGAACAAGCGATAGGCTTTCATTTATTAATTGTTCCAAATAAATGGATGTGTTTTTTTCTCCCATCACGGAAAGAGGGCTTGTGTGTTTTAAAAAATCTCTTTTTATATATTCTGAAATATCGTCAGTAATTTCTTTAGTAAAACAATGGAGTAAAACACCGTGGGCTGCTAAAAACAAAATACCTATAAATTCTTTATCCAATGAAAAAAAAGCATCAGCCTTTATAAAGGTAAAAAGCTCTTGACCTGCATCAAAAAATCTTTTTTGTTTTTTTAGACATTCAGCTAGATTTATGCAGAGGTACTCGTAAGGAAGAATATTATCTATAAAGAGATTTATATTTTTATTTGTAAGATGAAAAACCGAGCATTTCATTACTCTATTCCTGAAATAGGAAGTTTCCCGTTGGGAGTGAAGTCGCCGCAAAGGGCGCCGAAGGCAGCAGTAAAGGAAGCCGGAGAATAACTGTAAATGGCAATAGCCGTTTCGGCTTTAGGAACCTTTGCCAAAAAAGCAGGAGATAAAACCGAGATAACTATGTATTTTTTCTTGGGATAGGAGTACATTATTTTTTGTAAAATGTTTAAAGAATATTTATCGGAAAGACAAAAGATAATTGTATCAAATCGGCGTACATGGTAATAGGCTGAATCTACTTCTATTATTTTTGCCTTGGGAAAACGCTTTAAGCCGTATTTAAAAAAATCTTTATAGGCAGATACAAGGAGGATGTCTTCATTTTCTTCAGGCTTAAAAGGTATATCGGCATCACGCACTATCGTAGTCGAGCGGCCTGCCAAACTTAAAAAGAATTTTTGGCCTTCCTTATCGGGAATTCTTTCGTCCAATTTTTCCATATCGGGCAAAATGGGAACATGGTTATCACTTTTAAAATACTTCAATTTTTCAAGTAAAATTCTAAAGGCCGCCTCCTTTACTCTTTCTTTAAATTGAGGTTCCTCCTTCATTGCCTTAATATTTTCTTTCCAAAAAGCTTGGTAGTGCCGAGGCGTTGTGGAGGATTCGATTATATCGTTTCCGGCTTCTAAGGCCATTTTAACAGCCTTTGCAATGCCGCCCGCAAAATTCATTGCCCCGTGCATCATCATATCATCGGTAATTATAAGTCCTTTAAAGCCCAGTTCTCCGCGCAATATATCCGTTAAAAGATATTTGGAAAATGTTGCAGGTTCTCCATTAGGTAAGATTGATGAAAAGTTTAAGTGTCCTGTCATAATTGCAGGTACACCGGCATCTATCAGATATTTAAAAGGAATCAATTCCCTGTTGCGGAAAGTTTCCTCGGATATGTCGATTTTAGGAAGACGGCCGTGACTGTCGATACTGGTATCTCCATGACCCGGAAAATGCTTTGCTGTTGTAAGAACGCCTGCTGCCCTGCTTCCCCGTACAAAAGCGGCTCCCAATATTCCTGCAGCATGAGGAGAATCTCCAAAAGAACGGGGGCCTATTATTGACGAATCATGGTCCGTTAAAAGGTCTACTGTCGGTGCAAAATTTAAATTTATGCCGAGAGCCCTTATTTCTCTTGAAATATAATAGCCTGAATAGTAAGAATCTTGAGGTATGCCTGACGCTCCTATTGCAAGATTGCCGGGAGTTTCAGAGGTCAGCCCCTTTACATGCCGAACCCAGCCTCCTTCTTGATCGGTTGCAACAAAAAGCGGAATACCGAATCTTCCTTCAAGAGATTTTTTTTGTAAAATGGAAATGGATTTTGCAAGTTTGCGAGAATCGCCGGTATTCCAGCCGAAAACTTTGATACTGCCCAATCCGGAATCTTGAATCCATGACAAAAGTAAGTCTCCCGGATCTTGGCCTGCCCAACCAAACATAAAGGTTTGAGCTAAAAGTTCTTCATCAGTCATGTTTTCGACTATTTCGGCGGCCAGTTTTTCATTCGGCACATTATCGTAAAAGTTAGGTAATTTTTTTGCGTCATAATTAGAGTGTAAATTAACCGTTAATAAAAAAATACATAAAAAAAATATGCTCTTTTTTGTAAGTGAGAATTCGGGTTTCATAAGTTATTTATTCCAGCCAGTAAACCTTATCGGGAGCTCTTTCTGTAAGGAAAAAATTTTCATATCGGTTTGATGATTCTACACGAATATCATCAGGAAAATATGTTGAATGTAAAAACCAGACAACATCCAATAGGTCACCAAAAGAGTCGGAGCATGAATACCTGTAATAAAGCTCTATATCGTCGTCTTCCAATATTTTTCTTCTTTCAGGATCTATTTTTGTATCCGGATCTATAGCTTCCCGAATATTGCTTCTTAAACCGCCGTACCATGCATGGGTTACCGATAAAAGATTGAGATGTTTTTCTTTATCCATTTTATAAAGTTCATAAACACCTGACATAGCAGGTACAGCGCGGTTAATCTGATACTTATCAGCCTTCTTAAGAGGCGACCATGTAAGAATATAGTGAGGCTGATTTTTAAATATCTTCTTTATAATTACAGGTTTCATTTCAAACATATTTAACATTATACTATTTTTTGATTAAAATTGCTATAAGGTCTTGTCAAACTTTGTATTTTTTGATATACTATCAGCACTTTGGCGCCGTACCCAAGTGGTAAGGGACAGGTCTGCAAAACCTTTATTCATCAGTTCGATTCTGATCGGCGCCTTTTTCCATTTTTTAGTTTTTTTTCATAACGGGAACCTCCTCAAAGAGGTTCCCCTCCTTTTTTATAGCCCTTACAGAAGTTTTTTGTCAGGCTTTTTTTTATTTAATCAGATTAGCAATAAGAGCCGGCACTGTCATAAATGTTCCTATCGAGCTTCCAAGCGAAGAAAGAATAAAAACGAGGAGAACCTTTGTTATTCTGTTTTTATACCAGCCTGAAAATGTGCCTGCATCATTTGTAAGGTTTTCCATATCTCTTACCTGAGGTTTTTTTGCCCAAGCTTGTACAAGACCCGAAACCATTCCTATACCCAAAAACGGATTTATCGTTGTAAAAGGGGCTCCTAAAAATGAGGCCAGAATAGCGAGGGGATGGCCGAGTGCAATAATGCTTCCTATCGCTGCAAGACCTCCGTTCCAGAGAACAAAGGATAAGAGCATTTGGCCGGTTTTTATGCCGCCTCCCTTAAAAAAGCCTAGAACAATTAAACCTATTATAATTATAGGAAATATCCAAGAAGCAATTTTGCTTACTGTGCTTTTCGGCGGAATTACTTCAATGTCGGATACGTCTGTTGTTTTTGTACCTGCTTCCAGTTCTTTTATAAAGCGTTCCGTACCCGGAAGATGGCCTGCACCTAAGACAGCTACAATTTTTTTACCGCTGCTTTCCCAAATTTTTGATGCAAGATAGCGGTCCCGCTCGTCTATTAAGACACCTTTTATGTTTGGAAGGTACTCGGCCATTTCCTGCATCATGTTATCCATTGCACTTTGATTTTTTAATTTTTCGATTTCAGCTTCTTCAAGTTTTTCGTTTGAAAATGCGGCACTTAAAAGGGTCGCTAAAAGCTTTGACCTTCCCCAGCCGCGGTTTTTTGCCCAAGCTCGTTTTAAGGTCGTATGAATCGGGCGGTCAACCATTTCGGTTTTTATGTTTAGCTCTTGAGAAACTTCAATTGCGGCCTTCATCTCATCGCCGGGTTTTACGCCGAGGTCGCTTCCCAGTTTTTTTTGAAAAGAAGCAAGAACCAAATTTGCAAGGAGTAAAAATCCCTTTCCTTCCCTTAATACTTGGGAAATATTGATTTGCTGCCAAGTATCTTTTGAGGTTAAGGACTTATATCTTACTTCGTCCAATTCTACACATACACAATCGGGGTTTTCTTCCCTAATTGTAGATTCAACATCCTTGATACTTTCTTTAGAAACGTGAGCCGTTCCTAAAAGAATAATTTCGCGGTCTTTTAAAAGAATACGCTTTAAAGTTTTTTCGTTATTTTCGTCCATAGTTGTTTCCTTGTTCAGAATTAGCTAACTTAATGATAGAGTTTAAAAATACGGTTTTGCCGCAGTATCTTTCTGCATCTATTGCTCCTCCGGCCATGTGTGCATGGCCTCCTCCCGAACCCATGTCTTTTACTGCTTCTTGAATGAGCCAGCCCGCATCAAGATTTTTATCACGGCTTCGTGCGGAGAGTTTGTATTCTGGTCCGTCTGTTTCCAGTACAATAACAAAAGAAATATCTTTTATCCAAATTAAAAAATCGGCTACAACCGACAAAATGGCTCTTGAGTAGTCTTCACTTAATTCTACAATTAAGAAATTATCTATACGTAAATAGTTTGTAAAGGCCTGTCCTATTTCTTCGAGGTCGTCGATGTTTATGGTCGTTTTAATCATTTGATATGTCTTCTGCACATCCGATTTAAAGTAGAGTTCATAATAAGCATCCAGATCAAGTTTACTTACACTTCTGGATAAAAAAGCCGTATCCAGCTGTATACCCGCAATCATTGCTGTCGCAGTTATTTCATCATATTCTTTTCCGGATTCTTTCCAATAAGACCAAATAATGGAAGAACAGGCTCCGGTACCAACTCTTATATCCGTATAAGCTGCCGTAGACTGCATCCTTGCCGGATGATGGTCTATTACGGCTTTTAAGATACCGCCTACATCTTTTACGGTTCCCTTAAAAGGAGAGCCGTCTACAATTACAACTTGGTATTTTTTTAGATCATCGATTTCATCAAGTTTTAAAAGCGGGTAGCCTAAATATTCTACAAATTCTATTAAAGATAGACTTTGAATATGACCGCCGTAAGCAATCTCTACTTTGTAGCCGTAAGTTTCTAAAAGTTTTAAAAGAGCATAAGCTGCACCCAGGGCATCATGATCCGGAAAATCATGAGTTTGTACAAGTACCGATTGGTCTTTACTTAACACCGAACAAAGCGTAGATAATTTTTCTTCCATAATTAATCCTAAAGTAAACTAAGGAATAATATAACATAAAAAAAAGTGTTTTTCAATCGGCCGGTATTTTTATCTTAAAAGCTTTTCAATTTCTTCTTCCTTATAATATTGAGCTTGTGCATTCCAGAGTTCATGGTATTTACCTTCTTTGTTTTGAAGAAGAGCATCGTGGGAACCGTGCTGTACTAACTTGCCCTCATCAAAGACGGCAATCTCATCGCAGAATTTACATGAAGAAAGCCGGTGCGAAATGTAAACGGCTGTTTTATTCCCTATAATTGTATCAAACTTTGAATAAATTTCAAATTCGGAAATAGGGTCAAGGGCTGCGGTAGGCTCATCGAGTATTATAAAAGAAGAGTCCTTGTAAATAGCCCTTGCCATCGCAATCTTTTGAGCTTCGCCGCCCGATATTTCAACGCCTCCATTTTCAAAATCATTGTAGAGGTATGTTTCGATGCCCTTAGGCATTTTTTTAAGCGAATCGGAAAAGCCTGAAAGGTTTAAGGCTTCTTCTACTTTTGCTTTATCGTAGTCTGTTGAAGAGGCTACATTTTGGGCAATGTTTAAAGCAAAAAGGTTAAAATCTTGGAAGACAACCGAAAAAATATCCAGATACTCATCGTAATCGAATTTTTTAATATCGATACCGTTAAGTAAAATCTCGCCCTCGCTCGGATCATAGAGGCGGGTTAATAATTTTACCAGAGTTGTTTTACCGCTTCCGTTCATGCCGACTATGGCAAGCTTTTTTCCTATCTTGAATTTTAGATTGACATTTTTTAATGCATATTTTTCGCTTTGAGGATATTTAAAACTTACATTTTTAAATTCAAAATCGTATTCGTTGTCATCTCTTTTTTCGATAGGAAGACTTCCCTTGTATTTTGTTTCTTTTAAGTTGATATAGCCTAAACAAAGATCGAAGAAATCACAGTTTGCTGCAATTTGATTATAAGCTCTTGTAAGACCTGCAACCGCAAAAACAAATTGAGTAACGGCTCCCGAATATTGAATTATATCTCCTATCTGAATGGCTCCGTAATAGGCCTTTATTCCCACAAAGATATAGATTAAACCTAAGCTAAACATGTTAAAAAAGATTTGAGCGAGCTGCGGAAAAAGACTGAATCTTAAAAATGCGTTTACTATTTTTATTTTAAAATCGCTTGAGCCTGTAAAATATTCATTATATAATTTTTTGTTGTACAGCCGTATATCTTTTCCTATTTTATATTCCGGAGCAAGACTTACGGCATAGCTGTAAGGTCTCATTTCTTCAAAGAGATTGTTTTTCATAAATGCATCTCTTTTTTCCAAAGCTCTTTTATTTATTCTTATACTTAAAACGGATATCAAAATAATAAAGAAAGTGAAAATACTGTTTTGAATCCATAAAGGTATTCCTAAAACCGGAGCATAAGATGTATACATTGGAATTGAAAGAATTAAGCCGATGATAAACAACACAATATTTTGGCTAAGATTATGAATATTCATAAGCTGTGAAAATAAGCCGAAGCCTCCGTTATAATCCATATTATACATTTTTTCCATTTCGATTTGGAGTTCGGCATCTTCGATAAATTCATAATCCATTGTGGTATTCTTTTTTGCTATTTCCATATTTCGAAGCTGCGTTAAATTTTCCATTCTAAAATAGGAATTGTGCCCTATAAATTTTTCGCATAAAAATAATAATAAATTTATTGCAATGCTTATCCCTGCAAGCAAAAATAAGTGCTCTTTAGGTAAACCCTGTGAGAGAGCGTTTATAATCTTTTTAAGCATGTAGATATTCACAAAGGGACGCAAGCCTGTTACAATACCTATCAATCCATAATTAAAGCAAAGCCCCTTATCCAAAGTATTTAAAAACTTAATCGACTTAAAAAATGTAGAAATAATTTCTTTTGTTGTGTGCCCTTTTTTTTCTAATAACATTGTTTCCTCCCTATTATTTTTCCGTATAATATGTTGACTGTATATTAAACATTTCGGCATACTTGCCGTCCTTAGCCATAAGGCTCTCATGGGTTCCCTCTTCAATAATCTTTCCGTCTTCTATTAAAATAATCCTATCACAAAATCTTGTGGAAGCCAGTCTGTGCGAAATAAAGATTGAAGTTTTGTTTTGAGTCATTTTATTGTAATGCTCGTATATTTCACTTTCGGCTATCGGGTCTAGGGCTGCAGTAGGCTCATCCAAAATAAGGATTGGGGCATCTCTATATAAAACTCTTGCAAGCATTAACTGCTGGTTTTGTCCCCCCGATAAATCGACGGCTTCTTTTCTTGTGCTTTTTACCAAATAAGTATTTTCTTTTTGAGGAAGTTCTAAAATAGTTTTTTCAAAACCGGAGTCTTTTACTGCTTTTTGAAGCTTCGTTTCATCGTACGAATCGGAAGACGCACATATGATATTCTTAATTGTTTCAGGGGGTATAAATGTTTCTTGAAACACCGCTCCAAAAATCGGAAGGAGTTCATCTTGGGAATAGTCCTTTGTGTTTTTTCCTCCTATAAAAACATCTCCTTGAGTCGGGAAAAATAAATTCATAATTAAATTGATGAGGGTTGTTTTTCCGGCTCCGTTTACTCCGACTATGGCAATTTTCTCATTTTGTTTAATATTCAAGTTAATATCTTTTAAAATAAGCTTATCCGATTCGGGATATCTATAAGAAACATTTTTTAATTCTATATTAAAAGAAACCGGCAGTGGGGCGCCCTTGCTTTTACGGTTATCATTACATGTGTCAAAAAAATTGCGAAGATAATCCAGTTTTAAACTGCCTGTACGCAATTCGGTTATTTGACTAGAAAGGGAAATAAGCCAATCCGAAAAACTTGTAATAATAGGGAACAAGAAGACAAATTGAGCTATTCCGATTTTTCCTGTAAATATTTGAGTAATAAGATAAAAGTATGCAAGACCGTCTCTGACAAATACAAAAAGTCCTGCGATTAAATCGCCTAGAAAACGCTTGCCGCTTAATTTCCGCTCCCATCTTCTTCTTTCGTTGTTGTAGGTTTGATAGCTTTTAAAAAACCAATCGGACATTTTATATAGTCTTATATCTTTTGCATATTTATAATTAATACTCTTATAAGCAATGTAGTGCAGCTTACGGTTTACGCCCTTATTTTGTTCGGTTATCTTTTCATCATAATTTGTTAGAAAAATTCCATAAAAATAATTTGTCAAAAATGAAATAAAGATGATTAAAATTAAAATAGGTTGGATATTGATGATTAATGGGGCAAATGCAATTATACCCAAAAGACTTGTTAAAAAATTTGCTGTTATATTTGCAGACTGTCCTGTAATAGCTATATCTCCGGCAATTGCTCCGATTGAAAGGTCGAAGCTTTGAGCAAAGGAAACTGCTGCCATTTTTTCATAGTCAACCTTTATTGCGTGTTTACGGAGTTCTTTTGAGAACCTTCCTCTTTGGTCTTGCCCCTTCATTTCGAGCAGCCATTTTACGGTTTGTTCTAAAAGCACTGTAACGGCAAGAGCCATTGCTATTAAAAGAATTTTTAGCAGATAGGATTGAAGCTCCGTTTTATTTTGTAAACCCTCAATTACAGCCCTCGGTAAAAAAGCTTGCAGGTAAGGCATAAGTATTGCAATCGGTACACAGGCAAATATAAGTAAAAATAATAGCTTGTCGGTTTCGGCCATGTTTTTTAGTAGATAGCCCCAATTCCGTAAAACACCTCGTTTTTTCATTTTAAATTCCTCCGAATATTTTATATAGTTAAAAATCCTTATGAGCTTTTAAAAGATGTTATTTATTTTAACAGCTTTTCAATTTCTTCTTCCTTATAATATTGAGCTTGGGCATTCCAGAGCTCGTGATATTTACCTTCTTTGTTTTAATGAGCCTTATTATACAATAAAAACTAAGGTTTTGGGAGAGAATGGCGTAGAAGGTATCAGATTTGACGCAAACGGTTTTTGAAAATATGCGGGCAATTACTGCGTCGTTACACAAAAGCGAATGCTCAACGTACAGTAAGTACGCCTCCGCTTCGCTTTTGTTAAACTCCTTGTACTTACCTCGCCTATTTTCAAAAAGGCTCATACTATATAACCGCAAAGATGCTAAGAGCGCAAAGGATTTTTTTTAATTTTCTTTAAAATATACTATTTTTTTCAAATAATAACTATAAATATAATGGGGAGGGCAAAAATTAAAAAATAATAGGAGAACACAAATGGTAAAAAGATTTGAAGATTTAACATTTACAGATGACTTTATGTTTTGTAAAGCTATGCAAAATCCTGACTTATGTAAAAAACTTATCGAAATGATATTGTCCGATAAAATAGGTAAAATTACATATATTTCGATACAGCATAATATTAACACCTATGAACAGGCAAAATCCGTAAGATTTGATGTTTTTGTACAGGCAGAAAACGGTAAATTATACGATGTGGAAATGCAGGTAAGTAATGAACGCAATATCCCGAAACGAATGCGGTTTTATCAAGCTGCAATAGATATTTCTTTTTTGGATAAGGGGAATTCCTATAATAGCTTAAACGACAGTTTTATAATTTTTATCTGTACCTTTGATGCAATAGGTAAAAATAGGCCTATTTATACTTTTGAAAATCTTTGTATAGAAGACAAAAACACCCCTTTACAAGACGGCACACGAAAGGTTATAATAAATGCAGAAGCTTTTGAAAATGTCGAAGACAAAGAATTAAAAGAATTTTTAGAATACCTTAAAACAGGGAAAGCGACAAATGAATTTACAAGGGAGATAGAAACTATGATACAAGCAATAAAACAAAATGAACAGGCAAGGCAGGAATACAGGTTAATGTCTACTTTTGAAATGGACGCTAGGGAGAAAGGGGCTTATGACAAAAGCATAGAAACAGCAAAACTTATGAAACTGGAAAAGCTGGATATATCTTTAATTAAAAAGATCACAGGCCTTCCCGAATCCGAAATTAAAAAGCTGTAATTCTCTATTTTAATTGGTAGAATTCGATTAAATCGCATATTTTTAAAAAGCTGATTTTAACACTAGCGATGCAGCCTTGTTTTTTAGAACAATGACACTCCACATACTCTTTAATAAGGCTTTTATACTGTTCCGGTACAAACATAGGCCTAAAATGCTTTAAATTCTGAATTGACAAATCTTTTAATTTCGTATTATATTTTAAATGCGTAGATGTCGCAAAAAAATCCCGTCCGCTTCCATAATCCGCTATTATGCACTGTTTTGCAAAATGTAACATTGCCCTTTTTCTTAGGATTACTACCTCTTTTGGGGTCTCAAAGCACAGGTAATGAATATTATTATTTAAAAGCCAAGTTTCTTTTTTATAATCTGTTAGTTCCAGAGAAACTAATTCTTGGTCGTGCCTGTGGTACTTTTTTGCCTGACTCCTTGACTCTGCTCCGCCTATTTTCAAAACTGCGGGTTGCTGCTCAAAACAAGCGGAAACATGAGTTCTACGGCGAAGGCGCCTTCTTCGCTTTGGCGGTTTATAAAGGCGGAATATTTTTTTACTATTGCATCGATGCGGCCTGAGCCGAAGCCGTGATCTTTACCTTCTTTTGTTGTAAGAAATTTTCCTTGAGTCTTTTTGCGGCGGCCCTCGCAAGAATTTGTAAACGAGATATAGAGGTTGTCGTTTAATTTTCTTATGTACACCCTTATAAATCTTTTCTCTTTTTCTTTTAGACTTAAAGCACCCTCAATGGCATTATCAAAAAGATTTCCTATTATTACGCAAAGTTCAAGGTCGCTTAAGGCTATGTTTTCAGGAATGGAGGCTTTTATGTTTAGTTTTATATCATGGGAAAGAGCTATAGCTGCCTTCGTATTTAAGATTGCATCGCTCATCAGGTTTCCGGTTTTGATTACACTGTCTACCTTAATCAAGTCTTCGGTTAGATTGTTTAAATAGCTTTCAAGTTCATCATAGTTTTTAAATTCAAGATAAGCCTTCATAACCTGAATATGATTATGAAAGTCGTGCCGCCAGCCGCGCATTTTTTTATAGATGGAATCTACATCTTCGTAGTATTTATTGATAAGGCCATTTTCAAAATCATCAAAACGCTTATTGACGGCTCTTTTAATTAAAAAGTACAGAAGTATAAACAGCAAGAGGATTGAGCTTAAAACAAGTATAAAAATGAACATCAGTTTTCTCCTTGGGTAAAAAAGCTGATAAAGAGGGTGTTGACATTTTTATATTCCCTGCGGCTTATAGGAATTAAAGTATTATCTGCAAGGACGGCCTTGTCTTTTTGAAGCTGCCTTATGTGCATCAGGTTTGCGATAAAGGCTCTGTGAGTTTTTACAAATAGTTTGGAATTTAACTTTTCTTCCGCCTCCGATAAATTCATCCTTGTTATGTATTCGGTTTTTAAAGTTTTTATTTTTAGATTATGCGAAATAGATTCTATAAAAACAATTTCAGATTGCTTTAATGTTGTAAGACGGCCTTCGCAGGAAAATACAAAATTTTCTTCTTTAACTTTATCCTGTTTTTTTAAGGCTCTATCCAAGCAATCAAAGAGCTTTTCTTTTTTTACAGGTTTTAAAAGATAGTGTAAAGCTTCAACATCATACCCTTCCTGCATATAGTCGGGTATACCTGTTATAAAGATGATAACTGCATTGCTTTTTGTTTTTCTTATTTTTTTGGCAAGCTCTATGCCGCTTATCCTAGACATCTGTATATCCAATAAGATTATATCTATATCGGAAAGCTCTTCAAATTCAAACCAAAACTGTTCGCCTGAAGAAAAAAGTTTAATTTCCGGCAAAAGAGTATTTTTATTTGCCCATTCGTTTGCATAGTCTTTTAAGAGGCGGGATTGAACTTCATTATCTTCGATGACGGCTATTTTAAGCATGGTTTTGCTAATCTTATCAATAGAAAGAAATATATTTCTCCGGAGCTTCTTGTTCGGCTGACTTTAATTTAGTTTTTTTATTTAAATTAAGATCATACAAAAAGAATGTCAAAAGGTTTCCATCATATTGAGTAAATAAAAGTTGGTTATTGTCTGTAATTCTAGCTTTATATACTGAGTTTGAAATTTTAATTAAATTTTTACCGTCATAGTCGGAAATATATAAGGCTATATTATCTTCCGAATTTAGAGTCTTATCATCATTTGTATCTTCATTTACAACAGCATAAATATTTTTATCGCAATAAATATCATTTCTGGTTTTTTCTTCAGCAAATCTATATTTATATATAAAAATATTTGAGTCAAATAATTTATACTCTTCATAACTTGTATCTTTTATAAAGATAAAGTTGGTAATTCCTTCGTTATATGATTTTCCTAAAAAACTTGAATCCGATTTAAAGCAGGATGCAGATATATCATCATACAATCCATCGGCTTTTATTTTTGAACTTTTAAGATTAAAAATAAAAACATCTTTTAGCTTTTCATTGAATTCTATATATTCCCGTATCTCCTCTTTTGTATCGTCTTCAACAATTGCTACTTCATTTGATACGGTATGGCGGCTAAATGGACCAAATGCATCTATCATAACAATAGCCCATGTAATAATTCCCAAAATCAAGAAAATAAAAATTAATACAAAATCAATTTTTTTGATTAATTCAAACGATATTTTTTTCATTTTATAACTCCTGTGTTATTATATTAACATTATTGTATATCTTTTGAGCAAGAAGTACAAGATGACGATAAAATAATAAATTATTATCGGGAAGTGTATATTATGCAAATTCTAGATCAGAAAAACTTACGCTTATAGCTGAATTTTGATTGAATTTTTTATATATTGGTTTTTCCAATATTAGCGGATTATCCAAAACATAGATGTATGCTTTATCATCATCAGAATTATAAATACGAGAACGAGGGGTTTTAGGCGGTATAATTTCTTTTACGGGATATAATTTTTTTATCAATACTTTTTTTGCATCTGTATCCCATTCACGAATCCCGATAAATATTGGCTGGTGATAATTGTCATTTCTATAAACAAGGTCTTCCTCTATTCTTTTGATCTCAGCATCTTTATTGATGACAACCGCCCATATGTCTATATCCGATATTTTCATATTTTGACTCCCTGTAAGATAACTATCAAATTCATCTGCGATATTTATAGTTATGTTGTATTTTTTGATTACTTCATATATTTCTTTCCATTCTTTATACAGAATCTTTACATTAGTGTTTGCTGAAAATTCAATTTGATTATTATACTGTGTTAGCAATATAAGAATCTTTTTCGGCTGACTGTAATTTTCAAGAATTTTTAAATACCTATTCATTTGATCTTGTCCAACAGTGCTTAGCCCTATTTTAGTTTCTATAACTATTGCATAATTCTTGCTTAAACAAAGGATATCAAAACGTGCAGAACCAAAACTGGGCTCATAATAAACTTCTAGTGTCTTAACATCTTCCTTTTTAAATTTAAAGTTTTCGCCTTTTATAATTTCTCGAATTACCCTATAGTCAGAATAAAATAAGCAAGCCAAAGTTCTTGATAAGCCGGTTTCTTTACGATTGTATAAATCAAACAATGATTTTATTTTTTCCATTTTTTCTCCATGTTTAAAGTATTGCTATAGCACACACAAAAAATTATAAAGGTATACTGTTTTACTTTACAAATTTTCTCGTATTTCCTTAGCTACTCTTTCTAATTCTTCTCTATTCGGCTTGTGATTATAGTACCTTCCAGAAAACTGTAGTTTAAATCCGTCATCTTTATATCTTGGGAAACAGTGTATATGAGCATGGCTCACTTCTTGAAAGGCAGCTTCTCCATCTGCTAAAAAATAGTTAATACCCTCACATTTTATTTTAGACTGACGTATTGCTTTGTTAATTTTATTTGTTACCATAAACATTTTAGATGTTATCTTGTCATCGATTTTATATATGTATTGTTCGTGTATTTTGGGAATTATTAATACATGGCCTGCGTTTACAGGCTGAATATCCAAAAATGCTAAGCAATCATCATCTTCATAAATCTTACTTGCGGGTATTTCGCCTTTAATAATTTTACAAAATATACAATTATCCATTTTTGCTGTCTCCTATTTAGATTATATTCTTAACAAAACTTCTTCATCCTTAATCCTACATCAATACCTTATTTTTTTCAAGTAAGAAAAAAGCATTTGTGTCTACAAGCCAGAGAATGTACCCATAGTTACAGAGTAAAAGCCATAGCAAAGATCTAACTCAGCATGGCTATGCAGTATGGCAGATAAATGATAAAATGATAGCTGAACAATGATTATACTGAATCGGACTAAACTAATCTTTAAGAGGACAAATAATGGGAGAGGTCAAATGACAATTCAAGATTTTATTAAAACTCATAACACAGATTTCGACAAATATAGAGCCAAGCCCGATTGGAAAGGCTATAAAGTATATTTAGTATGGCTAAAAGCACAAGAGGGGGCTTGTGTAGGTTATCCGCAATACGCACTAGAAAAAGACAATAAAATAAGATTATCCACATTAGAAGAGACAATAGCTATTATGAAAACTAATATACACGATACTGATGATTAAAAAATATTTCCAAGGCCATGTCTTTTTCAACCAACAAAAAACCGTTCAAAATGTTGGAAGTCCATACATTCTGAACGGTTTTAGCTCATCCGTTTACTGCTTTTTAAAAAGCCCTTACTTTATCTTTTTAAAGATGGCAACGCCGTTATGGCCTCCGAAGCCGAGAGAGCCTGAGGCGGCACAGTTTATTTCGCCTTTGACGCCCTTGTTCGGAACATAGTCCAAATCACAGCCGGCTTCAAGGTCGGGTTCGGTTAGGTTGATGGTCGGGGGATAAAATCCATCTTCCATTGCCTTTATACAGAAGATAGCTTCAAGAGCTCCTGCGGCACCTAAGCAGTGGCCTATCATCGACTTGGTTGAAGAAACCTTCATTTTATACGCATGGTCGCCGAAAGCCTTTTTAATCATGGCCGTTTCTGCAGGGTCGTTGATTGGTGTCGAGGTTCCGTGAGCATTATAGTATTGAACTTCTTCAGGTTTTACGCCTGCATCGGCGAGGGCGTTGGTGATGGCCAAAGCGCCTCCGTCACCTGAGGGGTCGGGGCTGGTTAAGTGGTAGGCATCGGAGGAAGCTCCATAGCCTGCAAATTCCGCATATATTTTAGCTCCCCTCTTTTTTGCATGTTCATATTCTTCAAGAATGAGAATGCCTGAGCCTTCGCCCATTACAAAGCCTGAACGCTTTTTATCGAAGGGACAGCAAGCCTTGGCAGGATCGCCTGAGGCGAGGGTTTGCAAAATCGTAAAACCGCTTATACCGAAACCGGTAATTGTAGATTCCGTACCGCCCGATACGCATACATCAAGCCTTCCTGAGCGGACAAGGTCTAAAGCGTTTCCGAGAGCATCGGTACCTGAAGCACAGGCTGTGGCCAAGGTCCAAGACGGCCCCTTTATACCGAACTGCATACTTATGTTTCCGGCTGCCTCATTCGGAATAAGAAGGGGAACAGTCATCGGCGGAATACGATCCGGAGCAACTTGAAAGTATTTTTTAAAAGCTTCTTGGTAGATTTCAAAACCGCCTATACCGTTTCCGAGTATTATACCTGTGCGGTTTGCATCGATGGTTTCTTTTGAAAGGCCTGCATCCTTCATTGCCTGTGAAGCTGCGGCTACGGCAAATTGAGTGAACCGCGCCATTTTACGGGCATCTTTTTTATCCATAAATTGTGAAGCGTCAAAGTTTTTTACCTCTGCCGCTATCTGAATCTTAAAATCGGAACAATCAAATTGGGTAATGTTTCCGATTCCGCATTTACCGGCTTTGATTCCTTCCCATGTTTCATCCAGGGTGTTTCCTATGGGGGTTACGGCACCGAGGCCTGTAATTACAACTCTTCTCATATAAACTCCTTTTTGCGTAAATTTCCGCATTTTTGTACTCTTTATTGTTCTTTATTAAAGAACGTTTTTTATGTCAGACTGTCTACATAACAGCTTTTACTGAACAAAGTCTACTTGCTTACGGCTTCTCTGTCAAGGCCGGTTTTTATCTGTAAGCCTTTTTATCAGGCCTTTCGGCTTCTTATTTCAGCCCGGCTTATCTTGCCATTGTGGGTTTTAGGCAAAGTTTCTACAAATTCGAGAGAACGCGGGGCCTTGTAGAGGGCCGCATTTTTCTTTGCAAAGAACATAAGCTCTTTTTCTAAGGCTTGGCTTGGCTGATAGGTTTTATTTAAAACAACAAAGGCCTTTACCGCCTGGCCTCTTTTCGGGTCGGGTACGCCTGTTACCGCACATTCAAAGACTGCCGGATGTTGTAAAAGAACCGACTCCACCTCAAAGGGGCTTATACGGAAACCGGAGCTTTTTATAAGGTCATCGGTTCGGCTTTCAAACCAAAAATAACCGTCTTCATCCCTATAGGCGGCGTCTCCCGTGTGGTAAACTCCGTCCTTAAAAACCTCGGCCGTTTTTTCTTCATTTTTATGATAACCGCCGAACATTCCAAAGGGAACCTTTTTATCCAAACGCAAGATGATTTCTCCCGATTCTCCTGCCTTGCAAGAAGATCCGTCGGGGCGGATAATATCTATCTCATAGCCGGGGGCGGGCTTTCCCATTGAACCGGGTTTGATTTTCATTCCGGGGAAGGATCCTGTTGTGAGGGTAAGCTCTGTTTGCCCGTAGCCTTCCCGCAGTTCTATTCCGGTCTTTTCTTTAAAGGTATTGAAGATGTCCATGCTAAGGGCTTCACCTGCCGTTGTACATTCTTCCAATGAGGATAAATCGTAATCTTCTATTTTTTCGCGGATTAAGTACCTGTAAACGGTAGGAGGTGCACAAAAGGAAGTTACCCTGTATTTTGATAATTTTTCGAGCATGTTTTTAGGGATAAACATTTTCATGTCGTATACAAAGACGGCACAGCCGCAAAGCCATTGACCGTAAATCTTTCCCCACATGGCCTTTGCCCAGCCTGTTTCGGCAACGCTTAAGTGCCTTCCGCCTTCCTTGACGTTTTGCCAAAATTTTGCGGTTGCAATGTGCCCTAGAGGATATAAAAAATTATGCTCCACCATTTTGGGATTACCCGAAGTGCCTGAGGTAAAGTACAAAAGAGCGGTGTCCTTTCCGCAAGGGTAGGCTTCTCCTTGGGGCCGTGTAAAATCTTCACTCATATTTTTTACGAGTTTATCAAAGGAAATCCACCCCTCCATTTCGTCATGCACCCAGACGAGGAGGGGCTTATTATAAGCGGATTCGGCAGCTTTTTGAATTTCTTCTTGCAAATTCTTTTCTTGTACGGCCATTATCATTTTTATATTGGCGGATTGAATACGGTATTCAATGTCATGGGCTGCGAGCTGGACAGTTGCAGGAACGGCTATAGCGCCTATTTTATGCAGGGCGGGAAGAACAAACCAAAACTCGTATCTTCTTCGCAAAAAAAGCAAAACCGTGTCGCCTCTTCCTATTCCCATCGCCTTAAAGAAATTGGCTGTTTTATTTATCTGCTTTGTCAATTCTCCGAACGAAAAAATCCTTTCTTCGGTTTCATCGCACCAGACGAGAGCCTCCTTTTCGGGGTATTCCTTCGCTATTCTATCTATTATGTCATAAGCAAAATTAAAATTCTCGGGAGCTTTGACTGAAAAAGAATTATGTACGGTTTCCCAATCATCGCTTTCAATATAGTTTATATATTCTTTATAAAACATAGTTTCACCTTATAAGACTATAGACAAGGCTTTTCCGAAAAGGTTGCAATAGAAAAAAAATGAAAAATATGCTAGAATTCCATTTGATGAATTTAAAGGGGGGCTTATTTTCAGCCGCTAAAATAGCGCGGCTGAAAAACGCTGTCGAGTTTGCATAAAGCAAACTCGCGTTATTATATGGAAGAACTTATATCAAGGACAACGAGCGATATCCTTTTGGATATGCTTATAGAACAAAACGGAAGCCCTCTTTCGGGCGAAGAAGCGGCTTTGCGCTTAGGACTTTCAAGGGTTTCCGTATGGAAGGCCGTGCAAAAGCTAAGGGATGAAGGTTATGAAATTGAAGGCGGAAAGAACAAGGGCTATATTCTAAAGTCATCTTCCGATGTGCTGAACGCTTTTTCAATTGAAAAGAACTTATCTGCCTTTGCTCAATCTGTCTGTCAGAGGAAGATTGAAGTTTTTAAGACAATAGATTCCACTAATACTGAGGCAAAAAGGCGTTTAACTTCTTCAAGCAGAGCCGAGTCCCTTCACGGAACGGTTCTTTTTGCCGAGCATCAAAGCGCCGGGAGAGGCCGCTTTTCACGCAGTTTTTATTCGCCGAGAGGAGCGGGCTTATATTTTAGTATGATTTTTTGCCCCTCAATTCCGACAAGAGCAGAAAAGGAAGTGCCCTCTTCCGCTCTTTACACGGCAATTTCGGCAACGGTTATCTGCCGCTGCTTAAAGGCTCTGGGCTTTGCTCCGCAAATAAAGTGGGTAAACGATATTTATCTTAACGGAAAAAAAATCTGCGGCATTTTAAGTGAGGGAATTATCGATATGGAAACTTCCTCAGTGCAGGCTGTAATTATAGGTATAGGCCTCAATGTAAAAGAGTCTAATTTTCCTCCCGAACTTAAAAACAAGGCCGGCTCGCTCTTTGCCGAAGCCGACAAACTTTTTACCGAAATCGGCTCATTTTTTAGTGAAGCCGAAGCTCCTTCCCTCAACCGGAATGTTTTAGCTTCTTCTATTATATCGAGCTTGATTGAAGCCCTTTACGGTATACATTCTCAAGAAAACTTAATGGAAGAATATAAAAACCTCTCCCTCCTTACGGGAAAAAAGGTAAGAGTTCTGCCCTTTGCCGGTTCTCCATATCAAGCCTTGGTTTTGGGAATCAGCGATTTAGGGCATCTTATCATAGAAACCGATGACGGCAAAAAAGATGAGTTAATTTCGGGCGAGGTTAGTTTGGAGCTTGAACCTTAAAAAAGCTCATCTTTGAACAGATGCTTTGCTAGACATAAATATTGAAAAGTGCTAAAATACGATGCAAATAAAAATTGTTAGTCTAATTTAAACATACGGAAAAGATTAAGGAGAGAAAATTATGAGTTTTGTAGATGAAATGAAAAGAAAGGCAAAGATGTATGCTAACCGCCTTGTTTTGCCTGAAGGTACTGAAGAAAGGACTCTCAAAGCAGCCCGATCTATCGTAGACGAAAAATTGGTATCGGAGCTTTTTTTAATCGGTTCCGATGATGCTGTTTCTGCAGCGGCTTCTAAGGCAGCGGTAAAACTTGACGGTATCAAGATAATCGATCCGAAAAAATCGGAATGGCTCGATTCCTTTGCCGAAAGCTATTACGAAAAAAGAAAGGCCAAGGGTATGACCCTTGAACAGGCTAAAATAGAAATGAGTGCAGAGCTGGGCTTTGCAGCGATGATGTTGGTTCAAGATAAGGCAGATGCAATGGTTGCAGGAGCCTTAAACACAACAGCCGATGTACTCCGTGCAGGCTTAAAAGTTATCGGAACCCTTCCGGGAATGAAAACCGCTTCTTCTTGCTTTTTGATGGACACAAAAAATCCCAAACTCGGAGCAAACGGAGTCTTTATCTTTTCGGACTGTGCCGTAATTCCGACTCCCAGCTCTGAACAGTTAGCCGACATTGCCTGCTCTGCAGCTATGAGCTGCCGAACCTTTGCCGGTACGGAGCCCATTGTTGCAATGCTATCCTTTTCTACCAAGGGTTCGGGCGGGGACAAGGATGAAAATATTTTACGCGTCCGCGAAGCCGTAAAAATCTTACAGGAAAGAAAACCCGATTTTGTCTTTGACGGAGAAATCCAGTTGGACTGCGCCATAGTTCCTTCAGTTATGCAAAAAAAGGCTGCCGATTCTCCCGTAAAAGGACAGGCCAATACCCTGATTTTCCCCGACCTCGGAGCCGGAAACATAGGATATAAGCTGGTACAGAGAATTGCCGGTGCAGAAGCCCTCGGCCCCTTCCTCCAGGGCTTTGCAAAGCCCATATCCGACCTTTCCAGAGGCTGCTCGGTAGACGACATAATCACCACCTCGGCTGTAACCTTGGTTCAAGCCGGAAGAAAATAACCCTATGGCTAAGTCTGTAAATGCGCTTATAAATGAAGCTATTGAAGCCGGGAAAAAACGCGACTATAAGACTTCAATTTTAATTTTAGAAAACTTAGCCGCAGAGGGCTTAGCCGAAGTATCTTCTCCCTTTTACGGCGAAAAAAAGGGAAATCCCGAAATATATTTATACCTTTCAAGGGCTTGGGCTGCCGTAAACAATTACGGCAGAGCCATAGCCTATGGTAAGGCCTATGTTAAAAGATGCTCATCGGATTCGGCCTCCGCTAATTCGGACTTACCTATGGGCTTCTTTTTTTTGGGCCGTTCCTATTTGGCGGCAGGGCAGTATGACAGGGCCGTTTATTGTCTTGAAAAAAGCTTAAAACTCAATCCCCATCCTCTTGAAACAAGGGCAATGCTCGGCTCGGCTTATCTAAAATGGAAAAAGCCGCGTCTTGCCAGAGAAACCTTTGAAGAAGCCCTAAAGTTTGCTCCTTCGGATACAAAGCTGAATGCCGGATATTTAAATTCTCTTTTTGTTGAAGGAGTTTATGAATTAAGAAACGGCAACGCAGATATGGCTCGCCAAATGTTCAGCTTTGCAATAAAAAACGGCATAGACGGAGTTGCTCCGCGCCTCTATCTTGCTCATGCCCTAAAAATGGAGGGCTATCTTCCGGAGGCTCTAGGCCAATACGAAGTGGCTTGCGAATTCGAGCCCGATGATCCCGCCCTAAAGTGGTATCCTGCAATGATTAAGATGCAGCTGGGCGATGCTGCCGGAGCGGCCGAAGATTTTGCAAAGCTTGGTATTGAGATTCCCGATGACGGAGTTTCGGATCGCTTTTTTGCAATGGGCGTTATCAAAAAACATATGGAGCGGGGCGATTACTCAAGAGCCGCCGTTGCTGCCCGCATCTTTATTAAAACCTTTGGAAGCGATGCCGAAATACGCCTCCTCGCAGCCGAAGCTCAGCGTTCTATGGGCAATACCAACACAGCCTTGGGTCATTATAAGTGCGCTCTTGAGCACGAGCCCGAAAATCCTTATCCGCATTACGGCATAATGCTCGCCCTTCAAGAAGCATACCGATGGGAGGAACTTAGTGCCGCAATCCTGCGGGCCGAAGCAAGCGGCGTCTGCGATACGGACGATATTTATTATTATAAAATAATTACCGCTGCTCATATCGATAATCCGCCCGAAGAGGTATTGCCTCATCTTCAAGCTCTTATTCAAAACGGAAGAGCCGATTCGGCTATTTTTAATGCGATGGGCTGCTGCTACATAAAACTGAACATGCCCGACCTTGCCCTAAACTGGTATGAAAGAGCTTTGAGCATCAACGAAAAAGATGAAGAAGCTAAAATAGGAATTATCGCCTCTTACGAAAATTTACAGTTACATAAGGAAGCTGATGAAGCATATAACTCATATCTAAATGAATGGGGAAAGAATATCTACATAAGGCGGGACTATGTGCTATTTTTGGAAAAATGCGAGCGTTGGGAAGATGCCGGCAATCAGCTTGAAATTTTAATGAGTCAAGGCAAAAAAGTTAATTTTGATCCTGAGCTTGCTTTATTCCGAAGAAAGGCAGGACAATACCAAAAAGCCGCTATTCTTTATAGAAAGATGCTTAGGGCTAAACCGGAAGAAAGGCTTCTATTACACAATCTCGTCTTTTGTCTTGATAAAATGGGACAAACAAAAGTCTCCCTCGATCTTTTAAAAGCTGCAGAAAAAATGTTCGGCATTAAGACCGACTCCATGCTCATCAAAGGCATCCTTCAAATGCGCCTAAAAAAGAAAGAAGATGCAATAAAAACTTTTCAATACATATTGGAAAAAGAACCTAAAAACAAACATGCTGCCGAATTCTTGGAAAAAGCTTACGGGAAATAATTTGGAGGTAGAAACCGCTGTTCTTATCGGCTTTAAAGCTAAGGATTGGGAAGCAGCTCTTAGACTAATTTCTTAGGCCAAATTCTTCTTCAACAAAGTTTTTTCTTTGGCTGTTATAAAGTTCTGCAAATAAACCGTTTTGGGCTAAGAGGCTTTCAAAGTTTCCTTTTTCAATTACACGCCCCGAATCGATTACGATTATATCGCTGCAGGATTTTACGCTTCCCATTCTATGAGTTACGATAAGAGAGATTTTTCCTTTGCCCTGCATAAGAATACTTTCGATAAATTCGTTTTCGGCTATTGGATCTATTGCAGAGGTAGGTTCGTCAAAAAATATTATATCGCTTTTTTTGATAAAGGAGCGAAGAGCTGCAAGCCTCTGCCTTTGTCCGCCTGAAAATTCTTTGCCGCCGTACTGCATTCCCAAAATGAGGGAATAATTATTTTCAAGTTTCTTTTCAAAGTCTTTCCCTAAATATTTAACCTTTTCTACCTTTTCTTTTTCTTCTTCCTCAGAGTGTTCAGGTTTTACAAAAATGTTTTCATCTACAGTGTAGCCTGAGTAAACGGCAAAATCTTGGAATACTGCCGATAGTCTTTCCCGATATGAATCCATATCCAAATCGGAAAGATTGTATTTGCCGTTTATTATGATACTCCCTTCTTGGGGTGTGTAAAAGCCCGTTAAAAGTTTTATCAAGGTGGTTTTACCGCTGCCGTTCTTTCCTACAACTGCATAAGTTTTTTTACCGTCTATAAAAAGAGATAAATCTTTTATTGCATAATCGCTTATATCGTTTCCGTCATTGTCGAATTCCTTTCCTCTATAAGCAAAGCGGATATTCTTTAATTCAATAGATTCTATTTTTTCTTTTAAAATTATCCGCTCGGATTGTTCAACATCTTCAACGCCCCGATGTTTCTCGGTCCAATCCATAATATCAAAATAGTTTTGAAAGTACCCCATTATCGTAAAATACCATCTTCCGTACATAGCCAAATCCTGTATTTCGTATTGGGTATACATAAAGGCTTGTACATAACCTGCTACGGCCCCGACGGCAATTCTTTTTTTTACGACAATAAAAATCATTAAGAAAAATAAGGTTATCATAATCAGGGCAGAAACAAAACTTGTAATTAATTGAAAAGCCAAGCCCTTATGAGCAATTTTGATAAAGTTTTTTAAGTACTCATCTCTTATGCTCAAATAAGTATTTTTAAAGTTTTTGGTAAAGCCGAATAAAAAATTATCCTTTGCTTTTTCACCTTCAAGTCCATGCTTGATGTATGTAGCCATCTTCAGCCTCTTATCTTGAAGTTTTTCGGTTTCGGCCCACTGAAGTCTTCCCGCCTTTTGCGAAATTAAAAATACGGGCAGGGTTGAAAAAATCATCAAAATCGGCAAAAGATAATCGATCGAAAATAGGACAGCAAACATGCTTATTAAATTTACAATGCGCTGAAAATTTAAAATGATATTAAAAACATAGTTTTGAGGTCTTACCTGTAATTGTTCTCTTACCATATCGACCTTTACTAGGTTTTCTCTTTTTTCAAAAAAAGAAAGATCGGTAAGGCCTGCCAGTTTTTCGGATAGACCAGTCATAATGGATGCAGAAAATTTTTCATTTATAAGGGCATTTAAGGTTGCTTGAAGTTTTACGGCTAATTCGGAAGCAAGGGTAATTACAGCCCAAACCGCCAAGAGCTTAAATGTTTCCCCAAAGGCGATTTCCTTTGAGCTTTGCAAAAGATCAGCAATTAAGTCGATGAGCTTCATCGAAATAAAAATTCTTAAAGACGGGAAAACACCTAAGGCTAGGGTCAACACAATTACGGCACTTACCCTGAAAGGCGAAGCTTTAAAAAACAAAATAAAAGTTCGTATAAATTTAGACTTCATTCTATTCATCATTTTGCTTAAAAAAGGCAGGCTTCTTTTTGAAGCTTGCCTTTTTTATTTAGGTTAAAGCTAAATTTCGTGAAACTTTAAACCTATTCAATCTTAGAATAGATCGTTTTTAAAATTTCGGTCTTTAGCTTTTCGCCTTCTTCAAGCATTTTGTTGCATTCAGCCCTTGTTTTTTCGCAGAGGGGCGCATCATCGATTCCGCCTAGATTTATCTTAACGTTTAAGATAGCACCTTCCAAACCGGAGCGGGCATTAAGAGCTGCAACACCGGCATCGGAAGCGGCATTTTTGTTTCCGTGAAGGGCAACAATGGGTAAAAAGCGTAACACCTCCAAACAGGTCTTAGCTGTTTCAAGCGGAACCTGCATTGCCACAACAGTAGCATCGGACATAGCCTTGCTGCGCTTTACCTTTTGCTCATCGGTGTCCTTGGGCAGCTTTAGGGCTTCCATAAAGGCGTTAAAGGCCTGTGTGTCTTCATCAATGATTTCGACCAATCGTTTTTGAGCCTTTTCTAATTTCGAGAGCTGAGCCTTAAATTCTTCTTGAGTTTTTTCGTCGAGAGAAGCAAAGGCTTTTTTTCCTGTTGTCAAGCGGATAACCATCTGACCGAGGGCCGAGGCTAGAGAACCTGCCAATGCAGAAACGGAACCGCCTCCGGGAGCGGGTGAGTCGCTTGCTGTTTCGTCAACAAAGGCACTTACCGTCATTTTTACTAATTCCATAAAATATCTCCTATTTTCAAATTATTTTTGTTCAAATTAATTAACTTCAAGTATTACAACTAAAAAATTTAGTTATTGTAAACAAGCCTGCCCTTTTCGGCAACAAGCTTTCCCTTTTTCCAAACCTGAGCGACGGAATTTACGCCGAAGTGATAAACAAGGAAATCTATATTCGGGGCATCAAAGATAACAAGGTCAGCCTGTTTCCCTTCTTCGATGCTGCCTATAGTTTTTTCACGAGCTATCGCATAAGCCGCATTGATTGTAACGCCGCGTAAAATTTGTGCGGGCAAAAGCTTCATCTTGTAACAAGCTGCCCACATAGCCATTTGCAGGTTTTCCGTCGGGCTGCTTCCGGGGTTGTAATCGGTTGCAAGGGCGACCCTTACACCTTCTTCAATCATCTTTTTTGCAGGTGCATAAATAGGCGACATCAAAAAGAAAGAAGTCGCAGGTAGAAGAACGGCAACCGTTCCTGATTGTGCAAGAGCTGTAATGCCTTCATCGGATATAGCCATCAAGTGCTCGGCTGAGTGAGCATTCATCTTTGCTGCAAGTTCCGCTCCCTTTAGAGGAATAATCTCATCGGCATGAAGTTTCAGCTTAAAACCTAGATCGGCAGCGGCCTTCATTATTCTTTCGGTTTCTTCTACGGAAAAAATCTTGTCTTCACAAAAGGCATCGGAGAATTCCGCCAAGCCGCGTTTTTTAACCTCGGGCATAACCTCTTCTATCATAAACTTGATATAGCCTTCCTTGTTGTCCTTAAATTCGGGCGGAGTTGCATGAGCACCCATATAGGTTGAAACAATGTCGATAGGATGATTTTCATTCAGATAAGAATTTATTTCAAGACACTTAATTTCGGTTTCCATGTCGAGGCCGTAACCGCTTTTCGATTCGGCGGTGGTTGTACCGTGAATAAGCATTCGGTCAAGGCTAGTTAAAGCTTTTTGCGTCAACTCTTCTTTTGAAGCGGCTCTGGTAGCCCTTACGGTGCTGAAAATGCCGCCGCCGCTTGCGTGGATTTCAAGATAAGTTTTTCCTGCAAGTTTCATTGCAAGCTCATGCTCGCGTGAACCGCCGTGTACCAAGTGGGTGTGTGCATCGACAAGTCCTGCCGTAATAGTCTTTCCCCGTGCATCTATTACTTTTTCGGCTTGGCTTTTTAAACTTTCGGGAGCTTCTCCCTTGCCAACCTTTTGGATGAGACCGTCTTCTACAATAATGTAACCGGCAAAGGCCTTATCAAAGTCTTCTCCTTTTTTTTCAGTAGAAGAAAAAATACTATCGCTTATAAATAAAGTCATCTTAAATCCTCCATAAAAAATAAGATTAATTTATAAAATATCTTAAAATATCTTTTAGGTTTAAGTTCACGGCATTGTTTATAAATTTAAAAATATCGTCTTCCTTAAATTTATTTAAGGTATTAAAAAAGGTGAGAGGATTTTTTAATTCATTTATATTATTTAAACCGGCAGCTTCAAGAGAATAATCGGCAAGGCCGCCGTAATTTTCGAATTTCCAATCTTCCGTCATACTAAAAAGAGCTCTACCCTTTTTATCGAAAAAGACGGAATAATTTTTTTTATCGTTAGGATTATATTTGTTTTTCACGTTGCCGTTCCACTTTAGCGGGAAACAATCCGCATCAAAACCGGCTTCCTTTACCTTCTCGCGAATTGCTTTTTCAATACCGTCGGAAACAACTATAATTTGAAATTGATCTTTTAAACCGGCGTTTTCGGAAGCCTTTTTATAGTATGCAGCAGCTTTTTTATAGGCCGCAGATTTTAAAGCATCGCTGTCATCTGCAAAAATCAGCCATGTTACGGTATAACCTCTTAGATCTTCATCTTTTATCTGTTTAATTATTTCGGTTTCTTTGGCTAAAGAATCCAAAAGTTCACATCCTGTAAAAATAAGTACAAGAATAGTCATAAAAAAAACGGTTTTAATTTTTTTCATTTTTACCTCCGCAATCAGCAGAGATAGGATAGCATTAAAGAAGATGTTTTTCAATAGGGCTTTTGAAAATAGGCGGGCAATTACTGCGTCGTTACACAAAAGCGAATGCTCAACGTACAGCAAGTACGCCTCCGCTTCGCTTTTGCTAAACTCCTTGTACTTACCTCGCCTATTTTCAAAAGTACTGTCAGTACTGCGTTACTTCACAAAAAACAGTCCTCAACGTACAGCAAGTACGCCTCCGCTTCGCTTTTGCTAAACTCCTTGTACTTACCTCGCCTATTTTCAAAAGAGCTGTCAGTGCTGCGTTACTTCACAAAAAACAGTCCTCGACGTACAGCAAGTACGCCTCCGCTTCGCTTTTGCTAAACTCCTTGTACTTACCTCGCCTATTTTCAAAAGTGCTGTCAGTACTGCGTTACTCCACAAAAAACAGTATTCGACGTATACCCCGCAACGCATAATTATACCTTACCAATTAATTCAATCGGCTGTAAGAGCCTCACACCATTTTTGCATACAGATACCGAAGGCGACACTTACGTTTATCGAGGCCTTTATTCCATACATAGGAATTGTGATAACTCGTCCTTGAGCTTTTTTTACGGCTTCGGGACTGACTCCTAATTCTTCCGAGCCGATAACGACAATTCCTTTTTTGGGGAAATCGAACTTTGAAATATCGGTCCCGCCCGTTTCAAGTACAATAAGCGGAAGATCGGGAAGGCTTTCAAGATCGGCCCTCTCCCACGGGAGATACTCGGTACAGCCCATCGCCGTTCTTTTAGCCTTGGGGCTTTCAGGGGAAACACAATCATAAGACAAAAAAACTTTTTCGACCCCGAAAGATTCTGCCGTCCTAAAAATCGAACCTATGTTAAAAGGAGTGCGGATATCTTCGGCATAGACATAAACCCCTTCAAAAAAAGTACGCCTGAAATTTGTAATTTCATCTGCAGAGGAGTTAGGCAAAATCAAGTCCCACTCGGCAGGTGCTGTATCAAGTTTTTTATAAAGCTCGTATCTGACAAAATTGATAATCTTTCTTTTATCTTTTTCCTGAGGGTCTTCAATCCATTTTTGAACTTTTAAAGAAGGCTCGGAATCCAAATCGTCTAAAATAATTTTTAAAAGAGAACGCAGATAAAAGGCATCCAAAAATTCGTCCGCCCTATTTTGAACAAGAGCGGCTTCAGCCGATTCCAATATCCGCAATATTTTACGGCATCTTTGTTTTTGGGGTAAGTTATAAAGCTTGAAAATCTCAGGCATCTTAGAAAGCCTGTTTTATAATTTCAAAAATATCGTGATTTGCAAGGGGCCTTGGACTATAGTTCATAAAACTCAAGCGGGCGGCATCTTCTGCAACAGGCACAAGGGATTCGATAGTTAAATCTATATCTTTTAAGCGTATAGGTAAATTAGCTTCAGCAAGCCTTCTTCTAATTTCCTCAACGCCGCGTTTTGCAACTTCGGCAGCATCTCCGCCTTCAAGCATGGTTTCACCCAGCATCCTGGCTACAGCAACGGTCTTTGAAAGGCTTGAAGAAATCGCATCATTAATAACATGAGGAAGTAAAATCGTTGCAATAAGGGATTTTGAAATTCTATATCTTCCGCCCGCAGCTAGGGCAACGGCTGTTCCAAGTCCGGGTGCGGAAGCCGCAATTCCGATAGCGGAAAGACAAGCAGCTTGAGCCACAAGTTCTTCTCTAGGCATTCCGACAAGTTTTTCATGCTGAGGATCAATGGAAATTAAAAATATTTCGACAGCCTTTCCCAAGATAGTCTCCGAAAAAAAACTGCCCCTTGTCGAAACATATGCTTCAAAGGTAGAACACAGACCTGCAAAAATCATTGAAGTCATCGCATTGGGCGCAAGGCCTGCATATGTATTTGAATCAAAAATTACAAGATCGCATAAATCTTCTTTTATCTTTAATAAATTTACGGTCCTATTTCTGGAATCTACAATAAAACTGGAATTTCCAAATAAAAAGGGATCGCTGCATGTCGTAGGAACTTGGATAAAAGGTAAGGACTCTGCCGTAATAGGCTCTCCTTCAATATAGCGATAAACAGGTTTATCTTCATTATAAAGAGCCGCGATAGCCCTTCCTATGGCACATGCTGTCATATCGCCGCAGGCAATTACGCCTCTTATATGAGCTCCTCTTGCTAATGAAAGAGCTCTTTCTATAACCTCAGAGTCGGCTGTCTGTTCAAAACCGTTAAATACAAAAAGGGAGATGTTTTTTTCTTCAAGAGATTTTCGGACCTTATCTACTAACCCCATATCTTCAAAAAAAGGGTCAACCACAAACATAAAATTATTTCCGAATTTTACAGCTTCCTCCCCGATGCGGGCAAGAGAATAATTACCTAAAATAACCTTTGATGAAACTTTAAATACAAAATCTGCCATCTTTTCAAATTCCTTTACAGAATAAATTTTCGGCATATTTTTTTTAAACTTGAATTTTAATTGCTGCCTTGCAAAATATAGTATTTTTGTTTATAATGACAGAAAACCCTAGGTCATTATGGAGGGGACTATGACTACAGGTACTATAGTTACTTTAATGCGTGAAGGTATAGGTATCATACTGATGCTTTCCGCGCCCATCTTAGTTGCAGCTCTTTTAGTAGGCTTAATTGTTGCAATTTTTCAGGCGACTACTTCCATACAGGAACAGACGCTGACCTTTGTTCCTAAAATTTTAACTATTTTGGGAATGATTGCGCTTCTTGCAACTTGGATGATTACGGTTTTAAGGGAATATTTTGTTTCTTTAATGAATTTAATTCCTCAGCTGGTAAGATAAGGGACATTCTATAAATAAATGCAGCCCTTCGACTTTATCCTAAATAGAGAACCTATTTTTTTACTCGCAGCTGTCCGCATTTTTGCCATATTAATGACATCTCCCCTAATGTCAATGCGCAATGTTTCACGAATTGCAAAGGTTGCTCTTGCAGGCTTAACTGCATTTATGGTAACCCCCTATGCCTATCCCAACTTCGGAAATCTAAATGCCTTCAGTCTTGAGTATCTTCTTTTACTTCTTGGAGAAGGGCTTATCGGTGTTTTAACCGGTTTTTTTATAAGCATTTTATTTTCTACATTCAGCACGGCGGGACAGTTTTTTTCGTTCCAGATGGGCTTTGGGGCATCAGGAGTTTTTGATGCCCTAGCTCAAGTTGAAAACCCCCTCGTGGGTCAATATTTTAACTTTATTGCAGTCCTTATCTTTTTACGCATAAACGGTTTCCAACGTCTTTTTTTAGGCGGAATAATGAAGAGTATTGAGCATGTAAACTGCTTTTTGTTTTTGGAAAGGCAGGAGGAGCTTTCGACCTATCTTTTAGGAGCGGTTGGAAATCTTTTTTTAAACGCAATGATAATTGCCTTGCCTGTTATGGGTACTCTTATTTTAATTCACATAACAATGGGACTTTTAACAAAGGCTGCCCCTCAGATGAACCTTTTATCGGAAGGCTTCCCCATTACTATTTTAACAGCCTTTTTTATTTTAGCCCTTGCTCTGCCTTTTTTTATAAACACCTTTGAAATTATTTTGGAAAAAGGCTTTTCGGATTTTTGGCGGCTTTTAGACAGTTTAGGGGGTACTAAATGATATCAGGAAAATCGCCCCTCCTTTATCAAAAATATTTTTCTCAAGAAGAGCTGCTCCTCAATAAAAAGATAGGCTTGCAGTGGTTCGCTGCCGAAGATGAAGGCAGAACGGAAGATCCGACCGAATATAAGATACGTAAGGCCCGGGAAGAAGGAAGAGTTGCAAAAAGTCAGGACTTAAATGCTGCAATGGTTGTGCTGCTTCCCGTAATCAGCCTTATAATAATGGGGCCCTACATATTTAAATCTTTAATGCAGGTCATCGCCTTCTTTTTTGAACGCTGCACAACAGAAGATGTTTTAAACGGAGCTTGGTTCGGGATTTTTATTACATATTTTTTTAAAACGGTTTTTCCGATAACAGGGGTAGCCCTAATTTCGGGAGTGTTGGGAAATATTATTCAAAACAGAGGCTTTTTATTTTCGACAAAACCGATTAAGCCCGATTTTAAAAGGGTTACTCCCAATTTTGTGAGGTTCTTTAAAAGAGCTCTCTTTTCTGCCGAAGGACTTTTTAATTTGGCTAAATCGCTTTTTAAGGTTGTCATTATAGGCTTTATAGGATATCTTGTTATAAAAAACAATATTACAAAGATGATAGCCCTGCTTCAATCCGACTTTCCCAATTCGATAATTTTTATAGCAAAAACGGCGGCGCAAATACTGGTGTATGCTGCGATCGCATTGGTTCTTTTAAGTATTCCCGATTACTTTTTCCAAAAACGTCAGTTTTCGGAATCTTTAAAAATGTCAAAAACGGAAGTAACCGATGAGTATAAAGAATTGGAAGGCGATCCGATGGTAAAGGCTCAAATAAACAGGCAGATGCAGGCAATCTTGCAAAAGACCGGTATAAAAAATGTTCCGGATGCCGATGTCGTTATTACAAACCCGACCCATTATGCTGTCGCTCTTCAATGGAAACAAGGCGTTATGCCGGCTCCCATGGTTATATCGAAGGGAGTTGATGCAACAGCCCAAAACATAAAAAGAATTGCCCGGGAAAACAATATTCCTACGATTGAAAATGTTCCCCTAGCCCGAGCCCTTTACGCTAACGTAGATTTAGGACAGATAATTCCAAGCGAGTACTATCAATCGCTTTCGATTATTTTCTTAAAAATTTACTCGATGAAAGAAAAAGAAATGTTAAGGAAAAGATGGAGGTAACCCGATAAATGGCCGAAAACAGAATTTTTAAGGAAGCACCGAATGCCTTGGTAGCTATGGGAGCTATCTTGGTAATATTTGTAATTATTATTCCTCTGCCTACAGCTCTTTTAGACTTTTTTATGGCACTGAATCTTATATTCAGCTTGATAATATTGCTAATAGTTTTATTTGTAGACAAACCTACGGAGTTTACGGTTTTCCCTTCATTGCTTTTAGTCTCCACCATATTCGGCCTTGCCCTAAACGTTTCATCTACAAGGCTTATTCTAACATATGGAGAAAAATTTGACGGAAAGATGATAGCAGCCTTCAGTCAATTTGTTATCGGCTCTACAGGAAATCAAGGTTTGGTCATAGGTTTTGTAGTTTTTATCATTTTGATTGCCGTTCAAGCCTTTGTAATCACAAAGGGAGCAACAAGAATTGCCGAGGTTGCAGCCCGTTTTGCCTTAGACTTTAATAATACCAGAAGTATGTCTATAGAAGCAGAGTACAATGCAGGCGTTATAACTGAAGCCGAAGCCCGAAAGAAAAAAGAAGAATTACAAAGGTCTACGGATTTTTACGGGGCTATGGACGGTGCGAGTAAATTCGTTTCGGGAAACGTAAAAATAGGAATCTTTATAACGGTCTTAAATATTGTAGCAGGTTTAATCGTAGGTATAGTGTTTAGACAAGAAGAATTCACTAAAGCGATGCAGATGTACACAAGGTTTACAATAGGGGACGGACTTTTAGCTCAGCTTCCTTCTCTTTTTATATCGGTTGCAACAGGTCTTGTAGTAACCCGCTCAGCTTCAACAGGCTCTTTCGGAAAAGACATCACGGACCAGTTTGCACGCAATTCGACTGTTTATTACATAGCAGCTATCACCTTGACTGTGATGGCAGTTTTACCCGGTTTCCCCTCAATAATCTTAATTATAATTGCTTTAAGCCTTGCTTTTTTAGGCTGGAGGCTGCAGACAACAAAGGTAACAAGGACTCAAAAAGAACAGGCCGCTAAAGAAGCCCAAGCCGCATCGGAAAAAGCGGCAAAAACCGAAACCGACGATACCAAGGCTGTAAGCCCATACGACGATCTATCCTTGCAATTCGGATACGGTCTTATTCCATTGGTCGATGAAAAAAGAGGCTCAGACCTCGTTCCGCGGGTTAAACGCATAAGAAAAGAAATAGCCCTCGAAACCGGTCTTGTAATGCCGGTTATCAGAATGATGGATGCCATGAATCTTCCTCCCGATGAATATTGTATTACAATACAGGGAGCCGAGGTAGCGAGATCAAAGATAAGAATGGGCGCATACCTCGCAGTAAACCCTGGAAATGTTCAAGATGAAATCCCCGGCGAACCTACCTTAGATCCGGCCTTCGGTCTTCCGGCTATTTGGATTTCCGAATCAAACCAAGCAGCCGCGGAAAGGGCCGGATATACGGTTATAGACCCTCCCTCCATCATAGCGACCCATTTAACGCAGGTTATAAAAACACATGCGGATGACATCCTTTCAAGACAGATGGTAAGCAACATCTTGGATTCCGCAAAAAAATTAAACCCAATCGTCGTCGACGAAATTCAGTCAAATGACAAGCTGACATTAGGAGACTTGCAAACGGTATTTAAGTGCCTCCTTAGGGAAAATGTTTCCATACGAAACACCACGGCCATTCTTGAAACCATAGCAGACTATAGGCGCATAACCGGAGACATGTATATAATAGCCGAAAAAGTCAGACAAAGGTTAGGCAGACAAATTGTTCAGCAATATCTGGGAGAAGACAAGTCCTTGAGGGCTTTTATGGTAGACTCAGCCTTTTTCCAAACAGTTTTGGCAAGCCGCATAGATACCCTGACCGGGCCTCAACCTGCAATAGACACTGAATCGAAAAAAGCATGGCTTAGAGCCGTTCAAAACGCATACAACAACTTTAATGCACAATTTGTAGGCATCGCGGTTATCCTCGTTCCCGAAGAAGGCAGACTTTTGATAAAGCGGCTTCTTGAATACGAAATGCCCATGGTTCCGGTCTTATCCGTCCCCGAAATTCCAAAGGATGTTTCGGTCATCGGCATGGGAAACATAACCCCGGAAATTCAATAAGGTTCATATAAAATTTACTCTAATACTCGGCAGTTTATTTCTTTAAACTGAAATAACTGCCGATCATTGGTCAAAAATAAATCACAATCATAAACTATAGCAGCTGCAAACTGTAAACTATCCATACCTTTAAGAGCATCTCTAAAAAGCCGCTTTAAAAAAGAATATCGCTTTTTGCTTCGCTTTATAGAGCGGACGATACGGTTCTTTTGGATTAAAATGATAAGTTAAAAGACGGTATGCAACTACCGGAAAATCACTTAAAAATAAGTATTTAATAGCTGTTCAATAGTTGAATAAAACCGTTTCTATTGGTTTTACTTTATTTTTTTGCTTAGGTAACGATATAGGCTGAAATTCTATAAGTGTTTGTAAATTATAGACTTATCAAATTTAATATACTATTTCAGAATTCTCATTCTATGTGATAAGTTAATAACTATGATACAATCTATGCAAAATATTTTTTTTCAGTATAATGCAGATATGAATATCATCATAGGAGATGTGAATGAAAAAACACGGAGTTATAAATAACTCATTATATTTGTTTGGGAATATTTGGAAAGAGAGCAAGCTGCAATTTTTACTGATTTTTTTGCTGGTGCCGGCTACGATTTTGATGCCGTTTTTGCAAGCTTTTTTGCCTAAGGTGGTAATCGATGGTTTGACGCAAAAACTGCCGATAGCTACCTACTTGCAAAAAGTTCTATTGGTGGGAGCGGGACTTGCCATTGCAAAAATGCTTCTTGATCTTATGAACTATTTTATGAATCATGAAGGAGGAAAAATCCGGCATCGTTATCGGTTAAAACTGATATTTACTTCGGCAAAAATGGATTATGAAAAGTTTGCAAAAAAATCAACCTTGGAAAAAATGGATACAGCTATGGACACAACCATTGGCTCTATGGCAATAACCGAACAGGCGGGACGGATTTTTTCCGATTTGCTTGTTTCAATTTTTGGTATGATAAGCTTTGTTCCATTTATTTTGCAAATACAACCATTCTTACTTGTAATAATTTTTATGTCCTTTGCGATAAATTGTTTATATGGAATTTTTCTTGTTGACTATACGGAAAAAATTGTCGATGCTTCTCAGGACTTGAACCGCAAACTGGAATATCTTTCAGGCAAAAGCAAAAATTGTAAATACGCCAAAGATATTCGTTTGTACAAGTTAGGCGGTTTATTTTTTGAAAGTTATAAAACTTATAATGAAACTCGTCATCAGTTACATACGAAGCTGGCAAATGCACGGTTTTTAGGAAACTTAATTGCAGCACTCTTTGTTTTTTTGCGAGATGGACTTGCATATTTTTATTTGATACGACTTGCTTTAACGGGAAAAATTCCAATTGCGGAATTCGTTTTTCTTTTTCCGATAATCACAAGTTTTTCCGAATGGTTGATGTCTATCTCTGAACAAATCACTGATTTACGTGAAGGTTCGCTGGATATAGATTATTACCGGGAGTATTTATCAATTGCCGAAGAATATTCTTTTGGGGAACGAAATGCTTTACCGGAAAAATTTGACATCGAGTTAAAAAATGTTTGTTATCGGTATGAGGGAGCTGAGGAAGACACTTTACAAAATATAAACTTACATATTAAAGCAAACGAAAAGCTCGGCATCATCGGAGTAAACGGTGCGGGGAAAACTACGCTCATAAATTTAATTATGAATTTTTTTCATCCGACATCGGGGGAAATTTTTATCGGTGGTGTAGACATTCGAGACTTTAGCGAAGGAGCTTTGAAAAAAATGTACGGTGCTGTGTTTCAAGATATTTTTATCCCACCGGAAACAGTAAAAAATATTATTTGCTGTTCTCAAGTCGAATGCAACAAAAGACTTTTTGAAAAAGCAGTGAATGACTCCGGTTTTCAAAAAACGCTTTTAGAATTACCGAATAAAGAAGATACTTACTTGGTAAAAAGCACACGAACCGAAGCCGTGGATTTATCGGGCGGTCAGCAGCAACGGTTAATGCTTGCCCGGGTTTTATACAAGGACGCGCCGGTTTTAATTTTAGACGAACCGACAGCCGCCCTTGACCCAATCGCCGAAAGCGAAATTTATGAGCATTATAATGAAATGACAAAAAACAAAATTTCGATTTTCATTTCTCATAGATTAGCTTCCACGCGATTTTGTGACAGAATTATTTTACTCGACGACGGCAAAATAATCGAAGAAGGTTCTCACGAAGAACTGATGAAACTCGGCGGACAATATAAACAAATGTTTGATGTCCAATCACAATATTATAATTAAGGAAACTATTATGGAACTTGAAAAAAAATCTCATAGCTTAAAAAAAGTTATAAAAACATTTATCGAATCAATTAAGTTTTTGAATAAGCTGGATAACGGGCTTGCATTTTATTATGCTCTTCGCGGTTTAATGTCAGGCACTAAACCTTTTACAAATATCTATGCGCTAAAACTTATCATAAATGCTATCGCAGTACAAAAAAGTTTTAAAAAAATTTTTATTCTTGCTTTACTTGCAATTGCTGTAAATCTTTTGTTATCGTTAATAGAAAACTTCGTAGCACGGTATGGTCACTTTAGAATGGAGCTAGTGGAAGAAAAGCGGAATATGGAATTTGGTAGAAAAAACACTACTGTAGATTATGAATTTCTCGAAGATCCTAACTTGCATATTGAACTTGATAAAATGTATAATATGGAAAACAGCGGTTACTTCGGTTTATGGGCACAGCTTGAGAATTGCATGAACCTTGTAGAAAATACTTTTTTATTTATTATAGGAATTCTACTTTCGATTCCGATGTACAAAACTTATGCTCCGATTTTCGGTTTACCTCTTTTTGCACAAAATATAATCTTTACACTTTTGGTTTTGTTTATTTGCTTTTTACAAATTCGCATAAATTCCGTTTCGTTACGCCGTATGGATAAATTTGAAAAAAGCGATGTGTTTGAAAAAGAGCGCCCATATTCTTATGCCGTTGACAGCCTTTTAGATTATAAAATGGGAAAGGATATTCGTCTTTATAATTCGGAACTTTACAAAGGATATTTTGAAACACAAAATGAATTTGACAAAATGGTTAACCGTACGTTTCGTATTTTGCGTTTACCGGTAAAGCTTTCTTTATCTTTTTTTAATATTATTGGTTTGCTTGTGGTGTATTTATTTGTCGGATTAAAGGCTTACTATGAAGTAATATCTGTGGGAGATATTGTTCAGTATGCCGGAGCTGTTACTCAATTTGTTTTTGCGATTTCAGGTTTGACAACGGTTTTTAATGACATCACGAATAACTGCGATTTTTTTGATTTGTGTTTGGGCTTTATAAACTTAAGTGAAACAAAGTATAGCGGTACACAGCCGATAGAAAAACGCGACGGCAATCAATACGAGTTTGAATTCCGCAATGTTAGTTTTCGCTATCCCGGTACGGAAAAGTGCGTTCTTAAAAATATAAACTTAAAATTAAAAGCCGGAGAGCGGCTTGCTGTTGTCGGAATGAACGGAAGCGGAAAAACTACTTTTATAAAACTTTTAGTTCGCTTGTACGATCCGAGCGAGGGAGAAATTCTTCTAAATGGAGTTACTATTAAACAATTCGATTATGACGAATACCTTAATTTACTCGCCGTCGTTTTTCAAGACTTTTCACTTTTCTCGTTTAAGTTGGGACAAAATGTTGCATCGGGATTAACTTACGATAAAGAAAAAGCGCTTCGTGCGTTAAATGCAGCAAACTTTGTGCAATCGTTAGAAAAAATGCCGGAAGATTTAGACTCGTATCTTTATAATGACTATGAAGACGGCGGTATGGAAATCTCCGGAGGTGAAGCGCAAAAAATTGCAATGGCAAGAGCAATTTACAAAGACGCTCCCTTTATAATTTTAGACGAACCCACCGCTGCCTTAGACCCGATTTCAGAAAGCGAAATCTATTCAGGCTTCGATAAAATTGTCGGCTCAAAAACCGCAATTTATATTTCGCATCGATTATCCTCCTGCCGTTTTTGTGATACAATACTCGTCTTCGATCATGGCGAGATTGTCCAAACCGGTTCCCACGATGAGCTCGTCCAAAACAAAGCCGGAAAGTATTACGAACTGTGGAACGCCCAAGCACAGTACTACCGTGGGGAAGAGATTAGGGTGCTTCTTTCGTAACTATTATCAAGAAAATACAAATGCCTGAAATAAATAAAAGTTTTAAAGATCCGGTACTCTAAATTGAATGATAGATAAATGGAAATAAAAGAAGGCAGACTTTTGATAAAGCGGCTTCTTGAATACGAAATGCCCATGGTTCCGGTCTTATCCGTCCCCGAAATTCCAAAGGATGTTTCGGTCATCGGTATGGGAAATATCACCCCTGAAATTCAATAAGTGAAAATATTGACTTTTTTCTTAAATAATAGTAGAATAGAGCTATGATATTTCCATTAGAAGAACTCATCGAGTTTGATGACAATATTTACGAGATTACATGCGCATCGACAAGAAGGGCCTATCAGCTGGCTAAAATCCAAGAGCCTAATGCCGAAAAAAGCGGAGACAAGGTTGTTTCAGCCGGAGCAAAGCAAATTTTTACCGGTGAAGTAAACTATCAGATAGAGCGTCACCCCGAATTCAACTAAAATTTCTGCTTCGAAAGATTGCGTGGTTCCCGTATTGATTTTTTTCGGAGCGACGGCTTCGGGAAAGACAAGCTTAGCCTCCGAAATATTTTCTTATAAACATTCAAAGAATTTCTCAAAAGAAGGCGGAATTTCGGCTCTTTCAGCTTGTGCCGAAATTATAAGTGCCGACTCGGTTCAGGTGTATAAACATATGCATATCGGCTCGGCTTCACCTTCCAAAGAAGAATTGGAAGACCTTCCCCATCATTTAATCGCCATAAAAGACCCTTCCGAAGAATTTTCGGCAGCCGATTTTGTAAAAGAAGCCGATAAGCTTTGCCCCGAAATATATAGGCAGGGAAAACTTCCGGTCTTGATGGGAGGCACGGCTTTTTTCTTAAAGAATTTTATATACGGCCTCCCCGTTACGCCCACAGCCGACCCTAAAATACGGGAGCATTTTCAAAAACGCGCAAAGGAAGAAGGGTCCGGCGTTCTTTTGGAAGAACTAAAAAAAATAGACCCCGAGACGGCAGAAAGACTTCATGTTCATGACGAATACAGAATAATAAGAGCTCACGAAGTTTTTACCGCTTCAGGGAAACCTTTAAGCTCTTTTGCCCTCCCCGAAAATCCAAGAGAAGAATACGAGTTTTTTATCTTAAGCATCGAAAGAACCCGCTCCCTTTTATACGAAAGAATCGAAAAGAGGGTCGAGGCTATGTTTGCCGAGGGCCTATATGATGAAGTAAAAAAGCTTTATGAAATGGGCTATACAAGCGAAAGCCCCGGACTTAAAGCCATAGGCTACAGGGAATTTTTTGATGAAAATAAACGCTTAAAACCGGAATCTGGCTTGGAGGAAGTCTCGGCCCTTATAAAACGAAATACCAAGCACTATGCCAAGCGTCAAGAAACCTTTTTTAAAACAATCCCCGATGTTCACCGTTATTTTATAGAAGATAAGGCCGAGATATCAAGGCTTTATAAGGATATTTGCGGATTTTATAAAAAACTATTAAAATGATTATGGGTGCTAAAAAAACAGTTTTTTTAAAGGTGCCCTTATAAAACTTATTTAATCCTATAAGATTTGCCTACTCTTCCCCTTCCTCACCTTCAGCTTCTTCTTTGGAGGGAGGAGTTTTTTCCTGTACAGGCTGAGGCTGTTTCTTTTTTATAGCAAAACGCCTCGGTTTTTTCTTATAGCTCATTACATAAAAAATAAAGCTTAAAATAAGACCGCAAACAATGGTTACTCCGATCACTATGGGGGAAAGTAAAACATTTTTTATAACATAAAAAAAATCGGGCGAATTCATATCTTTCTTATCGGAAAAACTTATAAAAACTTTTAGCGGCTTCTCCTATTACTGCTTGTCAAGATGAGAGATTCTTCACCTTATCAATAAACCATTGACCTTATTTTATTTTTGTTTTTAAGGGAATGTTTAAATATTTGTGGGAATTACTTTAATCTATAATAACAAATGTTTTTTCCTGAGCCTTCTTTTTTCAATTCACCGGCTGATACTAATTTTCGGAGACCTCCCTCGATAGAACTTATACTCAGTGAAGGACAAAGCTCACGAATATCCTGCTTAGTAAATCGGCCAATCTTATTTAGAGCGGCCCGCCTTACAGTTTCAAGAGCAGGAAGTTTTATTTCTACTAAAGCAAAGCGGTCTGCAAAATCCCTATAGGCCGCAAGAATCGTTCCAAGCAAGTATTTGATAAAAGGAACAACATCTTCTTTGCCTTCATGCCAACCAATCTGAGCCCTGCCAAGTGCGTCGTAATATAAATCCTTGTTTTTTGCAATTTTTGCTTCCAAAGAGATATATTTTCCTACATAAAAGCCGTTTCTATATAACAAAAGAGTTGTCAGCAGACGGCTCATTCTTCCGTTCCCATCGTTAAAAGGATGTATACAGAGAAAATCATGAATAAAAACAGGAATTGCTATTAAGGGCTCCAGTTCCATATTTCCAATTACTCGGTTATATTCTTCACAGATTTTATCCAACGCCTCCGATGTTTCAAAGGGAGCAAGCGGCGTAAATAATATTTCCGTATGATTATCCGAATATGTAACACTGATATAGTTCTGTACACTTTTTATTCTGCCTGCCATTGGATTGTTCATATGACTATACAGAATCTTATGGAGCTGCAGAATATAGTTTTGGGAAAGAGGAATCGCATCAAAACTTTCGTGAATTATATTTAATACATCACGGTAACCCGCAATTTCTTGCTCATCACGATTTTTAGGTGTTGTTTTCTCTTTCACCAACTGCTTGATACGGGTACTTGTTGTTACAATACCTTCAATTGCATTCGAGGCCTCTGTACTTTGTATCTTTGCAATCTCGACCAGTTTCTCTAATTCTTCCGGACGCTGTTTCAAGTACATTTCCTGTTTTCCGGCTTCTTTATATATCGCAGCAACCAGACCAAGGGTGCCGGAATCCCACTTTTGATTTTTGATTTTAGAATAATTAAATGGTCTCATTGTTTTGCCTCCGATATTTTCCCTTAGATTATAGCATAAAATAAGGGCAAACTCAAGTTAACCCGGATATTTATTCTTATTATTCATTCTTCAACCGCCGGATAAAGGCTTCGTTATCTTCATCTTAATTCTATTCTTTCGGCCAAAAATCTAAACTCAGGAAAAAAAGCTTTTATTTTGCAGTTAAAAAGAAATTTTAAAAAAAGCTAAAAAAAACTTGACTTTTAATCAAAAGAGGCTTAGAATGTATACATGGAATTTAAAGATGCATTAAAACCCGATTCTGTAGATTTGAAGGATGTTATAACTCCTAAAACCATTAATCTGCACTTAAAAGGGACTACAAAAGAAGCTATTATTGATGAGTTACTTGATACGCTTGTAAAAGCCGGAAAAGTAAAGGATAGGGTTGCTACAAAAGCTTGCGTTTTAGATAGGGAACGCAAGATGTCTACAGGGATGAAGCATGGCATAGCCATACCTCATGGAAAGACGGACTCTGTAAGTGATCTCGTTGCCTGTATAGGCATTGCGGATAATCCGGTAGACTTTGATTCTTTGGATCAAGAACCGTCCAGAATATTTATTATGACTCTTTCCCCTCTGGATAAGACAGGACCCCACTTACAGTTCCTTGCACAGATAAGCTTATTATTCAAAAGTGCAGAAAAAAGGGAAGAACTTTTAAGAGCTACAAACGAACAAGCCGTCATCAAGCTTTTAATGGAAAGCGACGAAGAGTAACGGGTTAAAAAGCTTTGAATAATGGTCTATGCCGGGCTTGGCACAGGCCGTTATTTTTTGCTCAGCTTACTTTTTACTACGTGAATCGCTGCACCGGTTGACAAATTAGCGAATTTAACACATATTATTACCATGGCCAATAAAAAAGAAAGTTTTTTCCAAAAAATATTAGGTTTGTTTATATCCTCAGAGAGCCCCGAGGCCGTCAAAAGACGTAAATTGAAGGATATTGCAAAAACTATAGGAAAAACCAGATACAGCAAATGGTATAAATCTAATTCTCAAGAGGTATTGCCTCAAGCCGCACAATTTTTTTACAGCATATATAAGGTCGTAGGCCCGGCCCGGCCCCTTTTAGCAGGAGCAGCTTCTTCAAAGGTTTTAAAAAACGTTACTGTAGAGAACTCCTTTTCGGATAAACAAAAAAAGCTGCTTGAAAATTTATCCGAAGAATCAATAATAGAACAATCAAAAAATACAAATGCCGAAATCCTCGCCGAAAAGGTAAAAAAGGAATTAAAAACCTTTATAGGAGAACTTGATTCCAATCAAATACAAAAAATAGATTTAACTTACCAACATCTTGATGCCTTTATACAGTTTGTACTATTTGACTATTATTTTTTACTTCGAAAATTCGATTCTAACTTTATTGAAAATAATTTCAACTATGCTCCCAATTTTCAGGCAATAAGAGGAGAATATATTTCCGAAGACTTAAAAGATTTTGCATCGGTTTTTTATCAATTAAGTTTCGATACTGACTGGAATCTTATCTTTAATATAATAAAGACCTATAAAAACATTCAGCCGGTTCATGCAGGCCAATGGAAAAAGCTTTTAGGAACCTTAAACGACCTTCGCCGCTCACGGGCTCTCGAATATATTATTCAACATATTACCGAGGATATAATTTACACGGTTGAAACCACCCCATTTACCGAAAAAGTAACGGATACCTATATTTCGCAAATTAAAACAAATACCCAAAACGTTATCCATAAGCTCATCGAAGAGCAAAGATCATCAAAAGTTGCTGTTTTAATAAATAAAATATTCGGAGAACAAGTCATCTCCGGCATGAAAAACTACGTCATCGATGCAAATAGAGCTTTTACAAAAAGAGGTTTATCGGGATATATCTATGCCGAAGAAATGAGCTATCTAAAATCTTTTTTAATAGAATATGTAAGAACGGATATACGGGCTCTGTGCGACTTATTTTTAGTACGAGGAAATTGGGGAGGCTTTGCAGGTACTACAGCAGATTTTTCCAATAGTTTTCATGCAATAATGCAGGTAACTTCAAAAGCAATAGAATTTGACGATAAACTTTCCGAGGTCTCCGATATAGGAGTAAAGTTCCGAACCCTTCTTTCCAGAATGGAAAGAGAAAAGGAAGCAGGCCGCCAGGCTGCAAAACTTCTAAATGATGTAAATGACACAGCCCTTAAGCTTATAAATATTTCGCTAAAGCACATCATAGTAATAGGAAACAACTTTAAGAATATAATAGCCGATTATGACAAACCCCGCCGTGAATTAATTCAAAACTGGAAAGAGATTGAACAAAATTCGGAAAGGCCTGTAAGGGAATGGCTTGTCGAAGCCTACAAAAAAATCTACGATTTTACCATGTTAATGCAGCTTTTTATCAAAAAAGAATAAAAATAAAGGCAAACTTTTCTTTTTGTAATAATTCAATATGTCCCTTTAAAAACTGCTATTCATTTATAAATACGATGCGAAATCTTGACAGATAATATAGGAAGTGTTATATATTAATGCATCTTGTATAATTCTTAAATATTACATTTTGGAGGAAAATCATGAAAAAAATAACTTTTGTATTATTGGGAATAGTGTTGTTAAGTTTGTTTGGGTGTTCTTTTCAAATAGAGCCTTCGCAAACTAAAGCTAAGCATGACATTGTAACACCATCAGCTCTTCCAGAAGAATTCCTGACTTTGGAAAAAGCTTATGATGAACTTTTTAAAACATCTAAAACTGAATTCGTCAAAAGTAGTGAGAGTTTAGAGTTGAAGAAAAAATTATACGATGTTGCTGCTAAGTATAATATTGCGATATATTCCGATACAGAATTTAAAAAAAGAATTATAAAAAGTAATGATGCCGATTATTTATCAAGATCTGTTGGTTCATTGAATGATTGGCTCAAAAGTATCTGGCATACTTCATCCGGTACACAGATGCGTGTGGAATGGGAACCTTACTCTGATGCAAAAGAATATAATGTTTGGCGAAAAACTGGTGATGTATGGTCTTACTGGGTTGAATTAGATTCTGAAGCCGCTGGCTTTGTTGATCGTAATCCTGTTCCAACTTACTATGTAAGTTGTACAGGGAATAACGGACAGTCTGCGGGAAAAGAAGTTTATTGGCCTTAGCGTTGTATAACTGAATTAGCAATTATACAGGATGCTTTTTATACATTGGAGAATATTTTAATGAAAAAAATAATTTGTTTATTTATATTTTTTTTGTCTTTTCAACTTTTTGCAATAGACGGTGATACTTATAAAGTAGTTTATATAAATATAATATCCGATAAAAAAATTGATCATAACGATGAAATTTTTGAATTTATTGAAAATCCTTTATTTAGAGATATGTATATGGAATTGTCCAATATTATAAATAATGATAGGTCTATAAATCATTTTACAATGACTGCAGGCAGTAAATTTTATTTAAATTACTATAATGGAGATGATGGGTGCAGTATTTCGACAGGTTTATTTCTTACAAAGACAGAAGATATAATGAAAAATTTTACACAAAATTTTAATAAGTTTATTCCCGATAAAAATAAAAAGGACATAAGTTATGAATATAAATTAGGGGCATTAGTCTCATTGCATGATTCATTTAAAGATTATAATGTTTCATTTAGAAATGTAAATTCACAATACTGTATCTTATTTTATTCATATAAGAAGCTAAAGGTAGGCCTTATCTTGCAAAAATCATTTGAAAATCCATAATATTTTATAAACCTAATAGGACACCTACATCATTGTCGTGGGCTGACCTGTAGCATCCAGAGCATCCCGCCACAAAGAACTTTCAGGGTTAACATATTTTCTTTCCGAGACAACTTGTTCAATCGGCAGGTGCACAAATTTATTGTTTACAAGCCCGATAAGGGTGCGGGTCTTCCCTGCCATAGCAGCATGAACCGCATTGTTGCCTAAGCGTTCGCAATAAACCGAATCAATGGGAGCTGCAATTGAAGATCTAATCTGATAACTGGGATCAATGTATTTTAGGTTTATGTGCATACCTATCTTTTCAAAATACTCGGTTATTTCTTTTTTTAAAAACAAACCTATATCCGCAAGTTTTTTGTTTCCTGAGGCATCCGTTTCTTCTTCAATATTCATTAAATGCTGACCGGCACCTTCTGCTGCAACAATGAGGGCATAGCCGTTTTCAATAAGCTTTTTTTCCAAAAGCTTTAAAAAGCCGTTGTCGCCGCCCAACTCAAAGCGGACTTCGGGTATAAGAACAAAGTGGGCTTCATGGCAGGCAATGGCCGTATGGGTTGCGATAAATCCCGACTCCCTTCCCATAAGCTTTACCAAGCCTATACCGTTGATCTGCGAACTGGCCTCCATATTGGCTGCCGCCACCGATTCGGTCGCCTTTGCAATAGCCGTATCAAATCCGAAAGACTTTTGTATAAAAGAAAGGTCATTATCTATCGTTTTGGGAATACCTATTACTGAAATTTTTAATTTACGTCTTTCAATTTCTCTTGAAACTTCGAGTGCCCCTTTTTGCGTACCGTCACCGCCGATAAAAAATACCATATTGATATTCATTTGTTCGATTCCATCTACTATTTCGGTTACCCTTGTACCTCCGCCTCGCGAAGTACCCAAGAAAGAGCCCCCCGTTTTATGTATCCCGTTCACTGCTTCAGGAGTCAATGGAATGGGAGAAAATCCATATTCCGAAATAAATCCCTTATATCCGAATTTTATACCGCTGATTCGGCGGACTCCGTACCTTGTCCAAAGACAGCGGACTACAGCCCTTATAACATCATTTATACCGGGACATAGGCCTCCGCAGGTAGCGATTGCAGCATGTACATAGTTGGGGCTAAAATATATCTTTTGGCGAGGGCCGGCCTTTTCGATAAGGTCAGCGTGGGTTAAAGGCTCTCCGGTTTCACCCAAAGAGGCATCCAAATTATACCTTATAAATTCGTTATCGGTAACATAGTTTGCAATCAGATCTCCATGTGTCTCCGACAGCATAATAGGAGACTGTATTTTACATTCTCCCAATGAAGGAATGGAAAAGTCCGTTTTTTTCATAATAACCTCCCATAAAAACTTTTTGCAGCAAATATCAGAGCCTTTCGGCTCTGTTCTGTAAGGAAATTTTTCATCGTATCCGCTAAAGCGGATAGCGAATCAACTTGCGAAAAAAGTTTTTTCAAGCAGTTTGTTCACAAACTGCATACAATAATGCGATGTTTTGTGCAAAGCACAAAACTCGAAGATAAACAGTGAGGCTGAATTTCTGCCGAACTGTTTATCTTACCTCCTTTTTATTGAATCTTTCTCTTCAAAAGATAAATCGTTTCTTGCGTCAATTTATCGCCTTCTTTTATATCCATTCTTTTAAACATACCTTGAGGAACTTCAAGAGCATAGCGTACGGAATAAGTACTTTCAACCGTTTCCAAGCTATAAGGCGTCATATCGTATATTTCTTTAATTATACCGGAGCTGTCTATAAAAGCAATTGAAAGAGGGTGAGGAGTGTTCTTCATCCAAAATCTTAACTTAGTATCTTCCTTATATAAAAAAATCATTCCCGTGCCTTCAGGGATAAGCTTCCGCTCCATAAAGCCTCTTTGCTGCTGGGCAGGTGTGATTGCAAGTTCCACACTTATTTTTTCGATATTTTTTTTAACTGATTCTTCGGTTTTTGCTTCTTCGTTTGATTCTTCCGCCTCTTCATTTGAGATTTTTTCTATAAAGATATCTTCCGTTTCCATTGTATCTTGTCCTGCACATGCGGAAAAAAAACAAAGCATTAAAAACGCTGTTATAACCTTTTTAAAAATCATTTATAAATTCCTCTCGCAAAATATCACTGTAGGCCTTATCGGTTTGACTTTTTTCCAAAAGCTCATTAAATACCTTTAAATCAATATACTTTATTGCCAGAGGGCGCTCTAAAATCATTGAAACGGTTTCGTTTTTCCAAATAGCCCTTTTGGGATCTATACTTAAAGGCTCACCGTATTTTGAAGTCAGCGCAGAATACATCGAATAATAATCTATCTTGTCGGTATCCATCTGGATAATAATAATATATAGATTGTCCTCATAAAACTGAAACCATGCTCTTTTGATATTGCTTGAACCATTTGTCTCAATAAGACTTCGGTTTTTTCCGGGCAAAAGTGAAATATCTCTTTCTCCCCGATATCCGAATATGGAATCTTTTAAAAGGGCTTCTTTAACGGCATCCATATTCATTCCGAGGTTTATTTCTCGATATCCGGCAGGAAGTTCAGCAAACTCAGGCTTCTCTTCGGTTTTTTCAGTTTCAGTCTTTTCAAGAATTTCTTTATTGGACTCTGCATCTTCGGAAAAAGCAAAGCCTATCAAAATAAAGACTATACAAAAAAACAATTTTTTCATAATGCGTTTCCGTTCTACCAATATCCGCCGCTCTTTGCACGGGCATTCATACGGGATTTTTCAATTTCCTGCATCTTCTTAAAGTAGGCGGCCTGCTTTGAAAGCTCCAGCTCGTCCGTTATGGAAATTTTAGATCCGTCACATCTTACTATCGGTTGTTTTAAAAATTTTGTAACGGCCTCGGATACTTCCTCCTTAGGTATACCGCACATATTTGCCAACTCGACGGGGCCGAAGTTAAAGGTATGGTACTTGCCCTTTACGGGTTTAATTCTGGATTTTTCAAGCTGAATAGCAAGCATATCATACATTTTTTCGACATGGTCTTTGATAAGGGTATTGGCAAGCTGCTTGTACATTGCCCAAATTCTATCTGCAAAGGTAGTTGTAAGGCGGGCAATCAGCTGAGGCTGAGTTGAAACCATTTGATTAAAGTTTTGGCGGTTTACGGCTAAAAGCTGACATCCTTCTTCGGTAACAATAGCACTTGCAGATCGGGGTTTATTTTCCAAAAGGGCCATTTCACCGAACATATCGCCTTCTTTTAAGACAGCCAATAGAACTTCATTATTATCAAGAATCTTTGTTATTTTTACATGGCCTTTTTGAATAATATACAATTCCGTTCCGGATTGACACTCACAAAAAATCATATGCTCTTTATCGTAGAGCCTTATCATTTGGTTTGTAGGAGGTTCAAGAACTTCCATAGGGATTTTTACCCCCATAGCCTTGATAGCCATAACCCTTTTTTGAGCTGCATCAGCAAATTCACCCTTGGGCTGAGCCTTTAAATAATGATAATATGCATAAAGAGCCAAATCAAATTTGGACATCCTCAAATAATATTCACCGATTGTAAAAAGATGGGAAATTCCAGTTACGGCATTCCGTTTTAGAGTAATGCGGGTTAGGGCCTCATCCAAATAGCGCATCTTTTTTGAAAAAGAATAAATTATCTTCATTGCAACGGAAGTATTCTTTTCAATCAGATGGGGGAACTGGCCGTATGGAACTGAAATTAAAAGCGCATCGGTCAAAGCAATAGCCGTTTCGATTTGAGTATGCCCGGACATACAGGAAACAACACCTAAAAAGTCTCCCGGCCCTAGAACATTGCCGCCTTCTTCAGCAACTACCTCATCTTCCTTTGCGACTTGCACCTTTCCGCTTTGTATAATATAAAAATGATCGGTATCCGACTTTCCTTCTATGAGAATATATGAGCCTTTTCTAAAATTCAAAAATGACAGCTGTAACAAGTTTTAACCTCTCATACCTTTATGCATTGATAAATAGAAACATTGCACATTTACAGTATATTTTGAAAAAGTCGAATTGTCAACCTACTTACCTAAAATACTTATATAATTATTTCTCCGATTGTATTTTTACACTTTTTTTGATAGAATAGGTAAATGAGTACCTTTAAAAAAATTACCGATTTTATTGAATCCAAAACAGATGATATCGTAGGATTGGAACGGCTTTTAACTTCCATTCCTGCTATGGCTCCTGAATCCGATGGAGACGGAGAATTAAAAAAATGTGAAGCCCTGGAAAAATACTTAAAAGAAGCGGGTTTTAGCAATTTTGAACGCTTAGATGCCCCTGATGAGCGGGTTTCTTCAAAAATACGCCCTAATCTGATTGTTACCATTCCCGGGAAAAACGATAAGGAAAGGCTCTGGATTATGAGCCATCTGGACGTCGTTCCTCCGGGCGACCTGTCCAAGTGGGAAAGCGATCCTTGGACTGTAATCGAAAAGGACGGAAAACTTATAGGCCGCGGAGTTGAAGACAACCAGCAGGGCCTTGTTTCTTCGGTTTTTGCAGCCTTGGCTTTTATCAAATTGGGAATCGCCCCAGAACATACTATTAAGCTTTTATTTGTTGCAGATGAAGAAGTCGGCTCCCAATACGGTATAATTTACCTCCTTAATAAGCACAATCTTTTTACAAACGATGATTTGATTCTTGTACCCGATGGAGGCGACCCTAAGGGGGAAACAATAGAAATAGCCGAAAAAACCGGTCTCTGGCTCAAGGTTATTACAAAGGGTGTTCAAACCCATGCTTCAATACCGAACACGGGCAAAAATGCCTTTGTTGCAGCCTGCGACCTTGCCCTCCGGTTAAACGATCTGGAAAATCATTTTAACAAAAAAGACGATTTATTTTCGCCTAATTATTCAACCTTTCAGCCGACTAAAAAAGAAGCCAATGTACCGAACGTAAATACAATTCCGGGAGATGACGTTTTTTATGTAGACTGCCGAATTCTTCCTTCTTACGATGTAAACGAAGTTTTAAAAGAAATGCAAAAAAGAGCTTCAGAGGTTGAAAAAAAGTACGGAGTGGATATCAAGTTTGAATATGATGAACCTGAGGTTTCTCCTGCAACACCTAAGGATGCAAAGATTGTAAGCCTTCTTTCATCTGCCGTAAAAAAAGTAAAAGGAATTGAAACCTCTACGATAGGAATAGGAGGCGGAACAGTCGCAGCCTGTCTTAGGGCCAAGGGCTTTAATGCCGTTGTTTGGAGCTCCCTTGATGACAGCTGCCACCAGCCCAACGAATATGCTTTTATAAAGAATATCATAAGCGATGCAAAGGTTATGGCAGCCATGATGTTCGGTGTCGAAAATATTTAAAACCCAAACACCTAAAATATGAGTGAAAAAAACTGGAGGGAATTTTCGGCCGCTGAAACAGCAGATTTTGAACAGCCTGTCTTAATTTCCTCCGCTTTTCAAAAATTGATAGAAGAAGCAGAACCCGAAGACTCAAAAGCCCTCCGGCTCCAAGTCGAGCCTTCAGCCTGCGAAAAAACTTTCTGTCCTTACGAAACTGCCGACCCTCTCGGCGAGCAAAAATACTGTATCACCCCCTATCTTGTTCATCAATACGAAAACAGGGTACTTCTTATAACGACAGGAAAATGCCTTTCATATTGCCGTTATTGCTTTAGACGGGGCCTTACCGCCCGATCTCAAAGCTATATTGGAGACAGAGAATTAAAGGCAGTTACGGACTATATCAAAAAGATGCCTCAGATTACGGAAATCCTTGTCTCAGGCGGAGACCCTTTAAGCGGAGGTTTTAAAAAGCTTGAAAGGATATTAAAAAAACTAAGAGCCGTAAAAGATGACCTTTTGATAAGACTATGCACTAGGGCTCCGATATTTGCGCCCGAACTTTTTACGGAAGAACTTTTGAACCTGCTAAAAAAAACAAAACCCCTATGGCTCATTCCTCATATAAACCATCCTGCAGAGCTTGAAAAAGAGCAAGCTAAGGCTTTAAATGCCTGCATTGAAGCCGGCATACCCATTCAAAGTCAAACAGTTCTTCTAAAAGGAGTAAACGATAATGAAAAAACTTTGATTAAGCTTTTTCATAAGCTTACCTGCATGGGCATAAAACCGGGCTATCTTTTTCAGTTGGATCCTGCAGCCGGAACCTCCCATTTCCGTGTTCCCTTAAAAGAGGCCTTAGAGCTTTGGGAAAGAGTAGAACAGAAATTATCAGGTCTATCCCGCCCTCAGTTTGCGGCGGATCTTCCGGGGGGAGGAGGGAAATTTCCTCTTTCGGCACTTATTTATTCCAAAAAAATAATAGAGCAAAAAAAGGATTTAAGTTTTAGTGCCCTTGGTATGGACGGCGTTATACATAAGTATACATATTAATGTATACAAAAATATACAGCATCTTACCAAAAATTATGATTTTTGATCTGAAGCGTCTATAAGTTTTAATAACTCCATTATTACCCTGTAAAAAATAAATAAACTTAGGCAAACTTATAAAAGCATCTTATAAATGTTAGAAAAAATAAATATATTTTAGCACGCTTTTTGCTTACTAACTTATGAGGTAATAAATTATGACGGAAAATCTGCTTTTACAATACATTAAGGATAGCAAAAAATATCCTCTTTTATCAGCCGAACAAGAAGCAGAATTAGCCGATGAGGTAAAAAAAGGCAATGCAGAGGCAGTAGAGACTCTTATTACATCAAATTTGAGGCTTGTAATAAAAATGGCTAAAAAGTTCAGCTCAAATGAAAACCAAATTTTGGAGCTCATTCAAGAAGGCAATATGGGACTTATGAAGGCGGCCTCTAAATTTTCAAAATCGTTTAAAGTGCGTTTTTCAAGCTATGCAGCTTGGTGGATAAAACAATCTTTTATAAGATACTTAAATTCTGCCGACAAAGTTATAAAACTTCCCGTAAGAAAAGAAGCCTTAATCCGTCAAGTACACCAAGAAGAAGAAAATTATAGGATAAAATACGGAATTTTACCTTCTTATAGCCAGCTTGCAGAAATAATGAAAGAAAAAGTAGATATTATCGCTCAGATAAAATCGTTTAACTATACCGATATATGCAGTTTAGACGATCCGGTTGATAACGAAAGATCGGCAAACCTGTATGATTTTATTCCATGCAATACCTATAACCCGGAAGAAGAGTTTATAGATAATGAATTCAAAGAAAAATTAAATAAGTGTTTGGAAATCCTCAATGACCGTGAAAAAGATGTTTTAAGAAACCGATACGGTCTTGACGGTACTATGATCTCGACCACATTTGCCGTCTTAGGAAAAAAATATTCAATCTCGGCTGAATCCATCCGCCAAACCCAACTGCGGGCTTTAAGAAAATTAAGAGCCGATACAAATAAGATTAAAGCAATGGTATCGGTATAGCTTTTCTTTCCTACCTGATTTTTTTTATCAAATATGATAGAATGGGGCTAGAGGTATAAACAATGGACATAGAACTTTTAGCTCCGGCAGGGAATACTGAGGCCCTTGATGCTGCCGTAAACGAAGGAGCCGATGCCGTATATTTAGGCTTAAAAACTTTTAATGCGCGTATGCGTTCCTCCAATTTTGCATGGAGCCAATTTGAAGCAGCCGTAGACAGCCTCCACAAGCGGAATAAAAAGGTCTATGTTACCGTTAATACGGTTTTAACCCAAGAAGAAACCGAAAAGATGTACCGCTTTTTAAAATACCTTGCTTCCGTTTCTCCTGACGGAATCATTGTTCAAGATTTAGGTATAGTCCAAATGGCTAAAACACACTTTCCAAAATTAAAGCTTCACGCCTCAACCCAGATGAATATAGCCTCGGCCAAGGCTGCAAATGCTTTAAGCCGATTCGGAATATCAAGGGTTGTTTTAGCAAGAGAGCTTTCACTAAAAGAAATTGAAGCGGTCAACTTAAACACTTCCTGCGAGCTTGAGGTTTTTGTGCACGGCGCTCTCTGCGTCTGCCAATCGGGGCTTTGTATGTTTTCTTCATACCTCGGAGGAAAATCGGCAAACCGCGGAATGTGTGCCCAAGCCTGCCGAAGACTTTACACGGCCCACACACCTCAAGGTGACAAAGACGGCTATTATTTTTCTCCCCATGACTTGCAGCTCATCGATTATGTTCCCGACCTTATAAAAGCGGGAGTTGCCTCCTTTAAAATTGAAGGAAGAATGAAAAGTGCGGAATATGTAGGAACGGTAGTTTCAGCCTACCGCCATGTAATCGACAACTGGGAAAAGAATAAAAAGGAAGCCGTCGAAACAGGCCGCCGCATCCTGGCCGGAGACTTTGCCCGAAAAAAGACAAGCTTTTTATTTGTTTCGTCAAAGGCTGAGGAAATATTAAACCCGAATCAGGCGGGCGGCACAGGTATTTTTTTAGGAACGATAGACAAAACCGCCCAATTTAAGATTAAAGAAGTTGAAGGGAAAACAAAGGAAGAGCCCATGCGCAAGGTTCACTATGTGCTTTTAAAAGGCGGCTCCTATACCCCCGATTTTGGGGATTCGATTCGGCTTCATACAAAGGATGACCGAGGCAGGGAAAGCTGGAAGATTCAAGACATAAGGATTGAAAAATCCTCTTCACAAAAAACCGGTTCGGGCGAAAAAGTATGGGTTCAGGTCCCTGCCGATTTCGGCATAGGCGACAGCGTCTACCTTTTGCAGACTAAAAGCATGAGCAAACGTTATGCTCCGGTGCTGCCCAAAACTTTGAGTTCTTTTAGAAAAAGGCCCGGAGACGACAAACTTCCCGAACTTAAACTCTATCCCGAAGGGAACCCTGCCGGAAACATTAATGAAAATGTAAAGGCAGGGGCAAAAAACAAACAGGACGACAAGCGGGCTAAAAAGATTTTGAGTAAATCCAATATCGATATCTTCCCTGACGGCTTCTATGTCCAAGTATCTTCTGTAAGCAGTCTCCACACTATTCTTTCCGACAAACCTGTGCGAGTCATTATAAACCTAAACGAAGATACAAGAGAAGCCTTAGCCGGCACCGGAAAAAGCGGCAAAGCACTCCCCTTCTCAAAACGGGAAATCTTTATTTCCCTCGATCCTTTTATGGGGCAGGCCGAAAGCGATGAGCTTGAAATCTATCTTTTAGACCTCATCGAAAAGGGCTATACTCAATTTGTAATCAATAATCCTGCTCACATTACGATGCTGAAAAATAAAAATCTAAACCTTGTTGCCGGCCCATATCTTTACGGCTTTAACCGATGGGCTGTAAAATGGCTTCAAGAAAATAATATTTTAAAGTTTATATCCCCAATCGAAAACTCTCAAAAAAACCTTGAAGAGGTTTATGCTCCAGGTATGAGAAAACAGGTACTGCTCCCCGTTTTTGCCTATCCTGCCCTCTTTAGAATGAGGTTTACGCTTCCAAAAACTTATGATTTCTTGTATTTTTCCGATAAACAAGGAGAGGCCTTCAAGACTTTTTCAACACCGTCCGCTTCATTTGTACTGCCGGAAAAACCTTTTTCAATAACCGACCGCGTTGGAGCCCTCGAAAAGAAAGGTTTTGATAAGTTCCTTCTCGATTTTTCTCACACGGAAATCGAACGCAGTGAGTACAGACACATTGTAAACTCATGCAGGAAGGGAATCTTTCTGGAAGACACTTCACGTTTCAACTGGAAAGAAGGATTTTATGATCCTATAAAAATTGAGGCAAGAAAACAAAAGTAATATTTTAGAAATTATTGATATTTTTGATAATTTACAGTATAATGGATATATCTCAATTTTGTTATCTAAGGAGGAGTATTTTATGACAGAAATAACAGGTAACACAACTCAGCTTTCTCATTCGGCAAAAACAAAGTTTCATTCTATAGGAACCAAACTTTTGTTTTTTACCGTTATATTGCTTTTAGCCCAATATCTAATAATCGCATACAAGGATTGGCGGAGTCTTAAAAAATTCTCTGAAAATCAAATAAAGATGATGGCAGATTTAAAACATTCAGCCTTTAATCATGAATTAAATACTTATGAGCTTATGGGTAAGATAATATTGAATAATATTGCTAAAAATGACGAAATAATAAAAGCTTTTGCAGCAAGAGACAGGAAAACCTTACCGAACTTACCTCGCCCTTGTTTGATGAAATGAAAAAGAACTACAAAGCTAAACAATTTCATTTTCACAAATCTCCCGCTATTTCATTTTTACGTGTTCACAACCCCAAGAAATTTGATGATGATCTTTCAGGGTTTAGAAAAACAATTTTACAAGCAAATTCCGAAAAAAGAGAAATACACGGTCTTGAAGTAGGAGTAAGCGACTTGGGCTTTAGAGTAGTAAAGCCTCTTTTTGATCAAAACAACAAACACATAGGTTCGGTAGAATACGGGGGCGATGTTAATAACGACTTTATACAGGGCTTTCTTAATGATTGCTCCAAAGAAGTCTTGGAAGGCGGTTTAAATATAAGCATCTGTGCACGCACTTTGGACAATACTTATAAAATAATAGCTTCCAATTTTGAAAACAATAATTCCGAAGATTCTACTGCGATTATGGAAGAACTGGGAAACAAAGAGAGCCTTATCAAAATTGAAGAAACTAATGCAGCGGCTTATTATCCTATGTATGATTTTTCAGGGAATATAGTAGGCTACTCAAAATTTTTATATTCGATTGAATCAATTCAAAAAAGTCAAGCAAGCTTTTTCCTAAAGACAGCAGCTGTTTTACTTTTTATATTTATCCTATTTGTCTTGACAATCATAATATTTACAAAGCTTTTTATCATACGACCGGTTAATAGGGTTATCATAGCTCTTAAAAGTATATCGGAAGGAGACCTGCGGGTTGTACTTCCTTCAACGGGTAATAATGAAATTGGAAAACTAATCGGTTATTTTTCCGACACAATTGCAAAAATAAGCTATATGATAAAAACGGTTTTAATGAATTCGCAAGAAATGAAGGATATCGGTGAAATACTTGCACAAAATATATCGGAAAGAGCAAGTGCCATACACCAAATTACTCAAAATATAGAATCGGTAAAAACACAAGCGGTCAATCAAAGTACCAGTGTAACGGAAACATCTGCAACAATCGAACAGGTTATAAGCAGGCTTGGAGAGTTGGACAGCGACATTGAAGTACAAGCATCAAGCATTGAGGAATCTTCTGCAGCAGTTGAACAAATGGTTGCCAACATAGCCTCAGTTACAAACAATCTTGAAAAAAACAATACTCTTATAAAAACCGTATATGAGAAAACAAAGAGCGGTAAAGAAGGAGCAAGATTAGCAAATGACGTAGTCGCACAAATAGCATCTTTGTCGGCCTCCTTGCTTGAAACGAGTGAGATTATTCAAAACATTGCAAGTCAGACAAATCTTTTAGCCATGAATGCTGCAATAGAAGCAGCACATGCAGGCGAAAGCGGAAAAGGCTTTGCCGTTGTAGCTGATGAAATAAGAAAACTTTCAGAACAATCTAATATGCAGGGTAAGCAGATAGGCGAGGTTATGAAAAAATCTACCCAGATTATCGAAAAGCTCACAGTCGTCGGTGAAGAAGCTGAAAAATCTTTTATTAAGGTGTATGAGCTGGTAAACCAAATTTCACAGCAAGAAGAACTTATGGTATTTGCAATGAAAGAACAAGAAAACGGAAGCAATGAAGTTCTTAATGCAATAAAAAACATAAATACGATTACCGGTGAAGTAAAGACCAGATCGGTAGAAATGTTGTCCGGAGGTATTAAGGTTTCAGAAGAGATGCAAAAACTTGATACACTTACCAGAAACATAACCAATAGCATGAATGAGATGGCTACGGCAGCTTTTGCAATAAATGAATCAAGCAAAGAAGTAAGCGATATATCTCAAAAAAATAAAAACAGTATTGAGCAATTATCTATCGAAGTAAACAAGTTTAAAGTATAAGGTATTTTTCTGGAAATACTATAATTAAACTCGAATAATCAAAGCACCGGTTTTTCTGTCATGGAAGAACCGGTTTATTTTTTCGTTTTCAATTTTTATAAGAGAGCCGTCTACATATTCTTTAAGCTTTGACCGAGAGCTTTTTTTTTCGGTTAAGAGTAAAAAACCTTTTTCGGAACAGGCATAACGGCCGATCTTTCCATCGCCAAGCTTTATTATTTCGGAGCTTATGCGTGCAAGGAAGTCTTTTTTTTCATTTTCAAGGTCAGACTGCTTTTCTTTTTTTTCATTTTTATACTCAATCGGCTTTTCCTTTTTTTCTTCGCCTCTGCAATATATAAAAGAAAGACTTGCCCTAGTCTTTTCAAGTCTTGCAGCTTCAGAAAGCTCAACAAGTTTTGGAGGAGCATCATCCGCATAAAAAGAAAAATGGCACCATTTATCCGAGGCTATAGGATATTTTATATTGTTTTGTTCAGCCGTTTTTCTCCCTGGTATGGGACAGATTTCTACATGGGGACAGGGAGAAATAATTTTATATTTTTTTTCGATAAAGTTTTTACGCAAGGCCGAAACGAACTCGCCTGCAAGAGGGATGCCGGGCTCAATTATCAAGGCTGCTCCGTTCTTTTGAAGATAATGCTGAATTGTTTTTGCAGCTCTTTCAGCTTCACCTTCAATCTTAATTGAAGAATCCCAAAATATTTCATTAAACATATTTGCACTTACAAAAAGGTTTACCTTTTCTTTTAACGGAAGACCGAAGCTGCCGTTTAATTTTGTAAGCTTCCAATTCGATGTTTGTTCTATTCCGGCATTTTGATTTGTAAAAGCAAAAAGAGAATTAAACAAAGCTTCTCCTGCCGCCAAAGCCTTCCCCGAAATATCGGCACAATACCAATGAAGTTTTTTTGAGCGCAATTCAGGCTTGGCAATCCAAAAAGCACACATAAGAGTCATAGGCCCGCAGCCGAAGTCTGCAATTATGTCTCCGTCCTTTAAATCAAAATCAAGATTACCTATCAATTTTGAAATACGCACCAAGTTCCACCACATATAGTGGTAAATATAGGCCGTTAATTTTACGGGATTGTTTAGGTAATTTACTTTTCGCGAGCCTCTTTCATTTGTAAGCTCATGGAATAGGATACGGATATCCTTTGGAACCGAAGCAGTTTGTTTTGAAGAAAGTTTTAGAGCATCCTTTATTATTAAGTCAAAGGAATTTAAAAGAGCCTTTGTATCTTCATCATTTTCTTTAAAAATATTTTTGCCGGTATTTTTTGTCTTTACAATCTTTACCGGAAACTCTTCCCTATTGTTTTTCTTTTCAGACCTCTTTTCTTTGTTCAGGTTTTCATCAATTTCTTTCTTTTTTTGATGATGAATTTTTGCCTCATTCTTCTTTACAAACTTTTCGTAAAATGGTTTATTTTGTTCAGTCATTTTTTTCTTCCCGTATAATTCCGTAAATATCTAAAAGCTGATCCCTAAGCTCGGATATTTTAGCCGTAAGGGAGCCTTGGGCTGCACTTTGATTTATTATTTCGGCAGCAGCTCCTTCAACCGTGTACTTTTTTTTATTTATTAAATAATCCAGCCGATAGATGATTCCCAAATCATGGGAGCTGTAAATACGCCTTCCGCCCAAATCTTTTTTAGGCTGCAAGATGGGAATATTGTCTTCCCAGTATCTTAAAGTATGAGATTTTATTCCTGTAATTTTTTCAACTTCACCTATCGAAAACCCTTTCATTCCTAAAGCCTTTCTTCCCAGCGTTTTCGGCTTCCCTTAACTTTAAGCAAGATGGGAATCATTTCAAAACCCAAATCGCTTCTGATTTTATTTTGAATATACCTCATATAAGACTCGGTTACATAATCGGGCCTGTTTGAGAATAACAAAAATTCCGGCGGACGGGAACCTGTCTGCACAATGTACTTAAATGTAAAGGCTGTTTGGCGGCCTTGCGGAGGAGGAGCAGCCTGAAGCCAATCTTTTAAGGCAATGTTTAGAGCCGATGTTTCTATTTTTTTATTTAGCTGCTCGAACATTTTGACGGCCGTGTTTAAAAGCTCTTTAATCCCCGTCCCCTCATTTGCCGAAATAGCGAGTACGGGAGCATAATCCATTTTGCCGAACATAACCTTTATGCGTTCTTCTTCATCCTTAAAAGCTTTTTTTGTTTGCTCCATCAAATCCCATTTATTTAAAACAAAGATAACGCCGAGGCCGCGGTTAGTAGCCTGCACTATAATTTTTTTATCCTGCTCGGTTAAGCCTTCTTGAACATCTATCAGATGAAAAACTATATCGGCATTGTCCATGCTTTTAATTGCACGCACTACGGAATAATATTCTATATCTTCATTGACCTTTGCCTTGCGCCTTATTCCCGCAGTATCCTGAATAAGAAATTTTTTATTTTTATAAGAAAATTCGCCCTCAACAATATCGCGGGTAGTTCCTGCAACATTTGAAATTATCGAAGCGGAAGAACCTGTAAGATAATTTGCCAATGTTGACTTTCCCGTATTGGGTTTACCGACAATCGTAATTCTTATTGTATCATCTTCTTCAAGTTCTTCTACCTTGCTAAAATCAAGACCGGTTGTCAACTCTTCAGCCAGCTCCGAAATATTATCGCCGTGCTCGGCACTTATGCAGGTCAAGGATTTAAAGCCGTAAGAGTAATAGTTGCAAGCCTCCGCCATGAGTCTTCCGCCCTCGGTCTTATTTACGGCAACAACCAGCTTATTAAAATATGGCCGTAAAAATTGAATAAACTCTTCGTCTTCCGCAGTTGCAAGACCTGCATCGAGAAGAAGCAAAATCCTGTCGGCTTTTTTTAAAGTGGAAATAGTTTTTTCCATAACAAGTTCATCTATCGTATCTTCAAATTTATCGCCGCTCCTTGTAAGTTTAAAGCCGCCCGTATCGACAAGCATGACAGGAAGGCCGTTTATAATCGCCTGTGCTTCAACAGGATCGCGGGTTACGCCGGGAGTCGGATCGGTAATGGAACGGCGCTTTCTTAAAAAGCGGTTAAACAATGTAGACTTGCCGACATTGGGTCGGCCTACAATGGCTATCAGAGGAATGTTTTTATATTTTTTTTGATGAGAAAATTCCGAGCCATCTGAACTTATATTTTCTTCATCAATAATTTCATCTTTAGTTTTCGGCATAATATTTCTCCAATGCTTTTTGTACCTCTGTTTTTATTTGAGATGCGGAATTTAATTTTTTAATTTTTTCGTATAAGGCTTCCGCATCCTTGACATTTACGGACTGCATAAACTTTTGCATTTTTAAAATTTTTCCGGCAGGCATACTGAAATGTCTCAAACCCATTCCTAAAAGTAAAAAGGCGGCATCTTCATGCGAGGCCATTTCTCCGCACATAGAAACCAAATGCCCTACCTGTTCTTTTATAAACCTTTGTGCATCGATAACGTTTTTGATAAGCCTCAAAACGGCCGGTTCAAAATAATTTGCAAGATAAGCAACCTTTGTGTTTTCCCTGTCGGCCGCCATCGTATATTGAATAAGATCGTTTGTTCCGATAGAAAAGAAATCCAAATACGGAGCATAGAGGTCGGCCACGACAGCCGTAGAAGGAACTTCAACCATAATTCCTACATTAACCTTTTCAATTATTTTTTTTCCGGCAGCAGTACATTCAAGTTTACATTCTTCGATTATTTTTTTAACTTCGATAATTTCTTCAATATTTGAAATCATCGGAATCAAAAGAAAAACGTTTCCGAAAACTCCTGCCCGCAGGATAGCCTTTATTTGAGTTTTAAATACTTCTTTTCTTTCTATGCAATAACGGACAGCCCGCCAGCCGAGAAGGGGATTTTTTTCGCGCAAGGTTTCCTGCTCATCAATCATCTTGTCGGCACCCACATCGAAGGTTCGAATAATTACGGGCTTTTTGCCCATAGCTTCAACAACTTTTTTATAGGCTTCAAACTGAGTATCCTCATCTGGGATTTTACCATCCTCTAAAAATAAAAATTCGGAACGGAAAAGGCCTATGCCGTTTGATATGGTAACAAATTTATTTTCAATTTCTTCGGGGAAGGCAATATTCGCATTTACCGAAACCTGAACTCCATCCTTTGTCGTAATCGAAAGACGCTCAGTATAATTTTTTTGAGCTTCTAAGAGTTCCTTAATTTCAGCATTTCTTTTTTCGATACGGCTCTCATATTCTTTTATAAGAGTCTTGGAAGGGTTAAATAAAACAAAGCCTCCGTCCGCATCGAGAGCCGCGGGCATATTGGTTCGGGCAAAATCCATACAGTTTTTTACACCCACAAGCATGGGAATATCCCAGGCACGGGCCATAATCGAAATATGGCTGGTAACACCCCCCTCTTCCATAATTATACCGCTCACTCCCGCATTTTTTACCAAGAGGGCCTCGGAGGGTTTTATCAGCTTGGCTGCAATAATCGCACCCTTTGGAACTTTTGTAAATCGGGAATCCCTTGCTCCCTGCTTAAGGAGATGAACAAAAACGGATTCAAAAGCATCCTGAATATCTACAGCTCTTGCACTAAGGTATTCATCTCCGGCTGTTTGCAGCATTGCAACGGTTTCGTCCAATTTTCTTTTTAAAACAAACTCGGCATTCATCCTTGTTTTTTTGATATCGGCAAAAACGGAATCCAAAAAGGCCGTATCCGACAACATAAGAATGTGGGTTGATATAATATCTTCACCGGTCTTGTCGTTTTCGCTTTTTTCTACATCAGATGATGAAGAAATCAGTTCCGAAAGCTCGTTTTTTGCCTTTTCCACGGCACCGGTCAATCTCGATTTTTGCAAAGCAATTTCATTTTCAGATATGGAATAAGAAGGAATCACCGTTTCAGGCTGTTCCATTATACAATATAGCGGTCCGGCGGCTAAACCGTCGGAGGCTATGAGTCCGTTAAGTTTTTTCATACTGTCTTTATTATAGTAGAAAACTGGGGGATTGGCAACTTGTTAGGGGAAGGGACAAACTCCTTGCTATTATCTCAAGGCATCATTCTATTTATTTTTTTACATCATAGACCGATACATAATTTATACACAATATGTCCGATATATCACCCGTAGTTTTATCATATTTAAAAACGTTTTCTCATGAAGAACTTATCGCATTAATCCATTCTTTTGCAAATGCCCATGAAGATATTCGGTTTATCCTTGAAGAAAAAGCTTCCGTTCAAACGACAAAAAACGAAAACGAGGCTGCCGCAGACAAACAGCAAATACCGCAGACAGCGGCGAATGCTCTTGTTAATAGAAACAGCACGGCACAGGAAAAAATCAATTTGTATACATCTCTCTTTGTCGGCCGGCAGGATGTATTTGCCCTGCGATGGTATAATGCAAAATCAAACAAAAGCGGTTATTCGCCGGTTTGCGAAAACAAATGGAAAACGGGAAAATGCGATATGAAAAAATATGCCTGTGCAGCCTGTCCTTTTAAACTTCCCATGCCGCTTTCCGATCGGTATATTTTTAATCACCTAGCCGGAAAAGATAGCACCTGCCGCGACATTGTCGGTTTATACCCGCTTATGGAAGGAGATGTATGCCGATTTCTAGCGTTTGACTTTGATTCACACTCGGGAAGTTCCGATACATGGAAAAAAGATGCGGCCGCTGTATGTAAAACCTGTGCGGCATTTTCTATTCCCGTTTCGGTTGAAATATCACGCTCAGGGAAAGGGGCTCATCTTTGGATTTTTTTCAGTGAAAACATTAGTGCAAAACAGGCTCGCAACTTAGGGATGTTGATTTTGCAGGCCGCTATGAATGAGCGGCATTCTCTGCCGTTTGAATCATTCGACCGAATGTTCCCTAATCAAGATTCAATACCGAAAGGCGGTTATGGTAATTTAATCGCTTTGCCGCTGCAAGGACAGGCAGTAAAAAATAAGTGTTCCGTTTTCATAGATGAAGATTTTATTCCGTTCAATGATCAATGGGCCTATTTAAGTTCCGTAAAAAAATTATCGGCAAAAGATCTGGAAACATGTTGTATAGAAATTACAAAAGTCGTACATGGCTTTTTGCCGGACGGATGTGATGACAGCGGAATCAATAAAACAGACGATATTGCCAAAGACGGAACAGCATATAAAATTTCCGGAATACTGTCGAACAATCCAAGCAATCAGAACAAGCAATCAAACAATCCGGCATCGAAAAATGTACAACTTACACAAAAAGATTTTTCTTCGACGGTGCACATTACGCTTTCAAATCAAATCGAAATTACAAAAACCGGAATCTCGGAGCGGGCTCTGGGTATTTTCCGACGGACGGCGGTTTTCTTAAATCCTGAATATTTTAGAAACCTTCAAATGCGGCTTCCGTTGTATAATATCCCGCGCTATATCGATTGTTCAGGTGAAACCGAAAACGCTTTACTTTTGCCTCGCGGCAATATCGATCAGATTCAAAAATTATTAAACGATTGCAATACGCCTTACAAAATCAATGATGAACGGGAAAAAGGTGTGTGTATTGAAGTTGAGTTTACAGCAGAACTATACGAGGAGCAAAATGCGGCTTTGCAAGCTATGCTCGAATCGGATATCGGCATTTTATCTGCGGGAACGGGCTTTGGAAAAACGGTAACTGCCGCTGCTCTCATTGCGGAACGGAAAACGAATACGATCATTCTTGTGCAAACGCACACCCTTTTGGAACAGTGGAAAAAAGCCGTCAAACGATTTTTGAATTACGATGCGGGAACGATCGCCGCAGGAAAAGATATGTCTACGGGAATTATCGATATTGCAATTATTAAATCCCTTACGGAAAAAAATTCGGATGCGGTAAAACCGCGGCGGCATACATACGGTATGCTCATCGTCGACGAGTGCCATCATGTGTCGGCCTTCGGAACGGAAAATCTTGTAAAGAGCTTCCGCTCAAAATATGTATACGGATTGACCGCAACACCTGTACGCCGTGACGGCCGGCAAAAGATTATCTTTATGCAGTGCGGGCAGATTCTTTATGCAACGACTACGAAGCAGATGAACCGCGTACAAAATTTTGAGCATTATTTTATCCCGCGTTTTACGAATTTTCATATCACCGCAGAAAATGAAGAAAATTCAAAACAATCAATACAAAATTATTATTCCGAAATGATAAAAGCGGAATCACGGAATTTATTAATCGTTTCAGATGTACAAACCGCCGTCAAAGCAGGACGAACGCCGCTTGTTCTTTCCGATAGGATAGAACATTTAAAATTGCTAAAAGAAAATCTAAAAGATGCAGCTGCCAATGTCATCGTGGTTACAGGAAAAGGAACGCAAAAACAAAAAAAAGAACAGTTGGAAATACTCAACAAAGTTCCTGCCTCTGAATCGCTTATAGTGCTCGCGACAGGCAAGTATGCCGGAGAAGGCTTTGACAATCCGCGGCTTGATACACTTATGCTTGCAATGCCGTTTAGCTGGAAGGGTACGCTTGCACAATATTGCGGCCGCCTGCACAGAAATTTTGTAGGAAAAGAAGAAGTGTTGATTTTCGACTATGTCGATTTTCGTCTTCCGGTTTTCGACAGAATGTACCGGAATCGGCTTAAAGGGTATAAGCAGCTCGGTTATACAATACAGCCGGTTTTCGATTCAGGGAAGAAAGAAGACGCACCATCAAAGCTATATTCCGCCAACGACTACACAACCGATTTTATTCAAGACTGCATGGACGCAAAAAAATCGGCTATTATTTATTCACCGTACCTTTCCAAAACGGAAGTGCAAAAATTTTTACCCCTCGTACCTAAAATTATTTCAAACGGGTGCAAAATTTTTATTATGACAAAGCTGCATGAAGATGAAGGACGGCGAAAAAAGCAACAGCAGTATATTAATATGCTCAAAACGGCGGGAGCTGCAGTTTCGGCGAAAGAGAATATTACACAAAGATTAGCTATTTTTGATGAAAAAATTTTATGGTACGGCAGTATCAACTTTCTCGGATATTTGGAAGAGGAAGATTGCAGTATCCGTATCTGCAATTCGGAAATCGCATCAGCTGTAGAAGCGGAAATGGAAATAGTCTAACTGATTTGCTCAATTATTTTACCTCTTGACTTAAACCTCATTTTAAGATGTATATTTATTATACAGTGTTTTCAATGAGGCATCCTTATGGGTATTCACTCTAAAAAAATAAAATAAAATGAACAAGCAAGACAAGAATATAGATTAATGTCAACTTTTGAGATGGATGCTAAGTATAAAGGGGCATATAACAACAAGATAGAAACAGCAAAACTAATGAAAAACAGAGGTTACCCTATTTCCGAAATTTTATTAATGACCGGACTTCCCGAAACTGAGAGTGAGAAACTGTAAATTAGGGGAGGAAAGAAACTTTTTCGGATAAAAGTTTCTTTCCTCCCCTATGACCCCTCCTATCTTCAAAAGAACCGCTTAGGGCTTGGATTGCTACGCTGGCTTGCAATCGCTAAGAACCCGCATTACTATAAAGGTTTTTGATGATTCTTTAGTTGAGATTGGGCACAGAGGGATTTGGGTAAAACTAAAGGTTCAAGTAAAAAATTCTAATATTAACTATCATTTCTTAATTTTAGTGAAAACTACCCCTTTTCACATTCAGCTGCGGCAAATTCAATAGATTTTAATTTTTTTCTAAAATTCTGTCTAAACCGCCCTCAGAGCCGGAACTTTTCTAACTTGAGGGCGGTCAGGGTAGTTCGACTCCCCTAATTCATCAAAACTCCACAATCGTGCCGAAGTCTTTCCAGCCTTCTGCGGCTTGGTAGAGTGCTTTGGAGCCGGCGGGGACGCGGAGCGTGGCGGATGCGATGGGCGTGCCTGCAAACACGTAGGTACCTGCTGTAATGACCGGCGGAGTTGCCGCTTTGCACGTTACCGTCTTCAGTTTAGGATCGTACGAAAATGAATCCTGATATATTTCGGTAAGCGTTGAAGGGAGCTCGACCGACGTCAATTCGGGACATCTGGCAAGAAAGTAGCCATTAAGAACTTTTATGTTTTCCGGTACAACCATAGAGCGCACTTTTATGCGCTGCAGCGAAGAGAAACCGATAGATTCCAGCGAAGACGGCAGGTTCAGCGTTGTAAGGTTTGTGCAAGTATGAAACACACGGTCTCCTATACGCTTTAAGCCGTTTGGCAGTGTAACGGAAATCAGTGCGCCAATGTCTCTAAAAGAGTCCTCTTCCAATTTTATTACGCCTGCAGGAACGGTGTAAGAAGTGTCCGGTTTGCCTTTCGGGTACCAGAGGAATACGGTTTTATCCTTGTTAAAGATAACGCCGTTTTGGGAAGAAAGGTAGGCGTTATCGGATGCGACCGTTACGTTTTGCAGCGTAGTTCCCCAACGGTAAGGGCGCTCTATGCCCGTTACCGTGTAGGTTACACCGCCGTGGGTAACTTCTTTGGGTATGGTAAGCGATGTTCCTGTGTACTCCGCATAGTTTGAAGAATCTGTATAAGCGGTTACGCTCACCTTTCGCTCATCTTTGTCCGTTATGTGGTAGCGCACGCCGCCTTCTTCAAAGTAGTTTACATCCGCTTGAACGGTGATGAGACCTGAAAAAGCGGTTTGCCCGCTTACTTTGTCGGTTATCTTTATGCGCGTTGAACCGACTTGTTCGCACCGCATCCCGATTTCACCCTGACTGTTCAGGTCGGCTGTGAAAAGTGTGAGGATGTCCGGTGTTTCAGCTTCCGCCGTATAGCTGCCGGAGCCTGCCGTTACGAACCGGTGTCTAAAGGTACGTCCTAGCGTTCCGGTAAGCTCTGTTGTATCCACCGTGAGCGCGGCTCCGGTATATTTAAACTTTACTTTGATGTTTGCCGCTGCCGTTACCGTGTGGTTGTAGGTTGTGTTTGCTCCTCCCGAGATGACCGTTCCGTTGTTTGTCCATTGTTCGACCGCGCAGTTCGAATCAGGCGTTGCCTTAAAGACGACGGTTTTGCCGTGTTCCACTTTATCGCCCGAACTGATTTCGCTGCCGTCAACTTTTGCTGTAAGCGTGCCGTTTCCGCCGTCCACGCCGAAATCGATTTTGAACTGTACCTGCTTAAAGGTTACGGTTACGGTAACGTCATTGCTTACTCTCAGCGTTGCCGTGCTGTTGCCGGCATTACCTCCTGCTTCCAGATCGCCTTCGGGTGTAACCGACCATGTGTCCACCGCATAGCCTTCATCCGGCACTGCCGTAAGGATAATTGTGCTGCCTTCGGGCACTTGGTTATCGGACGGAATTTCGGGCATGGACCTTACCCTGCCGTGCTGCGGCGGTGTGATTGTTACTGAGCGCATACTGAGCGGATCGCTATTCCGTTTAAAGGATACCTTAACCTGTGCGTTTGCCGTAACTTTGAGCGTGTAGGTAGGCTTCGTGCCGTTTACTTCTGTGCCGTCAAGTTCCCACTTTTCAAGATCGTAGCCTTGAAGCGGCGTTGCCGTAAAGGTAAGCACGGCGTTTTCGGCTACCATGCCGTCATCGGGCAGTGCAGGCGTTACTTTTACATTGCCGCCTATGGTGTGGTCAAGCTCTACCTTGTACTTTGTTACCGGCGGAGTTCCGCCTCCGTTTCCGCCCGCATTATTCGGGCAGGCGGTAAAAAGCAGTGCCAGCGTTATGATCCGTTATCATAAAAGTGCAGACCTAAAAACCCGAAAAATAAAGGAAGGGAAAATATGGTCAAGTACAGTAAAGAATTTAAAGAACAGGCACTGCTATTGTCGGAAGAGATAGGAGTGAAAAAGGCAGCCGAGCAGCTGGGAATCAGTTATCACACGATTGCAGACTGGAGAAAAGTGAGAAGCCGAAAGGCGAAGGAAGAAAGAATCGCATCGGACAAAAGTCCGTTGAACGAGCGGGAACTTGAGATGCAGCGGGAAATACAGGAGCTGAAAAAAGCGAATGAAATCCTCAAGGACGCTCTCGGTTTTTTCGTCGTAGACCGGAAGAAGTAAGCACGCAAGGGTTATTCAGCTACATTTTGGAAAACGCAAAGGAAAAAATGTGGTCAATTGTGAAGATGTGCAGTACCCTAAAGGTGAGCGAGACGGGCTTTTACAAGTGGAAACGGAACCGTAACAAAATAAAAAGCTGGCAACTTCTTCTGGTCGAAATACACAAGATTCTTTCAGAGGATCCTGAAAACGATAACTACGGGATAGAAAGGATACGATTGGCACTTGAGCAGCGAGGTATAAAAGTTTCTCGCTCGACTGTAATAAGAGCGATGAGGAAGGGAAACCTGCTGCATAAGAGCAGAAGAAGTCCCGATGGGCTTACCAAAGCCGACAGAAAGGCGCAACGGCCTGAAAATCTTCTGAAAGGAGACTTTAGTTCAGATGCGCCTAACAAGAAATGGCTGACCGACATAACGCAGGTTCCGTGCAAAGACGGAAAACTGTATATTGCACCGATAATGGACTGCTTTGCAGGAGAGATAATCACAGTTGCAATGGACGATAACATGAAAAAAGAGCTTTGTATAAGAGCTCTAAAGGAGGCATACGAATTAAGAAAGCCGGATGATGGGCTCATACATCACAGTGACGCAGGCTCTCAATACACGAGCGAGGCATATAAAAGCGAATTGGCTCGCCGTCATGCAATTCAAAGCATGAGCGGTGTGGGAAAGTGTTATGATAATGCGAGGATGGAATCCTTTTTTGCGACGCTGAAGAAGGAGAAACTATACCGCATAGATACAACAAAATTAAAAAGGGAAGAAGTAAAGAAAATCGTCTGGAGGTTTATTGTCTACTACAACCGACGAAGGATTACCACAATGAATCTGCAAGGTTATCCTCCTATGATTTATCGGGAACTGTTTGAAGCCGGCTTATTAAAACCGGCAGCTTAAACTACAACTTTAGGGGATTTAGGGTCTGCACTATTATTGACTTTTTCATTAAAACTGCGGCTGTGATGAGCGCCGCGGCTCTTTTCTTCTTGTTGTGTGTTCTAAACTTTGTCATAAAATCCTCCATGTTTAGGGGAGGAAGGACACCCCGACAGAACAGGTTTGCCTTGAAGCTGCGCTGGCTGTACCTTTCCTCCCCAAACCCCTCCTTCCTTTTCCGTCTGCCAAAGGGGACACCCCTTTGGAAACCCCGCGGGTTTAAGGTTTCGGGGGAATTTGTTTTGGATTGAATTGTCCCAATCCATAAGAACATTCCGATTATTCCTTTGCGAAGTTGAGCGAAGCTCAACGCTTTGCGTTCCTTGCGGTTTTCTTAAACGGTGTAATGTAAAAAACGCACGAAGACGATACTCTCGTCCTATGCGTGCCGTATGAGAAAAATAAGAATTATAATCTTTGATTAGAGATATTTTACTTAATAGAGAAATTGGGGGGGGGTAAACTTTGGCTAACATTTTTCTCTGTATTTTTCAGCTCCAAATTTGAGCTTTGAGAAAAATTAAATTTTAAGCCGTTTAAAATTAGTTTTATCATGAGGATATACTAGTATATAAACGATCATTTGTCAAGATTTGAATTTGGGAATCTTTTGGGGGAGAAAAAGTCGGCTCCACAAAAAATACTTGACAATACGTGTTAATACGTGCTATAATGCTCTTGTAGGGTGAGCTATGACATCTAATGAAATTATAAAGCTCTTAAAAAAGGCCGGTATTAAATAGTGTAGTGGAGGCAAAAATGAAATATACATATCCTGTTATTTTTGAAAATGATGACGGAAAAATAGGGGTTAGAGTTCCCGATATTTCCGGCTGTTTTACATTCGGAGACACAGTAACTGAAGCTATAGAAATGGCGGAGGATGCCATAGCTATGATGCTTGTCCATTATGAAGATAACAATCAAGCAATACCAAAAGCCAGTAATATATCGGACGTAAAAATAAAAGACGGATTTGTAAATTATGTTATAGCCGATACGGATAAATGGCGCAGGCAATTTTCAGAAAAATCGGTAAAAAAGACAGTTACCATTCCGGCATGGTTAAACTACAAGGCCGAAAATGCCAATCTTAATTTTTCGCAAGAATTACAAAATGCCCTTAAAGCAAAATTACAGATTGCTTTGTAAGTTTTGCTTATAATAGCGGGAGCCGGTTCTGGGAAAACACGCGTTATCACTTTTAGAATTGCACACATGCTCGACAAGGGGATTCCCCAGCCTCAGATTTTGGCTCTTACCTTATATAAGCCTGCTTCCGGTTTGTCTAAAATACCTATGTTTTAAGCTCAACACAGTGTCCTGTTTTTAGATAGAAAATAAATGTCTTAACCTCGATGGGCTTATCTGAATTTTCTTTAAGATTTTCCGATTCGATTTTTGCAAGATCGAGAGCCGCTTTTTTATAAATCTTCAGCTGGGTCAAGTGTGCATCCGGATTTTCTATCTCGTCGGTTTTATAATCTACAACATAGACTATTCCGTTTTTTTTAAAAAGCAAGTCTATCTGCCCGCTTACAATTTGTCCTTCATAATCCGTTAAAAAGCCATATTCGCTTTTTAATTGTTCGGCTTCTTTTGCAAGAGCATACATATCCGAATTAAAGAAATTATCGGCCCAAGTATAAATCTTTTTTCTTTCAACTTCGGAATGACCTTTCGGATAAATAAATTCCTTGTTTAAAAGACGGGCTTCTATCAAGGAGTGGGTAAGAGTTCCCAGCTCGGCAGCTGTAAATTCTTTTTGTTCATCTTTATCTTCAAAAGAATCAGGCAGCTTATCTTTTTCGGAAGTTAAAGAATACAAATGACCTTCTCTTGATTTTTTATTTACCTCATGAGCAAGACCTGTGGCGGTTGTTATTCTTTTTTCTGCAAGATTAAATTCTTTTACCTTAGAAAAAGCAAAAAGTTTTTCAAAATTGACTTTTTCATGCTTTTGTGTTTTTAAATTATTAAACAGCTTCTTTCTTTCGGTAGGTAAAATCTCAGTAAAAATAATATCTTCATGTTTATCGGGAAGAGCAGGCAAAAGCAATTCAAAAAAGCTTATAGTCTTATCCGAAAGTGTAAGCAAGTTTTTTATTTCTTCAAGACTTCTTGAGTCTGAAGATGAACAATCATTATCTTCATTTTGTAAATGATTATATACACCGCTTATAATTAAATAGGATTCGGCTCTTGTAGCTGCAACATAAAGAAGCCTCTTTGTTTCTGCAACAAGCTTTGCATTAGCCTCATCACGTAATGATTCAAAAATCAGATTGCCAGCTTTCGCAGACAAGCCCGGAGCCTTGGGAGAATACAAAACAGGCCCCATATTTTCATTATAAAAGACAAGACCTTCTTTTTTTGTAGACAGTCCTCTGTTTCCGCAGTCGGGAACTATAACAATAGGGAATTCCAAACCCTTGCTCTTATGCACAGTTAAAAATTGAACGGAGTCTTTTTGATCATCTAAGGGAAGCTCCATATCATCAAGCCTTTCATTATCTTCAATATGAGATGAAAGTAAATCCGTAAACTGAGAAAAAGTTAATCCGTTTATATCAGCTTGGCAGGCAAGCTCAAAAAGATAATCATATAAATCCATATAGTGATGGTTTTCTTCATTGCTCAATAAAAAATATCTATAAGCTTCTTCATACCAAAGATATGTAACCGACTCAGAACAGCTCATAGTTAAAACATTTTTATTTAAGCGAGCAAATAAATCGCAAGCCCGCAAATAGGCATCCTTATTTTTTCCGCTTAATTTTTCCGCTAAAGAAACATTGAAGGCTTTTGTAAAATTTAAAAGTAAAACTGCAAAAGCATCGTCATCTATATTTACAAAAGGCGAATGTAAAACTTGAGCATAAGTTTTTTTATCGGAAGGATAGGCTATAATTTTAAGCATAGCATAGATATCGTTTATAGGTGCATCATTAAATAAACCTCTTTGCTGTACACTCCTATAAGGAATACCAAAATTACGGAAAACTCTTTCGTATGTACTTTGCTTTGTCGAAGCCCTAAGCAAGACGGCAAAGTCGCTCCATGAACAAGCTCTTGCAGCTTTACCGTCTCTAATTTTAAAACCTTGATTATGCAATTCTAAAATTCTTTTTGCAAGAAACATAGCTTCAGTTTCTACAGGACTAAGAAACCGGCTTGAATCTTCCAATACATTAAATCTTTTTTTATCAAAAAACATTATTTCAATTTTAGGTTCAACTCCTTTTACAGGAGCTCTCGTTTCAGTCGGCACATATTCCGCCTCATAGGCGGGAACAGCTCCGTTTTTTTCTAAGGGCTTATTTATCTCGGAATAAAAAACTTTGGAGAATATTGTATTAAATAAATTTATAAGAGAAGGCTCCGTGCGGTAATTTATCAAAAGCCTTGTAGCAGCAAGCCTTTCTTTATCCGAAATATCGTCCGCAAGTTTTCGGAATACGGAAACATCAGCTCCTCTAAAAGCATAAATCGACTGCTTTTCATCTCCGACAAAAAAAAGTTTATTGGGACAAAGTTCGTGAGGACCGGGAACAGATTTTTCGGAGCGTTCAAATTTTTCGGCAATTAAAAAAAGCAAATCTCTTTGCAGACTATTGTTATCTTGAAATTCATCTATCATAATAATGCCTGCATTCTTTTTATAAAAGTTTCTTAAATCTACATCATTTATCAAAACATCTACAGCAAGCTGTGACACATCCGAAAAAGTTAAAAGACCTCTTTGTTTTTTTTCATATATATATTCTTTTTGAAGCTCATTAAGCATATTAAAAAAAGAAGCTAAGAAATCTCGTGAGTAGTCAAAATTATAAATACATATAAGCTTTTCATATATGACTTTTAATTTTTCTTTTATTTCTTTTACGGTATCATTTCCTCTACCTTTTGCTGTTTTAGAAATTTTATCGACAATAGGGAGCAGTTTAATAAATGCTTCATCTTTTACCGACTCAGGGAAATTAGGAAGAGTTGAATACTCACTCATAGCTTCTTCCGTAAAATTTTTAGAAGGATCGTTTTCTTTTATAAATTCAAAAACATCAAAACATTCCGCTAGAGTTTTTCTTTCCTCATCATCATAATATTTTATCTGAGCTTCTAAACTTTTTTTAAAATCAATTGGTCTTGAAATCAAAACATAATTACTTAATAATTTTACAAAAAGGCCCGACACAAAATCATCTATTCCGTTATCTCCCAAAAAAAACTGCATGGTTTTATCCGAGCGCATTTTTAAAAAGAAATCCAAGCCTATGCGGTAAGCCAACTTTTCCGATTCGGCATTATCAATGGTAAAATCGGGAGAAATACCTAAGTTTCTACATGCATCCCTTGCTATCCTATTACAAAAAGAATCTATTGTTGAAATTTTTGCAAGATGAAATTTTTCGATAGCATTTTTTGCATTAGGATGATCTATTTTTTTTAACTCGTTATAAATTCTTTTATGCATTTCGGCAGCAGCTTTTTCCGTAAAGGTTAGAGCTATTATTTTTTCTACGCAGACACCCTTTTCAACAACAAAATAAACATAGCGGGCAGCCAAAACTTTCGTTTTTCCGGAACCGGCTCCCGCAGCAATTACGGAATTTTTTTCAACGCTTACCGCATTTTTTTGATTTTCATTTAAGCTATCCATTATATTTTTTATATAATCATTCATTTTAATTTTTCTCCAATAAAATTTACTTAACCGAATAAGCTGTCCTGCAAATATGTTTAAACCCGCATGTACTGCATGTTTCAAATGAAAGGGTAGAAGGCTTTGTAAAATCTTGGGTTTTCACCTGCTCTGCAAATCTTTCCGCTTCATTAATAAATGCGTCGATTGAAGATTGAAAATCTTCACGGGATCTTTCTGATCCATTCCGTGTAACAGGAATAGCTTCATTATCGTTTACAACCTTGTTTATTTTTTGTTGCACAAAACTTAAAAACCATGCATGTTCTATAGTTTCAAAATTTTTCTTTTCTTTTGTTGAATCCTTTTTTAATTTGGATTCAGCCAAAAAGATATACATTGGTATTTGAAAATCGGTCAATTCTATTTCTTCCGCACTTGAATTTTTTTTACCATATGAAGAATAGGTCGGCATATTATTTGTTTTATAATCTATGATTACTCCGCTCCTCTCATCTTGCGGAAAAGAAGCCCTATCTATTTTACCCCTATATAAAATGCCGTCATTTTCTATTTCTATCCATTCTTCTACCCATTTAGGAGCATATCCGTCCAAAAGCGAAGCATCGCTTTCTAAAACAAAATTGACGGCTTCCATCACCCTTTTTTTTAAGGATTGAATAAAGGGCTTTGCTAAAGCACCTCTAAAATCCATGGATTTTTCTGCAAGGTCATCGAATATTAAAGAAGCTCTTTCAATATAAGTATCTAAGTTTTTAGAATTAAAATATTTATCCGTTGAACCTATCTCTTTATAAAGAACTTCCAATACATTGTGCGAAAGGTTGCCGATATTTCTGGCATCAAAGATACCTGCATCATAGTTTTCCGAAAAGACGGAAAGGACTTTTTCTAAAAACCATGAAACGGGACACTCGGTAAATATTTTTAAATCGGTTTGACTTAATTTAAGAGCACCTTCCTTAAATAAATTTTCTTCCATATATGAATTTAATTCTTCGCTAATCCCATCGTATGAATTTTGCAAATAAGAAAAATCTTTTTTCCTCTTTAATGTTGAAAATGTTGAGGCTGCATTTTTTTGAATCTTATATATTGCAGAAGTTTCCTGTGTAGCATCCTTTTTCTCTTCCGGACAATCGAGTAAAAAAGAATCATAGGATTTTAATTCTTTTATTTTTTTATTTACCCGTTCAGCATTTTTAATTTCTTCGTCTTCAGAAATTTCAAAAAGATTATTTATAATCAAATACGAATTAAAATTGTGAGGGCTAAAACTAAAAACGGTATTGGGAGATTCCGTATAGGCTTCAAAAAAATAAGAAGATGCATCGGTTTCAAAAACACCCAAAGCTTCTCGTTTATCCTTACGCAAAAAAGAAAGTTTATTATAAATAATATTTGTATGGTCTTGACTGCAATTTAAAACAAAATGATAGCTAAAAGGAGTTGCGGCGGCAACTCTGTAAGGAAATATACTTACGGCAAGCCCTGTATTTTGAGGAACATAGATAGCTTTATCCAATTCCGAAATAAAAAACTTAAACCTATCACAGGGCATGTAGGCTTCAAACTTATCTTCCAAATATAAAAGTTCTTGAAGACAAGAAATACAGCGGCCTAAGATTGCATTATCTTTTTCGGAAAAAAGATTTTCATCTATCAATTCCTTTCTAAACAAAAAATAATTTTTTTGTAAATCTGCAAAAGTTTTAGATTCGCAAATTCTATTTACGGCATAATAAAAACTATAAAACCAATCTCTCGCTTTTTTCTTTTGCTCAACTTCAATTTCATCTCTTTCATAATTTATTTTAAAAGATTCAATCCAAATATTTTTATAAACAGTATCTTCTTTATTTTCTTTCCATGATACTGCACAATTATTTTTTACGCCGTAATCTATTAAGGCTTCAGCTCCTTCCCTATCCTTCCAAGGAATATGCTTATTTAAAACAATCGGTTTTATAAATTCAAAAGCAAAATTATTTTTAACACAATCATAAATAAGAGAAAAAAGTTTGCCGGCTTGTTCAAGTCCCAACTTAAAACCCGACCGGAATTCTGCAGGGATCCCTCTAAGATAAAATTCTCTTTTTATATAAGCCGCATAGTTTTCAATATCGGGAACACTTACGGCAATCTCATCGGCTCTCACTCCTTCACTGAGAAGTTTCTCGATTTGCAAAGCGGTATTTTTTAATTCGCTTCTGGAATTTTTATAAACATCAATTAAGTTTTTCTTTTGATTAAATTTAGAACATGGAATATAGCTGATTTCTTCCTGCTGCTTTAAAAGCTCCGCATGTTCACCAAAATCTTCCATTAATTCGGGATAAATAATAATATATTTTTTTTGATATGAATAAAATTCGGAAGAAATCCAAGAAGGTTCAAACAAAGAATTCCTTTTTAAAAAATCGGCATATTCATTTTTTAAAAAAAGATAATCTCTCATTTCATCATCTTCTAAAAAATCAGAACTTCTATCGGCATAACGTTTTTCAAAGTGATCAAGCTGGGGTAAAATCCCTGCAATCCATTCGGAAAATACGGCACCCGTTTCGGCATAGTCTTGCGGAATAAGGGATTTAAACAGCGGTTTTCCGTCTTTTGCTTTTTCCGAATTAAGACGGCTTATATATTGGGCAAAAATTCTGCGCACCGTATTTGATATAGGACTTAAAGAAGTAGCTTTCGAGACAAGACAAGATTCTTTGAAGCCGTCCCACGACATATAATTTTCAGAAGGGACAGTCCCCAATCCGGTAATACTAAGCGATTTTTGAAACCACAGCCTTGAAGCAATCCTCGAAGGAAATACAAAAACATTTTGTAAATCTCTTCCATAAGTCTTTATTGTTTGTTCTATTAAATTCATATCGAATATGATTATATCATAAAATATAAAAATTATTAAGATACAATTAAAATAAACTTACAATCATATTTACTCTCTTTTCAAAAAGCAGGATTTGTAGTAGTATAAAAATATGAAAATAATTATAGTTGGCGGCGGTGTTACCGGAACGGAATTAGCCCGCAGGCTTATAAGAAAAAAGCATGATGTTGTTTTAATAGAAAGAGATGACGACACGGCCCGCCATGCAGCTAATAGGCTGGACTGTATGGTAGTACAGGCGGCAGGAAACGATACTCAAATACTCTTGGATGCCGGCATAAAAAAAGCCGATGCCATGATAGCCGTAACCGACTCGGATGAGCTCAATATGATAATCTGCGGCATCACGGATAGTCTCGCCCCGAATGTTATAAAAATAGCAAGAGTACGTAATGAAGACTATGTAAAGGCTTTAAATTTTTCGGAAGAAAGAACTCTGGGTATAAACGCGCTGGTTTATCCCGATGAAGAAGCTGCCCTCGCTGTGATTCAAGCTATCGAACACGGAGCTGTCAGCGACATTCTATCTTTTGAAAATTCAAACTATGAGCTTACCCGCTTTAATGTTTGTGAAAAAAGCACTCTGGACGGTCTTGCAGTTTTTGATATTCGAAAATATGTGGATATCCCCTTCATTGTTGTCAGTGTTGAGCAAAACGGAAAAAATAAAATTCCGTCGGGAGATACTATTTTAACGGCAGGAACACGGGTTTCAATTTTAACAAAACCTGAACACATAAAAAAATTCTATGAACTTTCGGGATTTAAAACACAAGAATTTAAAAAAATTGCCTTGGTCGGAATGGGCCGAATAGGAAAAAGCGTTGCAGAATACCTCCTTAAAAATTCAAAAGGTAATTCCTTTCTTTCAAAACTTTTACCGATCAATTTGAATCAAAAATGGAAAATTTCCATTATAGAAATAGATGATAAAAAAGCAAAAGAGGTTGCAGGAGAATTTCCCGAAGCCTCTATCTACAAAGCTGATGTTATGGACGAATCTTTCGTAGACGAAATAGGCCTAGACTCATTCGACTTAGTAATATGCACAACACCGAACTACGAATTTAATATGATAGCCTGTGCTTACCTAAAAACCCTCGGCGTTTATAAAACAATCTCGCTTGTTCAAAGTTCAGTCCTTGAAAATGTTGCATATAAAATCGGAATAGATGTTGCAGTTTCATTTAAGGATGTAGTTGTTGATTCTATAATGACTCATCTTGTAAGCGAAAACGTAACAAGCGTTCACACAATGGGTGACGGCAAACTTGAAATAATAGAACTGCAAGTTTCCGAAAAAAGCCCTGTTCTCGGACAAAAACTAAAAGATATATCTCAGCATGGAGTCTATCTTGTTCTTCTTGTTACTGATGAAAACGGAGAACAGATTCCTACCGGAGATACGGAGGTCAAGGCCGGATATAAAATTGTCTTCATAGTAAAATCTTCGCGAAGCGACGAAATTATAAAAATGTTCGGAGGTAATTAGATTTTAAATGAAAGCCTTACAATATGTCCGAATAATTTCTATGATTCTCGCAATAATTTCCATAAGCTTCATCATTCCGATTGGAACAGCTCTTTACGAAAACGAAGCTTACTTGATTCCGTCTTTTTTAATTCCTACAGCCTTTGTCTTTGCTGTTGCAGCAGTTTTTTTCTTCTTTTTGAGAAACAAAAAAGTCAGACTTTCGGTTTCGGGCGGTATAATATTGGTTGCAGCAGCATGGATAGCTGCGGGTATTTTAGGAGCAATACCATTATGTATTTCAGGCGTAATACCCAACTTTGCAGACGCCGTCTTTGAATCCGTATCAGGTTTTACAACAACGGGAGCCACCATACTCACGGATATAGAAGCCTGCCCAATGACAATGCATGTATGGAGAACCCAGATGCACTGGCTTGGAGGAATGGGAATAGTAGCTCTAACTGTTGCCCTATTTCCTCTTTTAGGAGTAGGAGGTTTTCAGCTCATCAAAAGTGAAACTACCGGCCCCGACAAGGGAAAGGTAACGGCAAAGATAACCCACACGGCAAAAGCTCTTTGGTTTATATATCTTGGAATGACTATAGTGCAGATAATCCTCTTAATGCTTGCAGGTCTTCCATTCCTCGAAGCCCTCTGCCACACCTTTGCCTCTTTGGGAACAGGAGGCTTTTCTACAAGAAATGCAAGCGTTGGAGCCTTCCATTCTCCGTCGGTTGAAATTATTTGTGCTGTCTTTATGATTTTGGCAGGTGTAAACTTCAGCCTTTATTTTCATCTGTTTACCGGCCATCCGGAAGAATTTTTCCATAATTCGGAACTTAAAGCCTATCTTAAAATAGTATTTGTATCAACCGTTTTAATTGCTCTTTCTATCTATCCCATTTACGGAATCGGAGGAGGGTTAAGACAAAGCTTTTTCCAAGTCGCCTCGATAATAACGACCACAGGCTTTTCAACGGCCGACTATAACGCATGGCCGGAGTTCGCAAAAATGGTGTTATTTTTCTTGATGTTTGTTGGGGGGTGCTCAGGCTCAACGGCAGGAAGCATCAAGGTAATCCGCTGGCTGATACTGCAAAAGCAAGCCGGAATGGAAGCAAAACGGCTTTTAAGCCCCCATGGTGTTTTCGGTATTCAGCTTAATAACCGTCCGGGAAGAAAAGATATAGTTTACAGCGTTGCAGGCTTTATGTTTTGCTACTTCCTCTTAACCCTTATTACAGCCTTGGTTGCAGCTGCCAATGGAGCTGATCTATTGAGCGGCTTTACGGCTTCTCTTGCCCTTATAGGAAACATAGGCCCCGGTTTTGGAAGAGTAGGCCCGGCAGGAAACTTTGCATTTTTTTCATCCCCGGTTAAGATTTTCTTTTCTTTTGTGATGCTTGCAGGACGATTGGAATTATACACAATGGTAATTTATTTTATGCCTGCTTTCTGGAAAAGATAAACTTCCGGCAGCTGTGTTTTCAGATACTGCTTTTAGTAAATAGCAATTACATTCGGGGTTTTCCAAACGGAATTATATTTTGTAAGACCCGAAAACTCTTCCCAGCCGTTATAAAAGGCATAACTTCTTTCTTTTGATACCATTGTACTGTTAGACGCCATCGGCGGCTGAATATTCTCACCTCGGGAAAACGCGACCCTAAAAGCATCCAAATTACCGAAATACCAGTTTTCACTCTGAGGAATGCCCATATCGAATGGAACGGACTTTGCCAAACCGAGGTCTACAGGTATCCATCCGAAGCCCTCCAGATAAAACTCCGCCCACCAGTGAAGATAACTTGCTTGAGAAACATCTGCAATGATTCCGGCAACAGGCTGAGCGGGTATACCGGCAGCCCTTGCAAGAGCCGCAAATAAAATAGTTATATCGTAGGTATCGGCCTTTTTTTCTTTCAACGCATTTACGGGCGAAGCCCCGGAATTCAATATTGAAGCCGGAATTATTTCGACATTTTTTAATAAATAATTATATATGCGTCTTGCCTTATTGTAAGGATTTCTTTCACTTTGAATAATTTCTGCTGCCGTTTTTTGAATGAGAGGATCATTCGCCGGAATTAACTCGGTAGCAATAGCATAATTATCATAGATAGCTCTGTTCTGTCGGGAGTTCACTCTTACATTAACGGGATTAATCCTTGTATTAACCTCATAAGTATTTACACCATATTCTTGTCTTATGTGAACTTTTGTAGAAGAATTTATATTTTCATACTGATGGATGGCAGCTCCCTGATAATCGGCTACAAAGGGAGAAGGATTAATAGACAAAACCTTAACATCCCTCTGTGAATAAGACTGAATCGGAAGCGGAACCTTTATAAAAAGGGAATTTTTTTCTACGGCCTCTACATTTGAAATATCAACTTCAGCAGCAATTGCAAAATTCTTTTTGTTTGAATAAGTCTTTGTACCTATTTTGTTTTTTATTCTAAAGGGAACAGTGTTGCTGGCTCCTGAAGAAGTTACAACCAAAAGCATTCCGGAATCCGCCCCATCCGGAACCCTTACATGAAGCTCCTGATTTGACCAAAGCACAAAATCGTAATCATAGTCCGAACAACGGGCGGCCTCTATTTCTTCTTTTTTTTCAACTTGTTCAATCATTGAAGAATTAAAATCGGATACAAATAAAACTTGGGAGTTTCCCCTTGTCTCCCCAAAATTCTCACCTGAAATTTTTATAATACTGCCTACTTCGGCAAAATCCTTATCTAAAGCAATTATTGAAGGGATTCCTCCGGAATGGGCCTTATCTTTTATTAAAGGCATTGAAGAAACGGACGCCATAAATGAAGGCAAAGATTTTTTATTCTGTACAACAACATATACGATGCCGCCGTTTTGATATTCGGGATATTTAAAAACAATTTTTTTATCGGTCCAAACAGTACAATTTTCCGCTTGAATGATGGCATCTCCTATTTCAATCCATGAGGAGTCTACTTCATCTCCGAAATACTCTCCGGTTATTACAATTTCATCACCGGCTTTGGCAATGGGGGGAGTAATTTCGGTTATCAAGGGATATTTAGCAGTCAAAGATGTTAAATACAAAATAAAGGCTGCAAGACTGCAAAAAAGAAGAAGGAATATAAAAAATCTAAAAACAAAATATTTTCTAAATAAATAAGTAAATCTATTGCCCATTGTTTACAGAAGTACGAGTTGTAACTTTTTGAGTACTAAAAAATAAGACTTGAGGCTTTATTTCTTGCTTTAATATATCAAATTCTTCCTTATTTGAAGGAGGCAGGTATAAATTTACATATTGGCTTAAATTTATTTCTTTCTTTTTGTCTTTAAAACCTAACATATCTTTATTTACGCCCAAGACATTTGAAACATTTAACTTGAATTTATTTACCGGTTTTAAATCACTAACTATAGAATCAACGGATTTGAATTCGGTAGCGGTAACAGCTCCGGATGGATCCAAACTTTCCCGTGTGCTCAACACAATAATAGGGGTTAACACAAAAAGAAACAAGGCTGCCGCTGCTAATGCCGGAACAGGAATTTTATTCGATTTATAAAACCAGCTTGTAGGTTTGTTTTTATTGATCTCCATCCTTTTTAAGCAATCCTGCCTTTTGGCATAGAGCTTAAGGAAAGAACCGTCAAGGTCCAGCTCAGGAAAGGAGTTTTCAGACAATTTTAGACTCATTTTTTTATATGAATCTACAATTACACTGCATTTTTCACAAGAAGCCAAATGAGCTTCAATTTTTTCTTTCCATGGGGACTCTAATTCTCCATCAACATAGGCTGAATATAAATCTTTATCAGGGCATGTAGACATCGCTTTCTCCTATATGTTTAGCTAGTTGCTCTCGAGCTCTAAAAACTCGAACCTTCACATTACCTTCGCTTATTCCAAGAATGCTCCCTATCTCCTTGTAATTCAAACTGCCGTATTCTTTAAGCTGTAAAACAGCCCTCAAATTTTTAGGCAATTTTTCAAGGGCGGCTTGAACCGAACTTATAGATTCTTGCTTTAGTACTATCTCCTCTCCGGTATCGACCTTGCGAGTATCTTCCTTTAGCGCTTTAGCATAAGCTTTTCGTTCTCGACCACACCTTTTTACATAATTAAGCGATGCATTCCTTGTAACCCTAATAAGCCAGTATTTAGCATCATCCATAGACGGGAATTCCATCTTTTTTTCGGTCATTTTTATCAAAGAATCATGGCAGATATCTTCGGCTATATCTCCTTCTCTGACTATATTGTAGGCTACTTTATAAATAACAGGCATAAGAGCTTCATATATCGACCTGAAATCATCATCCGATAAAGCTCTCACAACACCTTTACCATTAAACACTCTTATCTCCAAAATGTTACAATTTTATAAAAATTTATATAATTTATAATTTTTTCCACGTTGTTTTACCGGCCTGATCTTCAAGGACAATACCCATACCCTTTAGTTTATCCCGAATTTCATCAGCCAGTTTATAATTTTTGTCAAGTTTTGCCGAAGCTCTCTCCTCTATTAACCTAAGAATTTCGGATTCATCGATTTCAATAGAACTTTTATCCTTTAGCGTATTAAGGGCTTCTTCTATCAGTTTGATGCCCAAAATCGAATCCATTGCTGCAAGAACCGTTAACAAATCCTTTTGCGGAATGTCTTTTTCCTTTATTAAAAGCTGCAGCTCCGATAAGGCCTTAGGTGTAGATAAATCATCTTCCATAGCGGCAATAAAATTATCAAAGTAGTTGAGAGCTTTTTCATTTTTTATTATGTCTTTCGCACTTTTAAGGTTAAGGCGTCCCGTTAAGGATACATATTCCCTTATTTCGGCGTCTGATAATCCATCCATCCACTTTGCAACTCTGTTATTTAAGTTTTTTCGGCCGTTTTTTGCCGTTTCCATAGCTTCCCATGAAAAAGTAAGCTGACTTCGGTAATGCCCGCCCAAGAGCAAGAAACGGTAGTCAAGAGCTGAAAATCCCTTATTTATAACATCTTCCAAAATGATAAAAGAACCGGCAGACTTAGACATCTTGCCCTTATTCATAACGAGGAATTCGTTATGAAGCCAATAATTTACCCATTTTTTACCCGTTGCTCCTTCGGACTGGGCTATTTCATTGGTATGATGAACCCTTATATGGTCTATCCCGCCCTTGTGAATATCGATTTGTTCTCCCAGATACTTCATACTCATGGCAGAGCACTCGATATGCCAGCCGGGATAACCTCTTCCCCAAGGCGAATCCCAGATAAGAGCTTGATTTTCAAACTTGCTCTTTGTAAACCAAAGAACAAAGTCATGAGGATTGCGTTTATTTTTATCTATTTCGATACGGGCTCCGGCCTTAAGGTCTTCAAGGTTTATATTTGCCAATTCTCCGTATTTAGGAAATGTAGAAATATCATAGTAGAGGTTTCCGCCGGCCATGTAGGTGTGCCCGTTTGCTTCTATTCTTTTTATAAGCTCTATCATTTCATTTATGTGCTCTGTAGCCTTGCAGACAATACCGGGTCTTTCGATATTCAGCCTTTCGGTATCGTTAAAAAAAGCCTTTGTATAAAATTCCGCAATTTCAAGCACCGATTTACCGCGTTCTTCTGCAGATTTTAGCATTTTATCTTCACCCGAATCCTCGTCATCTGTCAAATGTCCGACATCGGTTATATTCATAACATGGGTAACATCATAACCTAAAAACCTTAGAGTCTTGACAAGGAGGTCTTGAAAAACGTAGGTGCGTAAGTTTCCTATATGTGCATAGTCATATACGGTAGGCCCGCAACCGTAAACTCCGGCCTTGCCTTTATGAATAGGTATAAATTCTTCTTTTTTATTACCCAAGGTATTATATAATTTTAAACTCATAGGTTTTACCTCTTCTGTACAGCTTGTTACCTAATACATAATAGTATATACTAAAATCAAATGAATAACTTGTTTAGTATACTTCATAATACCCCTTTATTTCAAGAGGGAACTATAGAATTTGATAAGCCCCTAAAGCCTCTTACAGCATACAAAATCGGAGGCCCTGTGGAAGCCTTTTTTTGTCCTAAAAATGAAGACCATTTAAAAGAAGCCTTAATTTTTTTAAGCAAAAATAAGATTCCGTCCTCGTTAATAGGAGGCGGAACAAACATTCTTGTCTCCGATAAAGGGTTTAGAGGTGTTTTAATAAGCCTAAAAAATTTAAATAAGATAGAAATTATAGGCGACTCTACGGATAAAGTTTTTGTAAGAGCCGGAGCAGGCGTTCTTACTGATACTCTTACAAAATGGGCTGTTAAAAATTCTCTTTCAGGTCTGGAATGTTTTGGAGGCCTTCCGGGAAGCGTCGGGGGAGCCGTATTTATGAATGCACGCTGTTATGATGTTTCAATCTCGGATAGATTAAAATCGGTAAAATATATCTTAGTTGGTGATGAAAAAACGGAATTTACAGAATATGAATATAATCCTTCCGATTGGGATTATAAGGTTTCGCCGTTTCAACAAAATCCGGTAAGTACCGAGATTTCAAAAAATAGAAAGATAGTGCTTTCTTCCGTTTTTACCTTAAACTATGGAATAAAAAAAGAAATTGCTGCCAAAACCGAGGAAAAAGTTCAAGATAGAATTTTAAAAGGGCATTTTAAGGCGCCTTCTGCCGGAAGTACATTTAAAAATAATAGAGCCTTCGGGCTGCCCAGCGGCAAGCTGATAGAAGATGCAGGGTTAAAAGGTCTCTGCGAAGGAGGGGCTCAGGTTGCTCCTTGGCACGGGAATTTTGTAATTAACAGAGAAAATGCCTCCGCTTCAGACATAAAAACTTTGATAGAAAAGGTTCAAAAAATAGTTAAAGATAAGACAGGCTTTTTACTTGAACCGGAAGTTATTTTTGCAGGCGATTGGAGTTAGATTTTTTAGAGATTACCGTAATAAACTGCAAATAATTACAAATATTTCTTTAAATTTGCATAAAAATACATAAAATTCTTTTAAATTTACTTGACTTCTTCGTTTTTTTAATGTATATTATATATATCAAGAGCAGATAACACTGCCAATATCTTTAAGGAGAGAAAAAGATGAAAACATTATTAAGATTTATTAAGTCAAACAGAAAAAGCGGAAACCCTCAAAGATCTGAAATACTTACACCGCAAGAAAAAATTCACGAGCAGACCCTTGTTTGGAAAGCTCATGTAGGAATCAATTACTTTACAATCTAATTTTGTAAATACTTTGAGGCTATAAAATCTTTAGGTAAAGATTTATCCATAAAACCAAAGACCCGCAACAGCGGGTCTTTTTTACGTATAAGCTGTTTTAGATAATAATCTCGTTTTATCATACCGGCTTCCTAACACAAATTATATTCTTACACAATACAACTTACACCCTATACTAAATAAGAATTTATATGTAAAATATAAGAGTTGTGTTTTAAGGCAGCAAAGGAGCTAAATATGAGCAAAATTGTAGTAGTAGGAGCAAATCACGCCGGAACATCGGCCATTAATTTTTTAACTGACCTTTCAAAAGAAAATGAAGTCGTCATCTTTGATAGAAATACCAATATCAGCTTCTTAGGCTGCGGAATGGCCCTTTGGATAGGAAATCAAATCAGGGGTTCCGAAGGTCTCTTTTATTCTAATAAGGAAAAACTGGAAGCAAAAGGTGCTAAGGTTACAATGGAAGCCGATATTACACGCATAGATTTCGATAAAAAAATCGTATACGGAACGGTAAAGGGTTCACAGCCCATCGAAGAATCCTATGATAAATTAATTCTTGCAACAGGTTCAATTCCGATAATGCCGAAGATTAAGGGCATGGACTTGGAAAATGTTCAGCAGGTAAAAATCTTTCAAAATGCTCAAGAAGTTATCGACAAATTAAAGAATTCTGAAATTAAAAAAATTGCAGTTGTAGGAGCCGGTTACATCGGTGTTGAACTTGCCGAAGCCTTTAAAAGGCATAATAAGGAAGTTGTGCTCATTGATGCGATGCCGTCAAGTCTTTCAAACTATTATGACAAACCTTTTACCGATTTAATGGATAAAAATTTAAGCGATCACGGAATCAAACTTGCATATAATCAGCTCGTCCAAGAAATAAAAGGAACAACAAAGGTAGAAGCCGTTGTTACGGACAAGGGAGAATATCCTGCCGACATGGTAGTGGTCTGCATCGGTTTTAGACCCAATACCGACCTCGGAAAAGATAAACTTGAAACCTTTAAAAACGGAGCCTATTCGGTCAACCTAAAGCAAGAAACAAGCATAAAAGATGTTTACGCAATAGGAGACTGTGCAACGGTTTTTGATAACTCTTTAGGAGAAAAATCCTACATTGCCCTTGCAACAAATGCAGTAAGAAGCGGAATTGTAGCCGCCCATAACGCAGCAGGAGTTCCCTTAGAAGGAATAGGCGTTCAAGGTTCTAACGGAATCAATATCTATGACTTGAAGATGGTATCAAGCGGCATTACTGTAGAGCGGGCAAAAAAGCTGGGACTTGATGTTGAGTTTACCGACTTTGAAGATTTGCAGCGTCCCGAATTTATGGAAAACGATAATCCTCCGGTAAAATTAAGAATTGTGTATAACAAAAAAACGAGGATTATAATCGGTGCTCAAATGGCTTCAACCTATGATATGTCTATGGGAATTCACATGTTCTCACTTGCAATCCAAGAAAAACTTACAATCGATAAGCTTAAACTTTTGGATATCTTCTTTTTGCCACACTTTAATAAGCCGTATAATTATATAACCATGGCCGCCTTGGGAGCAAAATAGGTTCTATCGGCAGTATATAATTGAATTTAAACATATAAGATCGCTTTATATATTGCCGATAATATGGTAAAATATTACCTATGAAAAAGATAAAATACATATCCGTTAAAGAAACTGCAAAACGCTGGCAAATCAGTGAGCGTAGCGTAAGAACTTACTGTTTGCAAGGTAGAATTGTAGGTGCCCTTTTAGAAGGAAAAACATGGAATATCCCTTCAGATGCAGAAAAGCCCCATCGAAAAACTCGTCATACGGCAAAACAAGATACTCTTTTATCATTTCTTAAACGAGAAAAAGAAAGCGGCTTAAAAGGCGGAATTTATCACAAAATCCAAATAGACCTTACTTATAATTCAAATCATATTGAAGGTTCAAAACTTACCCACGACCAAACTCGATTTATTTTTGAAACAAAAACGCTTGGCATTACAGATAAAGCTGTTAGAGTAGATGATATTATTGAAACGGTAAATCATTTCCGTTGTATTGATTTAATAATAGAAGGTGCAAATACAAAACTTTCGGAAAGCTTCATAAAACAGCTTCATTATATTTTAAAGTCCGGAACAACTGACAGTCAGAAATCATGGTTTAAGGTTGGAGATTATAAAATGCTGGAAAATGAAGTTGGCGGAAATGAAACTACAAAACCGGCGAATGTTGCAGCAGAGATGAAATCATTATTGATGGAATACAATTCAAAAGCGGAAATCACTTTTGATGATGTATTAGATTTTCATGTCAAATTTGAAACGATTCATCCATTCCAAGATGGTAACGGCCGCATTGGAAGATTAATAATTTTCAAGGAGTGCCTTAAACATTATATTGTTCCTTTTATAATTACAGAAGAACTAAAGGATTACTATTATAGAGGAATCAAAAATTGGAAAAATAGCCGCGTTTATTTAAGAGATACTTGTCTTACCGGACAGAATTTAATGAAGCAATGTTTGGATTATTTTGGTATTATGTATAATTAGTCATTATTTCAATTAGTCAGCAACAGGGACAATCCCTGTTGCTGACTAATTGAATATTATTTTAAAAAATTTATCGGAATTATAATTTCAGGCAATCCTTCTGAATATGGAGCTACCTGATATTGCTCAAAAATAATTTTTATTTTTCCGTTTTCGATTTTAAAAACTTTAAAATTTTCAAGTTTAGGTTCCGTTCCTTCTTTTATCATCGACTCATCTGACGATAACTCTCCTTTCTTCACCTTTTCCATTAACAGTTTTCTTGTCTCATTCGACAACTTGACAAGCCAGTTTTTTGAAGCAGGGCGTACAACATCAGATAAAGATACAAGTTTTTTTGTTTTTATATCATAGTTTATAGGAACCAACGATGTAAGGCCGTGAGCACCTCCCATATATTCATAGACCGATAAAACAAAACTTATATAATTTCCATCCCGCACAATATCATCATAACCGATAATCAGCTCAAAATTTTGAGGAGTGGATGATTTTGCCATATCATCAGGAGAAACGGAATAATAATTATTCCAAAATGCGGTAACCTGATCTTTTACCGTTTTTGACACAATAGCATTTAAAGCCGGAACATCTTCAAAAATCGGAAAATCTATTTTTAACTCACAATGAACGGCAGCTTGTTGAATCCCGGCCTTCGAATTGCCTTCTGTAGCGCCCCCTATTGCATCATAAGAAGAGGTTTCTACAGCACCTGAAGCATTAAGCGAAAACACCAAAAGAACAAAGCAAAAAAGAACCATAATTTTTGATTTCATAATATTTCTCCATATAAAAATATTTTTGAACATTGTATAATATATAGAAAAAATGTAAAGAGGGGCTTACCTTTTTTTAACACATTATTGAATAAAAGTTTTTTTTATTATATAGTCATTTTCAGGGCAGAATATGGGTGTTTTCGCATGGGAAGGAAAAGATAGGGCTCTTTACGAACTGAACCTTTTATTAAAAAATCAAAATAAATTTTCTTTTACGGAAAATAAAGTAAAAAGTTTTAATTCTGAATATGCAAAAAATTTATACATTGAATCCGACAATCTCTATGCCCTTCTTTTTTTACAAAAAGATTATAAAGATAAAATCAAAATAATATACATTGATCCTCCGTACAATACGGGGAAAAAATTTACTTATGCCGATAATTTCCAAAGTAAGACAGAATGGATGAATTATCTTTATGTAAGATTGAGCCTTGCAAAAAACTTATTAACTGATGACGGTCTTATTTTTATAAGCATTGACGATAAAGCCTGCCCTCATTTAAGAATAATCCTTGATGAAATCTTCGGTACGGAAAATTTTATTTCTACCCTCGTATGGAATAACTCGACCGGCGGAGGCTTACGTAAAAAGCATATCAACACATCGCATGAGTACATCATCTTATATGCCAAGGATAAAACTAAGGTTAAGCCCATGACTGCCCCGATGCCGGAAAAGGCAAAGAAAATGTATAAATACAAGGATGCTGACGGAAGATTTTTTAGATACCAGCAATTTGCATGGAAAAATAAAACGGATGCAAAAAGGCAAAAATATCCTATAAAAACGCCTGACGGGAATTTTATCGTTCCTAAGGCAGGCTACATTTACCGCTTTGTCGAAAAAAGTTTTTTTAATCTTTTAGAAAAAAATCTAATCGAATTTAAAAAATCGGATAAATCCGTTTTTACCGACATAAAAGGGCTACCTACAAAATGGACTATCTATGTAAAAACCTACCTTGAAAAAAAGGAAGAAACGGTTCCGAAATCGCTCCTCCCTACAGAATATGTTAAAACAAATATACAAAGTGTATATGAACAAAAAGTCTTATTCGGAGCAAAGATTTTTGATTATGCAAAACCGGTTTCTCTTTTAAAATATCTTTTTAAGTTGGTTCCGAATTCGGACGATGCGGTTGTCTTAGATTTTTTTTCGGGTTCTGCAACAACAGCCCATGCCGTAATGGAACTAAACGCAGAGCTTAACGAAAACCGAAAATTTATCTTGGTACAAAGGGGCGAGCCTTGCCCTGAGGATTCCCCTGCCCTCAAGACCAGCTTTAAAACAATAGCCGAGCTGGGCAGGGAAAGAATTATAAGAGCCTCCGCCTTAATCCAAAAAAGATTTACTCAAAAAACTTTCGGGTTTAAGTATTTGGAATTAAGCGGAGAGCAAGACCTTATTTTTTAAGATACTTTTCAAACCAGTTAAATATCTCGGTTAAGCGGCGGATTCGGTGCTTGGGTTTTCCCGTGCGGGAGAGGTCATGATTTTCCCCATGGAACAAAACAAGCTTTGCTTCGCAGCCGTGATATTTTAGAGCCGTAAACATTTGAAAGGCGCAGGCCTCAAAGCAACGGTAATCCTCATCCGACTGAATAAAAAGGGTCGGAGTTTTGCACTTATCAGCATACTTGAGCGGGCTGTGATCCCACATTTTTTCTACACCCTTCCAAGGAGTAACTCCTCCGTTTTGGTCGGAATTAAAATAATAACCGATATCGGTAATTCCGAATTTGGAAATCCAGTTTGAAATTGAACGCTGGGAACAGGCTGCAGCAAAGCGGTTTGTGTGACCGATAATCCAGTTGGTCATAAAGCCGCCGTAAGAGCCGCCCATAACGCCTACTTTTTCCTTGTCGATATCCTTATACTTTTTTAGAACCTCATCCGTAAGCTTCATTAAATCGGAGTAGTCGATTGTTCCGTACTTGCCCCGGATATCGGCAAAGGCTCTGCCCATTCCGTCGGCACCGCGGGGATTCGTATAAAACACAAAGTAACCGGATTGAGCTAAAAACTGCATCTCGTGGTAAAAGATTGAACCGTAAGCGGTCTTAGGTCCGCCGTGAATTGTCAAAATACCGGGATATTTTTTTCCGGCCTTGTAGTTTAAAGGCTTTAAAACAAAACCGTGGAGTTTAACACCGTCATTTGTAAACTCGAATTCTTCGGGCACAATCTTTTGCAATTTTGCAGCATAAGTATTATGCTTTGTTAGGCAGGTTTCTTTTTTATCTTCAAAAAGATAAACTTCTTGTAATTCCTGTTTTCTAAAACCGATAAAAAGAATTTTTTCTTCATGAACGGCAAAGCAGTCTACAGAACCTTTTTCGGTAATAAGCTGTTTTAATTCTCCTTTTTCGTCAATGACATTTAAAAAGGAAGAATCATCCTCCGTTGTAATAAAATAATATTTTCCGTCCTTGACATGGGAGTTAGCACCGCCTCCGTACCTTGAATCGGAACCCACGGAATTCCACAAGCTCTTGTCATAATCCTTGGGCGAAATCATCTTCGCTCCTGTTCCGGTCTTGGGAATAAGATAAATATCGGCATCTTGGTTTACGCCGTATTTTTTTCCGTCGGCGCCCGTATAAAGAATTTTATCTTTGAAAAATTTGGCATCGGCGTACATAAAATCTTGACCGCCATTTAAGAGCTTTGCCTTTTTTGTTTTTAAGGGCATGAGCATCAGCTCATTATAGATGGGCATCTTATCGGTATAAGTTGATTTTGTAAATAAAATCTCTTGGGTCTTTTTATCAAAATCAAAACCGTCAACCTGAGTAAACTCATCGGTTATGGCCGTACCCTTCATGTTTGAAAGATTATAAACAAAGAGACGGTTTCTCTTGCGCGAGGTAAAGCCGCCTCCGTTACTCCAAAACGGAATCTCTTCAAAGATTTCATAATCGGCCTCATCTTTTTTTGCTTCTTCTGCCTTTTCTTTAGGCAGCTTTTTAAACGGGTCATCCTTCCATGAGTGTAGAACAACAGCCGTCTTTTTATCGGCAAATTCCATTTTTAAAACGGGATGGGGAAAGGTGTAGGCAAGCAAGGCTTCTCCGCCCGAAACGGGAATAGAATAAACAAAGGTTTTCTCTTTTTCTTCCTTTTCTTTTTTTGTTCTTCTTGCAGAAAAAAGGAGGCGATCGCCGTCAAAGCCGTAAAAAGAATTTACATCCTCGCCCGTAAGCTGCTTTGTCTTTTTTGTTTCCATGTCCAAAAGAAAAAGGGCTTTGTTATAATCGTTTTCGGTCAGATCGGCATGAGCACAAATATAGGCCGCATATCTTCCGTCTTCCGAAAATTTAAGGTTACTTAAAAATTCGTAATTTTTAAAATCGTCCAATTTTATTGTCTTCATAAAAGTTCTCCTTTAAGAATTTTTGTTAAATAAGTATAACACTATCGGACAGTTTGAACAAGGGGACTTCTTTACTTTGCAATTAAAACAACAACCGTGCGGGCAAGCACTACATATATTTGCTGATTCATAATCTGCTCGGTATGTTCTTCATCTAAAAAATCTTTTCCGCTCGTATACGAGGTGTCTATCAGACGATGCCATATCTTCCCGCCGGATGAAGGAGGGGGAAGCCTCACGGTTATATCGTTATTGTAACTATTTGCCATAAAATAAAAATCACTGTCATTTTCATCGCTTTCCAAATTAATTTTATTGCCGTCTATTAAAAAGGCTAAAAAATTTGAAGGCGCATTCCAATTGGGTTTTTGTGCCTGATGATCAAACCAAGTTATATCGCTTGGAGTTCCTTCGGCTTTTGAGATGCCGGTAAAAAAATGTTTTCTTAAAAAAGAAAAATGAGTCTTTCTTAAATTGATAAGCTTTTTGGTAAATTCAAGCAAGTCCTTATTTTCATTTAAAAGCTCCCAATCAAACCACGACATTTCATTATCCTGACAATAGGCATTATTATTTCCGTTTTGTGTACGGAATACCTCATCTCCCATGTTAATCATGGGCGTACCTGCTGAAAGAATAAGTGTTGTCAAAATATTTTTTGCAGACCTCATACGCATTCTTTCAATTTCGATAGATGCAGCCCCTTCTATTCCATGATTATAACTTAAATTTTCATTTGAGCCGTCACGGTTATTTTCCCCGTTTTCTTCGTTATGTTTTTCAGAATAGCTTAGCAAATCGCAAAGGGTAAAGCCGTCATGACAGCAAACAAAATTTATTGACTGATAAGGCCTTCTGCCTTTTTGAGAATATAAATCCGCAGAACCGGTTACTCTGGTTGCCAAGTGTCTTATATCAGGATTGGGCTGCAGCCAAAACTCTCTGACAGAGTTACGGAATAAATCGTTCCATTCCGCCCAACGCCCGGGAAATTTTCCTACCATGTACGCACCGGCGGCATCCCATGCTTCAGCTATAATCTTTGTAGAACGAAGCACGGAGTCATCTGCGATAGCCTGTATCATAAAAGAATTTAAATCTATACTTCCGGTTTTATCGCGTGCCAGAACGGGAGCCAAATCAAAACGGAATCCGTCTACATGCATTTCCGTTACCCAATACCGCAGACAATCCAATATAAATTTTATAACAGGAATCTCCGAGGTTTTTAGGCTGTTACCGCAGCCCGAAAAATTTTTATAATAAATCTTATTATCTTCAAGATGATAGTAAATGGAATTATCAAATCCCTTAAAAGAAAAAATATGGCCGTTTTCATTCCCTTCTGCAGTATGGTTAAACACCACATCCAAGATTATTTCGATGCCTGCTTTATGAAATTCCCTGACCATAAATTTAAACTCGTTTACGGCATTACCGGGATCTTCGGCATAGAGGGCCTTAGGTGCAAAAAAAGCAATTGTACTGTATCCCCAATAATTTTTTAGCCGAACGCCCGTTTTGGGGTTTATATTCATATTTTCGTTTTCATCAAAATCAAAAACAGGTAGGAGCTCAAGAGAAGTAATTCCCAAATCCTTTAAATACGGAATCAGCTCTACAAGACCTGAATATTTACCCCGTTTTGTAGGACTTATTTTATCGTTTAAAAAAGAAAAACCCTTTACATGAGCTTCATATATCACACATCTTTGGAGCGGAATACTTAAGGGTTTATCTCCCTGCCAATCGAATTCCCTATCATCCACAACTACACATTTTGGGAATCCCTTTGCCGTTCTTTTATGTTGATTTTTACCGCCGGAAGCTTTACTATCCCTTTGATTAAACGTTTGTTCCGAATTAAATACGGAATGAGAACTTATAAGTCTTGCATAAGGGTCAAGCAAGTAATTATTTTCATCGAATAAAAAACCCGCTGAAGGCGAAAACTCTCCGTCAGCCGTATACAAATAAAATGCCCAACTTTTTAAACCGGAAACAAATACATGCCAAACATCCCCCGTTTTATTTACTTGAGGATCCAGTTTATATGAAATTATCGGCTCGGAATCTTCTACATTTTCAAATAAGTGGAGAACTATTTCTTTTGCATTTCGTGAAAAGATACTGAAATTTACTCCATCACGGCTTAATTTTGCGCCTAAGGGAGAAGCTTTTCCTTGAAAAAAAGATAAATCGTTCATATTCATCATTAAAGTATAGTATGTATTTCAAATTTATGCTATAATATAAATAACTTTTTAAAGGAAATAATGATGAAAAAGGTCCCTATAATAAGCACAATACAGACTACCATAAACAGCTTAAAAACAGCTGCCGAAAAACAAAACATAGAAAATGTCGATATTGCAGTTTTTGATAAATATGAAAACATTGTTTCATTTTTTAAATATGAAATGCCTGAAATCAAGATCATCGATTTCGGAGATCCTAATATTGATGCAGAAGCTTGTGTTAAGGTTATAAAGGATGATCCATGGCTTTTATTCGGAGGGATTATAGCCATTACCAACGACCGCCAAGAAAAAGCAAAACTTGAACAAATAAAGGAACCTAACTTTTTATTTGTATGTACAAGAAAAGATTTTGAAAAAAATACCGAACAGATTATAAAGATTTTAAACCAACATCAGCATTTTCTTTTTAACAGAGGAATGCATCAGCGGCCTGATGAAAAAGAAACAGGTCATTTTGTAAGCGATACCGACCCCTTTGAAATAGTTTTTTATGCAAACCTTATAGGAACCTATCTTTACAATACCGACAGAGTCAATGAAGAAGAAAGGTCTTCTTTACAAACTGCGATGATGGAATTTTTACTTAATGCAGTAGAACACGGAAACTGTAATATCTCTTATGAGGAAAAGAATAAATGGCTGCGAAGCGGAAAAAATATGTTGGACTTAATTGCCGAAAAACAAAAACAGCCCGAAATAAAAAAGAAAAAAATTTATATCACATATTCGGTACTGCCGGAAAAAACAAAGATAACTATCAAAGATGAAGGGAACGGTTTTGACTGGAGAAGCCATCTTGAAGCCGATTTTGAAGCAGGCCTTCATGGAATGGGAATTAAACTTTCTCAAACCCTTGTAAAAAATCTACGCTATAATAATATTGGGAACGAGGTTTCATTTGAGATAAATAATCAAAGAAATATAGCAAACCTGACACCGGCTATTTTAAAATCACAGCAATTACTAACCTTCAAACACATGCAGATTGTCTGCCGCGAAAACGAGGATTCAAGCGATCTTTTCTATATAAGTTCGGGACGCTATGCCGTCTATGTAAACAATAAATTAATGTCGGTTTTAACACCGGCTGACATTTTTATAGGCGAAATGGCTTTCTTGATGAATGACAGAAGATCAGCCACCGTCGTATCTATCGGAGAAGGCTCGCTAATTAAGATTCCAAAAATGAATTTTATGAAACTGATAGAAGAATATCCCCATTACGGTATTTTCTTATCACGCTTGTTGGCAAACCGCTTAGCCCGTCAATCAAAGATTACGGCAAAGCTAAAAGAAGAACAAGAAAACAGCAAGTAGAAATCCCAATAAAGCCTATTAATTAATCAACGGAATTCTATTAAGATTTCTTTTAGGGTTTTAACAAAAGTTTCAAGCTCTCTCTTTTGCGTTAAAGGCCCTATTGAAACCCGCGCTGAATTCTGCTGCACTTTAGTATCAATTTTCATTGCTTCTAAAACGGGGCGGGTTTGTTTTTTTGATGAACATGCAGAACCTGTAGAAATACAGATGCCCTTTTCAGACAAGCAGCGGACAAGGACTTCTCCGGTTAATTCTTTAACTGCAAACTGTAAAATCCATGGTGAAAATTTATCCTTTAACTGCGGACGGGATTCAGGGATAAAACTTAAACCCCCAATACTTGCCAGTTCTTCAATTAAAAAATCCATCAATTCTTTTGCATGAAAAACATAATTGTTTAAATTTTCATAATATTTTTTAAGACAGCCGGACAGAGCTAAAATACCTGCAAGGTTTTCGGTTCCGGGCCTTATTCCACTTTCTTGTCCGCCCCCGCGGATAAAGGCCTCCATATTTTTAGCAAGATACAAAAAACCGATTCCCCTGGGTGCTCCTATTTTGTGTCCGCTAAAAGAAGCCGAATGGATGGATAGTTTTGAAAGTTCAAAAGGAATCTTTCCTATAGCTTGGACAGCATCGGTATGAAAATGGATTCTTCGTTTTCCCTTAGAATATTCTTCAAGAGCCTTTCCTATTTCGGCGATGGGCTGGATTGCTCCGGTTTCGTTGTTTACCGCCATCACCGAAACAAAGGCCGTATCGGAGTCTATGGTTTTTAAAACTGCATCGGCACTTATAAAGCCGTTTTTGTCCGAAGGGATTTGTAAAACTTTATAACCGCGGGCCTTCATAACGGCAGCCTGTTCCCTGACTGCGGAATGTTCTATACCGCTGACCGCAATCGAACAGGGAGACGGCAGGGATAATAGAGAGAGCATAGGAATATAATCCCCCTCGGTTCCTCCCGATGTAAAAATAATATGCTCAGGAGCCGTATTCAAAAGTTCTGCAATTTCCGAACGAGTGTCTTCCAAAACTTTTCGAACATCCTTACCTAAAAAATGTTTTGAAGAAGGGTTTGCAAAATATTTAAAAGATTTTTTTAAGGCCTCCGTAATTATATCTTCGTGTGGAAGAGCTGTTGCCGCCCAATCTAGATAAATCATAGCACATCCTTGATGTCTTTTTCAGAGGCTTCATAAATAAAAGTTTCACAAATATTTTTTTGTAAAATCAAACGGATTTTAGCATCTATATTTTTTTTATCTTTTTTCATTGTTAAAAGAACCTTCTCCTTATCATATAAGAGCGGAACATCTATGCGGCTATAAGAATGTATAACGGCGCAAACTTCATCCGCATAAGAAGAATCTGTTAAGCCTAATTTTTTACCTAAGAGCATTGCTTTTGATATTCCCCAAGCAACAGCCTCGCCGTGCGAAACTTTTGAAAAATTTAAAACGGATTCCAGCGCATGGCCAAAGGTGTGCCCAAAATTTAAAAAAGCTCTTTCATTTTTTTCGTCAAAGTCGCGGCTTACAACCAGTGCTTTTGCTTCAACAGCTTTTTTGACAAGCTCCAAGCAAAGGCCTTCATCTCTTGCCAATATATTTTCTTTTTGCGTTTTAAAGGCCTGATAAATATCTTTTGAATATAAAAGCCCCATCTTAAATATTTCGAACATTCCTGAAAGATACTCCGCCTCGCTTAAACTTTTTAAGACCTTTGGGCTTATATAAACTTCATCAGCCTTAAAAAAAGTTCCTACCATGTTTTTATAACCGTCAAAATTTATTGCAGTTTTTCCGCCGATGGCTGCATCCGCCATAGCTAAAAGACTGGTAGGAACAAGCTTGCATTTTGCCCCCCTCATATAAACCGAGGCAGCAAAGGCCGCCAAATCGCAGACAAGGCCTCCCCCAACCCCGATAAAAACAGAGTTCCGGCTTAGGCCAGCATCTAGGGCGGTTTTTAAAATAAACTCAAGGGAAGTAAAATTCTTATTTTCTTCTCCGGCTTCAATTATAACCAAGGGAATGTCCGTACAGAAATTTTTTGCATTCTTTGCAATAGGAACAGTATTGGAGTCGGCGATGTACATCCCGCCGTATGTGCCGACATGCGGTAAAAAAGGCTCATCGCAGTAAAATACTTCGGTTTTCCCTTGAACCGTTGTAAAACTAAAACTATTCATAAATTATCAACGTGTTTTATTAAAACATTTTAAGCATTTGCAGTACCAAAAGAGAAGAATCCTTTGCTGCCTGTGCCGAAAAAACCTCATAAGAAATTTTAGCAGCTTCATCCTTTCCGGCCGTATCGGAAATACTCCTCAAAATTAAAAAGGGAATTTTATTTATGCAGCAAACTTGAGCAGCAGCAGCCCCTTCCATTTCAACACAGGCAGGATTAAATTCTTTGATAATCCTTGTCCTAAGTTTTTTATCCGAAACAAAGGTATCCCCCGAAGCAATACGGCCTTCGATAAGTTTAAGTGTTTTTATGTGTTCATCATCACTTTCTTTTTGCATAGCCTTAAAAGCCTTAACGGCAAGGTTTTTAAGCTTTTTATCGGCAGGCCAAAAAGGAGACTTTGTCATAGGCACCTGACCAATAGGATAGCCGAAGGCTGTTGCATCTACATCATGCTGAACCGCTTCAGAGGATACAACAATATCAAAAACTTTTAAGCCCTCTATCAGCCCTCCGGCCGCCCCGGTGTTTATTACGGCATCAACCTTAAATTCCGAAATAAGAATTTGGCAGCACAGAGCCGCATTGACTTTTCCTATTCCGCTGCACACAAGAACAACATCCTTTCCCATTATCTTGCCTGCAAAAAAACTAAGACCGGCAATTTTTCGGATTTCTCCTACTAAATGTTTTTTTAAAAGTTTAACTTCCTGCTCTTCAGCACCGAAAATTCCTATCTTCATATATTAACCTCTTCCATCTTCCATTCGCCGATAGTCCGCTCCTCTTCATCAAAGCTCGAACCTATCAGAATTATCTTTTTGCCCTCTGCCTTAAACTGAGAGGCATAGCCTTTCTCTTTTATTTGGGCTATCGCATCTTCTGGTGTACCTGCACTCATCAGCTTAAACTCAAAGATGTATATGGAATCTTTAGTATGCACTATACAATCAGCCCTGCCCTTTGCACAGTGTATTTCCGTTTCTATAAATTGTCCCATCAACTTAAAGATTAAATACACTGCCGTCTGGTAGTTTTGCTCCCTCAATTTGAGCTTATCTTTTGGTAAATTATCATAAGGAACACCGGCTATTATCGCCTGCATCCTTTCCATAAAGCTATCCACATTCCCGGCTCTTATATCCTCAACAAACTTCCATATTGAAACTCCGGTTTCATCAGGCCTAAGTGAAGAGTATGACGGGAATAGATTTTTTAAAAAGCCGTACCGCACTTCATCATTCGGAAAGCCCAAGCGGTACATGTTAACTTCTTCTATGTATTCTTTTATCGTTAAATACCCCGATTGAAAAAGTATAGGTATGGGGGCTTTTGCATCGGCCCTATATTCATTCAGCATGGACTCATCAAGCTCTACTTTCCCGTCTAAGTCGGGAATATTGTAGTAGGCATCTTTTAAATAGTTTACCAAGAAGGTCGGTGTGCCCGTTGCAAACCAATAGTTTTTTAATTCACCTGAGTTAAAAGTATTTAATATACTAAAGGGGTTATAGACCGATTCTCCTAAAATACTGAACTTATAGCCGTCATAACGCTTTTTTAATTCTTCAAGCATTTTATCATAGCTGTTTTTAGTGTTCTTTGCAAGTCTTTCTATTTCAGGCTTAAAGGTTTTTTCTATCTCGGCTTGAGTTAGTCCGCATATTTCGGCATAATCATTTAGCATACTTATATCTTGCAGATTGTTTAAGTCACTGAAAATACTTACTTTACTGAACTTCGTTACACCGGTTAAAAAAGCAAAACGGATATATTGGTCGCAGGTTTTTATTACCGAATAAAAGGCCTTGAGGGTGTTGCGGTATTCTTCGTTTAAGGCTTCGTTTACACCCATAGTCTGTAAAAGGGGTTTATCATACTCATCCACAAGAATAACCACTTGACGGCCGGTTTTGTTGTACGCGGTTTCTATGAGTGACTGAAAACGCTTTCCGAAAGAATCGCCTTCATTTTTTAACCCATAGATTTTTTCTTGCTTTTTTAAAAAGTAGTCTAAACTTTCCGCTAAAGCTCCTTCCAAATCATACCTGCCCACATTAAAATCCATATATAAAACAGGATATTCTATCCAAGCGTCTGTCTTCTCGATTTCGGCTCGTTTTTCTTCGGCTTTTTCGAGGTATAAGCCCTTAAAAAGCTCTTTTTGGCCTAAAAAGTAGTTTTTTAGAGTAGAGAGAAAAAGACTCTTGCCAAAGCGGCGGGGGCGGCTTAAAAAATATACGCGGTTGGAATGAGCAAGTTTAAATAAAAAAGGTGTTTTATCGACATAGAGAAATTTATCGTTACGCATTACCTCAAAACTTTGTACCCCTATCGGTATCTTTCGTGATAAATCAATATCCATTTTAAACCTCCGCTAATATTATAACATAAGACAGGGTATTATTCAATGTTTTAAGGAAAACAGCAGACTATTAAACACAAAAAACCCGCCTTACGGCGGGTTTTAGACTATACTATGTATAGATTAGTATTTAACTTTAACACCGATTACAAAAGTACCGTTGTGATTTTTATAGTTTGCAGGAGTTTTAATCATACCGGGACCTTCATACTTATTATCTTCAGTCTTACCATGTGACCACTTGGCATCAATTTCAACTTTTTCCATTGGAGAGAAAGTAGTGCCGACTTCATAAACAACACCAAAGTAGTTTTTGCTTGATACAGTACCGTCAGCATAGCTGGTATGGTTGGATTCTGCCCAAACTGTTGTATAGGGCTTAATCCACATTGAATCGGTAATATTGCGTTTATAGCTTACCCAAGACTTGAGACCCATAGGTAGAATCTTTGAATTCTTTTTATCAGCATCGCTGATAGCAGTCAACATATGGTTAAGTCTGAAATCAACGCCGAATGCCAAACCTTCAAGGAAATTCGTGTCACCGGAATCTTTTGAGCTGAATGCGAGCATGGCAGCCATATCACCGATAGCTTTACCGTTTTTGTCCTTTCCGGCATAGTTGGACAATTCATTGCCGTAGTAAACACCGGCTTTTACCCACTTATAGGAAGCATCAAAAACAATATCAAAAGCGGGTTTTGAATCCTTACCTACATTCATCAAAGTATCCATACCAAAGTTTAAAGCAAGCCCTTCAACAGGTTTTGAACCGAGTTTAAAGCCTGTACCGATATAAGCCTTTTCAACATTTGACGGAGATGGAGATTTACCATCATAGGAATCTACACCGGCTTCACCGAAATCTTTTATAGGATCAAATGTAGCATTGATACCGAAGTCGAAAGTTACCCATTTATCATAACCTAAGCTTAAATCAAAACCGATAGCATATTTGTTTGCGGCAGGATCTTTGGCAGGTTCAGCACCATCAAAAGTAGCATCTTTCTCAAAGAAAACTTTTTCAGCATCAGCAGCAGTAATCTCATAACCAGCGACCCATGTTGTCTCATGACCAGCAGTACCACCAAGAGACTTAACACCAGATGCTTCATCCATTTCCCAAACAAAATTACCGTCAATAACCTTTTTAATAGACTTATATACCTGTTTAGCAACATCATCAGCTTTTAATTTATAGCCTTTTGCAAATGTTACTTTCTTATGAATCTTTTTACCTGGAACAGCATCTTTTCCTTTAGCTTTCCATGAGCCGTTTGATCCGAATTTTAAACCGGCATCAAATTTAAGACCGGTTCCTGCAAGGTCATCATTTTTGTATCCAAGCTTTGTACCAAAACCTGTAATATCGCCTGAGGTTTCAGGTCTCTCTTCAGATCCGTCATCGGTAATTGCAGTCCAGATCTTAGCAAAATTGGTAGAAAAATCCGGTCGACCTAAAATATTCATATAACCGCCGAAGAAGTGCACAGAAGCAGACATACCGCTTAAAGTTTTTCTCCAAAGTGCAAGTTCTGCATCTGACTTCCAGGGTACATAAGGCGAAGTACTATTAGACTTGGCCCCATAAAACCTATAAGCCAAATTCAGGTCAATATCAAAGTTCATGTGAACATCGCCTTCGGTTTTTGAGTTTAGTTTATCCATATACAGGGGAACAACAACCTTAGCAGCAAATTTGTTTTCAAAACCGTGTTGGGGTGTTGCCTTAGAACCTGAACCTAAATCAATTCCCCAGTTTACAGTAGCACTTGCTGTAACTTGAGGTGTAAGCTGAGCAAAAGCAACTCCGCTTACAAGAACCAAAATCATCAAAATTGACAGAATTTTTTTCATAAAAAATTCCTCCTTGTTATTTATTTAAGCTAATTATATCATAGCTTATTTCTACTGTCAAACAAAAATAAAAAAAAGTTACACAAAATTTGCATTTTTTTATAATTTTTTTATGATTTTTTTCAACTTTTGCCTTTTTTGACGTATAAACAACAAAAGATTTGTTTATTCCCCTTATAAATTATAGTTTCTCAATTTCGTTAAGGTTTAAACCGGTAGCCTTTATAATGGAATCCGTGCTAAAGCCCATTTCAAGCAAGTTTTTTGCCGTTTCAAGTTTGGCTTGGTAGGCTCCTTTATCAATACCCTGTCGATAACCTTCGCTTATACATGAAGCCCTGTCATGTTCATATTTCATACGGGAATCATAAAGCCATTTATCTCTAGGACTCATTTCCATTACAGAAATAGCGGCATTTGCTTTTTTCATCGTCGGAGATTCTTGTTCTAACATTTTTCTTACCTCCCTGTCATCAGTTTCTATAAATTTAAGCCAATTTAATAAGCGTTTAGCTTTATTATCTTTACATTGTCCTTCTTTTAAGAGCCTTGCCTTTTCAAGGTTTAATATATGAATCTCAAGTTTTGAAGCTAAAGGCTCTTTTGTATCTTTTTCCAGAACAAGATATTTGTTGTGCAAACGCTTATTTTTATCAAAGCCTTTTCCTATCAAATTTATTGTAATACATTTTGGGAGATTTGTATAGTCTTGACCTTGTTTTATGGCTTCATTGTACATTTTAGACCAATAATATAAGGTTCTTTCAGGAAAATCAAAATGCCAACTGTTTTGAATTTCAATGTCGACAAAGGTTCCGTCTTTTAGCCTTAACTTGATATCCAAGATACCTAGCTTTTCACTTAAAAGTTCTTTATGAAACTCCTTATCCAGAAGTTCCAAACCTGCGATATTCTCAGGCGGAATATCCAGTATACATTCCAGTAAGTCCTGTAGTACGTCTTTGTTTTCTTCCGCTCCGAAGACTCGCTTAAAGGCGTAGTCGTTGCGGAGAGTGATTTTAAATAGTTTTTGCATAATTAAGCCTCGTTAATAATTTTTTTTAAGAAGAAAAATTTTTCCCCTTTCATAATTATTATAGAAATTGTTCACAATAAATAGTAAAATTCTATTGATTTCAAACTCAATTAAAGAATTGACTAAAAACTTTGTAATAATGCCGGATGCCAAAGGGCGGCAAGCCCTTTGGCAGCGCGGGAAAGAGAGGGGGTTATAGGGGGAGAGTACAGCCAGCAAAGCTTCAAGGCTAAACCCTGCTATGACTTGAAAAGCCCGTAAGGGAACGGGGTTTTCTCTCCCCCTAAAAACCATTGTATTGACAAAAAACATTTAGTATGTAAACTATTATCTATGATAAAGGCTCTAGATAACTTCCTTAACCGGATAAAAAAAATTTATGTTCATCCTAACACGGTCAGAATAGCTTCTCTTGTAATTCTTGCAGAACTTATGATTTTACCGTTTAGTATGTCTAAAATGGACTTGTTTAATACCTCGCAGAAAGCGGTAAATCTTTTCCCGATGACGGTATTATTTTCAAACTTTATACAAAGAGGGTTAAATTCTTTTTACATAATCAGCCTCTTGCTGTTTTTACTGCCTATAGCATTTATAATCATCTTTATATCTATTTTTCAAACAAAAATATCCTCGAAGATTGTTTATTTTTCGGCCCTATTGCCTATAAGCCTTTATCTTGCAGGCTCAATTTCCGGCATGAATTTATTTGCAAACACCCCCAGATGGTTTTATTCTCTAAGCCCGCTTACATATTTTGCTTTTTTTACAGCCATTATCTTTCATGTTTTCTTGATAGCACACGGTATAATTTCCATAAAAAGACAAAATGAATCCTATATGGAATATAAGCGCTTGTTAAAAGAAGAGGAAGAGCAGAAAAAACTGTTAAACAAGCGAATAATAGACAAATTAAAAAAACAAAAAGGAAAAGCACTAAAAAATACTTCCAAATCCATGCAGGAAGATGCTTTTTCTGTAGACAAACTATTAAAACAATCTATAAACAAGTTCAAAAACAGAAATAGAAGATCTCACATAAAAATAAAAATTACAATAGTTATTCTTTTTACAATATTGGTGATTCTTTCAACATTTATTTACACAGATTTAAGAAACTATAATATGCTTCTCACCCAAAATGTTAATACAACAGGAAAAAGTCAGGCCGAACAGGTTGCGGCCATATACAGCTTTTCGGACGGACTTCATGCGAAAATCAACGCCTTCCTCGAAGGAATAAGAAAGACCAATCTGTCTTCGCCCTTCCCCTTCCAAAGAGTTGATATAATAACCACAAACAATAAACAGCCTGTTTTTCTTGAAGAAATCGATGAATCTACCGAGCTGCCTTTTTTTGACGTATTTTCTTACACTACAGCCACAGGACGAGTACGGCTTATCTCTGATGAAGAAAAAACCATCAACCCTGAGGAAGCGGCCCTTTATATAAAACATTTCAAAAATGCAGCCACAGTCAGTACCCCTATTTACAACGAAAAAAAAGGAACCTGTCTTTATATTTATCCTGTAACCTTTCCCCGTAAAGAGGGACAGAGACTTGTAGGCTTTTCCGTTGTTACATATCTTAAAGAAATTTTAGACCGGCCTTATTTTCAGGCAAAGGTATTTGTGTTTTCAATTTCGGCCATGTTTTTCTATGCCTCTATAATCATCGTTCTTTTCTTGGCAGACTTTATTGCAAATCCGATTATTTTCTTATGCGGAAATATACGAAAAACCGCAAACATTTTACGCAGAATGATTGCGAGTAATGCGGCAATTGAACCGCAGCGGCTTATTTTTGAAGAAAACATCAAAACTCGCGACGAAATAAAAACTCTTTCGATAGAGTTGAAAAATATTATTTCGCTCATCCGCGGAATTTTACCATATGTGTCTTTTCATACTATTCAAAACGCCGAAAAAAATCTTTCAAGTAAAAGTACTACCAGAGATCTATGCTTTTTGTTTACCGATATACGCGGTTTTACAAGCATGTGCGAAAATATGCAGCCTAAAGATGTAATTGCGATTTTAAACCGCTACCTCGATATTGAAACAAAAATAATCTTCGAGAACGGAGGAGATGTAGATAAGTATGTCGGCGATGAAATTATGGCTTTTTTCTCAGGGCCTAAAAAAGAAATCAATGCATGTAAGGCCGCTATGGAAATACGCAAAGCCATGAGGAGGGAACAGAAGGCGGCATTAAAAGAAGGCTCTGCTTTAGTTTCAATAGGAATAGGTATTAATTCAGGGCCCGTAGTATTCGGCCCCGTCGGTTCCAAAACGCGTAAAGATTTTACATCAATAGGAGACACTGTAAACCTTGCGGCACGTCTTGAAGGTGCAAACAAAGAATACGGTTCAAAGTCGATTATATCGGAAGAAGTTTATAAAAATTTAAGCAAAGATTTTATTTGCAGAGAACTCGACTTTGTTGCAGTTAAGGGAAAAACGGAAGCCGTCCGTATTTATGAAATCCTTCAACCAACCGAAAAACTTACAACCGAAAAACTTTATGATATAAAAAAATTATTTGAAGCAGGGCTCGCCTATTACAGAAAAAGAAAATGGAAGCAGGCCGAAAAGTATTTTTCAGAATGTGCGGAAAAATATAATGATACTCCCTCCAAGGTCTTTTTAAGAAGAGTTACCCACTATCAAGTTTCCCCGCCGAAACCAAGATGGAATGGCGTTTTTGTGATGAATGTAAAATAAAATCGGCACAATTTAAGCCGAAAAGGAGTTTTTATGGAATTTAAGCAGCTTGAAATATTTATCAAACTTGTAGAAAATTTGAGTTTTTCGACTACCGCAAGCGAGTTGAACATATCACAGCCTACTGTAAGCCTTACCTTAAAGCAGCTTGAAGAAGAGCTCGACACCCCCCTCTTTTTGCGTTCCACAAGAGAGCTAAAGTTAACCGAAGCGGGAAATAAACTTTACGGCGAAGCAAAAACAATCCTCGCTGAAAGAGATAAAATAATAGAAAAATTTATCCATCCTGAAAGAAAAGTTATAACCATAGGCGCATCCACCATTCCTGCAGGCTACCTTCTTCCTTCAATAGTAAGGGAGTTTAAAAAAAAGCATCCCGACATTTATATAAAAGTTGAAGAAAAAAACAGCCTTGAAACAATAAAAAAGGTTTCGCTGAATACCGTAGATATAGGCATTGTCGGAATGAAAATAGAAGATGAAAACTGCGAGTTTCTTCCTATTTATAAAGATGAATTCGTATTTATAACTGCAAATAATGCCTATTACCAAAAGCTAAAAAAATCAAATCCCAACTTAAAACGTATTGCCGAAGAACCCTTTATTATCCGTGAAGCCGGCTCGGCCGTCAAACAAAATATGGAGCTGATTTTAAAATCTCAAAAGATAGATTTGGATGCGATAAATATAAGCGCCTCGATAAACGACACTGAGGTCATAAAGCAGTTGACCGCAGAAGGCTTGGGTACATCTTTTATATCAAGAATAGCAGTTGAAGACATGGTAAAAAGTAAAAAACTGATAGCCTTTGAGTTAGGAGATGTCCCCCACCAATACCGCAATATCTATCTGGTATGGAATAAAAAAATAAACTACGCAAGCCATATCAAAGACTTTTTAAACTGCACGGAATGTTTTAAGGTATGAGAAGCAATTTAAAAAAAACATTTGACAGTAAAAGGGCTGTCTAAAAGCGATAGCAACCCAACTTTTTAGACGGCCCTTTCAGATATTTTTACTTATACGTTTTTTAAATATTCGGCAACGAGCAAGCCACATTCCAGCTGTATGGATACCAGCTTTTTGATTGGAACAACACTATACTTAATATTGGCTTCCAATTCGTCGCTTAATACCTGGAGTTTCTTTTCCGCTGCATTAAATTCATTAGATAAAGCTTTTTCTTTTTCTTTATTTTCCTCCTTTGCTTTTTTCATTTTAAAAAGTTCTGTTTCATTGGCTCTTGTTAAAAGACCGAAAGACAGCATCTTATAAAATTTTTTAATCCATTCATTGTCAAATTTTTCTGCAACCGTAGCATTCTTTTTACTGTAATTTTCATCTTCGTAAGTCATCTTAACGGCAGCATCATAATCATCCTGTCTTCCGGTAAAAGCATCCAAGGCAAGCAAAAACGGATTATTTTTTGCCATATACTTTCTTGTCTTTTTTAAAGAATCCAAAATGAACGCTTCGCTTTTTCTGTTTTCCTCTAAAGATTTTCTCACTATCTCACCTCGGTTTTCTCCGCTGTCCGATAGGTCAATAATCTTTTCGCTATAAAAATACGGAAGTTCAGTCAACATTGTAAAAGATTTATATTTTTCTCCGGCATAGTCTGCGCTGCATGTCCCGACACCGATTGCTTTCGGAATATCTTTTACACCGTATTTTTCCAAGTAATCGTAATTATCGCGAATACCGAGTTCTTTATAAATTGCAGGAGCAAAGGCCTTGCAGTATGGAGCTTCAGGTTCTCCCAAATTCAGCGGTACATTTTGTTTTTTTGCCGCTTCTTTTAAGCCGGCATATACTTTCGGAATATCGCGCGATAAATACCAGTAGACCCCGCCAAATCCTGCGTTATGAAGCGAATAAATGAATCGTGGTTTAATTTTATCGATTAGATGCATCATTGCAACAGTTTCGGGAATGGAATCGGTAAATCTCAATTCCTTGTATTCTATCGGGAATGTCCAATCCACTTGCTGATGTCCTGCAGGCCTAAAAAAATTTCTTGCGTAGTTATAAAGCGTAAATGGCCCCTTAAACCAGCCTTCATTCAGTCTGGTCCCATCAGAATCCCAAGCTTTTACAATATACCACGTGTAATCCAGTTCATCTCGGAGCTTTTTATTTTCAGCCAATTCTTTTGTAAAATAATCCAGCATCATAGTACCTATAGGTTCATTCGGATGAGGAAGACCAAAAACAAGGGCATTTTGCCTTCCTTTTCCTATTTTTAACCCTATAATTTTATCGCCGTCTCTGGTCGCCCCGAATTCGAACTCTTCCACTATGTCGGGATATTGTTTTGCAAGGGCCTTACTTGCCGAATTCATTTCATCGACGGTCATAAACTCTTTATAATCGGGTACCCTGTTGATAACATCTTCAAATATTTTATTCACTTTATTACCCTTCCCTGTTATTTCACTTTTTCAGTAAATGTATATTCTTGCCAACCCCATTTTCCTGTTCCGTCTATAGGTAAATTTTTAAAATTTACTGAATTTGCATCGTAGGATGCAAATCCTACTACAGGAATAAAAGGTAAATCTTCGGCTAAAATTTTTTGGGCTTCTTTATAAATTACAGCTCGTTCTTCTTTATTACCTACAGTCAAACCTTTTTTACATAGCTCATCAAACTTTATATTGGAATACCCGCTCCAATTATTGGACTCACCTGTTCCATATCTGGAATAAAGAGCTGCAGGATCAGGCCCCATAAAACCGCCTTGAAGTTCCATTATAAAATCTTTATTTGTTCCAACCTTGTCCGCCCATGCATTAAATTCTGAAACATTTACTTTTAATTCAATGCCGGCTTTTGCAAGTGTCGCCTGCATTAATTTTGCCGCATCGGGATATCCTCCGCCCTCAAAAACTTCTATTTGTAAGCCGCGTACAAAAAATCCGTCTTTATCGACCTTGTATCCTGCATCCTGTAAAATTTTTCTTGCAACATCAATATTAAACTGAGGAGATGCATTTTCCGTATTGCTTACCCATTTTATAAATTCAGGATACATAGCATACTCGGGCTTTTGTACTCCGTCAAAAATTTTATCGGAAATCTCTTTTTTGTTTATTGCACTTGCAATTGCTTTTCTTAAATGTACATCCTTAACTTTTTCATTCCTCATATTGAAGATAATGCGCATCGGTGACGGATATTCATTAAATACCAGTCTAAGCTGAGGATTTGCTAAAAGTTCCCTATTGTTTGCAGCAGGCACATTTTCCAATACGTCTATTTCTCCGTTTACGAGTGCTTGTACAGCCGTAGCATTATCAGGAATCATCGTAAAAATCACATTGTCTACTTTCGGAGCTCCCATAAAATAATTTTTGTTTGCTTCAAGCGTGACCGATTCGCCCTGTTTAAACTTTAAAAGCTTAAAAGGTCCCGAGCCTATAGGCATTTCTTTAGATGCAATATTATCTTCCCATTCCTGTCCATTATCAAAAATATGTTTCGGGAGAACAAATGATGCATACCAGCCGAGGTTTGCCACAAGCGATACGTCCGGGTATTTTAATTTAAACACGACCGTCTTACTATCTTTTACAACTATTTCGTCAATGATTTGAAGCCGCGAATACAACAAATATGTATTTTTCTTTGCAATATAATCAAAAGTATATTTTACATCGTCGGCCGTTACCGGTTTTCCGTCATGCCATTCCGCCGTGTGAAGATGAAATGTTATCTCTTTTCCGTCGGGTGAAATATCCCATGACTCGGCCAAATCGGGTATAATATTTTTTGATGCATCCAATTTGACCAACCGGTTAAATATATTTTGGAAAATCGGATACCCGTTGTCATCGGGCAGGCTGTCCGGATTCCAACTCATCGGATCTCCGCCGGCTCTTACAATGAGGGTAGTTTTTTCCGTTGTTTTTCCACCGGTTCTCATTTCTGCCTCATTCTTACTGCATGAAATTACCAATACAGTAACCGTCAAGACCGCTGCCGTAAGCAGCATTGCAATTCTTTTTTTCATTTTCTCTTCTCCTATTATTTATAATTTATGACAAGCAGCACTGTGCCCTTCATACAATTTTTTAGTGTCCGGATAAGAACCGAAACATTCATCCGTCGCCATAAAACACCTCGGTGCAAAATAACACATATCTTTTGGGTCAATCGGAGTTGGCGGCTCTCCTTGTATAAAAATTTTTTCGGTTTTTTCCGTAGGGTCGGACGAACCGCAGTTTGATATTAAAACTTTTGTATACGGATGTTTGGGATTTTTGATTATATCATCAGCATCTCCATATTCTACAATACGCCCTAAGTACATAACAGCAATTTTATCCGAAATATACCGTGTTAAACTTATATCATGACTGATAAAGACAATAGTTGCATTATATTGCTTTTTTAAATTAAGAAGCATATTTATAATATCTGCCCTAACCGATACATCCAGCATTGAAACGGGTTCATCGGCAATTATAAATTGCGGTTTTAATAGCATTGCGCGTATAATCGAAATTCTTTGTAATTGACCGCCCGATAATTGATGAGGATACCGTTTTAAAAAATCGGCTGCAGGATGTAATCCTCCGTTTTCCAATTCCGTTATGAGAATCTTTTTTCTTTCAGCATCATTTTCTGCAATATTGTGTATTTTTAACGGACGCAATAATATTTCTTCTATGGTATTTTTCGGTGTAAAGGAATCATACGGGTTTTGAAATATAATTTGCACTAATCTTCTAAAACCTTTAGAGTCGTTTTTCATTATCTGCTTTGTTGAAAGTCCATCTATATATACATCGCCGTCCGTCGGCTCTTCCAAGCGGCTTAATATTCTTCCTAATGTAGACTTTCCGCAGCCGCTTTCGCCGATTAAACCCAAAATTTCACCTTGTTTTAATTCCAAGTTGATATTATCAAGGGCTTTAACAAATGAACGGCTTTTTGTAAATAATGATTTTCCTTTTTTTACCGGATAAAATTTTTTTATATTTTGAATACTGATAAATTCTTTCATTTTGCCGCCTCCTTGTAAAGATGACAATACACATCCCCGTCTTTAAATTCGGTTTTCTGAGGTTTATGGGATTTGCATATATCCATTGCATTCTTACAACGCGGAGCAAAGATGCATCCTTTGTATTGCTGCGATAAATCGGGTATAAAGCCTTCTATGGATTTAAGCGGTTTTTTTTCTCCGTACAAGGAGGGAAAGGATTCTATAAGCGCTTTGGTATAAGGATGTTTCGGATATTTTAAAACGGTTTCCGTAGCTCCTATTTCCATTAATTCTCCTGCATACATAATTCCTACTTTATTACATGATTGCGAAACAACACTTATATCATGAGTAATCATAATACGGGTCATATTCATTTCGGCTTCAAGCTTAACTATTTCATCCAATATTTGTCCCTGTGTAACCGTGTCCAGAGCCGTCGTAGCTTCATCTAAAATTAAGAGTTTAGGCGAAAACAATAGACTGATTGCAATCGATATGCGCTGCAGCATTCCGCCGCTTAGCTCATGAGGATATAAATTATAAACACGGCTGGAAAGATTAACCAGTGAAAATAAATACAATGCCCTCTCTTTAATTTTCTGAGACGGAGCATCTGGATAATGGACGCGGTAAATATCTTCTATTTGTACGCTGATTCTATGCACAGGACTTAATGCATTCATTGATTTTTGAAACACGACAGAGATTTCTTTCCATCGCAGTTCGTTATATTGCCGGTCAGTTAATTCCAATAAATTTTTTTTATCGAATTCGACGCGTCCTGTAATAGCTGTACTGCGGGCGGGTAATAACTTTAAAAGCCCCATAGCTAATGTAGACTTGCCGGAACCGGATTCACCTACAATCCCAAGCGAATCTCCTTTATTCAGCATAAACGAAATATCTTTTACAGCATAGACATTTTTATGTTTGTTTTTGTATGTTATATTTATTTTTTCTACATTTAAAACGGTTCCCATGTTTACCTGCCTCCGCTTGATATGTTTTTCGGATTTAGGATGTGATTTAATCCGTCACCTAAAAGATAAAATGTAGTTACCGTTACTACGATCCCTATCCCTGCAAATGTAGATATCCACCATGCAGTTGTGATATACGGCTTTCCCTGATATATCATTTGCCCCCATGAGATAATATTCGGATCTCCCAATCCTAAAAAAGAAAGACCTGCTTCAGTTAAAATAGCATTAGACATTCCGACCGTAGTGTTCGCAATTACGGGAAAGATGCCATTCGGAATAATATATTTAAATAAAATTTGCCTGTTATTTTCTCCGAGAGCTTTTGCCGACTTAACATATGTGCGTTCGCGTATCGAAAGGGCTTGAGCTCGCATTAATTTTGCATTACTCGGCCATGTTGTAATTCCGATAACCACCATTACATTATAAATGCTGCTCCCGAAAAGAGCTATAATCAATAGAATTAAAAAGAAAGTGGGGAGCATCATAAAAATATTTATACATTCGGATATTATTTGATCTACTTTTCCTCCAAAAAATCCTGCTATCCCGCCGATTATTACGCCGAGGATTCCCGATATTAAGGCTGAAATGACCGCAACTTTTAATGATGTCGCTGTTCCGTAAACAATCATACTGAAAACATCTTGCCCCATATGGTTGGTTCCTAAAATATGCCCATTTTCTCCTAAGCCGGATAGAATATCATCTCCATACTCATAAGGATTAAAATTTGTAATCTGAGATGCAAATGCTATGATTACCAACAGTACGAAAAGACAGATTAGACCCAACCGCATTTGCTTATCGGAATAAGAAGCTTTACACAGTTCCCGTATTTTTTCGATTTTCATAATTCATCTCCCTTAATACCTGATTCTGGGATCTACTATTGCATACACAATATCTACAACCATCATCATAACAGCGATTGCAATACTCATAATGAGATAAATACCCATTAAAACGGGATAATCTCTTTGATTAATGGCATTCAATACAAGCCTTCCCGTTCCCGGCCATGCAAAAACAATTTCGATAAGAGCTACACCTGTAATTAAATATGCCAAAGATATGCCGAAAACAGTAATTGTAGGTAAAATTGCATTTTTAAAAATATATTTTCTAAAAATCTTCTTTTCACTCATTCCAACAGCCCTTAATGTCATAACAAAATCTTCATTTGTTACTTGTAGAACTGAAGATTTTGCAATTCTGAAATATAGCGGAAGTTCTATTAATACTAAAGTTGTTATAGGTAAAATTAAGTGGACAATTACATCTTTTACATATTTAATTCCTGAATACTCAGCCTCTGGGGTCGGTCATTCCGAATGTCGGCAGCCATTTCAATTTTGTAGAAAATAAAATAATCAGCATTAATGCCAGCCAAAAAGACGGTAAAGCGTTTAAAACATAGTTTATACCCGATAAGCTTACATCAATAAAACCACCTTCTTTTCGAGCAGCGACTATTCCCATAGCCGTACCAAGAAGAAGCGATATAACTGCAGCTGTAAGTACAAGAAGGATTGTAGGTCCTATTTTCTCTAAAATCATTTTTGAAACGGGTTTATTGTATATAATTGAAATTCCTAAATCTCCTGTTGACATATTTTTTAAATATCGGAAATATTGCTCATATAGGGGCTTGTTTAAGCCATATTTTTCTTCAAGAGCTTTAGTTTGTTCAATATTATCGGTTTCTTTTCCCATCATAGTCTTAATGGGATTGCCGGGAGCAATATTAATAATTATAAAATTAATGGTAAAAACGACAATAATCGTTATAAAAGCGGAAAAACTTCTTTTTAAAATATAGTTTTTCATTAAGCCTCCCTACACAGAAAAATCTTAAAATAGTTACATACCTATAATGTATAGTGAACACGTTCACTTTTAATAAAAGTATAACATGGCTTTAAATGGTTGTCAACAAAAAAATAAAAAATATTGCTTTTTCTTTTTAATTATTATACAATATTGTTGATGGTAATAGTATATTAATTATTGGAGAATCTCAAAAATGCCTAAATCTACTTTTTTTAAATTATCCGGCGAACGAAAAGAAAGATTACGTAAAATTATATATAATGTGTTTATAAAAAAAGATTATGAATCTATTTCAATAAGAGATTTAGTAAAAGAAATGGATATATCCATAGGTAGTTTTTATAAATATTTTGATGATAAGGCGGAAATGTACCTATTTTTCTTCTCTGAGATAGAAAAGAAAATTTTTGACGAGGAAAAAAGACGGAATGCGTCTTTTTTTTATCCGGCGAAACTGCTTGATCTGCATGAAATTTTGACTCAGGAAGAGATAGATTTCAGTTCTTCATGGTTGAATGTTCCCGAAGAAGTATTGTATAGATTTTATTTTAAAGGACATGCGAAACAGCTTTATCGCTCAATTCTTGATGAGCTTATCGAAATGCAGCAAAAGTCGCAGCTTAATCCGAATATTAAGGCAAATATAGCATACCATATAATAATTACGTTAATGTTCAGTTTTATGTTATACATAAAAGAGAATAAAATCATGGATAAGAAAGATTTCTTTAGTAGAAAAACAACTTATTATCAAACGGTAATTTTACCGGGTATATTATCCGAAAAATATTATAAGCAAAAATATTCTAAAAATGTAATAAAAAGTGAGATTATTTTATAAAAATATCATGTGGTATGCTAACAGTTCGTCAGTATTTGCGCCTTGCTGCTTATCTGCCAGCAAAAAGAATTGTTCCGACGACTACAGCTGATATGAAAGAAATAAAATAAAACATTCCTATAAAATCTCGCGATGTTTTCCACAATGCAAACTTACTTTATTGCATGTACGCTAGCGCATACTAATTAAATAACTTACACAATTCACTTGCCGCTTTCGGAGCAATGAATACTATATCAGGAATACGGCCGTAAAAATAGCAAGAATAGAATAAGATATTTACATAAATCCTACATAAAAAATAAAAAATCAATAGATATATTATAAAATTTATAAATTTATTAAAATTTATATTGACTCTTTTGCAATATCATAGTATCTTGAAATATCTAATCATAATTTTGGAGGGCAAAATGAAAAAAATTATTTTTGCTGCACTATTTTTATTGCTTGCAAGTACCCTTGTGTTTGCAGCTGGTTCTTCCGAAAAAGAATCGAAGGACCTTTCAGGAAAAACATTGAATGTGGTTGCAACAAGTGCTTACAAGGAACTCTTTGATGCATTTACTGCAAAGACAAATGTAAAAGTTGAATTTCTTTCGATGTCGAGCGGAGAGGTTTTAGCAAGAACAAGGGCAGAAGGAAAATCTATGGCCGATGTTTGGTTCGGAGGCGGACTGGATGCCTTTATGGCGGCAAAGACCGACGGACTTTTGGAAAACTATGTTTCTCCCAACTCAAAGGATATTCCGGCTCAATATAAGGACCCTGACGGAGCTTGGATTGCAAAAGGAATCACCGTTGTAGGTTTTATCGGAAACAAGGATGTCTTAGCCGAGAAAAAACTTCCCATGCCCAAAACATGGGCAGAGCTCGCCGACCCCAAATACAAGGGAGAAGTTATTATGAGCGACCCTGCAATTTCGGGTACAAACTACGGAGCGGTAAAAGGCTTACTCGATCTTTTCGGTGAAGAAAAAGGCTGGGATTTTTGGAAAAAGTTAAACGCAAATATTCCTTTTTTGGGAAAGAGAGGAAAGGATCCTCAAGAAAAAACGGCTCAAGGCGAATTTGCAGTTGGCATTATTCCCACCGATGGAAAGGCTTTTAAACTTGCCGACGATAAAAACCTGACTGTAGTATATCCCGAAGATGGAATTCCGTGGGTACCGGAAGGAACAGCTATCTTTAAATCATGTACGAATCTCGATGCGGCAAAGGCTTTTATTGATTTTATGCTTACAAAAGAAGCCCAGGAAATTATCGCAAGGCTTGACGGAAAAGATTCCGCTCAAATTGTAAAGCCGGGCATTAAGGGGCTTTCATTAGGCTTGCCGAAAGATAAGCTAATAAAGGAAGATTTAAGCAGCTTCGGAAAAGACAGGCAAAGAATCTTAGATAAATTTGCTTCGTTAAGACCGAAAATGTAAAAGTCTTATTAAAAAACAAAGGGTACTGGTTGATTTTCTTAAATTTTAAGTATAATCAATCAGTACAAACCGAGGTTCTTAAAAAATCAAAGGTATTTACAAGATAGCTTCCATATTCACTTTTAGGGTTTTCTAAAATTTGTTCTGTTTTTCCATATTCCATAACATTACCATCTTTTAAAATAAGAACCGAATCAGTAAAATAGCGGGCAATATCTAAATCATGAGTAATAAAAATATAAGAAATTTCCGTTTCATTTTGAATATCTTGAAAAAGATCCATTATTTTTTTTTGAGTTAACGAATCCAACATTGATGTCGGTTCATCTAAAATCAAAATTTCGGGATTTAAAAGCAATGCCCTTGCAATAGACACTCTTTGAGCTTCACCTCCGCTGATTTCGTTAGGATAACGGTTAAGTAAGGAATTTGTTAGATGAACTAATTCAAAAGCAGAACTTATTTCTTTTATGCCCTTATTTGAAATACCGTGAATTTTAAAAGGCTCCATTAAATTTTGAAAAATTGTCTGATGGGGAATTAAGCTTGCTTCAGGATGCTGGCTGACCATCTGTACTTTTCGAAGGTAATCTTTTCTATATTTTCTATTTTTAAAATTTACTTTTTCATTATGCATTATAAGTTCCCCTGAATCGGGTGCTGTTAATCCAAGTAATATATTCCCTAAGGTTGTTTTACCGGAACCAGATTCTCCGACAATTCCCAATGTTTCATTATGCGATAAAGAAAATGAAACATTCCGAACAGCGTAATGTGAGGAAGATGTAAAAAAAGCGGTATGATAGGATTTAGTAATATTTTTAGCACTGAGAAGCATTTTGTTTTACCCTCTCATTTCGATATTCCATTTTATAAATTTTTCTTGGAATACTATCCAATAACTGTTTAGTATATTCTTCTTTAGGATTATAAAAAATTTCTTTAGAAGAGCCATGTTCGATAACCTTACCTTCTTTAAAAATAAACAGATAATCACAAATTGATTTTGCAAAAAACATATCATGCGTAATAACAAGTAAAGAACTTTTTTTACTAACCTCTTTTAAAGATTGAAAGACTTGTCTGCGTAAAACGGCATCCAAACCTTTGGTCGGTTCATCTGCGATAATCCATTCAGGTTCTAAAATTGTTCCAAAAAGTGAAATTACACGTTGGCGAAGACCGCCGCTTAATTGAAAAGGATATTTATAAAAAATTTTTTCAGGATATTCCAGTCCGAATTTTTTCATCATTTTATAAATCTTTTCTTTTCTTTCCGGTTTTGTCAATAAGGTATGCGTTTTTAAAAATTCTTCAACTTGATAATAATTCTGCAACACAGGATTCATGGACAAAAGCGGACTTTGCGGAATTAAACCTATATGTTTCCCTCTGATACATTTTAAAGTTGAAAAATCGGCTTTCGCAAGATTAACATTTTCATATAAAATCTCTCCTTCGACTTTAGCATCGGGAGGATTTAATCCTAAAATAGCCATTCCTAGGATCGATTTACCTGAGCCGGATTCTCCTACTAATCCGGTAATAAGTCCTTTTTTTAGTGTTAATGAAATATTGTTTACAACAAATTTATTAGGAGAACCATTAAATGAAACTCTTAAATTTTGTATACAAATATCCCCCATCAACTTTCTCCTTTTTTTATAGATTGTTTAAAAAAGAAATTTTCTCTAAGCCATTCAGCAAAGTAATTAATACCAAGAGAAATCATAAGCAATACAGCTCCCGGGGCAATAATTGTCATCGGCTGGCTTCTATAATAATTTCGCGCCTCATTAATCATCCCTCCTAAATCGGGAGTAGGCGGATGGATTCCTAATCCCAAATAACTTAAGCCTGCTATCGATAAAATAAAAGCAGCAATTCTTTGGGCAAAAACAATAATTAAATTATGACAAACAGCAGGAAAAATATAATAAAAGATAATCCTTATATTACTTGCGCCCATAGATTTTCCTACAATAATATAATCTGCCGTTTTTAACTTTAATACTTCTCCTCTGACAATTCTTGAAAATCCTGTCCATGATGTTATTACCATCGAAAAAAGAAGAGCATAATAACCGCCTCCCATCATTGCCGCAACGGTTATCATGATAATTGTAGCAGGCAAACCTTGAAAGATACTGGTAAAAATAGTAATAATGGTATCCGGAATGCCTCCAAAATATCCGGCTGTCAGACCAATTAATAATCCTACACATACCGATAAAATAGTAGTTATCATAGAAAGCACTACAGAAACTTGAATTCCGTATAAAACTCTAGAAAAAATATCCCGTCCTAAAATATCAGTTCCAAAGAGATTGTTTATTGACGGATACTGTAAAGATTTTGTCATATCGGTTTGGAAAGGATCTTGAAGAGGTAAAATCTTACAAGAAATACCTAAAAGAACTAATATAAATGCACTAATCATAAAAAAGAAAACCCAAATATCATGAAATTTTTTCATGCTGCATCCTCTCTTAATTTTGGATTTACATAATAGGATAGAATGTCTACTACTATGTGTACAAAAACATAGATAGTACCGGTAATGGCTGTATATCCTGAAACAGCCGGAAAATCTCTAAAACTGATTGCTGTAACAACATATTGCCCAATTCCGTTTACAGCAAAAATATTTTCTATTATAACTGAACCGCCAAGTATAGCACCAAAATTATTCCCTATTAATGCAATAACCGGTAAAATAGCATTCTTTAAGGCATGAACAAAAAAAACTTTCAATTCTGAAATTCCCTTTGACCTTGCAGTAAAAATATATTCACGCCCCATGTGATTTAAAATTTCCGCCCGAGTCAATCTTGCAATACTACCTATAGAGCTCAACGAAAGTACCGTTCCCGGTAAAATCAAATGCTGCCATGTGCCGAAGCCGCTTGTCGGCAGCAAGCGTAAGTATTCCGAGAAGATACCAATTAATAGGATTGATAACCAAAAAGACGGCAAAGAAATGAAAAGAATTGCAAAAAAACTTCCGGCTTCATCAAAAAAACCGTACTTTTTAATTGCCATAATAACGCCAAATGGAATACCTAAACAAATTGAAAAAATAATCGACCATCCGGCTAAGGAGAAAGTTCTTGGAACCCGTTCCAATAATTCTTGAGTTACGGGCATTCCTGTTTGCAAAGAAATACCAAAATCACCTTTTATTGCATTTCCTATCCAACGGATATACTGTACAACAAAAGGATCTTCTAAACCCATCTCTTTTCGTTTTATTTCTATTTGTTCTTCAGTCGGCTGATATGCCCCTCCTGCCGTTAATACAATCTCGGCAGGATCGCCGGGCATAATGATAGTTAAACTAAATGCCAGTACTGTAATTCCGAAAAAAACCGGAATTACAGCCAACAAACGCTTAAATATGAATTTAATCATTTTTTCCAATGAGTATCAAAAAGAGTAACTCCTGTCCATTTTGCTTCATAGCCTTCAATATCCGGACTTGAAGCAACAGTGGTATCTACACCGAATAAAGTAATAATGGGTAATTTTTCTGATGAAAGAATTTGTATTTTCTTATATAACTCATTTCGATTTTCTTCTTCATATGTTTTATTTAGAATATCAAGCAATTCAGAAATTTCATCATCAGAAAAATTTAAACCGTAGTTCAAATTATCTTTGCCGTCTTTACCCATAAAAGAATATAACATTGTTTCGGGATTTGCATTATCCATTCCTCTAAATGAAATGACCATATCATATTGTCCTGATTTTCTTCTCTCTTTCTGTGAAGGATAATCCATAATTTCAATATGAATATTTAAACCGATCTCTTTTAGATTTTCTGCAATTAATTGGGCATCTACACTGTACTGCTCTACCGTGATTAATGAAATATCAATCGTTTTTCCTTTTAAGACTTCTGCCGCTAACTCCTTTGCTCTTTTTATATCCCTAGGAACCATTGTATCATAATGAAATTGAGAAAAAGGAGACAAAACATTATTGCTTAGTTTTCCGTAGCCTCCATACACTTGATTTAATAATGTTTCTCTATCTACAGCTAAACTTATAGCCTGCTTCATTCGTACATCATTAAATGGAAATTTTCCGTTATTTACTTGAAGGTAATGAATATTTGCCGACAACTTTGAGGATATGTTAAAACCTTCTTTTTCTAATTCTTTACATGCTAAAGGCTGGATAGCTTTATTGTCATATACACCTTGTATTTCTCCGGATCTCAGAGCAGCTATTCGTGTATCATGTTCAGGTATCATGCGTATTTTAATATATTTAGTCTTAGCTTTGACTCCCCAATAATCATCATTACATTCCAGCATTGTAAAAGCATTCGGTTGGTGCTCTACAATTTTAAATTGTCCTGTGCCTACTACAGGCTTATTAAAAATACCGCTATCTTCATCAAAACAAAGCGGGCTAACCATAGGACTACCCCAATTTAACATAGCATAAGGCAACATGGGAATGGGCTTATCAAAAATCAGTTCAAAAGAATAATCACTTAATGCATTAATTTGTAAAAAATCAGGATAGGTTTTATTAATATCCAATGTAAAAAATGTTGAAGAGGCAGGGCTTATTTTTTTCCAGCGTTCAAAATTCTTTACTACAACATCAGAGGTAAAAAGCGTTCCATCTGTGAATTTAACACCTTTTCTCAACTCAAATGTCCATTTTTTTGCATCATCGGATCTTTTCCATGAAACAGCTAAAACAGGAATAATTTCACCTGCGTCATTTTCACCAATCAGCGGCTCCCATACATACAAATTAAGATTTGTCCAATAGGGATCCTTATTTCCTCTTCCTACATCCCTTGCACTAGCAATTACAATCGGATCATTTTCCGAGTGAACCATCGCGTCTTGCTTCATAGTTTTGTTAGAATCACCACAAGCGGTAAAAACCAACAAAACAATAAGACTTAAAAAAACAACTAAACTTCTACGCGTCATCTTTTCCCTCACAAAAATTATTTGAGTATAATAATAACACTTGTTATAGAAAAGACTGGCACTACAAAAAATGATGGTTAACCAATTTCACTGTGGGCATATTTGGACTAACACTTCTTGCAGCGGCATCCCTCGTACCGGTGCATTTCTTTCATCGAGCGACCCGGCTTAGACAAAAGTCTTCACGGTGGCGTGACCGCTTGAGATTTTAACTCAATTCCCTCTTAAAGATGAAAGAAAAATTTACTCAGCTTATAAATACCTGAATAAACTATTATTTTACTCTTAATTGGTATTTTATTATATTTTCTTTATATATTCAAGATGGTTTTCATATGTCCATATACATCATGTAATATATTTGGTTATAAAAAATGTAGTAAAAATTCAAAAATACAATAAAGATATCGCTATATTTACTTTTGTCTGCTCATTTCTTTTATGGTATTATCAATGTATGTTTCAAAGTCCATAAATGTTTCTTCTTCTATTCAGATTTCATCGGAAAAAATCCTTTCGGTTTTAATCCGTGTTTTATCCACATTTTTCTTGATGACAATTGACAGTCTAATAAGGCATTTACTATATTGTCTTCCGTATCCGTATTTATAGGTTTTGCACTAGCTCCTATTTCAAATACGGTAGATAAAAATCGGTCATCGGCAAATCTTAATCAACAACCCCGACGCAGAGCATCGGGGTATGTTGTTCTTATAAGGTGGTTGCAGTCGGCTTTAATACCCTTTATTACGCCGCAGAGCGTCGGGGTATTAAACCCTCCGCACGAATAAAAACACCCCGTTAGAAAAATAAAACCATATATCATAGCCTGTAAAATTCGGTTTAGAGAGTTTCATTATCCGCAACTCCCATTTGTTTTGCTGTTTATATGATTCATCATATATCATCCATTCATACGCACAATGCGATGAATTTTTAAGATAACCATTCATTTTTTCTTTCATTAACGCAATGATTTTAGCTTCCGTAATTTTATTATCATTCCGTGTAGAAAATATTTGCTCATACTTAGTCTGCTATCAATCACCTCAAATTTATTCCATACCATATACTAGTAAATTTATTAAAAATAATATAGACTTATAGGATAATTTAATGAAACAGCAACTTAAAAGAAATTATAACGGCGTTATAGACTATATCCTCATACTAAGCTTAATTTTAGGTATTTTTATATTTATAGCTATGCCTTTTTTTTATGTATTTAAAGAAAGTCTTGTTATAAACGGAAGCCTTAGCTTTGAGCTTTTTGAAGATGTGTTTAAAAATCATCTTCATCTTTTAAAAAATTCCTTATCGGTAGGATTTTATACGACGGTTTTAACGGCAATCGCAGGGATAACCACGGCCCTGTTTTCTTATCTGATGCCTAAAAAAATAAAACGCCTTATTTTTTTAATTTTAGCTGTAACGATGATAAGCCCGCCCTTTGTAACAGCTCTCAGTTATATAAACCTCTTTGGAAGGAGGGGTCTTGTTTCTTATTATCTTTTAGGTATTTCAAAAAGTCCGTACGGAATTACCGGTATTGTGCTGATGCAGTCTTTAAGTAATTTTTCTTTAGCGGCTTTAATCTTAATCGGTTTTTTAAATAATTTGGAGAGGTCCCAATTAGATAGTGCCCGCAACCTCGGAGCAAAGACAAACCGCCTGATTATCGATATAATTCTGCCGTTTCTTTTTCCTGCAATCAAATCGGTTATGCTCTTAACTTTTTTGCGAAGTTTATCGGATTTCGGAACTCCTGCAATCATAGGAGGCTCTTTTAATGTGCTTGCAACCGAAAGCTATTTTGCGGTAATAGCTCAAGGCAACTTAGGTAAGGCTTCCGCAATAAATGTACTTCTTTTAATTCCTGCAATTATTATTTTTATTCTTTATCAAAAAAGTTTTAAAAATATTTCCATATCTTCACACGGTACGGCCTCCTCGGAAATTGAAATAAAAAGGCAGGGAATTCTTTTTTATCTTATAAGCATAATTGCCGTTTTCTTTTTATTATGGATAAGCATTCAATATTCTTCTATTATATTATCCGCATTTACAAAAATGAAAAAAGGGAAAATGATTTTTACCTTTGCAAATATTTTAGAAACAAGAGATCATATCACAAGCACGGTTATAAGGAGTATAGCCTACAGTCTTATCGCTGCAGGCGGGGGGAGCATAATCGGTTTACTTATCGCTTATTATAAACAAATAAGAAAAATAAAGTTAATGCAGGCTGTAGATTTTGTTGCAACTCTTCCCTATATAATTCCGGGAACTTTTTTCGGGCTCGGTTATTTATTGGCCTTTAATTCAAAACCATTAATGTTTACAGGAACGGCAGCAATAGTTGTTTTAAATATACTATTTAAACAGCTGCCATTTTCTACAAAGATAGGAAATGCGGCAATGGAAGAAATAAACATCGACACTTTAAATTCAATCAGAGATTTAGGCGGTAAAAGGATAAATGAAATTACCGATGCCGTTATTCCTTTAAGTAAAAATGCTCTAAGCGTTTCTTTTATCAATGGGTTTACAACGACTATGACTACAATAGGTTCAATTATTTTTTTGGTATATCCGAGTCAAAAAGTTTTAACCCTTGTTATGTTCGATGTAATTCAAAGCGGTTATTATGAAATAGGCTCGGTAATTGCCTTGCTTATAATTATAATTTGTTTAATTGTAAATTTAATTTACTTTTTAGTTTTAAAGAAAAAATAATTTTTAAAATGCCGGAGGTTTTATGTATTTGGAATTAACAAACCTAACAAAAACATATAAAGAAAAAAATGCGGTAAAAAATATAAGATTTAACCTTGAAAGAGGAAAGCTCCTCTGTCTTTTAGGACCGTCCGGCTGCGGAAAAAGTACGGTATTAAAATCGATAGGAGGTTTTTTAAAACCTGACAGCGGAAAGATAATTCTTGATGGTAAAGAAATTACAAATGATCCGCCTGAAAATAGAAATGTTTCTACTGTCTTTCAATCCTATGGGCTTTTTCCTCACATGAATGTTTTATCGAATATTATTTACGGTCTAAAATTTAAAAAGATGCCTAAGGCTGAACGAGTTGAAGCCGGAATGAAGATGATAAAAACAATGGGCTTATCTGGTTATGAAAAAAAACACATAAGCGAACTTTCAGGCGGAGAACAGCAGAGGGTTGCTCTTGCACGCAGTTTGATTATAAGACCCAAACTTCTTTTGTTGGACGAACCTTTAAGCAACTTGGATGCAAAGCTTAGAATCAATATGCGTAAAGAAATAAAACAAATTCAAAAAGAATTTAATATCACTACAATTTTTGTTACCCATGATCAAAGTGAAGCATTTGAAATTGCCGACAAAATTATTTTGATGAGCAATGGAGAAATTATTCAGGAAGGAACGGCCGAATCTCTTTATAATCAACCTGCAAACGAATTTGCTCTTGACTTTATCGGTGCAAACAATAAAATAGAAAATTCATATATCAGACCTGAAAAGATAAAAGTATTTAAATCTTTACCGGAAGAAGATACGGAAGATTTTGAAGAAGCCCAAATTATCAATATTATTTTTAAGGGCGAAATAATAGAACTCTTTCTTAAAACTAAAGAAAAAGAATTAAAGGCCATTGTTTTAAACAATGACTTCAATTATCAAAAGAATGAAAAGGTTTATATCAAATACAATAGGGAGAATTTAAATTGAAGATACTTCACTGCCTTGCACAATTACCGATGAAAACAGGAAGCGGGGTTTATTTTAGCACCCTCGTCGAAGGAATGATAAAAAAAGGACATGAAAATGCGGTTCTTTACGGCACACAGCTTCCCTTTGCCGAAAAAACTTTTAATGAATCTTTACCCGATGAATTACAGGGAAGCGTAAAAGAATATCCCATTAAATTTTTATCCGCTTATGAACAAGAAGAAAAAACCGTTTTTAATGCAGACCTCCCCTTTCCGATTGCAGGAATGAGCGATATAATGCCCTATACCTCAACCGTTTATTCCGAAATGAATGATGAGATGTATCAAAAATGGATTTCGGTTTTTGAAAAAACTCTTCTCCGTGCAAGAGAAAAATTTAACCCCGATGTCATTATAAGTCATCATCTTTTTATTTTAACCTCTTTGGTAAAAAAAATATTTTCCGGCAAAAAAATAATAGGCATAAGTCACGGTACGGATATAAGGCAGATTAAAAAAAATCCTTGGATAAAGACACGGTACATACAAAACTTGGACAAGCTCGATTTATATTTTACCGTAAGCCCTAAGGATATTAACGAAGTGCAAACTATTTTTTCGGCACCGCCTAAAAAAATTAAATTGGCAGGAGGAGGCTTTAACCCCGATATTTTTAACGATAAGGATAGACATATCTTTGACGGAACATTCAAGCTTTGCTATGCAGGAAAGATATCCGATTCAAAGGGAGTGTTTGAACTTGCAAAAACTCTTCCGCTTATTTTAAAAAAATATCCTAATACGGAATTGACTTTGATAGGAAATGCAACAGAAGAACAAAAAAACATTCTTTTAAAAAATGCCGGTTACAGCGAAAATTTAAAAATAGTAAATGCTTCATCTCAAATATGTATGTGTAAAATTTTAAAACAAAACGATATTTTTATTTTGCCTTCATACTATGAAGCCTTAGGCCTTGTCGCCGTTGAAGCCTTAGCCTGCGGCCTTTTTACGGTTACGACAGAAATTGAAGGACTTATAAACCTTCTCGGCGAAAAAATCAACACAAGCGGCATTATCGAATTTGTCAAACTTCCTCGCATCTATGATGTAGACAAAGCATACGAAGAAGATAAGCCCGCCTTTGTCAAGGCCCTTGCCGAAAAAATAATGCTTCAAATGGAAAGACTTAAATCTCAAAAAGATTTTTATTCCCCTGTTTCGGCAGAAATAAAAAAACATTCTTGGGACAGCATCATTGATAGGGTTGAGAAGGAGATTAAGGATATATAACAAAAAACCGAAGCTCTTTTCATAGAGCTTCGGTTAATTTTTATCGGCGAAGATTATTTTAGAATCTTCCAGTTCGAGATGGTTACCTCATAATAACTGACCCCAGAAAAGTTCGGCTCAAACTCATAAGCTTCAGACCTTTCGGTTGTAAGTTCTCCCGTAAAATCATTTACAGGGGTTTGTTTCTGAGTCCCCTTAAAATAGTACATTTTTCCACTGTGTTCAATAGCCAAAAGCCACTTATCAGATATTACAAAGGCAGGGTGATAAACCTTTTCCTTGGCAGATCCATTAGTATTGAGAGTTTCCTTTGATTCAACAAAAAAATCATTATCGGGATTCTGTTTGCTTGGAACATAAAACCTCAGTTTTTTTGAACCAATGTTTGGAATACTAGTCGTACCCTCCCCCTTTATTGTAATTTTAAAATATCGATCACGTTTTTCTTGAGGGAATAGCTCTGTTGGTGATAATTCCTTTTTTTCATCAACAGCAAAATCTATTAAGGAAGCCTCTTCAAAATTATCAGTAAGGCTTGCAACAGCCCCGTTCATCTTTAACCATTTAAAGGGCTTAGCCTTATTTTTAAATCTTTGGCCTACATAGAAACCGAGATAGTATTTTCCGGGGAATATTCGTCCGTGTTTCTGTGAATCGAAAGGCAGGAAATTACTATCTTTAGCCAAATATAATTCATTCACCGGAGTATATTGATTTGTCTCAACCTTTGCTCCAAAGGCTATTCCGTGGTCATATCTAAAGTCGGAAGAGTTAAAGTCTGTATCTTCTTTAAATAAACGGGCAATCCAAAAACCATTATCATACTCAGAGCCTCGAATCATTAAGCCCGCATTTTTTATACTGAGCTCAGCATATGGTCTATTCACCGTTAAATTCTCTGAGTTAGTTCCGTTAAGCTCAATAGGCTTTGCTTCCCCTTTATTAAGTTTTTTATCATACCAAAATTCATATCCATGATAGGTATCGATATGTGTTAATTTTATATAATAGGAGCCCTGCGGTAGATGTTTAAAAGAAAAGTCCTTATTTAAGGATAGGCTTAAAAAAGGAGTCTCTTTTTGATCCTTATATAATTCAACCGTACCTATGTGTCCCAAATAGTCTCCATAGATGTCATTGACTTTTAAGTTAAGCACGGACTGAGCTGTATCAGGATATGCTATATTGATGGTTTCTTCGCCCATGTTAAACCTTATCTTTTGACCATCCGCTTTATTTAAAGAGAATTTATCCCTTTCAGACATCCAAAGCTCAGGTGATGTAGCTGCAATTGTAGCATGTTTCTCTGGCTCATGCTTTATGTTTACAAAATATTCACGAGCTAAAACTGTGTTGCCGTTAGGAATTCGTACAGGTTTTCCGTCCTCTTTATTCTTCAAAAAAAATACATTATAATGGCCTCCATAGGGAGGGGGAGCATATTGTATCTTTACATCAGGATACCACAAATCATAGTTGGCTTCTGAAGATTCAATAGTCATAATACAGCTATCATCAAAACTATCGTCTATCTGTTTACCTATCCAGAATTCGTTAGGATAAATGTTTCCAGGTTTTTCGGGCCTATAGCCTTCAAAGTACTTAAAAGCAAATTTATGACCAATAGGCATAAAAGCTTTAAATTTTACAGCCTGTTCATGTTCAAAGGTCCTTATAGTATATAAAATTTGGCCTTGAGAGTCGGCCATTTTTACTAGACTTCTATAATTTTTTCCAACATCTTTAAACTTCCATGGAGTTGTAAAATTTGAGTTATCGGCCTTGTGCTTCATGGTAAAGTTAACTGTTTTAGCTTCGGGATATTTAAATGTATATGTTATAGTTTCACTTCCCTCACCTTCATAGGTTATAATACTTGCCTCATCTTTAGAAAAAACGGCAGTCCCATCGTTTTTATAGTAGCAGCTTAAAATAGCAGTCCCGGTTGATTGATTGGAGACATAGGTTTTATACTCAAGTATACGCTTTTCCCCTAAAAAAACATCAGTCAAGCGAATATCCTTATATTCAGTGCTTATAGCTTTCATTGAGGAACCATCATGCTGTTGCAAAATTCCCTTAATATCTCCCTTGGGATGATAGGGTTGAATTAGTTTTATGCCCTCTAAATTTACCTTACAAGCTTCTCCTTCCTTTATTGTTACTGTATAGGCTGGATTTTCAGGCGTATGTCCTGCTTCTTCTTTAAGCCAAAGGTCATAATATTCCTTTGTGTTTTCATTAATGCCCTCATAAGAAAACTTGACATAATAAGAACCCTGATCAGTTAAGTATTCCATTGTGGGATTCATAGAAGATTTTTTACCTATGTTAAAACTTTGCTTAGCAAGAAGCTCTTTTTTGTCGTTTAAGATGGAAACCGTATATTTTACATCTTTCGGATTAGTAGGGCTAAGTGCGCGTTTTGGCATCTGTACGCTAAGAACAGATTTTTTTAAAATTGTGATAAGCCCCAAATCAGCACCTTTTTCATCGGTAATATTAATAATATTAGCATCAAAGCTGCTTTTGCCGTTATACCACTGTATAAAGGGCCCAAGAGAAGCAGGAGTAGATAATGTCCCGGTAAATTTTATAAGGTATTTTCCTTTTTCCAGATTTTCAAATTTAAATGAACCATCCGTAACTTTCGAAATTGTAAATTCAATATTTTTCCAGTATTCTCCTTCTTCTTTGTACAGCTCAACACCTGCAATTAAGAGGGCTCCAGCATATTTGAGAGAGCCTTTTATTACACCCTTTTCCGCCGGTTTAATCGTTACATCATTTCCGCCGCTGTTTTGCTCGGGAGTCTTGTTTTGACTTAAACCTGTAGGACAAGCACTAAAAAATAATAAAATTAAAGTGCTTAACAATAAAAAAGTTAAGATTTTTTTATACATAAAATCTGCCTCCAAAAATAAAATATTTAGATTAAAAAACACATAATATAGTTAAAAAAGATTAAAAGATCTAAATTTAACGGTTATTATCATAAAAAAATACTATTTTGTCTAGTGGTCTTTTATCAACTTCAAAAAATTGTTTTTTGTCCAGATGTTTTTTAAAATACTCGGCTCGTATTTCAGGTGTAATTTCTAATTGCAAAGATTTTTTAAAACTTGTAAAATCTTCGCTGAGTTTTTTACCGTAACTTCTAGCTTCATCAGTATAATACAAATAACTATGTCCTCTATTATCATACTCGATAAAAGTAAATCGGCTATTGTTTCCGAATTTTTTATAAAACCGTTTATAATTATTTTCAAAAGAAACGGTATCATCATCAGAACTGTGAATAACCATTATTTTTGTATCGGAATTTTCGAATCCCTTTATGCAAGAATAATTTGCATATTTCCCGAATTTTATTTTTTCTATCAACGAAAAATAGGGCATAAAAAAGTTAATCCATTTCCCGATAAAGTCTCCTCCATTATCTATTATCATACCGATAGAAGAGTTAAAACCCGAAACTGTCACAACCGCCGCTATGTCCTTATGTAAATTTAAAACACTTCCAACGGAATAACCGCCCCAACTGTGTCCGAAAAGCATAATCGGTAAATTTTTAAATTCTTCATTTTCTTTTACAAACCTGATTGCATAGTCAAGATCGATAATCCCCTGAGGCAAGCCTCCGACTCCGCTTCCTTCACTTTCATCATTTCCTGTAGCATCATAAGAAAACACCAAATACCCGCTTCCTGCCAAGTAATCTGCAACATCCATATAGGAATTATGCCCGCCGCCCCCAAATCCGTGAGCTATTATTATAAGCCCCTTATAACCGCTGTCTTCTTTGTAATATTTATACGCAGTAAGTTTTTGTCCCTTATTTGAAGTAAAAAAATATTTTTTTAATTTCAATCCTTCAAATTCTTCTACCTGCCGCTTCATATAGGAAGAAGTTGTATATCTTAAACCGAAAGTATCACAATAGATAAAGTAAGCAATACCCATAGGCAAAATAAAAAGAACAAACACAACAGCTGTTATCCATAAAATCAATTTTCTTTTTACTTTCATATAAACACCCTTTATATAATCTTTATTTCTTGGTATCAAGGTTTAATCAAATTCTATCAGCAAAATATTTCTCTTACCTTTTCTTTAAATTTATTTCCGCGGTCGAATTCGTTTTTAAACATGCCGAAGGAGGCTGCACCCGGCGATAGAATTACGACATCGCTTTTTTCTGCATTTTCTTTTAACGAAAGCAAAAGAGAATCCAAGCTGTCAAAGGGGCCATTATATTCAATAGACTTTTCTTTAAGGAGAGGAATTAAAAGGTCTGTTCCCGTTCCTGCAAGAAGATATAGGCTTTTAGCAAGATTTGCTTTTTCGGCAAGCGGAATAAAATTTAAGTTTTTATTTGTTCCGCCGCAAATTAAGACGGGAGGCTTATCAAAGGCTTCTAAGGCGGCAGCAGATGCTTCGGGAATTGTAGCGGCCGTATCATTATAAAATTTTATTCCGTTTTTTTCATAAAAGAATTCCAATCGATGTTCAATCCCCGAATACTCGTCCATAAATTTACGGATAAATTCCGATTGCTCTTTGATGTTATTATCTTTTAAGATGTCGTTGCCTTTTAAATTTTCAGGCTTATGAATTTTTTGATAAAGCAGAAGAGCAAGACCTGCATTCAAGACATTTTGTTTAAGTTTAAGCCCGGGAACTTTTGCATCCTTTGAAAGTAAAAGCCTTTCTCCATCACTTAAATTGCAAAGGCCTTCTTGGTTCTTATTAAAAAAAACACCTCGATATTTTTTAGCCGGCTTTTTTTCACTGTACCAAAAAACATTTGCCCTTGTTTCTTCTGCAAAAATTTTCCCCCAGCCGTCATCAAAATTACAGATTAGATAATCCGCTTCATCCATATTTTCATAGATTATTTTTTTATCGTCAACATATTTTTCCATTGTGCCGTACCAGTTTAAGTGGTCGGGCATTATGGGCGTAATAATCGCAATCTTAGGCTTAAGCAGTTTTTTATTTTTTAAATCGGCAAGCTGCCAACTGGAGAGCTCCAGAACCACAGGCGTACCGCAAGAAGTTTCTTCAAAAAAACTTAAAGGGCTGACCGTAATATTTCCGCCCAAAAAAACATTGTATCCTAACTTTTTAAGTCCGTAATAAAGAGCACTTACCGTAGAGGATTTCCCCTTGCTTCCCGTTACCGCCAAAATCGGCGCCTTTGAAAGAGAAAGAAAAACCGAAACATCCGACTCTATTTGTTTTGCGGCTTCTAAAAAAACATTTCCTTCAAGCTTTACGCCGGGATTTTTGATGACAAGATCTGCTTCTCTAAAATCCTCTATTCTATGTTCACCCAACACAAACCGAATATTCTTAAAAGCGGAAAGTTTTTCGATTGAGGGCCGCAGTTCTTCCGAAGTTTTTAAATCGGTTACCGTAACCTCGGCTCCATATCGGGCAAAAAATTGGGCAGTCGCAAGCCCGCCTCCATTTAGACCAAGCCCCATAACGGTTACTTTTTTATTTTTGATATTTTCTAAGCTTATTTGCATATCATCATTATAACAAAAAAATTTAGGAAGTACCAGATGAGGAGGATCTGCATTTTGTCAACACACTATAAAAAGACTATGTTTCCTTTAAAACCCTTCTTAGTTGAAAAAAAACCGGTTTTTTGCTATGATGATGCCTTAAATTGTATTTTAGGAGATAAATATGCAGGAAAACCAAGAACAAAAAAAGCGGCCTGGTTGTTTTATGGCGTTTTTTCGTGGAATAAACATTTTGCGTTTGATAATAATAAACATCATTTTCTTCTTTTTCTTTTTTTCATTTTTAGGGGTTATGGGCAGCATACCCTCTAACACAAAAACAGTAGAGCGCGTACCGAATGAGGCCGTCCTAATGATAAATCCTTCCGGAATTCTTACAGAAAAGGAATCGGATATTTTTTCGGCCGGCATTCCCGCAATCGGGAAAAAATCGGCGGTACTAGTTTCTGACCTTGTAAAAGCTATAAAAAATGCGGCCTTCGATAGACGGATAACAAGCCTTTATTTGGACTTTTCAGAATTGGGAGGCCTCTCATCGGGACACTTAAGTGAACTGGGAGACGCTTTAAAAGTCTTTAAAAATTCCGGTAAGAAAATATATGCCTATGCTGTAGGCTATTCCATTCCTTCTTACTTTTTGGCTTCTTATGCAGACCGAATAGGAATTGATCCGCTGGGAGAAGTTTCCTTTGCAGGCTTTGCTTCCCGTCCGGTTTTTTTTAAAGGCTTGGAAGAAAAATTCGGAATCAAGTGGAATGTGATACAGGCCGGAACCTACAAGGGCATGGCAGAAACTTATTCGCGGGATAACCTTTCGCAAAATGTAAGAACAAACTTAAAATCCATGTTCGATGATTTATGGAATAAGTATACTTCGGACATTGCAGCAAACAGAAATATGCCGCCCGAAAAAATTAGGGCTTTCGCCGAAAACAATAATGCTCTTATAAAAAAATATGAAGGAAACGGAGCAAAGGCCGCTTTAGAAGAAGGCTTTGTTACCGATATTGCCTCAGTCGATGAGTTTGCTGCAAACATAGGCTTTGCCGATAGTAAAACATTTTCGGTAAATGTAAACACAATAGACTATACTTCGTATAATGCAAACTTTGCAGAAACGCCCTCTCAAAATTCAATAGGCGTCATTCATCTGAACGGAGCGATTTCTTCCAGCGGTACAGGGCGTATAGATGACTCTGCCGTAAGTTACAAGATTGTAGAACTTTTTGATATTGCCCAAGATGACCCGACTGTAAAAGCTATCGTTGTAAGAGTAAATTCAGGCGGAGGAGAGGTCTTTGCTTCCGAAGAAATAAGGCGGGCTATAGATAGAGCTAAAGCCTCAGGTTTACCTGTTGTAGTTTCCATGGGGTCTGTTGCCGCCTCGGGAGCTTATTGGATTTCTTCTTCTGCAGATTATATTTTTGCAAGCCCCTACACAATTACCGGCTCAATCGGTGTATTGGCTACAGCTCCATCCTTTAAGGAAGCCGTAAAAAAATATCTGGGTATAACAAGCGATTTGGTTTATTCGGGACAAAAGCCTTCATATTCCGTTTTAGAAGAACCTTCGTTAGAAGAAAAAGAGGTAAGGCAGCTGGAAGTTATGCACATATATAAGACATTTATCGAAACCGTCGCAAGGGGAAGAAATCTTCCTGAAAAAACCGTTGAAGAATTAGCCGGCGGCCGTGTCTATTCAGGTGAACAAGCCTTAAATTTAAAATTGGTTGATGCTTTGGGTTCTTTGGACGAGGCAGTAAAATATGCTGCAGAGCTTGCAAACATAAGCGGACAATATTCCGTAAAGGAAATAAAAAAGCCCCTGCCTTTTACGGAAGCCTTGATAAAAAGCATTTTAGAAGATCTTGATGCTTCGATATTTTCGCAGATGAACTTTGCAGATATCAAAGCCTTCACTGACTTTTTAAATTTAAAATCAAAAAAAGGCATCTATGTTTACAGCCCTGAATACCTTATTTGGGAAAACTAAACTTGCGGTAATGGAGGAAGAGATATGGCTATAAATTGCGGAATTGTGGGTTTACCCAATGTAGGAAAATCGACTATATTTTCGGCTCTTACAAGTGCACCGGCTGAGGCTGCTAATTATCCGTTTTGTACAATAAACCCCAATGTAGGAATTGTAAGTTTACCCGATGCCCGTTTAAAAAAATTGGCTGAACATTTTAATCCAAAAAAGGTAATTCCTGCAACCGTAGAATTTGTGGATATTGCAGGTCTTGTAAAGGGAGCTTCAAAGGGAGAGGGCTTAGGGAATCAGTTTTTATCCCATATAAGAGAAGTAGGCGTTATTGCCCATGTTGTACGCTGTTTTGATAATGATGATATAGTCCATGTTTCAGGGAAAATAGATCCGTCTTCCGATATTGAAACGATAAATATCGAGCTCGCTCTTGCCGATCTTGCAAGTTTGGATAAAAGAGCCGAGCGTGCCGAAAAGGCGAGCCGCATGGGCAAGGAAGCTCAAAAAGAAGCCGCTGTCGTAATGCGGGCTATCGAAAAAATTCGTCCTCTTTTGCAAGAAGGAAAAGGCGCCCGCCTTGCAGATTTGACCGATGATGAAAGAGATGCAATCTACGATACCCATCTAATTACAATGAAGCCTCAAATGTATGTTTGCAATGTAGATGAAACAGGTGCTCAAGACAACAATCCCTATATAGCGGCGGTTAAAAAGATTGCAGAATCCGAGGGGGCAGATACCGTTGTAATTTGCGGAAAGTTTGAAGCCGAATTAGCAGACCTTGAAAGTGAAGAAGAACGCCTAAGTTTTTTAGCTGAGGTAGGCTTGGCAGAATCGGGTCTTTCACAGCTTGCAAGGGCTGCCTATCACTTAATTGGGCTTAGAACTTTTTTTACGGCCGGAGAAGATGAGTGCAGGGCATGGACAATTCATGCCGGGGATACGGCTCCAAAGGCAGCCGGAGTTATACATACCGACTTTGAAAAGGGATTTATAAAGGCTGAAGTATACAGCTTTGATGACTTTGTAAAATACGGAAGTGAACAAAAGATAAAAGAAGCTGGGCGTTACCGTCAAGAAGGAAAAGCTTATATAGTAAATGACGGAGATGTTATGTTCTTTAAATTTAATGTTTAATTTTTAAATAAATTTTTATAAAAATGCTTGACATTTTTATCCGTTTTAAGTATACTCGAGCCACACACAAACGATACACACTGTTTTTCACTAGACTCGCTCATTATCCTCCTTTTGAGTGAGTCTTCTTTTTTTATTTTTACTCCATATTTTTTACATAAGCTTATGTTTGTATAGTTTCCCCTTACTCCGCAGTTAGGTCAAAAACAGCATCCAAGTCAAGTCTATCGGTCTTTATTTGAGAAGATAAAATATTTTGGTCAAGCTTCGCATCAAAGGGAGAGTTTTTAAAAAACTTAAAAAACAGTGAGCTGTGATTTTTGGTGTCTTGGTCTATTTCTACAAAGAGTTTGTAGGTTCCGGCTATGTTCCGTTTTGCAAAAATATACAACCGCTCTCCGTTTTTTTGGCCTGCTGCCGCAGCCTTTGATTCTGCTGCCATAAAAAAACTTTTATCGGCCGTTATTCCGGACACGGCAAAGGAGCCGAATTCTTCCAGCATATTTTTTCCGTTAAAATTAAAATTCTTTATTAAAACGTTTTTTTTATTTTTGGATTCTACGGTTTGAATGGGGAATCCTTGTAAATTATCCTTTGAAAGTTCCTCAATAATTTTGTTTAGAACATCAAAGCCCTGATCGTCATTTTCGATGAGGGTACCCATAAGCCGTTTTGCAAAAGCACCGTCTTGGCTTGAGTTTAAGCGTTCTATCATTTCGGCAGGGCTTATTTTTTTTCTTGCGACGGTTTTTTCAGTCTTAGGCTGATTGGTTGTTTTTAAAAATTCCGGGGCAGCCGGAGCTTGAGGTATTACAGGGTTTATTGTATTCGGTTTAGGAATTTCCGGCATACCGGGGATAGGAGGCACGGACGGAATCGGAATCGGATTAGAGTTTTGTCCGATCATAGGTAAGGACATAAAGATAGAAAAAATCACTGCTATTATAAAGGGACTTATCGGCATATTGGCAAGCCTGCTTTCAACGGTTTCAAGCCGAGCCTGAAGGCTTAAAATGGTTTTTTCCAAGCGCCGTTTTTCTTTTTCTAAGGTTCGCCGCGGGTCTTCTTCTTTCTTTTTAGAAATTGTACCCCGGACTGTTGCAGGGCTTGTCTTATTTAAAAACATTTCTTCTGCCTCAGCCCTTTTTTCCGCATTGCCTATATTGGCCACAAACTTCATCGCCTCATAACCGATGGCGGGGTTTACATTGTAGGCACTGATTTTTTCGATAGCAGTTGCGGATGCCCTCGGGAGGCAGAGCACCCTATCGACATAATCCTCATATCTTACACCGGCTTTTTTGCAAAGAGGCCGAGCCTTTCCAAGCAGGCGGCCGAGTTCTTTCATAAGTTTACCGTCTTCTACCATTATAACTTGTCTGATTTCATCGGTTAATTCCAAAAGCTCGGGCGACTCCTCAAGAGTGATTTTATAAAAGCCTTTTTTTTCGGCCTCAGCCAAAAGGCTGTGAAAGAGAGTCCAAAACTTGGGGCTATGTACCCGTGTCGAATAAAAACCGCCCTCTTTTTCACACTGTTTGTGATGGGTATATTCATGCACAGCCGTGTAAATAAGTTCATTATCATTCGCAAAATTCTTATTATGAAGAATAATTTCGTGCGTGTCCGGCTTATAAAGCCCGTTTACCTTTTTGCTGCTTTTTCCCGTAAAAACAACAGAAAACTCAAGCTCCGTATCCGCCGTCTCGAGCAAAATTTCTTTAACCCTATCTTGATTCATAACTGCATTATATACTATTTAAGATAAATTTTCAAAGAGATGCGGAGTACATATTTTAACATTGAATTATATAAATAAAGATAAAAAGATTTTGCTGGATTGGGGTAGTACGATTTTTTATATTTGTAAAATGGTCTTGTATATTAAGTGCGGAACTGCTTAAATATACAAGACCGTTTTTTATTTAGTAACTTTTATAGTGCGGCTTTGGATACTAAAAACTCCCAAGAAAAAGTTTATAAGCCAATCGACGCCGCCATAATATGTTTCAATTTTATAGTCAGTAGTGTCTCCAACCATTTTATTGGTGTCGCTATCTCCTAGCTTTACCAAGCCCCATAAGGCATACCATTGTCTGCTTTTTTCAACTACTCCTGTCTGTGAACCCTTTCCAATAGTATGACGATTAGTCATACAGCTGGACAATGACATACTAACCATTACCAAAACCAACAGCAGTGCCGTAATTCTTAAAAAAGAATTCTTTTTCATTTTTAAACCTTCCTTTTTGCAATCTTTTTTTGTTGCAAGTATTTTTATTTTTAAATCGAATGAGCTTCTCAGTCTGATTCCGCATAAAGCTTTCTTTAAGAAGACCGCTTGTCAGCTTAAAATGCTTTCGATTATAAAACCTATTTTGTGGGGTTAATGAATTTAAAGTAAAATTAAAACAATAAAGAAAAAATATATTTATTAAAATATTTTTTAATTTATTAAATTTTTCGGGGGGGGGGGGGGGTAACTTGATTTATTTGTTTACAGATAAATTTCTGTATTAAAATTCCATGTTGAGAAAAATTGAACTTAGAACAAGTCTGTAAGAAGTTACACATGGGATTATACTAGAATAAAAAAGGATGTTTGTCAATATGCACAAAACTGAATTATCACTTTCGGAACATATAAAATCGGAATCCATAACTGCCTCAAAATCTCTTCTTATTATACCACTTTTATCGAAAAAATCAAATACAAAAAGCGGCATAGAGAGGAACAATCTTTTTTTTATTTTCAAAGCCGAAATTTTTTGAAGAAAGTTTTACGGCATATTCCGGTTCATATGTTTCCATATAAACCTTTAGGCTCTTTGCTCTGGTATTATCTGCCGATTTTACCTCAATAGGAATAATCTTATCTTTTCGTTTTATGATAAAGTCTATTTCCGCTTCCCGCTCGGATTCCCAATAATAAGTTCGATAACCGTTTATAGCAAGCTGAACCTGTACATAGTTTTCCGTCATACCGCCTTTAAAATCATTTAAGTCATCATTCATATAAAGCACATCATTTGCCGACAAATCTTTTTTTGCAAGCAGTAGACCCAAATCAGATACATAAACTTTAAACGAATCTATATCGCGATAGTTTTCAAGCGGCTTTTTAATCCGGGTTACCTTATAAACAAGAGATACAATACCTGAAAGAGACAGCCATTCGATTGCATTTTCAAATTCTGCTGCCCTTCCTCCTCTTTTAATCATTTTATATTGAAAGCGTGTATTTTTTTTTGACAACTGAACGGTTATGTTATCATAGGCAAGTCTGGTTTTTTTTATTTCATTTAAGTTATTATACTTACTCATATCATTTAGATAGCTTGCCAGTATAGTATCTTGAATGTGGCGGACAAGGATATAATTTTCCGTTTCAATAAAAAGTTTTACACATTCGGGCATTCCCCCCACGATGAGGTATTTTCTATAAAGAATCATTGCCTTATCGTGCAAGGCAGCGGAGAGAGGGGTATTTGTATCAAAGCTTTTTTTTATTTCTTTTACAAGAATTTCTTCGCCCACAGCAAGGAGGAACTCTTCCATGTCCATAGGATAGAGCGTTTTCATATCAACCTTACCAACCGGAAAAGAAAATTTTTTTCTGCTCACGGCAACGCCGAGAAGACTTCCGGCAACCAGAATATGATACTCAGGTGCTTCTTCATAAAAGTATTTTAGTGCGGTTAAGGCTTCTTCACAAAGCTGAATTTCATCAAATACAATCAATGTTTTTTCTTTTACAATGGACTTACCCGCAATATTGGAAAGTATAGGAAGCAGGTAATCGGGGCTTAAGGTTTCTTTAAAGGTTTCATTTAGCTTAGGATTCATCTCAAAATTGAAATAGGCTACATTTTCATAATTTTTTCTGCCGAACTCTAAGATAGAATAGGTTTTGCCAACCTGTCTTGCTCCTTGCAATATGAGTGGTTTACGATATTTGCTGTTCTTCCATTTTTCCAAATCCTTGCTGATTTTTCTGTACATATCCATTCTCCTGTACTTTATAGTAAAATTATAGCAAATATTCGTGTATTTATCAAGGATAAATTTTTAAAAAATCACATTAAAACACAGAAAAGTTTCTTGCATTCAACCCTAATTGAATTTTAAGTGAACAACCAATGTTCTGTGCAATTTATCGGCGAAATACATATATATTCGAGTTAGGAATTTTAATCCATCACAATGTTTTAATGCTCCATCAAAAAATCCATCGACTTTTATAAGTTTTGTATTAGTAATATTTGCAAATTCCTTTGGGTTATCGACACTAAAATACATCTTAGCATTGACATTACCGGTCTTTTGAACATATTTATTAGCTAATTTTAATCCGGTAGAATTTGTTGCGTCAAATACCAATTCTCCTTTAAGAATTAAAGACTTCATTTTTTTAATCATCTCTACAATTTTACCTTCATCGAAGTACTGATATACTCCCGAAACAACAATCATAGTCGGCAATGAAGTATCTATTTCTTTTACCCAATCAAGAGTAAACATATCCCCTGAGAGCAGCTTTTCATTATCTGCATTTCCTAATACTTTTTTTCTGGTATCTATAACGTTAGGCAAATCTATTTGATAAAAGTTAGATTTAATATTATTGATACGATTGTAAGCGGTTTCTAAACCGGCTCCTAAAAACACTACATTGCTTTGAATATTTTCTTCAAGAAATTTTTTTATCTTTTTATCGATTGTTTGTTGTCTGCATACACTGGCCATATAAAAATATTCGGTAGTATTATTTTCTATGTTATCCGTCGGTATATATTGTTTTAATGACAATGCTTTTTCATCATAGAAAAATTTAGGGAATTTCTCGGATGCATATATTCTTGCTGCAAGCGGGATATATAATGTATCTTCTACACCATCAAGTAAATTTTTTGTACTCATATCATAATTCTCCTTATTTATAATAAAAATGCCGCAAGAAAGATATTTGCTTCCCTGCGGCATTAGAAAGAGCTGTTTAAGCTTCTTTGCTTAGCATATAGTAAAGACTCTTTACAAGGGTTCCTGTGGCGTTTTCTTTTAGGTAGCCGAATTTTTCGGTAATGTAGGCAGTTCCGGCTATATCAATGTGAATCCAAGGGATATCTTCTTTTGCAAGGAAGGAACCGACGAATAGACCGGCCGTCATCATTCCGCCTAACTTTCCACCCGAATTTTTTAGATCTGCAACTTTCGATTCGTTCATTTTTTTATAATACTCGATAGTAGGCATTCTCCAGACAATTTCACCTGCTCTTTCATTTGCCTTAACAAGTTCTGAAAAGAACTCATCATTGTTTGTAACTGCACCGCTGACCTGTTCTCCAAGAGCTGACACACAAGCGCCGGTGAGGGTTGCAAGGTCAATCAGCTTGGTAGCTCCCAAATTATTGGTAGCATAATAAACGGCATCGGCTAATGTTAATCTACCCTCGGCATCAGTGTTAATAATTTCGATAGTTTTACCGCTCATTGAACCGATAATATCGCCGTTTCTGTAGCCGTCTCCCGAAATCATATTTTCGCAAGAAGCAACAACAGCGACAACGTTTACCTTTGCTTTGAGGTCGGCCAGAGCATGCATTGCTCCGATGACCGTACCTGAGCCTCCCATATCCGTAAACATATCAACCATGCTTGTAGCAGGTTTAATGGCGTATCCGCCGCTGTCATAGGTTAAGCCCTTACCGACAAGAGCGATCTTTTCATTGGAGCCGGGATTATTATAGTATTCCATAACGATGAGTTTAGGCTCCTTGGTGCTTGCTCTGGCTACATTGAGGAAGGCTTCCATTTTGAGAGCTTCAATTTCTTTTTTGCCGTGGACTGTAACCTTGACGCCCTTTGCTTCAAGTTTTTCTTTGGCAATTTTAGCCAAGGTTTCAGGATAGATTACATTTGCCGGCTGATTTACCAAATCTCTGGTTAAAAAAACCGCTTCCATGAGCTTGACGGCTTCGTTTACACCTTTTTCGGCTCTGTCTTCCTTGCCCTTTTCGGAGTTATAATTGACCGTAATTTCGGTTTGTTCTTTACGATCGCTTTTAAACTTATCATATTTGTAGGTGGCATGGAGCATACCTTCTGCAATAGCCTCAGCCATCTTATAATTACATAGATTGTTAAGTTTAGGGATGTTGAGCTCGACTTCTTCTACCTTATTCTTTAAAAGCTCACTTGCTGCCTTAAAAAAAGTTTTTCTTAAAACTTCCAAGTCAATTTTTTCTTCTTTACCTAAACCGATAAAAAGCTGGGCTTTAAGATTGGAGTCGAGAGTATAATAAACCTCTTCCGCCTTTCCGGAAAACAATTCTTTTTCCTTCAAATGATTAAGATAGCCGCCTTCAATTTTCTCCTCAAAAACCAACTGGGCAGCTACACCGCCTTTTTTTGCAATATTAAATTTCATAGTTCCTCCGAAATTGTATTAAAGTTATGCTTACTTTACAATTAGAGTATACATCTTTTATCGATTAACGGCAAGATACAATGGGGGACTACCACGGCTTACTGAGCCGCTTTTGTGTAAAAATTACAATTTCTTCACACAAAAAGGTAATTTTATGCTATAATAATTCAATGACGATAGAACAAATACAACAAGCATGTTGCAGCGAAAGAAAAATTGGATGGCCTATACATACCGCTGAGATGATGAATTCGTCTTTGCGACCTCTTGACCTAACCTCTCGCCTCATGCCAAAATTCACAATTCACTTTTCTCAAATTGGAAACAAGCCTGTAGCGTAGGACTTATACCCTGCAATATGGGCTTTAAATATTTATATTTTCATACTGAATTTTTAATGCAGAAAAGTACTTTTTATGCTATAATAACAGTATGGATTTTGGATTTATATCTGTCTACGATTTATATCTGTCTACATAGATGATTTCACTTCGTGCCTAAAAGATAATGTTACAGGCGAACTAGTCGATACGGAAGTTATTCGCATAAAACGAAGTTCTTTTTTGGAAAAATATAACAAAAAGAATGGTTGGTATATAGATTGGTCGCAGTTGACCAAAAATTCAGAAGTTTACGCCCTTGTAATAAAGGGAACTGTGGATATTCAAGGGTTGGTTTCCGTTCAAAATAATCCAGATGCAGGCGCACTTTATATTCAATGGATGTGTACTGCTCCGCAGAATAATAAGCAATTGACTGATACACCGAAATATTCTGGTGTTGGAGGCCATTTATTTGCAATCGCAGGCAAAAAATCTATTGAATATGGATATGATGGCGATGTTTTTGGCTTTGCTGCGGATGAAAAATTATTGCAACATTATGTCGAGAAGCTTGGAGCAGAAGCAATTTGTATGCTTCATCAGTTTCATTTTGGGATATTTGATGACCAAATGAAAAATATTATGGAGGTTTATACATATGAATGGACAGATGAACAATTATAATTCTTATATGCAGAAAACTTATTCTCCGATAGATGTTAATACGCTTCCCTATTTTGTCAATATGAAAGCGTTGCGTAACTATGCAAAAGAGAAAGGAGTTCCTATTTCTTCTTTAACAGATTCTGAAAAAAAGCAATTTACAAAAATAAATCTTGCAAGTAGTAAGGTTTCAAATTCGTAGAGAGATAGAACCTAACACAGTTTTCAAAGCCGACATGCCGGTCGAGCCGGGTTGCGGTTTAAAACAATGTTAGACCGATGCTGTTTTTATAATAAGGAGTTAATAACGAATGAAGCAAAATTTGCTTCCGTATTTGATAGATTAGAACCGATAATTCAAAATTATATGTCTGAAGGTTATTCTTGGAAAAAAATAACATAATGTATGATATGGTAATAAATAAGAATATGCATATTTAATTAATCTCGATGTTATTAGCCGCAAAATCCAGCATGTACATCGGCAGGAACTCTATGCCGTCCTCTGTTTTTCTATCTTTAGAAGAAACTAAGATTGAGGAGGCTAAGACCTTGGAATATTTTTTACGGAATATTTTTAAAGATTCATGTCTGCCCATACCCGAAGATTTTACCTCGATTGCCTTTACCTTTGCACCTTGAGAAATTAAAAAATCAATTTCATAATAGTGGGTGCTTTTTTCTTTATCCCATGTATGATAATAAAGCTCATGGCCTGAGGCATTCCTCCGACGGCCATATATAATCTAAAATCTTTCATCCATTTTCGGTGTATCTGCCCGCCGGCACTCTTCCCGCTTTTATATACTTCCTTTCTTAACTGGTAAGTGTTCCCCTGAATTGCCGATTGGAATTCTTCAAAATCCATAGGATGAACGGCAATTTTCATTTCTTCTGATGGAATCAAAATATCCTTTACATTCTTTTTAATTGAAATTAAGGAGCCGGTTTCAATGTTGTGATATCGGCCGTTCTTATTATCTTGTCTAATACCTTTTTTTGTGTTACACTTGCGAAAGACGTTAAAGGTCTTAGGAGTTTTTTATGATGAACAAAATAATTGAATGTGTTCCCAACTTTAGTAACGGCCGCGATCCTGAAGTTTTGGAAAAGATTATAGCCCCCTTCCGCGGAAAAGAAAATGTAAAACTGCTTGGTTACGAATCCGACAAGGACCATAACCGCTCTGTTGTAACCGTAATCGGTGAACCCGAAGAACTTAAAAAAACCGTAGTAGAAGCTATCGGAATAGCAGCCGGCCTTATCGACTTGCGCAAGCATGAGGGAGCTCACCCCAGAATGGGAGCTACCGATGTTGTACCCTTTATTCCGATTAAAAATTCCACAATGGAAGAATGTATCGAATTATCCAAGGAGGTTGGAAAACTCATCTGGGAACAGCACAAGATTCCCGTATTTTTATATGAAAAATCGGCATCTGCCCCTGCGCGTGAAAACCTTTCCAATATCCGAAAGGGACAGTTTGAAGGTATGGCTGAAAAGGTAAAGCAGCCCGAATGGAAGCCCGATTTCGGCGGAACGGAAATTCATCCTTCTGCAGGAGTTACAGCAGTCGGCTGCCGAATGCCCCTCGTTGCCTTTAACGTAAACTTGGCCACAAACGATCTTTCAATCGCAGATAAGATTGCAAAAAAGGTCCGCTTCTTAGGCGGCGGTTTACGCTTTGTTAAAGCAATGGGTGTAGACCTTACGGAGCGCGGAATTGTTCAAGTTTCAATGAACATGACGGACTATACAAAAACTTCTCTTTATCAGTCCTATGAAATGGTAAAAATGGAAGCAAAACGCTATGGCGTAAATGTTGCCGGTACCGAAATTGTCGGTCTTACCCCGATGGCCGCCTTAATGGATGTTGCTTCTTATTATCTCCAAATCGAAAACTTTGAATTCAGCCAGATAATCGAGGCAAGATTACTCGAATAGATTTACTATAAGAATTTTTTTAAAAACAGATTATCGGGAATGCTCGGTAATCTGTTTTTTATTTTATGCTGCTTTATTCTGCGGCTAGGGGGAAACTTCTCCGGTATGCAGACATACAACAAATTCCGGCTTGTATGTTGCAAGATTTCTTGAATTTTGATATAATAACCCGTTAAGGTTGTCATTGATTTGAAGACTTATCTAACATCTTAAATCATTATTTTTTTATAGATTATAAACCTTAAGGAGTATGATTATGCACAAAATACTTGAAAAACGGCAATATTCGCCTGAGGTTTTTTATTTGCGCGTAGAAGCACCGGAGATCGCAAAAAACAGGCATCCGGGACAGTTTGTAATCGTTCAAATAGATACCAACTTCGGTGAAAGAGTCCCACTCACGATTGCCGATGCGAACGCCGAAGAAGGCTGGATTGCCCTCGTCATTCAGGCCGTAGGAGCTACAACCATCAAACTTTGCAATAAAAATGTAGGTGATTCTATCGCTGCAATTTTAGGCCCTCTTGGACGCCCCTCCCACATCACAAAGTGCGGAACGGTTGTCTGTGTCTGCGGAGGTATTGGTGTTGCCCCCATGTACCCTATAGCCCAAGCTTTTAAAGAAGCAGGGAACAAGCTCATAGTTATCATCGGAGCAAGGAACAAGGACTTAATCGTTTTTGAAGATGAAATGAAAGCTATTGCCGATGAGCTCATCATTACAACCGATGACGGTTCTTATGGAAGAAAGGCCCTTGTAACCGTACCCTTAAAAGAGCTCTGTGAAAGTCAAACGCCTCCCGATGAAGTTTTTGCAATAGGCCCGCCCATAATGATGAAATTCTGCGCCGAAACCACCCGTCCCTTCGGAATAAAAACAACGGTTTCGCTTAACACGATTATGATTGACGGTACGGGAATGTGCGGCGGCTGCCGTGTAACTGTAGACAATCAGGTAAAATTTGTCTGCGTTGACGGTCCCGAATTCGATGCACACAAAGTTGACTTTGATAATATGATGATGAGAATGAAGGCCTTCCGCGGACGCGAAGATCAGGATAGGCATAAGTGCAAGTCCGGTATTTTTAATTAAGGAGCGGAAAAATATGGAAAATACAAATAAAGAATGTCATAAACACATAAGCCATGAAGAGCTTTCAGCTCGGGCCAAACAGCTTTGGGCCGACTTAAACGGCAAAACCTTAAGCCCCAAAGAAAGAACTCAGATTCCGATTCAGGAAATGCCTACCCTCGATCCTCATAAAAGAGCTGTTCTGATGAATGAGGTTGCTATGGGCTACACAGATGAACAGGCCCGCATTGAGGCGGAAAGATGCTTAAACTGCAAAAACAAGCCATGCGTTAAGGGCTGTCCCGTAGGTGTACCGATTCCTGAATTTATTGCTGAAATTCAAAAAGGCGACTATAAAAAAGCCGTCGATACAATAAAGACAACGAACCTCTTACCGGCAATTTGCGGACGCGTTTGTCCCCAAGAAAAGCAGTGCCAAGCCTTTTGTACAATAGGCAAGATGCTCAAATCCCCCGAACAAGCTGTAGCAATCGGCCGTCTTGAACGCTTTGTTGCCGACTGGGAAAGAAACAATAACAAGATCACTGTTCCGCCCGTTGCTCCCGAAACCGGAAAAAAAGTTGCTATCATCGGTTCAGGCCCTGCAGGACTTACCGTTGCAGCCGATGTCCGCAGAGAAGGCCACTCGGTAACAGTCTTTGAAGCCTTCCACAAAACAGGCGGCGTTATGGTTTACGGAATCCCCGAATTCCGCTTGCCGAAAGAAATCGTTGCAAAGGAAGTCGAAAACCTCGAAAAGATGGGCGTTGAATTCAAAACAAACTTCTTGGTAGGAAGAACCGAAACCCTTGAGCAGCTTTTAAAAGAAGACGGATATGATGCCGCCTTTATCGGAACCGGTGCCGGTCTTCCCAAATTTATGGGAATTGAAGGCGAAAACCTCATCGGTGTTTTTAGTGCAAACGAATACCTGACAAGGGCTAACCTCATGAAGGCATACGATGCAGAAAACTCCGATACCCCTCTTTATGAGGCTGAAACCTTGGCCGTAATCGGAGGCGGAAACGTTGCTATGGATGCTGCAAGAATGGGCTACCGCCTTGGCTGTAAAAAAGTCTACTGTATTTACCGCCGAACCCGTGCAGAAATGCCCGCCCGAATCGAAGAAGTTGCTCACGCCGAAGAAGAAGGCGTAGAGTTCTGCTTCCTTCAAAACCCCACAAAAATAATCGGAGATGAAGAAGGAAAGGTTTGTGCAATCGAAGTCTTAGACTATGAATTGGGCGAACCCGATGAGTCCGGCAGAAGAAAACCTGTAGCAAAACCCGGAACCGAGCATCAAATAAAAGTTGATGCCGTAATTGTTGCCCTCGGAAACGATTCCAATCCCCTCATGGCTCAGACAAGTCACGGCTTGGAAGTTACCAAAAAGGGAAATATCATCGTTGACGAAAACCAAAAAACCTCTATAGAAGGAGTTTGGGCAGGAGGCGACATTGTTTTAGGTGCTGCTACCGTAATTCTTGCAATGGGCGAAGGCCGAAAAGCCGCTGCTGCAATAAATGAGTACCTGAAAACAAAATAAGTCTTTTAGTTTAGGCTGATAATTAAAAAGCTGTCCAAGTTTAATATGCTTGGGCAGCTTTTTTTCTTAAAAATTTATTTTGTCAAAACCCAGTCCGCTGCATTATGATTTATTGTTACCTGAGAAATCCGTCTAATCATTTTTGTAGGAGTTATATTTGCTTGTACTGCATTTAAAATATCTCCATCAGGCTGCCATAAACCGGCTTCGGCAGCTTCCAATGCAGCTCGTTCAATTTCAGGCCTTCCCCATTCCTCATCCTTGGGATTCCTAAACAAAACGGCATCCTGTAAACCCTCATTTTGACTTGTTCTAATAAGAACGGCATTCGTTCTTTTCGGCTGAAACTTTTGCAGCTTAGCCCAAAAACAAAAAGCCTTTTCTCCCGGCTCAAGAGCATTACAAGCATCGGCGGAAACTAAAATACCGTCTTCAGGCATTGAACCGTCCAGAGGTAAATACCAATAGAATACAATTATATTTCCTGCTTCTACCTCAAAAGCAGGAAACACATAGTCCGGTTCTTTTGAGTTCCCCGCATTTACAAGACTTACCCCAAATAAGTTTCCGCTTTTTTTTACGATGAATCTTATAAAGCCCTCTTTAGATGCGGAGCCTAGCTTTAAAGAAGAAAAAGACAGCTCTGCAGGCCTAGTGTTTGCTCCCTTAAAGGGAAGCTCAAAATCAAGAAATTGATTTTGAACTTTAACCTTTCCGCATATTTTAAAATCCTCGCCTATCTCAAAGCTTGCACTGGGCTTAATCTTAAAAACGGAAAGATCTCCGTTCTTAGCCTTATAAGCCTTGTCCTGCGAAAAATCGGCGGCTTCAATCTCTTCAACAGTACACAAAATTTCTTCGGGTAAATTTCCTTTTAAAGCATAAGCTTGGAGACTGACAACACGCCCTTCAAAAATAAGAGTTATCTCATTATTTGGGGACTGCTCAAATTCTTTGAGAGTAATGCTCTCATTATACCCAAGAAAAATTGAAACAAAGCCCGGCTGTTCAATCATTCCGCTGCAAGAAGCACATAAACTCAAAACCAACAAAACAGGTAAAAAAAATCTTTTTTTCATAAAAGACCTCCTACCTATCTTGTATGTTTTTTTTAGCCTTTATAGTAAAATTTTAAAATATTTCTTAAAATCCAATAAGTTTTTTTGAGATACCCTAAATTCTTGTAATTACAGACTCAAAGGGACGTAAAATCTTCTGTTGAGGGTTAAAGTTTCTATAATTAAATAGAATCGGAAGACCTCTGACCTCTTCCCTTATCTTCTGAGCCTTGCCTGACATATTGGAAACAATAAAAAAAGTTTTATCGTCTTTTTTGCGATAATATGCAAAAATATCCTTTCCCAAATCCGCAAATTCTATATCTCCGAACTGTAAGGTTTCTTCCTCATTTCTTAAGGCTATCAGTTTCTTATAATAATTAAAGCAGGAATCAGGCTCGGAAAGATTCTTTTTTACATTTATTTCTTTATATTTTTCGTTAAGCCGGAGCCAAGGCTTTACGGTACAAAAGCCACCGTTTTCGGAATCATCCCAAGGTATGGGAGTTCTTGCATGGTCCCGGGCATAGTTCATGGTCATTTTAAATGCCCGTTTTTTACCGAATTTAAGACGGCGGAGGGTGTCATAAATATTCTTTGTGGCTATATCGTCAATTTCATCCATGCTCTTAAAATCGGTATTGGTAAGCCCGATTTCCTCTCCTTGATAAATAAAGGGGGTTCCTTTTTGGGTTAAAAGAACCGTTGCAAGCATTTTGACGCTTTCTTTGTAGTATTTTCCCTCATCCCCAAACCGCGAAACGGAACGCACCTGATCGTGATTTTCAAAGAAAAGAGGAGTCCACGGCATTTTAGTCTGCCATTTTTTTAGGATTTTAATCATTCGGAAAGGCTTATATTTCCGTTTTAAAACCGGAATTTGAAACCAGCAGTCTACCCCGGTGTGATGTTCAAAAGGAAAAACAAGAGTCAATTCATCTTGAATAAAATCTTTAGCTTCTTCTAAAGAAACGTCCATAGTTTCGCCTACTGTAAAGGCATTGTAGGGTTTTAGGACATCTCTATTTAATTCTTTTAGAATATCATGGCAGCCCTTTTGAGAAAGATAAAACTCTTTACCTGTTTTAATCCTTCTTTTTTTTGCATCTTCATAAGAAGTTTTATAAATGCAGTTTATAACATCGCAACGGAAGCCGGCAACACCCATATCCAGCCAAAACTTCAATATCTTTTTTACTTCTTCAATCACCGCGGGATTGTTATAGTTTAGATCGGGCTGATTTTCGGTAAAAAGATGAAGATAATAGAGTCCGTTTTCTTCGCAATACTTCCATGCAGAACCTAAAAAAAGGCTGTCCCAGTTATTGGGAGGCAGCTTTTTACCCTTTACAAGCCTAGGTTCTTTCCACACATAATAATTATGGTAGGGCGATTCGGGATTTTTAGATTCTATAAACCATCTATGCTGATCGCTTGTATGGTTTATAACCAAGTCCATCACAATCTTTATATCGAGTTTATCCGCTTCTTTTAATAGAGCCTTAAAGTCATCCATGGTGCCGAATTTGGGGTTTATATCGCAATAATCGGAAACATCATAGCCGTTATCATAATCGGAGGATGCGGTTACGGGAGAAAGCCAAATTGCCCCTATACCCAGTTCCTTTAAATAAGGCAATTTTGAAATAATACCCTGAATATCTCCCATCCCGTCATTGTTTACATCACAAAAACTTCTAGGATATATCTGATAAAAAACCCTTTTATTCCACCATTCCATACATCTTCTCCTAAATAAATTTTATCTAACTTATATTCTAATTGTTTTTTATTATTTGTCTATATTTAAGGGGTATATATTTCAAAAAGATATAGAGAATATGCGGGCTCTTGACAGTATGTATATTGTAGTATAGTATAGCTCCATAGACATTTGCAAAGTTTTTAAGAAGGGCGGAATTTTTCTTAAAGACTTTAAATAAAAATATTTAAGTGTCTATAAGGAGATATTAATGAAAAATAAAAAAATTTTTACAGTTGTACTTTTGTTGGCAGCAGCAGCTTTGTTGTTTAGTTCTTGTGCTTTTAAAATGAATACTGCACAAAAAGCACATTATGAAGCGTTTATATCCGGTCTTGAAAGGGGAGCTAAAGATAATCCAATGCCTGCACAAGTTGTAAAGGAAGGGCTTGATCTTGCCAATGACGGAGCTGCAACATTAAATTATAAAATTGTGGATAAAAAACCCGGCACAGATATCGCAAAAGGTACAAAAGCAGCTGAATTAAGAAAACGCTTTGTACCCAAGAAAAAGTAAATTTATCCCGTCCTTCGATGGGGCTTTTTTTTACTTCCTGAGCCTGACTCCCTCAATGTCCGAGCTGAACAGCTCTCGCAAATCGTTTAAGCCAAGAGCCATAAGGGCCATTCGGTCAATGCCTATTCCCCAAGCCAATACGGGAACATCAACTCCCATTGTTCTCGATACTTCGGGGCGAAGGATGCCTGAGCCGCCAAGCTCGAACCAGCCTAAAACGGGGTGTTTTATATGCACTTCAATCGAAGGTTCGGTAAAGGGGAAATAACCGCCGACATATTTAACCTCAGTAGCACCGGCTATTTCAACGGCAAACATTTTGAGGATGCCTAAAAGGGTTTTTAAATTAACATCATTGCCTAAAACTATTCCTTCTGTTTGATAAAAGTCGGACAAGTGGGTAGCATCCACCTTATCGTACCGGAAACATCGGGCTATGCCGAAATATTTGCCGGGTATTTTAGCCTTTGCAAGCTGATGGGCTGAAAGAACCGTGCCTTGACTTCTGAGTAAGAGGCGTTTTGTAAAATTCCTGTCAAAGGAATAATTCCAACCTCGGCTTCCTGTGTTTCCGCCTGTTTCGTGGGTTTCGGCAACGCGGGATAAAAAAGGTTCTTCAATACTCTTTGCATGAGTCGGATTTTTTATGTAGTAAACGTCATGAATATCGCGGGCTGCATGGAATTGGGGCATAAAAAGAGCGTCCGAGTTCCAAAAATCGGTTTCTACGAGCGGACCGTCAAATTCTTCAAAGCCCAAACCTACGAGTTTGTCCTTTACTCCCTCCAAAAAATCGCAATAGGGATTCGTCCTTCCCGAAATTATACGGGCAGGCGGGAGATTTATATTGTAGCTTCTAAATGTTTGATTTTTCCAGCTTCCGGTTTTTAAGCTCTCGGCTGTAAGCTGTCCCGTTTCATCGCCAGTAATCCCCTCTGCTTCAAGCTCTTTTTGAAGAGAAGGAACATCGTCAGTAAACCCGTAAACAACCGAATCCCGCTCTACAATCTTATAGGGACTGTCGGCAGCTCCGCGTTTTTTTGCAATTGAGTTGATAATCTCGCGTTCTTCATCATCAAGATCTTCTTCAGCTATGATATGACCTTCGGTTTTAAGGCCTTTTTTCAACAATTCGACGGTTATCTTAAAGCGTTTTGACTGCGGTTCTTGCACAAAGGAAGCCTTTTTTTCTTCATTCATCTTGACGGCACCTTCTTTTGAAAGAATACCGAAGGCCGAACCTACATCCTTATTTTCCAGATTAAGGGCTTCAGCAATTTCAGGAAGCTTAAGCTCGCCTTTTTCTTTTAAAAGCTGTAAAATTCTTTGTTCCGGAGTGCCGTGTTCGGCAAAATCTGTTCCAATATTTGTAAGCTCAAAAAATATGTGCTTTTTGCGGTCGGTTTCTTTTATTAAGCCCTTCATTTTAAGCCATGAGAAAACCTGATTTGCATGGCCTTCCTTATATGCAAGTTTAAGCTCAAGTTTTTTGTTATCAAGATACTCGCCTATTTTAAAATTTTTTAAAACTTTAATCTCAAGAGGATGCAGATTTTTGATAATGCTTTTGATGTCCATATTTACTCCGAAATTCATCTAAAAAGATAAAGGATTATAGCATATTTTCAATTTTTTGTACACAATTTTGATTATATAATTTTTTAGGTCTTTACAAAAAATCGTACTTATTATATAATATCATGTCGGTTGTGTGCTAAATAATTGGGCGTAAAAAACCGATAAAAGAAAGACAGTATCTGTAATTTTAGAATGTTTATTTGTACTTTTTATTATTTAATTATGGTATAGTCAGAAGAGGAGTTTAAAGTGTCAAGAACACGAACATATAAACGCGCAGAAAATAACTTAGTACGCTATTTTAATGAGCTTTTTAAGGCTTTTTGCACGAGCGTGTCTAAGGGTGTAATGAAATTCATCAACGGCGGACGTAAAAAACTTACAGTAATGGTTGTTCCGCATTCTCAAAAGAGAATTGTAAATTTTCAGGCAAGTATTTTTTCACTTGTTTTTGTATCAATTCTTCTTGTAGGTGTTTTAGCTTCATTTTTTTGGTTTGCAGCCGAATCTGTAGCTTCTGCCAGAAAACTGGCCAACCTAAAGGAAGAAACACGTAAAACTCAAGCCAGCCTTAACGTTTTAAAGAATGAAACCAATGACCTTTTAAAAAATGCAAAGAATTTTCAATCCACTCTTTCTTCTACATTAACATCACTGGGTTTACAGTCCATTATGGAAACAGGTACTGAAAACGATGATTCAAGCGACCTTTCACTCCTGTTTAACGTGCAAGAACAAGCCCAAGGAACGGCAAGAGAAGTAAGCGAGCTTAAAAAACTTTCAGCCTATTTACAGGACACCATCCAACCCGTACAGGAAATGGCAAAACTGATGGACACTCAAACAGCCCTCTTTTCGGATATTCCGAGTCTTTGGCCCATTAAGGGCGGCATCGGGCATATCACGATGGCCTTCGGTCAAAACCGCCATCCTTTTACCGGACAATGGTATATTCATACCGGTATAGACCTTGCGACAGGCCGCTCCGGCGACCCGATTATGGCTACGGCTGACGGACAGGTTATTACGGTAGAAACGGATCCGGGCTGGGGTAACTATATTATTATAAAACATAAACATGGTTTCTTTACAAGATACGCTCACCTAAGCTCATTTAGGGTTACACGAGGACAGCATGTACAAAAGGGACAGGTAATAGGCTATATAGGCAATACAGGTATATCTACCGGCCCCCACTTACACTATGAGGTTCACATAGGTTCCGACGTCGTAGATCCTATGAAATATCTTAACATAAAAAATACCGGAAGAAAAAAATAGTCATGGCTGATTTTATTGACGATATTTCCATAAACACAATCATAGGCCCGGGAAGCTTTGTAAACGGAAGTTTAAGTGTACCCGGATTTTTACGTGTAGACGGAGATATAAACGGAGACATAAAAACCCCCGGAAGAGTTATAATTGCAGAGAATGCAAGAGTCCGAGGAAACATACATGCCAAGTCGATAACCATAGGCGGAATGGTTCAAGGCGATGTTATAGCTCCGGAAAGCGTAGTCGTCCTGTCAACCGGCCTTATTTTAGGCTCGGTTTTGACAAAAAAAATACGCTTAGATGACGATGTTTTTTTACACGGCTACTGCTTTGCAATAGATAATCAGGCCGAATTTGAGAAGGCGGAAAAAGAATACAAAAACAGGCAGGGCCTTGCGGCTTCTGCTCTTGTACATTCCAGGTGAGGTTAAATTATGGGAAACTCCGTGGATACAAGCAACTATGTTTCCGCTCTTAATACCGCCGCACCTCTAATAGCAAAAGATTCACACATTCAAAAAAATCAAGCGCGAAAAACGGAAAATACCAAAGTAAAAAAACAAAAAACTTTTTTAGACACAATTTTGGATAGCAATATTCAAGAAGCCGAAGAATCCTATTACGAAAAAAGACTGGAAGGTCTTAATCCTGAAGAAAGAAAAAAAGCTGTAGACGATATTTTAGCCGACTTGCAGGACGAGGTTTATTCCAGTGGAGCTAATCTGGCCGAAAACGTAAATGCGGAAACAATAAATAAATATAAAAAAGCAGTCAAAAGCTTTGTAAACTTTGCACTGCAACATTCACTTAATGTAAAAGCTGTAACTTCAGGCGGTTTAAATCCGCTAAAACAGCGTAATTATGTAATAGTAAAAGTTATTGATGAAAAAATAGACAAACTAACACAGGAACTTTTATTCAATCAACTTGAAAAACTGCAAATTTTAGCTAAACTGGATGAAATAAAAGGTCTTTTAGTCAACTTGACTACATAGGCGGGGTAATAATGAATTATGACATTAACGAAAATATAGAAGATATCGAATCTCTTGAAGACAAAGATCAAAGCCCTGTAAAAATGAGCTCAAATCCCAACGATTTTCCTCAACCTCTATATGAGCTTAATTTGGATTACTCAAAAGAAAGCTTTTATGCGACAGCTGATAAACATCAAGAATTTAAAACAGGAGACTTTGTTCTTGTACCTACACGGTATGGTAATGATGCGGCCCGCTTCGGAGGTCCTGTCAAGGCTCCCATCAATGCAAATCCCGATGATGTTGTAAAAATTATTCGAAAAATAAATGCTGAAGAAGAGAGCATATTAGAGGAAAACAACAAAAAAGAAAAAGAAGCTGCCAAGATTTTTAAAGAAAAGGTTGCCCTAAATAACTTGGAAATGAAGTTTATAGGCTGCCATTTTTTGCTTGATGAACCTAAGGTCTTATTCTTTTTCAGTGCCGATACTCGGATTGATTTTAGAAAATTGGTCAAAGATCTTGTTTCCGTTTTTAAAATAAGAGTTGAATTAAGGCAAATCGGCGTTAGGGATGAATCCCGCATTATAGGAGGCCTCGGCTGCTGCGGACGGCCCTATTGCTGTCATAATGTAACCGATAAACTTAAACCCGTTTCTATAAAAATGGCAAAGGAGCAAAACCTATCGCTCAATTCATCAAAAATATCGGGACAGTGCGGAAGGTTATTATGCTGCCTTTCTTACGAATATGATTGGTATGCAGAGGCTAGGAGATTAATGCCGCCTGAAGGCGCAAGATTCCCATATGACGGCACAACCTTTAAGATTACCGAGGTAAACCTTCTTACCCAAATGGTCTCCTTATTGGGAGAAGACGGACGAATCCTTTCTCTGCCCTCAAAGCGTGTGGTCAATATCGGAGGAAAATGGCAAGTAAGATAAACTATTTGCCGGAGCCTTCTTCCGTTATACCAAGTTTTTTTAAATAGGCATAAAGCTTATCTGCTGTATGCTTGCTGATTGCATGTTCCATTTCGCAAGCGTCCTTATCTGCAATTTCATAATCTACATTAAGAACTTGAGTTAAAAAAGTTCTAAGTGCATTGTGCCTGGTGCGGACATCTTTTGCAATCGCTCTGCCTTTTTTTGTTAAAGTGATTGTTCCGTAAGGTTCTTGCTCTATATATCCATCCTCTTTTAGTCCTCCAAGCGATTTATTAACACTTGCCCGAGAAACATTCAATGCCCTTGCAACATCAATTGATCTTACCTGCTCATCAATCAAAGATAAGTCGTAAATCCGCTCGAGATAATCTTCTTTTGAAGAAGTAATGGTTCCTGTTACATGTATTCTTTTATTCATGTCTAACATTATACACTATTTCCTTTGACAAAACAAGGAGTTTTTTGTATCATATCAAAAGAATATTTGTTCTAACTTTATGTTCCGGCGGCAAGATAGAAATATGTTAAAATCAAAAAAAAATATACTGTTATTTATCTTTTTAATTTTTATAAATTTTCAATCCTTTTCTCACCCGCATATGTGGTTTACCAGCTCTCTTGAGGTCGTTTTTGCAGGAAAAACATTAAAAGGAGCCTATGTTACATGGACCTTTGATAGATTTTTTAGTGCGGATATTATAAGCGGTTATGACTTAAACGGAGACGGCGTATTTAGTGCAGCGGAAACGGCTGATGTATATGAAAATGCTTTTAGTTATACTGAAAATTACTACTATTTTACATTTATAAGGCAGGGAGAAAAGCGTACAAGTCCCGACCATATTGAAAAGACTTCCTTTTCCGTTTGGCAAAATAAGGGGATTGTAAGTTACCGCTTTTTTATAGACTTAAGCGGGTTTAAGGGGCAGGAAATATTTTTAGCCTGTTACGATTATACTTTCTTTTGTGACATAAGTTATCCTGAAAACAAAGCTGTTAAATTCATATATGACAAGAGTTTAATAATCCCTTCATACTCTATTATTGAAAATAAAAACTATCCTGTTTACTATGACCCTCTGGGAGCGATGGATGATAATAGAATATATTATAAGTGGGCACCCGGCCTTAATACCTATTATCCAAAAGAGGTAAGAATCAGGTTTTAAAACGCTTATGAAAAAAAAAGGTATTTTTGTTATTCTTTTTATTCTTAATCTCACCTTGCTATCTGCAAAGCTGTCTGCAAATCCCTTTACGGGAAAAAAGAATTCACCGACGCCGGTATATCAGGGTCAGCCTTCAGAAAATATTTTAAAGGGGCAGCGTATTTTAAACCAAAAGCTGGGAGATTATATAAGCACTTGGAAAGAAAATAAAAATTTTGATGTTTTATTGCCCATTCTGGCTCTTTCATTTTTATACGGCTTGGTACATGCGGCAGGTCCGGGACACCGTAAAACGATTATATTCTCGTTTTACCTTACAAAAGAATCAAACCGCTTAGAACCTCTTTTTACAGGCCTTGCTTTAGCAGGAATGCATGGAGGAGCAGCCATAGTCCTAATGCTTATTTTTAAAGGACTTTCGGGAGCAATCCTCTCACGCTCAAATGATGCAATGATATACATGGAAGGAATCTCCTTTTTAATCTTAATAATCTTATCCCTTTACGGAATAATCGATGCAATAAAGGACATAAATACAAAAAAATATTCAAACCATAAAAAGCTTAAACTTGGAGCACTTTTAATAAGCGGTATTTATCCTTGTCCGGCAGCAATGCTTGTTTTGGTTTTGGCTGTAAGCCTCGATATTTTGGTTTTAGGTATCTTTGCAGCAATAGCTATGTCCATAGGTATGAGTATTCCGATAATAGCTTCGGGATATTTGGCTTGGGCCGGAAGAACGAGCCTTTTTTACAAATTAAAGGGAAAAGAAAGGATTGTCGGCCTGATAGGTTCTATCCTTCAAATCGGAGCTTATAGCTTTTTACTCTACATTTCTGTCAAAACGGCCTTGCCTTTTATTCTAAGTTTGTTTAGAATATTAAAATAGAATTTATTTTGTTGGAGTTAATATGAAATCTATAAATCTTATGAGAATTTGTCTATTTGTCTTTTTTGTGCTTTTTCTTACAAGCTGTTCAAGCGTACAAAAGGATTGGAAAACAGACGGTTCAACTATCGAAAAGGACATAACCTCATCAAAAAAACAGGGACTCATGTTCTTTAGTGCCTCCGATACGGATCCGCAAAGTAAGAACTTATTGGAAAATGTTTTTACGGACAGCTTATTTTCAAAAATAAATAAGGATTTTATTTTTTATAATATAGATATAGTAAAAGAAAACCGCTCAGTTGATTCGGTCCAATTGGAAAAAAACTATGTTCTTTTTTCCGATTATAATATTACCCAAGTACCCTATCTTTGCTTGATGAATGAACATGGAGATGTTTACCATTCAGATATAATTCCTGAACAAGTTAATAATTCCTCTTCATTTTTAGAGTATCTGAATAAGCTAAAAGAAAAGGGGCTAACCGTAGAAAATTTACGAAAAAACATAAATGAGGTAAGCGGACCTGAAAAAACAAGGGCTATAAACGCATTTTTTGATAAAATTTATCTTGTAGATTCCGAAAAATACCGTCCTCTTTTTGATGAGGGCATAGCAAGCGACCCTTCGAATGAAAGCAGCTTATTAGGTTCATTTATACTTGCCAAAACCAGCCTAAACATCGAACCCTTGTTTAAACAGCAAAAATACACGGAAATAATAGCCGAGTTAAAAAAGGTCTTAGAAACAGGTTTTTTAACTCCCGAAGAAGAGCAGCTTACATTGTGCAATATAGCTTCATTTTATTCCCGCCTGCCGAATTCTTCAATAAAAACGATAATCGAGCATCTCGAAGCGGCCTTAAAAAAAGCTCCTAATTCTTTTAGGGCTAAAACAATAAAAGAGGATATTGAATACTTAAAAGCTAAGAATTAAATGCTTATATCCACCAAACTTGAAACAGCTTCCTGTTTGGCGAAGGCTTTTGATGTATAACTGTAATTCGGGTTTATAGATATCATCTCTTGACGTAAATCGGCCATTCTCGACTGCAAAAGCTCTCGGTTTTTTTGGTTTTGGTCCAAGACTTGAGATTGAAGTTTATTGAGATCTGATTTGAGCCTTACAACCTCGGTATCGTCCTTGTCGGGCATACCTAAGCGGTACATTTCTTCTATAGGGTCTATTACCTTTTGAATTGTAAAAATATCCCCTATTATTGACTGCTCCAACTCCGTGTGATGCACAAGAGCATCTATATTTTCCTCGTGGATACTGCGTTCCTGAGTTTCAAGAACAACAAGATAATCGCTGAATTTTTTTCTTTGTTCTTGTAAAAGAGCCTTAAACCTTTTAAGAACAGCCACCCTCTGATCTATTTCTTGACGGCTTAATGTTTTCTTCATAAGAGCCCCCTTATCCGGCTATGTTTACACCTACGGAAGCTTCAGACCTTTGAGGTACGGGCTGGGATTCAAGAATTTGCTTCCATACGTCATATAATTCCTGCATCATATTGCTGACATCCAACAAAGGCTTATAGTCTTTTTTTAGATTTGCAGTTAAAAGCTGTTGATTAAAATATGAATAAATTGAAAGAAGATTTGCAGCTATTTCTCCGCCGATATCCATATCTAAGGCCGCCATAAGCTCCGTTATAATCTCTTGGGCTTTAATTATGTGATTATTGATGACTTCTATATCCTTTGCAGGAATCTTTGGCACACGCATCTTTGAAATTGCCAGATTTATTTCTTTTATCCCCTCAGTATAAAGCATAAGAATAAGAGAACCCGGACTTGCCGTTTTAACACTTGTTTCTTTATAAGCTGCTGCAGCCTGACTATTATAACTCATACCCCCCTCCAAAAATAAAAATAGGTATCTCCTAAATTTATCGGTATTTAAAACAAGGCCTTTAGAAAAAGCCTTTATTTCAATTTACCTTTTACTTTAAAATTAAAAATAATGTATAAAAATACAAAAAGTTACATAAAAGCGTAGACTTGACAAAGTATATACCATCACCTATAATCAATTTTAGATATAAAACAAGTAAACTCATACTTAATGTATTTTTGGAGGAGTAAAATGCAGGCAATTATTTTAGCAGCAGGAATGGGAAAAAGGCTTCGAAATTATACAAAAGATGCAACTAAGTGCATGGTTCCCGTAAACGGAAAAACATTGATTGAATATACTATCGAGACTTTGATTCCAAATAAAATTGATAAACTGATAGTTGTTATAGGATATAAAGGCGATGTTTTAAAAGAATTCATTTCTTCAAAATTTAATGAAAGTAATTTAAACGGGATGAAAATTGAGTATATAGAAAATCCTATATATGACAAAACAAACAACATTTATTCGTTATATCTTGCCTGTAATGAAATGGCAAAGGACGATACCATTCTTCTTGAAAGTGATTTAATTTTTAAACCGGCTCTCATAAAAGATATTATTGAAAATAATGATAAAAATATTGCTGTTGTATCACCATTTGAAGCGTGGATGGACGGCACATGCACTGTGCTTGATCAAGATAACTATATAATCAACATATTGGATAAGGCACAATTTAATTGGGATGATATAAATCATTACTTTAAAACAGTTAATATTTATAAATTTTCAAAAGAATTCAGTAAGGAATATTATATTCCATTTCTTGAAGCATATCAAAAAGCCTTTGGAAAAAATGAGTATTATGAACAAGTCCTAAAGGTTTTATCCTTTTTATCGGCTTCCGTACTAAAAGGTTTTGTCGTTTCGGGGGAGGATTGGTATGAAATTGATGATCCTGCAGACTTAGCTATAGCAGAAGATCGGTTTAAAACCGGAGTAGACAAACTGCATAGTTTACAAAAGAGATATGGAGGCTATTGGAGATTCCCTCAGCTAAAAGACTTTTGTTATCTGGTAAATCCGTATTTTCCGCCGCAAAAACTTGTGAATGAAATGACATCCAGTTTTCAGACTCTGCTTACACAATATCCAAGCGGAGCTTTTCAGCAAAGTTTACTTGCTGCAAAAGTATTTAATATTTTACCTGAGCATATTGTTGTAGGAAACGGTGCCGCAGAGCTTATTTCTTCAATATCTAAATATATCAAGGGTAAGATTGCAATTCCCTATCCTACTTTTAATGAGTATCCGGAAAGGTTAGTAAATGGAGAAATAGTCCCTATACATACCGATCCTGATACTTTTAGCTACTCTGTTGATGATATAATTAGCTGTGTAAATAAAGAAAATATAAAAACAGTAATTTTGATTAACCCTGATAATCCTACAGGTAACTTTTTAGAAAAAAACGATGTTATAAGACTTTGTGATGAGTTAAAAAGAAAAGATATTCTTATAGTTTTTGATGAATCATTTATAGATTTTGCAGAAAAAGAAAAGAGATATTCCCTTATGGACGAAAATATTTTAACTACATATCCCAATTTGATTGTTATAAAATCCATAAGTAAAAGTTACGGTATTCCGGGATTACGTTTGGGCGTTTTAGCAAATGCCGACACCGAGTATATCAATAAAATCAAAAAAACAAATAGTATCTGGAACATCAATTCCTTTGGAGAATATTTTTTACAAATTTATGATAAATATAACAAAACATATCAAGCAGCCTGTGATCTTATAGCTGATGAAAGGACTCGTTTTATTTCAGAACTTTCAAAATTAGAATATTTTTCCGTTTTTCCGAGTCAGGCAAATTATGTATTGTGTAAATTGGATAATGCTATATCTCCCGAAAAATTAGCTATATCGCTGCTTGAAAAATATAATATTTTTATCAAAGACCTTTCATCAAAAAAAGGTTTTGAAAACGGCAATTATATCAGACTTGCGGTAAGAGATAAAAAAGATAATGATTATCTTATAACGGCATTAAAAGAAATTTTATCAAAATGCTCTTAACCGGTCCCAGCAATTACTTCGAGGTTTTATTTAGAAAAGCTTTCTACATTCTAAATAAAACCTTTTTTCATCAGCCTCCCCAATAGAAAAGCTTTTTCTAGGTAAGGGGCCGTATTTAGCGATGGTCGAAAAAACATTGTCTTTTGATATTGGCGGCAATAATATTGAGACAGCATTTTCTTGCTTTGCAAGTTGAAATGTCTCCTCACAGCCGTGGATGTAATCTATTTTATTTGCAGAAGAAATAAATTCATCTAATACAGGTTGAATCGCTGTAACTGCAAGACATTCAATATCGGACTGTAAACAAATAAAATTATTATCTTTTGATATAAAGCCAAAACAATTTTTTGATAAATTGACCATATCAATTAATTCGCTTTTAGTATTACATCTTATAATCCTGCCGCTTAATTTTGATTGTGCAAAATTTACCAGCTCATCAATGCCGGCATCAAAAATAATTCTATGTATAGGTTCAAATATCAGATCTTCATCGTATAAATTTACTATCTCGACAAGAGCGTATCTTAATGGATGATTTTTTATATTCTCAGGAACAGATATGGACTTATCATCAGAAGATATTCCTCCAAATTTCTTTTTATATTCGTCCCAAACAGCCTTTGCAGTTGCAAGAGAATGATTACCATCTCCTACTGCAAACATAAAAGAATCACCTTTTTCGTCTTTATTTTCATCATATATACATTCAAGTTCTTTTTCTATTTGCGAATACAAAGCATCTTCATTAACAAACCAGCCGGTTATTTTCCCGGAATTCATCATTAAATTAAAGTCATAAACAGGGTCTGTGTTATTTTTGTGCAAGTAATCGCCTATGCATTCTATTAGACGATTATTATGGTCATTCAGTAGAAGCATAATATGAGGGGTTTCAATCGGAGCAGATCTTCTTATATCTACTCTTGCAGGAATACGTTCCAATATAGTTTCCTCTGTTGCACGTATCATTGTTCTTGAAGAGGCCATCCAATCATAATTTTCTAAATCAATACATGTTATAAGTCCTTTTCTCACATGATCATATCCGGTTTTTCGTTCCACATATATCATAGAATTTTTTATATCATTAAATATGCCTGTTTCAAGGTAATTTAACATATTTTTATGTATTTTTAAAATATATTCTTGTTTTTGTTTTTCTGAAAAATTATTTAAATATATTTCGGGAAATATAAGATTTAAGGTCGATTTTTGATCTTTTGTAATTAAAGACACCTTCTTCCAATAATCATAGTCTTGTGTATACTGGTCGCAAGCGATTACTGACCAAGTTTCCATATTTATTGTCTTGTTTGGAAGTAAAATATTAGGAATTTTAATAGCATATTTTTCAAACATATGGAATAATATATATCATATATAAGATAGTTTCAATATGGTGAAGGACAACCTGTCTGAAAAGCCTTGGTTAAAACTTATTGACAAACAAAAAAAAAGCACCTATAATACTTTTCTGAGGTTCAAAATGAAGAAATTTGTAGGAACTGTATCGAGGGGATTGATTGCTCCAATAATCCGTGAGGGGGATGACATAGCCTCCATTGCTGCCGAAACCCTTTTAAATGCTGCAAAAGCCGAAAACTTTACAATAAAAGATAGAGATATTCTTTCCGTTACGGAGTCCATAGTAGCCCGTGCACAGGGAAACTATGCAACAGCTGACGATATAGCAGCCGATATAAAGGCAAAATTCGGAAACTCATGTATAGGCCTAATTTTTCCTATTTTAAGCCGGAACCGTTTTGCAGTTTGTTTGGAAGGTATAGCCCGCTCAAAAAACAAGCTAATCATCATGTTAAGCTATCCCAGCGATGAGGTAGGTAATCACTTGATTGACCCGGATGTTTTTGAAGATTCCGATGTAAACCCATGGACAAATTCCTTTACAAGAGAAGAATTTAGAAGCAAATTCGGAGATCACAAGCATAAATTCACAGGAATGGACTATATAGAATATTATGATTCGATAATCAAAAAACATAATCCCGAATCCTTTGTAATTCTCTCCAATGATCCGAAAAAAATAATAGAATATACAGATTCGGTTTTAGCCTGCGATATTCATACACGGAATAGAACAAAAAAACTTTTAAAGAAGGCCGGAGCAAAGACCGTTTTAGGCCTCGACGATATTTTGAGCAGCCCGGTAAACGGAAGCGGCTTTAATTCGGATTACGGGCTTTTGGGTTCCAATAAGTCAGGAGAGGACAGGATTAAACTCTTCCCTCAGAATGCACAAGTCATCGTCGATAAAATACAGGCTATAATAAAAGAAAAAACAGGAAAAACCATCGAAGTTATGGTTTATGGAGACGGAGCTTTTAAGGACCCGATAGGTAAAATTTGGGAACTTGCCGATCCTGTTGTTTCGCCTGCTTATACAAAGGGACTTGAAGGCAGACCCAATGAAGTAAAGCTAAAATATCTGGCAGACAACAACTTCAAAGACTTAAATGAAGAAGAACAAAAGAAAAAAATCGCTGAATATATCGAAAAACATCAAAAAGAAACCGCCTCCCATATAGACTCTATGGAGTCTCAAGGAACGACCCCGCGGCGGCTTATAGATTTAATCGGCTCACTTTCAGACCTCACATCGGGAAGCGGAGACAAGGGAACTCCTATCATATTTATACAGGGATATTTCGACAAGTATACAGGATAATTTTTATTTTGAAGATGTGCTATGCTTAGGGAAAAAATTGAATTCACAAATAAAAAAGAAAAGAAAAAGCAGGCTTTTTTAGGAAGTCTTTTTGTATTTCTGTATACTTTTCTTATAATGCTCATAATTTGGCTTTTGGGAGTTTTCCCTCATGCCCAGATGGATCAGCTTATCTTTACTGCCGTAACACCCATTGACGGCACAAGCAGTGCTGTTCTTCTAAGTTTTTATTTAAAAGCCCTTGTAATTCCAATAATCCTATCTTTTGTAAACCTCATTTTAATCCTAAAAGAAGTAAAGCTTGTTTTAAAAACAAAAAAAGGAAAATCTTACCGGCTCTTTCCCGTTTTAATAAGAAGGCCTCGTCTTTATGTTTTGATTTACCTTTGTATTTTTTTTGGCTACAGCCAATATAAATTCGGCTATATTCAATATGTTTATTATAAATTAAGCCCGCCGACAGATCTTTATGAAACGAACTATATAGACCCTTCAAAGGTAGAATTTAATTTTCCTCCAAAAAAGAGAAATCTTATAATTCTCTACCTTGAGTCGATGGAAATAAGTGCTACATCAAACGAATTCGGAGGTCTGTCCCGCTATGATCTTATTCCCGAATTACGCGGGATAGCCGAGCAAAACCTTTCATTCAGCCACTGTGAAAAATTAGGCGGAGGTACCCAGGTTATGGGAACCTCTCATTCCTTAGCCTCCCTTACCTCCTTAAATATGGGAGTTCCATTAATTTTAAATCTTCCTTCTTTCGACTCATCTTCTTTAAAAATTTCATCCTTGAATACTTCTTTAATAAAAATCGACAGGTTTATGGAAGGCGGTTACGGACTCGGAGATCTTTTATACGATAACGGCTACAATCTTGTGTTCAGTATGGCCGCAGACAAAGATTTCGGCTGTTTGGGTAATTTTTTAACCAACCATAAAAATTTTAAAATTCAAGATTATTCTTATTTTGTAGAAAATAAAAGAATCCCTAAAGACTACAATGTTTGGTGGGGCTTTGAAGACGAAAAGCTTTATCAATTTGCACGGGAAGACATTACGGAGCTTTCAAAAAAAGATAAGCCTTTTGCCTATATTTTCTTTACTGCCGACACACATTCTCCCCACGGTTATGCCGATGAAAAATGCCCCAACATTTATTTTGAAAAAATACACAATGTATATGCCGGAGCATCAAAAAAAGCCTATGATTTTGTAGAATGGGCTAAAGCGCAAGACTTTTATGAAAATACTACAATAATCATTTTGGGAGATCACTTGTACATGGGCGGAGATTTATACCTGCCGACCGTAAAGTTACAAGACAGGCACCCCTACAATGCCTTTATAAATTCTGCAAAGACAACGGATAAAAACAAAAACAGACTGTTTACGACTTTTGATCTTTTCCCCACAGTCGTAGAAAGCATGGGCATCGAATTTAATGCCAAGGGCTTAGGCCTCGGCCGCTCCTTATTTTCGGGAGAAAAAACTCTTCTTGAAGAAAAAGGCTTAAAGAAACTTAATTCCGAAATTGAAAAACCTTCAATCTTTTATGAAGAAAAGCTGATGAAAAAACACTGAATTATGAATATAAAAAAATAGAATTCTATGTATAATTTGAGTTAGGTTGATGGTTCACTATACCGCTTATTGTTAATCAACATACCCCGATGCAAGCGTCGAGGTATGTTGTTCTCATAAGGTGGTTGCAGTCGGCTTTAATACCCTTCGTTACGACGCAAGCGTCGGGGTATTAAACCCTCCGCACGAATAAAAAAGCTAAAAATTGATTTTCTGACAAATAGAAGTTGACGATAATTTTACCTTTGTATATACTATAATATATACGGAGGTGCTGATATGATTTGTACAAAAGTATTCACAAGTGGAAATAGTCAGGCTGTAAGAATCCCTAAAGAATTTCATATTGATTTTTCTGAATTACTCATCAAGAAAATCGGTTCATCAATAATCCTAACACCAAAAGAAAGCAATTGGGAAAATCTTGAAAGAAGTCTTTCTGAATTTTCTGATGATTTCATGACAGAAGGAAGGAGTCAACCGGCAATGCAAGAAAGGGAAGTTTTTTAATGTATTTGCTAGATACAAATATCTGTATTTTCCTCATAAAGAATAAAAATCCATATTTAAAGAAAAAAATATTTAACTGTAAAAAAGAAGAATTATTTCTTTCTTCCATTACAATTGCTGAGTTGGAGTATGGTGTTTCAAAAAGTCAATTTAGAGAAAAGAATCGCCATGCTCTTCTGGATTTTTGTTCCGATTTTACTAACATAATAGATTTTACGACAGAAGATACAGAAACATACGGAATGATTAGAGCTTATCTTGAAAATAAAGGGATTCCGATTGGACCTTTTGATACACAGATTGCTGCTCAAGCTTTAGCAAGAAATCTTACTGTGGTTACAAATAATATAAGAGAATTTTCTAGAATACCTGGACTAAAAGTCGATGACTGGACAAAAGAATAATGGAAAAATATATTGAATATGTATTATTAGAATGTTTACATCAAAAGAACTAAACTCTTATGAGTCTGTCTTCAGGGACCTCTTCAAAATAGGCACTTAAATTATGAAGCATATCGTCAAGATTTTTGCAATTTATAACCTTGCTTTTTATGTGGTGGGCAAAGCTGAAATTATCGCAAAAAAAAGCAAAAAACCTTTGAGCTCTTGTAAGGTAAAATTCTTGAGGCTGTTCTTCCCGTAAAAAACTTAAAAACAGCTCTGCCGTTTTTAATAAATCGATTTCGAGTTTTTCGTCCTTGTCTTCGGAGGTTCCGTTTTTTAAAATACCTTTTGAAAGTTCATAAAAAATCCAAGGTTTTTGCACGGCAGCCCGTCCTATCATCCAGCCTGAACACGGATATTTTGAGCTAACTTTTTTTAAGGTTTCAAGGGAATTTATATCTCCGTTACCGTAGACCGGAACGTTTAAATCGGAGGCAAGGCGGGCAGTGTACTCATGCTTACAGGGGCGTGAGTATTTTTGCTTTTGGGTACGGGGGTGGAGGGTAATTAGGTCTACTCCTTCCGAAATAAGCATCTTACAAAAGAATAAAAGCCTATCATAGTTTTCTTCTTCGCCTAAGCGCAGTTTTACACTAAGGCGGATAGGCTCCGTTTGCGGCCCGGACTTTTGCTCATCATACAGCTGGACGGCTTTTTTGACCTTGTTCACCAATGAGGCCGTCTCTGAAAGCGGCTTTTTCATCCATGCAAAACCGGCTCCGGTATTTACAATTTGCGGAGCACAGCAGCCCATATTCAGGTCAATGCCGAAACCTCCGTGCTGAAGCAAAAGAGGAACACAAGCAGCAGCGGCATCCTCATCAGGGCTTGTAACCTGCCAAACAAGTTTTTCAGGCGACGGATTTGCCTTAAAATACCATTTTTCAAAACCTCCGCCTGAAATAGCCGAGGGAGCATGTATCATTTCCGAAAAATACTCATCAGGTTCCTTAAAGCAGGCTGTGAGCCTTCTAAAAGCGGAATGAGTTATTGCAGCCATGGGTGCCGATATCAAATTCATAGGCTAAAAAACCGTATATTTTATGATTTCATCTATTTGGATATAAAGTTCAAGCTCAGCCTTAAAAAAGCCCGATTCTACAAATAGGCGGGGAGGAGATTTTATCAAAACAGCCCCTCTGATTTCCTTAGGTTTATTTTTTAAAAAACCTCGCGCATATTCACGGACAGCATTTTTTACAGCCTCAGTATAAGCGGCATAAACCCCTTCAAGCTCATCAAATCGATCTCCCTTTCCCCTTCCCTTTATCGTCTTATGAGCATTTTTTGTCCAAAGTTTAAAATGACCTGCATAGGATTCGGGGATGCCGTATTCGGCCCAAGAATAGCAATAAGGGTATTTAACCCTTACATCCGTAATTTTTATATTTTCGGTGCTTGGTTTAAAAACAGATTCAAGTTCAAAATATTCATCTACATTACGTTTTTTATCCAAGGGAGTATATACAAAGTTTAGACCATAGGTCATGCCTGATAAAATATAGGCTGAAAGCTCAAGCAAGGCCTCCTTAGGCGGTATGAATTTAGCCTTATTCTCATCATCGATTCCTTTCGGTGCTTCTTCTACAAATACCCAGACAGGAGCTCTTACAATCAAAGCATCACTGCCGGAAGCCCCGGAATAAGTATCCGCATATAGGTAAAAACTTATAAAAAACAGAAGAATAGCAATGAACTTTCTCATAGCCTAATTATCGGACAATTTTACCGTCCCGTTGAATTCCAGACTTTAAGAGGTTTTATTCCAAACCGAATTCTTATATATACCCAGCCTGCAAGGAGTCCAATAAAATGCGTCAAATGAGCTACTCCGTCACCTACGGAAAAAATGCTTATTAATTCGATTACGGCATAACCTAAAATTAAAAGAGGAGCCGGCACGGGAATCACACCCCAAATGTAGATTACAGAATTGGGATAAAGCACTGCATATAAAAGCAAAAGTCCAAAAATTGCTCCTGATGCACCTACAAGAGTAATAGTATAAAAGCCTGTTGCCGCATACACCAAAAAACTCAAGGCGCCGCCGATTGTCCCTATCAAAAGATAATAAAGTATAAATTCCTTTGTTCCAATCTTGCGTTCTACGGGAACACCGAAAAAGAATAAGGCGAGCATATTAAATGCCAAATGAAAAAAGTCCCCATGGACAAATTGATAAGTGAAAAACTGCCAATAAGTTTGTGCTTCCACTACAAGAATAGGTACAAGCCCTAAATATGCACTTAAATTTCTAAAAAGACTTGTAAGAACAAAAACAGCAACATTTATCACGGCTATGACAAGCACAGCATTCTTATATGTATATTTAAAAGGTTTTCTTAAATACTTCATACTATAAAATATCGAAAATTATCAAGTTTTAGGCAAGTTATTTTTGGATAATGTTACACTATTCCGTCCATTTTGCTTGGATTCGTATAAGGCCTTGTCTGCTCTGTCTACTATAGACTTTGCCGACTCAAAATCAAAATTATAACTTGATACACCTATAGAAATAGTTACATTAATTTTTTTACCGTTGTACATGATAATCTTCTCTTCTATGGATTTTCTTATTCTTTCGGCTATAGCCATAGCAGCATCAGACGGAGTATTGTTAAGCATTACCACAAATTCTTCTCCACCGTACCTTGCAGCCGTATCCGCACTTCTTGTACATGATTTTATAATTCTTGCAACTTCTTCTAAAACAATATCACCGACAGCATGACCATAGGTATCGTTTATATTCTTAAAAAAGTCTATATCAAGCATCAAAATTGAAAGAGTCTCTTTTTTTTCGCCCGAAGAATTTATGGTATACAGGCGCTCCATCAGCAGAGTAAAAAAGTAATGCTTTAGTTTTAGATGAGTCATTATGTCGGTTGTTGTCATTTCTAAAAGCTGAGAATTATTTATGGCTATAGCAGCTAAGGAGGCTATATTTTCTATAATGTTTTTTTCATAATCCGTAAATCGATGAGTGCTTTCCATCCTCTCGCCTAAGAGCAAAAAGCCTATCATTCTATTTTTTGCCTTTAAAGGTACAAAAAAAGAAGGTCTAAGACTAAATAAGTCTTTTACTATCTTATCCGTTTTTATGTTTTTACTTATCTCATCCGGAGTGTGTCCTGAATCGGATTTATCCAAAAAACTTATAAGCGGATGATCTATATTTATTGAATATTGCACATCATGAGTTATATCAAAACCGTAATGGTCTCTATTTAATACAAAAATGTTATCATCAAAGGACTTTTTTGTAAAAATTGCAGCTCCGAGGGTTTTTAGTTGAGCCATAACTATATATAATATCGCTTCAATAAGACGGTCAAATTCCAAAACCGAATTTAAACTCTTTGAAATTTGTAACAATTGCTTTAAATCAAATATTTCTTTTTCCTGATGAAGAATTTTATCTTCATATTTTTTACAATTCCCTGCATGTAATACTTTTTTTAATAATTTTTCATTTGGAGTTGTTTTCATAATTTTTACCTGCCTTTTCATTTAACTCCGATATATCTACAACAACATATCTTTTTAAAAGTTCAATCATTTTTTCAAAATTCTCCATTCCGTTTGCAAAAACAGCGAATCTTTCTTTGTTTTTTGTGGAATTTATCATTACCGTTATATTATGTACACTTTCAGGTGCCGGCCGATACGAATCCTTTATTATTAACTTACAAAATTTAAGAAGGTCCCAATAGTGCTTGCCTGAGTCTTCCAAAAATTTCTTTGCACGAAGGTTAATTTCGTCGATAATTTTTGATAAAGGTCTTTCAAAATCACCGCCGGCCTCAATTCTTGTTAAATAGCCCCTTATAAGCTCTATTGAAGACTCATTCTTGCCATACATTATTTTTTCCAGTTCATCTATTTTGTCTGCAACAGCCGAACAGTAATAATAGTTTGCTGCAAATTCGGACTTCATTTTTTTATCTTCAAAAAAACCCTCTACTAAAAGCTCTCGCAAAAAAGGCTCTATCGAAGGCTGAAAGAAATTTTTTGTATATGTTTTTAAAATCTCAAGAGGAGTTATCCAGTCTAATGAAAGGCCGGTTAAACCCTGAATTTTGCTGTTCAATTCTTCATTATAGATATCCAGTTTGAGGATTTCAATATTTCCAAAAAGGTCACTGATAAGCGATGTCATTTGAACATCTTGCCTTAGTTTAAGTATTTTTTTTGTATCGGCACTGAAATTCGCCATAAAACGGGTTTTGTACTCTTCTATTTCCGAAAAAACACGGGGAGCCTTTGTTTTATCCTCAAACTTAGGATCCTTTTTAATCAATTTTGTAATGTTTTTTAGCGTATTTTTACCCAGAGTATTTTCGAGTTTTGAGAAAAAATTCTTTAAATTCTTTTTTATATAAATCTCATCAAGCTGTTTCTCTGAAGGAAGCTGTGAATTTAGGAACAAGATTCCATCTACCAGCTGTTCATCTATAGATAAATTCCGAATAAGATAATCCAAATCAAGAATCTCTTGAAGAACAGTCATTCCATCTACATTTTCAAAGCTATAATGCTCTCTCACAGCGTCCGTATTTATAATTGTATTAAAACCGGGATCAAAATAAGCAAAAAAAGTATTAAATTGAAAACTGCAAAAATCAAAAAATGCAAACAGTTTATTTATTTTAACATCTACTGTCTTTAAAACAGGATCGGTCAAGGAAAATAAAAGCTCATCGAATTCATTTGTTTGGTCCTTAAGTTTTTGGTCAAAATCCTCTCTCATCAGATCCGAAATCCTTTCCATTCGGCTGCTAAAAGATAGATTTTCCTTTAGAATTTTTTGATTATCCGAAAATGAAGACTCTACAAGTTTATCTAAAAATAAAGCTGAAAGCCTAATATCATTGGAGCATATGGTCTCTTGTAAAATATGCTTAAAGGGCAAACTAATCCTATAAATCTCATAGATAATTATAGGTAAGCCGGCTAAGACGGTATTATCATTACGGTATACGGGGTACTTACACTGCTTTAGTTCATGAATAATAGTACGCAGGGCATTTTGGGTGCTTATTTCTTCTTCACTCAGGTAAAACAAGGAATAGAAGAATTCTTTTATATGCTGAATTAAATTAGATAAAATTAACACTTTCCATATTATCAAAAAATACTCTTATTTTCAAGATAGCTATCGATTTCTTCTATAAAAGCCCAAATTCTACATTAGTTGCGATTTATATTTCAACTGATAGAATATTTTATTACACCATTAGCTCTTTGCTGTCATCAAATTTTGGGGGTATTATTAATTATGAGTTATGATTATGCATCTATTTTAGCTAAAAACATAAGAAGAATTCGGCATAAATTGGAAATGTCCCAGATGGAATTGGCTTTGAGAGCTGATGTGTCAATCGCATTTATCAATGCAATCGAAAATAAACAAAAATGGGTGTCTGCCGCAACCTTATCAAAAATAACAGATGCACTCAATACTACTCCTTATGAACTATTTCTTACGGATGATGTCAGTCAAGAAGATTTAACGATAATAGCAGGGCACCATAATGAGCTTATAAAAGACTTGAATAAGCTATTAAAAAAATATGTTTCGGGCAGCTTTTAAGATGACCCTTTGGATAAATATGAATAACTTTACTTTATAAAGATAAAAAATAAGTAACTTTTAGTCTGAAATTTAGTTATATTTTGAACAAGAACGATACAGCTATCTATAATTTAAATCAATTAATTTGAAGGAGAAAGGCATGAGATTAAAGCAGAAAATTGTGCTCTCAAATGCAATAGTATTTAGTGCTCTTATAATTATTTCCGTAGTTCTAAACTTTTTTTATGCCGCAAATATTTTTTCAACAAATCTCAACAATAAAAATAAATTAAAAGCTAAGCTTATAGCTCAAGAGATAGATGAATGGCTTATCGAAAAAAAAACCGTTGTAGAGCAGAGCATAAATACCTTGACCTATATGGATATTACCGATTATGAAGAATGCACTTCGTTTTTGGTAAATTTAAATAGATTTAACCCCGAAACCGATTTTGCCGTATTTTTTGAAACAGGAGTTTTTGCGAATGGTCAGAACTGGAGAGTTCCTGATTCCTATACCCCCAATAAGAGGCCCTGGTACATTGAGGCAAAAAGCACCAAAGAAACAATCATAACCAATCCGTATCACAGCATAAGCTCAAACCCGGATACAATCGCTTTTTCCGTTATAAAACAATTTACCACAAAAAACGGAGTCGACGGAGTGTTTTTAGGGGAAATAAAAATAGATGAATTATTATCCCTCATAGGAAAATTTAGAAATGCAGACGATAGTTATGTTTTTTTGATAGGAAAAGATTACCGCATATTATCTCATCCTAATGAGCAATACCAATTAAAGATTAATAATTTTACTGAGATTTATAATATTGAGGGCGGTATAGATTTTATAGAATATATAGCCAAGTTAAAAATCGACTCCGGATATAGCAGAAACTTGCCTGCCGTAAAAGATTATGACGGCGCTAAAAGATTCTTTTACTTTGCACAATCGGAAGCCTCCGGCTGGACGGTGGGATTTACAATACCTGCATCGGATTTTTATCATCCTATAAACGGTTTACAATTTAGAGCAATAGTATTTGCATGTACTTTTATTATCTTCGTAAGTATTCTATCTTTTCTAATTGCAAAAAAAGTGGCTTTACCCATAGAAACCATTACAAACAGGCTGGAGAAAGCTGCAAAAAACAATGAACTTATTAAGTTTGATTTTTTAGATAGAAAAAATTACGAACTTGCAAGAATTGCAATGAGTTTTAATTCTGTAGTAAAAAACGCAAAATCGAATCTTCAGGGGGAAACGAATTTTACCTTAAATTCCACTACCTTGACTCAAAAAATAGATAACATAATTGCCACCATGGATGCCGATGCAGAAGTCTATCTCTTATATTTGGATATAGATAAATTTAAAACTATAAACCAACTTTGGGGCTATTATGCAGGAAATGCCCTAATACAGCACATATATTCTATGATTTTAGCCCATATAAAATCATTTAATATTCCCGAAGATTCTATTATGCATGTCATAGGAGACGAATTTTCTATCTTTTGTTTCGGAAACGAGAAAGAAGTATGCCGGTTCACACAAGCCCTTATCGATAAAATAAATCGAGAACACTTTATTTGGAATGAAAAAAAATTGACTATTTCCATAAGTGTCGGTATTGTAAATATTCCTAAAATACCTCATAGCTCTCAAGAAATCGTATCAAATGCATATGATGCTTGTTCTACAGCTTTTAGAAAAGGAGGCGGGTGTTACGAACTTCTATTGTCTTCAGGAATAACAGGTTTTTCCAGAGGAAATATTTCATTTTGGTTAAATACAATACAAAAGGCTCTTAAAGAGGATAGTTTTGTTTTATACGCACAGGCAATTATGCCATTAAATGATCTTTTTTCTCATCCCAAATATGAAATTTTAATAAGACTTAAAACTAATGATGATCATATTATTATGCCCGACGTTTTTATTCCTATAGCCGAAAGATATAATCTTATATATGAAGTAGATAAGTGGGTCATAAGAAAAGCTTTTGCCTTTTTTGCAGAAGCGACAAGTAGGGGAGACTTAGACGAAAATGTAATATTTTCAATTAATATTTCAGCAGATTCGTTTTTTTCAAATGATCTTGTAGAATTCATCGCTGAAAGCCGTAAAACATTAAATGTACCGGCTCATAACTTCTGCTTTGAAATAACGGAAAGTTGTGCGGTAAGAAACTTGGAAGCAACCTCAAAATTTGTTACCGAATTAAGAAAACAAGGCTTCTCTTTTTCATTGGATGATTTTGGAAAAGGCTTTTCTTCTTTCCCATATTTAAAGACCCTTCCCATAGATTACGTAAAAATTGACGGGTCTTTTATAAAGTCCATAGATAAAGATTACATAGATTTTTCTATGGTTAAAACCATGCGAGATATGTGTTATCATTTAGGTCTTTACACAATAGGTGAATATGCAGAAACCGAGAAAATAGTTTCAATCTTAAGAGATATAGGTGTCGATTACGGGCAGGGATATGCTTTTCAAAAACCTATTCCTATCGAAGAAGCTATAAAGTTTCAAAACGATAGGAACGGATATAAATTTTAGTTCTTTTTTTCGCCCCAGATTTCTTTAAAGGTGTGGATTGTTCCGCAATATTGGCAGGTATATCTGTTGTCTATAGTGCGGTAGAAAATTGCAGGGACACCTTCGGATTGCGCCGGATGTGAAATGCAGGCTTCGTTCTTGCAAATCAAGTCTTCAAAGTTGTAAATTCGGGGAGGAAGATGCGTTCGATACTTTGCTTGAATTTTTCCGTCTTTTATTAGGTTGAGGGTACAGCTCGAAGCAACGGCAGACAGCCTTTTTAAGTCTGCTCTTGAAAATTTATACTCTCCCGGTCGGAAAATTATACCTTTAAAGGTTCCCTTATCTTTTGTAGAAGTTGACACCCATTCACCGCCCTTACCTTCTTCAAGTCCCATAACATTTATAATCTTGGACATGTGATGCCTGATTACTGAAGGCTTCTCTCCTCGGCAAATATGATCAATAACTATTCCGTTTTGTATGGGACGCACACCTTCGGAAAAGGTTTCAACCTTGCTTTCTTTGGAGTTGCTTATGGAAACTTCAACTATATAGTCTTCATCTGCAGCACATTCACAAGATTTAGGTTCAGGCCCCTTATAGTCATAGCCTATTTTACCTGCTATCATCGAAAGAAGCACCATTCTGACGTACATTCCGTTTATGGACTGCCTTTCCCAGCCGTTAAGGGGGGTTGCATCCAAAAAAGTAGGAATTGTCGGATGGACACGGTGTCTTGGAAGGGGATGATAAAAACGGGTATTTTTGGGAAGTTTTTCGATAAATTCTTTTCGGAAAGTTATGGAGCGGCGGAGCTCGTCTTGCTTTTTTAAAACCTGCTCGCCCATTCTTTCAAGCTGGGGGCGGGTAAAGTACCAAATAAGAGCGACATCGGCTTGCCCCAGATATTCCTCGATCGAAGAAAATTCTCTTACGGTAAAGCCGTTTTCCTGCATCCTGACCTTGTAATATTCAGGCATAGCAAGTTCAGCGGGAGCTATAAGGTCAACCTTTACGGACTTAAAGATTTTAAGACCGTCGGCCTTTGAGTGTACAGTTCTTCCGTGGTACAAGTCGCCTACTAAGGCTATGTGAATCTTGTCGAATGACCAGTTGTTATCTTCAATAAAGGTAAATTCGTCAAGCAGTTCCTGAGTAGGATGCTCATGCTTTCCGTCTCCGGCATTTATAAAGGCAGGCTTTCTTTTTAAATTGTTTCGTTTATAAAAGGCCTGAGCCTCATCTTCAAGCCAGCGGCATACCCCCTCTACCTTGCTGCGTACAATGAAGATGCTGTTTTGATAACCTGCAAGAGTATTAAATGTGTCGGCATAGCTTTCTCCCTTGTTAAAAGAAGAAGATTCAACAGCTAGATCACTTAATTTTACCTGATGAAATTTGGCTGCATTTCTAAATGATTCTTTTGTGCGGGTACTGGATTCCAAAAAGACCTCATAAATACCGAAGTCTTTGTCATTAATTCTAAATTCATCCATTACCTTTTGATTGTCTTCTTGAATAGCTTTTTTTAATTGCTTTGTCTTTTCAAAAAGGTACTTTCTTTCATCGATTGATAAATCATCGATAACCGTCAATGAACGCCCCATAAATTTGTTTTCCATTTTAAACTCCTGTTAAAAACAAAAATGCAAAAAAAAACATCGGCAAAACCGATGTTATCAAAATAAACGAGGGAGGCAAAATTTGCAGCTTATAGTAATTAAGGAATAAATCATATTGCACCTCCATTAAGATACGGACTCAACCGCACATATTGGAAGGGATTTTATCAAAAAATAAAAAATCTGTCAATAGACTTTTTTGATTGACATTATTTTAAACCCATCTAGCAAAAAATCTTGTATTATGATAAACTCGCTGCGCATTATAAAATACCACTATTTAGGAGTTTTTATGGACATAATCTGGATATGCGGCATTGTCGCCGCAGCGTTATTACTCATGTATGGAATTAGATACATGAAAAAACTTAATATGAGCTTTAATGTACGCGTAGTTACAGCTCTTGTTGTAGGTATCATCTTTGGTGCAATACTACAGCTTACCATTAAAGATTCAGCTCTGATAAAAAAGGCTATGAGCTGGATTACTTTAGTAGGAAGCGGTTATGTAAGATTGCTTAGAATGATTGTTTACCCTCTAATCATTGTAAGTATTACAAAATCAATTGCTACACAAAAACAAAATATCGGAAAAGCAGCCGGAAGAATTTTAGCTGTTCTTGTAATCACTGTTGCAATAGCAGCTCTTGTAGGAGCCCTTACAACTTCTGCGTTCGGCTTGTCGGCAGAAAACCTTACAGCCGGTGAAAGTGAAATTGCAAGAGGAAAGGCAATGGAAGGCAGACTTCATGACTTCGAAGCAAAACCTATTCAGCAGCAAATTCTTGAAATCATCCCGACCAACCCCTTCTACGCATTTTCAGGTCAAGGCTCAAATGCAACCTTGGCTACGGTTTTCTTCTCGGCAATGCTTGGATTTGCAGCCTTATTCTTAAAAAGAAGCAATCCCGACAGTGCAGATGTATTCATTAAATGGCTTAATTCTTGCTCCGATGTAGTAATGAGGCTTGTACGAATGGTTCTCCGCATTACGCCTTACGGAGTTTTAGCTCTTATGATTAATATCACCTCAACCTCAAATTTCTCTGAAATTTTAAGGCTTATCGGATTTATAGGAGCAAGCTATATTGCAATTATAATAATGTTTGTTGTACACGGATTATACTTGCTTACGGCAGGATTAAACCCCATAACCTTCTTTAAGAAAAGTGTTTCAAACCTTATGTTTGCATTTACTTCAAGGTCTTCGGCAGGAGCTCTTCCTCTTACCGTTTCAAACCAAGTAAACAACTTAGGAGTTCCGGAAGGTATCGCTAACCTTGCAGGAAGTTTAGGTACGAGCATCGGACAAAACGGATGTGCAGGAATTTATCCCGCGATGTTGGCAGTTATGATTGCACCTACTTTAGGAATCAACCCATTGGCTCCTGTCTTCCTTGTAAAGCTTATCGTAATTACAGCCTTGGGCAGTTTCGGAATCGTTGGTGTAGGAGGCGGAGCAACATTTGCCGCAATCATAGTTCTATCCTCAATGGGACTTCCGATAACTCTTGCCGGTCTTCTTGTTGCTATTGAACCCCTCATCGACATGGGCCGAACAGCCTTAAACGTAAGCGATTCTCTTCTCTCCGGTGTAATTGCAGCAAAAAGAACAGGTGAATTGGATGAATCTATCTATAACAGAAAAGAAATTATTGTTGAATAAGGAGTGATTTATGACAATAAATATTGATGACAAAGTTTTGGATTATTTAAAAAAAATCAATTCTAAGGCCATAACTATTGACCTTATAGGCTGCGCTTCCTGAGGCGTGGGAGAACCCCAGCCGGTCGTGTCACCGGTAGAGCCCAAAAAAGATAAGGAAGAATTCAAATTGATAAAGTCGGGAGATATTGATGTTTATGTAAAAAATAAAATCAATGCATCAAACGATACCCTTTCTGTAAAATACAAGAAGGTATTATTTTCCGAAAAACTAATCGTTGAAGGTATAGTCTTTTAAAGAACCTTATTAAGTTATAACTAATAGCGGCAGACAGGTCTTTTTAAGGCCTCTGCCGCTTTTTTATTTTTCTAAGATATAATTTTCCCTTGACACCTCCGATTTTTTACCCTATAATATTAGCTATGATACAAAATGTTATTTTATTAGAAAAAAATTTAAATTTTTCCTCAAAAACTACTAGACAAAATAAAAAAAATGAGTATACTACCCCCCCCCCCCCCCGAATTTTTTGCAAATATGCGGACAATTACTGCGTTACTTCACAAAAATTAGTCCTCGACGTGCAAAAAGCACGCCTGCGGGTAATTTTTGTTTGTGACTTGTACTTGCCTCGCCTATTTGCAAAAAGGATTATTACAAAGGGCAAACAGCACAACTTTTTTACAAACAATCAACTATCTCATAAAACACGGAAAAATATATTCCGTTTTATATATCAAAATGTCCTTTTTGGATTGGGACTAATTCAATCCAAAAAATACAGAATACCCCAAAAGCGGACAGGATGTCCGCCCAGAATAGTCGTTCGAGTTTGCACCGCAAACTCGAAGCTGAAAAAGGTACAGGATGTACCTTTTTCAGCGGGGTTCTTAGGGGCATAGCCCCTAAGCCGCACTTTTCTTTTTTCGGGGTTATAGGGGTGCTTCTTTCTTTTGTCGGAAAAAAGAAAAAAGCACCCCTAATTGGGGGGATTTTTAAGGGGGCATCCCCCTTAAACTACAGGAGATTAATATGAAAAAACGTTTTTCACTGCGAACCAAACTAATACTGGTGTTCGGCCTACTTATTCTTACAGTCGGTTTTATACTAGCGCTGTTAGCTGTGCGTACCGCCCGGAAGGCCGTAACCGAAAAGGTCGAGGCTCACCTAATCGATAAGGCAACAGATACGGCTGAAATTATTGACGGTAGAGCAAACACTATATGTCAATTTTTGGAAGGTATAGCACGTATGCCCATTTTAACGGACCCGGCAAGCTCTTATGCAGATAAAATAGCTCTGTTAAAAGCAGAAGAGGCTTTTAATCCACTGATACATAACTTTACATTTTGTGATATAGCCGGAAATGCTTATGTATCCGCTAGCCAGATGGTCTCGGTACAGGACCGAGAATGGTTCCACTCTGCAATTAAAGGTAAAACATTTATAACAGAACCTATCTTATCCCGTGCCGATGGCAGCCTTTCACTTACTTTTGCCGTTCCTATTTATGATAACAATCGTACGGTTATAGGAGTATTGGCAGCCGATCTTTTTGCTCAGAAGCTTTCCGAAGAAATTTCCGATATCGTTGTCGGCAAAACGGGCGAATGTTATATCCTTGGTTTGACAGGAACAACTATCGCTCAGAAAAATTTTGAATTGGTAAGATCACAGGATAATATTTTAAACAATGCAAAAACTAATAGCGACTTTACTTCTTTAGCAACATTTACACAACACGCCTTAGAAATAGATGAAAGCGAAGTCGGATATTATGAATACAACGATATAAGAAAAATAGCTTCGTATGCCACTATGAAAACCACTGGTTGGACAGTTATTGTTCAGGCCCCCAAAGAAGAATTTATGGGAACCGTTAATGAACTGAAGCTTGAAATGATTCTCATCGGGTTCTGTGTTTTAGCAGTCAGTTTGATCATTGTCTTTTTTGTTGCCCGCCGCATGATAAAGCCCGTAAAAGTTGTCGTTGGTGCTCTAAAAGATATTGCCCAAGGCGAAGGTGATTTGACCGTCCGCCTGCCCGTGCACGGCAATGACGAAGTTACCGATTTATCGGAATACTTCAATGAAACAATTGAAAAAATCGGCTCGTCGATTAAAACCGTCGGCGAAAACAGTGAAGATATGACAAATATCGGGAATGAGCTTGCTTCCAACATGACAGAAACCGCAAGTGCCGTTCACCAAATAAGTGCGAACATTGACGGCGTTAAGCAGCAAGCCTTGACCCAAGCTGCAAGTGTTACAGAAACGGCTGCAACAGTAGAAGAAATTATCCGCACCATAAAACAGCTCAATGGCAGCATTGAAAATCAAGCGGCAAGCGTTGCCGAGTCTTCTTCCGCTATCGAACAGATGGTGGGAAATATCGCTTCAATCACACAGACACTCGGCAAAACCGATGATGTTATAAAAACTCTTGCTTCCGCCACGGCTGACGGCAAGGAAACGATTTCAGGAGCAAACAGCGTTACGCAAAAAATAGCCGAAGAGTCCGGAGGCCTATTGGAAGCCTCAAGCGTTATCCAGCACATCGCCTCGCAGACCAACCTTTTGGCGATGAACGCCGCAATCGAAGCCGCCCACGCAGGAGAAGCGGGAAAAGGCTTTGCCGTTGTTGCCGACGAAATCCGAAAGCTCGCAGAAGAATCAAGCACTCAGGGCAAAACCATTACTTCTACCCTCAAAGTTCTCTCAGGCGAAATTGAAGCTCTTTCAGCCTCTTCAAAAACGGCAGAAGAAAAGTTCAATGCCATTTTCGCCCTTTCCGAGCAGGTAAAGACTATGAGTCAAAACCTAATGAATGCTATGCGTGAACAGGAAAACGGCAGTAAAGAAGTTTTATCGGCTATTCGCGACATAAACACGGTAACCAACCAAGTCAACGACGGCTCTGCCGAGATGCTCCGCGGCGGTGAGAATGTTGCTCAGGAGATGCAAAAACTCGATGAGCTGACGCGCGTCATTACCGACAGCATGAACGAGATGGCCTCCGGTGCCGTGCAAATCAGCAACGCCGTACAGGAAGTAAACGCAATAAGTCAAAAAAATAAGCAAAGTATTGAGAATTTGGCAAACGAGGTTTCTAAATTTAAGGTGTAAGTTAGGATTATGAAGAAAAAGAAACTTAAAACAAGCTTTACGGGAAGGCATAAAACAAAGGTCTTAACCGATCTGATTGACCTAACCGTTAAGGCTATTCAAACTTCGATAGAAGAAACAAAAAGCCTCCTTAAAAAGCACCATTAAAAGACCTGCCGTGAGATCATGCAAAACGAATCGGGCTTTCCCTCGGTATTTAGGCTTTCGGATGCGGAAGACTTGCAAAATCTCGCCCTCACACGGTATGCATGACCCATCTTTCCCATACTTATCCGCAAGGAGCAAACTTGTACTTTATCTTTATAGGCCTTTTTAAAAACAAGGAAGAATATGTGGAATACCAGTACGGCATCTTCGATAACATAATGAATCCGGGCGATACCCTTGGCCTCGATATGACGGAAGACCAAAAGAGAGAACCTAAATATGCCGGAAAAACTTGGGAAGAAAAATAACTATGAGTACGGCAAAGTCATTTTATAAAGCGGTGCAGAGGATGCCCGCAAATTTTCCGCCCCTTGATTTTTTATTTTCCTTATGCTAAACTCATATTGCCGGGGTGCTTTTACAAGCTGAGAACATACCCGCAAAGGGCTGTCCGCACGGATGCCCTATTACCTGATCCGGATAATACCGGCGGAGGGAGCATATGAAAAATCATTTACGCTCTATTTTAATTTTCTCTTTTTTAATTATCGGTTGTGCCGCTCTTTTTGCAGGCGGTGCAAAAGAATCTGACGGAACAAAGGTTGTAGTTTACACAACAAAATCCTTTGCTGCCGATTACGGGCCGGGTCCGAAAATTGCCGAGCTATTTAAGGCAAAAACGGGCAAGGAAGTTGAGTACGTTATCTGCAAAGAAGGCGTTTTAAACAGGGTCATATTGGAAGGCAAGGCTTCTACAGCGGATGTCCTCATCGGTATAGATAACCACCTTATCGAAAAGGCCCGCAAGGCAAAAATTTTAAAAGCCTACAAACCTACGGCCGCAGACAAGATAGATTCAGGTGTTCTTATTGCCGATGACTGGCTATTAACCCCCTTTGACTACGGCTATTTTGCCTTTATGTTCGACACAAAAGCTAAAATCAAAAAGCCCTCATCCTTAAAAGAGCTGACCGAGCCTGCTTATGCAAAAAAGATTGTTATTTTGGATCCGAGTTCCAGCACAACAGGACTTGGTTTAGTCTCGTGGACAAAGGCCGTTTTTGGCGATAAGTATCTTGACTTTTGGAAGGCCCTCAAGCCGAATATCTTTGCCATGGCCCCCAAGTGGAGTACGGGCTACGGCTATTTTACAGCCGGAGAAGCTCCCATAGCCATCTCTTACACAAGCAGCCTCGCCTCCCATGTTTTATATGACAAAACAGACCGATTTCAACCATTGATTTTTGAAGAAGGGCATATTATTCAGATTGAAGGCATGGGTATTGCCGCCAATGCAGCTAATACTAAAGGAGCAAAGGAATTTATAGACTTTATGCTGACGGAAGAAGCTCAAAGCCTCCTTCCCGAAACTCAGTTTATGTATCCCGTTATCAAGGGGCTTGCCCTTCCTGCTTCTTATAAGGATGTTCCCAAACCTGCAAAAGTTTTGCGTATTCCTTCAGAAGATCAAACTGAATCGGTAAATGCCGTAATCAATGTTTTACAAAAATAAAAAACAAGGCCGAGATACTCGATATGACCGACTTTCTCGGCCGAGCAGCCTATCAAAGGTAGGCTGCCTTGTTTTACCGCTCGGCGGCCTTATCTTTTTTCTTGTACTGCTTTCTTTTTTTCTTCCGCTGATTTTAAGCTTTGTTCCCTTATTTTCTTCACGCTTTGATTTTTCGCATATTACGGGAGTAAAAAGCTCTTTTGACTTTTCGCAGATTTTTAGGATTGCAGCCTTTACGGTTTCTCAGGCCTTTTTTTCCGCAGCCCTTGCCTGCACGGTAGGCTTTGCTGCCGCTTATTTTTGTGCAAGAAAAAACTTTCGGGGTAGAAAATTTTTAATGGCTCTGTCAAGTGTCCCTCTCTGCGTGCCTGCAATAATCGTTGCCCTTTCATTTATAATATTTTTCGGCAATAACGGAATCCTCAATTCTTTTTTAAAGAGCTTATTAAACCAAGATGAACCGCCTGTCAATTTTGTGTTTTCGATGACGGGAGTAATTATAATCCACGGCTTCTACAACTTTCCCCTTGCGATGAAAACAATTTCTCAAGTTTGGGAACGCTTAAGCGAAGATGAACCTAATGCTGCCCTCCTTTTAGGGGCAAGTAAATTTAGAATCTTTAAAACCATAACCTTTCCGGCTCTTTTAAATTCGATAGCCGTTTCCTTTTTGTTGATTTTCCTTTTTTGCTTTTTTAGTTTTATAATAATCCTGCTTTTCGGAGGCATTGCCCTTACCACCTTAGAGGTAGAACTTTACAAGGCAGCCCGCACAAAATTGGATATGAACCTTGCCGCAAAGATAGCCCTCACCGAAATATCTGCGGCCTTAATTTTAATTCTCATCTATTCTAACCTGCAAAAAAAGATGATGGTGCAAAACGAAAACCTAAAGGGGATAAGGGAGAAGTCTGCAATAAAAGGCTTTGGACAAAAAATCTTTTTTAGCTTTACTATTTTTATAATTATTCTTTTTTTAATAGCACCATTGTTTTCTATCTTTTTACATTCTACATATAATGTAAATTATACATCTATCTTTAACAAATTCTTTTATTTTAAAGCGTGGAAAAATATTTTTTTATCCCGAACCTTTTGGACGGCTCTTTGGACAAGCATCAAAATCGGCGTCCTTACAGCCCTTGTAAGCCTGATAGCTTCTTTATTCTTCGCATACATAACCGTCTTTTATAACCGGAGAAAAATATACGCGGTTCCCTATCTGCCCTTGGCAGTTTCATCAGTAATGCTGGGCTTCGGCTGGCTCTTGTTAAAACCCAACGGAACGGAGCTCATTTTAATCTTTGCACAAAGCTCACTTGCATGGCCCTTTGCGTGGACTCAAATACAGACCTCGCTTTTACGCATTCCTCAAAATATTATCAATGCGGCAGTCTTGCTTTCACCGGATAAAAAAACGGCCTTTTTTAAGGTGATAGTACCTCTATGCAAGAAGGGCATCTTTTCCGCCTTAGCCTTTGTCTTTGCCATAAGTGCGGGAGATGCTTCCTTACCAATAGTTTTAAACATACCGCGTTTTAATAACCTTGCCCTGCTGATCTTCGATTATGCTTCTTCATACCGCTTTGTAGAATCTTCTGCGGTTGCAGTTGTCTTAAGCCTTATAACCGGCTTTGTTTTCTTTTTACAGGAAAAAGAAACTTGAAATAATTTAAGGAGAAACCGATGGAAAACGAAAAAGCATTTTTACAGCTTAAAAACATAAAAAAACATTTTACCGAAAAAGATATTTCCATTTCTTTTGAATTAAAAAAGGGGAAAGCTCTTGCCCTCCTCGGGCCTTCGGGCTGCGGCAAAACAACGGTTTTAAAAATAATCTCAGGCCTTGTCCCTCCGGATTCGGGAGAAATCATTTTGGACGGAAAAAATATCAATCACACTCCTCCCGGCAAACGCGGAATCGGAATGGTCTTTCAGGATTACGCCCTCTTCCCTCATCTCAATGTTGAAGAAAATATTTTCTACGGTTTGGTTTCCCAAGGCATGTCCAAAAAGGAAGCCCGCAAGGCCATTGCCCCCCTCGTCGAGCTTTTTCATTTGGAAGCCTTACAAAAACGCAAAACGGATCTTCTTTCGGGTGGAGAAAAACAAAGGGTTTCTCTAGCACGGAGCCTTGCGGTAAAGCCCGCTCTCATCCTCTTTGATGAACCCCTTTCAGCCCTCGATGCAGACCTCCGCCTGCACTTACGCAAAGAATTAAGAGTCAAGCAGGAAAGTTTGGGCTACACAGCCGTTTATGTTACCCACGACAAAGACGAAGCGGCAGCCCTTGCCGATGAGGTGCTCTACATGGGCTAGAGTTTAGGCTCCGTATTCTAACAAAAAGTCGATTATGTTTTTGTGGATAATTCCGTCCTGAGTAAAATCCATAGAATCCAAGGAGAGTACATATTTGGGAAAGTTATCCTTGATTGCCTTATAAACACCGAATTCTCTTTCCCTTGTGGATTCATCTCCCATTTTATAAGCGACTTGATAATAAGAAACATCGTTTTCTCTTTTAGCTATAAAGTCAATTTCTTTGTCTTTTACCTTGCCTATTGTAACCTCATAACCTCTGGAACGAAGTTCAATATAAACAATATTTTCGAGCACTCTTTCGATGTCTTTCATATTGGAAAATCCTCGTGCCTGCCTAAACCCGTGATCCGTCAGATAGTATTTTTCGTCGATTTTAAGCACCTTTTTTCCCGCAGTATCGTAGCGGGGCACCTTTTTTATGATAAAAGCCTTACTGCAATAATCCAAATAATTAAGCACCGTATCTGCCGAAACATTTCTGTTTTCATTTTTAAAATAATTTTTTATACTGTTTGCAGAAAAGGTGTGCCCTATGTTTTCCATTGCATAATCTAGGATACGGTTAAAAATATCCACATCCCTTATATTATTGTACTGTAAAACATCTTTAACCAAAACGGTATTATAAACATCATTTAAGTATTTAAAAGACGGGACATCCTCCAAATTAAAATACTTCAAAAAAGGCATTCCTCCTGTTTTAACAAAAGCGAAAAACAAATCTTCCCTAGAAAGCAGCTTACCGTCAAAGCATCTTATGAATTCCCCAAAGCTGAAAGGTTGAATTTCAAATTCCACATATCTTCCGGCCAATAGACTTGCAAGATCTCCCGAAAGCAAGCCTGAATTTGAGCCTGTAAGATAAATATCGCAATCCAAATCAACCCGCAGTCCATTTATAACCTGCTCCCAATTTTCTACAAACTGTATTTCGTCAAAGAAAAAATATATTCTTCCGGTTAAGTCCTTGACTAAGGGCTTGAGGTATTCAATTAAGACTTCGGCCTTGTTTACCGTAAAAAGCTCTATGGATTCAAAATTAAGATAAATTTTATTTTTATCGGGTATGTGGCTAAAAACCTCATCTTTTATGAGCAGTAAAATAGTTGATTTTCCAACCCGTCTCATACCGGATAGAACCTTAATAATGGGCTTATCGGTAAACTGCCGGATTTTTTCCATATATCGGGATCTTACAATATAGCTCATTCCGTCACCTCTTATACTTCGATTATAGTCGAAATAAAAGATAAAATCAAGAAGAATTTCGATTATAGTCGATAAAATTAGTATTTTTTACTATAGTTTCGACTATAGTCGAAATATATAAGGATTTTTGTTATAATTTCGATTATAATCGAAATTATAGAACGGATTTATTTCTTATATATTTTGAAGATCGGCCGCTGCCGATAATTTTGATTAATCCATCCCTTAACATAGTGCCTAAGACAACCTCAACAGTTGTGGAGCTAATATCGGGATGAATTTTGCATATTTCAGATTTTGAAATTGGGGTAAGGCTGTTTAAAACACAGGCTTCAACTCTGGCCGTTTTTGTAACTTTTTTTCCGTGAAGAACGGCAAACCGCTTATCAAGTTCTTTATAACATCGATAAAGGGTGGACAAAAAGTTTTCGATAAAAGGGATATATTCATTTTTATTTTCATGCCAATAATATGAAGATTTTTTTAGAGAATTATAATAGTACGATTTATAATTATTTATCTGCTCCTCAAAAGAAACATATTTACCTACATCATATCCGTTTTTATATAACAAAAGTAAGGATAATAACCTTGACATTCTTCCGTTTCCGTCTTTAAAAGGGTGAATGCATAAAAAATCGAGAATGACACATGGTATCAATAATAACTGATTAATACCGCTGTCATCCCGTGCAGAAAGATAAGCAAGCTCCAATTGTTCCATTGCCCTAGGTGTTTCTTCAGCAGATATAGGCTGAAATCTGATTTTCCTATTTCCCTCTGCATCTACTTCAATTATAGAATTATTAGAAGTTTTAAACCGGCCGCCGTATTCATATCCGGCCGAGGACATTAAAATTTTATGAATATCCAAAATATCTTTAACCGTAAAATCAATATTTTTATAGGCTGAATGAATAGCAGCAAGAGAATCTCGATAACCTGCAATTTCGGCCTCATCATGATTAAGAGGAGCACTGTTTTGATTTACAATAGCATTTATTCTTTCATCGCTTGTAACAATACCTTCGAGTGCATTTGAGCTTTTGATAGATTGAATTCTTGCAACTGCTTCAAGTTCCGTAAAAACTTTTACATAATCTTGTTTTCTGTGTTTTGCCTCATTTTTAAGCTCTGCAATCCCTGAAGAAATATTCAAAAGCCCTGCCGGAAGCAAAGCATTTTTTGAAAAAGAATAATCGAATTTTCTCATAAGCCGCCTTTCTGCATAAAAATTATGCACTTCTATGCAGAAAAGTCAAGTCTTTCTGCATAAAAATCAAGAATTTTCATGCAGAAACTATGTGAAAGGCTTTATTTTAAGCCGCCTAAATTCAAATATTTTAGAACAGCGGCCAACACAGCAGAGGTTCCCTTATAAAATAAACTTTCATCCATATCAAATTTATCTGAGTGATGAGGATAAATACTACCGTCTTTCTGTATTATAGGATTGGATAAAACAAAAAACGTACCCGGAGCTTTTTGCAAAAAGTAGGCCATATCTTCACCGGCCATTGTAGGCACCGAAATTTCGTGAATAGAATCTTCTCCCAAAATTTCTTTTGTACTTTCAATAAAAAATTCCGTAAAACCTTTATCATTTATCAAAACAGGATATCTAAAATCATAAACCGTTTTTGCTTCGGCTCTGTAAGATTTTGAAATACCCGAAGCAATATCTTCAATCCTTTTAGCAATGAAGCTGCGTTCATTTTCATCAGCAGAACGTACCGTTCCTTCAATAAAAACTTCATCGGGTATGATATTAAAACCTGATCCGCCATGTATTTGCCCTACGGAAATTAGGGCATGAGAAGTTGGGGGAAGTTCACGGCTTATAATCTTTTGTAAACCGGAAACTATTTCACAGGCTATGGGAACAGGATCTACCGAAAGATACGGATAAGCACCATGAGCACCAAACCCTTTTATGATAATCTTGAATTTATCGGCTGCAGCAAAAAAAGGCCCCTTACATGCACCAATCTTTCCTTTTTCAACACCCGGATAAATATAACCGGCGTGAAGGCCTATAACGGCATCAACTTTTGGGTTTTCCATACAGCCCTCTTCGATCATGGGAAGGGCTCCTCCGGGATATTCTTCTCCCGGCTGGAAAAGAATTTTTACACAGCCCTTAAATTCCGATGACAGTTCCTTGAGTACCATACAGGCTCCAAGAGCCATAGCCATGTGTCCGTCATGGCCGCAGGCATGCATACAACCCTCATGCTTTGAGGAAAAACTTAGGCCGGTATTTTCTTTTATCGGTAAGGCATCCATATCGGCTCTAATTGCTATACATTTGCCCTTTTCTTTTCCCTCAATAAGTGCAACAATAGCATTGCCGTCAACAAGTTTATGATAAGGTATTTGTATAGCATCAAGCTGCCTACAAACATAGTCCACAGTTTTGGGAAGGGATAATTGCAATTCGGGAATCTGATGTAAGTCCCGCCTAATTTGAATAATCTTAGCTTCCTTTTGTTTAACCAAGTCAATTATATTATACATATTTAAATTAAACCTCCTTATGTAAATTGTATAATAAAGTATTGCACAGTCTTTTGCAAAAGTCAACACTAATTTTTTTGTTGATTGATTTTTTTAGCTTTTTCCTTTATACTTAATGAACGGTAGATATTTTAATAGAGAGACTCCTGTAATTATATGCTTTTATTTTTAGAAAATTTTTTGATAGTTCTTTTTTCTTCTCTTTTTGTATTCTCTAAAACCGGATCGTTTATAGTTATTCCATGCTTTATGATATTTTTTTCCATAGGGCTCTGGAGCGGTATGATACACAGCAATATAAAACCTTTTATTTTTATCGTCTTTGTTATATTTATAGCAGAATTCAATAGAAATCTTGCATTTTTTTCTCCCGTTTTTATCGCTATGAATTTAGAAGCCGAAGAAAATCAAAAGACCTTGTCACTTATTTTTAAATTTCTTCCTTTGTTGTGTGTTTTTTTTAATTTCGATCTTATTTTTTTTCTGTTTACTTTGATTATATTCTTCTATTCGGGTGTTAAGGAAAACTATTTACTTAAAACATTGGAAGTAACCGGCCTAAAAGACAAACTTGCCGAAAGCAAAATTAATTCGAAAAAAAGAGAGCGAATTTTAGAAAACGAGGTTTTAAAAAATGCTGAAGTTTTAATCCTCGCCGAAAGAAACAGAATTTCAGGAAGTCTTCATAATTCCATAGGTCACACACTTAGTGCCGGTATTTTACAGGTGAATGCACTAAAATATATTTCAAATCAGAAAGAAGTAAAAGACAGCTTAAATATTTTACAAAATTCTTTAGAAAACGGTATGACCGAAATAAGAGAATGTCTTCATAATATGCATAATGATTCTTTTAATTTACAAACAGGATTGGAAGAGCTTGTTGAAAACACAAAAAAACCTAAAATACAATTAACATATAAAGTAGACTCCATACCTTATGAGCTAAAATACGATATCTTTTCAATAGTAAAAGAAAGCCTTTCAAACACCATCAAACACAGCGGAGCAAGCGAATTGAATTTAAGCGTACTGGAACACATCGGCTTTTACTCTCTTATAATAAAAGATAACGGGCGAGGTTTTTCAGGAAAACAAATCAAAAATCTAAATTATGGAATAGGTTTAAAGGTTATAGCAGACCTTGTAGAAAAACATAGAGGTATAATTAAATTTTATTCCGAAAGCGGATTTAAAACCCATATCATATTTCCAAAAATAAAGGATAAATACAATGAAGATAATAATAGTTGATGATGATTGTCTTGTAGTTTCCTCTTTAAAAACCATATTAGCGGCCAACGGTTTCGATATTATTGCAACCGGCTCAAACGGAAGAGAAGCTATTACCCTCTTTAATGAATATAAACCGGATATTCTTTTAATGGATATAAGAATGGAAAATATGACCGGAATAGAAGCAAGCGAAAAAATTCTAGCCGAACATAAGGATGCAAAAATATTATTGCTTACAACCTTTAACGATGAAGAATATATTACAAAGGCAATTAACTTCGGATGTAAGGGTTATATATTAAAACAAAACATAGATTCTTTGGTACCTGCATTAAACGCAGTCGGTGCAGGAAGCATTGTATTCGATTCGGAGATAATATCAAAAATCCCTCAAACAAAACCGGCCCGCTCTCAATTTTCAGACGACTTAAATGACAGGGAAACGGATGTTTTGGAATTGGTTGCAGATGGGCTTAATAATAAAGAAATAGCAAACCGCCTTAGTTTAAGTGAAGGGACTGTCCGCAATTATGTTTCTTCCATACTCGAAAAACTGAATTTAAGAGACAGAACACAATTGGTCGTATATTATTATACAAAATAGGAGGACATTGATTGAAAAAAGAAAAAAACAAGAGTCAAAAATTTTTAGCTTGGTATACAAGAGTTATTCAAGAACAAAAAAAAGGACTCTATGACTTTAATCAAAAAATATATATTACAATTGTAAGTTTTGTAAATAATGATCTTTTAATCACTGCGGCCGCGGGGGCATATAATTTTTTAATGTCCGCTCTCCCTGTTTTTATTTTAACATTAACTATTTTACTCCGTGTCTTAAAACAAAGCCCTCAGCAAATAAAAGAAGCTATCAGAGCTCTTTCAATTTTTCAAAACACGGTTAATCTTGACAGATTTTTTCATTTTTTATTGAACGTGAACAGCTTTTCTTTTTTTGAGTTTATTGTTTTGATTTTTGTTTTATGGATGGCCAGACGTTTTTTTGCCACCATTCAACATTCAATCAGAAAAGTATACCGTAAGAAAATAAAAATCACCCCTTTAAAAACTAGCCTGATAGTTATTCTAGGGGAAATAATTGTTGTCATCTTGCTTGTTTTTCTATTTATATTTTTAATAACAGGTTCTGCGGTATTTAGAAGTGATTTTGCTCAACCTGTTTTTTCGCCGAATTTATTCAGTCTTTTAAGAAATCTATTTAGATTTATTCCCGTCATTTTTATGCAGCTATTTGTCTGTTTGATATATTATTTGATGCCGCCTATAAAACCTTCTTTTAAAACGGCTTTGCTTTCATCTGCAGCCTGCACCATATCTTATTATTTTATAAAGATATTTTTTATTTTTTTTGGGTCTACCGTCAAATTTACATTTGTATACGGCCTTTTTACAAATGTAATACTTGTCTTAATTCAAGTCTGGTTTTTCTTTTTCTTCTTTGTGTTTTTTGCACAGTTTATGTATGTTAATCAGTTTTTTAATAGTTTTATAATCTCACAACTTTATAGGCTTCCAAAAGAAGATGCTCCCGGTTTTTTTAATCAGCTTTTAAGGCATCTTTTTATTAGCCCGCCAAAAGAATATAGAAAACAAGCTATAGAAATAAAAGCAGGAGAAACTATTTTTAATTATGAAGATGAATCAAGTGAAATTTACTACATAATAGAAGGATCCGTAAGGGTCACAAGGTTAAACAAAATTTTAAATTTCGAAAAAGGCGACTTATTCGGAGAGCTTGCCTGTCTTTTAAACGGAAAAAGAACGGGTACGGCTATTGCTGTAACGGACTGTCTTTTAGCCGTTGTTCCCGAAAATCTTTTTTTAGAAGCGATTTCAATCGATGGAAATGTTTCAAGGCAGGCCTTAAAAATTTTAGCCGAATCTTTAATCGACCAAAATTGAAATTGAAAGAACCTCGAAAAATTTCAGTTCTTCGAGGTTCTGCTTAAACTTATTTCTTTTTATTAATCAACTTTAAGGTATAGTTTCCTAAAAAACCTCCGGCAACAAGGAAAATTAAGAATATCCATCCTGAAAGTGAAAAGTTTGCAATTGGAGTATACAAGGCACCGACATTACATCCGTTTGAAAGCCTTGTTCCAAAGCCCATCGCAAAACCGCCGATTGCAAAAACTATAACGTCTTTTACCCTAATTTTTAACTCCGCCTTAAAGCTTTTTGTAAAGCTTCCTGCAAGAAGGAGACATATTGCAGTACCGGCTACAATACCTATGTTTTGAACGAAAACCGGATGCTCGAAGAAAGGCATTGTATAAGGCTTCGGTTTACCTCCGGTAAAAGCAACAATGAAATCAACACTCATACCAAAAAACTTTAACAGTCTTCCGAACCAAAAGCCAAAAGGAGTCGAAGCGCCCCAACCTTCCTTTGTAACACCCATCAAAAGAGTAAACAAAACAGAAAGTAAAACAGCCCCCATAGTTAAAGACCAAGGTTCAACAAAAAGTTTTTTGTAAGTTGTTTCACTAAAAAATTTATAGTTATGTGTATCAAGTTCTTTTACTGCATCCTGATCTTTTTCGGAACCTACACCTGAATATTTGTTTTGCTTTTTCCTTTTACTTTCATACATATATGAAATTACAACAACAATGCCTGCAAATAAAGCTGTTACAATGATTGCTCCTAGATATCCGCCCTTTCCATTTGAAGCGAACCAATCGGGTATAAAGACACCGCTGCCTGTTCCGCTTTTAAATAATGAATCTTTGATCCATGACTGTTTAGCCTGAATGGGAAGACCTACAAAAACACCTATTCCGAAAAATAAAAGAGTAATAAGAGCTCGCGGTAAACCCGTAACCAAGTCCGTAAGAGTTCCTGTTGCACAGCAAGAGGAATAACTCATGCCGAAACCGAATAGGAGGCCTCCTAAGATTAGGCCTAAGTTTATAGGATTAATCCAAAGGTCATAGTTTTTAACATCTCCAAAAATAAGAAAGGCAGAAGTAAGAATTGCAGAAATTACGAACATCAACATCAAAGCTCTCATAAGTTTGGTGGAGCCTGTTCGATATGCTCTGTTTACACTTCCTGCAAAGCCGAACAATGAACGGGTTAAAACATAGCCTAAGGCTATTCCTATAACCCATCTAAAAAATAACATATCCGTCTTTAATAAAGCGGAACCCAAAACAATGCTTAAAATCAGCACTGCAAAACCGATAATGTTTTCGATTTTTTTCATACAAAACTCCTTATAAACTATTATGTACTTTTTCTTTTCGGCGGGTACCGAATCTATAAAATAGAAAACCCAGCAACGTCCAAGCTATCAAAAAAAACATTGAACCCTTTGTCAGCTGTGCCGGTGAACCCGGAATTAAAAGAAGGCCTATAAATATCAAACCTATAAGACCCGAAAAAGCACACATTGTTTTTTCAAATAAATTTTTACCTTTTCTGACTCCTATTATACCCACATAGGTATAAGCCAATGCAGCCAACACGGAGGCCATATCCACAATCAAAATAATTACTTCTCGTCCTATCCATGGTCCTATTAAACTTATGCCCGTAATAAACAAAATTGCATTCGGGTATAAATTCTTATCGTTCTTTTTACCCAAAAAAGCCGGAGAAAGCTTTTCATTGGACAAGGCTCCAAGCAATTTACTGCTGCTTATCATAAAGCCGTTAATACCTCCGGTAACAGCCGAAAAAATTGCAATGAGTAAAAAGAAAAAACCGATAAAGCCGGTCTTGCTTGTTACTGATGAGGCGACTGCCCACTCAACCTTAGCAGCTTCTTCAGGGCCATAGCTCAAAGCTCCTATCATGTTTAAAAGGCTGTATAGCAAGATGCCGAAAATTATGGAAATAATCGTAGGCAAATGTGTCTTAGACGGAGCAAACCCCAAATCGCAGGACACTTGCGGAACTACATCAAAGCCCACAAACAAAAAAGGAATTATAGCTATTATCGATGCGGTTTTTGCCAAAGATATTTTATCATAGCCCAAATAATTATCGAAAAAGACTTTTAAATCGCTTTTTCCCAAAATTATAAAAAATAAAACTATAACGATAAGCACAAGCGCAGAGCTCATGATGTTTTGTATCTTTGCACTTAAAGAAAGCCCTCTTAAATTGATTATAGTGAAAACTATAATCGGAGCTGAGGCTATAAGAATATCGGCAAGATAGACACTTGTTTGGCCAAAATCATACATATAGCCCCATAGCATCGCTTTACCGAAAATCTTACGCAATATAAGAACATAAGCTGTTGCATTTAAAGGTATCATGCTCAAATAACAAAGACTCAATGACCAGCCTACAACAAAACCGTGTACCTTTCCCATATTTGTCAAGGTATAGGAAAATTCACCGCCCTCGCCTACATGATTGCTAAGCATAACCTGATAAGCCTTTTGTATTACTATAACAAAAAGGCCACCTATACAAAGGCCAAGGACGGTATTTATAACCCCCGAATTAGGTAAAAAAAGAGTTCCCGGCAAAATAAAAGAACCCCATCCGATAATTGAACCTATTACAAGATTTAAAACATCGAATTTTGACAGCCCCTTTACCTTTGCCGGTATTTTTTTATCTTCCAAAAGCTTTTTCCTATCTAAAATTATATTTAGTAACTATCGGCTTTCGGTTTTGAGTAATGTCATTAAAGTATTCATAAAGACTTATGCCTAAAAATGAACCCATAATATTTACTATGTTCTTATATCCTTTTCCTTTTAAAGCACAAAGAGCATTGTAGCTTCTCTGGCTTGAGCGGCAATGTACATATACAGGCTTATCTTTCGGAATCTCATTCATTCTTTCTCGTAATTGACTCAAAGGAATATTTACGGCATTTAAAAGATGGCCCGCTTCAAATTCCTTGGGCTCGCGGACATCAACAATAAAAGCATTGTTTTCTACAAGCTCTCTTACCATTGTAACTGGAACCTGCTTATACACTCCGTTTAAAATATTTAAGCCTACAAGAGCTGCATGGTTAACAATATCCTTTGCAGTCCCGAACATCGGGGAATAACAAAGCTCCAACTCTTTTAAGTCCTCCAAGGTTCCGCCCAACATAATAAATGAAGCTATAACATCTATACGCTTATCGACATTTCCTTTTCCTATTGCTTGTGCTCCTAAAATCTTACCGGAAGGCTTGGCAAAAATCAGCTTAAAGAAAAGAGGATGTGCATCCGGCATAAGACCTACCTTATCTCCGGGAATAACATAGACAAAATCGTAATTAATTCCTTGGGCCTGACATTCTCTTTCATTGAGACCTGTGCACGCAGCATTATAATCAAAGCATTGGATAACCGAAGAGCCGATAACTCCTGTGTTTCGATGAGGAATGCCGTACATATCATCTGCAGCTGCTCTGGCCTGTCTTTGTGCGGGGCCTGCAAGAGTAAGTCTCGTTTTCTTCTTTGTTATAAAATGACTTACTTCAATAGCATCTCCTACAGCATAAATATCTTCTACACTGGTACGATAATTATGATCTACTAAAATAGCTCCCGTATCTCCAAGTTTTACACCTGCACCTTGAGCTAAAGCAACTTCAGGACGAACACCCAATGACAGAACAACAGCTCCGGCATCAATCTTTTTGCCGCTCTCGAGGATAATAAAACCGTCTCCTATCTCTTTTATTCCGTCGCCTAAAACTAAGTTTACGCCCTTATCATGTATTTCTTTATGAAGAATTTGGGCCATATCATAATCAAACGGAGCCATTACCTGAGGAAGTTTTTCTACAAGAGAAACATTTTTACCTGCAAGCTTAAAGTTTTCTGCAACCTCAATACCGATAAACCCTGCCCCTATAACCGCAATATCTTTTACATTATTGTCATTAACATAATCATCAAGTTTTTTAATGTCAACAACATTCCTTACGGTAAAAACATGAGGCTTATCATATCCCGTTATAGAACGCGGAACCACAGGTGCGGCCCCCGGAGAAAGAACTAGAACATCGTAAGATTCTTCAAATTCCTTACCGGTATTTAAGTCTTTTACCTTAACGATTTTTTTTGATGAATCGACAGCTAATACCTCATGAGAGGTCTTTGCAATAATATTATATTGCTTCTTAAACTTTTCAGGACTCATCAAAACAAGATTCTCGCTTTCGGGAACAATCCTGCTCAAAAAAAAGGGTAAGGCACAATTTGAAAAAGATACATTGGGACCTTTTTCAAACATAATGACTTCAGCATTTTCATCCAAGCGTCTAACTCTTGCAGCTACAGAAGCTCCGCCTGCCACGCCTCCTACAATCACAACCTTTTTTGCCATAAATTTCTCCTTAAAATAAAATTTATTCTTCATTGATTTTTTCAAACATTTTTTTATAATATAAAGCAACGGGATCATCCGGAAATATGCCCAAAACTTTATCAAAATATTTAGCTGCAGATACAGCTCCTTCATTCGATAAAGCCTTTAAAGCATTTTCCATGCAGCCCTGAGAGCTGTACTTTAAATCACGAATAAAACTATCATCACAATCATAAACTTCATATAAAAATGTTTCTTTGTTCGATGAGTTTTTAACCATTCGTATAGGCCTAATATAATGTTCGGAAACATCATTAAGAGCCTCATAAATTTTATCGGAAATAATCATATAGGAACAATATTTTTTTGTAGACTCCTGCAAAACTTCTGCGATGTGGTAGGAATTGGAAATAATAATACTATCCATTCGTGTTGAATTACCTATGATACCTAAAAGAATATCCCCCATATCAATTCCTATACCCACTTTTATAGGGGATGAGTTAGGAGCTGCAATGCTATTATCGCGAATAGCCTTTTGTATAGCGATTCCGCACGAAAGAGCTGCATTTGCTCCATCAGGAAATAATGCAAAAAAACCATCCCCCAAATATTTTGTTATTACACCATTATGTTTCCGGACAATTGGGGCTACCAATGCAAAATACTCATTCAATAATTCAAAAACTTGATTCGGGGCAAGTTTTTCTGAAGTACGGGTAAAGGAACGGATATCTATCGAAAGGATGGGCATTGTAAGCTCAACACTATCTCCCAGTTTGACATCCGTTATGGATTTTTTATTTAAAAGTTCTACAATTTGATCCGGCACAAACCGAATAAGAGAGCTATTTATAAGCTTCATTTCTACACTTAGATCTTCTATTTTATTTATTGAACCGGAATAGTCATCCAAAACCATTATCGACAATATGATAACTGCAAAAACCGTTCCTATCTGAATAAAAAATTCTCCCGGTATAATACTTAAAGAAACCAATAAGTCATAAACACCGAATAAAAACAATACGGATGTCGCAATAAATATCCATACGGAAAATTCTTTCTTTTTTTTCAAACCTATTATTGCAATACTGATAATATAACTTACACAAAACAAAGCAAAAACTTGGTAGTAACCCAATAAAAATGTTGAAACTTCAGGCGGAAGAATTATAGTGGAAATTGCATATAAAATTGATACGGATAATATAATGATATAAGGAATCTTAAATCGTAATTTTAAAGCCTTAGTTATAAAAATCGTAAATAAAATTATAGGCAGAGGAACGGTAACACACCTCATAATAAAATTAAATAACCATGGAGTATTGAGAAATAAAATATCAAAAATATAAGGATAAAAGAAAATCCCTCGCAAAGCCAGCACCATACAGGTCAAAGCAAACCAAATTACAAAGGATGAATCTTTATGAAAAAATGACAGCATAAAGAAAAATAAAGCAACCGAAAAAGTTACGGCAAATATCATACCGGAAAAAATCAGGTCTTCTTTAAACATTGTTCCTATTTGAGTGGACTCCCCCAAAATAATCGGGCCTGAAATATAACCTTTATTATTAAAAAAATTGGAAACATTAATAACTATATTGGAGGTTCCATCTTTTAAGGGCCTAAAAGCTATTTGAGAAGATCTGGTTCCCGGTCTTTCCGTTTCCCGATCTATACCGGGCTGCCCCTGCCTTTCAAGATCCATTCCATTTATTACAATACTGCAGCTGCTAAAAATAAGGGGGACTTGAATTGCATAAATAGTTTCCGGATCCATACCATATAATTCTAAACCGTAAGATCCGTAACCAAACACATTCCCTAAATCTTTACTTGAAAAATCACCGGGGACCTTAGCATAAGATTCTTCAGTGCTGTTTCTTAAAGAATAAAATTGATTAGGCGTATAATGGAAATCTCCGCTTAAAGAAAAAAGGGCCGTCCCTGATAAGGTCTTAGCAGGAAGACTCACTTTACCGTTTTTTACTTCCAAATTTATGACTTTTTGCTCATAAATAGGTTTAAACAAATTAGTTAGACACAAAAGAATCAATAGAAAACAAAAAGGAATAGATCCTAAAAATAACCGTTTCTTTTCTACCGTCATAATTTTTTTACCTCATATATTCTAACCGGTTCATCTTTTCCTCTAAATCTTACCAAGCCGTTATATTCAAATTTAACCTTATTTATAGAGAGATTTGTTATATTCTTTTTAACAACTTCGCTGATAAAAATATTTACTCTTTTTTTTAGAGCATAAAAATGAAGTCTGGAAGCAACATTAACAACATCGGATATAACGGTACTATCCATTCTTTCTTCTTCTCCAATCGTACCAAGCATAAGCCTTCCGTAATGAATACCTACAGCAAGGTCTATTTTAGGCAATTTACTTATTTCCCTCTCCATATTTTCAAATTGAACTACGGATTTAATTTCAAGCATACACTTTATAACATCATCCGCCGAGCCGTGAAAAAGCACCATTAAACCTTCAGTTAAATATTTATCGATAAATCCGTTATGAGCCTGAATAATAGGATTGATATTTGCCAAAGTATAATTATAAATTTTAAGAAGGCCAAGTCTGTCTTTTTCTGTTTCTAAGTCTGTATAAACACCTAAATGAATGAAGGCTATATACATGTCTTTTAAAATATTATCTCCTAACTTAATATCGACATGTTTTTTTCTTAAAAAATTCATAAATTCGTTAGGAACAAATTTTGCAAGAGCTTCGTTTGTCGCTTCTATCTGCTTCGTAATTCCGATAACCCTATCAGAGCTGTCTCTAAAATTACGCAAAACAACAATGGCCATTGGAATCAATAAGACCAAAACACCTATATGTGATAGGAAAAAGCCCTGTATAATCCTATTTGCAATTAAAACATCTCTTACACCTAAAATTAAAAAGATTGAAAAACCAGTCAAAAAAAGGATTGCTGATGCATCTTTTTTTAAAGCAGCCCTGATGACGACTATTATATTATATACGGCAAACAATAAAACATAAATTTGAGCATGTTGAAGCAGTGCGGCCGAAAGTCTGATAGGAGCAAAAATATTTATGATAATGTACAATATTCCGGGAGCAAGCATAACAAACCAATATCTTTTTTTTATTTTGCTAAAAAGATTGTTTATAAACAATGCTGCAAACATAATGCCCAATGGAAGAGTGATATAACCTATTCTAAAAAGCGACTCCCCGCTAATGCCGGGTATTATTGTTGTAAGTAAAAATTCGTCGTAACAGCAGATCCTTAAACAAAAATTAGCGGCTAACAAACCGAAATAAAGGGACTGCTTTTCTTTAGGATAAAAAATAAATAAAGAGATAAAAAAAGCGGCAGCCAACAAAAGAATGCCGGCCAGTATAGTTAGAGTTAAAACGCTTGCATTTTTTGCATTTAACAGGTCAGAGTAAAAACCGAATTCTATGGGCTTTAAAAAGCCGGCCTTATTATCACTAAAATTAGAAACATGAAAAACTAATGTTACCTCTTCCTTTCCAAAAGTCGGGAGAGTAATAAACGGGGCATCCCAATCAAGTTTTTCAAATTTACGGGAATTACCTACAATACCACTTCTATAAATTTCCTTTCCTTCAAGGTATGCAATAAATGCTGAAGAAACTGTTGTTGTTTTTATTGCGTATACACCATCTGAAGAAAGATTTTTTATTCTTAGGGCATAGGTTCCATATCCGTAAACGGACAACCCGTCTCCATACTTATGCCACGATGTATTTATATTCTCATAACGGGAGTATTTACCGAAATCTTCCAGAGGGTCAACAAATTTGTTTGGAATAAAAATCCACTCACCTTCGAGGACTTGTATATCACCTACAGATATATTTTCAGCATCAAAAACACCCTTTACAACAGTATCTAAAAGAGGCTCGGCAGACTTTATACACGAAGCTAAAAACAGGGAACAGATAAAAATCAGAGTAAACTTTTTCACACACTTACTCCACAAGTGAGGATCTTGTAGGTAAAAGCATATACTCAATAGCGGATATTGTCAATAGGTTATGATTATTTATGAAAAGCTTCTTCAATACGGCTTATTAAATTTTCCGAGGCTATAAATTCCATTTCAGTATTGTTATCAAGCTCCACCTTTAATACAGCTGTCCCTTTATGAATTCCCAGCAACACGTCTTTAACTTTTTCTTCTTTTATGATTGTGGAAACTCGCACATACCCTAAAGAAAGATTTCTATCAAGAGTATTAAGGTCAAAAAGTTCTACAATTTCTTTAGAATCTAAAATAAAATAGGCTTTTAAAATAAAGGCATCGGCTTTATTATGTAAGGTAAAATTAAAATATGCATCTGAAACATATTCTCTTTGCTTCATTTGATAGGTAAAATCGGCCATTACATGGCTTGAAGTGTCTTTTTCACCCTTTAGCACCATTTTTTCGGGACGGATATAGTATTTCATATTACCTGATTCCATATAAGCCGTAATAACTTTTTCTTTCCCTGAAGGAAGGGTACTTATACATGAAGAAAACAAAAACAAAAATGATATTAAAACAAAAAAATACTTTTTCATAGAATTAAAAAACAACCCCACTATCAAACTAGTGAGGTTGTAGAAGCTATAATAGCTTATTCCCCTGTAACAACTGTAGTTATGACAACATAGGGAATAACAGGGCTTGCTGGCCAGTTTACTTTAACATCAACTGTTCCTACTTTTGTGATACCGCCATTTTTTGCAGCTTGAGCAATTCCGCCTTCACCTTTTAAAGGGAATGCGAAAACAAAAGCTTGAGAAGCTTCACCGGTCTTTCGTCCTACAACGCCTGAAGCACCTGCAACAGGTACTACTGTTGAACATGATGCAATTAAAATAGCAGCAAGTACAACAAACAAAACTAAAGCAATTTTTTTCATTAGTAACTCCTTAAATTATTAGTATACATATAGGCTTAGCATTTTTTTTTATTTATGTCAACATAGGGCTCTCTCATTATTACATATTTTTTAAAAAAAATATCGTTTTTTGTAGTTTAAGTGACAAACAATAAGAATTATGCTAAAATATCCCGATATAAATATTAAATACAAAATAAACTTAATAAGGGGCTTTTATGAATAAAATCTTTAAACAAATAGAAAAAATAGGCATTGTACCTGTCATTGTTTTAGACAATGAAAAAGATGCTCTTCCATTGGGGAAAGCCCTCTCTGCCGCCGGACTTTTTTGTGCCGAAATCACATTTAGAACGGAAGCAGCTGAAAAAGCTATTAAAGTTTTTGCAAAAAACTTTCCGGATTTTCTTGTAGGAGCAGGCACGGTTCTCTCCCCGGAACAAGCCGACAAAGCTATCGCTGCAGGAGCCAAGTTTATCGTCAGCCCCGGACTCAATCCCAAGGTTGTAGAGCATTGCATTAAGTCAGGCTACCCGATAATTCCGGGAGTTTCCACCGCGGGAGAAATCGAGCAAGCTATGAGTTTCGGCCTTGAAACAGTCAAGTTTTTTCCGGCTGAGGCTGCAGGAGGCTTAAAATTTATAAAAGCCATTTCCGCCCCTTACCCGAACATAAAATTTATGCCGACCGGAGGAATAAACGCCCAAAATATTGCGGAATATGCGGCTTTTTCAAAGGTAATAGCCTGCGGCGGAAGCTGGATGGTTTCAAAAGAGCTTATATCTTCAAAAGACTTTAAAAAAATAGAAGAAGAGTCTGCCATTGCATTACAAATAGTAAAAGAAGCTAGAAATCCTAAAAAAAGTCCGGGGGCTTTAACGGCCTTATCTTCCAATTCAAAACCCTCAACTGAAACAAACCAAGCACCTAAAGTTATAACCATGGGCGAAATTATGCTTCGCCTTTCCCCCACAGGTTTTAACCGTTTTGTTCAAGCCGACGCCCTGGAATTGGTTTTCGGCGGAGCGGAGGCAAACGTCGCAGTTTCTTTAGCCAACTTCGGAATGCGGCCCTCATACATAACAAAACTGCCGGCCCATGAAATAGGCCAAGCGGCAGTAAATTCCTTGCGCCGGTACGGGGTAGATGTTTCAGGCATAGTCCGCGGAGGGAAGCGTGTAGGTATCTATTTTTTAGAAAAAGGAGCTTCTCAGCGTGCCTCCAAGGTAATATATGATAGGGCTAATTCTGCCATTGCCGAAGCCTCTCCGAGCGACTTTAACTGGAAAGAAATTTTTAAAGGAGCCTCATGGTTCCATTTTACAGGGATCACTCCCGCTTTAAGTAAAAATGCTGCCGAAATTTGCCTCGAAGCCTGCAAGACGGCAAGGTCAATGGGTATAACGGTTTCATGCGACCTTAACTACCGCAAAAAACTTTGGACTCCCGATGAAGCAAAAGAAACAATGAGCAGTATCTGCGAATTTGTCGATATCTGTATTTCAAATGAAGAAGACGCTGAAAAGGTTTTCGGCATAACCTCAAAAAATACGGATGTAAGTTCCGGCAAGCTGAATGAAAAAGGCTATAAAGAGGTTGCTGCAAAATTGTGCAAAAAATTCGGTTTTCAAAAAGTAGGAATAACCCTGAGAGAATCCACCTCAGCCAGCGAAAATAACTGGTCGGCCATGCTTTATACAAAAGGCAAAGCCTATTTTAGCAAAAAATACACAATGCAAGTTATTGACAGACTGGGAGGCGGCGACAGTTTTGCTGCAGCCTTAATCTGTGCAGAATTAAAAGGCTTTAAACCTCAAAAACAAATCGACTTTGCTTCAGCCGCCTCTTGCTTAAAACACTCCATAAACGGCGACTTTAACCAAGTTTCTTTTGATGAAGTTTTAACTCTTGCCCAGGGAGATGCTTCAGGAAGGGTTCAGCGGTAAGGGAAGGGGTTATCATCATCTTAAGAAATTAATTTTTATCTAAAGCCGTGTTTTTGCTGCTTAGTTATGAATAATTCTTCCTATTGACCAAAATCAAAATTTAGTCAATAATATTATTCAGCTATGAATATTCTAATTGATAAATTTAAAGAAGTCTTAATGTCAGTTTTACCGATTGTTATTTTGACTACTATCTTGAATTTTGCATTTATTCATATCGATTACAGTGTCTTTATTAGATTTTTAATCGGGAGTGTATGCATAATATTAGGGCTGGCTTTTTTCCTGTTTGGAATCGAAATGAGTGTTACAAAAATCGGTTTACAAATGGGAAAAGAAATCACAAAAAGGAACAATGCCCTGATTTTAATTATAGGAGGTTTCACTCTCGGCTTTTTAATTTCAATCGCAGAACCCGATTTACAGATTTTAGCAAGTCAGGTAAATACAGTAACAAAAAGCGGAATTCCGGCATTAAGACTCATAGTAGTTGTTTCTGTCGGTGTTGCAGCCTTTGTGGTTTTCGGTATTTTGAGAACCGTATTTAATATTTCTCAAAAAATCATTTTTGCTCTTTCTTACGGCGTAATATTTTTGCTCTCTCTTTTTTCGTCTTCCGAATTTATTTCGATAGCCTTTGATTCTTCGGGAACAACTACAGGCGCAATAACCGTGCCTTTTATTCTGGCCTTAGCAGCCGGTGTTTCCGAGATGAAAAAAGACTCGGCCGCTTCCGAAAGAGACGCATTCGGGCTTGTAGGTATGGCATCTGCCGGAGCAATCTTAGCGGTATTGGCTTTGAGCGTATTCGGGAAAACAAAAGAAATATCCGCTGACAATTTTGTCTTCAATGTAGACATAAACTCACAAATATTTTATCCCTTTGCTAAACATTTTTTGCCGGTACTTTATGAGTGTCTTTTATCCCTTTTACCCTTAACGTTAATATTTTTAATTACAAACTTTGTAAGTATAAAGTTGAGGGCCAAAGATTTAATTCCCATTATTAAAGGTCTTATAATTACATTGATAGGTTTATTTCTATTTATGTGGGGAGCAAAATCGGGCTTCTTGGATGTAGGAATAGCGATGGGAAGCCGGCTCGGCGAAATAGGAACCCGCCCTCTAATTCTTTTTATCGGTGCCCTGATAGGTATTGTTTCTATTTTAGCCGAACCTGCCGTTTATGTTTTGACGGTACAAATAGAAAACGTAACGAGCGGACATATTCCCCGCAAGATAGTTTTAATATTTTTATGTATAGGCGTCAGCTTTGCGGTAATGCTTTCGTTACTTAGAATTATAGAGCCCGCATTTCAGTTATGGCATATTTTACTTCCCGGATATATAGTTTCACTTTTATTATCAATCATTGTTCCGGATCTTTTTGTAAGTATAGCCTTTGATGCAGGAGGTGTTGCTTCAGGCCCCATGACTGCAACCTTTGTTTTATCCCTTGCACAGGGGCTTGCCGATTATACGCCGACGGCAAATGTATTGATAGACGGATTCGGTATTATAGCTGCCGTCGCATTGGCTCCTATTATTTCGTTACAAATTTTAGGATTGATATTTAAGATTAAAAGCGCAGGAGAACAAAAATGAAAGATTTTTCCCTTCTGATTATTTTAGTACCTTTTGGGCGTGCACGTAAAATCGTAAAGTACGCTAAAGATAAGGGCCTTACCGGAGCTACAATAATGATTGCTTTCGGTACGGTAAAAAGTAAGCTTCTTGATTTTTTAGGAATTCAAGAAACAAGAAAAGAATTGATTTTAACGGCCGGACATGGAGATGTTTTGGACGGTCTTATGGATAATCTAAATAACAAATTCAATCTTACACGGAAGAATTTCGGTATAGCATTCCGTATGCCTTTAAGTTTTATTAATATTAAAAATACCCTGGATGATGAAAAACCCGTATTTAAACGGGAGGAGGTAAAAACTATGAAATCTGCAATATTTACTGTTGTTAATAGAGGAAAAGCAAGTGAAGTCGTTGATGCTTCTTTAGAAGCAGGAGCAAGAGGAGGAACAATAATCCATGCACGAGGTTCTGGGCTTAATCAAACAAAACTTATCTTTGATATGGAGATTGAACCCGAAAAAGAAATTGTTTTAACTATCGTTGATGACGATCAACTTGAAAATGTTGTTGAAGCAATCAGAAAAAAATCCGATGTAGAAAAAGAAGGGCATGGAATTCTTTTTGTTATTCCGGTAAGCAAGGCTTACGGTATAAAATAGGTGTTTATAGAATGAACGAACCTCCTCCGCAATGGCTTTATATTCTGCTCTTAATTACTCTTCTTTTTTTATCGATGATGTTTTCATCGGGGGAAACAGCCTTTTTATCCGTAAATAAATTGAAAATAAAATATTTACGCGAAAAGAAAAATAAAAAGGCTGCAAGAGTTGAAAAAATTTTAAAAAATAAACAAAAGTTTTTAACAACTTCTCTGATAGGAAACAGTCTGGTAAATATTTTAATATCGGTAATATTAACGGCTTTAATGGTAGAGCTTGTTGGGGCTAAAGGGTTAAGCATTGCAGTAACGGCTGCAACTATTGCAATTTTAATTTTCGGAGAGATACTTCCTAAATCAATTGCTTTGGTTTTTTCCGAACCGATCGCCTTAAAATTTTCAGGCTTTATTTTGTTTTTAATTAAAGTGCTTACCCCTCTTGAATGGCTCTTTTCGGGTTTTACAAAATTCTTATTAAAATTTTTAGGTGTAAAAAATCTGCAATCGAATGAGGCCTTAACCGATGCAGACTTAAAAGATTTTTTTGATGTACGCCAAGAACATGGAGATCTTCGCTCGGAAGAAAAAGCCGTCCTCGAAAAAATATTAAGCTACGGCGATATAACCGTAAAAAATATTATGACGCCCAGACCCGATATAATAGGCCTTACAGCTGATGTAAACCCGGAAGAAATTATAGGGCTTTCTCACTCTTCACGATTTTCAAGGTTTCCGGTTTATGAAGAAGACATAGATGAAATTATCGGTATTTTTTATATTAAAGATTTTTTGTTTTCGGAAGCGGCTGCAAAAGATTTCTTACAGGAGTCAAAAGAAAAATTCGATATAAAAAAATATTTACGCAAACCTGTTCTTGTTTTTGAAAATACCGAGCTTTCAAAGTTGCAGGAAATATTCAGAAAAGAAAAACAGAATATGGTTGTGGTTATCGACGAATACGGCGGAACTTTAGGTATTGCAACTCTTGAAGACTTAAATGAAGAGATATTCGGAAACATAGCAGATGAATACGATACCGATGATGCAGCTGCAGAGGATCCCAATCTTGATAATATAAATGATGAAACAACTCAGAATCTTAGTCAAACTATTTTAGGCAGCATGAGGCTGAGCGATTTAAATGAAAATCTGGGAACTTCATTTTCTTCCGAGTATTATGACACAATAGGCGGTCTTATTATGGAAAAATGCGGAGAGGTTCCGCAAATAGGTTCTACAATAAAAATAGAAAACTATAATTTCACGGTTATAAAAACCGAAGGAAACAGAATAAGCGAACTGCAAGTAAATATTGCGGGAGATGAAGAATGAAATTTGAATTAGCCTTAATGATAGTAGAATTTATAGCTCTTCTTTTTTGCGCATTCTTTTTTTCTGCAACCGAAACGGCAATTACGGCAATTACAAGAACCGAATATAAGGCAATAAGAAAAAGCCGGACAAAAAAAAGCCGAAGACTTGCTTTTCTTATTGAAAGAAAAGACGAAATTGTAAGTGCAACCCTGATAGGGACCAATTTTGTAAACACCCTTTCTTCGGCTTTGATAACGGCCTTTGTTATAGATACATATGGACAGCAGCATATTCCGGCGGCTACTGCGATTACAACGGTTCTTATAATTATCTTTGCTGAAATTTTACCCAAGGCTGCAGCCGCTTATAATGCCGTAGAAATTACAAAAACATTTTTAGTACCCTTATCGGTTGTAAGGCTTCTTTTAAAACCCTTTATTTTTATTTTTTCGCTCATGTCTAATTTTATTATTAAACTTGTTTCAAAAAAACAGAACAATCAAAACTCCGAACTTTCCGAAGATTATTTGGAAACTCTTATAAATATAAGTTTGGCAGACGGGACTTTTCAAACGGGCGAGCATGAATTAATTAAACGCGCTGTAAGGCTCCATGAATTAAAACTGCAAAGCATAATGACAAAAAAAGAAGATATTGTCAGCCTCGATATAAATTCATCTCTCGAAAATATGGTAAGCATTTTTCGTAAAACTATGTTTTCTCGTCTTCCCGTTTATAAGGGAGAAAAAGATAAAATAATAGGCAGTGTGCATTATAAAGATATTTTATTTTATAGAAGCCATAATACGGAAATGGATATAAATAAAATTATAAGACGGGCTCTGTTTATTCCGAAAACAGCAAATATTTTTTCGGCTATAAAAACGATGAGCAAAAATAAAAGAAATATGGCCTTTGTTATAGATGAATACGGTTCCACTGCGGGGCTTATCACAATTGATGATATAAGTACTGCTATCTTCGGTTCTATTCAAGATGAGTATTCTAAAACAAAAACCAATCCTTTAAGCGGAATGAAGATTGTTGACGGTACGCATATTTTAATTCCCGGAGCTGTCCCTATAATTCAACTTAATAGTATTTTAAATACCGATTTTCACTCGGATTATAATGATACTATAGGCGGACTTATTCTTGAAACGGCAGAATACCTTCCCAAGGAAGGCGAACTGATTACTATAGGCGAAGTCGACTTCAAAGTAGAAAAGGTTGAAACAAGTAAAATTATTTCTCTTATTGCAGATGTGTCTAAACTTACGGCTGGGGCACAATTCCCAAAAGCTTTTCAATAATATCGTCAGCGGTTAAATTATCTGCGGCAGCTTCATAAGAAAGTTTAAGCCTATGCCTAAGAGCCGCATATGCGACGGCTTTTACATCTTCAGGAATTACATAATCTCTTCCATTAAATAGAGCCTTTATCTTTGCACATTTTTGAATAGCTATTCCGGCCCTTGGAGATGCCCCGTAAAGAATATAGCTTAGGTAATTCCCATGAATATAGTCATCCTGCTTTACATTTTTTAGAGGCCGTGTTGCTGCAATTATTGAAACTATATAGCTTGTAATTTCCGGCGAACACTTGACTTGTTCTACAGCATTGCGGAGAGTTTTTAAGTTTTCGAGTGTCAAAACGGCTTCGGCCGGATTGATATTTGAGCTTTGACCGAGGTTTTGCCCCACGTTTTGACTCGGCCCTAGGCTTGAAAATTTATTCACTATATTTATTTCTTCTTCGATAGAAGGATATGGAACGAATAGTTTTAACAAAAAGCGGTCAAGTTCGGCTTCGGGCAGGGGATAGGTACCTTCTTGTTCAATGGGGTTTTGTGTCGCTAGTACAAAAAAAGGCGCTGGTAAAGAAAAAGAATTTTCTCCTATTGTAACCTGCCCTTCGGCCATGGCTTCCAAAAGTGCAGACTGCACCTTTGCAGGAGCTCTGTTTATTTCATCGGCTAAAACAATATTCGCAAAAACGGGACCCCTCCTTACGGAGAACTTACCGATACTTTGCTGATAAATCAGGGTTCCTATTAAATCGGCAGGAAGAAGGTCCGGCGTAAATTGAATACGCTTAAAGCTTGCGCTGGACAGCTCTGCAAATGTTTTTACTATGAGAGTTTTTGCAAGGCCGGGCACACCTTCAAGGAGCACATGGCCGCCTGCGATATACGCAGTTAAAATTCCTTCTATGAGTTCTTGCTGGCCCACAATCCGTTCTGCCATCTTTGCTTTAAAATTTTCTACTATCGTTTTATAGCTTGTATCGATCATAGTATCATTTTACGCCTTATGCTAAAATTTTGCAAGAGGCTGAAAGATTTGAGTGAGCTGCTTATTCCTACAAATTAAATGATTGAGTTTTGCCGTCAGAAGTCTGAATTGTTATATCGATGTTATTTTTCTTTTTGTTTTCAAAGGTTTCATTTACCGTATTTTCCGAATCGGCGGCTTTTTCTAAAAAATCCGCCGGATCACTTTTAGAGGGAATCTTTGTACTTATTACTATAGTTTCACTATCTTTTTTTTGTTTAGGCTCTTCAAAAACAAATTTAACATTTTCTTTTTGGATAGCTTCCAAAAGTTTTAAGCCTTCTTCGGGTGTAATCGCCTTGTCTCTAATCATGTTTAAAATTTCAAGTTTTTCGTTTTCCATAAAATATCTCCTTGTAGTTCAAACCGAACTGTTGTCGCTGTTCTTCTAAATTTTTTCTTCTCCGGGCTCTCCCGTTAAAAATGAAACTGCAGAATCAACCGATAACTCTCCGTTCTTTATTTTTTGTAAGACTTCAGAAACATTAACGGACGGAAGGCTTCCATCCGATAAGCCCAGAGCCGCATTGATTTCTTCTATCTTATTCCGAACAGTCGGATAAGAAATGCCCAATTCTTTTTCCATATCGCGTATGCTGCCTCGGTTTTTTAAAAACATCTTTACAAAATATTTTTGCTCCTTTGTTAGGCGGCAAAACTCGCATAGCTCAAACTCGCCCTTTAGCGAACTGTTGCATTTTGAGCAATGCAGCTCCGAAACGGTAAAACTATCCCCGCACACGGGACAGATTCCAATAACCTCTATCATGCTATCCCCCATAAAAACTTTAATTCTATGATAATAAAAATTCTTTCTGGTGTCAAGAGAATTCATCAAAAATATTAAAATATATACATTAAAAATTAAAAAATATAATAATTTTAAGCAAAAATATAAGAATTTTCAAATATTTTATTAAATATTTTAAAATTTAGCTTGACTTTTGTTTTGTAATACCATAAATTGAAATTACAAGCTTGTAAACATTCAATTCTGATAATTTGGAGGAAAAAAATGAAAAAATATTTTAAACAATTTATGAGGCATAATGCCGCAGTTATGTCTATTTATTTGATATTTGCCGTCTTGACAAATATATCGCCGCTTCTTACGATGACTGCATTTGATAAACTACTTCAAAATAATATGAACGGCTTTTTACAACTAATGGGAATTAAGGTTGGTTTGGCTATTATCCTTTTGCTTATGAATTATTCCCGTAATGTTGAAAAAGCAAAAGTTACATCAAAAATGCAGACAGCTTTAAGACAGGACATAACAAAAAAATTAGAAAATTGTTCGTATTCCGTATACAACAAAGAAAATTCGGGAACCTATCTTTCATGGTTGAATAATGATGTACAAACGATAAATACGAGCGGATTTTCGGCTGTTTACGATGTGCTTGATTTAGGAGCAATGGCTCTATTCGCTTTTATTCCGCTTTTTTTTATCCATTGGAGCATTGCGGCTGCAAGTGTAATTTTATCTTTCATCGTAATTTTTGTTCCGAAATTATTTCAAAAGAAAATGACAGATGCAATAGTTCAATTTAGCATTCAAAAACAAATTTTTGTAAGTAAGGTAAAAGATGCTTTAAGCGGTTTTGATGTACTTTTCAGTTTTAACCTCAGAAATCGTATTACGAATGAAGTTGAAAAAGCATCTAATGCACTTGCAGATAAAAACGTATATCAAACTAAAAAAGTTATAACGCCGGCAATTATGCTTGCTTTTTTTTCGATGGTCGCAGGCTTGATTATCTTAATTTATACCGGTATTCTTGCCGGGTATAAACTTGTAAATATAAGTGCCATGATAGCAATCAATAGCCTTGCAAACACGCTTTTTTCCTCCTTAACTAATATTGCCACAAGGGGAATGAATATAAAAACGGTTTTTCCTATTTTAAAAAAATTCGAAAACATAGAAATAAATTCCGAATCAAAAAATCTTTTACAGCCGTCTTTTAAAAATAAAATAAAAATAACAAATCTTAATTTTGCATATACACCGGAAAAACCTATTTTAAAAAATGTTAATATGGAATTTGAAATCGGAAAAAAATACGGCATAATCGGAGAATCGGGAAGCGGAAAAACTACTTTTTTTAAATTGCTTAACGGAATGTTGGAAGATTATGAAGGTAAAATCGAATATGACGGTATTAGCCTTTTAAATCTGGATAAAGAAAAAATACGGGAAAATGTAGCGTACATTGATCAAAATGTTTATATCTTTAACGATACTATAAAAGAAAATATTTGTCTAGGCAAAAATTATCCGGATGAAAAAATAGACAATTCTATAAAAGAATCCGCTCTTTTACCGATGATTCAAAATTTGGAAAATGGAATTAATACTCCCGCAAGTGAAAACGGTAAAAACTTTTCGGGCGGGCAAAGACAGCGTATAGCAATAGCCCGTGCACTCATTCACGGCAGAAAAATTCTTTTAATCGACGAAGGCACTTCTTCTCTCGATAAAGAAAACGCTTTGGAGATTGAAAAGAGGCTGATAGAAAATCCCGATTTAACCGTGATAATGATAAGTCATAACTTTGACCCGCAAATAAAAGAAAAATTAGACGGGGTTTATAAATTGTAAATTTTTACGATGATGTATAAGACTTTTTGCAGGCAGTCATTCAGATTTATTTAAAAATTAAGTCGGACAGTGAGACTGCCTAAAGAATATTTTTTATCATTGACTATTGACCTCATCCGTATAATACTTAGCCTGCAAGCTGTAGAGCTCCTTGTATTTTCCTTCTTGATTCATAAGAGTTTCATGGTTTCCATCTTGGACTATGTGTGCATTGTCGAATACAAGAGTCCTATCCGAAAATTTTGTAACCGCCATTCTATGCGAAATATAAAGAGAACACTTATCCGCAAAAAAAGAATCGAACTGCTCATAGATTTTATTTTCGGCTTTCGGGTCTAGAGCGGCTGTCGGTTCGTCTAAAATAACTATCGGGGCATTTTTGTATGCGGCTCTGGCTATTGCAATTTTTTGACCTTCTCCGCCTGAGGGGGTAAAACCTGCATCGTCAAAGTCTCGGTACACCAAAGTTTCTAAGCCTTTATCCAATTTATCGGTAACTTCTTTTAAGCCCGATGCCGAAACGATATTTTCCAAAATTTTATAAATTAGGATTTATATTAATGACAAAATTTCTATTATGCTTTTCTTGACATAATATATACTATGATATATACTTATTTTAAGGGGGTGTAGTATGGAAACGGCAAAATTATTCCAAAACGGCAGGAGTCAAGCAGTTAGGCTGCCTAAAAAATATAATTTTTCGGGAACCGAGGTTTTTATCCGCAGAGCCGGAGAGTCCGTTATTTTATTCCCCAAAAACAAGGAATGGGAAACATTTTTAGAAGGCTTAAACGGTTTTACCGACGATTTTATGGAGGAAGGAAGAAACCAGCCTGAATTACAGGATCGGAAAGGTTTATAATGTACCTATTGGATACAAATATCTGTATATTTCTTAAAAATAAAAAAAGTCCTAATGTACTTCAAAAAATCAAAGAGAATAAACACTTGGGAATTTACATTTCAAGTATTACCGTAGCAGAGTTACAGTTCGGCGTATACAATAGTAGATATATAGAAAGAAATAGAATATCATTAATAAAATTTTTAACACCTTTTTCTGTTTTAAATTTTGATGATAGAGATGCCGAGGAATTCGGAAAAATAAGGACTACCCTAAAAAATGAAGGGAAAATTATAGGAGCCTATGATATGTTGATAGCAGCACAGGCACTAGCGAAAAATCTAATTCTTGTTACCGACAATACAAAAGAATTCTGCCGTATAAAAAACTTAACCATAGAAGATTGGAAATAATTTTTACTCGCTTATTTCTACAAATTAAATGATTGAGTTTTGCCTACAAGCAAAATTAGACGGGATTTATAAATTGTAAATTTAAACTTTTTTAGGGTTTCCTAAAATTTTAAAAAATCCTTTTTTTGTTTGTTTTGAAGAATCTTCTTTTTTAGGCGGTATAAAGTTATTGATAAATTTAGTTAAAGCCCCATGCTTAGATGTGTCAACTAAAAAATATGTTATATCGCCTATAGTTGAAAAAACGGGTATTAAAACATTGCCGCCTTGCTCTACGGGAAGATGACTAATGGAGGCTTCCTTAAAGGCCTCTCGAATATCTATTTGCGGAATAATATCTGCAATATTTAAATCTTTGTTGTAATCTATTTCGGCTTTAATTTTTTGGGAGGCTTCTACGATTTCTCCATTGAGGTTGACTATTGCTACAGGAATATCTATCATGTCAACTAAACTTTTAATCAAACCGTTAAGACTTGCAATTTTTAAGCTCTTTTGTGCAGTGATTGTATTGGATACGCTAAGAGCGTCTTGTAAAAAAAATCCTGCAGAACCTAATCTTGCAACTTTTTTTTCAGATAAGATTCCTCCGGCTTTTATGGTTTCCATTAAAGTAAAAAAATCTTTTTTCTTTTTTATTGCACCTATTATGATATTGATAATTATAATTAGCTGCAAACCTGAAAATATAAAGCCCAAAAATAAGACAAGTTCGGAATCGCCTTTAAGAGGGATTTTCATACCTACACTATATGCCCAAAAAGATGTTATTATCATAAAAACAAATGAGACAGCTAAACTTATAAACAATAGTTTTTTTTCAATAAAAATCATATTTGCTCCGTTACATATTTCTAAATTCTTCAAGCTTTATATTTGAGCCTATCAAAAAAAGTTTATCGCCCTCTCTCAACTCAAAATCGTCTTCAGGATAGTGCATAGCTTCCTGTTTGACAGGGTTGCCGACAGAATCTATATCCAAATCCATTCTAACAAGAGCAATCAAAGTAATATTGAATTTTTCTTTTAGAGCAAGAGCCCCGACGGTTTTTCCTATAAAAAATTTCGGTACAATAATTTCTCTTATCGAAAAATCTTTTGTAACCGTAATTGAATCCATTACATCGGGAGAAATAAGCCGTCTCGCAATTCTTGTTGCAGCCGATATTTCGATATTTAAAACTTCGTTTGCTCCGACCCTTCTTAGAACGGTTGCATGGAGAGGTGAAACGGCACGCGCTAAAACATAGGGAATATCTCTTTGTTTTAAAAGAGTTGTAGTTAAAACGCTTGCTTCTATATTATTGCCGATGGCGACTATGGCGACTTCCACATCATCTAAGGGGGCTTTTAAAAGAGCTTCTTCATTTGTAGTTTCTACAAGCATTGCTGCCGGAACGATTTTTTTTATTCTTTCGACGGCTTGAATGTCATGATCAAAAGCGACTACTGAAGCACCTCCGTCTACAAGAACTTCACAAATTCTTGAACCGAATTCTCCCAAACCTATGACTGCAAAGTTTTTATTTGTTTCCATATATTTTTCTCCCATTATCCTATTGCTATATTTCCATAAGGATATTCTATATCATCATTTTTTTGTTTTTTACCGGCCGCAGTTAAAAAAGTTAAGGGGCCGACCCTTCCGATAAACATTAAGATTATTATTACTATTTTACCTGCCGGTGAAAGAGCTGCCGTTATTCCTGTAGAAAGACCTACTGTTGCAAAGGCCGAAACGGTTTCAAACAATAATACTAAAAAAGGAAGGCTTTCGGTAATTGTTAATAAAAAAATTCCAACTGAAATTGCCGCAAGCCCAAAACCGAAAATTAAAAAAGCTTTTTTTACTTGTTCTTCAGGCACCGAAACATTTTTAATTACAACCGTTTTTTGATTTTTTAAAAAAGATTTAAAAAAAGCAAAGACTACTGCAATTGTGTTCAGCTTTATCCCTCCGGCTGTACTTCCTGCAGCTCCTCCCATGAACATTATGAATATCATAAAAAGCAAGCTTGCATTTGTTAAATTAAGGAAGGAAACCGTAGAAAAACCTGCGGTACGCAATGTTATAGCTTGAAAAAAACTTGCAAGGTATTGAGTTCCCAAAGACATCTCTTTCATAGTATTTCGATGTTCAAGTAAATAAAAAAGAGCAAAAGAAATAAAAAGAATAAAAACCGTAAGGCTTAAAATCATTTTTGTATTTACCGAAATTAAATAATCGGTCTTTTTTTTCTTTAAAAATTTATTTTTTATATCTGTCTTGACCTTAGCTAAAACATCATAAATAACTGCAAAACTTATTCCGCCTAAAATTATGGTAAAGCCTATTGTTAAACTGATAATAATATCGGAGGTAAAAGATTCCAAGTTGTTTGAAAAAAGAGCAAAACCCGCATTACAAAATGCGGATATTGCATGAAATAATGCAAAGCCCAAGGTTTTAAGATTGAATCCTAAAATGCGTGAAAATCCTATAAATAAAAATACTGCACTTAGGGCTTCTATAAAGAATGTAGATAAAACGATAACTCTTAATGTTTTAAAAAGGTTTGACATGTCATCTTCACTGACCATATAAGAAATTGTGAGCTTTTCACTGACCGTCATTTTTTTTCGGAAGGCAAGCATTCCGAAAAATGAAAAAACCATTATGCCTAAACCGCCTACTTGAATTAAAACAATCAGAATAAATTTTCCTGCTATGGTAAGTTCGGAAGAAACATCTATAACACTTAAACCCGTAACGCATACGGCAGAAGCAGATGTAAAAAGTGCCGTTAAAAAATTTAAGGGAGACTCTTTTGCAGATGCTGCAGGAAGCATAAGTAAAAAACTGCCGATGATTATTACCATAAAAAATGAAATAATCAAAGTACGGGCAGGGTTTGAAATAATTTTTGCAGTTAATCCTGCTCGTTTGCTTATCAATCTAATTATTTTTCCAAACAAAAAGATATTTTTAAAAATATCAAAAACAATACTTAGCTCTTCAGAAATATTTTTAAAACCTATTTGTATTTTAAATATAATAAAAGTTAAGGCAAAAATAAGTACGGCTAAAAAATCTACAAGATTATTTTGAAAGTATTTGCGTATATACTTTTCCTGACGGACGGCAAAAAAAGTTTCTGAAATAACGAATAGAAGAATCAAAATATCTATTGCATGGATAATACTTGCAGGCGTGTTTTTAAAATAAAATTGCTGTAAAAATAAAAGTATAAGGCTTAAAGCGAAAGCCGCAAAGACAAAATTATCACGCTTTCTCATTTTGCTGTGCCTTATACTTGTCTTCCGCTTTTAAGTTTTTCGTTAAAACGTTCAAGCTCTTTTCCGTGTAAACCGCTGTCTTTTCCGGCTATCAAATTACGGATAGCTTCAAGTTCTTCTGCCGAAAAGTTTACGCCGTTTTTTTCATGCCGCTCAAAAGAAACACAAGCGAGGGGGGTTACGGTTTTACAAATCTCAAACATTACTTCGGCATAGTCTCTGATTTCTTTTTGCGCATGAGCATCCATACGCAGCCGCAAAAAGTGAAAAAGATTATGCAAGTCTATTTGCCAATACCATTCGGTATAAGTGGAAAGGGGGAGGTTTATTCTGGCAAGCTCTCTCGCGATATTTTTATCAAGCAATTTAGAGTAGCCTGCATAAATTTCTTCTTGTTGTTTTTGTAAAGAATTTATAACTTCATTTTGAAGGTCTTGAGGAACAGCCTCATTCATTCTGCCCTGCTTATTGTCGCTGCTTTGCAAAGCTATATCCTTTCCGGCGGGTACATAAAACTCGGCCTTTAAGATAGAATACCGTCCCGAAATTTCGTTTAAGCGGGCAGTCCTATGCCTGATCCACTGACGGGCTACAAAAATGGGCAGCTTTACATGAAAGGTAAAAACCACTTGCTCAAAAGGAGATGTGTGCTTGTTCCGCAAAAGATAATCTATTAAGCCGGCATCTTCACGGACAGTTTTAGTGCCTTCCCCATAAGAAACACGGGCTGACTGCACTATGCGGGCATCAGTTCCCATGTAGTCTACCAATCTGATAAAGCCCTTATCAAGAACCTTAAATTCCTTATCCAAAATTTTTTCCGCTTCCGGAGCTATACAATGTGCCATAGGAAGATGATAGCATAAATTGTGAAAATGTGCTAGAGATTAATTGTTTAGTTTTTTATTATATCCCAACAGTTCCTATAAATATTTGCGTTTATTTTTACATATTTTACCTTGTTTTGATGATATACTCTAAATTCAGGAAACTTTACGCCTTTTATATTTGGCGAGCTTTTTTGCATAAAAAAGATTGCGTCATTAAAAAGTTTAAACCAGCTGATTGTTTCATCATGTTCAAAAACTTTTTCGGATTTTCTTGTATTCCCATCATGGCGGAATAATGCGTTTTTTTGTGTATAAAAAACATTGCCGTCAAGATCAGTATTAAATTCTCCATCCAAACAGACTACATAAATTGTAAAATCATCTAATGACATGGAAACGACGGCTGTTTTTAATCCATCACTCAATGAAATTCTGGTTTTATAATATATACTATTATATTTTTTTGAATATGCGATGTGAACAGGTCTAGCATACGGATAAGGGTATTACGCCGTTGAATTAGATATAAAAATATAATTGCCGCCATCTTCTTTACCGTAATCATAAGGATAATCTTTATATAGATCCTTACCGGATATTTCAAACTTATAAAGCTTTGTTTCATATAACAATATTTTATTATCCGAATCAAATTCGTATTTATATAAATTACCTCCGTCAAAAAAAAGAATATCACGGCCTCCTATATTTACCGCAACAGTATCTCTATGTTCTAATGGAAGTATTTTAATTATTTTTTTATTTACAACATCAAGATAGCAGATACACCTATCCCCTGATATCACAACAAGACCATCATCAGTAATAGTGATCGAACCTGCGGATAAAGTCATTTCTTTACCGCCTTCATTACATTTTCCGGCTTCAATAAATTGTTGGATAACATCTGTATCTACGTCTCCTCCATTAAACCTTACATCATACCATTTTCCATTTTTGGATACTTCAAACCATTCATTTTGTGTAGATGCAAATATATATTCCGATTTATCAAAATCATAAATATACTCGTTTGTAACTTCTTGCTGATTTTGGACGTTAAAATGTGATTTTATTCCTGATTTAAAAAACAGCCAGTGAATCAAAATTCCTACAGGAAGAATTATCATTACTAATACAATAATATAAAATATAATTATAACTTGTTTTTGTTTCATAGCTTACTCCCAATACTCAATCTCTCGATATGTGGTAGAAAATAAAACTCCATCAGAAAAAAACTTTTCTTCAATCCAGTTACCGTACTCATCATATTGTAAAATTTCAACCGTTCCTCCCAATGAGGTTGTATATTTCCTTATTTTGCCTGAGTTGTCATACTCACTAATTATCTCATATTCTAATTTATCATTATCATATTTTTTAATTTTTTTTATCATAGCATTTTCATAAATAAATTCATATTTATCAAAAGATCTTTCATGATAATAAATCTTAATTTCTTTATATTTACCGCTTTCATTGAAAATAAGTTCCATATCATCGAATGTATATTTATTTTCTTTTCCATTGTATAATATCTTTTTATCTTTACGTTTTTTTTCATATTCATTTACAAGCTGCCTGACTTCACTATCCGTATTCTCCATCTTATAAACATCTTTGCTAATAAAATTTTTATCATTATAATAATAAGTGTATACTTCATCATGAGGATATGAGTCTATCGGAATGCAGCCTAATTTATATACATATTTTACTACCTGACCGTTTTTATTAAATAAAGCAAAACTCTTTAAGGTCTTTTGATTTTCAGGTAAATAAACTTGACAGGGCATATCATATTGCATAACCAAGTCGGATAAATATGATATATATTCGTTAGTCCAACTTTCAAAAATATGTATCTGCTTGCATTTTTTCATGGTTTCAGGCAATACATAATAATTGCTGTTAATATTAGTATATTTCAACTTTCTTATGTTTATCTCATAGATAAACGGATTATAAGATTTTAAATCGAGCTCAATAGCCTCATCACTCTTTTTAGCTGAACCTTCTTGTATTCCATTTATAGGCTGAAGTTTTTCTTCCTTACTACAAGAAATACTCAAAGTTAGAATAACTAATAAAATAATTAAATTAATAAAAACAGCGCATTTTAATTTCATATTTTCTCCATAATATTTTTATAATACCATCAACCCCCCTGAATAATTCTGGATACAACTCCTAAGAAAAAGATCGGTTTAAAATCTTGATTAAACCCGGCTTGGAATGTAAAAGGAACATTATCAAATAATGTATAGCCTGCGCCTAAACCGCACTCGGCGATAAGGTTTATTTTTTTTACTTCGTTAGAGCCGAAGCCGGCATCTGCAAAGGCTGAAATAAAAAATCCGTTTGAATTAACACCCGTCCGGGCTGCGTACCATCTAATTTCAGTTCCCCAAATATGCATCGAAGAATATTTTTGAACATCTTTAAACGAAAAGCGCCGCGTCATAGCTTCTTGAGATTTTTCTATTTGGTAATCGGCGGCGGCATTTATATTTTTAGAATTTATCCTATCGGTATTATAAAAAGTATAGACAAAACCTATGTCAACATAATACAGTTTAAATGTTATCGGCAAATCGAATTTAAGTCTGTAATTAACAAAACGGCTTTCCGGAATCCAATCGGTAAAAAAAGAAAAAGAAGTTGCTGCTTTAAGATAGCCTAAATCTGCAAGATAAACATCAAACCTGATTCCCTGCGATATTTCGGTAATTGTTTTCGGCAGCAAATCCTTTTGTGCTCCCTTAAATTTTATTTCATTAACAAGTCTTCTTCCCACACGGGCAGGGAGAGAAATTTTCAGTCTGTTTATAACAAAGATAAAATTATTTCTTGCATAAACAATTTGGTCGGAAACTTTTTTATGCATTGTAAACGGAACAAAATCATAAAAAGCGTTTATATCCCATTTAAAAAAATCTTTTTGAACAAACATTCCTATGGAAGAACTTATAGCGGGTCCGTTGTCTGCCGAAAAGAAGATTCCCGTATTCGGGAAAACACTGAAATTATCTTGTCTGTAAAGCCATCCGAATTTTACTGAAAGAGGAAATCCGAAATAATGCGGAAGAATATTAAATTTGGAAATGTTTAAAGACTCTTCTTCATTGTTGTTTTTAAGTTCCTCTTTATTTTGAGAAAATCCTGCCGTCATCATAAAACAAAAAATCAAACATAAAATCTTTTTCATTTTAAAAGTCCTTTGATTAACTTATATTATAATTTATAAGTTTTATACTGCTATATTTTTTAATGGTATAAATCGGATATATAACCGAAATAAGAGCCGTAAAAAATATAAAAAATTGGGTTTTGATTACCGCTTCTGCCGTAATAAAAAAGTTTAATAAGTAATAAGAAGTTGAGCCCGGGGGATTCATCTTTATATCAAACATTTGCGTAATAATATTTCCTGCTTGTGATAATAAAATGCCTCCGATAATACCTGCAAAAGATAAAATACACACTTCCAAAATTAAAATCGAAATAAGCATAGATTTTTTTAAGCCTATAGCTTCCATTGTACCGAATTCGCCGATTCTTTCCATAAAGCTTGCTGAAAGACTTTGTGTCAGTGCTGTAAATATTAAAACATACAAGATGCCGCTTATTACAATGAATTGTGCATTAAATAAGTCGCTCACCTGTTGCCACGAGGGATTAAGAGTTTTCCAGTTTTTAACATCAAAATTTAAATTATTTTCTTTAAAAACAGAATTTAATTTATTTTCGATTTTTTCAATATCCTGATTATTTTTTAAATATAACCTTATATATGAAGCGGCATCTTCCATTCCAAAAAAATCAAGAATATCTTTTCGAGAAGCAATTAAAAAGCCGGCGGCATTTTGAGGCGTGCCGATATCTATAGTTCCCGAAACCTCAAAAGAACCGGCCGCAATTTTCTTTTCTCCAATCGCCGACATTATATTTACATAATTATTATTTTCCAAATCCAAACCGAGGGAATTAAATAAAGCTTTATCGAGAACAAGGCTGTTATCTCCCTCAAAAACAGGACATCCTTCGGTTGATCCCAGAGAGTGAGGTTCATCGTACCCTGCCCCGCAAAATATTGAAGAAGAATTTTGCGTTCGTATTATCCCTTGAAAATTAAGTACCGCATCGGAGCTTACTATTTCCGGTGTTTTATCAAAAAGATCTTTAAGTTTATTCATATCGTGTGCTGTAAGTATCATATCTGCCGTATTTTTTTTATTCCAAAAATCTTTAAGCGCAACTTGAAGATGGCCTGATTCTTGTATAAAACCTATAGCCATTCCTTGTTCCGAATATTCTACAAATCCTCTATATAATAGGATTGCCGCAGATGCAATTGTAATTAACAATATGGAAAGAATACTTCTTTTTTTGTGAAATTTAATATTATCCCATGCACTTTTTAATAAAAACATTTTTTCTCCAAAACTTTTTTATTCCCCGTCAGTTTCATTCAATGAACCGCCGGCCATTTTATAAATTTTATCCGCATAATTTTTTATAATAGGATCATGCGAAACAAAAATTCCTACTCCGTTTTTTTCTTTTAAGTATTTGCGCAAATATTTATAAACTTGATTTGAACGGTCCGAATCAAGTGAGGAAGTTATTTCATCTGCAAGAATGTATTTAGGATTACAGGAAAGAGCTCTGACGATTGAAACTCTTTGTTTTTCTCCGCCTGAAAGCTCATTAGGTTTTTTATAAATCAAATCCTTTAAATCAAAATATTCAAACAAAGGCGTAAGCGCTTCTCGTATTTCTTTTTTGGATTTTTTTTGAATTTTTAAAGGTATGGAAGCATTATCAAAAATAGTTTGAGATTTTATTAATTCAAAAAATTGAAAAATAAGACCGCAGTTTTCAAGCCTGAATTTAGCTCTTTCACCGTTACTCATTTTATTTATATTCTTATCTCCCCATTCTATTTCTCCCGAATCGGGATAATCTATTCCTGTTATAAGATTTAAAAATGTGGATTTTCCCGCTCCGGAATTGCCGTAAATCCAAATCAGACTTCCCTGTTCGGCAGTAAATGAAATGTTTTTTGTAACTTCAATTTTTTTACTATTAACGCTGTAAGTTTTATATAAGTTTTTAACTTTAAGTTCAGGATTTATCATAACTTTAGAATTCCTTTTTTGTAATTTTCATAAAGCAAGGAAACAATCGGGTGATTGGGGAAAATATTTTTTGCTTTGTAAAAGCATTCCCAACCTTTTTTTGTATCATATATTTTCATGTAAAATATGGAATACCACATATAGGCATTAAATTTATCAACCTCATTTAATTCTTCAATATATTTTTCCGTTGCTTTAATTTGAGAATTAAAATTAGATGTAGTCTCATCAGCTGAAGAAACATGCCAGCATGACAATTTTACAAAAGCAGCCTTATTAGTTTTATCTTTTAAAAGAGCCATTCTGTATAAAACCGGAAGCGTTAAAATTGTATTGAAGCGCTTTGTTTCGGGAAGCGGAAGTTTTGTATAAAGGTAATCTGCATATTTTAAATATACCTCACCTTCCAAATCGGATAATTTTAAAAATCTTTTTAAATCTTTATCTGTTTTTTTTATTATCTTAGCTTGATGATTCATACCACCGTAATTATAAATGGTAGAAATAATCTCAGCATGTTTGAGATATAAAATTAAAAGTTCATTTTGTTTTTTTATATTCCTGTTTTTTTTATTCTCTAAAAGAATTTTTTCCAGAGAATCTGTGAGTGTCTTTATTCCATCTATTAAGATTTTCAAATCTCCATCGCCGATAGTATTATTTCTATAATATTCGGTAAAAATAGAATCGCACTCATCCAAACTAAAGATTTTTATCTTATCCGAATCTGATGATTTTACAGGAATTTCTTGGGCAAAACAAAATGATGAGATCCCGATAAAAAGAAAAATTCCCGCTATCAATTTATGCGTTCTATTTTGAAAAGAATATTTTTCCATTTTTATTTAACTCCTCAATAAACAGTGTAAAAGTTTCATCAGGTATTAAGATGGAAGCATCTTTTAAATCCTTTTGGGACAGCTCGAAATTTTCAAGTGCAAAGTTGACTTGAGCTCTGAAAATAAGGGCTAAGTATTTTTCATAATTATTTTTTGCATTCGATACGGCCTTTGATATTTCATTTAAAGAATTTTCATAACCGCCGCCTACTATAGGAGGAGCAAAGAATAGCCATAACCCAAATGAGATACTTGCCGGAGCAAATTTTTTATCTTTTTTTAAGGCAGCAAGATAAAGCATTTTTGTATCATTAGCTTCCTTCTGTATATCTTGTCCCGATAAAAAAGCTATATATCTGGATTTTATATCCGCCCAACTTAACAAAAACCATTTATCGGCTTTGGAATTCTTTTTGCTCTGCATAAAGGCGGCGGATTCTTCATTTTGTTTTTTAAGCATAAGGTATATTTTCTTTTTGTTGTTTTTATCTCGATTTAAAAGATTTATTTCTTCCAAAACTAAAAAATTTTGAAGAGTCAGTTTTTCTTCTTCGGAAATTTGCATTTTTTCAATTTTATTCCTATGTTCATCGATGGCAGCCGCCGTTTTTTCCGAAGGCGTGTTATACAGTTCGGCTTTGAATTTATAAAAATTATCGTAAATTTCTTGAGAGTTTAAGCTAAAATTTAACACAATAAGCAAAAAAAAGATTAATTTTTCTTTCATAATAAACCTCCAGTTTTCTTAATATATTATATTTTTTTTAATAAAAAGGGAAGATATGTTTATCTTTTATCCATGACATCAGCATAAAAAGAATTTTACCTCTAAACTCATCATCACACATATCAAATGTTACAAGATGCATTCACAACATATTCCTACTGTAGGTATTTCGGTCAATGAATGTTTTACTTTCTACTCTTGTCTACCTCTTTATTTTTCCTTATAATATAGATATGGCTAAATTTAAACGAAAAACAAGAGAAGAGCGGACGTATGAGATAATAGAAGCTGCAAAAAAGGTGTTTTTAAAAAAGGGTTTTCATAATACTACGATGGAAGATATTGTTGCCGCTACAAGCCTTTCAAAAGGAGGGGTTTATCAGTACTTTAAAAGTACGAAGGCTATAATGTTTGCCATAATGCAGGAAGGAATCTATTTTCGATACAGACGCAACGAAGAAATCTTTAATTCTGCAAAAAAAATTAATGACCCTTACGAAATTGTAACCCAAGCCTTAGAAGCAAAACTATTTGATAATGTTCCCGAAAAACGGCTTTATCTAATGTTTCTTGCCGAAATTCTCTATGACAAAGAATATGAGACTCTTTTTTGGAAACTTGAAAATCAAGCTCATAAGTTTATAAGCGAAAATCTGGAACATTTGTTTAAAGAAGGAGCTTTTGCCGGTAAAAAAATAAAGTATAAAACAAACAAAACAGGACGGCTCTACTCCCGTCTTTTTAACGGAATCCTTATAATCTATGAACTCTTTGAAGACAAAACCGTTTTTGATGAGGGAAAAAGAGAGCTCCACGACTTTCTCTATTCTTGTGTAAAAAAAAGCTTTACAATCGAATAAAAAAATTAGTTAGCCGCTATTGACTTTATTTTCTCTTTTTATATAATATAACTGACGACTTCGTCAGTTATGGAGGTTTTTATGACGGATAAAAGAGAACATTTAATTTCAGGTAATATGTTCAAGTTGATGCTTGAGCTCAGCATTCCGGGCATTATCGGAATGTTTGTAATCAGCTTATACAGCTTTGTGGATGCAATATTCGTAGGAAGATATGTAAGCAGCGTAGCTTTAGGAGCAGTCAGTTTAGCCTATACATTTACACTGATAAATAACGGCATTGCCGTTTTAGTAGGTATAGGATCCGCTTCGGTTCTTTCGCGGGCGGTAGGAAGAAGCGACCAAGAAACTGTTGATTCCATTATGGGAAACGTCCTTTTGTTGACGCTTCTTTTTTCACTGGGAACTATGACAGTCGGGTTAATTTTTGCACCTCAACTTTTGGCTCTCATAGGAGCTGAAGGAGAAATGCTCCGATTGGGAGTGAGCTATTTAAGAATTGTATATATCGGTTCTCTCTTTGTAAACTTCGGTCAAGCAGCCAACATGGTTATGAGAGGAGAAGGCCGAATGGGGCTTGCCATGCTTTTGATGGGTATAAGTGCCGTACTAAATATTATTTTGGATGCGGTCTTTGTAATTGTTTTAAAAAAGGGACTTGAAGGCACCGCTATAGCAACCGTAATATCTCAAGTGGTTCTTGCAATCTGTAATTTTTGTTACTTCGTATTCTTCAGTAAAAACGTTAAATTCAAACACTTTAAGCTTCAAAAAAGTATCGTAAAAGAAACTCTTTCAATCGGCTTTTCTGCAATGTTGATGCAAGTCTTTGCTCTTTTACAGCAGGCAGTTATGTATTCTACATTAAAAAGATACGGCGGAGAAGATCAGGTAATTTTGATGGGTGCTTTTTTTAGATATATGATGTTATCCTTTATTCCTCTTTGGGGAATAAGTCAAGGCTATCAGCCCTTTGCAGGAACCAATTTCGGAGCACAAAAATTTGAAAGGGTAAAAAAAGGAACATTTCTTTTTTACGGCTTCGGATTATTTTTATCACTGATATTTTGGCTGGTATTTTTAATTATACCTGAACAGGTTTTGGGTCTCTTTTTGAAAAATAAAGAGCTTATATCTTTAGGAAGAACGAATGCAATGCTTGCTATGTCTTTATTTCCTTTGTCGGCAATTATGATTATCAATTTAACCCTCTTTCAAGCTTTGGGTAAAGCGAAATATGCAGGCATACTGGTAATTGCCCGCCAATTTTTACTTTATATTCCGGCCGTATTAATTCTCCCCGTATTTTTTGGAACACGGGGAGTTTGGATTTCAACCCCAATAATAGACACACTGGTTACGGTTATATCCGCATTTATAGTGATTAAACTTTTTAAAAAAGATTTAAGCCCTAAAGATAAACCATTGAGCGCATAAGTTGTTTCCATCTCACAAGGCTGCCAGCTATTTTGAGTGTTTTGTGAAATCTATCTTTTTGCAAGCGGGAGAATCTTTTACCGTTATCAAATATTGATATAGATCGGTTATAAAAGTTTCTCCCGGCTTTGCTTTTTTTCCATTGATATTCATTTTGTTAAAGATGGAGTTTTTATAATTCAGCTTATAGATATATAAATTCCCCTTATTTTTTTCCAATTTATCCTGATAAGATGCTTGAAGGTAAAACATCTTATTTTCGATTTTTTCCGGTTCATAGTCTCTTTGAGGATTAGCATACATACAGTTTATATATTGAATCATAATAGATAATATTTTATCGCTGTAAGATTTATTAGCTTTTATGTATGATGCAAAAGGTAAAAGACCGTTTACTTGAAATTGCCAAACATGAAAATTCCCCCAAATGCCGAAATACTTATTTTTATCGTTATCCAAGATACGGAAATTATCATACATCATCTTATCTCTTTTTTTATTGAATTCATTTTGCGGGCTGCCGTAAAGCGTTTTACAATTTAAAATATTATCATTAATTAATTTTAATAATTGAAAGTCTTTTTTACCCAAAAGACTTTCTCCCATTTCTTCATCAAAAAGCAATTTATCACATTGTTGTGCAATGGAATAAATGTCTTTATCCATTTCACCTTTTAATACAAGTTTTTCCAACAGAATTTTTATATCTGAAAGACTGTTTAAATCTTCTTTCTCTCTAATTATAGAATACATAGCTGCATAAGCAAGAATCGGTTGATGTTCTACATCTGCCCCAACTATACTTATGCGTTTTTCTTGTTGCTGATTTTGATTGTATTTATATAACTTTCTATAAAAATCAAAATGGTCTTGGGTACAAAAATAAGTTTTATATGTGTGCTTTTTTATTTGGTTTAAAATATTTTCATTCCCGGAATCCAGATATAGATTAATTAAAAAAGCCTGACTTATTGGAATTTCTTCAAGCAGATGATTGAAATTATAATTTTCATGGAAATATTTTAAAAATTCGAATTTTAAAATATAGTTGACTGAAACAGCATGATTCTCTCCTATCAGGATAATATTATAATTATTTAAATCTTCCTTTTCAAAAATTCTATCCAAGTATTTTTTATCTTCAAAATTTATATAAAATGTATTATCCTTTAAGGCCTCATAATAATCTTTTTCCGTATACTCATTCTTTTCTTCCGAGCCGCTAGCAAAGCTTAAAAAAAAGAACAAACTAAAAATAACAATCAAAATATTTCTTTTCATTTTATAACTCCTTAGAATTTTTTATTTTCTAGCGCGCATTAAATTCAAAAGAACCGGATGCTTTGCTGCATTTTATTTTGATTTTAATTTTTTTATCGGTGTAAGCAGACATATCAATTTCGGTATTTAATATATTTCCGTCTTTATTATTATCAAAAAATGTGATTAACTTATCACCTAAACTTATTTCTACTGAAATATTACCTGAATCTATATTCCATAAACATTTTAACTTTTTACCTTCCTTTATTGTAAAGGTAGTGATATTCTCAGAAGTTTTATATTTAAATTTAGCCTTCCATAGATTATTAAAATTAGTTTGGGTCTGCATAATGGCTATATTTGTATCAGGAAAGAAATTTTCGATTTCACCGTCTATGGCCGATTTAAAAATATAAATAGATAAGATAATCGAAAAGATCAAACTCAAAAGAGTTAAAACCGCGGCGGCAATAAGAGGCCGGAGATTTGCCTTGTTTCTTTTATTTACAGCATCCGAAATATGAGGCATCTGTTTACCGCAGCTGCCGCAAAACGGTATTCCGGCAGCTTGAATAAATCCGCATGAGGTGCATTTTATCCTCTTACTTTTTCGGGCCGCTACAAGATAAAGAACAAGTCCAAGCACTGCCGATAGAAAAAATATAATTAAAACCCAAATCAATGGTTCGTCATTTCTTTCTTGTGCATCTTTATAAATCCAATATGCAATAAGGATGCGGGCAACAAGCGCAAAAGTAGATACTGTAATAATAACAGTAACAAGTGAAACAAAAAACATTTTTTCCTCCATATCATAAATAAAATTATTCAATACTTTTAAAATCCATATTGAACCGCTTTTGTACTATATTTTAATTTTAAAAGAATGCTTAAAAAAAGAGTGGTATTTATAATTCCGATTCCTAAAAATATAAAAAAAGGTTTAAATATAAAAAAAGGAAAAATTAAACCTATGTTTATAAAAATGATACCCGAAAAAATTGAGCTAATTATATTTATTAAAATAATAAATATAGGAATATCCAAACGGTTATTGTTTTGCACATTTATGCGGGTATAAATTCTTTTATTTATATGCAAAGGAGCTTTTTCGCCTGTATTTAAAATTTCCCTTATAAAAATATCAGTTTTATTATTTGATTCCATATCCGCTCTCCTTTATTATGGTTTTTAAAATGCTGCGGCCTCTGTTAAGCCTGCTCTTTACTGTACCTTCCGGTATATTTAAGTGTTTTGAAATATCTGCAATACTCATATTTGCAGAATAAAACATTAAAACACTTATCTTAATTTTTTCGGGTAAAGAAAAAATTGCTTTTTCAATTTCTCCTTTCAATTCTTTTTTTTCTAATTCAATTTCCGGTAAAATTTCATAAGGGGAAGAAACAGATTCAAGCTCCTTGTCTGAAGGAGGAGCAAGTTTAATTCTTCTAAAAAACTTACGAAATTTATTTTTATGTATTCCGACAGCAATCGAAAATAAAAAAGCCTTAGGGTTCTTGTTAAGCTCTATTTTGTCTTGCAGCTTAATTGTTTTCAATATTGCCTCTTGATATAGGTCTTCAGCATCAAGCCTTGTCTTTTCAAGCCGTAAACAAAAGCGCCAAAGAGAATCGCCTGCTTGATTAATCAAAAGCTCTAAATCGATTTTATTTCCCATATTTCAAATCCTTAACCAAAGACTTCATACTAATATCGTCACAAAAGAGCAAAAGGTTCGAACTTATTTTAATTTATACAGCCGGACTTGTAATCTTATAAAATATTATTCTTAATTTATAAGTCATCTACCATCGCCGATGATTTTGCGTAGGCGGTGGACTTGGCTTCAAAGAAGTCGGTCTTAATCAGGTTCGCATTGCTGTACTGGCTGACCCAGCTCATAGATTGGGGTTCTTCCATGTGCCCTTCATAAATGGGTGCAAAGCCTAGGTTTTCGCATCTGAGGTTTCCCAAATATTGAATATAGTCGGTAATCATCTGACTGTTAAGCCCGGGAATATCGTTTCCTATAACATAATTTCCCCAAGCTATTTCTTGTTCACAGCCTTCCTTTATCATGGCTCTAAAAAGCTCTACATTTTGCGGAGTAAATAGTTGCGGCTCTTCTTTTTGAAGTTCCTGTATCATCGAGCGGAAAAGCCAGAGATGTGTATTTTCATCTCGGTTGATATAACGGATTTCTTGAACCGAACCTGGCATCTTATTGTTTCTTCCCAAATTATAAAAGAACATAAAACCTGAATAAAAATAGACTCCTTCCAAAATATAGTTTGCAACGCAGACTTTTAAAAAGGCAAGAGCACTCTTGTCAGTTTGAAATTCGTTGTATAAATCGCCGATAAATTTGTTTCTGCGTAAAAGATGTTCATCATCTTTCCATTGATATAAGATTTCAGTTCGTTCTTCGGGAGAACAAATTGTGTCGAGCATATAACTGTAACTTTGCGAGTGAACGGCTTCTTGAAAGGCTTGAATGGTAAGGCATAGGTTCACCTCGTTGGCTGTTACATATTGGCCGACATTAGGAAGATTTGCAGTCTGAATACTGTCCAAAAAAATTAAAAAAGAAAGAATTTTATCGTAGGCTGTTTTTTCGGGAACAGATAATTTTCGGTAGTCCTGTACGTCGGTTGTCATATTTATTTCTTCGGGTATCCAAAAATTATTCATAGCCTGACGGTACCAATCGCTGGCCCATGAATACTTCATATTGTTAAAATCGTTTAGGTTGGTGGTGTTTCCTCCAATCATTTTACGCTTGTGAGTTTCTATATCTCCGTTTTCATTAAACAAGGCCTTATGAGGCAAAATAGTTTTTTCCGTTATCATAAATTTTCTCCTTATACTAAATGCTCAAAACTGTCTTCTTCATTTTCTTTTTTTTCTTCTATATCCAAAGCCATATCTAAAATCGTAAAGAACAAGATTACAATCATCGGTCCTAAAATAATACCGTCAAATGAAAACATACTCACTCCGCCCAGCATTGAAAAAAAGATTAAAAGAGGATGTATCTTTATTCTATCCTTCAAAAAGAAGGGGCGTAGAAAGTTATCCATAAAGCTGATTATCGACCCTGCAACAATCAAAAAGATAAGGCCCTTTACAAGCCCGTCCGTAAAGCATAGTCCTACTCCTACAGGAAACCAAATTAAACCGCAGCCGACAAGGGGTAAAAATGTACTAAAAAAGGTTAGAATTGCAAGCAATAATGCACTTTGCACACCGAATATAAGATAAACTATAAAAGATGCAAGACCTTGATAAAACGAAACCAAAAAAAGTCCCTTAAAAAGATTGGTTGTAATTTCGCCTATTTTAGAAAAAAGTTTATTTGATGTTTCATTCTCTATAGGAATGGCATGTTTTAACAAACTGAAAAGATAAGCTCCGTCTACATAAAAAAAGTAAAGAGCAAAGGCAAAAAAAACAAGGGATAAAAAAAACGAACCGGCATTTTTTACAAGGCTTGTTGCATACCGCAATATTTTATCCGAAGAAGAAGATAAAAGACTTAAAAATTCTTTTTGCAAATCAAGGTTGGAAATATCTACCGTTCCCATAGATAAACGGTTTACGGCTGCGGCTATATCGTTTTTTGAAAAACCCGATTCCGAATTATTTATGTTTTCTAAAAAGCTTTGAATATTTTGAACAAGGATTTTTCCTTGCCCGAATATTTTTATCACCACAAAAAACAAAACACCTGCCACAACTAGAACCGTTATTATTGCAAAACTGCCTGCAAGCAATCTTTTTTTTATCGGGAAAGTTTTTTTCTCTTTATTCATCCTGGATAGTATCTTATTATATAAGGGCCTTACCAAAACATAAATTACTGCCGACCATAATAAAACGCTTGCATATGGCAAAAATAATTTACCCACAAGAATCAACATTCCTGCAAGTAATACAAAGAACGAAATAGTTTGAAGCCTGTGTTTGTTTTCTTGATACATTAGTTCCTATTTTCCTTTTTCGATATCCAAAAAGTATTTTACGGTTTTTACTTTAAGTTCATCTGTTGCAGCATCATCACAGATTATAATGGATTTAGGATGAAGTTGTAAAGCGCTTACAGTCCATACATGGCTTACCCCCCCTTCGACGGCTTGATGAACAGCCTCAGCCTTAGCGTGCCCTGTTGCCATTATAAGAACTTCTTCGGCATCCATAATCGTGCCGATGCCTACGGTCAAGGCTGTCTTTGGAACAAGGTCTTCATTTCCCTCAAAAAAGCGGGAATTCATTATGATGGTATCCCGCGTTAAGGTTTTTTCTCTTGTGCGGGAAGTCAATGAGGAATAGGGCTCATTAAAAGCTATGTGTCCGTCTGCCCCTATTCCGCCTAAAAATAAATGGATTTTCCCGTAAGAGAGGATAACCTTTTCATAGTCCTCACATTCCTTTTTCTTATCTTTGGCCATTCCGTTTAAGATGTGAATGTTTTTAGGCTCAATGTCGATATGATTAAAAAAATTATCCATCATAAAATAATGATAGCTTTGAGGATGGGAGGCTTCCAAGCCTACATATTCATCCATATTAAAGGTAACTATATGCTTAAAGGATAAAAGACCTTCTTTGTGCTTTTTTATAAGTTCCTTATAAACCCCTAAGGGAGTAGAACCTGTCGGGAGCCCTAAAACAAAGGGCTTTTCTTTTGTAGGTTTAAATTCGATAATTTTATTGCAGATATAATCGGCAGTCCATTTTGAACAATCTTCATAATTATTTTTGATGATAAGTCTCATAGAGTCTCCCTATTAGGTCTATGACCTAAGAACTATATAATACAAAAAAAGCGAAATTTAGTAAATAAATGAAGATAAATTCTTACTTCAAATAGATTATTGAAAAAAATCATAAAACCGGATTTTATTTATATCTTGAATTTATATATATAATATGACACAATCCAATACATGAAAAAAAAGAAATATTTTATATTAATATTTATTATATATTTTATAAAGCCTTCTTTGCTTTTTTCAGAAGAATGTCCATATAAGGAAAAATATTCCATTCAAGAAAAAACAAGTCGCAATGAAAAAAAATGGGGTTTTGACCGCTTTGTCTTTGCTGCTGCAGGGGGTATGGGCATATGTGTAGATCTTTCCCCTTCAAATAAAGCCGATTATACAGTCTTTTTCGGTCCCAGCTTAAAATTTGATACACAGTTTTTATTTAAATCCGGATTCTCTTTTTTAATTACAAATGAATTGAATTTTCCCTTCTTATATGATAACACAAAAAAGAAAATAGAACCTCCTACAGGTCCTCTATGGAATTTCGGTTTCTTATCCGGTTACACATTTGCTTTAAAAAACGATTTGGAAATGACGCTCGCGGGAGGCTTTGGAGGCGTTATGATGATTATGCCTCAAATTATTACCCAATTTAGCCTGTCAAAATTTTTTACAGAAGTCTGCGGACTTTATTTTGCAGTAAGCAATAAATTTATCATTATCCCCGACATATTTTTTAACACAAGAAATATTTATTTTCTTAATATTTTTGATGTAGTACTAGGAGCGTCATTCAGGATTCCCCACAGAACTAAAAATCAACATACCCAGACGCAAACGTCAGGGTATTAAACCCTCCGCACGAATAAAATCAAAGGGTAAACCTCTTATTTACGAGCTCAGCGACTTGTTTGGGATTAGCTTTGCTTCCGTATTTTAGGCAAATACCTTTTTCAGAGATTATAACCATAGGCTTTTTACCTGAAGCAATCATTCATTATTGATAAAATTTTATTTTTTTTATCTTAACAACTTGAAAAAAATTCAGAAATATGATATCTTATACAATCATATCTTAACTGTATATTTTATAAGCATACTATTTATAAATCGTAATCAGAATACTCTAAATAAGACAGGGAGCCTATTATGGTAAACTTAGAAAATCACCGAAGCGAGGCGAGTTTTTCTATTTTGAATAAACTTGTTATTTTTTTCGGTATATTGGTTTTGATTGCAGGTTTTATACTGGGAGCTGAAGCATTCTATATTGCAAAAGCATCCGTCCATGAATTAGCAGACAGCATACAGACATTAAAAAATGCTATGAGAATTTTATGGTTTTTGATGGTTGTAGTGTCAATCATTATTACTATTGTACTAACCCGCACAATAGTAAAGCCGATAAAAAGAAAAAATAAATTGTCTAATTTATCTACTCAATTTAATAACACCATCCTCAAAATAGGCGATGCTGTAAAGCTATTCGATACGAACACCGCCGCGGTGCAACAAATGGGTAACAAACTTGTGTCCGACATTAAGGAAACGGCAAGTACAATCAATCAGATACAGACTCTTGCACAAGCAGAAAGCATCACTGAAATAACGGAGAATTAAAAAAACTTATCCTTGACAGCCAAAAAGAAATTGTGTATACTAAATAAAATAGCATTGCTATTTTATTTACAAAGGCGGTTCGTTTATGAGCAAAAGTGAAGATACCAAACAACTGATTTTGGATACGGCTAAGCGTGAGTTTTTGGAAAAAGGCTATAACGCTGCCTCTGTCCGCACGATTGCAAAGAAAGCCGGTTTAACGACCGGTGCGATTTTTCGGTATTACGCGGATAAGGCCGCTTTGTTTGAAGCCCTTGTCTCCGAAGCGGCAGACGGGCTGGTCAAGCAATTTAAGGCGGCCCAAGAGGCGCACTTTGAGTTGATTCCTCAAGAGCGGACGGCGGAAAGTCGAGATTTATCGACAGAGTATTTACGGCACTTTGTAAATTATGTGTATGACCGTTTTGATGAATTCAAGCTGGTACTTTGCGGCGCGGAAGGCACAAAATACGCAAATTATATCCATGATCTGGTGGAACTTGATGTGGAGCGTACCGAAACATATTATCGGCTCTTGCGGGAAAAGGGAAAAATCAAAGGGAGCATCAGCCATGAACTTCATCACATGATTACAAGTGCCTATTTTACCGCAGTATTTGAAACCGTCGTACATGACATGCCAAGAGAACAGGCGATGGGATATGTAGAAGAAATCGCAGTTTTCTTTAATTCAGGATGGGAGGGGCTTTTAAAGCTGGTATGAGAAGGATATGAAAAACAAAAAAATTAACACATTACAGACCAAGGATTTTATTTCTATCGGCGTTTTCTCGCTTGTTTATTTTGCGGCTGCTTTTATCATCGGCGGTGTTGCGCAGATGACACCGGTTACATTTCCGTTTATGCCGATGATTGTCGCATTGTTTGCGGGCAGTATTTTTATGCTATATACCGCAAAAATTCCAAAACGGGGTGCAATTTCGATTTTGGGGATTTTAGCAGGATTGTTGCTCTTTATTACCGGAATGTTTTGGATGATGTCGGTCTTTTTTATCATCTTCGGTTTTATTGCAGACGGTATTGCATCTTTCGGGGAGTTTAAATCTTTTAAGAAAAACCTTACGGCGTATTGTATTTTTGCACTTGCACCGATGGGGGCGTATATACCGATGGCAGTAATGCCCGCTCAGTTTGATGCGTTTATGCGCAAAAAAGGAGACTTTTCATCTTTTGCCGAAGTCATTAATGCAATCGGTGCTAACCGATGGGTGGTTCCGGCAATGATAGCGGGAACGGTTGTGTGTGCGATAATAGGCGGAATGATCGGAAAAAAATTGCTGAAAAAACATTTTGAAAAGGCGGGAATTGTGTAAATGTGTTTGGATCCGCGCACCAAATTACTCATTCTTGCAATTACGAGTGTATCGATTTTTTTGAATGAGAGTATGCTGATAGAAGGTGCTTTTATATTTATCCCCTTTTTGCTGCTCTTACAGGCAAAACATATTCGGCTTGCATTTAAAAGCGGTGCGGCCTTTATCATTTTGCTGACACTGCCGATGCTGCTAGTGCCGCACCTCCCGGTAACGGCAGGCGGCATTCTCTATATGTTTGCCGTATACATACGCAAACTCATTCCGTGTTTTATGCTCGGCAGTCTTCTCATCCGGACAACCAAGGTAAGTACTTTCTTGGCGGCAATCAGCCGCTTACACCTGCCGAAAGGTTTTACCATTGCATTGTCGATCACGCTGCGCTATTTTCCGACAATGACGGAAGAATGGGGTTTTATCAAGGATGCGATGTCCTTGCGGGGCATATCGGCGTCTCCTGCAGGATTGCTTTTTCATCCGGTACGGACAATGGAATATGTGTATGTACCGATGCTTGTGTCAGCGTCAAAAATATCCGACGAGATAACACAGGCTGCTATTACTCGGGGAATAGATCATCTTGAACGGAGGAGCTGTCTTGAAAACATAAGTTTCCGGATGAGGGATGCACTGCTGCTCATTCTTTACTCGAGTCTTGTTGTGCTTATCATTTTTAATACTGTAAAAGGAGCGGTTCTTCCTTGATTACTTTACGGAATATTTCTTTTTCTTATAAGGGAACAAAAGAAAATAATTTGTATGATATATCTCTGCATATCCCGAAAGGGCAATGCGTGCTGCTCTGCGGCGGTTCAGGCTGCGGTAAAACAACATTGACTCGGTTAATTAACGGTTTAATTCCCCATTTTTTTGAAGGTGAATTTTCCGGAGAAGCAATTATAAATGGAATGAACAGCAAGGAAGCGGATATTGCGCAGCTTTCCGATAGCGTCGGTACGGTCTTTCAAAATCCAAGAACACAGTTTTTTAATACCGATACTGATAGTGAAATCGTATTCGGTTTGGAAAACCGAGGACTTCCTCCGGAGCAATTACTGAGCCGTCTTGAAAAAGTTACCGAGGATTTACAGATACAAAACTTGCGCGAACGCAGTATCTTTGAACTTTCCGGAGGAGAAAAACAAAAGATCGCATTTGCTTCAGTGTATGCTGCCGAGCCTGAAATATTTGTGTTGGATGAACCTTCGTCTAATATGGATTATCATTCTATCAAAGAACTGAGCGAACTGATTAAAAAAATCAAATTACAGGGAAAGACTATTGTCATTGCCGAACATCGGATATGGTATTTGATGGATATAGCTGATAGGGTGATTTTTATGGAAAATGGAAAGATTGCTAATGATATGGATATTAAAACATTTGTTGATCTTCCTGAAGTACAGATAAAAAGTATGAAATTGCGCTGTAGAAATCTTGCTGATGTTAAAGCTGAGACTGTAAATGTATCTCCCGATTTAAGCGTATCTTTCGGCGGGCATACCTTTGCAGTAAAAGATATTACCGTCAAATTAGGGCATACATCCGTCCTACAAGATATTTCGTTTTCTACAACAGGAGGAGAGATTATTGCAATAACGGGAGAAAATGGAGCGGGGAAAACGACATTGGCGCGTACGCTATGCGGTCTTACACAAGAAGCAGCGGGAAGCATATCTTTTGACGGCAACCCCCTATCGAGAAAAATGCGGAGAGAGCGTTCATATATGGTGATGCAGGATGTCGGTCATCAGCTTTTTACGGACAGCGTATATGCTGAATGCCGATTAGGTATCAAAGATTTTCCGGATCCCGCTATCGATGAAGTGTTAACGGAACTCTCGCTTAACCGGCTAAAAGGGAGGCATCCGCTTTCCCTTTCCGGCGGACAAAAGCAGCGGCTTGCAGTAGCGGTCAGTGTACTGTGCGGAAAGAACATCCTTATCTTTGATGAACCCACCAGCGGGCTTGATCTTAAAAGCATGCAAGAGGCAGGACGCATAATCAAGCGGCTGGCGGACGATAAAAAGACTGTTATCGTTATCACCCATGATATTGAGTTTATCAAAACAATCTGTTCGCGTGTACTGATTTTATCCGGCGGAAAGATTGTCAAAGAACTGTGCGGTGAAAAAAAGAATGAACTTGAAATGCAGCTGGAGACATTTTAACAACACGAAAATGATGGATTGAAATACAGTATATGCATCCGGAAGGGTGAGATAAAATGTTTTTTATTGCTTGAAAAAACTGATATCTTGGTATATCATATTAGTAGGTCTAATATGCGTTATGCTCACACGTTATTGGCGTGTTTTTTATAAGGAGGTTTTTGATGGTAGAAACGGCTCTTAAAAAAAAAGCGATGGATTATTTTGCAATGCTTGATAATGAACAAGCACGAATGGTTATTTCATACATGGAAACAATTGAATTTCCCGCTGAAAAAAGACAGCATAGTATTGCCGATCTAAAAGGTAAAATTCAGTTTGCTGATGGATATGATTATAAAGCAATGCGGAGTTCTCAATGATTTTAGTAGATACTTCCGTGTTGATCAATTTTTTTCGCGGCAGGAAAACTGTCGGTACCACATATTTTGAAAAATTGATTGAGGAAGAAAAACATTTTTGTATCAATGAATTTATTTATCAAGAAATTCTGCAAGGTGCAAAGGACGAAAAAGAATTTGCTATTTTGAAATCTTATTTAATTGATGTACCATTGTATTCGTTAAGATTAGGTATTCAATCATTTGAAAATGCAGCTCTGTTGAATTTCCGTTGCCGTAGAAAAGGTTTTACAATTCGTAGTACGGTAGATTTGCTGATTGCAGAAACAGCGATTGAAAATAATATTCCGCTTCTACACGATGATGATGATTTTGTAAAAATAGCTAAAATTATTACGGAGTTAAAGCTGGCCGTGTAGATAAATCCGCCTAACATCCGCTTCAACGCTGACAAACAGGACAAGCCGCAAATGCAGGTCAAGTGAATATTAAGTTGATGCCTACAGCACAGAGGATAAAAAATGAAAAGAAAATTTATAACACTAATTTTTCTGATTATAATTTTTGGAGAAATAGTATTTGCACAAAATTCTAAGAATATTCAGACAAATGAGGCAATAACTGTAACAGAGTTTTGCTCCCTTAATCTCAATAAGGAAATAAGCGTAAAAATTCAAGATGAACTTTCGTCGGAAAAAATTCACAATCTGATGTTGGCCTGTAATAGTGATGAAAAAGGTAAAATCGGTCCTATTGATTTGGATTTGAGTAATTGTACATTTAAAAATAAAGAATGTAATATTTTCATTACAAATCTAAAAAATGTCAGGTCTCTGGTACTGCCGAAAATTACAAAAACCATCACCTTCTGTCTTGCCTCAGATATGGAGAATATAACTCTTCCCGACGGGCTTGAGCGAATCGAAAAACAAGCATTTTTCAGAACTAAGCTGAAATCTATAGAAATTCCGGAATCGGTTCAGTATGTAGGTGCGCTTGCATTCGGTGATATAGAAAATTTGCAATACATAAAGATATTTAATAATCCGCATAAGACAAAATGGTCTTACATTTGGAATAAATGGAATGATGCAAAAATACTTGAAGACGATGCAGTTTTTCTTCCGAAAGAAAATGATTCTAAAGAAAAATACGGTATTATTCGGTTTTCAAAAGCTGATTATCATAGAGCGTTTGACACAGTTGACATGGAAATTTATCTAAATAAAAAGCCTGGGGAAAATCAAAAAGCCGTCTTACATTTTTATGATGCCCATAACAAAAACGAAAGCGCCGGTGACATAGAAATTGAAGTGAAGAAAGGTAAGAAAACGATTACAATAAAAAAATATCCTGCAGCAAATTTCTTCATTTCTGAAACTAACGATTATTACACTATCATAAATGAGTGCGGTGATTATTGGATAAAACTCCGCTGCGAAATTGAATTCTCCGATGGTACAACAATTCCTCTGGAAGGTTTTTGTTATATTTATGAAGAACCGATTCCCGCCGGTATATCATAAAATAATCGTCTAATACCGTTTTCAAAATCGACAAAACGAGCAAGCAGCAAATGCAGGCTAAGCGAATGTTATAAAAAACGAAAGGAGAAAAAAATGGATTCAAAAAGAATAGACGATAGAATTGCAAAAACAGAAGTTGTAGAGCTTTAGACAGATGAACACTATTGATTTTAATCAAAATGATAAATTAGTTAATCAACTTAATTTTATTATAGAAATAGATAAAGTTAAACATATTTTCCGGCAATCAAAATTATTTAATTCCGAAAGATTGGAAAATGATGCCGAACACTCTTGGACAATTTCAATCATGTGTATTTTGTTAAAAGAATATGCCGATTTTGAAGTTAATATTGAAAAAGTTATTTCAATGCTATTAATCCATGATATCGTTGAAATAGATGCAGGAGATACCTTTTTATATTCTTCACAAAGAGATGAATCTTATAATGATGAAAAAAAAGCGGCAGATAGAATCTTCGGTTTATTGGAACCGGATCAAAAAAAATATTTTTTAAGCCTATGGGAAGAATTTGAAGAAAGAAAAACGAATGAAGCAAAATTTGCTTCCGTCTTTGATAGATTGGAACCGATAATTCAAAATTATATGTCTGAAGGTTATTCTTGGAAGAAAAATAACATAACGTATGATATGGTAATAAATAAGAATATGCATATTAAAGACGGCTCGGAAAAAATATGGAATTTTGTCCTGCAATTATTGGAAAAAGCCGTTGAAAAAGGATATTTAATTAAAAAATAGCGTTGCTATCTTGACAGTCAAAAAAGAATTATGTATACTAAATAAAATAGCAGTGCTATTTTATTTAGTAGGAGACAATAATGAAAAACTCTGAACATACAAATCAAAAAAATGCTTTGCAGTATTTATTGGAGCTTGCAAAACCGTGCAAGGGTCTTCTAATAAGTTCCGTGATTTTTGCGGTTTTGGGAGCTGCGTCTGGAATTGTTCCATACCTTGCCGTGTCCCGCCTTATCATTCGGATATGCGCACGGGATTATACCCTACAGGCAATTTTTGTAACGGCACTTATTGCACTTGCCGGGTATCTTGGGCAGCTCTGTCTATCGACACTTTCTACGATACGTTCTCACCGTGCGGCCTTTACCGTGCTGAAAAATATCCGTATGCAGCTGACGGCAAAGCTCTCCCGCGTTCCGATGGGTTTTATATTGGATACTCCCTCCGGTAAATTCAAAACAATGCTGGTTGATACGGTAGAAAAACTGGAATTACCGCTTGCTCATATCATACCGGAACTGACGGCAAATCTGCTGATTCCTTTTTTAATGTTAGTCTATTTCTTTTATCTTGATTGGCGCTTAGCGCTTACCGCTTTTGCAACTTTTCCACTCGGTCTTATTTGTTATATGGGGATGATAAAGGACTACGAAAAACGGTATGCAAAAGTTCTTACAGCAAGTAAAAATATGGATGCCGCAACGGTTGAATACATCGGCGGCATTGAAGTGATAAAAGCCTTTAATCAAAGCACCGTATCATATCGGAAATATACTGAGGCGATAGCGGAAAGAGAGAATTCGAATGCGGAATGGTTTAAAAAAACCAACCCCTACTACGCCGCAGGAATTGCAATTGCTCCTTCCAGTTTATTAGGTGTGCTGCCGCTCGGCTGTTGGTTTTTCATACATGGGAGCATATCAGCCGGAAGTTTTATATCCTGTATCATCTTGTCGCTCGGTCTTATTGCACCGCTCATTCAGGCGCTGCGTTACACGGACAGTCTTGCAATGGTAGATTCTACCGTAAAAGAAATTGCGAAACTGTTGGAAGCGGAAGAAATGAACCGTCCGAAGAATGCTGTGCCCATTAAAGAAAATACTATTGCATTTTCGCATGTGTCTTTTTCATATAGCGATACGGAAGTTCTGCATGACATTTCATTTCAAGCGGTTCCGAATGGGATGACTGCATTTGTCGGTCCGTCCGGTTCGGGAAAATCTACCATTGCCCGCTTAATCGCCTCGTTTTGGGAAGCGAGCAATGGTTCGGTTATGATAGGCGGCTGCGATGTACGGAACATTCCGCTTTCGCAAGTGATGGAGCGGGTTGGCTATGTTTCACAGGATAATTATTTATTCCATTTATCCATTCGGGAAAATATACGGATTGGAAAACCGGACGCTACGGATGCCGAGATAGAACAGGCTGCAAAGAAAGCAAGCTGTCACGATTTTATCAGCGCACTTCCTCAAGGGTATGATACGGTCGCAGGAGACGGAGGGAATAATCTTTCCGGCGGAGAGAAGCAGCGCATTGCAATCGCACGCGCAATACTAAAAGACAGCCCCATCATTGTACTGGATGAAGCGACCGCTTTTACCGACCCCGAAAACGAAGCTGTCATTCAGCGTTCTATTGGCGAACTGGTCGCAGGAAAAACATTGATAGTCATTGCGCATCGGCTTTCGACTATCACGATGGCGGATAAAATTATCGTTATGAATCATGGACGCATTGAAGCGGAGGGGTCTCATCAATCGCTTTTGGAATCGTGCGAATTGTATCGCACGCTTTGGAATGCTCACATCAGCGTAAGCGACAAAAAGGAGAACAGTTTAACTTCAACCGCTGCTTTAGGAGAAATTGTATGATTAATATGTTTAAACGATTGTTGCATTTTTCAGGTGCGGAAAAAAGAAGATTGATACTCTCTTTTATTTTTCACATCGGTAATTCATTTTTTGAAATGCTGCCCATTATGGCAATTCTGACGGTTCTCTCCGGAATTCTTTCCGCCATTTCAGGAAATGGGATGCCGTACAAAACGATTTGGGTATCTCTCGGAATTATGCTGCTCAGTGTTGTAGGCAAAATTGTTTTTATCAATATAGCTTCCATAAATAGAACATTGGGAAGTTTTGCCATGTGCAGCGAGTGGCGGATGAACCTCGGTGAAAAATTAAAGCGCGCACCGATGGGGTATTTTAGTGAGCATCGATTAGGAGACATTACCGCTGCGGTTACCACCACGCTCGGCGATCTCGAAACAAGTGCGGTAACGGTGCTGGAAGCGGTTGCAGGCGGATTTATTCACGCCTTTGTTATCAATGTATGGTTGTTTGTTTATGAATGGAGAATCGGATTGCTGATGCTCGCAGGTCTTTTAATCTCGTTTTTAATTTATGCAAAAACACAAGCTGCGGGAGAAAAATATTCACCGCGCAGGCAGGCGGCGCAAGCACAACTGGTAACCGGTATTTTGGAATACATTCAAGGAATGACAGTGGTAAAAGCATTCGGACTCGGCGAGCAATCCGGTAAAACGGTTGATGCAGCAATCAGTGAAAGCGCAGCGGCAAATATCATTTTGGAAAAGATTTTCTCCGAACTCGCAGCTGCTTTTCAAACAGTATTCAAAGTGGTTAGAGCTGCGATGTTGATTACGGTTCCATATCTTTTAATGCATGAAAACATAACACCGGAAAAGTGTTTGTTGCTGACTGTCGCAAGTTTTATGATTTATGCAACTGTGGAACTTGCCGGAAGTACGGCGGCTGTTGCACGGGTAGTTGATGCCTCCCTTGACCGGTTGGAAGAAATATCGGATATGCCGTTATTGGACGAGAACGGAACGGAGCATATTCCGAATAATTATGACATTACGGTTCGGAATATTTCTTTTTCTTACGATAGGGATGACACAAAAGAAGTGATACGGAATGTCAATTTTACGGTGCCGCAAAAAACAAGCTGCGCGATTATCGGTCCATCCGGTTCGGGAAAAACAACACTGTGTAATTTAATTGCTCGCTTTTGGGATGTCGACGATGGTGAAATTTTACTTGGCGGTATCAATGTTAAGGATTACACATGCGACAGTCTTTTGAAAAATTTTTCTATTGTATTTCAGCACGTATACCTATTTGAAGATACGATAGAAAACAATATCCGTTTCGGTAAGCCGGATGCAACGATGGACGAAGTGATTGCCGCAGCAAAAAAAGCCTGCTGTCATGATTTTATCTCTGCACTGCCGGATGGGTATCAAACTAGAATCGGCGAAAACGGAGCAACACTGTCGGGGGGAGAAAAGCAGCGTATCTCCATCGCGCGGGCAATTCTCAAGGATGCGCCTGTTGTTATTTTAGACGAAGTGACTGCCAGTGTCGATCCTGAAAATGAACACGAGCTACAAAAAGCCATAGAGGAGCTGACTAAAAATAAAACACTCTTGATGATTGCACATCGATTGAATACAGTACGCAAAGCGGATCAAATTATTGTGCTTGATGAGGGGCGTATTGTGCAGCAGGGTACTCATACCGAACTTATGCAGCAGGACGGACTATACCGGAGATTTGTCGGTATCCGTGAAGAAGCAATCGGCTGGAAGATTGATCGGAGAGAAGCATGAAATATAAAAGATTTTATTCGCGCAGAGGCTTTGTTGATTCAGGAAAATTAACGCCGCACATATTAGATCATATAGACACAACCTATAAAGAAAAAATGCAACTTCTTATTCAGGAACTCGATCGCGGAGCATGGACAAAAAAACAAAAGAAGCGGCAAAAGAGCAGTATCATATCAAACATAGCTCTCTATAAAACTTTTATCGACAAAGGAATTCCTGCGCAAGAGGCAAAGGAATTGGTAAAAGAATATTCTTTTTATATTGCAGGAAAAGCTCACCGTATTTTGAATACATTGTTTCTTATTCCCGGCTTTTTTAAACTGTTCCGTTTTTTTATGAGAAAGGGAATGACCGGTGAAGAAATTTGGATAAGTAAAACATTAGCCGACAATGTGAAAGAGTATTCTACGGATGTTTTAAAGTGTCTTTGGTTTGATACCTGTACTTATTTTAACTGTCCGGAAATCTGTGAGATATTTTGTTTATGCGATCATATCGTATTCGGAAATATCAAAAAATTGCAATTCGATAGGAGCGAAACATTAGGGATGGGCGGTAAAAAATGCGACTTTTGTTTTCATTCTAAGACAAAGACCGTGAAGGGGTTTTAAACTCATGGCCTAAACCGGGGCGGTCTAGACATTCAATGCGATATAGACAGGATATGATTTATAAATTTCTATTATTTTTATGTTGCAATAAGTTATTTTTTGCTATATAATAAAGAATAGCTGAAGCGGAAGTTAGGACGACATGCCTAACGCGTGCAAAATTCAGGAGAATTAATGAATAAGTTTTCAAAAGTTACAGGATTAATTGCATTTTGGACAGAACTAAGTTTAATTATTGCAATAATTCTTTTAATTTTTTTTCAAAAAAGTATTGTAGGAATATATTTGTCATCATTAGATGAGTATAAAGATATATTTATTATTCCATGGCAAGAAATTATTAAGAACTTTATTTTTTTCTTTTTACTGGGAATTTTCTGTTTAAAAAGTAATTCAAATGAAAGGGAGTATGGAATTCTAACACTTTATTTTTATATTCTCATAACAATAATATTTGATAATCCTTTTTCTGTTTCCGCCTTATTTATCGCTATGTCACAGAAAGGAGTAAATTACCTTACATTTTTTTCTGCATTTAATTCTGCACAGAATTCCATTTTATATATATTTATTCTGATAAGAAATATTTCTTTTATTTTATCAGCAGGTAGTATGATTGTAAAGAGCGAAAGCCGATATTTGGAAATAAAAAATGATAAAAGAATTTCACCAAAAAGCAGAACTTCTTTAATACTTTATTCTGCATTTTTAGGTTTTTTAGGAATTGATAGATTCTATATAGGACGAACGGTAATAGGTATTGGAAAATTATTACTTGGATTGATTATTGTTACTGAATTTTTTTTGATTTTTCGCTATTGGTATTCACTTCTTCTTATAGATAGAAGCGTATTTATTATATTATTAATCTGTTTTGTAAGTATATCAGTGCTTGTAAACAGCATAGATTTCATTCTTGCAGTTTTTGGAAGAATGAAGGATTCTGAAAAAAATTTAGTGAGAGATTGGTAGATTGTCCTAATACCCGCTTCAAGCTGACATTGCGGACGAGCCGCAAATGCAGGTTAAACGAATGTTAGATTAACACCACATTCGTAGTGCAAAGGAGAAAAAATGACGGTTGAGAAAAAAACAAAAGAAGGTATTATTGTTTGGAAAGTAGATCGTGATAATAAATACTATGAATATGTTTTTAATCCAAAAGGCGCACAGGGAAAAGTAATCAAAAAACTTATTTTTTCAGGATATACAAAAAAACCAACATCGTTGAATTCGAATGGATTTGGTTTTGCTCGAGCAATGAAGCCTTTTTATTATACATTAGCAGAAACCTTTGGAGAAATAGAATCAATTACGGTGTCAGATTCAGTTGAAACAAAAATAACAAAAAAAACAAAGCGTACTAGTATTTCGATTGCAAAGAATGATTATGAAGAATATCTTGCCTCCTGTAATGAAATTTATCGTGAAAACTCTTTTCGATTAAAAGAAATAAGCTCACAAGGATTAAGTCGATTATTCCCTAAAATATTCCCCGTCAATAATAAATCACAATATATTAAAAATACAATTAGTAAAGCATTACAAACAAAAGATATTATCAGCAATCTCTCTATCCAAGATATTCAAGAAATAGCAAAGATTATACCGTCCCTAATGGATAAATCTACAACAATTAATAGAACCGTACTTGATAAACTTTTATTTACAGACATAAAGAATAAAGCAACGAAAATAAAATTGACATCAATAATTAAACAGTATGAAAACTTATTAGCAAAAAAAACACAAAAAGAAAGTGATTGGCAAACTTTTCTAAAAGAAAATATGTTGTTTTTTAATTCTTCATATATTCAACTTATAGAAAAAAGTAACATATCAACTAAAATCACATTACCTGATTTTTTATTGATCGATCAATTTCAATTTGTAGATATATTTGAAATTAAAAGACCGGATTTTGAATGTATTAAATATGACAAAAGTCATGATAATTATTATTGGTCAGAAGATGCATCTAAAGCAATAGCACAGGTTGAAAAATATATTTATGAAATGGAAAACAACGCAAATGCATTGATTGCTAATTTTAAGGAAGAGGGATTAGATCTTAAAATTATAAGACCAAGAGGTTTTGTCCTAATTAGCCGGAGAACTTTATTAACAAATCCAAAAAGTATTAAAAGTTTTAGACTTCTTTCTAGTGCGTTAAAGAATGTTCAGGTAATTCTTTATGATGATTTTCTTGAAGCAATTAAAACAAAATATAGTTTAATAAAAATCTAACACCCGCTTCAACCTGACATTAAATATTTTTAGAAGAAGAGATTTGGCAGAATATCATTTTGAATTTACATACAAAAGCATCACAGCAACCGGACAGATTCCTTAATACAAGTACAAGCATAAAGATAAACAATATTCCAATAGTTTCAATCACTGATATAGATGCAAAAGTCGAATTCCAAATCTACGGCTTTGCTCCCCATGAGGTTTTAATGAAAACCAATGCATATTATAAAAAACTTTACAGAGGCTTATAGGGAGTAAGGCTTTATTCAACCATCAATTTTATATTATCAACAATAGAATTTTGCATATAATTGCTATTGACTATATGCATAAACTATAATAGAATTCATAAACCTTATACACCAATAGGAGACCAAAATGGAAATACTTTTAAAATCTTATAGGGGCAAAATTGAAGACCTTTATACATTCGGTTCAATCGCCGTAGTCGATAAGGACGGCAAGATTGTATACTCGGCAGGAGACCCAAAGGAAGTTTCCTTTCCGCGCTCAAGTGCAAAACTTATTCAGGCTATGGTGCCTCTTTCATTGGGTGCCAAGAAAAAGTTCAATCTAAGCCATGAAGAAATAGCTCAAATCTGTGCCTCCCATTCAGGCGAAGATTTTCATATAAAAACCGTAACGGGAATATTAAAAAAAATCGGGCTTGACGAAGGAGCTTTAAAGTGCGGCCCTCACTATCCGTTTAAACCGGAAGTAGAATTGAGAATGAAGGTAAATAACGAAAAACCTCGCGATATTCACAATAATTGCAGCGGAAAGCATTCCGGTATGCTGGCGGCAGCCGTATTGATGAAAGCTTCTACTGACGATTATTACAAGCCTCAGCACCCCGTTCAGCAAAAAATACGGGAAATGATAGAGCTGATTTGCGATTGCAAGATTCCCGATGATAATATCTCGGTTGACGGCTGCGGAGTTCCCGTCCACTCTCTGCCCCTTTACAATTTTGCATTCGGAATGGCAAGAATGGCCGACTATGAAAATTTGCCTCAAAATGTATCTACTCATGCAAAAGACATAATAGATTCCATAACAGCCTGTTCCGAATACACTTCCGGTACTGATAGAATAGACCATCTTTTGGTCAAAAAATATCCCGGAAAACTTGTTGTAAAATCGGGAGCAAACGGATATTTCGGCGGCCTTTTACCCGATAAAAAATACGGTATTGCCGTCAAAACCTATGACGGAATTTCAAAAACCAGAGATATCGTTTTGGTTCACTTGTTAAAAAAACTTGGCGTAATCGATAAAGCCGATTACGAATATTTTGATAGCATTGCCGATAAAAACATCAAAAATCACAGAGGTGAAATAGCGGGAGAGGTTGTCCCTCAGTTTTAAATTTCTTTTAATTCGGTATTTTCTATTCTTAAAAGGCGGTTGTAATTTAGACCGCCTAATTGGTCCGCCTCATGAGCTGTTAAAATTAAAATTTTAGGATTTAGTTCATTTATTATTCTTATCATATTTTCGGTATTTTGCAGATCCAGTCCTGAAAACGGTTCATCAAGTAAAACTATTTTTTCGCTTAAATTTCTTATAAGCAATCTTGCAAAATCTATACGCCGCTCTTCCCCGCCTGAAAATTGCTTTTGATTTTCCATCTTTGTACTTAAATAGGCTATATTAAGTTTTTTTATTGCATCTTCGGCGGCCGCATTATTTGCCGTATCAAACAATGTAATATTATCGATTAAGCCGGCATCAAAAATATGAGTTTTTTGCTCCAGCATAAAAATATGGTTTGAAAGATTAATATCGGCTTCTTGTAAAACTTCATCAATATAAAGCTTGCCCATATTTTTTTCAAATCCTGCTAAAACATTAAGTAAGGTACTTTTTCCGGAACCGCTTACTCCTGTTACAAGAATTCTATCCCCTGCTTTTAAGGATAAATTTTCTATCTGCAGACATTTCTTTTCTTCTTTAACAATTACACAATCTTTAATCCGTATTTCTTTAAAATCTTTTATTTTATAAATATCTTCTTTTTCTTGTAAAACTGATTTTATAGTTTTTTTGATAGCTTTAGAAGACATTATACCGGCATATCTTTCACCTATAATTTGAAAAGGCCCGGCAATCGATTCGGCAATTTTGGTAAGAGCTATCAAACCGGAAAAAGTCAAAAGCCCGGCTCTGATAAAAAACGCCCCTGAAACCCATGTCAAAAGAATAATTAAAAGCCCTAGGCCGAAAGCTGATGACATAATAAGATTTTCACGCTTTGCAAGTTTTATTTCGGCTTGGGTATAATCATAATTTGAATCATCGGAATATTTTACACCGGCCGCTTCAGCTCCATACATTTTAATTGGTCTAAAACCGTTCAATACATCGCTTAATTTTTTTATAAAAAACGAACGGGTTTCGGATTTATTTTTTTGCAAGATTTCAAGTTTATTTTGTGTCAATTTAGGAAATAAAATCGGCAGAATACATATAACCAAAATAACAGGTAAAAAAAACGGCTGAATGTATAAAATTGCCAAAAATGAAAAAACCAAGTTAAGAGCTTGATATAGGCACGATAAAATAGCCTCAAAATAGTTTTGCTCCAAACTTAAAATATCATTTAATAATAAGGATTGATAATCGGAATAAGATTTTTTTTCTTTATGAAGAACGCTTTTATTCAAAAGATTAAAAACAATATCGTTTTTTAATAAGTATGAAATATTCTTGCAAAATTTAATACGGGAATAATGAGCCAAAAAATCGGATAAAACGGCAACAAAAATATAAACTACAGTACAGCCTCCAAGAAGAATCATTTTATTCAATTCGTAATTGAGAACCGAGTCGGCAATGAGTTTTAGTAAAAAAGCCGTACCGACATTAAAGAAAGAAGCTGCAATGGTCAAAAAAATTACAAAAAAAATAGATACTTTATTTTTAAAAAGATATTTTAGTGTAAAAGAATTTTTCCCCATCCTCAACTCATAAAACGGCAGTTTGAACAACCTAGAATGTGAACCCGCTTTTTTCCTTTTTTTCGGTCAAAGTATCTTGCAATTAGATGAGCTTCATTTGGAACAGTCTTATGACAAACAGGACATTGACGCTGCACACCGTTTTCACAACCGGGATAACAATGCGGACAGCCGTATATATAGCATAATCTATCATCCGATCCCGGATACACAGCCGATTTTACCTGTTCATCTCTAGCCAAAAGTGTACCGCAAACAGGGCAAACTCCTGGGGACCCTTTTTTTCCCGTTTGCCTGATTTTTTTGCCGCTTGCATGTTTCGCAGATGCATTAAAAAGAACATAAGCGAATACAATTAAAAAGAGGCCTATAAAAACTAATATCATCCATGATAAAGGCTGTAAATCCGTCATAAATACATCATACACTTTTTTTTCTATTGATTCAATACTAAAACTATGATATAATGAATAAGTGGGAATTTTATTTGTGGTTGCCACTCCTATAGGCAATCTAAAAGATATCAGTTTTAGAGCTTTAGAGACTTTTCAAGAAGCCGATTTTATCGCCTGCGAGGATACGAGGCACACTTTAGGCCTTTTAACTCATTATGAGATCTCAAAGCCTTTAATTTCGTGCAGGGCTGTAAATGAAGCCTCTGCCTCCGAAAAAATTGTAAAACTTTTAGATGAAGGGAAAAAAGTAGCCTATGCAAGCGATGCGGGAACACCGGCAATCAGCGATCCGGGTTCTATTTTAGTAAGGATGGCAAGGGAAGCAGGGCATACAATAATTCCTATTCCGGGTGCTTCAGCCTTTGGTGCTATAATGAGTATAGCAGGAACCTACGACAAAACGGTAGTTTTTGAGGGTTTTTTGTCGCCTAAGGCCGGAAAACGCAAACGAAGGCTTCAAGAGCTGTTTGATTTCGGGGCAGGTTTTGTTTTATACGAATCTCCCTATAGAATTGTAAAGCTATTAGCCGATATTGCCGAAATAGATAGTAACCGAGAACTTATTGTAGGAAGGGAGCTTACAAAACTCCATGAAGAGATTATCAAGGGTCCGGCAGCTGAAGTTTTGCAAAATTTTGAAAAAAGACCCTCGATAAAAGGGGAGTTTTCGGTTTTTGTTACAGGAAAATAGACTTTTGTAAAAATAAAACCTTAACTTTTGACTAAAACTAACCGATAATCGGTTAGGAAGGCAGGAAAATATGATGATAGAAAAATTGGGCGGAATTGATCCGATCAAAAATTTACAAAACACTCAAAAACCAAGAAGAATGGAAAAGGTAGAAGTTTCCGATTCAGTGCAAGTATCTCCTGAAGCTCAAAAATTATCGGAAATTTATTTTGCGATGGATGCAGTAAAGGCTGCTCCGGATATCCGCCGAGAAAAAATAGAAGAAGTTGCAAGAAAACTTCAAGATCCTTCATATGTAGACAGTATTCTGGATCAAACAGCAGATAAAATTTTAGACTCTTTAGGATTTTAATTAGAATAATTTATTGATGAAGGTACGGATAAGCCGTGCCGAATCGGCATCATGGTTTCAATATCATCTTTCAAACAATAAAGGCTGTATCTCTTTATGAGCTTACAGCCTTTTTTATTTGTGCGCCGGGGTTGTTGATTGGGTTTTATACATCTTTACTGGTTTTTATTGATACATTATGAGATAAGGGCGCGGGTTTAAGCTAAAAACCTCTTCCGGGGTCATCATGGGCTGGTCATAACCTGCACCTGCAACAGTCGGTTTTGAAAAAAGCTTAAAAGACTTAAGCGGAATATTTTGTGCGAGAGCATTATAAGCATAAGAATCTTTCTTTAATTGAGGAGAACCGAAGCCGTCCGCACAATGAATAAGCTGCACTCTTTCATAATCGCTTCTTACATTAGCTCTTTTTTTAATCATTATAGCATTAAACTGATGAATTACAAGCATTCTTCTGCCTGTAATATTATTTTCTTTTATATATTTATCCATCATTGCCTGAGCTTTGTTTATCTCATCACCCGTGACGGAGCCGATTACCTTCATCGGTTCGGTTGTACGCCATTCGGGATCCAAAGCCAAATGCACGTTTGAGTACTTCAAAAAAGGCAAAATTGCGTTCATAGCCTGTTCTACCGTATATTTTCCGATTTGATGGTCAATAAATACATACCAACCCCTTTCGGCAGCAAATTCTATATATTTTTTTACAGTAGACATACGGAGAAGACCTATATCTCCTCCCGGCCAACATGTTCCGTAAATTAAATAAAAAGCCGATATAATTCCTCTTTCCTTATTTGCTTCATCATAAGTTGCTGCAAACTCATTCATAATCGGTTCGATTTCTTCAGGAGAATATCTTCCTAAAATGCCCATAGTATAGGCCCCCGGTTTTCCATAAAGAGCAAAAATATCATTATTTAATAAAACGGATTGCAGCTTTGATTCATCAAATTTAAGAGAAGCATCCATTTCTTCTTTTGTTTTTACGGTATGTATCAGAACTTCTTGTTTGATTGGGATATTTTTTACCCACAAAGCTGACGGAAACAAGGGCTCCCACTTAGGAGACATCGAAGCAACCGGAATATTTTGCTTTATATCTCCAGACTCGGAAAAAACGGCTGAAACACAAAATAAAAAAAACACTAACCTAACGGCAAATTTAATAAGAGAAGTCTTCATTAGTACCTGTATCGGCTTAAAAAAAATAAGCTTTAATTTAGCCTTGCACCTAAGGCTAAAAAAATGTATAATAAGCCCCTTAATAAACTTGACATTATCTATAACAGTTAGGAGGTTTTGTAACTATGCAAGTTAAAGTCAGATATGCTCCCTCTCCCACCGGCTTTCAGCACATAGGCGGAGTCCGTACAGCCTTGTTTAATTATCTTTTTGCCCGCTCAAAAAGCGGAAAATTCGTTTTGCGTATTGAAGATACCGACAGAACAAGGTACAGCGAAGAATATGAACAGAACCTTTATGATACCCTTGAATGGCTCGGCCTTGAATGGGATGAAGGCGGACCGAAGGGCGGCCCCTGTACACCCTATATTCAGTCTCAAAGGTTCGATATTTACCGAAAATACGCCCAAGAGCTTGTTGATAAGGGCTTTGCTTACTATTGCTTTTGCGATTCGGAAAGGCTCGACAGAATCCGAAAAATTCAAACAATGAACAAGATGCCTCCGGGCTATGACAGGGCTTGCCGCAATTTAACCGATGAAGAGATTAAGGCTAAAATGGACGAAGGCGTTCCCTATGTTATCCGCTTAAAAGTTCCTCTTGAAGGCAGCACCAAATTTACAGATGCCCTTTTAGGCGATATTGAATGGAAAAATGAAGATATAAACCCCGACCAGATCCTTTTAAAAAGCGACGGGTTCCCGACATATCACTTGGCAAACATCGTAGATGACCACCTCATGGGCATAACCCATGTTATGCGTGCCCAAGAATGGCTTCCTTCCACCCCCATGCATGTTATAATGTACAAGGCCTTCGGCTGGGAGCCGCCCCAATTTTGCCACCTTCCCATGGTTATGGGAAATGACGGACAAAAGCTTTCAAAACGGCACGGAGCCACCAGCTGCAACGAATTCAGAAATAAGGGCTACCTAAAAGAAGCTATTATCAATTATGTTGCTATGCTTGGCTGTTCTTATGAAGACGGCCGTGATATGTACAGTCTTTCAGACTTGGAAAAACTCTTTGACATTAAGCATTTAAACAAGGCCCCGGCCGTATTCGACTATAAAAAGCTGGAGTGGTTTAACGGTCAGTATATGCGGGAAAAAACCGATGAAGAACTCTTTGCTCTTACATGGCCCTATATTGCAAATTCAGGCCTTTTCGGAAAGATAAATGAAGAAGAGCTGAAAAAAGCCGGATGCCGTTTTGAAAATCAGACCTATTTAAAGCCGACCCAAGAACAAAAAGAAGTTTTAATGAAGGTGATGCCTTTGGTAAAAGAGAGACTTCACCTTTTAAGCGAAATAACCGAAATGGTACGCTTTCTCTTTGAAGAACCGGCAGTTCCTCAGGCAGAAGAAATAATACCGAAAAAACTTGATGCCGAAACTACAAAAACCGTTCTCCAAATGGCAATCGAAGTAATGCCCAAAATTGCAGGTCTTGACGACCATGCAGGCGGAGAAGTTTTTAGGGCGGAAGCCGATGCTATGGGTATTAAGATGGGAGACTTTATGATGCCTGTCAGAATGACTGTTACCGGCAGCAGAATAAGCCCGCCCCTTGTAGGTTCAATCCAAATTTTAGGGATAGAAAAAGCTATTAAACGCATCGAAAAAGCTATAGCAGAAAGGTTTTAAATATCGAATTTGTAACTTTTATAATAACTCCGGGTTAAATCTTCGGAGTTATTTTATGAATTTAAATTTACAATACAATCAAAATCAAGAAGCAGCAGATAAAATTGCTGCATCCTTATCGGCACTGCAAGAAGAAAAATTATTTCACATAGACGTGTACGGTCTTGCAGAAGAATTAAATCTAAGCAGGGAAACAGCCTTAAATATTTTTATCCAAGGCGTATATGACGGTTTTTTTATAATCGACTGGATATATCATTGCCCGACCTGCGGAAGTGTAGCTCATGAAACCCTTTCAATACATGAAGCCGTTTCAGAAAACTATTGTCCGGCTTGTCAAAAGAACTTTAACAATACATTAGACGACAATATTGAAGTTTTCTTCTCCATTCACCCGAATATACTACCCTTGGAACCTTCATTAAAGGAAAACTATCTTGCAAAAATAGAAACTGATGTAAATGCAGGAAACTATCTTACATGGAAAACACCTAATTCCATAAAGGGAATCGATTTAATTCAAAACAACCTTTACAGGGACCTCATGGGATCGGATGTTTTAATACCGGGGCAATCCCTCCAAGTAATGAAAGCTGCAATTCTGTTTACGGATATTAAAGGCTCAACCCTTATGTATTCTGAGTTAGGAGATGCAAAGGCCTTTGCCCTTGTCAGGGATCATTTTATAATTCTATTTGATGTAATAAAAAAGTTCGGAGGTGTACCGGTAAAAACCATAGGAGACGCAATTATGGGAGTTTTTATGAATTCTAAAAATGCCGTAGATGCAAGCATTGAGGCTCAAAAAGAATTACACGAGCACTATAAAAACAACCCCGAAATTGAAAAAATTGAAGTTAAAATCGGAATTCATGCAGGCCCCGCCCTGGTTGTTACCTTAAACAACCGCTTAGACTATTTCGGCACAAGCGTCAACACGGCAGCCCGCATCCAAAATGCAGCTCAGCCGAATGAGGTAGTAATTTCAGAAGAACTTTTTAACAATCACGAAATACAAAAATCCATAGCTGCAATTACAAACAAAGTTCAGCGGCAACGTATTACTTTTAAGGGAATAAAAGAAGAATCGACGATTTACCACATAATGGTTAAAGAATAGCCTATAAAATTTTTAATGGCCCGTAAATTCGCCGCTATCGGATTTTAGAACATTCCAATGTTTTTTCTTTGCATCATTAACCTGCTGAATAGTACAGATATTATTATCTGTACTATTTTCCCGTCTATCGACTACGTAGAATCTTCCATTTTCTTCGCTTGAATGGGTTGGCAAAGACTTTATGAGCCTATCCATCTCTTTTTCTTTTATTTGGTTATTATAACAAGATATAAGTTTTATATTCTTATTATTTAAAACACTAAGCCCCATGAGTAAGTTATCGTCACACCATAGCTTTTCCAATTTTACATTATTTCGTAAATTCAAAAATTTCAAACGGTTTTCGCTTACAGACAAAAACTGCAATTCCGTATTTTTTGTAAGATCGATATCTGTAATTTCATTTTGTTTACAGTATAGATAAATTAATTTTACATTATTAGATGTATTAAGAGCCTTTAGTTTATTATTTCTGCAATATAATTCTTTTAGTTTTCTATTACTGTTTATATTCAATTCTGTCAACATATTTCCTCCACAATTAAGCTCCGTAAGATTTAAATTTTGCCTTATATCCAAAGCTGTAAGGTTGTTTTCCGATACATAAAGAAACTCAAGATCTTTAAGATTAGAACAGTTTATTTGAGAAAGATTATTTTTGCCGCAAGACAATCTTATCAACTTAGTATTTTTAGATACATCCAGCTCGCTTATATTTGTATTGTAGCAATAGCATTCTTGTAATTCCGGAAGATGAGAAATATCAAGCGAATTCAGTTGATTATCATAACAAGATAATATTTCAAGATTCTCATGACCATCTAAAGATAAATTGGATAGATTATTTTTATAGCACCAAAACTCTTTTAAGCCGGGATTATTGCTTATGTCCACCTCCGATAATAAGTTATTATTCAGCACAAGAAATGTGAGGTTCACATTTTTAGATAAATCGATATTTTTAAGTTTATTATTTGCACACCATAATTTACGTAAAATAGGATTTGAACTTATATCTATGGATGTAAGAGCATTTTCGGAACAAGCAAGAAACTTTAAATCTTTACAATTATCCGTATTTAAATATGTCAGCTCATTTTCATAGCAATATAAAGTTATAAGAGATGTATTTTTCGACATATCGAGAAATTTCAATTTGTTTTTTTGAGCTTCTAAAGTTGTTAACCCCCTAATATGAGAAACATCGAGTTCTCTGATTAGATTTTCATCACAAAAAATTTCTTTTAAATCGAAATTTTGGCTAAAATCTATAGAAGTCAAATTATTTTTACCGCAAGATAAATATACCAGATTCCTGTTATTTATAAGAGATAAGTCTTGAAGGTTATTATCGGAACAAGAAAGATGTGTTAATGAGGGATTATTAGCTAAATCAATACTTGTTATACGGTTTTCCTCACAAAAAAACCTATTTATTTTACCGTATATAGTTATAACCTCACTATCAATAGTATAATCACGATAAGCGGACATACCCGGTACAACAAAAGGCGTTATATCTTCATTTTCATCCATTTTTTTATTTGAATTTAAATCTATCCAGATAGGCTCACGGTTGGAAACAAATCTTTCAACCCTAAGCTTTATTTTTTCACCCTTTGACTTTGCCGTGGTCAAGCTTATAGATTCAGTATTCGGCAAATTTATGGGTTCTTCTTCTTTAACATCGTTTTTGCTGTCAACAGTTTTTATATCTTGTTCTTTCTCCGGCTTATTATCCGAACAAGCCGCAGCAAGAAAAATAAAGCTCATAAAAATTATAGTTTTCTTTAGTTTTTTTATACCCATAAAACAAAACCTCTCATTAAAATAATTAAGCATGATAAGGCTATGATGCCGTTTTTTCAAAATGATGTCAAGACTTTATCAACTTGAAACAGGAAACCGTAAGCCTTTACCATATTTAAATTTGCATTATAAACATTTATATGATATAATTCTTCTTACATTTATTAAATGTCCGGAGGCTTATATGCAAGGTATAGCACTTATTATTACATTTGTTATTGCTATTGCTCTTATGATTTTCGCTATTTCAAAGCTGAAAATTCATCCCTTTTTATCGATTATGGGAGTTTCGCTTCTGTTGGCTCTGGCCGCAGGAATACCGTTGATAAAGATTCCCGGCACAATAGGAGCCGGTTTTAGCGGAACTTTTACAAGTATCGGTATTGTTATTATTCTTGGTGCCCTAATCGGAACAATCCTTGAAAAAACGGGAGCAGCTCTAAAGCTCTCCGATATGGTTATCAAGGTTGTAGGTAAAAAGCATCCTGAACTTGCTATGCTGATTATGGGCTGGATAGTTTCAATTCCCGTATTTTGTGACAGCGGTTTTGTTATTCTAAACCCGATACGCAAGGCTCTTGTTCAAAGAACAAGAATTTCGAGCGTTGCAATGACTGTAGCCCTATCGGCCGGTTTGTATATTTCACACGTATTTATTCCGCCTACACCCGGCCCTATTGCAGCTGCAAGCACACTCGGCATAGGAAACAACCTGCTTTTAGTAATCGGTATGGGAGCCCTAGCTTCTATCTTCCCCCTCATAGCAGGTTATTTTTTTGCAAGATATATAGGAACTAAGGTAAAGGCTTCAGATGACAGCTCTACAAATGAAGTTTCACAATCCTATGAAGAACTGGTTGCAAGTTATGGAACTCTTCCGAACGGTTTTAGTGCCATAGCCCCTATTGTTGTGCCGATTCTTCTTATGGCTCTTTCTTCAGTTGCTTCTATGGCAAAGATGAGCGGTGTAGGTGCCGATATCTTAAAATTCCTCGGAGCTCCGATTATGGCCTTAGCGGTAGGTCTCCTTTTCGGTATCATACTTTTTGCAAGTCAAAAAAAAGCAGAAGACTTTTATATTCTCACAAATGAAACCTTAAAGGTTGTAGGCCCCATTCTCTTTGTAACTGCCGCAGGCGGTGTTTTAGGCAAGGTTATAGCTTCATCAAGCTTAGTAGGTTATATTACAGAACATGCTGCCGTTTTAAAAACCGTCGGCATTTTCTTCCCATTCCTTTTGGCTGCTATTTTAAAATCTGCACAAGGTTCATCGACGGTTGCAATTACAACTACGGCAGGAATCCTTGCTCCTCTTATGGCTCCCCTGGGCCTTGCTACCGTTCCCCTATCGGCCTTAACCGTTATGGCAATCGGAGCCGGAGCAATGACCGTTTCTCATGCAAATGACAGTTATTTCTGGGTAGTCACAACCTTCGGCGGTCTAAAGGCTGAGGACGGATACAAAACTCAAACCCTTATGACTCTTGTAATCGGTATTGCTGCAATTATAGGCATATTTATCATATCCTTATTTTTATAGAACAATTTAAAAGAGGTTAATGCTATGAAAAAGATACTGCTTATCCCCGATTCCTTTAAGGGAACAATGAGCTCGGTTCGAATATGCACTTTGATGAAAAATGAGATAAAAGAAATTTTCCCTGAAGCTCAAACCCTTTCAATCCCTGTAGCGGATGGCGGGGAGGGCAGTGTCGATGCCTTTTTGGAAGCTGTAGGCGGAATAAGAAAAACGGTTAAAGTCAAAAATCCTTTTTTTGAAGAAATGGAAGGCTTTTACGGTATTTTAAAAAATGAAGATCCGAATGCCGAAAAGACTGCCGTAATTGAAATGGCCGCCTGTGCCGGTCTCCCTCTTGCAGTAGGAAGACTTAACCCATCGCTTACCACGACCTATGGAGTAGGTGAACTCATAGCCGATGCCCTTAAAAACGGATGTACAAATATTATAACCGGTTTGGGCGGAAGTGCGACAAATGACGGCGGCTGCGGAGCTGCAGCAGCATTGGGAGTCAAGTTTTTTGATAAGGACGGAAAAAGTTTTATTCCGGCAGGCGGAACCTTAAAAAATATTGAACGCATAGATATGACAGGCCTAAACCCCCTTGTAAAAAAAGCAAAGTTTACGACTATGTGCGATATAGATAATCCCCTTTTCGGAAAAACCGGAGCAGCCTACATCTTTGGTCCGCAAAAAGGGGCAGACCCCGGCATGGTTGAAGAACTCGACCAAGGCCTAAAACATCTAGCCTTGGTTGCAGGAAAAACCGAAACCCTCAATTCCGGTTCTGAAACGGCAGAAATCCCCGGGGCAGGGGCTGCCGGAGGCATGGGCTACGGAACTCTTGTCTTTTTAGGTTCCGAGTTAAAAATGGGTATTGAAATTGTTCTTGATACGGTTGGCTTTGAGAAAAAACTGGATAATACCGATTTTGTTTTTACGGGAGAAGGCAAATTGGATAGTCAAAGTTTAAGAGGAAAGGTTATTGCAGGCGTTGCCCAAAGAGCCAAAAAGAAAAATGTACCTGTGATAGCTGTCGTAGGCGATGCAGAAGAGGGTATAGACGATATTTATAAAATGGGAGTTTCCGCCGTATTCAGCATAAACCGTCTTGCCGTACCTTTCAGCCAAGCAAAAAAAACAGCCGAGTCGGATTTAACCGCAACAATGAAGGATGTCTTGCGGCTAATCAGGATTTTTTCTATATGTTGACAAATTTTAGCATTTAGTGTAAGAATTTACCCTTTAGGAGATTACCATGGTTACAGACCCTCTCGTTTTAGCGGCCGTTTTATTCGGGCTGACATATATTTTGATGATTACCCTGACAAACCACAGACCCATAGTTGCTTGTTCATCGGCCATAATCTTTGTGCTTTTAGGGATACTCCCTTATAATGAAGTCTTTTTTGCCATTGACTGGAATGTTATTTTAATGATTGCAGGAACAATGGGTTTGGTTGCCCTCTTTACCGAATCTAAGATGCCGCAACGCATTGCAGATAAGATCATCAACGATGTTCCGAATGTAAAATGGATTATAGTATGTCTATCACTCTTTGCAGGTTTTATTTCAGCCTTTATGGATAATGTTGCCACAGTCTTAATGCTGGCACCTATTGCAATTGTACTATCAAAAAAGCTAAACATGTCACCTGTAAAACCCATAATTGCTATTTCGATTTCAGCAAACCTTCAAGGAGCAGCAACCTTGGTAGGCGACACAACTTCAATTCTTTTAGGAAGCCATTTAAACATGACCTTCTTCGACTTTTTTTGGTACTTGGGAAAACCCTCTCTTTTCTTTGCCGTTGAAATCGCAGCAGTTGCCGCCACCGGAATTATCTATTTTATTTTCCGCAAGGCCGTCCAAAAACCGGATAAGGTTGAACTTACCAAGGTAACGGATTATTTCCCTTCAATTTTGCTTCTTGTAATGATTGTGCTTATGATTGGTGCCTCATTTTTACCGGAAGACAAAAAGCCTCAAACAATAAACGGTTTAATTTGTACAGGCCTTATGGTAGCAGGTATTATCTATAATATCATAAAAACAAAAAAACTTGATATTTTAAAAGTCGTAAAAAAAGAGCTAAGCTTTGAAACCCTCTTTTTACTGATGGGGCTTTTTACCATTATTGCAGCCGTTACAAGAGCAGGCGTTATACAGGCCATTGCCGACCTCTTTTTAACCCTCGGTTCAAATGTATTTTTAATTTACACAATAATAGTTTGGGGTTCGGTTTTAATTTCGGCATTTGTAGATAATATTCCTTATGTCGCTGCAATGCTGCCCATTATACAAATTCTTTCGCAGGGACTTAATATAGCTTCGCCCATTTTGTTTTTCGGACTTCTTTCAGGCGCAACCCTCGGCGGAAACATTACTCCCATCGGGGCTTCTGCAAATATTACTTCTCTCGCTATTTTAAGAAACGAAGGCCATCAGGTAAAAAACAGCGAATTTATGAAGATGAGCGTTCCCTACACCCTTACTGCGGTTGTAATAGGTTATATTCTTATTTGGCTTTGTTACGGCGTGTAATTGTATCTTTACCAAAAAAACGGTATAATCAAGACATAGCGAATTTGCTTAATTTTTCTGGAGGGAAATATGAAAAAAGGTTATGTTCAAGTTTATACCGGAGACGGTAAGGGAAAAACGACAGCGGCCTTCGGGCTTGCTCTTAGAGCCGTGTGTGCCGGATACAAGGTTTATATAGGCCAATTCTTAAAGGGAATGAATTACAGCGAGCTAAAAGCCCCTGAGTACCTTCCCAATCTCACAATAGAACAATACGGAGAAGCTCACTTTGTTCATAATGATCCTACGGAAAAGGATATTCAAAGGGCAAATGAAGGTTTGGATAAGATTGAAAAAATAATTATGTCGGGCGAGTACGATGTTGTCATCATGGAAGAAGTAAATGTTGCCCTTTTATACGGCCTTTTTGATATTGAACGCATTCTGAATATTATCAAAAACAAACCCGAATCCGTAGAACTCGTCTTAACCGGCCGCTATGCAAATAAAAAAATAATTGAAGCTGCAGATCTTGTAACCGAAATGAAGATGATAAAGCACTATTTTAATGACGGTGTACAGGCAAGGCGGGGTATAGAATCTTAAAAAGCTGATGGAGATGGGGGGAATTGAACCCCCGTCCCGAAAAGGGAATCAGAAGCGTCTACAGGCTTATCGGTGCGAGGTAGTTGTAGGGATCCGGTAGCAGCACCGAAAGCGTCGAATCCTTAGTGTAAAAAAAGTCCCTTTTAACGTTTACACACCGCTAAAAAGCAAGCCCCGATTGGCGTCGGAATCATGCCCCGCTCGGAGCAGTGCAAAGCAGATTCCGCGATTATGCAGCTAAGGCGTAATCGAAACTGTCGTTATTTTCGGCAGTTATAGTGTTTGCCGAATCAGGAGATCGGCACTCCGCCTGCAGCTTAAGCCTCCGTCTTTCCGGTCGAAACCGGAACATCCCCAAGCTATAAATAGATTACTATATTTATATTAAATTTATATGAAAAAGTCAATACTAAGATTTTTACTAACATGGAAATCAATTTCCGTACAAGCAGCCTGACTCTTTTAAAATTCGCTAATCTATGTTATAATACAAGAGAAGGGGAAACAGCTATGAGTACTTCAAATAGAAAATATAAAGATTCAGTATTTGTAGACCTTTTCAGTGAAGATGAAAAGGCAAAAGAAAACTTTTTATCTCTCTACAATGCTTTACATGGTACGAACCTTCCGCTTTCGTCGCCGGTAGAAAATATAAGGCTCGATAATGTTATGTACATGAACATAATCAATGATGTTTCCTGCCTTGTAGATGGTAAAATCATTGTTCTTGCAGAACATCAATCCACCATAAACGAGAATATGCCTCTACGCTTTTTGGAATACATAGCAAGGCTCTATGAAAAACTGCAAGCACCGACTGACCGCTATTTAAGAAAGCTGTCAAAAATACCTACGCCTGAATTCTACGTTTTCTATAACGGCAAGGAAGACTACCCTGAAACTACAACATTAAAGCTTTCCGATGCCTTTATCACAAAACCTGAACAAGTCCCGCTGGAGTTGACGATACAAGTGCTCAATATCAACACAGACAAAGCAAATAAAGTCTTAGCAGCCTGCAAACCGCTTGAAGAATACAGCCTCTTTGTAGAAGAGGTAAGAAAACAAACCCAACTCGACAGCGAAAACGGCTTTACCAATGCGGTAAAGATATGTATAGAAAAAGGAATCTTAAAAGAATACTTACAGCGAAAATCACGGGAGGTAATCAACATGTTAGTAGCCGAATACGATTATGATACAGATATCGCAGTACAGAGAGAAGAAAGCCTAAGGATTGGCATACAACAAGGAATTGAACAAGGCTTTTCTGACGGCTCATACCAAACAAAACTTGAAACGGCAAAGCTGATGAGATATGAAAATCTTGGTATTGACTTAATTTCAAAGGTCACAGGGCTTTCCGTTGAAGAAATAAAGGCTCTATAGAAATCAGTTTTTAAAAATGGGCTGAACAGCTTCAAGAGATTTGCCAAAAAATACTGTTTTCTTTTAATAATCCTAAAAAACCCTTCTTACTCCCTTTTGCAAGAGAGAGGCAAGTAAGACGGCTATTCCCGTCCATGCAAAGATAGAAGCGGTCTCAATCTGAATCTTAGCTGTTTGAAAAGCAGAGCCTATGCCGTATTTCGGCTGGCTTAAGACCTCTGCCATTATAACAACCTTCACAGCAAAGCCCGTACTTAAAATATAACCGTTCTTCAAAAAGGGTCTTATGCAGGGAAGGTATAAACTTTTTAATCTTTTACCGAAAGGAACATTAAAATCGTAAGACATTTCTATCAGACCTTTATCTATGTTTTTTACTCCGTCTACAATGTTTCTATACAGAAGAGGAAGAACTATCAAGCTTGTTACAAAGATGGGCGTCATATTCGATTTAAACCAAATTAAGGCTAAAAGCAAAACGGATATTGTAGGGCTGGATTTTAAAATATTTTCGGGAGTCGATAAAAAATCTTCAACATTTTTATTTAAACCGGAAGCTATACCTAAAAGAAATGCAATAAAGGAATCTATAGACAATGTTATAAAAATCCTGATAAGGCTGCTTAAAATAAAAACATAAGTTTCCGGAGTTTTTATAATAACGAAAAGCGCTGATACTATTTCTTTTATAGAAGGGATAATAAGCGGAGCTTTTAAGCCTTGGGCAAATATTTCCCAAAGAATAAGGCAAAAAAAAGCCCCGCCTATTTTAAACTTATTTTGCTTTATAGTAAAAAGCATCATCAGGCAAACTTCCGCCTATAAATTTAGGATCGGTTTCAGCCAAAACCTTCAAATAAGCTTCTACAGCCGGCCTTGCTTTTTCAGCCTCAACAAAGGCTATGTTCAGCTTAGGAATAGCCTTAGATAAAATGGGAGGCGGAGGCAATGCAGCAATTTGGGAAGCATACTCGGCCGCCTTTTGAGGGTTTTCCTTTATCCATTCGGAAGACTCTTTAACTTTGTCTAAAAAGGCCTTTACATATTCGGGATGCTTTCTTAAAAATTCGGCATTTACAATTAGAGAAGCTTGAGGATAAGAAGCTCCTGCAAAGGCTTTTTTCCATTCTTCTTGAATATCAACAACAACCTTAGTACCGGGCTTTTTTGTCATAATCATACTGAGAGAAGGTTCTGCCGCAAGAGCATATTTCGCCTTGCCGCTTATAAAAGCAGGCGGAATATCTCCGGCAGCGCTTAAATACTCAAAATGCACATCCTTATCGGGGTCAAGGCCGTTCTTCTTCAGCACTTCGCGTGCAGTCAAATCGGGCGTATTATTTCTTCCGAAAGAATAAATAGTTTTGCCTTTTAAATCCGCTATCGAAGAAACAGGCTCCGAACTTATAAAATAAAGATTTCCCCAAACGATGGGTGCCAACAATTTTATATTTTTCTGTTTTGAATATAAAACTGATGCAAGATTGGTAGGAACGACAGCAATATCGGCCTCCCCCGATAAAAACCTCGCCTGTAAGAGCTCCGGACCTGAAACAATCTCATATTCGGTTTCAGAATTATCAAACTGCGTTTTTTCATACACAAGCTTTGAGAGAGCTGCAGCAGGTGCTCCTGCGGGTAACACAACCTTAACTTTAAAGCTGTCATTTGCAGATTTTTCCTTGGTTCCGCCTGCAAATAGTAAGCTAAGGCCAACAAACAAAAAAAAGAAGCTCGAATATATTTTTTTCATACTTTCCTCCATAAAAACTTTTTGTAGCAAATATAAATTTGCGAAAAAAGTTTTTTCAAGTGTGTGCCGGAAAGCACACACATATAATAATGCGAAGTTTTATACCAAAGGTATAAAACTCGGCAGATAAACAGTGAGGCTGAATTTCTGCCGAACTGTTTATCATACCTCCAAATATCGATTTCCCAGCCGGATAAGAATACTATAAATAATCTTTTTAGGTCAAGAGATTAAGTTCCTTAAAATTCAACAGTTGAACAAAATATCAATTTTGGAAACTGTTGAATTATGCCGTTTCGCAATAAAATGAGAAACGGCATATAATAAGCGATGTTTGCGATTAGCAAACTCGGCAGTGTTTTTAAGCGGTGTAACAACGCCGATTAAAATAAACCTTGGCTTAACTTACCGTTTAACTTAAGCCTGATATTTACCCAAAACACTCAAAGCTATTTTATCGTCAGGATTTATTTCTAAAACGGTTCTAAAAAAGGCTTCGGCTTCTTCTTGTTTTCCCTGTTTTAGGGCGAGGGTGCCGAGATTGGAAATAATTTTTATATTCTCGGAATCTAAACTCAGGGCATTTATAAGATATTTTTCAGCTTCATCAAAAAGTTTTAACTCCATCAAACAAATTGCAAGCTCATTGTAAACATCACAAAGAGGTTCTTTGTCTGAAATTTCGGAATTTTCTAAAAGTTCAATGGCTTTTAAAAAAGAAGATCGGGCATCTTCCCAACGGCTCATCCGTCTTAAAGCCCAGCCCAACAAAAACCAAGCATTCCAAACCTTGGGATTCTTTCTCAAAAAAAGCTTTATACTTTCGGCGGCTTTTTCTTCTTCGCCTAAATCAATATATTTATAGGCCTTTTGGAAAAACTCATCGTCAAGGGCTTGTTCCGAAATAGTTTTAAGCATCTCGGAAGCCTTAGCTTTTCGGAATTCGCCTGTTTCTGAAGAGTCATTTTCTATTTCCAAATATGTTTTTAAAAGGGATTTGGCTTTTATATAATTTTTCTGCTTTATAAAAAAATATGCAGCATTAAAAAAAGCGGCCGGCAAAGGAGGCTCAAAAAGGATAAGTTCGGAATAAAGGTCTTCGGCTTTTTTGTTAAAGCTCAAAGCATCATCGAAAAGATTTCTCATCTGACAATATTGAGCACGCTCCTCCATCAAAAGAGCAAGATTTAATTTAGTTATACCGTCATCGGGATTTAAGCCTTCAAGAGAAAGTAAAATCTCTTCAGCCATATCAAAATCATTATTTTTGATTTTGATGATTGCAGCCTGAGTCATTTCTTTACGGATATCGGGACGGAGTAAATTAAATATTTTTCGATAATATGCAATATTGGGATTTTCCCGGTCATACGCAAAAACGGTAAGCATTCCGGCTAAAATCATTTCCGGTTCCATATCTTCAGCCTTAAAATCTTCTTTTTGGTTAGGTTCGGATAATTGAATAGGAAGAGGAATAGAAGAGTCAAGAGCTTCAAAAATCTTGCCGGCTTGTTCAGCCGATATTTGTACGTATAAAAGCGAATCGATAGGATTTTGCATTTTTTCTCCTAAATATGCTAATTTGAAATTTCAGCAGGTCATTGCTAAGAAATTTGTTCCGGAGCAGGATCAGCCGGGGGCGGCGTTAGAGGAGGCGTATTGGCATTGATAGGAGACGAAACAGGCTCAAAAGATGAAGGAGGAGCCACATCTTCCAAAAAGTCATCTCCAAAACCATCCGAAGCCGGTTTACGCATAACCGAAAAATACTTATTCAAGTACATCTTATACATCATTGGAATATTCTTCGGATAATACTGAATAGCAAGAGCGACCAAGTCTTTTCTGCCTTCAACAGGTTCTGTCCTTATAGCTCTTCCCTTTATTCCGAAAACAGACTGCGGATCATCAAAAGCAAAACGAAGGATAACTTCTTTATTAACTAAAAAGTTTGCAATACCGACAAGAAGGATTTTTGCCCCAGAAAAAGAGAGGTCTCTAATAATACAGCGCCTAGGAACAGCATCTATATACACAACCGTTCCTTTTTCTACAAGACCTATTTTCCTGCTTATCTCGGGAGTAATAACAACTCTCTCATTTTGTCGTTTTTGTGAATTGATATTGGCTTCAAGTAAAACACCTAATTTTTCTATTAAATCATCCGGAGCTCTCTGGGTATATTCAAAGGTTATCAAGACAAGATCTTGGTTTCCGGCTTCATAAGAAGAAATACCGATCAACTTAGCTGCAACAAAAAAAGAAAGAGGATCTTTTCCTTCAGCATCAAAAAAAGCAAATCTTATATTTACGGATGTTATGCCGCTCCTCAATTTATCTAGAAAACCGCTTTTTTTGCCGCAAATTATTTTAGCCTTTGTCATAGAAGCCGAATTGATAATGCATGGCCATTGTCCACCGGAACAACGCACAAAAACCTGCTTAGGCTCAAAATTAAGGGTAGAAACAACTTCTCTTGAGAAAGTTACATCAATATTTTTATATAGATTGTAATATCTGTTTATCTGCTGACTTGCTGCAAAGGCCATAGGTATATGATAATAGTTATTTGCTAAAAGGTCAATAAGGCTAAAATAAAAAACCCGGGAACACTACGGCACAAAAAGAATTAATCTACCGCTGCTTCCTTCCGGATCTGACGGGGTTCGAAAAACCTTTTTTGCATAGGCCCCGGGACGGAGAGAGAGGGATTCGAACCCTCGGTACCATCTCTGGCACACACGACTTCCAATCGTGTACCTTCGACCACTCGGACATCTCTCCAAAATAAGGAATGCGTTTACAGTTAAATCTTTTCTCCGTTATAAAACGGAGAGAGGGGGATTTGAACCCCCGGTACCTTGCGGTACAACGGTTTTCGAGACCGCCCGATTCGACCGCTCTCGCATCTCTCCAAAAATAAAAAAGCCGGTTGAAATCTTCAGCCGGCTTTTAACGAGGCTAGGCGGGTTCGAACTGCCGACCTTCAGATCCGCAATCTGACGCTCTATCCAGCTGAGCTATAGCCTCAAAAACTATTCGGAGTAGGGGGGATTCGAACCCCCGGTACCCGTAAGGGTACAACTCCTTAGCAGGGAGCCCGATTCGACCGCTCTCGCACCACTCCAGAGTTTGCACAATCACAAACAATAGCGGAGCGAGAGGGATTCGAACCCCCGGTACCTCTCGGCACAACGGTTTTCAAGACCGCCGCCTTCAACCGCTCGGCCATCGCTCCAAAATGTAGGGTTCATATTACCCTAAAAACAGGGTTTTTGTCAATAGGTTTATGACACCAGCATCACTCTTTTTTAGATAATCCTTTTTTTAGTTGCAAGCCAGTATTTTCCAAATTACCTATTTTCAAAGTAGTATAACTATATTGGTTATATACTTATCTATATAATTAAAACATAAATGTTTCACGTGAAACATTTTGCAGTCTTGTATCACATAAGGGTTTATGATAAGATGTTAATGGAGCATTTTATGAATACAGTATCAGCAGAAAAAGCAGCGGAACTTTGTATTGAGCATAATATTATTTCAGGCTTTTTTTCAAAGCCTGTAAAAAAAGATTCATCAATTCAAAAAATAAAATTGAGAAAAATAATATTGAAAAATCAAGAACAATATCAATTAGAAATCTTTGAAGATGCAAAGGTTTTTCATAAAAATCTTTTACATCAAAGTTTGCAAAAAGAGCTGGAAGACCTTTTTTTTGAATTTAAGATTGCAGAATTTAAATCTTCAAATAATCAACTTATTTTTTTGCAAAACAATAAAGGGGTCATTCATTTTAAGACAAAACCTATAAAAAAAGAAAAACTTTTAAGTAAAAAGAATGCATCGATAAACGAAAGTTTTGAACACAATAAGCAAAAAGAATATATTTTAAGCACTTCCAAGATGCCGCTCTTTTTAAAAAAACTTAACTTTTTTACCGATGACGGAAAGATTATTCAAAGCAAATACCATAAATTCCGGCAGATAAATAAATATCTGGAATTTATAAAATCCGTTCTTCCTGAACTAAAAGATATTTTAAAAGAAAAAAAAGAGCTGCAGATTGCGGATTTTGGCTGCGGTAAGGCCTATTTAAGTTTTGCCCTTTATTATTATTTAAATGAAATTGAAAATTTACCCGTTAGAATATGCGGCTTGGATCTAAAAGAAGATGTAATAGATTTTTGTAATAAATTAAGCCGGGAATGCCGTTTTGCCAATCTTACCTTTGAAGTCGGAGATATAGGCCGATTTAAGTTTGATAGTCCGCCGGATATGGTGATAAGCCTCCATGCCTGCGATACGGCAACGGATTTAGCTATAGCCAAGGCTGTCAAAAGCAATGCAAAAATAATATTCGCAGTTCCATGCTGCCAGCACGAGCTTAACACTCAAATTCGTAAAAACAGGGATAAAGTTATAAAGCCTCTATCCCCAATGCTTGATTACGGTATTATTACAGAAAAATTTGCTTCCTTGCTTACTGATACAATTAGAGGAAAATTACTGGAATCGGAAGGGTATAAGGTAAGCGTTGAAGAATTTATTGAAACGGAACATACTCCTAAAAATATTTTAATCAAGGCAGTAAAGCTTGATGATAAAGCAAAAAGTAAAACAGCACTTATTTAAAAAGCCAAAGAAGAATTTAAAGAGATAAAACAAGCTTTTTTAATTGAACCTTGTTTAGAAAAACTTTTAAGTGAAAACCAAATATGAGGTCTTTATGGTATATGAATATTTTGACAGTCCGATTGGAAAGATACTAATTATTGCAGATAACTCCGGTCTAAAAGAATTAAGATTTATAAAAAAAGATTCCATTACAAATCTACCTGAACAAACTCAAGATAATTTTACAAAGGGCGTAAAAATATGCCAACAAGCCAAAGAAGAATTACAAAAATACTTTGAAGGAAGTTTAAAACAATTTACGGTACAGCTTTCTCCTGAAGGTACGGATTTTCAAAAATCCGTGTGGAAAGAGCTTTGTAAAATTCCCTATGGAAAAACTCTATCCTATAAACAGATAGCAGAAAATTTAAACAATCCCAAATCCTGCCGAGCCGTAGGGAATGCTAACGGGAAAAATCCTATCCCAATTATAATTCCATGTCACAGAGTAATTTGCACAGGCGGAAAATTAGGCGGTTTTTCCGCAGGTTTGGATCGCAAAAGATTTCTTTTACACCTTGAGCAAAAAGAGTGTCAAATTGAGTTAATTCCTCTTGTGGATAACTTGTGATAAACTTAGCTTAAAATTAAGTATAAGCACTATGTTTCACGTGAAACATTTTTATTTATAGGATGAGCAAAAATAAGACTAAAACAACCCTTTTGATGGACTTTTTAGAGTTTTACCGCCTTTTTTCTTTCTTTTTCAAAAAAAAGATATCGATATAAAAAGATTTTATAAAATATTCTAATTTTTGCTTGTGGATAACTTGTTTATTAAATTTGAATAACTGTGAATATGTTGCCTTTCACTTATTCTTTTTTAATATGGATTTTTTTAGGGATTTTAAAGCTTTTGCTAATTCGGGCGGAAGGGGTTTATCGGGTTCGTCAGTTGTTTTTGGATTATCTTCTTCAATATCTATACTTAAGTTCTGATTAAGATTTTCAGATACATCAGAATTTCTCTTTAGTTCAAATTCGGGCTCAACAAAAATCGAAATATTTTTTACCTCCAACGCCGGATAAAATTTTTTAAAATTATATAGAATCTTCTTCTTGCGCATTAAAAGCTGTTGACTCCAGCCTGTATGTTCGGTTTTTATGATTGCCGTATCATTTTTTATATCATAAAGCTCGCAATATGCTGCCAATTTTTTATCGCCTATGACTTTTTCCCATCCTTCAAAGACAGATAGGGCTTGCTCGTTATTAAGGTTCGAGGAAATTTCCGCCATTTCATTAAATTTCTGAGAAAAATTATCTACTATCTCTTTTGATGTTTTAAAAAGTTTCATATTTTTTACTCATAAAGATTTTCTACGGCATTTTCGATAAACTTGAATCCTTTGGCCTTCCAGTCAGGAGCTTCATCTATATGTTTAAAGGCCTTTTCGATATCGGCAGTAAAACCTGTATGGGAGCTTATGAGCATTTCACATTTTTTTTGAAGAGCTATTTCTTTTAGTTTAAATAGAGAACGGATATTTTGTGCCGTATCAATGTTCCATAGGTCATACATACTGTAGCCGCCCTCACTGTTCATTATAAGGCAATCTCCGGAAAAAATGATTTTATCGTTCAAGATATAAGTCAGATGTCCAAGGGTATGGCCGGGGGTAAGAACGGCTTCTATGCTGTTTTCATCCAAATTAACGGTTTCTCTATCTTCAAGGCAGGTATAATCTTTAAAGATTTTGATAGGGGTTTTTAGGTTAAAAAAGAGCACTTTTTTGCGGAAATAAATCGATTTAAGATATTTTTCTTCTTCTTTTCCCAAAAAGATTTTTGCATTCGGGAAAATATTATCACATCTCCCGTCAATACCGCCCGCATGATCCAAATCCAAGTGGGTTAAAAAAAGGTATTTTACATCGTTTCTGTCTATATCCAGCTCTTTTAAGCCATTTATCAGATTTTCACTGTTTTTATAGCCCGAATCTATTGCTATATAGTAGTTTTTTGTTTTGATTAAAAAGACATTTACATCTTTATCCCTTATACAAAAAACGCCTTCTGTGATCTTACCTGTAGGTATGGGATTCAGCATATTTTTGCCTTTTGTAATTTTAGGCTTTACCGTAGTTCCGAAAAATTCGATTAAATTCATGTGTTTTTCCTCTATCAAATAATAAATCCTATTTTTAATTACAAACTTTTATATTCATTTTTTTACAAATATCGGCTAAGGCAGTATCATTAGTAATTAATGTACCGTCATTTCTTCTAGTTAAAACCAAATAGTACATATCATAAATTGAATAATTATTTTTAATTCCTTCCGATAAAGATTCTTTCCATAATGTCCTTGCATCGATAAAATCATCCACCATATAAAGCCCATCTTGTACATATTGAATACAATCTTCATGTGTTATAAGTCCGGCTCTATAATACTTCCATAAAACATTTGTCATCTCGGCAACAAATAAATCAGGGGCTATAATCCAACCGGCCTTGGAATAAATCTCGGAGAATAAGCTGCTTTTTTCCCTTTGAAAAAGTATTTCTATTGCAGCGCTTACATCAAGAACTATAATCACCTGTCTCTATCCTCTCTGATAAGATCTACGGGATTTACAGCTTTTATTTCATGCGAAAAATCTCGGCTTTGAATTTTTTTTAGAATATTTTTCCGACGCAAAATATTTGATTCTTCTTGCCCCAAGGCTTTTTCAAGTAAAACAATGATTTGCTGTGCAATAGTTCTATTTTCACTCTTTGCGGCATAAGTAATTTTTCTATAAATATCTTCAGGACATTCTCTTACTTGCAATAGCGGCATATCGCACCTCCTTGCATACAATATACATCATTTTGTATGATTAATCAATGGAGAAAGGCCGACTTTTAAGTTTATTAATTTCTTTTAAGCCCTGTAAAATAATTATCTTTGATTCATGCCCTTCCTATTTTTAGGCCTGAAAAGGTTTGTTTCAATTTGCAGTATTTATAATATAATACTGATATTGTTTAGGTCCATGCACCCATAACAATGACGGTAACCACAATAGCCAGCCAAAAATAAGGTTTATCATTTTAACTTCTTTTTTAATATTTGTATGTATATCTTGATAACCATCTTTTTTTATAGTAACATGAGGATCTTTCCATACAGCATTACTTAATTTTTTCGTAACCGGAGTTTTTCCTATATATTCTCCGTCAAGATATACATCAGCCCCAGGAACATCGGTATCAAATGTAACTTTTGTTTTTGTAACACAACTAGACAAGATTGATAATAAAACAATTAAAACAAGCAAAATAGATACAAATTTTTTCATATTAAAAAACCTCTTTTTCTTTAAATTATATTTAAATTATAATGTAAAGAATAAATATTTTCAACATATTCAGAATCAAGTTTATTTTTGAACAAATTATATATAAATACTATTAGCTTATATCTGCAGAAGCAAAGTCTATAAGATTTTTTTTCTATCTGTAAATTAATTTATGGTCGTCAATGTTTATTGGAATTATTGTTTCAAATTCTAGGGAATGATTATTGGTTTCTTCTTCTAGATCATAAAGATTCTGAAGATTGAGCCAGAATTCTGCTGTAGTCCCAAAGAATTTTGAAAATCTGATTGCTGTATCCGCAGTAATTGAACGCTTTCCGTGAATTATTTCTGAGATTCTTGTTTCAGGAACATTGATTTCTTTTGCCAGATGATATGCAGAAATATTCATCGCATCTAAAAAATCTTCTTTAAGAATTTCTCCAGGATGAATATTTGGCAATCTTTCATCAGTGATAATCTGTGATTCTGACATTTTCCGCACCTCCATTTTCAAACTTAAATACAATTCTCCATTGATCATTTATTCTGATTGAATAAAATCCGTCTAAATTCCCAACAAGTTTTTCTAAGCGATTACCAGGAGGGATTCTTAAATCTTCTACAACTTTTGCAGCTTTAATCATTCGAAGTTTTCTTCTCGCAACATTTTGAATTGTTGAAGGACTTTTAGTTCGTTGATTTCCTTAACAAGTTAAAAAACACTTAGATAAAAGTTTATTTTTTCTTACTCAAGTAGCTATTATAATAAAACATAACTTTATCCAAAAAACCAAGTTATTAATTTGGGTTTTAAGCTTCAATTTATAAAAATATATACTATTTTTCAAAGTTACAGTTTATCGTGCCATAAGGCGTCCATTGAAACATATTCATCTTCATCGAAATACAGGCTTATTACACTCCATATCGATATTCTTTTTCTTCCTTTTGGTTTGCAGTGAGTTTATATTTTTCTATTACGATATCTGCAACTTCATCTGGATAAAAATTTGTGTTGTCTATTTTCAGATGATTTTTGAAAAGAATTTCTCCATCTTCCGTATTTAACTTGTGGCACTGCATATCCTTTAAAAGATTTTCTTCGCTCCATTTAGTATCCTTTTTTGATGCTTTTCTTTCCATGCGATGAGGAGTCAGATTTCTTTTAAGACGGGTATCTAAATCTGCACTGAGTTCAATAAAATAAAAGTTACCTCCTGAAGTCGTAAATTGCATCTCCAGACTTTTAAGATAATCAATTTCTTCTTTCATTTCAAAAGCTGCAACATAAGTGAAAATCAAATCAAGATTATACTTTACAGCAAGATCAAAGGCATTTATCCTGAAGATGGAATTGAATTCTCTTTGTGCAGGTGTATTAAACCCAAAAATCTTGTCTGAAACTTCAATGCTGTCATGATTCATCATCATGTTATATTTAAGCTTATCTCTCAAACTTTCTGCAACAGTCATTTTACCAACGGCCTGAGGTCCGCAGACTACAACTAAATTTGCCATGCTTAATCCTTTTGTTTATTAAATATTTAAAACCAGCTCAGTAAGCTGTGCGTATAACATTCTTTCGACCCTTCCTCACTATACCATAAAAATCAATAATTTACAACCTAACCTGAGCAAAGAAAATTTCTACTCCCTCTCCACACTAAACTTTCCATCTTCAACAAAAAATATTTTAGTGTTTTCTTTTTGATAGTTTTTGTAGGGTTCACCGGGGAGGAAGGTGCAAAAGAGTTGTTCGTAGGGGGGGAGGAGTTCCATGAATTTTTGGCGTTTTTCGGGGTCGAGTTCTAGAAGAATATCGTCCATCAAAAAAATAGGTTTTCGGCCGGTTTTTTCGGAATAGATTTTGGCTTGAATCATTCTTAAAACAAGGGAGATAAGCCGCCTTTGGCCGTTTGAGGCTCTTTCGGTAAAGGGCTTTTTATCCTTTATAAAATGAATGCGATCGCGGTGGGGGCCTATAGAGCTTGTTCTATCAATCAAATCGTTTTGGCGTTTTTCTGCAAGCAAGATAAGCAAATCTTCTTCACTTTCTACCTTAATCGAGGGACGGTAAACCATTTCTACACCGGAAACGCCGCTTATCTCTTCATAGATTAAAGAAAAATACTTTGCATACTCTTCTACAATGTTTTTTCTTTCGTTTGTGATTAAAAGAGCAAGGGAAGCAAAAATTTCATCTATAGAATCTAAAAGAGAAGCCTTTTTTTGTTCTAAAATTATATTTCTTGATTTTAGAGCCTTTGAATATTTTACTAAGGCTTCTATAAAGTCGGAATTACACAGCGAAACCGATTGATCTATAAAAAACCTCTTCCTTGAAGGAGTTCCGACGGCAAATTCTATATCATCACCATGAAACAAAATACAGGGAATAGTGCTTATCAATTCCTTAGAGTTTTTAATTTTTTTAAAATTCTTTTGAATGTCTTTTTTTTTATCTTGAATTATTATCGAAATAGTATGACTTATATTATCGCTTTCTTTGTAAAGAGCCCTTATACTGAATTCTTTTTCATCTTTTGTACATATTTGAGCTAAAGAGCGGGTTCTAAAAGAAGTCCCATAAGAAGAAACATATAGAGCTTCTAAAAAATTAGTTTTCCCCTGTCCGTTTTTTCCTACTAAAAAAACTTCAGGGGAAGAAATATCTACTGTGGCATTTTCCAGATTTCTAAAATTATAGAAAGAGGCGGAAAGAAAGGGCACTTATAACCTTACTCCGTCTGCATAGGCATTATTATATGGAAAAAGTCTTCTTCAGGTTCAGGTTTTAAGGTTATAGCCTTCATAGCTTCGGTAAATTCTACCTTTATTCTGTCTGAAGTGATGGTCTTTAAAGGATCTTCTATGTAAACATAGTTTAAGGCCAGCATAACTTCTTGACCGTCATATTTACAAGGAATTTCTTCGCGTGCGCTTCCTATTTCATTTTCTTGAGAAGAAATAATAAGAGAACCGGGAAGAATATTTAAAAATATTCTTCTTGTTTTTAATTCTACCAAAAGAGAAACGCGTTTTAAGGCTTCTATAAATTCCATTCTTGAAACTTCAAAAGAAAGGTTCTGATTTTCAGGGATTACTCTTTCATAATTGGGGAATTGACCGTCAATCAAAACAGAAGAAAATTTATAAGAATTAAAATTAAAGAATATGTTTTTTTCACCGATTCCTACTTCTATATTTCCTTCGTCAGATGCTCTTTTGTTGATGATGTTTAAAATTTTAGGAGGAACAATTACTCCTTTAAATTCGGGAATAGGTATTCCGAAATTTTTCTTGATATGAGCAAGACGCCTTCCGTCAGTTGCAACAAAATATAAGGTATCTTCTTTGTTTTCGATATAAACACCGTTCATAAAATAGCGTGTTTCATCATCCGAAACCGAAAAAATAGTTTGATGAATCATTTCTTTAAATTCCTTTGTGGGAATATTAAAGAAGTTTACATTTGTAGGTTCCGTAAAGGCTGGGAAGTCGTTTTCAGGTATTGTTTTAAGTTGGAATTTTGCCTTTTTTACTACCGATTTTATCGTGATTTTTTGGTCTTTTTGTTCTATTTCTACTTCACCTGATGGCAGAGATGAAAGAATACCTGCAAATTTATCGCAAAAAACAGTTGTTGAGCCTTCTTCGATTATGTTTACGGGTATTTTTGTTTCAAAGCTGACCTTTATATCGGTGGCCTTTATCGTAAGGCTTCCGTCTTTAACCGATAGCAATACATTTGAGAGAATCGTTAAAGCCGTTTTTGTAGCGATAATTTCCTGAGCGATGGATATTTCTTTTAAAAGAGTGTCTCTGTCAAAACTTATTTTCATTTTTTTCTCCTTATATCTTTTATAATAATTAGTAGTTATAGTAGTAAGCCCTGTGAATTTGTTGATAAGTTACTTAATTCTATATTGGATATGGAATTAAAATATTTATAAGTCCGTAAAATTATAAACACCTTATTACTGATTATACAGCAATAAAAAAGTTATCCACAAAACTTAATCATATATTAACATATATTCTAAAAAAAATACAGAGGTTATACAGTCAAAATATGGTGTTTTATTTTGATTTTTATGTTATAATCTATAATTATGGAAAATACAAGTACTTTAATAGAAATAATAAATGCCGATATTACAAAATTAAAAGTAGATGCTATCGTAAACGCTGCAAATACTACTCTTTTAGGCGGAAGCGGTGTTGACGGGGCTATTCATGCCGCTGCAGGCCCTGAATTATTGGAAGAATGTAGAACCTTAAAGGGCTGTAAAACAGGGGAAGCTAAGATAACGGGAGCTTATAAACTTCCTTCAAAATATGTGATTCATACTCCCGGTCCTGTTTATGAGAACGGAAAAAACGGAGAGGCGGAACTTTTAGCGAATTCTTATAGGTCTTGTTTGAATTTAGCTTTTGAATACGGCTGTAAATCCATAGCTTTTCCTTGTATAAGTACCGGAGTTTATGGTTATCCTAAAGAAGAAGCTGCAAAAATAGCCTTAAATGAGATTTCCTCGTTTTTAAAAGAACATAAGGATTGTATGAAGGTTTTTATCGTATGCTTTGGAAAGGAAAATGAGGAGATTTATAAGAAAATAATGAGAAAAAATTATACTACATAAAAAGCTCGACGTATTTATCAAAAACAAATATTCTATTTCGTGAATATCCTGTACGTTCTTTTAGTATATTCAGTCCGATAAAGGCATCTATTAAGCTATTGGCTGTTTTGGCTGTAATTTTCATTTCTTTTTGGAGGGCAGTACTTGTAATAACGGGACTATGAAAAAGGAAATATAAAAATTCATTTGCCGTTTTGGTACGTTTACCAAGAGAAAGCAGCTTGTTTTTTTCCAAATCGGTTTTTAGCTCAATTATTTTCTTTAAGGTTTGTGCCGAATTTTCGGCAGTTTGACTTACTCCCTCTAAAAAGTACTTTATCCATTGAGACATATCATTTTTTGTCCGCACAAAGGTGAGGTTATCATAATAAAGGGTTTTATTTTTTTCAAAAAAATCGGAAAGATATAAAAGCGGTTTTTGTAAGACCTTACTGTGTACCAAATAAAGACTTATCAAAAGTCTGCCAATTCGTCCATTTCCGTCTAAAAATGGATGTATCGTTTCAAATTGGTAGTGGGCTATTGCAATACGTATTAAGTGCGGAATGTTGATATTGGTATTATTTAAAAAAAGCTCCAAGTCCGATAAAAGCTCGGGAAGTTCTTCATGTGCAGGAGGAATAAAAACTGCATCCGAAAGAGTTGTCCCACCTATCCAATTTTGAGAAATCCGGAATTCTCCCGGACTTTTATGTTCTCCTCTTCCGGTTGAAAGCAATATTTTATGAGTATTTTTAATCAGACGATTTGAAAGGGGTAAATTTTCAAGCTCCTGTATTGCGTTATTCATGGCTTTTACATAATTATGAACTTCCTGCCAATCGTTTCTTTTTTCGGGGTCTAAATTGTCTTGTTCATTTAATGCTTCTTCAATATTTGTTCGAGTTCCTTCAATACGGTTTGATATAACGGCTTCTTTAAAAATATGCATTATGATAAACATATCTGCATCGGGAACCAGAGATGAAAAAGAATTTAACGCACCTAAATGAAAAGAAGCTTTTTCTAAAAGAGTGTTAATAGAGGGATCTTCCCATGAAAAATCATGATTGATCTTTTCAGGCATAAAATATTGATATTTATATCCTTGTTTTAAGCTGCCGGATTTAAAGTCTTTTATATCCATTTTTTCTCCTAATGGACTTATTTTAACATAAATTTAGCAAAATAGCAAGTTATAATTTACTTTAAAGGCTTAAAGTAAATTATGAGAATTTATAATTTACTTTAATTACGATTTTTGATGTATTTTCATGCTTGACAATAAAATTTCTTTATTTTATGGAAACCTATTTAAGGAAATTTATTTAAATGCCGACGAATACTTCAACGATATTTCTTATTTTATCCAAAACAGATTCTTTTTTCTTTTCTCTTGCTCCGTGACGGCGTGATGTAGGCGGTATAATGCGATCTAGCTCATCTCCTGCATATTCTACATAACCCCTTCCTATGGCTTTTTCTATAAACCGCCTCGATTCTTCTTTTAATTTTTCTTCTTCGACTAAATTTTTAATCTTATTTTCTTTTTCCTTTTTTGCAAAACTGTAAAAGTTTTCAAGTATGTCATCGGTATTTTTTAATTCGGATAATTTAGTTTTGTTTATAAAGTCCATAATCAATTCTTCTTTTGCTCTAGTGCCTAGACTTGATCTTATAACCCTGCGAACTTCTGATTTTAAATTTTCAATATCATCATTACCTTTTGATTTTTCAAAAATCAAAGCCAAAATATAATCCAAATTTATTTCATCCGTTTTAAGTAAATCAATTTGGAATTCTATGTCTGAAAAATCAATATATTCTCCGCCGATTTTATCGTGCCGCTGCGAATTGAAAACGGCTTCTCTGATATCAACATAGACACTTTTCATATCCTGCATTTGTCTTTCGGAGATGATTCTTTCAAAGTTTTCAAATTCGTCAAAGTTTCTTAGAATATTTTCAGCTTGCAATAGTTCTCCAAAGAGCCTTACAAATTCTTTTTTCTCCGATTCGCGTACAATTTCGGCAGGATCGGGAAATTTGGTTGTAAGTTCATTGCATATTTCTATATAGCCTTTTATAACTGCTCCTGTCTCTTCATCAGTAAAACCATGTATATATTCTTCATAGCTTTTTTCCAAAATAATATTTACACTGTTTTCATCGCCAAAAGTTTTGATGGCATCTTGAGTTGCTTTTTCCAAGTCTCTAAAACAAACGATATTTCCAAAGGTTTTTACTTTATTTAGTATACGGTTTGTTCTTGAAAAAGCTTGAATGAGTCCGTGAAATTTAAGATTTTTGTCTACAAATAATGTATTTAATGTCGGGGCATCAAAGCCGGTTAAAAACATTCCGACAACAATAAGCAGATCGACTTCTTTATCTTTTACTTTCAGCGATAAATCTTTGTAATAGTTTTGAAACTCATAGCCGTTTGTCGAAAAGTTTGTTTTGAAATATCCGTTATAATCCGCAATAACCTTGTCTAAAAATTCTTTTGAAGTAGAATCCATCGCGGATACATCAAAATTTTCTTCAGATATTTCGCCGATGGCTGCTTGCTCTTCATTGGCTGCAAAACTGTAAATAGTTGCGATTTTTAATTTTTTTTCTTCGGGTAAATTTTCTTGTTGTTTTTGAAATTCTTCATAATATAATTTTGCTGCTTCAATGCTTTGTACAGCAAACATAGCATTAAAGCCGTTTAATCTTCTATGCTTTAAATCATAATACTCGTTTCTATGTGTCTTTGTATCGAATACTTTTAAAATATGTTTTGTTATTTCTGCTATCCGCTCAGGATGAAGCAGCATCTTTTTTTCCAACGCAGCTAATTTTTTTTCGTCTTCTTCTTTCTCTGCAGTTTTAAATTTTGGCGTAATGTTATTATAGTCAACCTTAAATTTTAAAACTTTTCCGTCACGAATTGCATCCGTAATAACATAACTGTGGAGCTGCGCTCCGAATATTCCCGATGTAGTATCGCCTCCAAAAGAATTTTCGGGGAATATAGGAGTTCCCGTAAAGCCGAATTGATAATGCTTTTTAAAAGATTTTCTTATATTTTTCTGAGCCTCTCCGAATTGAGAGCGATGACATTCATCAAATATAAGAACACAATGCTTATCATAAATTTCATGAGAAGGATTTTTTTTGACAAATTCATTCAATTTTTGAATTGTGGTAACTACGATTCGGTTGTCATCTTTTTCAATTGATTCTTTGAGCTTTTTTGTATCCTTGCTTCCGTTTACACTGTCAGGTTGAAATCTTTGATACTCCTTCATGGTTTGGTAATCCAAATCTTTTCTGTCTACTACAAAAAATATCTTGCCGATAAAATTCAGTTCAGTTGCAAGCCGTGCAGCTTTAAAAGAGGTAAGCGTTTTGCCTGAACCTGTTGTATGCCAAATAAAACCGCCTGCTCCTTGCTTTCCTGCTTTTTTTGCTTCATAGCTTGATTTTATTTTCCATAAAATCCGTTCGGCTGCTGCAATTTGATAAGGCCTCATAATGAGGAGGGTGTTATTAACATCAAATACGCAATACTTTGTAAGAACTTCAAGGATAACCCGTTTTTCAAAAAAGGTTTTTGTAAAATCTTCCAAATCCCGAATAATCCTGTTTTTTGCATCCGCCCATTCACAGGTAAATTCATAATTATTTTTATTTTGGGCTGTGGTATTTGCAAAATATCTGGTGTATGTTCCGTTGGAAATAACAAAAATTTGTACATATTTATATAGGGAATTGTTGCTGTTAAAGCTTTCTTTACTGTATCGGTGGATTTGATTAAAGGCTTCGTGGAGATTTACGCCGCGTTTTTTTAATTCAATATGCACAAGAGGTAAGCCGTTTACTAATACCGTTACATCGTAACGGTTGCGTTTAGTTCCTTCTCCAACAACCTGATTTATTACCTGTAAAAAATTATTATGAATATTTTTTTTGTCGATGATTTTTATATTTTTTACATGCCCATCATCAAAGATAAAATCATAAACATGATTTTCTTGGACTTTGCGGGTTTTTTCGATCATACCATCGTTTGGAGCATCCAAATATTCCTGTAAAAAACGATTCCATTCTTCCAATGAAAATGTAATACCATTTAATTTTTCAATTTGGATTTTTAAATTTGCATATAAGTCTTCATTTGATCTTATTGCAAGTCTTTCATAGCCTTGCGAAACCAAATTATCAATCATAGTTTGTTCAAGTTCTGACTCGCTTTGATATGATGTCTCTTCTGCATATAAGCCTTTTTCAAAATGGGCTAAGATAATTCCATTGGTCATTTCGGCTATGGTAGATGTACCGTATTTTATACTGTCTTCAGGCATTTAAATTACTCCTTCCATTTATACGTTTTTTTAAAATTATTGAATAAAACGTCCAATAATTTTTTTTCATATTGCTTTAGTTCTTTTGCTTCTAAATCTGATATTTTGTTATGTGAAAATAAATTAATAAATCTTATATATGCTTTTTTATCTTCTTCAGACATCTTTTCAATCGCAATCAAATCACCCCAACTATTATAACCGAGAAAAGTTGCGGTTTTCTCTAATAAATTTCTGAACAGCATAAAATGATATCGCTCAATTTTATTATTATCAATTGCTTCTTGAATTATTGTTTTGATAAATAAGTGATATCCAAATGGTGCATCATTTTGCTTATTAAGCAAATACCTATTATTATCATTTTTTTGTAATAAACAATATTCTTTTTTATTACCTGATATATTTCTTTCGCTCTTAAATTCATTAAACAATACATTGTAAAATAATGCATGATGTGTTGTGATTATAAACCTTAATTCATCATTTTTTGAATCAGCTATTACCTTACTCAGAGAAATAGCCAGATGTATTAGATTATTATCATCTAAAGAAGATACAGGATCATCTATAAAAATATACTGAATAGAATTGAATTCATCTGTACTTCTATCACTGATTTCGTCAATATTTAGTTCAGATATAATCGTTTCCATTAGGACAAAAAATACAGTCCAAATAAAAATACTTTCTTCGCCTTTAGAAATCTTTATATTTGGGATAGCTTTTTTATCTCCTGTCGGTAAACTAAAGGTAATCTCTCCGGTATTTATATTTATATCCGGTTCAATTTTTGAAAAGGTAAATTCTTTAAATCTTTTTGCTATTTCGGTTTCTTTTCCCTGCCTTTCTATCAGGTCAATGAATTCGGAGTTTTTATTAATTTTTAATTTTCTTTCATTATCATTCTCTAAATCATTATCCCAAAAAAATAAATCTTCTGTAAATGCATTATAATATATTACATGTTTAATTGCATCATCATCTTTTACCTCATTGACCAAGTTTTTGAAGTCCATAGATAATCTGGTTTTTCCTGTACCGTTAAACGCATATAGTAAAGTAATCTTTTTACTTGAATCTTTTATTCTTTGAGCTATTTCTGTTAAAGAATTGTATTCTTCCATGCTTTATATCTCTCTATATATTTAATTTGCTTTTGGGAAATTCAGCAATTCCCCCCGATAATATTCATATTGTTTTTTTCTTTGTTCAATTTCTTTTGGCAGTCCTTCCGAGATATTATGTATTAATGTATCGAATTTATCAAGGATGGATACGATGTATTCTTGAACAGCGAGAGAGGGGAGGGGGATTATTATTTTTTCCATGCCCGTGATTGACAGCTCTATCACTTTAACTCCCCTTGCCAATTTATTCTTTTGCTTTATCATATAGTTTGCCCCGTTAAAAACATATGATAAATATTTGGGATTTTCTTTATGTCTAAAAACGGCCGCATGTCCGCCTGTTACAGCGTCTTTATCACCTAAATATGCTATAGTTTTCATAACATCATCTACATTTTCAGATGTTTTTGCGATTACCAAATCTCCTTTTTTTACTTTTTTAAGTGTTTCAGCAGCTTGCTTAGTTACTTTTACAATTGGATTATTCACAAATATATTATACTTTGTATAGATATGTCCATAGTGAATTGCTCCTACAGTTCCGTTTTCATTAAATAAAACTTTCGGCATTCCTATACCATTTTCAAAACTTCCGATATTACCAAGTGTTTTCCATTCTACACCAAAAATTTTTATACCCACAATATCCGCAGCCTCTTTTAATAAAACAAAATAATCATTTGATATCAACTGACTGTCTGCTGTCTGCTGTCTGCTGTCTGCTGTCTGCTGTCTGCTGTCTGCTGTCTGCTGTCTGCTGTCTGCTGTCTGCTGTCTGCTGTCTGCTGTCTGCTGTCGTCAGCATCACATTTTACAAAAGATGTCAAGAGGGTGTCACGATAATATTCATATTGTTTTTTCCTTTGTTCAATTTCTTGAGGGAGTAAGCCTTTTGTGTCTTCAACCAATGATTGGAATTTATCTAATATTTGTACTACTTTGTTTTGGAGTTCTAACGGAGGCAGTAAAATTTCTATATTTTCAAGTGTATCTCGTGATAATCTCGGTATACTCGCTTTTCTGACTTTTGATTTTATAAAATTTTGTTTATTTAACAGGAAATAATATAAATATTTGTTGGAAGCTTTGTTTGTTGTCAGAACAAAGACATCATCAGCTGCCCAAAAATCTTTATCTTGATAAAAAATTTCTCCGGCTGCTCCTGCTCCTATAATACAGGTTTTATTTCTACAAAAATTCTTCTCATTATAATAGCCTAAAGGTGTTAAGCTGTTTTGAAATACAGGGTATTTACCTTTTTTGTATAGTTCACTTCTTACTAATCTTTTGCCTCGAGTTAATTCGACTATTGCACTTAATTTTATTTTATTGATTATATTATTTGATTGTACAAAAAAATTTTCAGAAATCTTATTTAAATACTTTTCACTTAACAGCATATCTCGATAATAAGAATATTGTTTGATTCTTGTTTGTAATTCTGTTTGTAATTCTGTTTGTAATTCTGTAAAGGTATCAAGTATTTTTACGATTTTTTCTTGGGTTTGTAAAGAAGGGATAGGAATAAATATATCTGATACAACGTTGCTCATTAATTTAGGATTTCCAGAGCCTCCTTTTACATATTTTTTTGCTTCTATTTGTAACCAATAAGTAATAAATTTTGTCGATAGATATTCAGAATTTTTAGGTGATATTAATCCGCAAATATTAGTAATTGAAAATTTTTCATTTCTATAGAATACTGTACCTGCATATGCTCCATCAGTTGTCCATGTGACATATTCTCCATCAAAATCATAAGTGTCTATACTTCCTATTTCTCCATTATTTTTCGTTTGAGATGAATAAACAGGATAATTTCCTTTATTTTGCTCTAAATATGTTTTGGAGATTATACGACCTCGTTGAATATAACAAACCTCTCCCAATCTCTTCCATTCTACTTTTTCATTTTTCAACATTTCATCTATCTTATTCATTTTTTTGTGCCGCCTTTTTTAGCAAGGGTTTCGAGGTGTTTTAATTCATTTAGATCGTTTTTTTCCGTAAGATAGTTTTTTGCCGTTTTAGCTTTTTTTAAGGTGGGAAGTTCTCCTTTAAATATGGTAAGTCCCATAAACTCTTTTTCGCTGTCTACTCGGCCGTAAATCAATTCGGCTGCCGTGTGATTGTGTATCGCATAATGCATCTTGTTTTGTACGGTTGCAAAAAATAATTTGGCTTCTTCGGTATTCGCGTTGTAGTCGATGCTAGTGGCAAATAAATCCAAAAGTTGCCGGTAAAAAACCTTTTCGCTTGAACGGATATCCCTGATTCTGTCTAAAAGTTCTTTAAAGTAATTGCTGCCTCCAAGGTTTTTGAGTCTATCATCGTCTATCGCAAAACCTTTGATGATATACTCTTTTAGCCTTTCTGTAGCCCACTTTCTAAAATTGGTTGCAATTCTTGATTTCACTCTATAGCCGAGCGAAATTATCATATCCAGATTATAAAACGGTATTTCTCTTGTAACAGTGCGATTGCCCTCTGTACGAACCTGTCGGAATTTCCGACAGGTTGAATTTTCATCCAACTCTTCTTCATATATATTTTTAATATGTTCAACCACATTAGTTCTTGATGTTTGAAATAAGTCGGACATTTGTTGTTGTGATAACCAAACCGTTTCATCAACAAAATGAACGTCTATTTTTGTTAAACCATCTTCCGTATTATAAATTAGAATTTCACCATTATCATTTTTTATTTCTTTATTCATCTTCAAGCTCCTTGACGATTTCGTTTATGGCAGCTCTTAGTTTATCTATCCTGCTGACGGTTTTCGCGATTTCCCTATTCAGCACTTTAATGTCTATGATTTCTCTCGTATCTTCTTTTTCGACATAGGTTGAAACGGAAAGATTATAGTCATTTTCTTCGATTTCGTCTCTTTCTACATATCGCGAAAAATATTCTTTGCCGCTTCTATTTCTAAATTCTTCAACTATCGTATCTATGTTTTTTTCTTCTAAAATATTGTTGTTTGTCTCTTTTTTAAATTCTTTACTTGCATCAATAAATAAAATTTTATTTTCTGTTTTATTCTTTGCCATTACCAAGACACAGGTTGCTATCGAGGTTCCGAAAAATAAATTTTCAGGAAGCTGAATTATACAGTCTATGAAGTTATTATCCACCATATATTTACGGATTATTCTTTCCGCTCCTTTGCGGTAAAAAATCCCCGGAAAGCATACAATGGCTGCCCGTCCTTGGCTGGAAAGATAACTCAAGGAGTGCATAATAAAGGCGTAGTCGGCGTAAGATTTCGGTGCCAGTTTTCCCGCCGGGGCGTACCGCTCATCGTTTATAAGAGTCGGGTCATCATCGCCTACCCATTTGATTGAGTAGGGCGGGTTTGAGACGATAGCATCAAAGGGTTTTTCATTTTTGTGAAGAGGATTTAAAAGGGTGTCGCCCCGCTTAATAGAAAAATTGTTGTAGTTGACATTGTGTAAAAACATATTCATACGGGCAAGGTTAAAATTGGTCATGTTTATTTCCTGTCCGAAAAAACCTTCGTCTATAATATGTTCGTCAAACTGTTTTTTCATTTGCAAAAGCAAGGAGCCGCTCCCGCAGGTCGGGTCATATACCTTGTTAATACTTGTTTTTCCGTCCATGACAAGCCGAGCTAAAAGTTTTGATACCGTTTGCGGAGTAAAAAATTCTCCTCCCGATTTTCCCGCATTGCTTGCATAATTGGAAATCAAATATTCATAGGCATCGCCGAATGCATCTATATCGTTGTTTTTAAAATCTCCGAAATTGATTTCTGCAATTCCCGTCAATATATCTGTTAACCGCTTGTTCTTTTCGGCCACTGTTCCGCCTAGGCGATTACTTGTTGTGTCCACATCTTCAAATAAACCCTTTATATCGTCTTCTGAGGCAAAGCCGACGGCACTTCCTTCAATTGCTTTAAAGATATTAGCTAAATCGGTATTTAAATTTTCGTTATCTTTTGCTTTTGCTGCAACATTTTTAAATAGCTGACTCGGCAGGATGAAAAAGCCCTTGTCTTCTACGGTATTCGGTCTAAAATCTGTCTCAGCTTCTTTATCGGAAATCTTTGCATAGTCAAAATCAGTGTCACCTGCTTCATGTTCTGCAGAGTTAAAAAATTCGGTCATGTTTTCCGATATAAATCGGTAAAAAAGAATTCCCAATATATATTGCTTAAAATCCCAACCGTCTACCGCTCCCCTTACATTATCTGCAATAGACCAAATTTTTCTGTGTAGCTCTGTTCTTTGTATTATTCCATTATTTGCTTTTGAGTAATCGGACATTCTCGCTGCCTTTTTATACGTTCATTTTAAATTTTTTAATAAAATTTATTCGCTATTATACAATAAATTTGAGAGAGTTCCAACTAGTGTATTTATTGTGTATTTTGTTATTATTTTTTTAGTTTCCAAGCATTGACAATACAATTTCTTTATTTATAATGTACTCAATTTAGGTAAATTTAAATGACTCCCAAGACTTTAAATTTTAAAAATAATTTTTTTTCGATATTGCCTTTTAAACAGCTTTCGGTCTTGTTCTTTTTAGCCCTTGTGTCAGCCTTGGCTCCCTTTGTGAGCTTTTGGGCTCTTTCAAAAACAATCGATGCTCTTTCAAACCTTTCCCAAGTTCAAAATGTTATTCTATACATAATCTTTATAGGGGCATTTTTAGTTACAAACGACAGTTTTGAAGCTATCCGCTGGACCTATTCTACCTATATGGAAGGTAAAATCTTTTTGGAAATGAAAGAAAGACTTTTGGAAAAGGTTTCAAAATATGCGTACATAGACATATTTGAAAATCCGGATTTTTTAAATAAGTTAAGACTGGCCGATCAACTCATTCCCAAATTTAACAGCTTTTTTAATTCTCTTGCTATGCTTTTTTCGGGAGTGCTGGGTTCTTTGCCTTTTTTATGGATTGGAATTACGACGGCTTGGTGGGTGCCCCTTGCTCTGATAGCGGGTTTTTTACCGAGTTTAATTATAAAATGGAATCTTGAAGAAAGGCTATGGGCCTTGGAAATTCAAAACGGAGAGTCCTACAAGGAGGCCTCCGTTCATGAGCACATTCTTTTGGATTCTGCCTTTGCAAAAGAAATACGTCTGTGGAATGCCGCTTCATTTATTCTAAAAAGATGGAAGAAAAATAGATATAATCTTTTAAGGGAAACTTCCCAGCTTAGAAATAAAAGCATGGGAATGACCCTTTTAGCCCATATTTTTGAGGGGCTTGTGGATTGTACTGTGATTGCATACTTATATATGCTTGTGAGCCGAAACGCCTTAACAACCGGTGCCTTCGTTTTTGCGGTTACGGCGGTTATTCAGCTGCGGCAAAATGCCTTTACCGTACTTTTATTCGGTGTCGATCTTAAAAGCGATTTTAACAGGTTAAAGCCTTATTTTGATGTTATAAACTACGATGAAACAATCATCGAAAAGAGCCAGCCCTATGATGAGAAAATAAATCCTCCTCAGACAGCACAAAATGTTATAGTTTTAAAATCTCTTTCATTTTCTTATCCTAAATGTGAAGAAAAGGCTCTTAAAGATATAAACCTTGAAATTAAAAAAGGAGAAAAAATAGCCTTTGTCGGGGCAAACGGTTCCGGTAAATCTACTTTGATTAAAATCATAAGCGGAATGTATCCCGATTTTGAAGGAGCCTATTTTTTTAATGGGAAAAATTCAAAAGAGATTGCGGTTAATGATTTAAGAAGGTCTTTTGCGGCCGTTTACCAAGACTTTGCCCGTTTTCCTATGACATTTGAAGAAAATGCAGCAATTTCCGAGATTGCCGAGCAGTTTAATGATGAGCCGGATTCTTTTAAAGCTGAAAAAAAAGATTTTAAGATAGATGCCTTTAAATTTGAAGAGCTTTATAAGTGTTTTCCGATAGCAAATTCAATGTTAGAACCTAAGACCCTGCTTACAAGGCAGTTTGAAGGAGGGCTTGATTTATCGGGAGGCCAATGGCAGAGACTTGCCCTAATGCGTTGTGCTTGGGCGGATAGGGAAATAATTCTTTTGGACGAACCTACCTCGGCTCTTGATCCCGATTCCGAGCATGATGTCCTTGACGCTATGATTGAACTTATGAAAGGAAAAACGGCGATAGTCGTTACACACAGGTTAGCTCTTTGCCGCAGTGTCGATAGAATAATCGTAGTTGAAGACGGCTCAATCGCGGAAACCGGCACTCACACCGAGCTTATAAACAAAAACGGCCGCTATGCCGAAATGTTTAAAAAACAAAGTGCCCGGTATGGCTGATAAATTGAGATATTGACAGATATGAGGGCATAAAGTATATTATTAGTGGAGGCATTTATGAGTGATTTGTTATTGAAACGATATAATTTACTTCCAAAAGAATTTCAGAGTGAGGTTCAAAATTATATTGAATACTTGTTCTTAAAATCAAAAAGAAATAATAAAGGCTGCTCTGAAAAAAATGGCCGCAAAGAAAAAATTGTTGCATATGAAAATTTATTAAACTATACAGGATGCATACCTTCCGATATTGATTATAAAAAGGAATATAAGGAAGCAGCTTTAAAAAAATATGAAAGTATTACTTGATACGAACATAATAGTCGATTTTCTATCAAAACGGCCCGTGTTTTTTAATGAGGCTGAAAAAATAATAAGTAAATGTAGAGATGGAGAAATAATAGGCATAGTGGCAGTTCATACAGTTTCTACTCTGTTTTATTTATTAAAAAAATATGTTTCACCGGAAACCTTGAGAGATATTTTTTATAATTTATTTGAAATTATTGAAATTGGAAGAGCCGATAAGAATTCCGTTTTGGAGGCCTTGAAAAATACGGAATTTACTGATTTTGAAGACGGATTGCAATATCAATGTGCCTTAGAAGAATTTGTTGACTGTATAATTACACGGAATAAAAAAGATTTTTTCTCTTCAAAAATACCGGTTTATACACCTTCCGAGTTTTTAAAGAGCTTATAAATAAAAAAGCCCTCGATTTCGAGGGCTTTTTTTGATTGATTTTTTTTAGCGGGCGTATTCTACGATACGTGTTTCGCGTATAAGGGTTACGCGGATTCTTCCGGGGTACTGCAAATCGTTTTCGATTTTTTTTGCAATGTCCCGGGCCAAAATCTTGGTATCGGCATCGGAAATCTTCTCGTTGTTGATAACAACCCGCAATTCCCTTCCAGCCTGGATTGCGTAAGCTTTTTCAACTCCGCTAAAGCCTTCAGCCAGCTGTTCAAGGTTTTCAAGCCGCTTAACATAATTATCCATAGTTTCGCGTCTTGCTCCAGGTCTTGCAGCCGAAATTGCATCTGCAATCTGTACGATTACCGATTCAACACAGGTAGGCTCTATATCATTGTGGTGAGCACCTACGGCATTGATAACCCTCGGATCTTCATTGATCCTCTTTGCAAGCTCCATTCCTATTTCGGCATGGTTTTTATCGGAATCGGTTTCTGCTCCCTTTCCGACATCATGCAGTAAGGCACCGCGTTTTGCAATTTCGACATTTGCACCGATTTCGCTTGCGATCATTCCTGCGATTATGGCTACTTCTTTAGAATGCTGAAGCACATTTTGCCCATAGCTTGTTCTAAAATAAAGCCTTCCCAAGGCCCTTACGCCTTCTTGGTTCATATTATGGATGCCGAGGTCGAATAGAACCCTTTCTCCTTCTTCATAAACCTTTTGCGAAATTTCTCTGGTTACCTTTTGCACAATCTCTTCAATACGAGCCGGGTGAATTCGGCCGTCAAGAATCAATCTTTCCAAGGCAACCCTCGCAATTTCTTTGCGCACAGGGTCGAAACAAGATACTACAACAGCCTCAGGGGTATCATCGATGATTATGTCCACACCGGTAAGAGTTTCCAAGGCTCGGATATTGCGGCCCTCTCGGCCGATAATCCTTCCTTTCATCTCATCGCTGGGCAAGCTGACCGTTGAGACAGTAATGTCGCTGGCCGTTTCCGTTGCAAGACGTTGAATCGTCGTAATCAGAATATCCTGTGCTTTTTTTTCTGCTGTCAGCTGAGCTTCTTGTTCTATCTTATTTATAATAGTAACCGCATCATGCTTTGCTTCAGTTTCCAAGTCACGGATAATCAAATCCTTTGCCTGCTGCTGGGTTAAACCGGAAATCCTTTCCAATTCCTCCCTATATCTTTCTTCTTCGCCGCTTAAAAATTCAGTCTTCTCATCAAGTGCGGCTTCTCTCTTGATAAGTTCTTTTTCTTGTTTTTCTACAGTTTCGACACGTTTATCGAGGATTTCCTCTTTTTGTGCCAATCTGCGTTCGAAACGCTGGAGATCACTCCTGCGTTCTCTATTTTCCCGTTCCTGCTGTTTTTGTTCCCGAATCAGCTGCTCTTTTGCTTCAAGAAGAAATTCCTTCTTCTGAGCTTCGGCATCTTTAATTGCCTCCTGTAAAATCCGTTCTGCACGTTGTTCAGAAGCAGATAGTTGAAATCTGGCATAAAGCCAGCGAATCGTCCATCCAAGAATTATACAGACAGCAGGAAGGATGACATACAAAATCCAATTCATCGGTATGCTCCTAAAAAGTGTACTACTGTCCAGTCTCATAATACAGGCAATTGAAAAAAAAGTCAATAAAAATTTTGAAAATAATTTATAAAAAATTTTTATCGCTTTTATTAGAAAAAATAAATCGATTTTCCGGCTTGCCCTATATTTTAGAATTTTGTATATTGTAACTAATCGGGAAAAATGATTTTTTCTAATCTAAATTATAAGGAGATGATTATGGCAGTATTGGATATTACAAATGCTAATTTTGATGAAACAGTAAAGACCGCCAAGCCCGTTTTAATTGACTTTTGGGCACCGTGGTGACCGGGATGCGTACAGCTCAGTCCTGAGCTGCAGGCTGCCGAGGCGGAACTCGGCGACAAGGCTGTGATTGCACAGTCTAATGTGGATAATGCACGCGAATTGGCAGTAAAATTTAAGTTTATGTCAATACCTACCCTCATCGTTTTAAAAGACGGAAAAGAGGTGGATAGGCACACAGGCTATATGCCGAAAAAAGACCTTGTAGACTTTGTTTCAAAGCATATCTAAAAGAAAAGGCGGGAAGCTTTTAAAGCTCCCGCCTTTTTTGTTTTTAACTGTTTTAAAGAGTATCTCTAAAACCGGATATTTTTAAATATAGTCGGCCTTATGGAGTACATCCCTTGCCTTGGGTAAGTCTTCTTCGCTTACCATGATTACGGGGCCGGTACAACCCATTCCCGTTTCGGCATAGATACCTTCCTTCCAAAGAGCCTTGCAGGCATCTTCGATTTCGATAACGTCAATTCCGGGAATACCGGCATCAACAGTTTTCTTAGGCGGAGCCTTTACTTCTTCGGCAGCGGCTGCTGCAACGGGCTTTGCTCCGGGCATATCTTCCAAAAGCTCATCCAAGCCGGCCTTTTTGGCGGCCTTGAGTTCTTCTGCATAGATACCGTGAACATTGTTCTTTGCACAGTCGGCGACGAATTTTAAGGCATTGGCTATGGCCGGAGCTCCCGATGCCCTCGAAATAATTCCTACAACATCATCATAGCCCGAACCGATACAGGGGCCGTAACCGAATCCTGAGCCTTCATAGCTTCCGCCCGTTACAAAGGAAGAAAAGAGCTTAATCAGCAAGTTTCCTGTAAGGGTATCGCAAACCATTACATCGGGAGTTCCCTGCAAAAGGTCGTTTCCTCTCATGCGGACACCTCCGTCTGCACGGTTCGATTCGGTGTAGTTTACCTTGTAACCCTTTTCCTTCATTTTGTTTAGAGCCTTTTCAATAACGGCGATACCGTCAATGTTTAAAAGACCTACGGTGGGTTCGGCTATTCCAGAAGCCTTGGCAACGGCAATACCGCCGATAGCATTTAAAAGCATGGCCTTGTAGCGGTTTGCATCGGTTGTTCCCGTAGTGGTGGCAAGAATCATCTCGCGGCCCTTTCCGGGGGTTACAACCTTTCCTACGGTGCTTACGCCCAAGGGGAAGTTATAGTGCATGGTTACACAAGCCTTAATTGTTCCTTCTTTAAAAAGGCGTTCCATTTCTTTATGAGCATCTTCGAGAGTTGCTGCGGGGAAATGTTTTAAGCCTTTTGCTTCCGGTCCTCCGATGAGGATTACATCCAGATCGGGATTTCTTTTTGCGGCAAGCTCTGCGGCATAAACAAGTTCCGCTTCGCCGTGCTCGCTTCCCGGAATTGTTAAACCGACGGGGAATCGACCGGCAAAGGAGCCGCCCTCAAGCCCTTCGGCAAGTCCTAAAAATAAATCAGCAATTTGTTTTTTATCTGCCATATTCTTATCTCCTTAGTTTTGGGATTTGAGAATATTTTCGGCTACGTTTCTCATTGCTTCGGCAACAATCTTCTTTATTCCGGCTGTGTCCTGTCCGGCAGATGCGGAGCCTTTTCCGTCATTGGCTTCAATTAAGAAGCTTAAGCCGTCGAAGAGGTTTGTAAGACGGCCGAGGAATAAACTTCCCTTTCCGATTATCATTGTATTTTTGAGTTTTCCTGCCATCATATCGCGGCGTGCATGTCCGATAAAGGGAACACCTGAAGGGATATGTCCCTGAGTGGGAGCAAAGCCGACAACTCCGTGTTTTTTTACGAATTCGGCAATTTGAGTTTTTTCAAGCTGGCCTTTCATAACACTTAAAGCGGCAATCATCTTTACGTTTGCTTCGGGTACGTTACCGGCACCTGCTGGAGCGGTGATTTCGTGGTTTTGAAGCTCTGCCGAGTATTTTTCGATGTCGGTCATCTTTAAACCGGCGGCATTAAGAGGATCGTAAACCAATACGCTCATAACGGCCTGAGGGGCGGAACCGGAAGAAATTACGTGCTTTCCTACAACTTCGGTATTGATAACGGGGTTTACTCCGTCGTCTGCACTGAGCATAACGGCAAAGCCTCCGATCATATCTTCAAAGAGGGGAAGGTCTTTTTTTACATGGTCTTTTCCGTTCATACCGAGCTTGGGTACCGAGCCTCCCGAAACGACCATTACGTTTTTAAAGATACCGGCTGCTACAAGGGCTGCTCCGTGGATAATTGCGTGAACGGGAGCTGCACAGAAGCCTCGAACGTCTGAACCTGTTGCGTTTACACAGCCTGATTTTTCTCCGACTGCCTTTGCAATGTTTCCGCCGCCTCTCTGGTTAATATCGCCTGCGGCTTCTTCAGAACATTCGATGATGTATTCGACATCTTTCATATCGATGCCTTCGAGTTTTCCCATGTGCCATGCGGAAAGAATACCGGAAGCCTTTGTGGCTAGGTTTTCAAGCATGGTGTGGGCGCTCAAGTTTTCGTCCGTATCGTGAGCCTGTTTTACACAACCGATGAGTTTTCCCTGTTCATAGAGACCTTCTGCTGTGTGAGCATCAACCATTTTTTGGATTTCTGCCATGTCATGACCTTCACCGAGCTTAATGTCTTGGGTTTTCATAATCGGGTGATTTTCGATGAGTTTTGCAGCTTGAGCTGTGAATTCTTTTGAGAAGTAAACGAGCTCAAAAACGTCGGCATGTTTCATCAAAATATAGAACTCGGCCTGAGTCATAATTTCTCCGAATTTACCCTTTTTTTCGGCCTTTTTTGCATCCTTGTACCAAGGTTCGGGGATTTTTTCCAAGTCTTCGGGAGCCATGTTTCCGATATAAACTTGGTTAGGCGGATAGTTTACTGCCTCTTCAAAGCTGCGCAAGTGAGAGGGTATTGCCTTTAAATATTCATCCTCAGGGTTTGCAAGCCTTGTGCCTGTTTGAGTTGAACCGTTGTGAAAAAGAAGATCGGGAGCATGAACTAAGATGTAGCTTGCTCCTTTTATAGCGACTTTTGCCATAATGCCTCCAAAAAATTTATATAAAATTTAAAATGCTTTGCCAATTAATAATGATGGCTTTTTTATTCTATATTAAATTCATTTATTATTCAAGGTGTTTGGTGAAGAGAGAAATTTTACACTAGGGGTATTTCTATAATAAGTATGTGTAAAATATTGATATTTTTATGGTTATTCAAAATTTTGTTCTTGACATTTTCGGGGGGGGGGGATATAATAGAAGAAAGTTTTGCATATGTGAAACTTAAAAAATTATACTTTTGTAAATTCAATTTACAAAAAAAGGAGTGATATTATGAAACGGAATATCAATGTTTTAATGGGTGCCTTTTTAGCAATAAGTATGCTAGTGCTTTTTAGTTCATGTACCCAGCCCGGTTGGATTGTCTTAGATAAAGAACAGCAATTAATTTATAGTAGCTTTATTGTGGAATTAACCGGAGAAGTACAGCGTGAAGAAATGTCTGCCGTGGACATAGAAGAAAAACTGGAAACTTATAATAAGGCGTTAAAAGTTTTTAAATTTAGGATTGTTGACACAAAAGCAGGGACTAATGTTCCCAAAGGTTCAACATATGCTTACCTTAAAAAACGATTTTTACCCGCCAAGCTAAAATAAAATGCGGAATATCGCTTTGTAGAGCTTTCCGGACTTCGAGTTTGAGCTGGAAAGCTCTACTCAGATCAAGGTATGCCTGATACTTGATTAAAATATTCTTCAATTGCCTGATTCTCAAAATCATATTTTTTAATAACTACTAACTGATTTTAAAAATGACTCTTCTTTGACACAGATTTTAGGGAATTTAGGGTCTGCACTATTATTGATTTTTCCAAACTTCATTACGGTAAAATCGGTTATTATCCCTTATTTAATCTAACAAGAAAATGTTTAAATTGTTCTTCATCGTTATCCAACTTTCCGAAGAAAAATTCATCAATTTGCTCAATTAACGGAACCGTTTTTTGTAATACTTCTTCTCCTTTTTTGTTCAACGTAACAGCTTTTGCTCTTGTATCTCTTGAATGTTCCTTTCTTTTCACAAAATCATGTTTTTCCAATAAACTCAATATTTGAGATACCGTCATAACATCTATCCCTGAGAGTTTTGAAATCATAATCTGTGTAACTTCGTTGCCATTTTGTGATAGATAAGCAAGAGAAGCTAAAACAACAAATTGAGGGTGAGTTAAATTCATTTTCTTTAACTCTTTTTTTATTATAAAATGCCATTTATTGTATACCCTCATGAACAACAATCCTGTTGATTTTTCTGAATTATCTTTATATTTTGATGTAAACAAACAGCAATCACCTTATCTTTCCAAGCAATTTTTTAGAATAAATATAGAGTGAGGAACATCTGAAAAAACTTGGCTTAAAAATTCCAAATGTTGTTGGTCTTCACTATCTAAAGTTACAGTATGTTTTATAGTGACGCTCCCATCATTGTTATCAATTATTTGATGACCGAAAAGAATATCTCCAAACGGAGTTTCTGTTTTATCCCAAAATTCTTCAAAAGGTCTTACAAGAGTAAGCTGATATTCCATAGGGGGCATTCCTTCAAGTTCCATAGTTCCATATGAACCTGTCTTAAACCCATCTTTTAATGTAATATTTTTTAGGTCTTTTTCCCAGTCATACCATTTTTCAATATTTGCATAATACTCCCACACATCTTCTTTTACTGTTTTGATTTTCAAACTAAAACTAAATTCCATTGTACTTTCTCCTTTTATTGTACGTGTACTTATTATAAATTATTTTACAATATTTGTCAACAAGATTTCTAATAATTTTTCTCCAGTATCATATCCTCATAAATCAGACACATTAATGATAGAATTGCTCTCACCTTGTAGTTCATCATATCGAGTCAGTCTTTCATACAAGTCGGTTATTTTTTCATAACTTCTCACTATTACCTGCTTTCGCTCAAATTCTTAAATAAAAAAGAATGAAGCAAAATATTTTTCACTACAATAGTGATTAAGTGTTTTTCTTAAGCCAATAACTCAAGCGTATCGCGGAGTGTAATACTTCCGCCTTGCACATCGTAAAACCGCAACAGCAAATTCGTAACCGTCGTCTTACTGCTTCCCGATTCTCCTACAAGCGCGGTCATCGTGTTCTCAGCAATGTCAAAACTTATATTTTCTATTTTGAACTCATCGTCTTCTATTATTCAAGGGTCTATATATTATAGAATTTAAACGCAAAGGATTCATAAGTTCAATTTATAATTACCCATTGCCAATTTTTCCTATACCATCCCCGCTTTTTCAAAATGTTTTTTCAATATCCGCATAGAAAGCCACGCTCCCACGAAACTTGTTATAACTGTTAATGCAATCATTGAACCGTACATCTGCCATGAACCCACAACTTGCAAATACTGTTGTAAAGCTTCATCCGTTAAATGTAAAATCTCCTTTCTTTGCACAAAGTATTCTCCATGCGAAAGATACATAGGCAGGGTGAACAAGGCTGTCTGCAATGTGGAGCCCAGCACATAGGACAGAATAATTGCTTTTTTATCTTTGTACTTCATCGTTGACGCAAGAGTCTCCGCAATGAACCAGCCGATAATTGAAAGGCCGACGCCTATTCCGTTTGCTGCCATAAATCCCGGTAAAACGATAATTATCCCCATAATAAAAAAGACGCCCGTTTTTCTTACCTTTGATACCGCCAGCATAAATGCTATCGATACAAAAAACAGCGTAATCGGGATATTGGCTATCGTGCCGAAAAGCGTTAATGCAGCGAGTGCTCCCGTAATCAACAACCCCGACGCAGGGCATCGGGGTATGTTGTTCTTATAAGGTGGTTGCAGTCAGCTTTAATACCCTTTATTACGACGCAGAGCATCGGGGGTATTAAAGCCTCCGCACGAATAAAGAAAATTAATAGTGCAACCGCAGCGAAGATTCCGATAAAAATAAAATCCCGCGCATTCAATTTGTTTGTCTTTGTTTCCATGACATTCTCCTTATATTTATATTTGCTTTGAATATTTTGTTTTATCATACTGTATTTTTAGGGCGACTTTTTGCGACACATCGCAAAAAACAGGCTTTTCGGGGTTCCGCTATCGCTCCATTCCTGCGGAACAGCCCCGCCACGGATGGCGGTGGTTCTAGGCAGTAGCGATGTTTCGGCGGTGCCGAAACTCGCTGATGAAAAATGTACAAGGAAGTACATTTTTCATCACAACATCGCAAATTAAATCTAAGGAAAACCTCTCAAAACTGAAGTTTTTAGAGGTTCCCAATACGGTTGTCCTCTTGTTAAATTGTATTTTTTTTCGAACAGGTACAATCGGAAACAGAAGCATTCTTAACGCTATGTTTTTTTATATCTTTGGGATACATTCCTTTGTATTTTTTGAAGCAAGTGCTGAATTTGCTATGAGAAGAATAACCGACAGCTTCAGCTATATCCTGAATTTTAAGAGAGGAATTTAATAGAAGAATTTCTGCCATATTCATTCGCCGTCTTTGAGTATATTCGGTAATTGTGCATTGATATTTTTGTCTAAATAATTTTTTAAGCTTTGTACCGCTCATGGCCGCTATTTTTTCCAAAGTTTTTTGCGGAATTGAGGTTGCATAATGATCGTCTATATAATTAGCGACAATTTCCAAAGCTTTATCATCGGCGATGAATATTGGATTATTGTACTTATGTAAAAATGCGTCTATCGTTATACTCAACCATTCTTTTGCCTTTGACTCAAAAAAGATTTCAGCAGCAGGAGACACCATCTTACAATTTAGTATATCTTTTGCAATTCTTTCGAGGGGCTTGTTTATAATAGTGCTGGTATTAAAAAATAAATTTTCATAGTTACAAACTTTGTCTTTGTAAGAGGCGAAACATTCGTCTATCATAGATTGTTCGAAATTTATACCTATTCCTAAATAGGGAGAATTTTTGTGTAATATAAACCGATAGTTTTTAGAATTTTTTGTATTTACAACATAGAGTGAATTTGAAGAAAGATTTTGATAAGGATTAAAACATTCTCCGTTTGCCGTAACTAAATAAGATGAATAAAAGGAATAGAAATTCTCCAAACCGGAAAAACTTGTGTGGATAATCTCTTGTTTTATGAAAACATCATGAATATCAATTATAAAATTTTTACCTTCATAAAACCAATATATGCCTTCCGCATCATCCGTATTAAAATAGAATGTATGTCCTGCACAGGAGTATTTCGTATGCTCAGTGCATTCATTTGTAGAAAAAAAGTTTTTAACAAAGGTGTAAAAATCACTCATGCCTACCTCCGTTTTATATTTTTATCCCGAATAGACATTATCCTGAATAGACATAGTTAGCTATAGCTAATTGACTGAACTCTTTGTTAATTATATAATAAATAAAAGATAAAAACAAGTAAAAAGCTACATGATATTAAAACGTTTTAAAGGACAGCTCTTCCGATTAGTCTAAACGGGATATTTATATAGCTTACTGATTTAAAGGAAAGGAGGAATTATTCATTGAAGAATAAGAAAAAATCAATACTAAAAAGACTGATGCCTTATGCCGGTAAAAAAAGTGTCTTGCTTTATATCGCCATGGTTATGTCTGCTGTTTCAGGTATTATGGTTTTAATGCCTATGGTTTTTATTCATAGGATTGTAAATACTTTAATTTTAAATGAAACGGTAGATTTTTCTTATGTAAGGGAAAATTCAATTTACGCAGCGGCATTCGCGGGGTTGGGTTTATGTATATATCTTATCGGTCTTGTTTTATCCCATATTTTCGCATTTGAAGTGGAAGACACTATCATTAAGACTTCGGTAAAAAAGTTGATACATAAGCCGCTCGGATATTTTGACGACAAAGAAAGCGGAAGGATAAGAAATGTCATTGTCTCCGGAGCTTCTGAAACCCATTCTTTTTTAGCGCATCAGCTTCCGGATATGGCGATGACGATTATATCGCCGATAGTTCTGCTTGTGTTTTTCTTTATGTTTAATTGGAAATTAGGACTTGCAAGTATGATACCGATGATTATCGGCATGATATTAATGTCAGCGATGATGACATCCGAAACCAAGAAAATGAAAGATGAATATTATGCAGAACTTTCCGAATTGTCTTCTCAGACTGTGGAATATGTTCGGGGAATTCCTGTTGTAAAAACATTTGCACAAAGTGTCGAAAGTTTTAATAAGCTATATTCATTAATCATAAAAATAAAAGACGGCGTACTAAAGCTTACAATGAGCTATACGAATAAAATGTCATGGTTTGAAACTGTTTCCACATCGACAGCATTTTTCTTAGTGCCCGTAGCTTTATTGTTAATAAAATGTAACGGCAACTTATCTAATGTGGTTGCGGATTCTGTGATTTATTTTCTGATAGGGCCGACATTTGCCGTTTTTATTATGAGATCGGCGACGATTACACAATTCAGCTATTTTGCAGAGCTTGCTTTAAACAAAATTGAAAATATACTTGAATTTGATGATTTCATGTATGGAGATAAGACAAGCTCTGATGTTGGAATCGAATTTAAAAATGTAAGTTTTTCTTATGGCGGTGAAAATGTTTTAGATAGTATTTCATTTAAAGTAAACAAGGGAGAAAGAGTTGCTTTAGTCGGCTCATCAGGCAGCGGTAAAACTACTGTAGCAAGGCTTGCCGCCAGATTTTATGATACTAAGTCAGGTGAAATTTTTATTGGGGGGATTAACATAAAAGATTTCGAAAAAGAATCTTTAATGAAAAAAATCGCTTTTGTTTTTCAAAACTCAAAGCTATTTAAAATGAGTTTAAGAGAAAATCTTCTCATTGGAAAGCCTGATGCAACAGATGAAGAAATAGAGAGCGCTTTGATAAATTCAGGATCTAAAGAGATAATCGAAAGATTAGAAAACGGTCTTGATACCGTTTACGGAACAAAGGGTACATATTTTTCGGGCGGAGAAGCTCAAAGGCTTTCTATCGCAAGAGCTTTTCTTAAAGATGCGGATATTATCATTTTAGATGAAGCAACCGCTTTTGCAGATCCCGAAAATGAACATTTAATTCAGGAGTCTTTTAAGAAGTTGTCAAAAAACAAGACAACACTAATGATTGCTCACAGACTATCTACAGTAATAGATGCGGACAAGATTCTCGTTATTGATAAAGGTAAAATTATAGAAGAAGGCAAACATGCGGATTTAATAAATATGAATGGGCATTATAAAAAGCTTTGGGAAGAATATCAAAAATCCGTAAATTGGAAGATAGGGGGTTAAAACATGGTTTCTTATTTTATGAAAAGATATGCTATGTCGGAGAAAGGTGCAATTAATTTAAAAAAAGCAATCTTGTCGCATACCTTTGTTAATATCACAAAATTATTTGCACCGATGATTGCCTTTATGTTTTTGTTCCAGTATATCGGAATCTTAAAAGGTATTGAAAGTTATCATTTTACTCCTATCCATTACATTGCGCTCATTGTAGTAATGATGATTGTGATGTTTTTCATCGCAAGATGGGATTATGTAAGACTATATACCAATGTGTATAACGAGAGTGCGGATTCAAGGATCGATTTGGCGGAAAGATTAAAGAAATTGCCTCTTTCTTATTTTGGTAAAAGAGATTTGGCAGACCTTGCAGAAACGATGATGAATGACATGAACTTATATGAAACAATTTTTTCTCATGCCGTCCCTCATATATACGCAACTGCTATCTCCACAAGTGTTATCGCTTTAATGCTCATTATCTATAATTGGAAATTAGCTCTTGCAGCATTGTGGGTCATTCCGATTTCACTCCTAATAATATTCTTATCAAGGGAAAGTCAGAAAAAAATAGTACAAAAGTGGATAGATGATAATCGCAAGGTATTTGATGATTTGCAGGAAAAGATCGAGCAGATAGAACAAATAAAATCTTACAATTTAGAAGAGCGGATGCTCAATGATTTTTTTAAAAAATTAAATATGTCTACAAAACAGAAAACGAAGGGTGAAATTGTTGCGGGAATACTTATCGGAATAGCGACTGCAATTTTAAAGCTTGGTATTATAAGTGTTGCCGTTATCGGTGTAAACATGCTTATGACCGGTGAAGTAAGCGTGCTGGTTTATATAGCTTTTTTAATGCTGACGACAAGCATATATCTTCCTATAGAGGGGATAATCTCTTTTATGTCCATGATAGTTATGCTTGATGCCGTGGTTGGAAGAATAAAAGAAATAAAAACCATGCCTATTCAAGAAGGCAAAAAGAGTATGGAAATTAAAAATTATGATATCGAATTTAAAGATGTTTATTTTGGGTATGATGATTATTCCGTAATAAATGGTGTGAGTTTTACCGCAAAGCAAGGTGAAATCACTGCGCTCATCGGTTCAAGCGGAAGCGGAAAAACAACTCTTACCAAGCTCGCCGCAAGATTTTGGGATATAGATAGAGGGAAGATTTTGATAGGCGGAGAGGATATCGGTAAGGTTGATCCGGAAACGCTCCTCAAAAATTTTTCTATAGTATTTCAAGATGTTACCCTCTTTAATTCAAGCATAAAAGATAACATTAAAATCGGCAAAAAGGATGCTACAGATGAAGAAATTATGAGAGCGGCTAAAATAGCAAAATGCTATGAATTTATCAATAAAATGCCGGAAGGGATAGATACGCTAATAGGGGAGAACGGACAAAGACTTTCAGGCGGCGAAAGACAAAGAATATCAATAGCAAGGGCTATCTTGAAAGACGCACCGATTATACTGCTTGATGAAGCGACGGCATCTCTTGATGTTGAAAATGAAAGTCTTATTCAAGAAGCTTTATCCGAACTTATCAAAGAAAAAACAGTCATAGTTATTGCTCATAGACTAAGAACAATAAGAAATGCAAATAAAATTGTTTTATTACATGCCGGAAAAATAGAGGCGGTCGGTACAGACGATGAACTTTGCAAAACATCGGAATTTTACAAAGCGATGCTTGAAAAATCAAACGTTCGGTAAAAGTTTATTCGTGCGGAGGGTTTAATACCCCGACGCTTGCGTCGTAACAAAGGGTATTAAAGCCGACTGCAACCACCTTATGAGAACAACATACCCCGACGCTTGCGTCGGAGGTGTTGATTTAGGAGGATATTATGAAAATGGAAAAATTAGTAATTAAGGATTTAGTTACAATAGGCGTGTTTACAGTAATATATTTTGTGCTTATGTTCCTTTCGGGAATGGTTGGTATGGTGCCGATTTTATACTTGGCATATCCTACACTGGCGGGAATTATAACAGGTATAGTCATTATGCTTTTTATGGCAAAAGTTCAAAAGCCGTGGGGATTGTTTATACTTGGTCTGATTTGCGGTTTTATTGTTATTGCAATGGGAAACACTTATGTAATATTGATACATGTTGTAATAAGCATGGCGATTGCCGAACTGTTAAGAAAAAAAGGAGAATATAAATCTTTCAAATGTAATATGCTTTCCTTTGCCGTGTTCAATACTTGGATTTGCGGTTTCCTTATGCAAATATTGTTGGCTAAAGATAAGGTTATTGGACTGGCTGAAACAAGAGGAATGGGACATGATTATATAATGAAACTTATCGCACTTGTGAATTATCGAAGCATGATTTTAGTATATATCGGTGCAATTGTCGGTGGAATAGTCGGTGCATATATCGGTAAAGTTTTTTTGAAAAAGCATTTTGAAAAAGCAGGTATTGTATAATGCCCATTTTTTTGGACAACCCATATAACCCCAATCCTATTAGTAAGATTTTGGTAACTTTTTTACTTGGGTTTGCTGTATTCCAGAAGGTAAATATTTATTTTGAATGGGGTATTATACTTCTCATTTCGTTTCTTTTTTATAAGAATGGATTGAAGAAAGAATCCTTGAAAAATATATTGTTTTTTGGTGTTTTTTCTTCAATAATACCTAATCTTGATGTAATTAGAAACATGAATGCAATTTTGATGATGTTTTTTATGTTATTTGCCGTATGCAGGATGTTTTATCTTCCATTTAGTGCAGGTAGTTTTTTTGTAAAAACATCAGATGTAGGAAGTGTAATATCTTCGATGGATAAAATTAAATTACCTCGCACTGTTTCCATACCAATTGCTGTAATGTTTAGGTTTTTCCCATCATTTAAAGAAGAAAGCCGGAATATAAAACTTGCTATGAGGATAAGAGGAATTACATTTAAAAATCCGATTTCATACATTGAGTATGTAATGGTACCTTTACTTATTATATCGTCTAATATTTCTGATGATATTGCAAAGGCAGCAGAAACAAAATGTATTGAAAATCCTACTAAAAAAACAAGGTATATATCTGTTAAAATGAAAACAGTCGATTTTGTTTATGTGCTTTTGATACTGATTATGATTATCGGCGGAATTTTATGGTAGAAATCAAAAATTTATCTTTTTCTTATGGAAATTCCTCCAAAGTATTAAAAAACATTTCTTTAAATGTAAAGAAGGGCGAATGTGTATTATTTACCGGGAAAAGCGGCAGCGGAAAATCTTCAATTATAAATTCTATCAATGGATTAGCTGTACGATATGATGGGGCTTCTACGGAGGGATCCATCAGGATAGGTAATAAAGATATTAAAAATCTTAAATTGTATGAAATATCTATGTTAGTATCAAGCGTATTTCAAAATCCAAAGACACACTTTTTCAATATAAATACTACCCTTGAATTACTTTTTTATTTAGAGAACATAGGGCTTTCAAAAAAACAAATGGATGAAAGACTAAATGATATGTTGGGGGTATTTCCGATAAACCACCTTTTAAATAGAGATATTTTCAAGCTTTCAGGTGGAGAAAAGCAGATTTTATGTATTGCTGCAAGTTATATATCGGGAACGGAAATAATAGTTTTAGATGAGCCTTCGTCAAATCTTGATGAAGAAAATATTATGATTATAAAAGAAATGCTTATAAAACTTAAAGATACGGGAAAAATTCTTATAATTTCAGAGCATAGAATATTTTATCTTATGGATATTGTAGATAGAGTTTTTTTTATCCAAGATGGTATAATACAAAAGGAATATACGAAAATAGATTTTCTGAAAATACCATCTAAAAAACTTAATGAGTTAGGTTTAAGAGATAAGAGTAAAACAAAACTTATAGTACCAGAGATTCAAAAAAAGGGGAGTTTTGAAATAAAAAATATTGAATTTAAGTTTAATGGTGTAGATAACAAATTGATTTTTAAAAATATCTTATTTGAAATGGGTAAAACATATGGCATAGTGGGAACAAATGGACTTGGTAAATCTACATTGCTACGATGCCTTATAGGTTGCGAAAGAAAATCTAAGGATGAAATCTATTTAGACGGCAAAAGACTTTCGAAAAAAGACAGGATTAAAATATCATCACTTGTAATGCAAGATGTTAATCATCAACTTTTTACAGACTCTGTTATAAGTGAAGTAAGTCTCGGTATAAAAAATGTTGACATCAGTTATGTTGAAGATATTCTAAAAAAACTCGATTTGTATGAATTGAAAGATTGTCATCCGATGAGTTTGTCAGGTGGACAAAAACAAAGGGTAGCAATAGCATCTGTATTATGTAAAAATTCCAAACTTTTATTTTTTGATGAACCGACAAGCGGCATGGATTATTACAATATGATTAATATATCCCGCCTGATCAATGAATGTAAGAGCAATGAGAAAATAATATTTATTGTTTCACATGATCAAGAATTTTTGAATTCGATAGCTGATTATGCTATATATTTATAGGAGACGTATATTTTTGACGTGCCTGCGTAGTTGGTTCCAATTCCTGTATTATACTATCAACATACTATCAACATAATTTTTTGCCCGCTTCAAGCGCCTGATACCGGAGCGCCGGTTCCATCGTCTTTACATTCAAATTAAGACCATAGAGGCGTTTTAAGCCGCGCGTGCCGTCATCCCTGTCGTTAAACTCCAGCGTAAATCCGGCAAGCGCCGCAGAGCTGACCGCTCCGATGATAATCAAGGCGGCATTATTCCGGTCAATACCGAGCAGGATAAACGAGCCAAGCCCGCCCGCTCCGATAAGCGCGGCAAGTGTTGCCGTACCGATAATCATCACCGTCGATGTGCGCACGCCTGATATAATCACCGGCGCTTCGGCAAAGCCGCAAATGCAGGTTAAGCGGTAGTTAGATGGACGGTTCACGGCAATGGTAAAAACAGTTATGTACAGAATGCTTTATTCGTGCGGGTTTAATACCCCGACGCTTGCGTCGGGGTATGTTGATTTATTTATGGTGCGGTTGCCCTGTATATATTATAGAATTTAAACGCAAAGGATTCATAAGTTCAATTTATAATTACCCATTGCCAATTTTTCCTATACCATCCCCGCTTTTTCAAAATGCTTTTTTAATATCCGCATAGAAATCAACGCTCCCGCGAAACTCGTTATAACCGTCAATGCAATCATAGAACCGTACATCTGCCATGAGCCTACAACGTGCAAATACTGTTGTAAAGCTTCATCCGTTAAATGTAAAATCTCCTTTCTTTGCACAAAGTATTCTCCATGCGAAAGATACATAGGCAGGGTGAACAAGGCTGTCTGCAATGTGGAGCCCAGCACATAGGACAGAATAATTGCTTTTTTATCTTTGTACTTCATCGTTGACGCAAGAGTCTCCGCAATGAACCAGCCGATAATTGAAAGGCCGACGCCTATTCCGTTTGCCGCCATAAATCCCGGTAAAACGATAATTATCCCCATAATAAAAAAGACGCCCGTTTTTCTTACCTTTGATACCGCCAGCATAAATGCTATCGATACAAAAAACAGCGTAATCGGGATATTGGCTATCGTGCCGAAAAGCGTTAATGCAGCGAGTGCTCCCGTAATAAAGAAAATTAATAATGCAACCGCAGCGAAGATTCCGATAAAAATAAAATCCCGCGCATTCAATTTGTTTGTCTTTGTTTCCATGACATTCTCCTTAAAAAATATTACTAAACTGTAAGTACGATACCGCACCCACAGCAATAGCCGTACATAATCCGTATACAAAATCCGTTTTCGTAAATTTGAGCGGATAGATATTTGTTCTGTTTTTATAATTTTCAATTCCTCTCAGCAAAACCGATGTGGAAAGTTCCTCAGCTATGCGAAGACTTCTAAATAAAATCGGAACAATTATAAGTTCCAAAGGACGAATGGGATGCATTAAAAAGCGTATGCCCGAAATAGAAATTCCTCTTATTTTTAAACTGTCTTTTAAACAGCCGTAATCTTCTTTTAAGGACGGGAGATACCTAAATACAACGATTAAGGGAATTGCTATTATGTTTGGAAATTTCATTGTCTGCATAGCCGATATAATAGAGGGCATGGAAGTTTTCTTTTTCAAGAATATAATCATCATAACCGCAATAACGAATTTTTGAATAAAATAACTTAAAGATACAATCATGAGAGCAATTGTCGAATTCGGAATATAATGAATATAAAACATCGACACGGCAATGATACTATACATTCCGCTATATAAAACGGACTCACGATAAGCGCGTACATCCCATAAATAGAAATTACAAATAATAAGTAAAACATGTGAGGGGAGAGGCTTATTGACAGCAAGACCAAACGAGATAAAAATAAATACAATGCCGAGTACCGTTCTCGGATCCGCTTTTCTTTTTGTATTCACTTCACATTTCCTCTTTTTTACTTAAAAGCTCCCAGAGTATTTTCTTGGTATCATTATTTAAATTGAAATCAGCGTGAACCATTCCGCTTTTTAAATAAATAATTCTGTTACAGACAGACAGTAAAAATTCATAATCATGCGATATTACAAATATAAGCCTACCTGCATTTGCCGCAGTGAGAATACTTTTAGAAACCAAATCCATAGAATGTTTATCCAAGCCGCTTGTCGGTTCATCCAAAAAAAGTATCTTACAGTTATTGCAAAAAGCCGCTGCAATGGTAAGCCTTTGCTTTTGACCTCTTGAGAGGGCAAGCGGATGCCGTTCTTTTAAATCAAGAATTTCAAAGTCCGATAAAACGGTTTCTTTTTCCGTATCGCTCAAACCGCCGCCTTTTTTTCCTATATCCAATTCATCCTCTACGGTGTTACCGAAAAGTTGAAAGTCGGAGTCCTGCATGACAAAATACATAGTTCCCGCCCTTTTCTTATAGCTCCGCTTTTCTCCTTTAATCAAAACGCTTCCGCTTTTTTCTTTTAATAAGCCTGTACACAATTTAGCGAGAGTTGTTTTACCCGATCCGTTTTCACCGATAATGCCGATAACTTCTTTTTCATAAGCTCTTATTGATATGTCTTTAAGTACATCGGTTCTTTCCTGTTTTGAATGTGAATATGAAATGTTTTTTATTTCAAACAATGGGGTGGTTTTATCGATAATACTTTTAGAATGAACCGTATCGAGATTTTCCAAATATATGGGTCGAATATTTTTATTGTTTTTTTGCAGCTCAAGAAATTCGTCTTTTGAGTATTCGCCCATAATTCTTCCCTTATCCATAACGAGCATACGGCTGCATAAGGCCGAAAGATAAAATAATCGATGCTCCAAGACGATAATGGTTTTCCCTTCTTCTTTTAAGCTCCGTAATATGTTTTTCAAATCAAAGATGGAATGAATATCCAGATTAGCCGTAGGTTCATCGAACAAAAAAATGTCAGGCAACATCGCATAGCATGACGCGATAGCCAGTTTTTGTTTTTCACCGCTTGAAAGTTTAAAGATACTCTTCTCTTTTAGATGATTTATTCCAAGCAGCTTCAAACTGTTGTCCACCCTTTTCAGTATTTCTTCCCTGTTCAAAAGCATATTGCTGCAGCCGAATGCCGCTTCACTAAAAGGATCGGTCATAAAAAACTGACTTCGCGGGTCTTGGAATACACAGCCCACCATGCAGCCTATTTGTGAAAGCTCCATAGTGCGTATATCTTTTCCGTTTAGATGAGCTTCGCCCGTTAATACTCCGTCATAGTAATGCGAGATAAGGCCGTTGATAACAGAACCGAGTGTGCTCTTCCCGCTTCCGCTTTTTCCGGTAATGACAACAAATTCTCCTTTTTTTATTTCGAGGTTTATATTGTCGAGAATGAGAAGACCTGCCCTTGTTTTATACGAAATATCTTTTAGCGAGAGCACATTCCGCTCCCGTATTGTGCTTTCCAAAGCCGAGCATAGTAAGCGTCCTTTTCCAAAAGTTCATCGTGTTTTCCTTTTTCGATAAGACAGCCTTTTTGAAACACAAGGATTTGATCTGCCTTTTGAATAGTCCTTAAATGATGGGCGATCACTATGACCGTTCTGTTTTTTGCAAGTTCTGTAATGGCATCCTGTATTAAAGACTCGTTTACGGGATCGACATTACTGGTCATTTCATCAAGGATTAAAATCGGAGCGTCTTTTAGAAATGCTCGTGCAATGGAAATCCGCTGTCTTTGTCCGCCGGATAAGAGACCTCCGTTTTCGCCTATATCCGTTTCATAGCCTTTCGGCAAGCTCATAATAAAATCATGAATCTTTGCCTTTTTTGCAGCTTCGATGATTTCTTCTTTCGTCGCTCCTTTTTTCCCTACTCGAATATTGTCCTCGATGGTGTTATCGAAAAGCTGAACATTTTGCATAACAATGCTGATTCGATCTAAAAGTTCATCATAGGGAATATCTCGTATATCAATTCCGCCGAGTGTAATACTTCCGCCTTGCACATCGTAAAACCTCAACAGCAAATTCGTAACCGTCGTCTTACCGCTTCCTGATTCTCCTACAAGCGCGGTCATCGTTTTTTCCGGAACGGAAAAAGTTACCCCATTCATTTTGAACTCATCTTCTTCATAAGAAAACTTCACATCTTTAAAAACAATATCGTTTTGCGCAGGAGTAACTCCGTCCGTTTTATCGGCTATTACCTCAGCATGAAGAATTTTCCCCAAGCGGTGATAGCTGTCTACGGCAGACACATAATACATATAGTGCGTTTCCATCGCTGCAAAAGGTTTATAAAATTCTTTTGAAATGACTGCGATAATCATAAAGCTGAGCACATCAATGCTTCCGCGTAATGCGGCAAGACCGGAATAAATAAAAAGAACAAAATACCCTGCATCGATTAAAAACGAAAAGACCGAAAGCTGTCTTGCCTTAAAACGGGACGCAGCCTTACTTGTTTCTCCGAATTTTTTTGTCTTTTCAAAAAGTTCATTATCCAGACTTTTATTATGCGAAAAACTTTTGAGCACCGGAATACCGCGTACATATTCAACAAATAAACTCACCATATCGGCAAGGGCGGAATTATTGTTATGTTCCGTTTTTTGTGCTCCTTTAATTGTGTAAAAAAGATAGGCAAGCGAAAGCGGAATCGACGCGGCCATAACAAGGGCTGCACTAAGGTTGATAAAGCAAAGACCTATAAATACCGCAAGAGCAATGAGAAAATCACCGAACATCCGCGGCCACATATGACCGACCACCATGGACATATTGTCCACATCTTTATGAAGAATCGTATTTAATTCTCCCAGCCGTTCATTCGTATAAAAGCCCAAACTAAACAGCTTTAATTTTACAATCATCCGCTCCCGTATTTGCTGTACGACATCAAAGCCGGCTCCGTGCTTTTTTAAGTCGGCAATCATATTGCAAAGTCCCTTAAAAACGACCAAGCCTATCAGCGTTGCAAAAGCCCCGTAGAGTCCCTGCACATCAGTCCCGGCAGCAATCTTAAACAAAATCGAAAACACCGTAAGCAACATCCCCACGGAGCTCAATCCGTACAAGGTAAAAAACAGAGAAGAAATACATACATCGATTTTTCCCCTCTTACTCAAAAATGCAAATAATTCTTTATACATAAAAACTCCTTTACCCCACCCGCCAGTTGTCTACTTTGTTTTGGGCTTCGACCATTTCTTTATAAAAGGTGCATCGCAAAATCAATTCTTCATGTGTGCCAAAGTCCAGTATGCGGCCTTTATCCATAACGATTATTTTGTCCGCGTTTTGTACGGTGTTCAGGTGATGCGCAATCGTGATGACTGTTTTATTTTTTCTTAATTCTTCAATCGCCGCGTTTATGAGTTTTTCGTTTTCGCTGTCTACGGCAGCCATCGCTTCATCTAAAATAAGAATTGGAGCATTTTTAAGAATCATCCGAGCAATGGATATTCTTTGCTTTTCTCCTCCCGAAAGTTTTACGCCCATCTCTCCCACCCTTGTGTTGTAGCCATGAGGCAGGGCAGAAATAAAATCATGACATCGTGCTTTTTGAGCGGCTTCTATCACTTCCGCTTGGGAAGCGCCCGCCTTACCGATCGCGATATTTTCAAAGATGCTCATATTAAAAAGAATTACTTCCTGCTGAACACTTCCGATAAGAGCGGAAATGCTGTCCGTATCATAGCGTGAAATATCTTTACCCGAAATTGTGAGCACACCTGAATCAACATCCCAAAAACCCATGATAAGATTCGCAAGCGTGCTTTTACCGCAACCGCTCGGCCCGACAAGCGCATTTAAAGTGTTTTCTTTACACTGTACAGTAATATCTTTTAACGCAAAGCCGTCTTTTTCATATTTAAAATGTACGTTCTTACATTCTATATCCCCCGTTTTCAGTTTTTCGCTGATCTTTTCTTTTGCAAGAGGAGCACAGAGAATCACCGCTATGCTTTTGAGCTTTTCAGTAAACACGATGGAAAAATGATGGAGCGTTGCGGTTTTACTTATTGCCGACACAAATACCGAAGATAAGATAACGGACAGTATAAACTGAGCGGTAGAAATATTGTTATGTAAGAGCAGTATACTTCCTAACATCATAACCGATACCGCTCCGGCTTCCATAAAAATATCGATAAGCACCATCGGCCCCGTAACGGCACCCATACTCTTTTTTACATCTTGCACATAAGAGCGTGCGGAATCCAAAGTCCTGCCGCTAAAACGCTCTTCTTTTGCAAAGGCCTTTATGACGGCAATGTTTTTTACATATTCCATCATGTCTTCCCTCATCTGCATTTCTCGTTCAAAATATATTTGAAATCTTTTTTGCATGGTCTTTGCAGATAATTGTTGTACAAGGAACATGAGCGGTACCCCTGCAATCATTATTAATGCGAGCCGGTAATCTATAAAAAGCATTGCAATAAAAACCAGAACCGGAAGGAGAGTTGCCGCCATAATTTCCGGAAGACCGTGCGCCAGATATATTTCAATCTGCTCTACATCGTGTTCAACAATGCTTGTAAGCTCGCCGGTAGTATGCTTTTTAAAAAATCCTAAATTCAATTTTTTCAGGTGTTCAATTATGGCAAGCCGTAATTCCGTCAATGTACTAAAAGCCCTGTCATGAGCTGTCTTTACGGCAAGATAATTACAACACGCCTTCAGCATAAACGAGATGAAAATACCTACGGCAATCATTTTAAAATATTCCCTTTCCGCTTTTCCCGAAAATAAGCTGCTTATCACCAGTACCAATAAAACCTGCGGTAGTAAGTCAAACACTATTTTAAGTGCAAGCAGCACATTGGACAAAAAGGTTTTACCCGTTACCTGTTTTTTCAATTCCTTTTCAGTCATATCTACTCCTCTCTACATCTATAATGCGCATGTATATTCGTTTATCTTCAAAACTAAATAATATTGAATATTTATTCAATATTGATAGATAAAATGAGGAGCGGTTGAACGCTCCTAAAATAAATTTTCTTCTATGCTACTCTAATTACAGCTTACAATGATTCAACTCCATTAAAATAACACTTATTAAGAACAAAGAGCATATCTTCTGCCCATTTTTCATTTTTATAGTGCCGTGCAATTTCCATAAGTCCCTCAACATAATTATTTGCCAAAATATGAGCAAGCATGGGATCGTGCTTGGTTTTTGAATATCTCTTTAAACCGTCTTTTATATGCTGTTCCAATCGTTTAACCCACATATCTTTTGCATTCTCATGTTTCGTTCCCGAGCTCTTGTCGATCAAGATGATGAGTTTTATTCTACTCTTTAACAGTTTGGGAAGTTGAGATGCTCCGCCCCGATTAAATCTTTCATAGGGGCTTCCGGCTTCCATCTTTTCTTCATCTTCCATCATCTTAATGATGTTATCCAACACGCCTGCGACTACTTCATCAAATAATCCTTCTTTGTTTTTGAAGTAGGTGTAAATAAGCGCAACAGGAATATCAGCCGCTGCTGCAATATCCGTCAGCTTGGCGCTTCTATAATCTTGTTCATAAAATATTTTTTCCGCAGCCGTCAGAATTCTATCCTTGACTTCTTCTTTTAATACCTGCATACCGCCCGCACGCTCAAAACGTTCTCCTTTCTATTCTACCAATACTGAATTATAATTTAATAATAAATCTTTATTCAATATTTGTCAATAGAGGTAAACAAATTTTACAAAAAAATACCGATTAGCCTACAAGACTAATCGGTATGATTGCTTATTTAAAAGGGGCTGTTATTTTATGGGTTCCAAATGAGCTTGGAAGTGTCTAAGAATCGGGGGTTCCCAGATAATTTTGTAGCCCTTAACCTGAGAGGCTCTTTCCTTAATATTGATTAAAGCTCCTGCAATAACATCTAAGTGAGATTGGGTGTATACTCTTCTTGGAATTGCAAGACGGGCAAATTCGAATTCGGATTTGATTTGTTCTCCGGTTTCGGGATCGTTTCCGAGCATAAAGGAACCGATGTCGCATGTGCGGATTCCGGCTTCTTTATATAACTCTACGCAAAGAGTGTGGCCGGGGAATTGATAGTACGGAATGTGCGGGAACATGGCGTTGGCATCAACATAAACACCGTGTCCGCCTGCCGGATTTTGAATGGCAACACCTGCATCAAGAAGCTGAGAGGCTAGGTATTCCATAGAAGCGTTTCGGTATTTTAAATATTCTTCATCAATGCCTTCGTACAAACCGATAGCCAAGGCTTCAAGGTCGCGGCCTGCAAGACCTCCATATGTGATAAATCCTTCAAAAGAAATACAGTTACCCTTAATCATCTGATAGATTTCTTGATTGTTTTTAATACCTATCAAACCGCCCATATTAACGATAGCATCTTTTTTTGCACTCATTGTAAAAGTGTCGGCATAGCTGAACATTTCACGGATAATCTCTTTAATAGGCTTATTCTTAAATTCTTCTTCTCTTTGTTTTACAAAGTAGGCATTTTCTGCAAATCGTGCTGCATCAATATTGAACAAAATGCCGTATTTTTTTGCAACTTTAGCAACCTCACGGATATTCTGAATTGAAACGGCTTGTCCTCCGGCTGAATTGTTTGTAATAGTCATTACAATCATTCCAACTTTTTCTTTTCCGTGTTCGTTAATAAGCTGTTCGAGTTTTTCGACATCCATATTTCCCTTAAAAGGTGCATATTCGGAAGGTTTTTTTGCTTCCTTACATACGCAGTCGAGAGGTCTTCCTCCGGCTAAGGTTACGTGAGCTCTGGTTGTGTCAAAGAACATATTTGAAATAGCAACTTGGCCTTTTTTGAGCAGCAAGGGGAATAAAACCTTTTCTGCAGCTCGGCCCTGATGGACGGGCTGGATGAATTCATATCCGAAGATATCCTGTCCTGCTTCAACCAATTTAAAATAGCTTTTTCCTCCGGCATAGGCCTCATCTCCGACCATAACGCCGCCCCACTGCTTATCGCTCATTGCATTAGTTCCGCTGTCGGTCAATAAGTCAATGTAGACATCTTCACCGCGTAAGTTAAACATATTGTATTTTGCTTTTTCAAGATATTTGATACGGTCCTCACGCGTTGTCATTTTGATGGGCTCAACCATTTTAATTCTAAACGGTTCCGGTACATACTTTTTCATTAAAAAGCCTCCTATAGTTATTATGAAGCTTAGTTTACCACGCCTTTTTTCTACTGTCAAGGTCTTCTTTTTTTATCATTCTATTGTAAAGGTAAAAAATATATGATATATTATCTATAACTTTTGATATTAAAAGGTGCGGCAATGATTTTTATTTATTATCTTACAGAAAAAAATTATAATCCGCTATAAAATTTAAAAAAGCAATCAGATGTTTATAGAACAAAAAAGTTCCAATATGAAAGATACGAAGTTATAGAAAATAAAAAATGACAAGGAGAATTCCGATAATGAAAGCGAAAACCGGCGATGTATACTGTGTGTATAATTCACATTTAAAAAAATATACTGCGTGCCAAATAACCAAGATAGAGGAAGGTGAGAAAAAACCGAAAGCAGTGCTGCTCTGGTTAGATTGGTCGGGTGAACAGCCTCTCAAAGAGGAAGAATTACCTTTACTAAAGCCGCTTTATCAGGACTTTATGTACTGGAAACGAGGCCTGCATATTTGTAATGTTGATGTCATGGTGCCTGCGAACCATATGTTAATCGGTAACATGCAGCCATTAACCGATGAAAGCACAAATACCTATGCAATGTCTTGGGGAAACGGATACGAAGTATATCGTCAACTTAAATGGCAGGAAATTCCTAAAGAGCAAAGAGATGCTTTTAAAAAAGCGGAGAGCAGTAAGGAAAAAATTATATTTGCCGGAAAAGAAATGGCGGTTTCCAGACATCGCATACATGATGATGTTCCTTTTGAAAATGTGCTGGAATTAAAAGCCTTTCCATGCTTATCCTATTTGGCATGTAAAAAATGGCATACCGGTTTATATGAATATTTACAATCCTGTCCGTTTTTAGATGAGCTGGTACTTGAAAATCATCAGCAAAAAAAATTGGATTTTTCCAATACGCATTTACATAATCTTTCCATTGATATGAACGGCGTGGAAGAACTGTATCTGAATAACGAATTGGAAGAACTTATTCTGTTAGGTGAAGTAACAAATAACTGTAAAATACATGCTGTTGAAAACGGAGCTTTATTACTTTTAACATCAACTGAAATAGTGCCTAAAATACAGGGGCTAAAAGACTTGGGCAAACTGCATTGCTCAGAGATTACAGAACTTGATGTAGCCGAGATTTTAAAAGCATACCCGATGCTGAAGGAATTGCGGCTATGGGGCAAACCCGGTATTATTTCTAACCTTTCTATGCTATCCCAATTTACAAAATTGGAGGGCTTTACCACGGTTGATTTATTCGGTTTTTCTGCCGAAGATATTCCGGAGCCGGAATGTTTACCGAACTTACTTTGGTTTTGGATGAGCAGCCTGCCGGAAAATGCAGCCAAAAAAGCTAAACAGCTTTATAAAAAGAGAAAAGAAGAAGGGCTTAATCTTTGGATACAAAAGCCGCGAAAACCGGAATGGTTGGCGCAGAACCTTGACAATCCGTTCCGCTCATGGGACGGACAAGAAAATATTTCTGCAGCGAATGCCAAGAAAGCAGCAGATATATATAAAAAAACAAGAGCCGAAATTCTCAAATTGGAACAAAGCTCGCCGCTCGAAGCAGCACGGACTGCCGAAGCTTTGGTGAGGGCATACACTGAAGCCTTTAATAAGATGGACAAACGCAAATATTTTATTGAAACAGTAGAAAGAGAGGATATCTATTGTGCTCTTACAGAACTTTTAGATTTAATACCGCCTTCTCTATCTATCAATAAAGAAAAACTCTTGGAAATTTTTGATACAACACGGGATTTTTAGGATAAATAATGTTTCCGATGAAGAAATTAAAACTTTACTATTAAAAAGCATAGATGAATATGACTGTGAAGATTTTGAAATATTAGGATTCTGGAAATAATTTTAGGATTATGGTATAATCAAAAAAGAAATAGGATGTCTGGAGAAAAAATGAATAAAATAACATGTATTTGTTTAGGCGTGCGAAATATGGAAAAAGCATTAAAATTTTACAGAGACGGGTTGGGATATAAGACAGACTGTAAAGAAGATAATCCAGCGGTATGCTTTTTTAATACACCGGGAACAAAATTCGAACTTTTCCCTTTGGATTCATTGGCAAAAGATATTGATGAAAATAATCCGCCGACAGGAACCGGCTTTTCAGGAATTACATTAACATACAATGTGAAAAACAAAGAAGATGTAGATAGTGTTATTGACTTGGTAAGAAAAGCCGGAGGAACTATTGTTAAAGAGCCGCAAGAAGTATTTTGGGGCGGATATCATGCATATTTTTCCGATTTAGATGGATATTACTGGGAAGTATCTTGGGGACCCGATTTTCAATTTGACGAAGATGGTCTATTGAAATTTTAGAGAGAATAGAATGGATAATTATGGCATCAAGTAAAACATATTTAGACTTCATTTTGGAACAGTTATCGGAATTGCAAGACATACGCTATCGCGCAATGATGGGAGAATTTATCATTTATTATCGAAATAAAATTGTGGGCGGTATCTACGATGACCGCTTGCTGGTAAAAGCGGTTCCGTCGGCAATTGCGTATATGCCGAACGCTTCTTACGAGTTGCCGTATCAGGGCGCGAAAGAAATGCTTTTAGTAGACGAAGTCGATGACAAAGCATTTATAACGGGCTTGTTTAATGCAATATATGATGAATTACCGGCACCGAAAGCGAAAAAAATAAAAACTAATTAAAAAAAAACAAGTACAGGAAACCGTGCTGCACAAAAAGTAATTGCTGCAAGGGTACATATCAAAAAATAACTTTTATTTCGTTTGAGCTTCTCCCTCAAGCATGATTTCAAAGCTGCAGCATGCAGCGATAAGTTCAAAGTCGTGCGTAATAACGATAATCGTTTTACCGCGAGCTGCCGCGTCCAAAAAAGCTTTTGCAAGGATGTCCGCATGATAGCCGTCCAAACCGCTGGTCGGCTCATCGAAAATGAGGATATCGCGGCCGGACAGCAGGGCGCAGGCAACGGAAAGCCTTTGTTTTTGTCCTCCGGAAAGCGTTGCAGGGTGAACATCTTTGAGGTCATAGAGCCCCATAGTTTGTAAGATATTCCGCGCCCGTTCAAGCTTATCAGGGGTGTTCATCATACTCAATAGAATTTCTTCGGAAACGTTTTCGGTAAAAAATTGCGTTCCAGTATCGTTGGCGCTGTACCATACCGCTTTGCGGCGTGCCAGAAGTCCGCATTTTTTTCCGTTGAGGAATACCGTGCCGCCCGACTCTTTATTAAGCCCGCTCAAAATAAGGCCGAGAGTTGTTTTTCCAACTCCGTTTTTACCGGTAAGCGCAATAATCTGTCCGCTCCATACGGAAAAAGATACTGTTTGCAAAATAAGGTTCCCCTTTTCTTTGCGGTATATCCCGTCTGCTTGCAGTAAGGGTTCGTTTGCCGTAGCGGAAGATAAGGCTCTTGATGAAGGAGGGGGAAGAAACGGTTTTATAGCAGGCGTAAAAGACCTCAGTCCAAAATACTTTTTTTGCTCAAACGTCATTTTCTGCATTTCTTCAGCCATACGCGTCCACTGTATTGTTCCTCCATCTATATAGATAAAACGGTCGGCAATTCCATACAGCCAGCTTAACCTATGTTCTGCAATAATCAGAGTACGCCCTTCTTCTTTGAGCTTCTTTAAAACATGAGAAAGCCTTACGGCACTTTCTTCATCGAGATTAGCAGTCGGCTCATCACATACATATATCGAAGGCGATAGGGCATAGACCGAAGCGATTGCAGCGCGCTGTTTTTCTCCGCTTGAAAATGTGTCAAGCGTATGATCTCGTAATGCCGCAAGATGAAATGCTTCGATTGCCTCCTCCGTGCGGGCGATGATCTCCTCTTGTGCCAGTCCGTAATTTTCGCATGAAAAAGCAATCTCACCTGCAAGCTCGGAAGAAAAAAACTGGCTTTGCGGTTCCTGAAACACGCTGCCTATAAATTTGCCGCGCTCCCATAATGGAGTAGAAGACATATCTTTTCCGCCGATAAAGATATGTCCTGAAAGTGTTCCGCCGTAATAGCCCGGTGCTAATCCGTTTAAAAGGCGCAATACTGTTGTTTTACCGCCGCCGGACGGGCCGGTTAGAACCGTACATTCGCCTTCGTTAATTGTAAGGTTTATATCCGATACACCTCTTTCACTGTTTTCATAATGAAAACTTACATTTTCCATCCGTATCATCAAGCAAGACTCCTTACTATGATAACCGCAGCCATAGTAGTGCTCCACACAATGACAGCGATATAGTCGAAAGTCCGCATCTTTTTTCCGTAATAGCTGCTCCGTTTTACCGGACACTGAATACCCCGCACAACTGCCGAGACTGCGAGTTGATCGGCAATTTGAATGCAGCGTAAAAGCAGAGGAATCAGTACATATTCTCCCGTTTCTAAGGGATGAGTTAGGATGCGGGCCGGGTCCAAAAGGCCTTTGGTTTTCATTGAAAGGCGGAGCTTTTTTACTTCCGCTTTCATCACCGGTATAAAACGGAAAATAACGAGTAGTCCTAAAATAACGGAGACCGGCATTCCGATACGGGAAAGGAAAGCTGCAATCTCTCCGGGCGGCGTTGTTATCACATCCCATCCTATAAGCATAATGGGCAAGAGGTTCCAACATAAAAAAATATAGAATTCCGGTATGATGATTGTTCTAATGCCATACCGGCGAATACCTATTAAGAGAAGCCTTAGCAGCGCATAAAAGAGGCCGAATGATATCAGCAACCGCCATTTACACTGGACGGCAAGATATAAAAGACCTATAAGCGAAAGAATACCGTTTATCCTGTAATCGGCGATAAAAAATGAGCTTACAATAACGCACAAAAGCGTCCACAATTTTACCGGAGCCGTAAAATCTTTTGAAACCTTTTTCATTTAATTTTTTAACAAGGCATTTTTAAAAACTCTGATGAGCTTTTTGCAAATGTTTTTATAATACGCCCGCTTTTTCAAAATGTTTTTTTATCAGCCTTGAAGCAATCAGACTTCCTGCAAAACCGCAGACGGTTGTAAACGCAACGATAAAAATAATCCAATAAGGGACGGTAAAATACCGAACATATGAGTCGATATATTCTTGGCTCATTCCGCTTGAAACGGCAAAGGCATAATAAGCATCCCAGAAGAACCAGATCGGAAGCAAATTTGTTCCGTTAAATAACAGGCTGGAAACCGTCCATGCAGCCGTAAGCCGGCGCGTATTTTGATAGGCTCCATGTTTCCATAAAACGGCTTCGCATATTAAGCCGATAACGATGTAATACGGCAATAAATACCAGTTTCCCATTATTAGAAAAATGATGCCGAGAAGTGTCATGTAGATAAAAGACACACCCCGTTTTCCCACCCGTTGTACCATGAGAAAATAAACCGGCGCACAGATAAATACTGAAAAACCGACTGATAGCGTCATACTGACAAAATGGTTTGCCATGCACACCATATTTACAATAAATTGCATAACGACAAGAAGAGCACTTAATAAAACCGTAGTTATTACATCTTTTATCGTCCATTTGGCTGTTGTGTTCATCTTTTTATTCATTTGAATCTCCTATTTTGCTATTTATTCTATGTTTTTTGCTTTTATCATGAACATAGGTATGGTTTTATACCTTGTCGCTTGAAAAGCGTCCATATACTTCTCTTTGGAAAGAAGCCTGCTCGAAATTTCCTTAAAACCGATTTTTTTCAGCATTTTTTCATCCCATTCAGGACGATTTATATAGGCAAGCGGAAATTTTTTCAGAATGTTTATCATCTGTTCATCATGATAATAATCTCTGAATTCGCCGTATTGCTTAACAAGCTCCGCTTCATATGATTTGAATTTTTCAAACTCATCTGCATTCCATATCGGTTTAAGCCAATTAGCGTCAATGTTCAGCATGATTCCTTCAGGCTTTAGTATTCTTTTCCATTCCTTGTATACGGTTTCCGGTGAGGTGAATAGCCATGAAGCATGTCTGGAAACCACAGCATCAAATAAACATTCAGGAAAACCCGTTGAATGAGCATCTTTAAGCAAAAAGGTGATTTTGTCAGAAAGCCCCAATTCTTTCGCTGTTTTTTTTCCTTCTTCAAGCATCGCTTCGCTGCTGTCTATGGCTGTAACTTCCCAGCCGTCTTGTGCAAGCAGAATAGCTAAAAAACCTGTACCGCACCCTGCATCCAAAACTTTCTTTCCCTTGCAGTCCTTGAGATTTTCCTGAAGCAGTTTTTTCCATTCACTCCCGTTTTCTTTTAATTCCTGCATGTGAACCATCCGCATATTTTCTGCCTGTTCAGACCATTTTTTCATTAAATCTTTTATATCCATTCTTTTCCTCTGATTGTTTATTTACGGATTCCGGCAAAACACAATATTTCGCGGTTTAATAAAAAATAGCAATGTTATTTTTAGTATATATAATTTCTTTTTGATTGTCAAGATAGCGGTGTTATTTTTTAATATTTAAGGAAAATGATATCTCTGCAATTATAGACTTACATCAATATATTTTAGTTACTAAAACATATTGACAAAGAAAGTGTTTTGATGTATATTTATTTTAGAAACTAAAAGAAAAAGGAAGGCTTATTTTAGACAATGCAGTTGGCATTGTCTAAAAACGCTGCGAGTTTGCTTACGCAAACGTCGCTTTATTGATTGCACTTTTTCATTTCATTGCAAAAGTGCGGCAATTCGCCAATCCTCGCCTTTTGATAAAGGCTGCGGTTGTCGAATTTTAAGGGAGATATAATGAATGATGTAGAAAGCCTTATACGACGGACGGCAAAAATTCAGTACAAAGTAAACGCTAACGATAAAAAACCCAGAACTTTCGGTACACAGCATAAATTGTACCAAAGTGAAATTCATTTTATAGAAGCGATAGGTTTAGACGGTGGATACAGCGCTTCTGAGCTTTCGGAAAAACTCGGCATTACAAACGGTGCCGTAACACAAGTTGCAGATAAGCTGCTAAAGAAAAAATTGATAGAAAAATATAAAAAAGCGGATAACAAAAAAACCGTTTATTTTAAGTTGACAAAAGAAGGAACCGTTGCATATAACAATCACGAAAAATTCCATGCCGGTTTTAACGAGAAACTTGCAGCATATTTGAGTTCTCTTTCAAAAAAGGAGTTCGATGCGATTGCACGTTTGGCGGAATTGGTAGACAACAACATTCCCGATTTAAGTACACAGTAGGGTTTATTTTAAGGAGGTTTTATTATGAAAGCTGTTATCATCGTATTCAGTCCGTCAGGACATACATTGATTGCTGCACATATGATTCAGAAAAAAATTAAAGATAAAGGCGGCGCGGCGGATATCATAAATATTACAAAAGATGACAGTCTGCTGTTTGCCTCAAAATCCGAAAGGCAAAAAATCTTAGAAGAATGCTTACAAGATTTCGATGTACTTTTTGTAGGAGCGCCGGTATACGCAGGACACGCCGAAAGCCACATACTGAGCATTCTCGAATCGCTGCCTTTGCCGGATCAAAAGCGTTCAAAAATTGCTGTTCCGTTTATTACTTATGGAGGAGCACATTCGTTTATCGCATTGGAAGAAATGGGAAGAGCATTAAAGAAGAAAAAATATGTGCCGGTTTTAGGAATCAAACTTGCTTCGTTTCATACACTTAGCAGATTTTTCCATACCAAAATACTGGAGAACAAACCCGGCGATATGGAAGAGGGTTTAATAGAAACGGCAGTAAATAAAGTGTTTGCTCTGTGTTCACATAAAGAACACATAAAAGACAATAGTGCTTCTTTTGCCTATACCAAAGGTCCAATGCGCTTTATACTGAAACTCCTTTCGCAGGAAAAAATACACGGAAAGTTTAAAACCGTATCGATTATACGGGAAAACTGTAGTGCATGCAAAAAATGTATTTCAGTGTGCCCCATTAATAATTTTATATTTACAGACGGTAGGGTATCGATAAAAAATCAAAAAAATTGTATATTATGCGGAGAGTGTTTTTATAACTGCGGCTGCAACGCAATCGATTTTGCATACCGAACGGTTGCACAAAAAAGATTAAACGATGGAAATATTGTTTTTGAAAAAGATATATCGGCCATATATCCTAAAAAATACGGCTATATAAATAATAAAGGAGATCTGCTATGAGTAACGTATGTATTGTGTACAGTTCAACACATCATGGAAATACCGAAAAGGTTCTGAATAAAATAAAGGAAAAGTTTCCTGAAACGGTTTTGATAAAGGCCGGCGATTTTAATCCCGATGATTTTAATCGCTATGAAGCAATCGGTTTTGCTTCAGGAATTTTTTACTTTAAATTTGCAAAACCGGTCGATAAGTTATTTGAACAAGCGCTTGTGGGCAGTGTACAAAAGCTGTTTTTTATTTACACCGCCGGAGCGGTCAATGCCGGTTTTGAAAAAACTTTGCGCAAAAAAACCGAACAAAGCGGAAAAATCTGTATGGGCATATTCGGCTGTAAAGGATTTGATACCTTCGGCCCTTTAAAACTCATCGGCGGTTTAAACAAGAACAGCCCGAACGAAAAGGATTTTAAAAACGCAATCGATTTTTTTGAGAAAAATATTATAAACGCATAAAGGCTTTATAAAGACCGGATCATAGATTTTGAAAATTATTCCTTTTATATCACCACTCTAAAAGGGCGTTAGACGATTATTTTTCAAATATCCAATTTCCATTTTCTGATTGAAAATCTAATTCGGCAATACATGTATCATTATATTTTTTCCCTTTATAAAGTTCCTTTACATAAAAACTATAATCAATCCAATTTATAATCTGTGGTTCAAGATTTTTATCTTTTAAGGTAATTGCCGTAGATTTTTCATTAAATGAATCAATAACTTTTATCCGATTATTATTTTTATAAAGCATTTCATTTTGTGCATATCCATTTATGATTTTCATTTTTATGCAGTTTGAATTAAGATTTTTTGAATATAATGAAATTTTTATTGTGCTATCCTCCGTGTCTTCTACATAACTTGTTGATGGATTACCATCAAAAGCATTTTGAATTGTATATTTAAACGGACGAACTTTATCAATAAGAGGATATGAATAATCGATATTAATTACAGGAATTTCTACATCCTTCCTTATTAAATGCAAACATTCATCTCCCGGCCAGTTTTTATAAAAAGATTCATTTTGTAAATCTTTCCAATATTTAAAATTTGCGGAAGTAGAACGTTCTGTTGTTTCCCAGCTTTCACCATCATCCGAATCAGCAGAATGAGATATTACACGCTTAGCGCTGTTGAACTCCAGAATTCCTATGATGTTATTATTTCGTTCTATAACCGATACATTGCCGTAATTATCTTCATTCCAGCTCGTTACCGTGCCATCACCTGAATTCTGTATATAAATATATCCATATGATATTTCATGGAAAACCCCATTAACTTTTATATAAACCCATTGTCTAAGTCTCATTTTATTTTCATATATTTTTGAAAGATTTTCATCGTTTAAAGTTTCATAACTTGTTAAAAGCCGATAGACAGTTCCATTTTCATAATTTTCTTCAAAAAGACGTACATATTTATCTCCATAATCCCCATCTCGTATGCTTTTTTGATTTTTAAAATATTTTAATATTTCGTCATCCGTACATTCTGTAATATTTTCATAATTATTTCCAAAAAGAATTTCTCTATAGTCATAAGTAAAGCCTGGAATTGAAGTAAATATTAACAATGAAAATAAGATTATTTTTTTCATTTTTTCCTCCTAAAAATTAGTATGCCGGCTACGTATCCGTATAACAACTACTTAACCTGCATTTGCGGCTTGTCCGCAATGTCAGCGTTGAAGCGGGGGTTAGGCAGTTTTATCTAAAATGTTATTTCTTCGAAATTATTTTCGCTGATTACAATTGTACCATCTGGTAACATAAACACAACTTCATCCCAATATTCTTTTTTATCTTTATGTTCTTTTTCAACATATACAAAATAAATAATCCATTTTTCATTTGCCTCATCAATAGGATGTAATTCATATGTGGAAAAAAACAAGTCCCGGTTACATAATTCTTTTATATAATAATCAGCAACTTCTTTTAAGTTTTCTTTTTTAATATGTTTTTTTAATTCTTTTTCAGTAAAGCTGCTTTGTATATCAATAAGCTCTTGTCCAATTTTCCATATGCAATGCGTTTCATCCAATGTTTTACTTGAAGAAAACCCCTGAATAAATTTTAAGTTTTTCCTTGAATAATTTACCTGATATAAGCGAATATCCTGATTCTTTACTTTTACCATTTTTTCTAAGTAAAGCGGAAATTCATTTTCCATAATAAAAAAAGAATTTATCAAAAGCTTCAAATCAGATTCAAAATCATATATCGCCATAGTTCCAAATTGTCCTAGGGTCTTTCCATTTGTACGAAAAGAAATATTTTTATCATCATATATGATAGACACCTTATATGGGAGCAGACACTTACCCCAATCTCTGCTTTTTACAACACTCAAATTATTAAGAAACTCTTTTTTTTGATTCTCATCTAATTTTACGGTAACTTTTGTTTTAATATTTTCAACAATTATTTCTTGAGTTATTTTTATTTTGTTTAATACAAGATAATCTATTTTATCCTGAGCATAAGCTGAATAAATTAGAGTAGTTACAAAAGTAATTACAAAACATACTTTGTTTTTCATTTTCTCTCCTGTACCGAAGGCGTCCATATAACATCCCTTCGACCCTTCCTCACTATATCATAAAAACCAATAATTTTCAATCTAAAATGATGTAAAAGAGGTTTAGTGCGATAGGTAAATTATAGTCATTCTAAAATCTCCTCACGGATTTTGTCTTAGAATGAAAACAAAAGTCGCATTTATTCGTGCGGAGGCTTTAATACCACGACGCTCTGCATCGAGGTTGTTGATTGACGCCCATTCCTAATGTTTCGCTTCTGTCGAACTTCAGCTTTTTTATATTTCATACATTTCTCCGATCAATCTTCCAGCCGATTGCTTCTTCGCGGATACCGACAAATCTCCGGTATAGTCCGAATCAACTTCGTAGCTGAGATCAAATAAGGCAAAGCCCCAAATGGAAGAGGCGGAGTAAGAGCCCTGACTGCCTCATAGCAATCCCTTTTGTGCACATGAATATTTTCTACATGCTTATAAATTTCTTTTAATTTTTCGGCTTCGGCAGAATGTAAATCGCATAAAATCAAATTGGATTCTTTTTGTAAAAATGACCGGATGATTTCGGGAGAGCCGGCATAAGAGGTAATGATAAAAAATAACGCTAAATTCCGCAATTTCAGATAGAATATACGAAGTCCATACCATAAATAAGGGAAGGTGTAAAATATTTACAACCAAAAATTTCTATTCACAAAATAAGAATTTTATCCGATAATTAGTATATGCAAAAAAGAAAGTTTTTATGGATTCTTATTGTCGGGTTCCTTTCTGTTTTTCTTGAGGCTGAGGACTTAAGCCTTTCAAAAGAAGATTTGCTTGTTATACAAAACCCCAAGGGCGGCTATCATTTATATATAAGAGCCAAGCCCGATATAAAAAGCGTTCTTTTAACGGAGACGACAAAGGATCCCGATTTAAAATTGGATAACTATGCCTACCGTGATCCCAATTATAATGAAATAAACGGAGATGAAAAAAGACTTTTAAACAGTGAATTTTTGTTGCCCGAAAAAAAACTTTACAGTCTTATAGATTCTACTCCCGAAAAAAATACGCCTCTGGGGGAGGCCTATCATATTTGGATTCCCTATATAATTTTATACGGATATGATTGGTCGCGAAACGGCGAGGTCGAAGTAAAAGACGGAACCTTTTTTAATATACGCACTTTCTCAAAACCTTACGGAGATTATACGGGAAATTTTCAAGATAATCCTTTTACCTTGAGGGTAACCCAAAAACCTGTTGAAAAAGACCCGCCCCCTGATCTTTCGTACAGTGATGAGGCCGTAAAAACTTTTACGGATTTAGCCGATACGACTGAAGGAGAAATGATTTATGCAAAGGGGCCTGAGGATATTCTTCCAACAATAAAAGAAATTTTAAAAAAGGGAGAAAAGGACCATCTTGATTTACTCTTTGCTTTAGATTCCACTGAAAGCATGAAAGATGATATTGAAGAGGTGCGTAAAAATATCAGCTCCATGCTTGCCGAGATTCTGCCTCAGTATAAAACTTATAGAATAGCTTTAGTTTTATATAAAGATTACCGCGAAGACTTTTTAGTGCGGGAAGCCTGTGTTTTTACCGATAACTTAAAAAAATTTGAAAAAGCATTATACGGCTTTAGAGTTTTCGGAGGAAGGGATATTCCCGAAGCCGTATATGAAGGTATCTTTTTAGGGCTTCGGCAGTCATGGCGTGCCTTAGATGCTGATGTGGATAAAAAACTTATTCTTATAGGAGATGCTCCTCCCCATCCCAAACCTCGAGGCAAGGTAACAAAAGAAAATGTAGATAAACTTGCTGCAGATAAGGGAGTAAAGATTTATCCCATAATATTGCCGCATACTTTGTCGTATTAGGTATTGTTAAGATAGGTAATTAAGCTTCCTCCTACTTTTATTTTTTCATCTTATGTGATAAAATACTACCTCGCTAAAAAGTTTTCGATAAGAGGAGGTAAAAGATGAATCCCAACGATGTTGTAGAATGGCGGGAAAGCATTGTAAAGCTGCCCGATCATCAATTTTTTGATTTAATACAGCTGTATTTGGGAAAAATAAAAACCCCCTTTAACAAGCAGCGGCTTGCGGAACAGCTAAGTGCTTTCTTGCGAAAACCGGCAATACAAGAAAAAATTGCAGAAGGTCTGGATTCTTATGATATATTAATTTTAAAAGCCGTAAACGAAATCCCCAACCCAACACAGACGATGCTGTCTGTATTTTTTTCAAAAAAAATATCTTATTCCGCATTATCCGAAAAACTTTTAAATGCGGAAGAGCGCCTTCTTTTGTACCGAGTTCAAAACAATGCAGGGGATAAGATATACAAAATAAATCCTATTTTACAAAAAATTATAGAACCCTTTTTATCAGCCAATCTTTTTTTTATGCCGGAAAAAACAGGGCAGGTAAAATCTAAAGAAATAAATATAAATGATACGGCCCTTGCCGGACTTTATTCCTTTTGTATTCATAACGAAGCCGTTTTAAAAAATGACGGTTCTTTTAAAAAAAAATACGAAGATTTGATCAAAGAAGTTTTTCCGTGGCTTTCGGAAAAGACAAAACATGTTGACTCTATTTTTTTAGCATGCGAATCTTTAGGGCTTGTTTTTAGAACCGAAAACGGATTTGCAGTCCAAAGAGCAAAATGGGGGGCTTTTTCGCAATTAAGCAACCTTGAGCGTTTGGTATATTTTACGGCAGCATCCTTATTTAAAATGAGGAAAGAAAATTTACAAAAACTTGTTATAATCCTTTTTGAATTTTTAAATAGTTTTTATCCCGATGCATATTATGAAGAAGAAGATGTAGAGCAATTTTTTCTTCTTTTGTGTATGCAAAATTTTTCTTCGGCAATACAAAATGAAATTGGAAACGAGAATATTTTACATACAAGCTTTATCGAAACCGCAGAGCTGTTCGGAATTTTATGCAGAGAGAAAAATTTGATTTACTTAAATCCCGAATTATTTAAAAATGCGGAAGGACCTCAAAAGCCTCTTTTAATTGACCCCTCATTTGAAGTTACGGTTTTGCCCGACAGCAACCTAAAAAATCTTCTTCCTGCAGCGGAGTGTATGGAGCCTGTTTTAATTCAAACGACAGGAAAATTTGAAATCACAAAAAAAGCTTGTTCTAAAATTTTTCAGTCGGAATTAACTTCCGAAAATGTATATAAAATCTTATCGGACGCAGCAGGGCATGAGATTCCGCAAAATATAAGAGTTTCTATAAATGAGTGGTATAAGAATTTTACTTCACTGGAATTATACAGCGGCTTTGTCGTTTCCGTAAACAAGGAAAAGGAAAAGTTTTTTGAACTTGATACGCCTTTAAAAAAACTTGTCCGTAAAAAAATAGCGGAGGGCGTTTATCTTTTAAATGTTCAAGATTTAAAAGATTTTGAACAAGCCGTTTATAAAAGCGGTTTGGAATTTATCTTTTATAAAAATAAACCTCCTCAATCCTCTTCCGTAAGAAATTTTCAAAAGTTGAATTTATTTTCTCAAAAAGAAAAAAAAGATTATACAAAAAAGCTTGATTGGGTAAAGCAGCAAAAAGAAAGGGAAAATAAATACTCAAAAACCTTATCTCAATTAAGTGCAATACTAAAAGATTTGCACTTAACAAAGGAAGATGCTAAGGCTGTAAGCAGCCGTATAAACCGTAAAGCTATAATTACGGAGGAGCAGCTTAAAGACGGTGTTTTCAAATTTACAAAAAAAGAAGCGACCGGTCTTGATTTTTTAGGAAAACAAAAAATAGCAGAGCAGGCAATCTTAGGAAAGCACATCCTTGAAATAGAGCTAAACACTGAAAAAGGAAAGGAAAAGATAAGCGGGGTTCCTGAAGAAATTTTAAAACAAGAAAAAGATGCTATTCTTATACTTGCATGCGGTAATCTTAATGACAAGCTGAAAATTTCTATAGCCCATATTTCAAAAATAAAGCTGATTCAAAATTCTATTTTTTCGGAATAAGGGGATGACGGAATAAAAGGGGGCAAAGCTATGGGCAAATACAAAAATCAAAATATAATCGAAGAGCGTGTAGAAATTGAGGGAATACCTTGTCTGCGTTTTTATCCTTCAGAAATAAGCGGTTTTGTTCAGCCTTTTCCTACCGTATTTTATTATCACGGCTGGTCTTCAGAAAAAAATAAGCAAAAGCTGATGGGCTATGTTTTTTCGACTTTGGGTTATCAGGTAATCTTACCCGATGCAGTCCATCACGGTGAAAGAAATAAATTTGAAGATTATGATAAGGCTTTAAACGAATTTTTTTTGCCTACAATTATGCAAAACCTTGCCGAGTTTTCCATACTAAAAGATTATGCCGTTAAAAATTGCAATGCCGATAAAAACCGCCTTGCCGTTTCAGGACATTCTATGGGAGGCTTTACTACGGCAGGAATCTTTACCCATAATCCAAGCGTAAAAACAGCGGTCGTTTTTAACGGTGCCTGCGATTGGCAAAATGCAATTCTTCAAATCGAAAAAGAATATGATGAAGCCCATATCGAATTTGATGAGGCAACAAAAAAAGTCGACCCCGCTCAAAACATCGGTAAGCTCCTAAACCGTCCTCTTTTCTTACTACACGGAATAAAGGACTCCCTAGTTTCTTATAAGATTCAAAAACAATTTTACGATTCAACCTTACCGCTTTATAAAAACAAGGAGCTTTTAAAGTTAATGAGTGTTGAAAGAATGAACCATTATATAAGTATTCAAATGCTGGATGAGGCCATTCTATGGCTTGGAGAAAACTTATGAGGAGGCTGTTATTGGTAGTACGAGAAGTTACTATAGATGATTATAAAGATATTTGGAACTTAAATAAGAATGCTCTGGGTTATGATTTTCCTTTGGAAAAAACAAAAAATCAGTTGGAAAAAATTTTGACCGGCAAGGGAGCTAAAATTTTTGGAGCCTTTGTTGACGGTAAATTAATCGGCTATGTACATGTTTCCGATTATGAATGTTCTTTTAGTGACAGCTTAAAAAATATTATAGGTATTGCCGTTGATCCCTCATACCGAAAGCAGGGAATAGGCAGAGCCCTTCTTAGTCAGGCTGAATCTTGGGCGAGAGAAACCGGAGCCGCAGGTATAAGACTTGTATCAAGTGTAGGCCGTACCGAGGCCCATAAATTCTACGAAGCAATGGGATATACCAGCAAAAAAGAACAAAAAAATTTTAGAAAAATATTTTAGAGAGGTGAGCTATGAATGAACTAAAAGAACTTTCGTTTTTAATGTACACCTCAAAAGAGGAAAACATATCGGTTAATGTTATTGTAAAAGATGAAACTATTTGGCTTACCCAAAAAGCCATGGCTGAACTTTTTGGTGTGGGAATTCCGGCCATATCCAAACATTTAAAAAATATCTTTGATGAGGGAGAACTGGACCGTTTTTCAACTGTTTCCATTTTGGAAATAGTTCAAAAAGAAGGGAATCGGAATATAAAACGAGATACTGAGTTTTTCAATTTAGATGCTATCATCTCGGTTGGCTACCGTGTAAATTCACAAAAAGCAACTAAATTCCGTATTTGGGCGACAGGAGTTTTAAAAGAATATATGATAAAAGGCTTTACCCTTGATGATGAAAGATTAAAACAGGGTAAAACACTTTTCGGTCAGGACTATTTTAGAGAGTTATTGGAGCGTGTCCGCTCAATCCGTGCAAGTGAAAGGCGTATATGGCAGCAGATAACCGATATTTTTGCTGAATGTTCCCTAGATTATAATAAAGACGATCAAATTACAAAAGATTTTTATGCTATGGTGCAAAATAAATTCCATTATGCTATAAGCGGAAAAACAGCTGCTGAAATTGTATATGAAAGTGCAGACAGCAAAAAAGAAAATATGGGGCTTATGACATGGAAGAATTCTCCTAAGGGGCGTATTTTAAAATCTGATGTCAGTATTGCAAAAAACTATCTTGATGAAAAATCCATAAAAAGACTTGAACGGGCTATTACCGGATATTTTGATTATATCGAAGACATAATAGAAAGGGAAAATACCTTTACTATGCAGGAATTTGCCCAAAGTGTAAACGAATTTTTAGCTTTCCGCCGATATGATATTCTTCAAAATAAAGGAAAAATTTCACATGCTAAGGCAAAAGAAAAAGCCGAATCGGAATATGATATATTTAATAAAACACAAAAAATAGAATCGGACTTTGATCGGGAGTTAAAAAAACTTACAAAGGAGATGAGCCATGAAAGATGAAGAAAAGCTGACAAAGATACGGGCTCTCGATCTTTGGGATAAAAATTTAATTGATAATATTGAAGTTGGAACCTTTAAGGGTTTGCAAGAAATACATCGGTACCTGTTTCAAGATATTTTTGATTTTGCAGGAGAAATTAGAAAGGTAAATATTTCAAAGGGGAATTTCCGCTTTGCTCCGATTTTATTTTTGGCTGAAAACCTTAAAATAATCGATAAGATGAAGTCGGAAACCTTTGACGAAATTGTGGATAAATATGTAGAATTAAATGTTGCTCATCCTTTTAGGGAAGGCAATGGAAGAAGTATGAGGATATGGCTGGATGCTCTTTTAAAATACCGCCTGGGACGCTGTGTTGATTGGTCAAAGATAGATAAGTTTTCTTATTTAAGTGCGATGGAGCGCTCTCCGATAAACAGTCTGGAACTTAAGGTTTTATTGGAATCTGCTCTGACTGATGATATTCAAAATAGGGAAATTTATATGAGGGGTATACAGGCGTCTTATGAATATGAAGGCATGAGCAAGTATGATATAGGGGATATGTAAAATTATTTAGGAGTTGAAAAAATGAAATTAACATCGAAACAAAAGGGTATTATGTTTTTAATTTTGTCGGCTCTTTGCTTTGCATCGATGAATTTGTCGGCAAAGCTTGCCGGTAGTTTGCCTTCAATGCAGAAGGCTTTTTTTAGAAATCTAATAGCGGCTGTTGTGTCCTTTGCCGTGCTTATAAATTCAAAGGAAAAATTTCATTTGAATAAAAAAAATCTACCCTTCTTTTTTATGAGGGCAATTTTCGGCACTATGGGGATTGTCGGAAACTTTTATGCGATAGAGCACATGCTCCTTGCGGATGCTTCTATTCTTGCAAAACTGGCTCCTTTTTTTGCCATTCTGTTTTCTTTTTTATTTTTAAAGGAAAAAATAAAGCTATATCAAATCCTTGCGGTAATCACGGCTTTTTCGGCAAGCCTTCTTATAATAAAACCGGCCTTTGCAGATACAGGCCATGTGATTGCAGCTCTTATAGGAGCTTGCGGAGGAATGATGGCAGGAGCCGCCTATACTTGTGTCCGCTGTCTTTCTCTTAAAGGTGAAAAGGGTCCTCTCATCGTATTTTTCTTTTCATTTTTTTCGATTTTAATGCTGCTTCCGGTTTTTATTATTTTTTATCAACCGATGAGCCTTTATCAAATCATTATGCTCTTAATTGCAGGGCTTTTGGGAACGGGAGGTCAATTTTGTGTAACCGCAGCTTATGCCCATGCTCCGGCCGGTTCAATTTCGGTTTATGATTATACCCAAATAGTTTTTTCTGCAATTTTCGGATTTGCTTTTTTAGGAGAACTTCCCGACCGATGGAGCCTTTTGGGTTTTGCCATAATTTTTGCAGTAGCTCTTTTTATGTTCTTACACCATGAAGATAAGACAGAAGTTCATGTAGATTTAAATTGATATGGAGGAGAATAATTTATGTATATATCGTTACAGGCAATGATTTTTTTATGTTTTTGTGTTTTTCTTGCAGGTTTTGTAGATTCGGCTGCAGGCGGCGGCGGACTTATTTCTATTCCGGCCTATTTTTTTGTAGGTCTTCCGGCTCATACGGCTATAGGCTGTAATAAGTTTTCGGCAGCATGCGGGACAACTTTTTCGGCCTTTCGGTTTTTTAAACATGGAGCTCTTGAGTGGCGGATAGCCTTAGTTTCTGCCTTATTTTCTTTTATTTCTTCATATCTGGGCATGAAAATTGCCTTGGGAATAGACCAAGTTTTTCTAAAAAAAGCTATGATTTTAATACTTCCGGCAATAGCTTGTATTCTTTTATTAAAACGGAACTTCGGCAATGAAAATAAATCAAAGGAAATACCTCAAAAAAAGGCTTTTGCTTTGGCTGCTTTGATAGGTGCTTGTGTAGGTTTTTATGACGGGCTTATAGGGCCGGGAACAGGGACGATTGCGATTATAGCTTATTCTGCATGGATGAGGTATGACCTAAAAACGGCATCGGGGAATGCCAAGCTTTTAAACCTCGCTTCAAATTATGCTTCGTTGACGGCCGTTCTTTTGAATAATAAGGTTATTTTTTCAATTGCAATTCCTGCTGCTGTTTGCGGTATTATCGGGAATTACTTAGGTGCGGGATTTGCTTTAAAGAAAGGTGCTGCATTTATCAGGCCGCTTATGATTGTGGTTATAATCTTGTTGTTTGCAAAATTATTTTATGATGTATTCGGCGAGAGGATCTTAGGGTTATTTTAAATTATCTGACAGACATCAGCTTATCGGCTTCTTTTTCGGTTATTAGGTTTACCTTGACAAGGTCATAAAACTGCTCGCTGTTTGTTTTTCCAAAAAAGAGAATATCATCGGTTCCTATGCTTATAGGAACTCCTGCATCCATCATTTTTCGTAACGGATGGGATTTTAGATCTTTGACTGCCCCCAGCATTACATTGCTCTGCGGACAAACATTGCAGCGAATTTTTCTGTCGGCTAAAAATTGCAGCACCTTATCGTTTTGGGCTGCCCCTATACCATGCTGTACTTCGTCCAAATTAAACATTTCAACAAAATTCTTGACTGAAGCCGCATCCGAGAATTCTCCGATATGAGCTTTCTTTTTTAAGCCGTATTTTTCGGCCAATTTAAATATATATAGGCACTGTTCTATACCCTCGGAAACTTCAGGGCCGTAAAGGTCTATATTTTTAAAAACCTTTGATGACATCATTGGTTCTATCCATTGTTTTAAAAAACTTTGATCTATGGTCTTTGATATTCCCAGCTCAGGAATGATTTTGATTTTATTTTTATATTTTTTTACTATATTGCTTATTCCTTCCAAAAAAGCATCCAAATTTTCGTTAAATTGTCTGATAAAGCTAATATCAACGGATCCTTCAATAGAAACAACATTGTCTTTTATTGCAGTTAGTATGGACATTTCTATCAGATCTATAACGTGTTTTGATGTCGTACATGCAGGACGGGTATATTTTCCGATTATCTCATGCATTTCATCAAGACCGTTCATTTTTCGGGGAAAATTGGGAATTTCAAAACCAGCCCATTTTTTATAGTCGGAATACTCCATACTTAAATTTAAATGATTATGAGTATCAGCTTTGGGCTGCTTTTTATAGTAATCAAAATCTCTCATTAATATTTCCTTGTACTATACAGTATAAGTATATCACTCTTTTTTAAAAAAGTCATATCAAATATACAATAATCCTGCAATATTATCGGTAAATTTTACTAAAAAGTTTAATCCTTTAGGAATTCTATTATTTTTTTTGCTACAAGCTCCTTTTCAACATCATTTGTAACAACATGACTGCTTTTTTCGAGTATAAGATACTCATTTTGAGTTCTTAAATTCTTATCCATGAGGTCTTTTACTTTAAATGACACTAAATTGTCTGCTTTTGATAAAATTGTAAGAGTTTGGGATTTGATAAAAATCATATTTTTTATTGCTAATTTTTGAAGCTTATACAGGTCAGCAGATTTTTCTAAATACTCTATACCATTGTAGTCCGCTATTGCTCTGCCGTATTCGGGATCGTTTTCATAAGTTTTTTTGACGGTTGATGCCTTTTTGATAAAAAACTTTAAAAAAGGAGTAAGTTTTATCCGATTATCTTTTGCAATAAAAGCCGGAGCACATAAAAATATCTTTTCAGGATTAAAACGTGCTGCAATCAGAGAGGTTAGTACCCCCCCCATCGAAAGACCGCCGACAAAAACTCGTTCATACATTGCACAGAGATCAATGTACTCATCACAAACTTTGCGCAGCCAATCCTTCCAGTTACTAGCCAAAAAATCATTCTTATTTGTGCCGTGTCCGGGAAGTCGAGGTATGTAGACATTGTAGCCGGCTTCATTTAGCTGATGACCCAGCCAAATCATTTCACGCGTAGAGCCCGTGTAACCATGAATCAGTAAAATAGCCGGAGCGGTTTTTAGACCTTTTAAAAAAAAGGGCTTCGTTGTATCTGAAAGTTTAATAGGATAATTGTCAAAAAACACGTAAAATCTCCTTTAAGTCTAAGCACGCTCTAACATTATATATCTTTTTTTGTAAATAAACTAGATATTATACCGTAAATTTTTAACCTTTTCAAACGAGGTGAGCAGTTTATTTTATACATAGAAGCAAATAGCTCTTGTGCATTTAAAGAATATGTAATATATTTATGGAAAGATATACAACATAGGGAGATTTTAAATGAAAAAAATCATTTCAGTATTATCAATCGCACTGCTATTGCTTGCAATATCAAGCTGCGGAGGCAAGTCGGAAAAGAACAGCACTGTTCTTAAAGTAATAAAAGAAGCCGAAGGAATGACCCTTGATCAGCTTTTTGAAAAGGCCTATGAAGAGTCAAACGGAAAGGTTCTAAAAGGTTTGGGTAACTCAAGCCGTGGTAAGACTGCGGGAGAGACCTTTGTTGAGGCAATGAAGGCAAAATATCCTGACTATACCGGAAAAATAGATTGGTCTCAGCCTAAGAACAATACTATTTTTGACCAGCTTACAAACGATAATAAAAACGTTAATCCCGAATTTTCTATGACTCTTATTCAGGATGGAGCACAGATTAAGGCTAAGATGATTGATACGGGCATCTTACATAATTTTGTTCCTAAAGAATGGAAAGAATCTGCGGGTACCGATATGAAAGAAAACGGAAATCCCTTGGCCTTGCAAACTTTGAGTAAAGTTTTTATGTACAATAATGTCGAAGCTTCAAACAAGTTTTTAAATGTCTGGGATTTTGTAAAAGAAGGTCAAAGTCCGCTGTTTATGGGCTTGGAATCCGAACCTATCGGAAAAAACTTTTTGCTCATGCTTACTCATGAAAAGTATTCAAAGGTTGTAAAAGCCGCTTATGATGCTTTGCCTGAAGCCGATAAAGCTTATTTTAAGCCCATTGTAGACGGCTTGGAAAAAACGGCTAAAGAGCTTGGCTTAAATGAAAACGGAAAATATGCCCTAGCATGGATCAAACTATTTGTTTCTCAGTTTAACATGAAAACCGATGACGGCCCCATCAGCGTAGACTTGGTAAAAAAATCTTCTAAAGATCAAACCGGTTTATTGGTTTATTCCAAATTACGTTCTATAAAGGAAACAGACGAATCTTCCGTAAACAATATTACCGTTGCTGCTTATCAGGACGGATATATCGGCTTCGGAGGCTATGCATATAAGCACTATTTGCAGGTTCTAAACAATGCTCCTCTTCCTTGGACGGCATGTGCCTTTATCGCTTACATGGTAACTACAAAGGAAGGCTTCCATCCTTGGGGAAAGGATATGGGCGGATACAGCTCCAATCCTGCTATCAATCAAGATCACAGCATGGACGGATATGTTGATGAAGAAGTAAACGGCGAAGTTAAAAAAATAAATAAATTCCCCGCTAAAAACGATAGAGGTTATGACTGGTGGACAGGTGAAGGAAAAGGCGGCTTAATTGTCGAAGAGCCCGTATACTGTGCAAGTGTAACCTTTACCGTAGGTGAATGGATCAGCTCTTTAAGAAACTAAAAGATTATTAAAAAATTAATCTGAATTTATTAAGCCTCTAAAAACTATGACAGGTTTTTAGAGGCTTTATTATTAAATGTATGCTTCTGCCGTATGGTAAAGAAGAATATTGCATAAATGCTTTAGTTATAGTATAATCAAAGGAAGATAATGTGTGGAGGAGATTTTGGCTAAGACAATTCCGGTTTTTTTAAATCAAAGTAAGGATTTTTTTAGAAAACCTCAAAACCTGATATTGCTGATATTCGGTATCGTGCTTTCGGTTACAACTATAGCTCCGATAGTAACTATTCTTTTGGACACGGTTACGGTTCATCCCGGTACCATAGATGCTATGCATGGGCCTGACGGTTTTACCGTTTTTAACTGGAAAGATATTTTTACCGGCTCTCTTGCCATAAGGAATTTTTGGAACCCGCTTACAAACACTCTGCTGCTTGCGATATTCAGCTGTATAGGGGCTATCTTAATAGGCGGAATTTTTGCATATTTGATTACACGCACAAATATAAAATGCAAAAAATATCTTAATGTCGTTTTTATTTTTCCGTATATAATGCCTCAGTGGACATTGGCTCTTACTTGGATGAACCTCTTTAAGAGTACTGCCGTTACGGGAGGCTCTAACGGAATACTTGCAGATCTTTTCGGAGTTACAATGCCTGCATGGTGGGCTGAGGGCCTATTCCCCGCAATTGTTGTTTTGTCCCTGCACTATGCAGCCTTTGCCTATATTTTAATCGGCGGTATATTTAAAAATATGGATTCCAATTTGGAAGAAGCCGCCTTGATTTTAAATACCTCAAAATCAAAGATTTTCCGCAAAGTAACCCTTCCATTATTAAGACCTGCCATCCTATCGACCATCTTGCTCGTTTTCGGAAGTGCTATGGGTAGCTATCCGGTTCCTCACTATTTAAAACTGACAACCCTTTCCACCAAATATATAGACTTAAAGGTTGTAAGAACGGGGCAGGCCAGTATTATCGGCGTAGTGATGATGCTCTTCGGAATTTTAATTCTGATTACAAACAGGCTCAGCATGAAATCCCGAAAAAATTATACGACAATTACCGGAAAAAGCGGACAGGTCAGCAAAGTAAATGTGGGAAAAATCGGGCAATATTTAATTCCTGCAATTTTAATTATCTTTACCTTATTTACCGGAATATATCCGGTTATCTCCTTTGCCTTTGAAACCTTTTTGCCTAACCCTGGAGACTACAGCTTTTTTAGGACGGGTAATTTTGCAAACCTAACCTTAAAATGGTGGACACATCACTCGGCAGAAGATGTCGGTATGTACGGACAATTCGGTATTTTATATAACCGTGCCTTTTGGATGAGTTTTAAAGGAACAATGATTGTTGCCTTTTTCTGCGCCTTCCTTGCAGGAACGATAGGGCTTTTGATAGGCTATTCGGTAAGCAAGCATAGAAGAAACAAGTTTGCAAATTACGTAAACGACATAGCTTTTTTGCCCTACCTTTTGCCTTCGCTTGCAGTTGGTATAGCCTTCTTTATATTCGGGTCTATGCTGGGAATATATGATACATTTTTACTTTTAATAATAGTCGGAACAATTAAGTATATTCCTTTTTCGTCGAGAAGCTCTCTTAACTCGATGCTTCAAATCAGCAATGAAATAGAAGAGTCGGCCTTGATACAGGATACGCCCTGGCATAAGCGTATGACAAGGATAATAATTCCCATTCAAAAGACGGCAATTTTAAGCGGTTATCTTTTGCCCTTTATAACCTGTGTTCGGGAATTAACCTTATTTATGCTCTTGTGCAGTCAATCCAAGATAAGCACAACCATGCTTGACTATTATGACGAAATGGGCTTATACGCCTTTTCAAGTGCAATCAACTTAATTTTAATTATATTTATTTTGGCCGTAAATTTCGGATTAAACAAGCTTACAAAGGCCGGAATTGATTCAGGACTAGGAGGAAGATAATGCCTGAGATAATTTTACAAAACCTTACCAAAAGATGGGGAAAATTTTACGGAACTGATAATTTAAATTTAACCATAGAAAATAATTCGTTTATTACCCTGCTGGGACCTTCAGGCTGCGGCAAAACAACAACGCTTAGAATGATTGCCGGTCTTGAAACTCCGACAAGCGGAAAGATAATCATCGACGGGGAAACGGTTTTTGACAGCGAGAAAGGTATAAACATTCCTGCAAATAAAAGAAAGGTCGGTTTTTTGTTTCAAAACTATGCCCTTTGGCCGAATATGACCGTTTATGAAAACATAAGTTTCGGCTTAAAAAACATCAAAGAGCTCATGCCTCTCTGCGATTTTGAAATTAAAAGAATAGATGACTTAAAAAAGATTTTAAATGAATGTGGAAAAGCTGTGGAAATTATTATCGACTCGCAGACTAAAGACAAGAAAAAAGGTAATAGACTTGATGAAAAAACAGCCTTGATAAAGTTAATAGATAACTTTATTATTTCAGAATATACGGCAAAAACGATTTTGTCTTACGGGCTTGAAAAAGCTGAAAATCGTGAAGAAAAAGTAAAGGCAATAATTGCTTCTTTAGATGAAAAGAGGGCATCTCTTTTAGAGAAACACAAGAAAAATGGGTTTTCGGTAAATGGCAACTACGAACTTGTAGATGAAAAAGGCGAAGTTATAAAAAAAATACGTAAGCTCGAAAACGAAGAAATAGACTTAATAGTCCGCCGTGTTTCCCGCATCGTAAAAATCGGAATGTTTATGGATCGGTATCCCAATGAGCTTTCAGGCGGACAACAGCAAAGGGTTGCCATTGCCCGAACCTTAGCTCCCGGGCCCAAAGTGCTTTTTATGGATGAGCCCCTTTCAAACCTTGATGCAAAACTCCGGCTTGAAATGCGGAGCGAATTGCAGCGCCTTCATTTGGATACAAAATCAACATTTATCTATGTTACCCATGATCAGCTGGAAGCTATGACTCTGGCAACAAAGATATGCTTGATGGATAACAGTCTTTTGCAGCAATATGATGCACCATTGGATATCTATGAAAAACCGGTAAACTTATTTACCGCAGATTTTATAGGCAATCCTTCGATAAATTTTATAGAAGCTGCGGGCGAAACTTCTGCAGAAGGAGATTTTAATTTAAGCTGTTTAGAAGGCTTGAAATTTAAGTTTAAGCCCGCTCAAAAAATAGATTATAAAGAATGGCTTTTGCAAACAGAGGCTGAAATTAAAAAACAAAGAGAAGAAGAAGCTGAGCGCACAAAAAATGCAGAAAAGGAAAATAAGATTTTGCCTTTTAAGTATCACATTGCAAAGGCCGATGAAGCAGAGTTTGATTTAAATTCTCCGGCACCTACTGAAAAAGATTTTATCATCGGAGTCCGACCTGAGTTTATCAAAATACACGAAAACGGAAAACTAACAGGTTCTATATACAGCTCGATGCCCACAGGTATGGAAACTACCGTCAAAATTAAGGTGGGGAACTTCCTTTTAACGGGTGTCGTATTTTTAAATATAACCTACAAGATAGGTGAAAAAATAAAATTCGATATTGAAGGCGATAGGATTATGCTCTTTTCAAGCCTTAATCAAAGATTGATTTCTTTGGGCTGCTTGGAAAAAGAGGATGTGGAAAGTGTTTAATAATATAATTATATTTTTATAAGGAGTATGTAATTGTGAAAAAAATTATCGGTTTTTTGTGTTATCTGTTGTTAATAACAATTTTTTACAATAATAGACAAAGCCTTATTTTTTTAGTAAGATGAGCGGACAAAATTGTAAACCAATAAAAGGAGTTGGATATGAACTATTTGGTTTTAATAGGTGTTGTAATTATCATCGCCGGTTTTATTTTAAAACTTGATGTAGTTGCAGTCGTTTTGATTTCAGGTCTTGTAACAGGCTTGATTGCAAAGATGGGATTTGTTGAAGTCCTTAATGCAATAGGCACAGGTTTTGTAAACAACCGTTACATGAGCTTGTTTTTTATTTCTTTTCCTGTAATCGCTATTATGGAACGTTACGGATTAAAGGAAAGAGCTGCAGAATTCATTAAAAAGATTAAGGGAGCAAGTGCCGGTATGGTTATTTGGCTCTACATTCTTATACGAACAATTGCTTCGGCATTTTCGATCAGATTGGGCGGTCATGTTCAGTTTATCAGACCATTAATCCTCCCTATGGCTGAAGGAGCTGCTCAAAAACATGTAAAGCTTACCGAAGACGACATCGAAAAAATTAAGGGGCTGGCAGGAGCTTCCGAAAACTATGGAAACTTTTTCGGTCAAAATATTTTTCCCGTTGCATCAGGAGTTCTTTTAATTACAGGAACTTTAAAAGAACAGGGTTTGGATATAAGCAATATCGATGTTGCTAAATATTCAATCTTGGCAGGTGTTGCAATGGTTCTTATAGCCTTAGTACAGTGCTGGCTCTTTGAAAAATCACTTAGAAAAGGAGAAAAGGCAGATGTTTAGTTTTATTCATAATAATACAATGGTTATAGATGAAATCGTTTACGGCCTTTGCGGTCTTGTTTCAATTATCACGGCCGTAATCTCCTTAAAAGATAAAAAGAATCCAATCGGAACATTCTTGTTCTGGGGAATCTTAGGATTTTTGTTTATGTTCGGTAAAGTTATCGTTCTTAACGTACCTTACGGAGGTGCCATTATCGGAGGCTTACTCATTGTTTTGGGCGGTTTTACTCTTACAAAACAAGTAAAAGTTGCGGATATTAAGTCGGCAACAAAAGAGGAAATTACTGAAAATTCAAAAAAAGTAGGTAACAAGATTTTTATCCCCGCCGTTTTAATTGGTGTTGTTGCGATGTTATTGGCTCAAATGAAGAGCTTTAAAATTTCGCTTGGAACAAATGCTGCCGGAAAAGAAATAATCTTCGGTTTTTCTACTGCACAAGTTGTAGGCCTTGCCTCGATAGTTGCCCTTATTTTTGCAATAATTTTAACCAAACCGAAAATGAAAGATACAATCAACGATACTTCAAAGATGCTGATGCAGGTAGGCTCTTCAAGTTTACTTCCTCAGCTCCTCGGCGTTTTGGGTGCAATTTTTGCAACAGCCGGAATAGGTAAGATAATCGGCCATTTTGCAAGCGGTATTGTTCCTCAGGGTGTTCCCGTACTGGGTGTTATCGCTTATTGTCTTGGAATGGTAATCTTTACGATGATTATGGGAAATGCTTTTGCTGCCTTTACCGTTATCACAATCGGTGTAGGTGTTCCCTTTGTAATTGCACAAGGCGGAAATCCTGCTGTTGTAGGAGCCTTAGGTATGACTTGCGGATACTGCGGTACGCTTTTAACACCTATGGCAGCAAACTTTAACATTGTTCCTGCAGCAATTTTGGAAACTAAAAATAAATATACATTGATTAAGGCTCAAGCCCTTATGTCTTTTGCTTTGATTATTGTTCATATTATTTTGATGTTGATATTTGCTTTTTAAAATTAGTGAGGAGATAAATGAAAATTTTAGTTACCGGTTTTGATCCTTTCGGCGGCGAAAAGATTAATCCGGCCCTTGAAACAATTAAACTTCTTCCCAATGAAATTTTGGGGGCAAAAATTATCAAGCTGGAAATTCCGACGGTTATCGGAAAATCCGTAGCAAAGATAAAAGAAATGATCGAAAAAGAAAACCCTGATGTGGTTTTAAGTATCGGTCAAGCCGGAAACCGGGCCGATATTTCGGTTGAAAGAATCGGTATAAATATTGATGACTGCCGAATTCCCGATAACGAGGGTAATCAGCCCATTGATGAACCCGTTGTAAAAGACGGGCCTGCCGCCTACTTTGTTACTCTGCCCATCAAGGCCATTGTCGAAAAGGTAAAAGCCGGTAAAATACCTGCTTCAATATCGAATACGGCAGGAACTTTTATTTGCAACCATGTCTGCTATGGCGTAGCTCATATTGCCGCGGAAAGAACAGCTCAGGGCAAACCGACGAAAAGCGGTTTTATTCATATTCCATTTTTGCCCGAACAGGTTATCGGAAAACCCGCCTTAACGCCTTCAATGAGTTTGGAGATGATTGTAAAAGGAATTCAGCTTGCAATCGAGGCTATTGTCGAAAATAATTCCGACATAAAAGTTTCGGGCGGTAAAATTTGCTAAAATACGTTTTTTAAGAATTTATCTTAAATTTTAAAAACGCCTATTAGGATTAAATATCTTAATAGGCGTTTTCTATTGAAATTATAATCAGCTTCTTTTTATTTTTACAAGCCTGTTTCATTTTTTAGGGCTGTAACGGCCGCAGTGACTTCATTTGAAGAGGTGCTGAATGGGCTTCCCGTATTAAGCATGGCTTCAGCTTCGGTAAATTTTCCTTCATTTATTGCAAAGGCTACCTTTCCTGCTTCCGTATGAAAGGCGGCATGTTTGGCCAAACAGTTTTTGTATGATGCCAAGTTACCGTATTTTGTCTTTGCTTCACCGTGAAGCCATTTTCCAAATTCGCATTCCGAATCCTTTGAAATAGTTCCTGCATCAAGAGTTTCTTTTGCTGAAATAGCGGCGCGGAGTTTAACTTTCCATTTTACATGGGTTTTGATTGCCCCTTCAAGATTAATCGATACTTCTTCTTTTTTATTTTCTGAGAATTTTATTTGATTGCTTGTCTTGAATTTACCTACTTCTTTAACAAGGTTATCAATGCTTTGCTTGTTATTTTGCGTTATTACGGCAACTTTCTCCATTGCGGTAGAGATTTGCCCTGCTCCTTTAGCCATTTCGTTCATATTGTTTGTTATGACATGGGTGAGGCTGTCAAGTTTGCTCATTTCTTCTGCAACACCTTCACCTCCTTTTAGCATTTCTTCAGAGCCTGCCTGAACTTCGGCGGTAATTCTGTTTATGTCTTTGATAGCGGTAAGTACTTCTTGACTGCCGTGCTGCTGTTCCTCCATGGCGTTCATCAAGGTTGTACTCATTTGTTTTACCTGCTCGGATAGGGTAAAAATAATATTAAACTTCGATTCAGCCGTTTTTGCAGAATCAGACAATATTTCAATCTCTCCGGATAAGTTTTTTAATGTAGATGTAATTGTTTTTCCTTGAGTGCTGGATTCTTCGGCAAGTTTTCTTATTTCATCGGCAACAACGGCAAACCCTTTTCCTGCCTCTCCTGCATGAGCAGCTTCAATGGCAGCGTTCATAGCCAAAAGATTTGTCTGACTCGCAATGTGCTGAATAACTGTTGATGCTTCCAATAAGCCTCCCGATTCTTCGGAAATTTCTTGTGTTACCGTATTTGCATTTGTAACGGTTTTTTTGCCGTCAGCTGTGGCTTCTGCAAGGGTCTTAATAACTTCATCGGTTTTTCCGAGAGTCCTTGTAATAGAGCTTATATTTGCTACCATTTCTTCAATAGCGGAAGATGATTCGGCTACACTCGCAGCTTGACTTTCTATATTGTTATTCAGTTGTTTTATTGTGCGGATTATTTCTTCCATAGTGGTAGCCGTTTCCGTTACACTTGCGGCTTGAGTCATGGCTTGCTGTTTTACATCTTCGATATTTGCCATGATCTGATGCACTGATCCGGCTGTTTCATTCATATTGCCTGCAAGATCGGTAGCTATGTTTTCCATTGTTACGGTGTTTACTCCTACAGCCTGAATGGAATCTTCTATTTTTTTGATGGTTTGATTAAAATAATTAGACATATCCGTAATTTCGTCATTTCCTTTAATGGGAAGTCTCACAGTTAGATCCCCGCCGCCTAACGAGATGTCTCTTAAAGCTGTAACGACACCATTAATCGGTTTTACAATACGTAAAGCTAGAATGAAGATTACGGCAATGGTACTTATTAAGATAATCAGACCTACAACATAAAGAGATATTTTTAAGATATTGACTATTCCCATAAACTCGCCTATGGGCGCCGAAATAATGACCGTCCAATCCGTTGCTTTAATATGAGCAAAAGAAGCGATTTCAGTTTCTCCTTCCCAAGAGAAAGAACCTACAGAAGGTGTTTTTTCGTTTATAGCTATTTGTTCAAAAGCTGCTATACTTTCAAAAGAGGGATCCTTTTTTGCCTTATCTACACTGGACTCAAGTTTTGAAACAATTTCCGTATCTTTATCGGCAATTGTTATTCCGCTTAAGCCTATGATGTAGCAGCCGCCCGAATCTCCTACCTTTATATCTTTTATGTCATTCGATAACTTAAAGCCGTCAACGGATGCGGCTAATACTCCTATAATTTTATTGTCTTCATTATAAATGGGAACGGCAAATGCGGTGATTAAAGAACCGCTAGAACGTGAAGTTATCGGCTCTGAAGCAAATTTTTTACCTGATACACTGACTTTATACCACTCAAGATCTCCTACAAATATCTTTTTACCTGTATTTGTATATCGGTTCCCATTTAAATCTGCTATGTTAAGTTCTAGAATATTATTATCTAAAGCACTTTGTTTTTGTAAATACAGCGATTTTTGAGAATAGCTTGTTTCGAGATCGGTTAAGGCAGGAGATCTTGCAATACCTTCCAAAAGCTGAAAGAAGGCATTTATTCTTCCGTCTATAATTTCAGCCGTATCCTTTGCTTTATCAATCAAATGAGTTTCGGCCTTTTCCTTTACGGCTTTTTCAGCAATATTTACGGCTATAATTCCGAAAATAAAAAGTGCGGCAGCAACCAAGGCACCAAAGATAACGATCAGTTTATTACGGATCGAAAAACGTTTTTTCATAATTTTCACCTCCAAAATTATTTCAGTTTTTAAAAACCGGTTTATTTTTTATCAGTTTCTGTTTTAAATCCCTCATCTTTTCGCTTAAAGAAACCTTGTATATGTGGGGGTTTAAAAGACGTTTTGAAGTATAATCCAAACTGTCGAGTTGCTTTTCTGCATAGGCTTTGATTTCTTTAAGACTTGGAGCCTTGCCGACAGCCTTGCCGTTTTCAATACGCTTTTCTAAAAGAGGTTGAACCTTTGTCGGTGTAAATGTAAAATTTTGATAATCGTTTGCAGGATGATAAAAGGTCTGTTCCACACCCTCTTCAAGTTTTTCGTTTTCAAGGGTTAACACATCTGCCTTAAAGGTTCCATCAGGATTGTATAGGCGCCAAACCTGTTTACATGCAGGGTTAGTCATCTTTGCGGGATTATCTGAAAATTTCATAACAGGAGTCCATTCCGTTTCTCCTAAGCTCTTGCGTGCTGCCATTTTGTATACGCCTGTAAGGGAAGCCTCATTTCCGCCCGTGACCATGTGAGTACCTACTCCCCAAGAATCTATAGGTGCATTGTTTTGAACTAGGGATTCTACAATTTCTTCCGTCAGTTCGTTTGAAACGGAAATCTTTGCCGTAGGACAACCGGCTTCATCGAGGCGCTTCCGCACATCCTTACTCAAATAATAAATATCGCCCGAATCGAGGCGGACACCGAAGTTTTTCCCCTTTTCTTGCAACCGTTTTCCTACTTTGATAGCATTTACAATACCCGAACGGAGGGTATCATAAGTATCTATTAAAAATATTGAATTGTCGGGATACATGTCGGCATAGGCCTGAAAAGCATCCTCTTCGTTTTTAAAAGACATTATCCATGAGTGGGCCATTGTTCCGAGGGCGGGTATGCCGAGTTCCTTAGCAGCAAGGGAATTGCTTGTGCCGAAGGCTCCGCCTATGTAGGCTGCCCGTGTTGCACTCATAGCTCCGTCATTGCCCTGAGCTCGGCGGAGGCCGAATTCCATTATAGCTCCCTTTTTTGAGGCCAGCCAAATTCGGGCTGTTTTGGTTGCTATAAGGGTTTGGAAATTTATCATGTTTAAAATTAGGCCTTCCAAGAGCAAGGCTTCAACCGTATCGGCTTCGATACGGATTAAGGGCTCATTCGGGAAAACGACACTGCCTTCTTTTATTGCCCAAATATTGCCTGAGAATTTAAAATCGGCAATATATTCTAAAAAATCTTTTTCGAATATTCCGAGAGACTTAAGCCAGTCTATATCGCTTTTTTCAAAGTGAAAATTTTGAATGGTTTCTAAGAGGGGTTCAAGTCCTGCAAAGACGGAATACCCCCCCTTAAATGGGTTGGTTCTAAAAAACATGTCAAAAACGGTTTTTGTATTATTTCCTTTTTTCCAAAAACCTTGAGCCATTGTCAATTCATAAAAGTCTGAAAATAAAGCATTATCAATCATAAATTTTACCTCATATAATATTTTAAGAATGCGTAATAACTTCCCTCGGTTTTGAGCCGTTTGCAGGGCCGACTACTCCGCGTTCTTCCATTTCTTCTACTATTCGAGCGGCACGATTATAGCCTATTTTAAGCCGTCTTTGAATGTAAGAGGCTGAGGCTTTTCCTTCTGCCAAAACAATCTCTAAAGCTTCATCATAGAGCGGATCGCTTTCTTCTCCGAAGAGGGTGCCTTGGGAATAGTCTTCATCGTCTACAAATATTTCGTCATCTATATAATCGGGTTCTCCGAAGGTTTTTACACATTCTACGACTTGCTCTACCTCATCATCTGAAACAAAAGTGCCTTGGATTCGGGCGGGGAAGGGTTTGGTTGTACTTACGTAGAGCATGTCACCCTTTCCTAAAAGCTTTTCGGCTCCGATGTTATCGAGAATAATTTGGCTGTCTACACGGGAGGCGACCATGAAGGCAATCCTGCTCGGAATATTTGCCTTAATTAAACCTGTAATTACATTGGTCGATGGCCTCTGGGTTGCAAGCACTAAGTGAATACCTACGGCACGGCTCATGGCACAAAGCCTTGAAACGGTAGCTTCAAGTTCTTTTCCTGTCGTAGACATAAGGTCGGCGAATTCGTCAATTATTATTACGATGTAGGGCAGGGGTTCGGCTGCAATCTTTTCTCGTTTTATTTTTTTATTGTAGCTTTTAATATCGCGAACGCTCATGGAGTCAAGCATAGCATACCGCCTTTCCATTTCGCAGATACAGTACTGCAAACCTTGAAGAGCCCTTTTGGGTTCTGTAATAACCGGAGTCAATAAATGGCCGATGCCGTTATAAAGTTTAAGTTCTACTATTTTTGGATCAACCAATAGGAGCTTTACCTCTTCGGGGCTCTTATTATAAAGAATTGAAAGAATAATGGAGTTTACACAAACGGATTTACCTGAACCGGTAGCTCCGGCAATCAAAAGGTGGGGAGTCTGACAAAGGTCTAAGGTTTGAGGCTCTCCCGTTACATCTTTTCCAAGAACGATAGGTATGCCCATTTTTTCGGTTTCGGGAATTTGAGTTTCGATTAGCTCTCTAAAACCGACTATTGCCCTTGATTCGTTAGGAACTTCAATACCGACAGCTTGTTTTCCCGGAATGGGGGCGACAATTCGGACGCTTTGAGCAGCAAGGCGGAGGGCAATATTATCTTGAAGAGCTGTGATTTTACCCAGTTTTATTCCCGGAGGAGGCAAGACTTCAAACATGGTAACTACAGGCCCCTTCCTTATACCTGTAATTTCAATTGCTATATTAAATTCTTCAAAGGTGTTTTTTAATGCTACTGCGGCTTTTCGAGTTGAATCGTCAACTATCCAGTATTCGTTTCCCGGATATTTTGTTAATAGGTCATAAGGAATGTGGTAGCCCTTTTTTTTATCCTTGGAGTCCTTTTTCGGTTTTAACGGCTGGGCTGCACTGATTTCTATATCGTCGCTCAATTCTTTTGAAAGAGGAGTTTCCCCTTCATCTTGATCGTCATCATCAGTATCGATATCGTCAACATCGGTATTTTCAGAATCATCATCATTTTCAAGGTCTTCGTCTTCGGTAATTTCGTTCGGCTCAAGGTTACCATATTCGGCAATTTCAGGCTGTTCAGACTCAGCGTATTCAGTAAGATTTTCATCGCTTTCTTCTTCTGAAGATGATAAAAATACTTCATCTCTACCGTCATCTATAGCGTTAAGCTCTTCTAAGTCCTGCTCAATGTTCATATCTTCTATTACGACAAGAGATTCGATAATGCTTTTTTTGGATTCTTCAGGAGCTGCGCTTCCTATGTCTACCGGTATATCTGCATCTATGTCTTTAAGAGGGGGGGCTTCTTTTGGTTCTTCTGTTTTGCTATTTAGCTGAGATTTTATAAACTGATTTCGTGTAAGGCCGGTCTCCGGCAAATTTTGTTTGTTGGCATCCGAAAAAGTTTGCCTGTTGGTCTCCGGGGCTGTCTTTATATTTGATTTTAGCTGAAACTCTGTTTTGTCTATTTTATTTCCTTCTCCGAAAACCATGGACGTTTCTGAAGAAGAATAGCTGTCGCCTATGATATCCTCTATTTCGTCTTTTTCTTCGGGCTGAACAGAGGCTTTTTGATTAACCCTTTCGCTTAATATAAGGGTAAGAAATACCTCCATCAAGAGTAAAAGTCCTGTTGCAAGAGTTACGGCAATTTTTGTAAATTCTTGAACCGTGTTATTTGCAATTTTTGGAAGTAAAAAATAAACTAGGTGCTCTCCCATAACACAGGTTAAAAAATACACCGGCATAAATGACAATAAAAATTTTGAATGAAGAGACCAGCCGGGAATCATCAATAAAATTGAAGAATAAAGAAGAATAATAGGTATCAGCAAAGAAGAAAATTTATATGTAGAAAAAAGAACCGTACCTATTGTTTCAAAGGGGAATATATAACCTTTAAAACCGAAAATAGGTAAGAGAACTGCCAAGGCTATGTAGATTGAGATCATAAAAATGAAAATGCCCAAGGTAATTGATATGATCCTATATTTTGATTCTTCTATCAAATTTTAACTCCGAAAGCGTAAAAATTATCCGGCAAAACCCCAAAAATAAATACTAAGACCGATTCCCAGCGGAATCAAATAGAAAGCGAAGTACATAAGCTTTCCGTTTTTTATAAGTTTAAGTAAAAACCGGAGAGAAAAATAACCTACAACAAAGGCACTTATCATTCCGGCTATTAGGCTTATGGGGCTTACACCTGCAAGAAGATTATCGGCAGATTTGAGTTCAAGGATAAATGCGGCAAGAATTGCCGGTATTGATAATAAAAAGGAAAATTCTCCGGCCTTTTCCCTATCAAGTCCTGCAAAAAGAGAGGCTGAAATGGTGCTGCCCGAACGCGAAATACCGGGGATAACCCCTATGCCTTGAGCAAGGCCTGTAATAGCTGCCGTAAGGAGAGTTACGTTTTTTGCCGGTTTATTGTGTTTTATCTTGGACGATGCGATTAAAAGAAGCCCTGTTATGATAAAGAAGAGGGGTATTAGACGAATATCAATGGCTTTTACCCAATCTTTTAATAAAAGACCTATTACTCCCGTTACTGCGGTTGCAACTATAATGGCTGCTATCATCATAAGATCGTCCTTATCTTCAGGTTTGGATTTTCTGATGATAAATCGGCCTAAAACGCAAAAAAGACCGGCTATTCTTTTTGCAAAAACCGTGCAGACAGCTGCAAGGGTTGCTACATGCAGGAGTATATCAAAAAGGATAGGAAGATCTTCTTGTTTAAAAAAATATTCTAAAACGGCTAGATGCCCGGAACTTGAAATAGGCAGAAATTCGGCTAAGCCTTGAACCGCCCCTAAAATAATAGCTTGAAAAATCGACATAAATTTCTCCCGAAAGGTTTTATAAACGATAAAGCGGTACTATATCATAAAAAAGAGAAAAATTCCAGCCGGAAATGCTTAACCTCTTATTTTTATTGCCGAGCCGTTGGCGGTTTTTTCTATTTCGATTTTTTGGGGGATGCGGTTTTTTAGCTCGCTGACATGGGAAATTATCCCGACCATGCGGTTACCCCTTACCTCATCGAGAATACTTATGGCGTTTTCAAGGCTTGCTTCATCAAGGCTGCCGAAGCCCTCATCTATAAACATTGAATCCAATCTTATGCCTCCGCTTCTTGTTTGAATGGAGTCGGCAAGACCGAGGGCCAAGCTTATGGAAACCATAAAGGTTTCTCCTCCCGAAAGGCTGGCTGTAGGACGGATGCCGCCCGTATAGGCATCATAAATTTCCATGTCCAATCCGGAAAGATTGTTGCCCGAAAGCTCCTTGCTCAACTTTAAGACATAGCGTCCGCCGCTCATGCGTTCAAGGCGGGTGTTGGCATAGACGATTATTTCGCGCAAAAAGGCCGAGAGCATCCAAATATCGAATTTCAGTTTGTATTTATTGCTGCCGTTTAAACTTAAAGAAAGTTCGGTTATAAGTTGAGCATCTTCGGCTCTTTGTTTTAATTCGTTTAAAAGACTCTGTCGTCTTTCAAAAAGGTCTTTGAGTTTGTCGAGGGAACTTTTTATTTCTGCAAGTCGGTCTTGCTCTTCATCAAGATTTTTTTGCAAGATTATAATTTCGTCTTCAAGCTTTTCGGGTTGAATAAAAGTTTTGCCTTCAATATCTTTTTCGAGGCCGGCAGCGGAATGTTCCAAGGTAATTTTTTCTTCTTTAAATTTTGTTATGGTTTCTTCAAAATCGGCGATTTTTTCTTCAAGTAAAATAGAATCTAAAAGCTCTTTTAAGGAGGAAAAGCCTTTACGCTCAAAAGAATCTTTTAAATTTTCTTCTTCTTCCAATAAAGATTTTTCCCACTTGGCCAACTGTTCCTGTCTTTGAATAAGCCCGGCCTTTATGCTTGTATGGCGGTCATTGTTTTCTTTGAGCCTTTCTTCATAACCGCTTATTTTACGGTCGGAGGCAAAAATCATTTCATTACAGCCCTCGATAGTGTCATCTATATTTTCCTTTTGGATATCGGAGGGGATAGCCTTAAAGGCATCATCATATTGTTTTTTCTTTTCATGGAGGATTGTGTTTAACTCGCTTTCTTTTATCTTGATATTTGTAAGAGCCTCTGTAAGAGCTTCTTTTTGGGTTTGGATAGAAGAAAGCTTTTGCTCCAAATTTATTTTTGAAGTATTTGCGGTTTGGGCTTCTTTAAAAAGAAGGGAGTCTTTTTCGGCTTCCTTTCCGGCTTGCGGAAGGAGGCCTTCTATTGTTTTTTCTGAGGGCATCTCTTTAAAAATAAAGGAAGCGTTTTTAAATTCTTCATTCAGATTGAAAAAAGATCGGTCAAGCTCTGCCAGCTGCTCCTTGTGCCAGTCCGCATCTTTATTGCGGGCTGTGAGGCTGTTGCTGAAGTTCTCCTTATCATGATTAAACTTTTCGATGCTGCGTTCGCATTTTTGTATTTTTTCGTCCAGCGAAAAAATACTTTCCGTATTTTCGACGGCTGGGGAAGGATGATGGATTGAGCCGCAGACAGGGCATGGCTCTCCGTCTTTTAGGTGAACGGCAAGGGCAGAGGCTTCTGCGTTTATTTCCAAATCTTTTTTTTCTTTTTTAAGTTTTTCAAAAAGCTCTTTTTCTATTTCGATGTCCTTTAAAATTAACTGTAAATCGTTGTAGTTTTTTTCGGCGGCCGCCTTATGGGTTGTGTAGAGCTTTGAGGTCTTTTCTTTTTTTACGGCAATATCAAAAAGTCTTTTTAGGTAAGAAAGTTTTTGGCTTGAGGTTTCAGCCATTTCTTTTCTGTTATCGAGTTCGCTGATTATTTCAAGGTATTCCGAAACTTTGTCCTTTAGTTCTTGAATATTTTTTTCGGTTTGAGCAAGTTTTTCGGTATTTTCTTTTTTTTGTAAAGAAAGACCTTTTTTTTCATAAGAGCGTTCTTCTATTTCTTTGTATACCTCGGCAGCCCTTTTGAGGCGGTCGAGACTTTGCTTTAGGGCCGTATTGTTTTCTTTTTCGGCTTCAATTTCTTTTTCTTGCACTTTAAGAGAATCCAAAACTTGGGTTACGGCATTTAAGTCCTTTATCTTTTTTTCGATGTCGTCTTTATATTCGGCTATGTTGTTTTTCAGTTTGCTTACGGAATCGGCAAGCACTGCAAGCGAGGAGGCTCTGCGGGCTTTTTCGACAGCTTCTTCCATCAGGCCTATTTCTTCTTTATGGGCATTAAGATTTTCGAGCCTTGTTTTTATTGTTATAAGTTCTTCTTTTTTTTCTTTGAGAACCTTTGCCTGTTCTTTTTCGGAGATTTTTTCCTCTATTTTTTTTGATATTTTGTTATAATTTTTTTTGATAAGTTCTATCTCTTTTTCAAAACTTTCTTTTTTTGAAGGATAGGAATCGGCATCGAATTCTTTGCCGAGGGCTTCAAGGGCATCTTGCGTGTTTTTTATCTTATAGGACTCCGCTTTTTCTCTTTCCTTTAGATTTTCCAGTATTTTGGTGTAGCGGGAAATCGGAAAAAGCTCTTCAAGGGTTTCTTTTTTTTGGCTTGAGTTTTCGCGTAAAAAAGCGGCGAATTCGCCTTGAGGGAGGAGGACAATGCGGGCAAATTCTTTTTCGTTTAGGTTTATTATGTTCAATATCTTTTTATCCGTGTCCCGCTTATTTGTAGAGCTTAAATCTTTCCAAGTTTTGCCGTCCCATTGGGCTAGGGCCGATTCTTCAGGAGTTTCGTTTTTCTTTCCCGGGCGTAAAAAAGGAAGCCGTCTAAAAATCCTGTATTTGGCAGGTCCCATAGTAAATACAAGCTCTACCTCAGCCGTTTCAGTTTCGGGGGCAAACTGACTTCTGAGGCTGCGGGTAATTTGGGAGCGGCTCCCCAAAGGCTTTGAATAAAAGGCATAAGAGATTGCATCGAAGATGGTTGTTTTTCCGGCACCGGTTTTTCCGCAGACCAAAAAAATAGAATCCATGAGGCTAAAATCTATTGTGTGAGTTCCTCGAAAGGGGCCTATATTGGTTAGTTTTAAAATTTCAGGCTTCAAATTTATTCCTCCGGTAATGTCTTCTTATGTAAACTGCTCTCTGCAAAGGCTTTTGAAAAGCTCCTGTTTTTTTGCGGAGGGCTCTTCATCTATGGCCTTTTCAAAAAGCATAAAGTTTTCGAAGATGACACCTTCGTCTTCAATGTTCTTTTTTAATATATGAATTTGCTCCTCGTCTTTTAATTCGGCGGCGACGGCTTCTTGATGCAGGTTTAAAAGATAGGGAAATTTTTGCTGCAAAAGGCTCATAGGGCTTTGAATAACAGCAGAACCTGTAAGATTTATTTCTAAAAAATCGTCTTTATATGCATCGAATTTGTCCGTATTAAAAAAGTCGAAAAAGCTGCCCTCTAAACGGCTCATCTTCCGCAATGGGCTAATCGGAATTTTTTCGACCCTTACCGGGAAGCCTTGCGTTTTACAGTCTATATCTACGGATAGCACAACCTTTTCGGTTGAACATTCATCAAAGGCGTATGTAAGGGGGGCTCCGGAATAGTACATTCTGTCGGTAATTTTCTGCATTTTGTGTAAGTGTCCCAAGGCCGTATAGGTAAAAAAATCGAATAGAGCGGGCGAAACATATTCCGCAGTGCCTAAAAAAGCTCTTTCAGAGGAGGAGCTTTCTCCGTTTAGGGTAAAAATATGGGCTGCCAAGACCGAAGGCATTGAGGTATCTACGGCTTCTTTTAAGCGGCGGGAGGCTTCTTGAGCCATCTCGGACTGAGATGTCAACTTTAACTCCGAATTTTCTTCGGAAAATGAGCCTAAATGTAAAAAAGGCATTAAAAAAAATTGAACTTTTTCTCCATTTTGTGCTATAATGATAGGCGAGCATAATTTGCCGATGTCTGCAGCAATGTGGATATTACTCGAACTTAAGATTTTAGAGCCGAAGGAGAGCCTTTCGGCGGAGTCATGGTTTCCGGGTATGATAAACACGGCTGTATTGGGACAATCCTTATGGACGGCGGATAAAAATGAATCGAAGAGAGCTACATATTCTGCAGGAGGAATAGAACGGTCGTAGATATCGCCTGCAATAATAAGGGCTGCATAATCGTCTTTTAGAAGAATTTTATGAATATCATCGAGCATTTTTTTCTGTCTTTCTATCTGGGGAGATTCATATAGGCTTTTCCCCAAATGCAGATCGGCGGTATGCAAAATTTTCATACTTCTAATGTATGGGTATTTAAGGATTATGTAAAGGACCTTGGAATGAAAAACTACATAAAAATTGTTTTTGCTTTGTGCGGTATTGCTTTGGCGATAGGGATAGGAGGAGCGGCTTTTTTTATTGCTGCAAAACCTTCGTCGGATTTTCAACTCAAGACGGATTATCTGCTTGAGTACAGGTTTTATCTTGCGAGTTTAAAAGCGGATATGTATAGAACTGCATGCAAGGATGGGGAATTTTCGGTTCAAAACCTTAAAGCAAGGATAAAAGAAACGGCCAATTCTTTTGAAAATTTAAAAAAACTTTCAGCTGCCGACAAAAACGATTCTAACTTAAGGTTTGCATACAATGATTATGAGAGCTCGAATGATAAACTTTTTAAAAGCATAGACTCTTGGAGGCAGGAATTTGAACTTACCGGAGATTCTTCGGCAAAAACTTTTTTGCCTGTGTTAAAGGAATTCGATGCCGTACAAAACAGTTTTGAAAGGCTTAAAAAGGAATATAAGGAAGGATTTACAAAACAGGAAAAAAAATCCAAAACTCTTGCCGTCTTATTGATTGTTTTAGCCTGGGGTATAGGCGTATTTTTAACATGGTTTGTTTCTTCGGTTATATACAAACTTTATATAGAAAGAGAAAGAGCTAAAAAAGCAAAGCTCCGACTTCATGTCGGGCCTAAAACCGAGGGACAGAGGTCTTCTTCCGATAGGCCTGCGGATAAGATATTGTCTGTACAAAGTTCCGCTTCGGTAAGTACCGCTGCGCTAAACACCGCTTCGCCGAACACTTCTTCGATAAGCAACACTTCGGTAAATGTCTCCTCAGTAAGTACCTTTTCAGGCAGTGCCGCTCCGCTAAAAGCTGATTCGATAAGCTCTGCTACTATAAGCAATGCAATGGCCGAGATATCCGACAAAAGTATCCGGCAGCCGATTATGGGACAAAGCTCTTATACCGAAACTGCCTCTGTCCGCATCGGAGAATCAAATATTTCTATAGAAAGTTCACCGGTTTATCTCAAGCTTCAAAACGATTATAAAGAATTAAAAGAAATGTCTGATGAGTTAAACGGCGCTTATAATGAACTACAAACAAAATATAATGAACTGGGTTCATCGTATAAGGAGCTGCAAGAGTCTTTGAAGCAAGGCGATGAAAAAAAGAGCGAGAAATGCGAAACGGTAAAATTATTTTTGAGCGATATACAGATGGAAGCTGCCGAAGCCCAAGAAGATGCTCAGGCTGCACAGGAACTTGTTGATACATTCCAGGGCGGGCATAAGCTCTTTAAGTCTACTTACGAAAAAATTGTCCATATAAACCAGAGCATTGCGGATATACAGGAAATGGCGGAGGTAATAGCCGGTATTGCCGAGCAGACAAAGATGCTTAGTATGAATGCCGCCATAGAAGCCGCCCATGCAGGAGATGCCGGAAAGGGATTTGCCGTTGTAGCCGAAGAGTTGGGACGCTTGGCCACTGCCTCGGTTGAAAGCTCTGCCGGCATAGGAAAAACGGTAATTGAGGTGGTAAAAAATATTTCGTTTATGGCAAAGAGCAGCGAGGATCTGGATAAGGCCTTTAACGATATAAACATAAAAACAAATCAGGTCTACACAACCGTTGTGAATTTTTCGGATAGAATGATTCAGACCTTCCAAAAAACAGACGATGTTTTAAAAGGCCTTGACACAATTTAGCAATTATAGTATTATAGACAGATAGAAGAGTCGTTTTACTCAAACTTTGCGGAGGTTCTTTTTTGTGAAAGTTATATATGATCAAAATCGCCCGATATATTTACAAATAGTTGAAAAAATCAAATGTAAGATTGTCTATGGCGAGCTTAAACCGGGGGATAAAATTCCTTCAATGAGCGATATGTCCGTTGAGATGGATGTAAACCCTAATACGATATTCAGGGTATACAAACAGCTTGAAGGTGAAGGTATCACTGAATCGAAACGCGGCCTAGGCAGTTTTGTTGTAAATGAGCCCAATTTGGTAGGAAAATTGACGGAAGAGATGGCAGGTCAGATTATCTTGCCGGCTATCGAAGGCTTGAGAAATCTGAAGTTTTCTGATGAGCAAATAATTGAGTCTATAAAAGCAAAGCTATAATAATTTTTTTGGAGAAAAAAATGAATACAATACTTGAAACGGAACACCTAAAAAAAACATACTTGGGAAAAAAAACTGCTCTTTATGATGTCAGTCTCAAGGTAGAAAGCGGAAGAATCTACGGTCTTTTGGGGCCGAACGGTTCGGGAAAAACAACCTTTTTAAAAATAATTGCAGGACTTATAAAACCGACCTCCGGCAATTTTAAGGTATGCGGAAAAGAATTCGGCATAGATACAAAAAAGATTGTAGCCTTTTTGCCGGATAAAAATGTCGTGTATCCTTGGATGACTTCGGAAGATGCCATTAATTTCTATGCCGATTTTTTTGAAGATTTTGATAAAAACAAGGCCTTGGAAATGCTTAAATTTATGAAGCTGGAACCTAAACAGACCGTAAAAACTATGTCGAAGGGTATGATTGAAAAACTTAATTTAAGCCTTACCTTTTCGAGGGCTTCAAAACTGTATATTTTGGATGAACCGCTGGGCGGCACCGACCCTGTAGCCAGAGAGCAGATTATTAAAACTATAATCAAAACATGGACCGAAGAAAGTGCAATCCTAATAACAACTCATCTGGTTTCGGATATAGAGCATGTGTTTAACGACGTAGCCTTTTTAAAAGATGGCGAGATTGTTTTGGAAGGCGATGCTGAAGATTTGCGTACCACAAGAGGCAAATCTATTTATCAAATCTATCTTGATGTTTTTGGAGCATAAAATGGGAAGAATTTTTAAATATGAAATAAGGCGAAGGCTGAATACTATTTTGATTTTAAGCGGAACTATGGCCGTATTGGCGATCGGTTCAATGGTTCTATTAGGTATTTTTAAAACTCCTCTTGGGACAATGGGAACAACGGGAAATCTTTGGCTTGGCTTAACTTTTTTTGCCCTTGCCTTTATACCACTCGTAATGTTTTTTACATGCAGCAACGGGCACATAGATGAGCTTTTGTACAAGGACACTAACTACCTTATGCTTACCATCCCTATCAGAAGCGAAGCCATATTGGGAGGCCGGATTCTCGCAGGTTTTGTGGAATATTTAATATATGCTCTGATTGCATGTATATTTTTTATAATAATAGGAGCCCAGCAAGCCGTTTTTTATGGAACTGCCGGACAAAATCTTATATCGGTTTTGGGAGATATATTCTATCAAATATTTGCACAGAATTTTCTTCCCTTTCTTTACGGCGTTTTATTATTGGTTTCATCATTTTTACTTGTGGGAACGGCTTTTATGTTTGTTAAGGCTCTGACGCGTTCTTTTATAAGAAAAAAGATGGCAGCTCAAATTATTGCAGTAATTCTTTTTATCTTAATTTTTGAACGAATAATAGCCTTAGGAACTTATTTAAGTACAAGGTGGGATCTTGTGCAATACATAGACCTAAGACTTATGTCTTCCCAATATGATGCCTTTGTAAATATCCAGCCGATGCCGGTTCATTTGGTTACAATAATTATGACCATGCTTATTTCAGCCGGTTTTTTTGCAGCTACAAGTTGGTTATTTAATAAAAAGGTTGAGCTGTAATTTAACTGCGGTAAAGGGTTATTCTTATAGGGCTTCTATTTCTTCAACAGGAAGCCCTGTTCCTTCGGCTATTTTATTGATATCAAAGCCGAACTGCTTAAAAGCCTTAGCCGTTTCAAGGGCTTTTTGGTAAGAACCATCGGCAAAGCCTTGTTGAAGACCTTTTTCAATACCCTGCCGATAACCTTCACTTATACATGAAGCCCTGTCATGTTCATATTTCATACGGGACTCATAAAGCCATTTATCTCTAGGACTCATTTCCATTATTTCTATCGTTGTATTTGCCTTTCTCATCATCGGCGATTCTTGTTCTAACATTTCCCTCACCTCCCTGTCATCAGTTTCGATAAATTTAAGCCAATTTAATAAGCGTTTAGCTTTATAATCTTTATATTGACCTTCTTTTAAGAGTCTTGCCTTTTCAAGGTTCAATATATGAATTTCAAGTTTTGAAGCTAAAGGCTCTTTTGTGTCTTGTTCAAGAACAAGATACTTATTGTGCAAACGCTTATTTTTATCAAAGCCTTTTCCTATCAAGTTTATTGTAATACACTTTGGCAGTTTTGTATAGTCTTGACCTTGTTTTATGTTTTCGTTATACATTTTAGACCAATAATACAGGGTCCTTTCAGGAAAATCAAAATGCCAACTGTTTTGAATTTCAATATCAACAAAGGTTCCGTCGTTTAGTCTTAACTTGATGTCCAAGACTCCCAGCTTTTCACTTAAAAGCTCTTTATGGAACTCCTTATCCAAGAGCTCTAAACCTGCGATATCCTCAGGCGGAATATCCAGTATACACTCCAATAAATCCTGTAGTACATCTTTGTTTTCCTCTACTCCGAATACGCGCTTAAAAGCGTAGTCGTTGCGGAGGGTTAGTTTAAACAATTTTTTCATTTTTTGCTCCAATAAAATTATTTAAAAGAGAAAAATTTTTCCCCTTTCATAATTATTATAGAAATTGTTTGTAATAAATAGTAAAATTTAAAATATTAAGTCTATAATTTGATAAATATTTAGTAAGCAATAGTTGACATTATTTAAAATCTGTGCTTAAATAGGTTTATGTTGAGTATTGCTAACATCGAGTACAATTTAGCTTATTCTTGCGCCCCCTGTTTGGCAGGGATTAAACCCTCAAATTTATTTTCTATTTCGGCAGAGTATTTTAAGCAGTTTTTTTTGCTTGATAAGGATTTGCTTGAAGCTAAGGGGTTCTTCCTAAAAGTGTTGTGTGCCTGTGAACGGGGTGTACAGATTCTTCTGTATAAAAAAGATGCTCTTGAGGCTTTGATTAAAGAAGAAAGGGTACAAGCTGCTTTATTAATGTTCGGGTATGAGCCGGGGATGAGTTTGGAAGATATGCTAAATCTTTTAGCGTCCAGAATGCACAGCTCGCAGGCAGACAGGCATTGTAAGAGATGCTGCTCTTTTCCGCATGAGATAGGGCTTTTTTTGGGTTATCCGGTGTACGATGTTTTGGAATATTACAGACGGAATGGAGAAGGTTGTATTTTTTCGGGCTATTGGAAGGTTTATGCCGATGCTGAAAAAGCAGCCGAAACCTTTGAGCAATATAATGAATGCAAAAAGCATTTTGCTTTGCAGATAGAAAAGGGCTTAAGGCTTTACGATTTGTTAAGTGCTTAATCTTTAATTAATTTTTAACCATTGGAGGTTTTTTATGGCAAAAATTGCTGTTATTTATTGGAGCGGAACGGGAAATACTCAGTCAATGGCTGAATCCGTTCTTGAAGGTTTAAAGGCCGGCGGAGCAGACGCTTCTCTTTTTACCGTTTCGGAATTCGGATCAAAAAGCATTGATGATTATGACAAGATTGCATTCGGATGCCCCGCTATGGGAGCCGAAGAGCTTGAGCCGGATGAATTTGAACCCTTCTTTGCTTCTATTGAAGGAAAATTGTCCGGCAAAAAAATTGCCTTGTTCGGTTCATATGAATGGGCCGGTGAAGGTTCGGGCGGCGAATGGATGAGGAACTGGGAAGCAAGGTCTAAGGATAAGGGAGCCGACTTATTTGAAGAAGGCTTGATTATCTATGATGCACCCACTGCCGCCGGAAAAGATAAGTGTAAAGAATTCGGCGAGAGATTTGCAAAATAAATACAGATAAATCCTGTTTGTTTTTATAATTAAAAAAGTTTAAAAATTGATTTTTTAGGGCTTAGAAAACGGCAGTCTAAACTGCCGTTCTTTAGGCCTTTTTTTATTTAATAATCAGAATTTTTCTCACTTCGTCAATTTCGGGGCCGGCAATTCTTACAAAATACATACCGCTTGCAACGGGATTTCCGCCATTGTTTCTTCCGTCCCATAGATAAAAGTGGTCACCTGCATTGTGGTGAGAACGGGTTAAAGTGCGCACTATGTTGCCGTCCAAGGTCATAATCTGAATTGTAAGCATACCCGGTTTTTTTAGGTGTGCAGCTATTGTGGCAGACTGACCCTTGTGAGGATTTACAACATTGTCAAAGATTGACACGCCGCCCTTTTGCATTTGTACCCCTACAATGTTAAAATTCCAGACATCAAAGGAAAGGATGTCGTCTGGATCTTTTAAGCGCGCACAAGGAAGCCAATTATTATAGACGTACATAAATTGCCCTACCTTTCCTTCTTTTAAGTGAGGATCGGTTGACGGAATGATAAAGGTCATAAGGTTTCCATTCAATGTAGGAGAATAATTTGTTGTGCCTACCTGAGGATTCGCAAAAGAGCCGGGTGGTGATGGTATAGTATCGGGATGCCAAAATTTATACTCTGGAGGAGGCTCTTTGGAGAAAAAGTGTAATTTTATATTGGAAGAAAGTGCTTTTTTTTCGGCGAGGACTCTAACATCAAGTGTAGGTAAGGCCGGCTCTTCATCATAAGCATTAAAGTGACGCAAAACTATCGAGTTAGAAGCTGTCAATGTTTCTACCATGTCGATTCCGATGTCAGAGATATGGGGTTTGGTTTTAGGTGTACCGAAATAATTTAAAACTATCTGACAAGAGGGATCAAGAATATCATCAGCTTTAATATTTTTATCAAGCTTAATTTTCCATAGTGTCTCTGCTGTGTTGGCGGGAGAAACATCCTGCAAATCTGATGTATAAGTAGTACTGCCGCCTGTGATTTCTAATTTAGGATTAATATTAGTATCGTTAGCTATAAATTTGAATTCTTCGCGACTCATATAACTTGTATCGCTAAATAAAAGGTAAATATACTCGTGTCTAGGTTTGGCAAGTGAGTTTTTAATGCTGATATCAGCAGGATTTTTATAAAATATCCAGCCGTTGTAACTTTTGGGCTTACCGTTATGATCTACACTTTGGTTAACAACATAAGGCTTTTCTAAAACTTCTAGATTTCGAGTATCAATTTTTAGAAATTGCCGTGAAATATCAGTATGACTGTTATGATCTGTTTTTAGAGATATTTGTCCTGACCCGTTGACTATTAAGCGGCCGGTGTTATTTGCTGCTGTTCCTGAAAGTTTAAGTGCATTTTTTACGGTAATTTTTCCGTTTATCGTAAGAGTTTTTCCGGCCGCTCCTGTACATTCCAAGTTATGGAATTCTGTCTTTTTTGTATCATCGCCGTATGAAGTCCCTGTAATTGTATGACTATTATTATTACCCAGTGTTACTGTATATGTGTCGGCATTAAAGGTTCCGCCATTGGTAATGTTTCTTACAATGGTAACAGGAGAAAGTAATTTTACCTTTGCTCCGGTATGGATTGTAAGATTGAATATGTTTTTATTGCCGGCACCGATAAAATTAAGCTTCTGCTCAGCCGTGCCATTAAAGGTAAGAGCTCCGTCTGTTTGATTAAATCTTGCGACGGTAAGGTCGCCTTTAAGACTTACGTTTTTAGCTGTCCAGCCATTTGCCGTAATGGAACCGTTTGCGGTAACATTTCCTGTAGAAGTCCATGTCCTCTGAACGATAATATTTTGTGCAGTAATTGTCCCTGATGAAGTCCATGTGTCAGCTCCGGCGTTTACGATGATATCTTTTGCGGTAATATCCTTCGTCTGAATACGACCGTTTCCACTGAAGCCTATATCGATTCCCGAAGTTGAAACCGAGCCATTAAACATCGTTCCATTTGCGCCGGTTGAGCTAAAAGTCGTATTCTTTTGTAAGTTTATATGACCGTCATAAGTTTGGGTAGCTGCATTAATTGCTACCAGATTACTTGCAGTAGAGGCAACGGTTAAAGTCCCTGTTACTTTTAAATCATTGGCTGTTAAGATTGCTCTATTTTCTCCCAAGATCAGATTTTTATAAGGACCATCCCAGACAGAATTATTCGTGTTGCTATAATACTCAATTTTGGAGCCGGTAATGTGAGTAATAAGATCGTTGGTATTAGAGCTTTCAAGCCAATCTTTTTGGTTTGTAGGACTGCCTGCTGTACCAGTCATTTTTAGTAGACCGTTGTTTGTGAGAGGAGCAGTATTTGATGTATCATTTATAACATAATCTGCTAAATCCAGCTCACCGTTCAGCCTAACGGATTTTGCAGATACGTTCGTTGTAAGTTTGGGATACTTAATTCCTCCTGCGGGAATTATGACCGGCCACCCGGCAGCCGGAACTACTTCGGGCGTCCAGTTTGACGCAGTATTCCAATTTGTGGTTGTTGCATTAGTTTTCCATGTGGAAGACATATGTTCCCAGTTTTTCGGATTTGGATTTCCCAAGACGCTCTCAGCAACATAATAGGTTTTCCCGTCTGCTATAGGGATATCCGTGTTTACATTTAAGTAATAGCCTTTTTTTGTGCCCGGATCGGGAGTTTGATTGGAAGAAGACAGAGTTATTTCGGAGGATGCCCCGCCTTGAACCGTTAATTTATTTACCTCTGATGCTCCGCCTATCTTCAGGTTAGCTACCATGATTTTTCCGTCTATTGTGAGCTTTTTTCCGCCGGCTCCCAAACACGATATCGCAGCAAATTCCGTATCGGTTGCTGTATTCTTTCCCTTAATCTTTATATCAGTTCCCGCCGGATTTAATGTTACTGTCTTTCCTTGTGCTTTGAAAATCCCTCCGTTCTCCAAGAAAGCGGCAATAATAATGTGTTGCTCAAGATGTAAAATTTTATTGGCATCTACCGTCAAATTATAAAACTTGGTTTCCGTATTTCCGGCTATTTTGGAAGTCAGCCCGTTGAATATGACTGTTTTATTATTATGAGTGAATGCCCCATCATTTGTGAAAGCTCCCTTGATTTTGACAGTTGTCCGATCAAGTTTCAATGTACCGCTTGCTATTGTCAAATTAAAAAATGTTGGTTCCGAATAACCTGCTATTTTGGAATTCGGCCCTGTAAAAGTTACGGTTGTATTATCATTTACTAGAAACTTACCGTTTTGTGTAAATGTGCCGGCAATCTTAATATTTTTTTCAAGTTCTAACTTTGCAGGATTTGCAGCTACCGTCAGATTCCCAAACAGCGTTTCCGAACTGCCTGTCCCTGTTATTTTGGAGTTTTGTCCTTGAAAGATTGCGGTGTTTCTACTATCGGCAGTAAAGCTTCCGTTATTATCAAAATTTTGTTTGAAGGTCAATTGACTATTAGCTGCAGGCTGCATCGGTATGTAGGTTTTAAAAGTACCATTATTTATGACCGCCCCATTGAAGGTTACATTTTTCTGGTTTGTATTAAAATTTCCACTGTTTGTAAAAGTCCCTCCTACCGTTATAGCCTGATCAAGCTTTACCGTCCCGCTTGTAGCAACAGTAAGGTTAGCAAAGCTTGTTGGTATGAACCCTCCTATGGTAGAGTTGCTGCCGTTAAATATTACGGTGGTGTTAGGCCCTGCACTAAATGTTCCTCCGTTACGTGTGAAATTGCCGGAAAGGATTAGGCTTGTATTTCCCGTTATGGTAAGAGAACCTGAACTAATTGTAAGTGAATTTGCAACGGCATTTGCACTAATTTTAGGAGGATTTGACAAAGTATTTATAGTTACATTGTCTCCAGCGATCGGTACTCCCGAAGGCAACCAGTTGCCGGATGTGTGCCAATCAACGCTTACAGTTCCTGTCCATGTTTTGTTTACTGAAAATCCCGCAGTTACCACTAAAAAAATATATATCAATATAAATAAAGTTTTCTGTATTTTCTTCATAAGATAATTATACATCTTTTTTTGTGAAAAATCCAGTCGGATATGGAGAAATTTGAGAAGTTGCAATGTTTAACCGCAAAGGGCGCTAAGACTGCGAAGATGATATGTCTAATTACAAAAAAATATCTAAAATTATTAGGTTAAGGGCTTGAAAAAGATGATTTTTTGGGGTATATTTATGAAGACATGTTTAATATGTGTTGGAAAGACTCTGCAAGTCGCAGAAAGAGAATAAGGAGAAAACATGGAATTAGATTCATTGAATATTTCACCACATTTATTTGATCTTCCATTATCAGTTCCAACAAATCCAAATTTAGCAAGTGAATTTCATTATCGCTTGATAACAATGATTAATAATTTCCATAAAGAACTTGATGCTGAATATGAAGCTGGAGCACAACTTGTTAGCTTTGGACAAAAGGTAACATTTCACATAAAAAATATAGGGTATTGGAATCCATCATTAATAAGATTCTATGGAATTACTGATGACGGTTTACCAGTTGAATTAATTCAACATATAAGTCAAATAAGCATCCTGTTAGTTAAAATGAAAAGAGACAATCCGGAAGAACCTAAACGCCCTATTGGTTTTAATACATGGGAAGAATTTGAATATATTCAACGGAAGGGGTAATATGCAAAAAAAATGTGCTTATATACTAATAGGAAATAATAATACTGGAAAAACAACCTTTCAGAAAAATGTTTCTTCCATACTAACTGGGCAACAATACGAAAGACTAGATTGTAATAAAGATCTCGAAATTAATAATACAAGCAGTTTAAACCGGTATAAACGATTGTTTTTAATGAATCGTAGTTATCAAGAAAAACATGTGGATTATGGATCAGTTGAAAACTATTTCGCACAGTATTTTATTCAAAATGATATATCTATTCTGTCTTCACATTTAGATAATAAAGTAATAAGTGAAATGATATATGAGCTAAAAAAGCGATACTATAATATTACAGGGGTATTTTTTTCAAATTCAATAAGTAGTAATTCAAAGGAGAATAGTGATATTTCATTACTTGATTGGCAAGAGCGGATCATTATTAAAAATGATTATCTACCTGAAAACTGGGAATATCAATTAAATAGAAGTGCAATTGATTTTGCTTATTACATTATTAGTAAGTAAAAAATATTTCTAACACCCGCTTCAACCTGACATTGCGAACAAGCCTCAAATGCAGGTTAAGCAGAAGTTATGTAAATACTCTTTGTTCATGTAAAGTAAAAACATGAAAATTTCTAGTGAGTACAAATTGTAAATAAGTGGATTTAATATTATTTCTTTAATACTTAAACCTATCCCTTTTTATTTTTACGGGCAGATGAAATTGTCTTTAAAATAATATCCCCGTATTTGTCTTTTTTTGCTTTTCCTATTCCGAAGATATTATCAAACTCGGCAATTGTTGAGGGTTTTTTTACACCCAAATCAAAGATGGTCTTATCCGAAAAAATAACATAGGCAGGAACCCTTGCTTCATCGGCAAGTTCTCTGCGTTTTTGTTTTAGAGCGTTCACTATTGCCTTACCGCGGTCATCTAAAGTATTTTCAGATGTTTGAGGTTTTGATTTTTCTTTTACTTCTTTTTTAGCAGAATTGTCTTTTTCATAATTAAAAGGAAGCATAATACTTGTTCGGGCTTGAAGTTCTTCTTTTGCTTTTGGAGTAAGCGACAATACCGAGTAGTCTTCATCTTTGATAAGATAGTCTTCCGCCAATAAGACACGGACAAGATTAAACCAGCCTTCTCTATTGAATTCCGTGCCGATTCCCCAGACGGAAAGATCATTATGCTTGTTTTCAAGTATTCGTTTTTGCTTTGATCCTAAAAGAACATCGATTATATAGCTAGCACCAAAGCGGCATCCGGTTCTGACAACGCAGGATAAAAATTTCTGCACAGGAACGGTCAAATCGGTTTTTTCTATTTTTTCTCTTGAACAAAAATCACAGCAAGGTGTTTCGCCCTGTATTTCTTTTAATTTTCCTTCGGATATATTTTCGCCGAAATATTTTAAAATCGCCCGCCGTCGGCAGCTGTTTGCTTGTGCATAATTACTAATAGCGGAAAGCATTGCTTCGGCCTTTTTGACCTCATCGGGAGATTTATCCTGCATCAAGAATTTAAGCTTAAAAATGTCGGCCGCCGAAAAAAGTAAAAGAGCATAAGCCGGATTTCCGTCTCTGCCCGCCCTGCCTATTTCTTGATAATACTGTTCAATGCTTTTGGGCAAATCAAAATGAATAACGAACCTTACATTAGGCTTATTTATTCCCATGCCGAAGGCTACGGTTGCTACAATTATTTCTATATCGTCATTGATAAAATCGTTTTGAGTTTTTTGCCTAAGCTCGTCTGATAGTCCCGCGTGATAGGGTTTTGCATTATAGCCTAAAACCGATAATTGAACAGCCAAGGTATCCGCCTGTTTGCGGGAAAAACAGTAAATAATTCCGCTTTCGCCCCTATGTTCTTTTAGAAATTCCGAGGCTTGTTCAAAAGGCTTTTGCTTTTCTTTAACTTCCAAAAAAATATTTTTGCGGTTAAAACCGGCAATAAATTCCTTTGGAGTTTTGAGCTTTAGCATTTTTTTTATATCCGAGCGCACCTTTTCGGTTGCTGTTGCCGTTATGGCAAGACAGACCGATTCTTTTAATAGCTTGCGTATTTCAGCCAACTGCCTATATTCCGGTCTAAAATCATGGCCCCATTCCGAAATGCAGTGAGCTTCATCTATTGTAAGACAATCCACTTTTATTGAAGAAAGAAGCTCTTTACATCGGTCACTGACCAGAGTTTCAGGAGCAGCATAGAGGATTTTTACTTCTCCGTTTTTTATACGGCGGATATTATCGGCATATTTTTCCCAATCCAAGGAGCTGTTTAAGGCAACCGCCTCAACACCGATAGTTTCCAAACCGCAAATCTGGTCATGCATAAGGGAAATAAGGGGGGAAACTACTATGGTTACCCCTTCAAAAATAAGGGCCGGAACCTGATAGCATAGAGATTTTCCTCCGCCTGTAGGCATCACCGCAAGGACATCTTTTTTTTGGAGAACACCATCTATAATTTCTTTTTGGAATGGTCTGAATTCGTCATATCCGAAGACCTGTTTTAAAATGTCTTCAGGGGAGGGGAGTCTTTCTTTACTGTCAGAACCTTTTGATCCGCGCATCATATATGGATGGTATTATACCCTAAAACGCCAAATTAAGCAAGCATTTAGTGAAAAGTTATGGGAAGCAAGTGATAACTCAAATAATTCAATATAAATTGTGGACAGGTAGAAAAAAATAAGCTATAATTTTGAGTAATTAACAAAAAAGGCTTAACCATGTTAAGCCTTGATGCTCCACAATGAGCGGTCCCAAAAGGGACGATTTTGATGAATTCTTATTTGAACTCGTTGTGTAATTTAAGATGGATCTTAAATTGTGTATACTGTTATTATAATACTTTTTAAAGGAATGGTCAAGGTATGAAAAAGGAAATTAAGGATTATTTTCTCGGATTGGATGTAGGAACCGGATCGGTTGGATGGGCAGTTACTGATACTGACTATAAGCTATTAAAGGCTAATCGGAAAGACCTTTGGGGAATGAGGTGTTTTGAGACGGCAGAAACTGCGGAAGTGAGAAGGCTTCACAGGGGTGCTAGGCGCCGTATTGAGAGAAGAAAAAAAAGAATAAAGTTGCTCCAAGAGCTTTTTTCCCAAGAAATTGCAAAAACAGATGAGAGCTTTTTCCAAAGAATGAAAGAAAGCTCTCTCTATGCAGAAGACAAGACCATATTACAGGAAAACGCTCTTTTTAATGATAAAGATTTTACCGATAAGACTTACCATAAAGTCTATCCTACCATAAACCACCTGATAAAGGCTTGGATTGAAAACAAGGTAAAGCCCGATCCAAGGTTATTATACTTAGCCTGCCATAATATTATAAAAAAAAGAGGTCATTTTTTATTTGAAGGCGATTTCGATTCGGAAAATCAGTTTGATACTTCTATACAAGCTCTTTTTGAATATCTGCGCGAAGATATGGAAGTCGATATTGATGCCGATAGTCAAAAAATAAAAGAGATTTTAAAGGATAACTCTTTAAAAAATTCCGAAAAACAAAGCCGCCTAAATAAGACTTTAGGACTGAAGCCATCCGACAAACAAAAAAAAGCTCTTACTAATTTAATATCAGGCAACAAAATAAACTTTACCGATCTTTATGATAATCCCGATTTAAAGGATGCAGAGAAAAATAGTATATCTTTTTCTAAAGATGATTTTGATGCTTTAAGCGATGATCTTGCTTCCATTTTAGGAGATTCTTTTGAGCTTTTATTAAAAGCTAAGGCTGTATATAACTGCTCGGTTCTTTCCAAGGTAATAGGGGATGAACAGTATCTTTCTTTTGCAAAGGTAAAAATATATGAAAAGCATAAAACCGATTTGACTAAATTAAAAGCTGTCATAAAAAAGCATTTTCCAAACAATTATAAAAAAGTATTCGGATATAATCAAGATAACGAATCTAAAAATAATTATTCCGGATATGTAGGTGTATGTAAAACCAAGAATAAAAAACTGGTTATAAACAATTCTGTAAATCAAGAAGATTTTTACAAATTTTTAAAAACTATTCTTTCAGCAAAATCCGAGATAAAGGAAGTAAATGATATATTAACCGAAATTGAAACAGGTAATTTTTTACCTAAACAGATATCTAAAAGCAATGCGGAAATTCCTTATCAATTACGCAAGATGGAATTGGAAAAAATATTAGCAAATGCAGAAAAATATTTTTCTTTTTTAAAACAAAAAGATGAAAACGGTTTATCTTACAGTGAAAAAATTATAATGCTTTTGACATTTAAGATTCCTTATTATATTGGACCTATAAACGATAACCATAAAAAATCTTTTCCCGATAGATGCTGGGTAGTAAAAAAAGAAAAATCGCCTTCCGGTAAAACTACTCCATGGAACTTTTTTGATCATATCGATAAAGAAAAAACAGCTGAAGCATTTATTACAAGCAGAACCAATTTTTGCACATATTTAATAGGAGAATCTGTTTTACCCAAAAGTTCTCTTTTATATTCCGAGTATACCGTTTTAAATGAAATCAACAATTTACAGATTATCATTGACGGAAAAAATATCTGCGATATTAAACTAAAACAAAAAATATACGAAGATTTATTTAAAAAATATAAAAAGATTACACAAAAACAGATTTCAAATTTTATCAAACACGAAGGTGTTTGCAATAAAACGGATGAAGTAATTATTCTAGGTATCGATAAAGAATGTACATCTTCGTTAAAATCATATATAGAACTTAAAAACATATTCGGAAAGCAAGTAGACGAAATTTCTACAAAGAATATGCTTGAAGAAATTATACGATGGGCTGCTATCTATGATGAAGGAGAAGGTAAAACAATACTTAAAACAAAAATAAAAGCCGAATATGGAAAATATTGTTCTGATGAACAGATCAAAAAAATTCTAAATCTTAAATTTTCAGGTTGGGGCCGATTATCACGCAAATTCCTTGAAGCCGTCACATCAGAAATGCCGGGTTTTAGCGAACCGGTAAATATAATAACTGCAATGCGGGAAACTCAAAATAATTTAATGGAGCTGCTTAGCAGCGAATTTAAATTTACTGAAAATATTAAAAAGATAAATTCGGGATTTGAAGATGCTGAAAAACTATCTTCATATGACGGCTTGGTTAAGCCTTTGTTTTTATCACCATCGGTAAAAAAAATGTTATGGCAGACTTTAAAACTTGTAAGAGAAATATCGCATATTACCCAAGCTCCTCCTAAAAAAATATTTATAGAAATGGCAAAGGGTGCAGAGCTTGAACCTGCGAGGACTAAGACAAGATTAAAAATTTTACAGGACTTGTACAATAGCTGTAAAAATGATGCGGATGTATTTAGCTCCGAGATAAAAGATCTTTCAGGCAAAATAGAAAATGAAGATAATTTAAGGCTTCGAAGCGACAAACTTTATCTTTATTATACGCAGCTTGGAAAGTGCATGTATTGCGGCAAACCGATTGAAATAGGACATGTATTTGACACAAGCAACTATGATATAGATCATATTTATCCACAATCCAAGATTAAAGATGATAGTATAAGTAATCGGGTTTTAGTATGCAGCAGTTGCAATAAGAATAAGGAAGATAAATATCCTTTGAGGTCTGAAATTCAATTGAAACAAAGGGGTTTTTGGAATTTTTTACAAAGAAATAACTTTATAAGCCTTGAAAAATTGAATAGGTTAACAAGAACAATTCCAATCTCGGATGATGAAACGGCAAAATTCATTGCCAGACAGCTTGTAGAAACAAGACAAGCGACCAAGGTAGCTGCAAAAGTATTAGAAAAAATGTTTCCCGAAACTAAGATTGTTTACTCTAAAGCTGAAACTGTATCGATGTTTAGAAATAAATTCGATATTGTAAAATGCAGAGAAATAAACGATTTTCATCATGCTCATGATGCATATTTAAATATTGTTGTCGGAAATGTATATAATACAAAATTTACAAATAATCCTTGGAACTTTATAAAGGAGAAACGGGATAATCCAAAGATTACCGATACTTATAATTATTATAAAGTTTTTGATTATGATGTAAAAAGAAATAATATTACGGCATGGGAAAGAGGAAAAACAATTATCACTGTGAAGGATATGCTTAAAAGAAATACCCCTATTTATACACGCCAAGCTGCCTGCAAAAAAGGAGGTCTTTTTGATCAAACCATTATGAAAAAAGGATTGGGTCAGCATCCTCTAAAAAAAGAATGTCCTTTTTCTAATATTTCAAAATATGGGGGCTATAATAAAGTCTCTGCTGCATATTATACTCTTATAGAATACGAAGAAAAAGGGAATAAAATACGAAGCTTAGAAACCATCCCTCTATATTTGGTAAAAGATATGCAAAAAGATCAAGAAAAATTAAAGAGTTACTTAACAGACCAGCTAGGAAAAAAAGAATTTAAGATTTTGGTTCCTAAAATAAAAATCAACTCCCTCTTAAAAATTAACGGTTTCCCTTGTCATATAACAGGGAAAACCAATGATTCTTTCTTACTGCGTCCGGCTGTTCAGTTTTGCTGTTCAAATGATGAAGTTCTTTATTTTAAAAAAATTATAAGATTCAATGAAATAAGAAGTCAAAGAGAAAAGATAGGAAAAACAATTTCTCCTTATGAAGACTTATCCTTTAGATCTTATATCAAAGAAAATTTATGCAAAAAGACAAAAAATGATGAAATAGGAGAAAAGGAGTTTTATGACCTTCTTCAAAAGAAGAATTTGGAAATCTATGATATGCTTTTAACAAAACATAAGGATACTATTTATAGTAAAAGGCCGAATTCTACAACTCTTGGTATGTTAATCAAAGGAAGATATGAGTTTATAAATTTAAAGCCGGAAGATCAAATTAGAGTTATGCTGGAAATTCTAAAACTGTTTTGTACTACTAGAGAGGCAATAGATTTAGGATTAATCAAAGGTAAATCTGCGGCCGGGGTCACAACATTAGGAAAAAAAATCTCAAACCTTGATAACTGCATTTTAATTTGCCAATCAATAACAGGTATTTTTGAAAAAAGGATTGATTTGTTAAAGATATGAGTTGGAGGACCGTTGTTATTTCAAATAGGGCAAAGCTGGATTTACATTTAAATCATCTCGTAGTTCGTGGTGAAAAAACCCAAAAAGTTTTTATTGAAGAAATTTCAGTTTTAATCATTGAAACGACAGCGGTCTCTATAACCGCAGCCTTATTAAATGAGCTTATAAAACAAAAGGTTAAGGTAATTTTTTGTGACGAAAAGAGAAATCCGGCTTCTGAATTGATAGGATATTACGGCAGCCATGATACCAGCGAAAAAATCAGGCTTCAAATAAAATGGGATAAGAATATCAAACAGCTTGTATGGACTGAAGTTGTAACAGAAAAAATAAGACAGCAAAAACACCTCTTAGAAAAACTGAATCTTCCGCAAGCAAGTTTACTGGCTGAGTATATTACAGGTATAGATATTAACGATAAAACAAATAAAGAAGCCCATGCTGCAAAAGCATATTTTGCAGCGTTATTTGGAGCAGGATTTTCCAGAAGTTTGGATATTCCTATAAATGCTGCTTTAAATTACGGATATAGCATCTTACTTTCTGCATTTAATCGTGAAATAACTGCAAACGGTTATATTACGCAACTTGGAATTTTTCATGACAATATGTTTAATCCTTTTAATCTCGGATCAGACCTTATGGAGCCTTTTAGGCCTCTTGTTGATGCAGAAGTTTCTAAACTTAACCCTCAAAAATTTGAGCATGAAGAAAAGCTAAAAATAATTAGTGTTATAAATAAAAAGGTGCTCATAAACAATAAAGAGCATTATCTAAATAAAGCTATCGAAATTTTTGTACACAGTATTTTTGATGCGCTAAATGAAAAGGATATTTCACAAATTAAATTTTACCGCAATGAGTTATAGATTTATGAGAGTTATCGTTTTTTTTGATTTACCCGTAATAACACCCGAAAATAGGCATAATTATTCGGTTTTTAGGAAGTATCTAATTAAATCAGGCTTTATTATGCAGCAAAAGTCGGTTTATTCAAAATTGGTTTTAAATCTTACAAATAGAGACTCTATTGTAAAAAGTATAGAGAAGAATAAACCTCCCGAAGGCTTGGTTGAAATATTAACCGTTACTGAAAAGCAATATGCAAAAATGGAAATTATTATTGGAGAATCTAAAACAGAATATTTAAATACCGATGAAAGGCTTGTTGTTCTATGAAACTGGTACATCCTGACATTAAAAATCAAATAATATTTTCGGAAAATAAAGTTAATGTTTTAACTATAGAAAATAAAACTTTTTTTACCGAATTTGTATCGGAGCTTTTTAGTCAATATTCAGGTAATGAGGGCAAATTCATATTATCCGAAGATGACAAAGAGCTTTCTATTCCAAAAACATGTGAGCTGATATTAAATCCTATAAATCTCGATATAAATAATAAACAAAATCTGAACAAAATTTATTCGATCTTAAAACAAAGTATTTCCGATGAATATAATTACCTAAAAACATGCACCATAAAAAGTGAGATATTAAAACATATAGATGATGTACTTCTTTCTTTGGATATACCTCTCAAACGGAGTGAAGAACTTGATTTGATCAGCATATTTAAAGCTGTTAATATCTCTTTTGAAACAGAATATACAAATTTACTTGAAAAAATTATAGATTATATAAGTGCTTCTGTGGAATTAAATCAAATAAAATGCTTTGTTTTTATAAACCTAAAACAATTTTTAAATTTCAAAGACTTATCCGAGTTATACAAATTTGCCCGCTATATAAAAACAAATCTATTTTTAATCGAGGGGGCATATACATCTACAAAAGAAGATTGTGAAAAATCATATATTATTGATAAGGACCTTTGCGAAATATATTGACAATAAACGATTCTCATGTTAGTATTAAAATGTAATCATCTTATGTTACCGCTATCTATAGTGTGATAGACTCTCCACCTACACCATATCTGATGTTTGAGAGTTGTGTAATTTAAGATGGATCTCAAACACGGTAAGCTCTTTTAACGGCATTTACCCCGTTTGAGAGTTGTGTAATTTAAGATGGATCTCAAACATGAGTTTTGCAGCTTGAGCTGTGAATTCTGTTTGAGAGTTGTGTAATTTAAGATGGATCTCAAACGAAAAAGGCGAAATTTCGACCGAAGACGCCGTTTGAGAGTTGTGTAATTTAAGATGGATCTCAAACAAATCGAAAGAATTACAAGCCCCATAATTAGTTTGAGAGTTGTGTAATTTAAGATGGATCTCAAACTAAAGCTATAATGAATGGATTAAAATCTAGTTTGAGAGTTGTGTAATTTAAGATGGATCTCAAACACTGGGAGACGAACAGACGCAATCAGCAGTGTTTGAGAGTTGTGTAATTTAAGATGGATCTCAAACTCTGGCAACTTCTATATAAGCTATTTGAGTGTTTGAGAGTTGTGTAATTTAAGATGGATCTCAAACTTAATAATTCGACATAAACAAGCACTTCATGTTTGAGAGTTGTGTAATTTAAGATGGATCTCAAACAATTATTAACCCTATACCCCTTTTGAGTTTGTTTGAGAGTTGTGTAATTTAAGATGGATCTCAAACCCTTGCAGCCCCCGCAGGAAGCGAGGAAGGGTTTGAGAGTTGTGTAATTTAAGATGGATCTCAAACGATTTACTTGACGGCAAGACCGGCGGCGAGGTTTGAGAGTTGTGTAATTTAAGATGGATCTCAAACAACATAGCTGAAGTGGTAAGCGAATGGGCAGTTTGAGAGTTGTGTAATTTAAGATGGATCTCAAACAGCGATGTTGCTTTTAGGGCTCTTATTTCGGTTTGAGAGTTGTGTAATTTAAGATGGATCTCAAACTCAAAAAAAGAATACGGATGCGAATTAAAAGTTTGAGAGTTGTGTAATTTAAGATGGATCTCAAACGTAGTACTCGGTTTCTGCGGCAAGGTGCGGGTTTGAGAGTTGTGTAATTTAAGATGGATCTCAAACAATAAGTGAGGCTAGGTATACATCTCCGAGGTTTGAGAGTTGTGTAATTTAAGATGGATCTCAAACCTTTAATTTTTTTTGAAAAACGCTTGACAGTTTGAGAGTTGTGTAATTTAAGATGGATCTCAAACGAATCTGTTAGACTTGAAAATATTGAACTTGTTTGAGAGTTGTGTAATTTAAGATGGATCTCAAACCGGCCGATTGGCAGGAAGTTACTATTTTGGGTTTGAGAGTTGTGTAATTTAAGATGGATCTCAAACAGTCAAGAAATTCATCGAGGGACTAAAGGCGTTTGAGAGTTGTGTAATTTAAGATGGATCTCAAACCACCAATTCCCCGCAGGGGCTGCCGTCATCGTTTGAGAGTTGTGTAATTTAAGATGGATCTCAAACCGGCCGATTGGCAGGAAGTTACTATTTTGGGTTTGAGAGTTGTGTAATTTAAGATGGATCTCAAACCGTAAAACGGGCTTGGGCAATATGGATGTTGTTTGAGAGTTGTGTAATTTAAGATGGATCTCAAACCGATAATCCTCTGATATACAAATCCCTATCGTTTGAGAGTTGTGTAATTTAAGATGGATCTCAAACAAGAGAACACGGACGGAACTCCTCTTTTGGGTTTGAGAGTTGTGTAATTTAAGATGGATCTCAAACGAAAGCCCACGGTTTTAATTAGTAATCAAAGTTTGAGAGTTGTGTAATTTAAGATGGATCTCAAACTTATATACCTATGTCCGAAAGGCAAGATAAGTTTGAGAGTTGTGTAATTTAAGATGGATCTCAAACACTGAGCTTTCGGCCAATGTTGGAGGCTCTGTTTGAGAGTTGTGTAATTTAAGATGGATCTCAAACACTTCACGGTCGCTTTTTTTTAAGGTTTTAGTTTGAGAGTTGTGTAATTTAAGATGGATCTCAAACAAGTTGGTAGAACGCACGGCTCGTACTTCTGTTTGAGAGTTGTGTAATTTAAGATGGATCTCAAACTTTAGCATCAGTACTTCCTTTGCTAGAGTTGTTTGAGAGTTGTGTAATTTAAGATGGATCTCAAACTTGAATACTTGGCAGAAAAAGGCTATGCCGGTTTGAGAGTTGTGTAATTTAAGATGGATCTCAAACCTAAGATGTTTGTTTTAAGTTATGAGTTATGTTTGAGAGTTGTGTAATTTAAGATGGATCTCAAACCACAAAAAAGTGCGGTGTTTCCTTTCAAGCGTTTGAGAGTTGTGTAATTTAAGATGGATCTCAAACGAGGGTTTGGAAGAAGAGTTAATGAGTTTAGTTTGAGAGTTGTGTAATTTAAGATGGATCTCAAACGGAATTCGGTGAGGCAAGATGGTCGGCTTTGTTTGAGAGTTGTGTAATTTAAGATGGATCTCAAACCCTATCCGCAATCATCAAAAAAAGCTCAAAGTTTGAGAGTTGTGTAATTTAAGATGGATCTCAAACAAATGAAATGTGTAATTGTATCGAAGATGTGTTTGAGAGTTGTGTAATTTAAGATGGATCTCAAACTGCCAAGACATCAGGGAAAGCGTCCCGCAAGTTTGAGAGTTGTGTAATTTAAGATGGATCTCAAACACTGAAACATTCTTGCTCCTAAAGGACTTTGTTTGAGAGTTGTGTAATTTAAGATGGATCTCAAACCTTAACAAAGGCCTTATTATCTACTGTAATGTTTGAGAGTTGTGTAATTTAAGATGAAAATGTCAAGTTTTAATCTTGGTATTCCACGGATCCCTTGACTATATATGCAAAATAATGTATTTTATAAACATATTGGAGATTATTTTATGATAAAAAGACACAAATTAATAGGATTTGCGGCTGTTGCAGCGTTTTTTTTGCTGCTATCTTGTAAAAACAACCTTTTAACAAAATCCGAAAAAGAGAACTCCGGCGAAATTCCAGTTAATAGCATTCGGCTCTCGTCAAATGAAAACAACCTTTCGCTTGTAAAAAGAACAGCACACTCCATAACTGCACAAATCATACCAAAAAATGCAACGAATAAAACACTATTATATTCGTCATCGGACAGTAAGGTTGCTGCTGTAGATAGCACCGGCTTGATTACAGCAAATAAAGAAGGTCTCACAGTCATTACAATAGAGGCATCAAACGGCATAAAAAAAACGATTAGCGTTACCGTAACAGCAGAACCGGTTCCCGTTACAAATATCGAATTTGAAGAAGATCCGCCAGCCTTTTTGTTCATCGGTGATGTCTATATGTTCAAAGCAAAGGCAAAGCCTGATGAAGCGACGAATAGAAAGCTAGAATACACCACGATGACATCAGATGTGATATCCGTTACCGATACGGAATTCGGTACGATAAAGGCAACAAAAGAAGGCAATGCAGCTATTACTATCCGTTCAGCTGCAGACCCCTCGGTCGCCAAAACGGTTACGTTCACAGTCAAAAAGAAGCCGCAAATTAAATATGAATCAATGCAAGCCGTTATGCCCGAAAGCGCTGCCGGTACATATACATTCGAGGTGCAAACAATGGAAGGTAAATTGGATTATGAACCGATATTTACCTCAAACAAACTGCCGTGGATTACAGGAGCGCCGACAATCAGTTCACGAACCGATCCCAATAAGGACGTAATTTCATTTACCTGCCTCAAAAACAAAACCGTGTGGGACAGGCGTGCATACATTAAATTCAAAGACAAAAAAACAGGTCAATATATTAAAAGCGCTGACGGTAAAACGGATTTGACTGTAAACATTATTCAAAAAAAGAATGAGAATCCTGTTGTGCATTACAAATGGGTCGACGGAATAGGCAGCCCCGCTGAAAATGAAAAAGAAAAAGTAGGAATAAACATTAACGGCATACCTACAGGGGATACGTACCCGCAGTCATATGTGTTCAAATGGAAAGAAACTACTAACACAAAATTTTACAATGTACGGAAGTTAGACAAGTTGTATGTGCAAGGGCAATTTCCAAGCGATTATTTCGTGGTTAACGGTATAAGAAAGGAACAGAGACAAGGAAAAGATCTTAGCCAATGCTGGGCTAAAACCGCTTCCAATATGCTGCACTGGTGGTTTGAACAAAATAAAGACTATGTTGAGCAGTATAAACAAAAAGCCGCCATTGAAGCATGGAAACGGCCTTTATATGATTATAAGTATATAAGAAAAGATCCCCCGGCTAATAAAGAAGACCTATCGAATGATATAGAAGAAAACAAAAAAAGTAACATAGCCAATATCTTTAGGGCATATACCCATAACAATTCCCGAGGAGGTTACATAGAAGATGGACTGACGTGGTATCTGTATAAAAGAGATGCTCAAAAAACTTTAGGTTCAATCTATCCCGGGCTATTCAATGATGTTTTCACACATGATACAAGCCCTATTAATATTGAGCGATGTGAAACAAAAAAAGAATTTGAACAGCTTATGAACAAAGCCCTTGATAACAAACGGGCAATAGGGATTTTCTGGCAGGGTTCTAAAGGTAACAGGCCATACCAACATGCCGTAACGTGTTGGGGTGCAGCCTATGACGAAGATAATAATATTATCTGTCTCTATATTGCAGAATCAAACTTAACAGAAGCTGTCCTCTATCCATTCGGCGTTAGATACAAAGGCAATATATATGAGGAAGCTGAAAAAAACAGAACATATATGTTCAATTATGCGTTAAGCAAACCTGAAAACATCTATATTGATGGCCTTACCACCCTAGACAAAGGCGAAGCCCAGTGGAAAGAATGGCTTGATAAAAATAAATAAGCCGAGAAAATAAAGGGCTTGGGGCCGGCCTTTTGTTTATAAGGTTTTTATAGTACCTATAACAAAAGACCGAGCCGCCGGCCTAATTTTAGCCGACCAAGCCTATGGTAATACCAATTATCATTATATTGAAAAAATCAATAAATAAGGAGCCGACTATAGGGACGACAAAGAAAGCTATTTTTGAATAGCCGTATTTTTCGCATATAGAGCCCATATTAGCCATGGCGTTAGGGGTTGCGGCAAAACCGAACCCGATGTGTCCGGCCGTGATGACCGCAGCGTCATAATCTCCGCCCATAACCTTAAAGGTAACAAAGCGTGTATACAAATACAAAAGAAGGATTTGAGCGCTTAAAATAATCATCAGAGGGATAGCCAAACTTACCAGCTGCCAAAGTTTTAGCGAAACAAGAGCTAAAGCCAAAAACATATTCAAAGAAATATTTCCGAGTGCATCAATTTCATCCATATTTATCTTGAATTTTTTTGAGGTATCTGCAATGTTCCTTATAACGGCAGCACAAATCATCGCCCCGATATAAATGGGGAATTTAAATTTGGGCGACAACGAATTAAGATAATTGGTAACAAAAAGACCAAAACCTGAGGCCAGAACTAAAAGCATAAATGACATTAAAAGCTTTTCACTGCTAAGATGCTTTTCAGAACTGGTTGTCGAGTTATCTACTTCACCTTTTGCCGAGGCTTCATGAATAACTTCTTCCTGAACCGTTACGACTTCTTGACCCTCTTCCCTGCCCTTTGTGGGATTAAAGAAGAGCCGCTTTATAAAGCTCGGATGAACCGCTTCTACTTTCTTAACAACTTTTGTTGTTTTTATTATGTTTCCCGATTCATCAATTCTTACGCTTTCATCGGCATTTGAAGGCTGTAAGCCGTATTTTTTTATCAGACGGTTTCCGACGGGACCGCCTAAGATGGAGCTTATCAAAGAGCCGAAGGTGGGAACGGCTACTGCGAGGGATAAGGCTCCCAGAGTGTTTTCCGGATCAACAATAGGTGCAAAGGAGGCCGCTGTACCGAACCCCCCTGTAAAGGATGTTGAACCCAGCATGACGGCGAGCATCGGACTAAAGTTTATAAGCCTTGCGGCTCCTTGCGCTACAACGTTTTGCAAAATAGCAAAAACGATAGCTACAGCCAAAAAGACAAAAACTTTTTTCCCGCCGTCTCTTAAAATCGAAAACCCTGCATTATAACCCACAGAAGTAAAAAACATCACCATCCAATAGGTTTGCAGGGTTGTGTCAAATTCGAAGTCGAGTACTTTTGTTACGTGAAGTGCTAACGAAATCAGCGCAAACAAAAAGCCGCCCACTATCGGGGCAGGTATACAATACTTTTGAAAAAACTCAAACTTCGCCTTAATGAATCGTCCGACAAGCAACCAAGCGATTGCAAAGCCGAGCGACTGGTACATATTCATATGAATTACCATAACTCCTCTCCTTTTGCGTGCGTCTAACGCAATTCGGGATGCAAGAGTGAGTATAGGCTTTTTATATGAAGATGTCAATCTATCGATACAAAATCTTTATCTTCGGAGGCTTTAGAAAAACCGATTGCTTTTCGGAATAAATAGTAGTATAATATGGCTCTATTGAAGGATAACTTTATGCTGAAAACTTTATCAAAAAGCCTTCGGGAATATAAACGGACATCCGTGCTCGCAGTGTTGCTGACAATCACGGAGGTTGTATTTGAAATTATTATCCCCTCCTGTATGGCGTATTTAATCGATTTTGGAATTGAACTCGGCGCAATGGGAACCGTATTCAAGTACGGGGCGATACTTTTGCTCTTTGCAATTATTCAATTGCTGACAGGTGTTTTTTCGTCGATTACAGCAGCAAAGGCTTCGGCAGGATTTGCTGCAAACCTTAGGCAGGATATGTACGCTAATGTTCAAACCTTTTCTTTTTCCAATATCGACAAATTTTCAACTTCTTCTATTATAACGCGGCTCACCACCGATGTAACGAACGTGCTCAATTCTTATCAGATGCTGGTAAAGCTCGCTGTGCGTGCTCCCGGTATGATGATTTTTGCGATGATTGCATCGTTTAGAATCAGTCCTAAAATTTCCATGATATTCCTATGTATGATTCCGCTGCTGGGACTCGGCATCTTTTTGATTATCAGTAAAGTGCATCCGATATTCAGAAATGTTTTTAAGACCTACGATAAGCTCAACAATGTCGTGCAGGAAAATGTGCGCGGAGTACGGGCGGTAAAGTCCTTTAACCGGCAGCAGTACGAAATTGAAAAGTTTGAAAAAATTTCGGAATCAATTTACCGAGGATTTTCAAAAGGGGAGAGGTATATCACTCTGATGATGCCGATGGCGCAGCTATGTATTTATACATGTATGATTTTGATTTCATGGTTCGGCGCGAAGGAGATTGTTGCAAGCGGAAACAATGCGGCACAGGGCTTAACTACCGGATCGCTGATGGCTCTTTTTTCTTATGCTACACAGATTATGATGAGCTTGATGATGTTCTCTATGGTCTTTGTGATGATTACGATTTCCCGTTCATCTGCGGAACGTATTGCCGAAATTTTAAATGAACGCTCTACCATCCAAAACCCTGAACATCCTGTAACGGAGGTAAAGGACGGAAGTATATGCTTTACCGATGCCGATTTTATGTATAGTGCCGATGCGGATAAAAAAGTTATTACCAATGCAAACATTTCAATCGATTCAGGAGAAACGGTTGGAATTATAGGAGGTACCGGTTCTTCCAAGACTTCTTTTGTGCAGCTCATTCCCCGCTTGTACGACGTTACTTCCGGTGCGGTCAGCGTCGGCGGCATAAATGTAAAAGACTATGATGTAAAAACTCTGCGGGATGCGGTTGCCATGGTTTTACAGAAAAACGAATTATTCTCCGGTACGGTGAAAGATAATTTGAAATGGGGCAATGAACACGCAAGCGATGAAGAAATCGTCAAAGCCTGCCGCCTTGCCTGTGCTTCCGAATTTGTCGAAGCAATGCCGGAAGCTTATGATTCCCGTATCGAGCAGGGCGGAACAAATGTTTCGGGCGGACAAAAACAGAGGCTCTGTATTGCGCGGGCGCTTTTAAAAAGGCCTAAGATTTTAATCCTTGATGATTCCACCAGTGCGGTGGACACCAAGACGGATGCTCTGATTCAAAAATCATTTAAAGAGTTCCTTCCGGAAACAACAAAGATTATTATTGCGCAGCGGATTTCTTCCGTGCAGCATGCAGATAAAATCCTCGTATTCGATAAGGGTTTAATTACTGCGGTAGGCACACATGACGAACTGCTGCATACGAGCGCCATCTATAAAGAAGTCTTTGAGACCCAACAAAAAGGGCATGAATAATATGAAACCTACTAACACAGCAAAACCGGAAATGAAGCTTTCCATGCCGGCCGTCAAACGGCTTCTTTCCTACCTTAAACAATATAAAACCGTTCTTGCGGTTGTTACGGTCTGTATTTTATTAAGTGCAGGCGCAACCGCATCAGCAGCTTTGTTCCTGCAAGTATTAATTGACCGGTATATTATGCCGCTTCTTGCGCAAAGCACTCCGGTGTTTACCGGACTTTTACAGGTGCTCATCTTTATGGCGGCGATTTACGGCACCGGTGTTCTCTGTTCGTGGATTTATAACCGCTTGATGATTAAGGTTGCACAGCGGACTCTCAAGCGGATTAGAGATGAAATGTTCTCCAAGATGCAGCGTTTTCCTCTACGCTATTTTGACACGCACACTCACGGTGATATTATGAGCCGCTATACCAACGATACCGATACGCTCCGGCAGATGATTACGCAGTCAATGCCGCAGCTGGTTTCTTCCATGTGTACGGTTGTTACAGTGTTCTTTGCAATGCTGTATCAGAGCGTGTATCTTACGATTATTGTTGTTGCTTCCATCTTTTCTATTTTGAAGGTGATTAAGTTTGTCGCAAAAAAAAGCGGCTTTTATTTTGTACGGCAGCAGGAAACGCTCGGACAGCTGAACGGCTATGTTGAAGAAATGATTAACGGACAAAAGGTAATTAAAGTGTTCTGCCGGGAAGAAGCGGTCAAAGCCGATTTTCATGAAAAGAATGCCGCATGGCAGGAAAGCGCCTCAAAGGCAAATTCCTATGCGAATATCATCATGCCCTTTATGAATGCACTCGGCTATTTTCAGTATGTGATTGTCGCCCTTGTCGGTGCATGGTTCGCAATTGCAAAAATCCCCAATCCGACTATCGCAGGTATCAATACGCTGACGCTCGGTACCATCGCTTCGTTTTTAACACTGTCAAGGAATTTTACCAATCCTATTTCTCAGCTTTCCAATCAGCTCAATTCGGTTATTAATGCCGTTGCAGGCGCCTCGCGGATTTTTGCACTGATGGACGAAGAACCGGAGGAAGATGCCGGTACCGTTACTCTCGTAAATGCACGGGAAGAAGACGGTACTCTGACCGAAGCTGAGGAGCACACCGGAGTATGGGCTTGGAAAGAAATGCACGAGGACGGCAGCATTACATTGACAAGGCTTACCGGCAAGGTGATTTTTGAGCATGTCGATTTCGGTTACTCGCCCGATAAAAAAGTTTTAAAAGATATAAACCTCTTTGCAGAGCGGGGACAGAAGGTCGCATTTGTCGGGGCAACAGGTGCGGGCAAAACAACGATTACCAATTTGATAAACCGCTTTTATGATATTAACAAAGGGCCTATTACCTATGACGGAATACCGATTATCCGGATCAAGAAAGAAGACCTGCGGCGTTCGCTCGGTATCGTATTGCAAGAGGTGAATCTATTTACAGGCACCATTATGGAAAATATCCGTTTCGGCAATTTGGATGCAACCGACGAACAATGTATCGAAGCGGCGAAACTTGCCAATGCTCACAATTTTATTACAATGCTTCCACATGGTTATGACACGGTTATTGAAGGAAATAAAAACTCTCTTTCGCAAGGACAGAGGCAGCTATTGTCCATCGCCCGCGCCGCAGTCTCCGACCCGCCCGTCATGATTTTGGACGAAGCGACATCTTCCATCGACACCCGAACCGAAGCTCTTATCCAAAAAGGTATGGATAGCCTGATGGAAGGACGAACCGTTTTCGTCATCGCTCACCGTCTTTCCACCGTTATGAATTCCGATGTTATCATGGTCTTGGATCACGGTGAAATTATCGAGCGCGGCACACACACCTCCCTGCTGGAGAAGAAGGGAGTGTACTACCAACTTTACACGGGCGCCTTAGACTTTGACAAATAGGCGGGCATCTACTGCGTCGCACGGCAAAAAAGTGTCCTCAACGTATCAAAGATACGCCTGCGGTACTTTTTTACCTAACTCCTTGTATCTACCTCCGCTATTTTCAAAAGGGTTTACAGAAGAGGCGGGGATCTGCGTTGTCGCTTAACAAAAAACAGTCCTCGACGTACAACAAGTACGCCTGCGGGTGTTTTTTGTACGCTCCTAGCATCTGCTCCACCTATTTGTCAAAGCGCTGGCAGAGGTGCGGGCATCTACTGCGTCGTACGGCAAAAAATATAGGAGATAAAAACTCATCTTTAACTGAAAGCGGGGCTTGGCAAACAGATAGTTGAAAAAGTGTGACAATATTGTTAAAATTGAAACGGAGGATAAAATATGAAAAAAATCATGCTCTTATCGGCAGTTATTTTATTTATTGGAACAATCGCCGCCGCACAAACAAAGGCGGCGCCCGCATTTAAAGTCGAAGAACAAAGCTTTCAGAGAAACGGCATGAAAATATACGGAAAGCTTTTTCTTCCCAATAGCGTATCGCCTGTGCCATTAGTCATCCTTTCACACGGATTCGGCGGAAACCACGGCGGTGTTAAAGGCTATGCAGCGGCTTTTGCGGAACAGGGTATTGCTGCATACATTTTCGACTTTATCGGCGGCGGCAATCATATCAAAAGTGACGGAAAAATGACGGAAATGTCGGTGCTTACCGAGGCCGAAGATTTGACGGTCATTCTCGATAACTTAAAAGCCGACTCGCGTTTTAAGCCTGAACAAATCTTTTTATTAGGAGAAAGCCAAGGCGGATTTGTTTCAACCTATATTGCCGCACTGCGTCCTGCCGATGTAGCGGGCTTGGTTTTATTATATCCAGCTTTTGTGTTGCATGATTACGTTCGGCGGCGCACTCCCGATCCGGAACGGATTCCCGACACAATGAAGCTGCTGGGAAAAACCATAGGGCGCATTTATAATGAGGATGTACTGTCCTTTGATATTTATACATTGATGCCCCGGTATTCAGGCAAAACGCTCATCATTCACGGAACAGCCGACTCGCTTGTACCGCTGTCATATTCGGAACGGGCGGTTAAGACATTCCCAAACGCAAAGCTCATAAAGCTTGACGGGGCAAAGCATGTCTTTTACGGAGACATGATGCAAAAAGCAGCGGAAGATGCGGTAAAATTTGTACAAAGTATAATCGGCGAGAAAAGGTCTCAGGGTAGGTAAAAATTTTCTCTAACAATCGACAGCTTAGGGCGAACTCCTATAATTTGTATTTTACAAACAAAGTAATTTTATAGTTTTAGCAAACGGTTAATCTCATCAACTGCGCTCAATAAGTTTAAAGAGTTCTATATATTCTCGTTTTTGCTGATATATAATTCCAACTCGGCATCGTCTTCGGGGAGGTCATCGACAAAGCCCGGATCCATGTGCATTAAAAACCGGTACTGACCGTTTGCATCCCGATATGTAACCGCTTCGCCGTCTTCGGAGCCGTGATACTCGCGAAAGACGGAAAAGCCTTTTTTTTCCAACACGGCTTTCACACGCAAAAAGTTTCTCTCGCGCTTTTCGATATAAGTTTTAAGTTCGTTGTTTCCGATTAAGTAGGCATCGACGAGAGTGCATCCTTCAACGGTGTTTGCTTTCCCGTCATCAAAAGCTTCAACCTCAATCGCAATAGCTTCGGCTTCGTCATCGACAAACGAAAACCTCGATAATGGAAATTTTTTCTTTCCATAAGCTATTTCAACGAGGCCGCCTAAGGCTGCAACATGCAATTTGCCTAAAACACCATACTCATCGTCGGAATACACTTCAAAGCCCGGAATTTTTTCCAAAAAAGCTTTTATGTTGGCTTCGGAATCAAACGCTCCGATGAGGTGTTCTCTGCCGCTTTCCATCAATTTTAATAAAAACATTTTTTCTCCTACGCCGATAATTTAGAGCTTCTGCATCATACTTTTCTTTATCACTATGAGGAATGCTTTATGTCGATTATGCCTCATGTTTGTTGCAGCGCATCCAACCAAGCTAAATAGTCCCTTGCGCTCCGCTCTACCTCTTGCCGTGCAGCTTCGCTATATCCCGCGTTGCTGTCTATCGTATGAAAGGTAAACGGCGGGCGATAGTCTGCATTGCAGTATTTCGCTGTCAGTTCAAACGGACGCAGTACTTCGGCAACGCTGCACCCGACAGCACCGTCTGCGCGGTAGTCTGTGGCTGGTGCACCGAACGAGACGGCAAGCGAACAATAATCAGCGTGGAATGAGACTTATTTGTTTCGGCATCGGCAAAGATTTTGGCTGCGGAAATAGAAAAAGCCGTATTGCGATAGAGCCCGCAAAAGCCGCCGATTCGCCCGCCGCGTTTAATTACCGTATTTTCTTTCTATAGCGGAAAGGGTGTCGACCCGTTCCGTGTAAACGCCGCCTTCAAATCGGGCATCGAGAAAGGCGTCGACAATCATTTTTGCTTCTTCGGGTCCGACGATGCATACGCCCATGGCGACAGCGTTTATGTCGCTGTGTTCGACGGCGAGCTTTGCCGTACACGGTTCGCTGCACGCCGCAGCCCTCACTCCAGGAACCTTGTTTGCGGCAAGAGAAATGCCGACGCCCGATCCGCACACCATCACACCCTTTTCAACTTCGCGCGATTTAATCGCTTCGGCAACCTTTAAGCCGAATTCGGCATAGTTTGCCGGAACCTTGGAATCCGCCGCACCGTAATCAACGCATTCGTATCCTTTATTGCGAACGTGTTCCATTAAAATATGTTTTAATGCGACTCCCGAATGATCGCTCCCGAATCCGATTTTCATATGCGCACTCCCTTTATATAAAAATATAGGGCACTTATAAAAAACTATTTTTTTAACACCCATAATTATTTTAGTAGTTTTTTTATAAATTGTCTAGTGTAAAAGCCGGTTTACTTTCTCCGCCTTTCATAACAATCTTTTTGCGATAATTTTGCCTTATTTTGTTCTTCTTGCCATTGTTAAGGTTAGTGAATTCTTCTGCGCAATTCCCTTGCCTAAACATATGCATTTCAGTATTTTTTAAAAGGAGGTAATCCTATGGATGAAAAGAAACGCAAAGTTACCGTTGTGGGAGCAGGTGCGGTCGGTTCAACCTTTGCCTACGCATTGGCTCAAAGCGGTTATGCGGACGAAATAGCAATAACCGATATGAATAAAAATTTTGCCGAAGGACAAGCTCTCGACCTTGTGCAGGGGCTGCCTTTTTTGCCGCAAGTCGACATACACGCAGGCGATAAAGCCGATTATGCCGACAGCGACATCGTTGTGGTTACGGCGGGAGCAAAACAACAGAGCGGAGAAACTCGCATAGATTTGCTAAAACGCAATGCGTCCATTATCACCGGCATTGCAAAGGACATCGCGGAAAGCGGCTGCAGCGGCGTTATGCTGATTGTGAGCAATCCCGTCGATATTTTAACGCGGGCAGCGCTCAAGGCTTCCGGATGGGAGCGCGGAAGAGTTATCGGTTCCGGTACCGTTTTGGACACTGCACGTTTCCGCTACACTCTTAGCAAAGAGTGCGGTGTCGATGCGCGCAACATTCACGGTTATATTTTGGGCGAACACGGTGACAGCGAATTTGCAGCTTGGTCGATGACATCCATTGCAGGACGGCGCATCGACGAATATTGTTCAGGCGGTGTGTGCAGCTCAGGTCTGCACTTCAATAAAGCGAAAATTCTGGAAGAAGTACGGAATTCCGCTTACCACATTATCGACTACAAAGGTTCTACTTATTTTGCCGTCGGCTTAGCCCTGACTAGAATAGCCGGCGCCATTTTGCGCAACGAGCACAGCATTTTGTCCGTTTCGATGACGCTGGACGGAGAGTTCGGACTTAAAGACGTATGCTTGAGCGTTCCCTGCATTGTCGGACGCAGCGGTGCGGAACGGGTTATAGAAAGCGATCTTCCCGCTGATGAACAGGCAGCATTGGAAGCAAGCGCAAAACGGCTTAAAGAAGCTTTTACCGAGATGAATTAACCCAAACTACTTTTTACCGAGAATTTCGTTTATTACGATTACTCTGCATTTAAAGGTTTTGTTCATCCTGCATTTAAAGATGAATTGAACGCCCCGGACGAGTACCACTTATACACTACCGCAAGGGCAAACAAAAACGACAAAACATCGGAGAAAGGCTGCAGCAGGTAAATGCCGGTCTTTCCGTATAGGGCGGGCAGAATATATAAAAGAGGTAAATAAAAAAATCCTTGTCGTGAAATCGATATGAGGAGGGATGAAAAATAATGACCGATGTTCTGCATGAACATACTGCTCACGGCAAAAAAGCTTAAAAGCGGCAGTGAAAAGCATTGCATTCTCAGTATCTTAATTCCGGCAAAAATTACCTCATCATCCTTAGACATAACTCCGATACATTTTTCGGCAAAGAGAAATAAGATTATTGAGGCGGCCGTTAAAAAAATTGTTCCGATTAAAACCGTAATAATAAAAGCTTTTTTTACTCTTGAGTATTGTTTGGCACCGTAATTCATTGCACAAATCGGTTGAAAGCCTTGCCCCCAGCCGATCATAATCATATAGGCCAAAGCGGCAACTCTTGAACTTACCGTTAAAGCCGCTATCATGCTTTCTCCGTATTGTGCCGCTTTAACATTAAGTAAAACCAATGCGGCGGAGGTAATTGCCTGCCGCGAAAAATTGGGCATACCGCCTGCAAGAATATGATACATACGTTCTTTACTGTATTGAACTTTTTTTAGATTGAACGAAATACTCTCGTGCCTTTTTGCTAAGAGCGTCAACACAACACATCCGATAATCTGACCGATAAGCGTTGCATAGCCTGCGCCGATAAATCCCTGCTTAAAAACAAACATCAATACGGGATCAAGCGCCATATTGCTGAGCATTCCCGAAAGAAGCCCGATCATTCCGTCGCGTACATTTCCGCAAAGGCGCAGCTGATTATAAACCGTTAGTGCATATAAACTGAACGGAATGCTGATGATAATAATCCTTAAATACTGAACGGTAAATGTGAGAACATCTTGAGATGCACTTCCGCCGATGAATTTTGAAAGAGGTAGAATAAAAACACTTGCTCCGATTGCGATCACAATACCGGTTATAATTGCAAGAACAATTCCTATCGACGAAATGGTTTCCGCTTCCGCATAGTCTTGTTCTCCGATTTTTTTTGACATTGCATTACCGCTGCCGTAGCCGAACCAAAAACCGATTGCCTGAATAATGCTGACAAAACTAAACACAATACCGATTGCCGCAATCATCGCTCTGTTATTTAAGCGGCCGACAAAAAAAGTATCGGTCAAATTATATATAACGCTGATCAACATTCCGATTATTGTCGGAATTGAAGTTTTAACTAACAGCGGAAAAATCGGTTTTGTTAAAATGTTAAACCGTCTCAGCTCTTTTGAATCCATCTCAACAGTTCCGCACTTCGCCTTTGTTTCCGTCAACTTTTATAAAATCGCCGTCTTTAAATTTTGCGGTGGCAAAACCTACACCCAATACTGCCGGTATATTAAATTCCCGAGCGACAATCGCAGCATGACTTAACGCGGAACCGGTATCTGCGACGACAGCACTTGCAAGTTTAAAAAGCGGAGTCCATTCGGGATCCGTAAGATGACACACAAGTACATCGCCTTTTTGCATTTTATAAAATTCCTCAGGCTTGCAGATAAGGCACGCCTTTCCTACAACAGTCCCCTGACTTCCGCTTACTCCTTTCAGCACATCGCCTCTTGAATCAAACACAAGTAATTTTGAAGCTTCCCAAACTTTTTCTGCAAGCGGAAATTTTTCATTCCGTATTCTTATCTTTTCTTTATAGACATCGGTTAGCCGTCCCGTTTTAAGCACTTCCATTAATTCACGATGAAAAAGATTTACAATTCCGTGTTTATAATCTTCACTGTTTAATAAAAGAATATTTATCCGTCTTACACATTGCCTGACATAATAAAAGACAGCTTCCCACAAATATTGTGATTCTTCGCGGACAACATGAAAATACCGAAAGTGCTGTATGTCCTTTTCTATACGAGGATATTTGTTTCCATAAAGACGCTGTAAGTTCCGCATTAAACTTGAGTATTTTTTATCTTTTTCATTATAAGAATCCTGAACGTCGGCACTTAATAGCGGGCGTATAATATTGACAAGCCTGTCGAAATCTTCGATAAATGTTTTTGCTTCAATACAATAGCAATTGTAATCCGATTTAAAACCGTTGTGTTTTATAAAATCATCTGCGAGCCGTTTAAATTCGGGAAAGCCGGCACACAGGGTTTTGAATTTTTCTCCGGATAGTACGGCTTCGGTTAGAGCTGCATTTTTCTTTATCTCATCGGCTATGCGTGAAATATCGTTTGCAATGACGGCTGTTTTATTATTGAGTTCCCAATAAAAATCAAATGCAGAATAATTTTTATCTACTCGTTTAATTATTTTTGTGAATTTTTTACTCATAAAAAAAGACGGGAACAAGGCGTATTTAAATCTGTCATAAGCAAGCTGTTGAATAAGCTCATAACTTTGTTCCATGAATCTACTGCATTCCGCCAAGCTCATATTTTGAAAGTCTAAGGTTTTTATCCGCTCTATCTCTTTTTCATAATGCGCCATAAATTTTTTACACTTTTCCGAACAATAGTCGAAGTTTTTAAGCATACGTATTATTTTAAAGATATGAAAAATATTCAACGATAACCTTTTTTTGACATTAAAAATCGTTTGAATACCGTCGTCATCAATTGCAGGATTTGAATTAAAAACAAGACCGCCTTCCGCGAATATCCTTGCTTTTTGGTCGTTAATCGCCATCATATAATCAAAGTCCAGCACCCGATATGCAAAAGGCATCTTTTCAAGCAGAAATGCCATATTTTCTTTTGTACTTTTTGTTAATGGCTTGCTTTGAATATATTTTTGAATAAGTTTTTTATCATCATTGTTTTTTAAGGTTGTTATTGCGCGTGCCTGTAAAATATATATTTCGTTCTTTCGTATTGCCCATTCAATATCCATCGGCATACCGTAATGCTTTTCTATTTTTAATCCGGCTTTTACAAGACCGGCAATCTCGGTATCATTCAATGCCCGCGCTGTTCTTTTTGCTTCGCTTACCGATTCTTCTTTTGTATTCTTATCGCCATAGACGATTTGTGTTTCTTTACTTCCGATATTTATTTCAATAATATCACCCGACTTGTTTACAATGTAATTATCCGCCGTTACGCGTCCGCTTACAACACTCTCACCCAATCCGTAACTTGCATTGATTTGCATTTCATCTTTGTTTTGCGTTACCGGATTAAGCGTAAACAAAACACCGGCTTTTTCACTTTCTACCATTTCTTGAATGACAACTGCAATCGCAACAGTATTTTGATTATATCCCTGATTAAAACGATAACTTACCGCCCTGTCACCCCACAGTGAAGCGTAGCAATGACATATGTAAATCAATACATCCTCTATGCCTTGCACATTTAAATAAGTTTCCTGCTGACCTGCAAAGCTTGCATCGGGTAAATCTTCCGCCGTTGCCGATGAGCGCACCGCAACTCTCGCCGATTCTCCGAGTTCAGCGTATTTCTCTCTTATCTCTTTTTCCAATTGAGCGGGAAAATGTCCTGCTATGATTTTTTTCCGAAATTCTCCGGCTGCAGATAGCAATGCCTGTTCATCCGTTTGCTTTTCTACGAGAGTGCGTGAGATGATTTCGTCTATTTTGTTCTCTTTTAAAAATTCCCGATAGGCCTCTGCGGTAATGACAAATCCTTTCGGCACATTTATTCCCGCAGCAGTCATCTCTCCAAGGTTAGCACCCTTGCCGCCGGCCCTTAATATGTCATCCTTATGTATTTGTGCAAAATCAAGTATCATTTTTGCTCCTCCATGCTTAAAATTTTCAAAACTATGCCCTTATTTTTCTATATACTTATTTACTATTCCGGATATAAATGTCATCAGCATTTCATTAAAATACTCTTTATCAAACTGATAATAATGAGAACATAATAAAAAACTTCCACTAAACGCATTCAATAAGCCTTTTTTATCTGCCCGCTTAATCGAATCGTTCTGCTCCCAATATTCTATGAGCCTCGTTAAAAAGCCATCATACAGAATTTCAATTCTATGAACTTCATTCAGTTTTTTTGCTTCAAGTATTTTAAAAGCATCTTCATACATGGGCTGCTTTTGAATTTTTTCCATAAGATCAACCGAATATCGGTATATTATGTCAGTAAGAAATTCCGCCGGATCGGAGAGAGAATTTGAAAACTTCTTTTCAATATAATTTAATTTTTGGCTTGATCGATATGCAATGAGTTCCATAATCAAAGCCTCTTTATCTTTCCAAAAATTATAAAAGCTTCCCTGCGCAATACCCGCCCGCTTCGTCAATTCAGCTATACTCAGCGCCTTCGTCCCCTTATCGTGAAATAGATCAAGCGCCGCTTCCAATATCTTTTCTTTTATTTTGATTCTTTCTTGCTCGGTAAATGCTTTTGCCATCCTCCGCTCCCCAGTAGGTTTTTATTTTATATCGCAATGAATATTCTATCTTTTATTCATTGCTAGTATAGCAAAATATTTATTTTACGTCAATGAATATTTTATAGATTATTCATAGATGTAATGCGGCGGCTGATATTATCATAATAATTCTTTTCCTCCCCTATTGACTTAAATTCAATATCAACCCGCTTTAAGAGGCTTGCAGAAAAATAAAAGTCTTGATATAATTAACGTATTCTATATAATAGAAAAAAATAATAGAAAAAAGGATTTGACAAAATGAAAGAAAAAGTTACATTACCTTCGTTCCAAAAAACTAAGGACAGTGTTGTAAGAAAAAAAGCTGCATCTATCACGGCTCGCCTTTTACGGGCGATTACAGTAACAATTATTTCAATCGTAGCCGTTATTTGTGCGGTTGTGGGCTTTCAGCTATATAAAAAGAACATTACCCAATTTGATGAATTTACTGCACAGCAATTTTCCAATATTGAAAGATCCATAACCCTTTTTATCCGGAACGGAAAAAATGCCGTTACTATGCTTGCTGAGAACCCCGCCGTCAAAAATGCCGATGAAACGCTGTATAACTATACAGGCGAAAGAAAAGACATTGTATATACTCATAACGGCAAAACGGAACAGGATATAACCGCACTCTTCGTTCGTATTGAAAAAAATTATGAAGAATTTAAAGAAATATATCTGGGTACGAAATGGGGCGGAGCCGTCAGTTCATGGACTGAAGAAGAGGAGCATGGATATGACCCGCGTACCAGAACTTGGTATAAGGATGCGGCGGAAGCAAACGGAAAGGTCATAATAACGCCGGTATATATATCGACAGACGGCAACCCCGTCGTAACATTGGCTCGGACGATAAAGAATCCCGATGGAGCTTTTTTAGGCTGTATCGGTCTTGACTTAAACCTTACGGATTTGGCTTCACGCATCGCCAGCATCCGTATCGGCAAGTCGGGCTATTGTATGCTTATGCAAAACGACGGGTTGATTTTAGCCGATCCGAAACATCAAGACTACAACCTAAAAACCTTAAAAGAAACCGGTGTTCCCGCCTTTGCCGAAATAGACAAAATGAAAGAGGGGTCGGCTTTTATTATGCTTGACGGAAATAGGTGGAAGGTCTCGGTCTTTTCACTTCCCGAACTTGATTGGAAAGTAGCACTTTTAATTGAACAAAACGAAATACTTTCACTTTTTTATACGCTTTTAAAAAATATGATTCTTATCGGTCTTTTTATGTTCGTCCTGTATTTTACATTGGCTTTTATTTTTACAGGTACTCTTAAACGCTATTTTAAGCGGCTCGAAACCGTTTTCGGCAAAATTGCCGAAGGAGACCTTACCGATAGGGTTGCAGTAAAAAAGAATAACGAAATCGGGCGTATTATGATGAATCTAAATGCTGCAATCGAACATAGTCATACTATGATAGTCACTTTAAAAGAAGAATCCGACAAAATGAACACCATCGGTTCAAGACTGTCCAGCAGTTATGGAAGAAACGGCAGCGGCAATTAAACAGATAGGTGAAAACGTTAAAGGCGTAAAAGAAAAAGCTATGTCTCAGGCTGCCGGCGTTACCGAAACCGTTGCAACGGTGGAACAAATCAATGGGCGGCTTAGCAGGCTCGTTTCAAGTATTGAAATGCAGGCCGAAAGCATCAACGAATCTTCTGCAGTCATTACGCACATGGCAGAAAATACCGTTCAAATCGGAAAAACGCTTAATGAAAATAACGAACTTATCAAAACAGTCTACGGGCAAACCAAGGAAGGCAAAGACGGGGCAAGAACTGCAAATGAGATTGTAAAGCAAATCGCCGAAAAGTCCGAGTCTCTTCTTGAAGCGAGCCAAATCATTCAAAATATTGCAAGCCAGACCAATCTTTTGGCAATGAATGCCGCAATAGAAGCAGCCCACGCAGGGGAATCCGGTAAAGGTTTTGCGGTTGTCGCCGACGAGATTAGAAAACTTGCAGAAGGCTCTAATTTGCAAGGAAAGCAAATTGCGGCGGTTATAAAAGAGACCACAGAAATTATTCGTAACATTACCGAAGCCGGCTCTCGAGCGGAAAAGACCTTTATCGATGTATATGAGCTGGTCAGTCAAATCTCCGAAAAAGAAGATTCTATTTTGGAAGTTATGAGCGAACAAGAAGAAAACGGAAAACATGTACTTGATGCCATTAAAAGAATAAATGACGTAACAAGTGAAATTAAGGCAGGTTCCGCCGAAATGCTTGCAGGCGGCTCCCAAATTGAGCAGGAAATGCAAAAGCTTGCCGAGATAACGCTCGAAACAACCGACAGTATGAACGAAATAGCTTCAGGAGCCGATCAAATTACTGCTGCCATTGCAGAAGTAAGCGATATTACGCAGAAAAATAAAGCAAGTATTGAAAATTTATCCAATGAGGTTTCTAAATTTAAAGTATAAGGAGAATCATAAAAAAAACAGTGGACTAAATGCGCTAAAATAAGTATATTAAAAGCGGCTGAAATGTAAATCTAAAAAACGTCGTAAATAAATTAAGGGAAACCTCGAAAAACTTTTCGTTTTTCGAGGTTTCCTATAACAAGGAGTCTTAAAATGACAAAGAACGGCGGTATTTTCTCTAAGTGGAATAATGAGAAAAATCAGATTGCGAAAACGGGTAAAAAGCGGTTTTCACTGCGAAAAAAACTGGTTTTAATTTTCGGCTTTTTAATTGCAGCTGCCCTTATAACTGCAGCTCTAATTACGATAAGAAATGCACGTAAAGCTGTGCTTGAAAAAGTAGAAACACATCTAACCGATAAAGCGACCGACATAGCGGAAGTCATCGATGGAAGAGTATCTTCCGTCGTTCAATTTATTGAAGGTTTGGCCCGCATGCCGTTTTTACGCGACAATTCGATGACTTTAACCGAAAAAGCGGAACTTCTTATAAAAGAAGCCGAACGTAACAAGAAGATAGACTATTTCGGTATCTGTGATATGCAGGGTAACCGATATGATGGAACCGGGCTTCGTATGTCCGTAAGGGACAGAGAATGGTTCAAATCTGCATCGCAGGGTAAAAACTTTATTACCGAACCGGCAATTTCAAGCATAACAAACAATATGCAAATCATCTTTGCAGTTCCGATTTATGATGACGATAATGCCATAATCGGTGTGCTTAATGCAGCAGTTCCGGCTAAGCTCCTCTCTGATGAAATTGACGATATCGTAGTCGGTAAAACAGGCGAATGCTATATACTCGGCTTAAAGGGTACCACCATAGCACATAAAAATTTTGATGCAGTAACCAACCGGAAAAATATGATTGAAGAAGGTAAGAATAATAAAAACCTTGCTTCCCTGGCGGCATTTTTGCAGCATGCCCTTGATACTGATGCCAGTGAGGTCGGCTATTATGATTATGACGATATTTCAAATATCGCTTCGTATGCAACGATCAAAATTACCGGATGGACGGTCATTATTAAAGCACCGGTCAGAGAATTCACAAAAACCGTAGACGATTTGAGGATGAGTATAAGAATCTTAGGTATTATAATTTTGATTATTACACTTGCCGTTATATATGCCGTTGCACATTATATGCTCCAACCTATTCAAAAAACGGTTATAGCGTTAAAAGATATTGCACAGGGAGAAGGAGACTTAACTGTTCGCCTTCCCGTTACCGGAAATGATGAAATCACCGATTTGTCCGAATACTTCAATCAAACAATTGAAAAAATAGGCGCCGCAATCAAAAATGTCGGCGAGAATTCGGTTTCAATGGAAGCCATAGGAGAAGAACTTGCTTCCAATATGACTCAAACGGCAAGTGCTATAAATGAAATCAGTGCAAATATTGAAGGGGTTAAAAGCCAAACCCTTACGCAAGCTGCAAGCGTAACAGAAACTGCAGCTACAATTGAACAAATTGTACGCACTATAAAACAGCTGAATAACAGTATCGAAAATCAGGCAGCAAGCGTAGCCCAGTCTTCAGCTTCAATTGAAGAAATGGTTGCCAACATCGCATCCATTACTCAAACACTTGAAAAAACCTATGATGTTGTTAAAAATCTTGCATCGGCAACTGAAGACGGAAAAGAAACGATTATAACCTCAAACAGCGTAACACAGAAAATTGCAGAAGAGTCCGGCTCGCTCATGGAAGCCTCAAGCGTTATTCAACATATTGCAAGCCAAACCAATTTGCTTGCAATGAATGCCGCAATAGAAGCTGCCCACGCAGGCGAAGCAGGCAAAGGTTTTGCTGTCGTCGCCGATGAAATCAGAAAGCTCGCTGAAGACTCGGCAACTCAAGGCAAGACGATAACGTCTACGCTTAAAACCTTATCAAGTGAAATAGAATCTCTTTCTGTTTCTTCTAAAACCGTTGAAGATAAATTCAGTACGATTTTTAATTTATCCGAACAAGTAAAATCGATGAGTGACCGCCTTACCGAAGCAATGCGAGAACAGGAGAATGGCAGCCGCGAAGTACTTGGAGCAATTAAAAATATCAATACGGTAACGGTAGAAGTGCAAGCCGGTTCCGAAGAGATGCTAAAAGGCGGAGAGGGGGTCGCAGAAGAAATGCTGAAACTTGATAATTTAACCCGTATGATAACCGACAATATGAACGAAATGGCAGCAGGTGCTGTTCAGATAAACAAAGCAGTTCAGGAAGTAAATGCAATAACCCAAAAGAATAAGGCGAGCATTGAAAATTTATCCAATGAGGTTTCTAAATTTAAAGTATAATACTATCGAATATGTAGTGATTTAAAACAAATTGGAATTTTATGGAGGTAAAATTATGAAATCTATATGGAATAATTGGTTAAAGCAAGCGGTTTTTCTTTACTCGGCACTATACACAATTGCAACCATTTTTAATAGCGTGCTATACCTTTTGAATGGAACTTACGAAGACCCTAACGGAAATTGGCATGAATTGGACAGAGCAATCATTGTATTTATCATCACTCTTGCATACACATTGATTAAAAATTTAAAGCTGAAAAATTACTGGCTCAAGGCTGCCGTCGTATATATTCCAACACTCTTGCTTGTGTTCGGATATATTTGGATAACAGGACTTAGGGAGCCTCTGGCAAGCTCAGCGTATAGAGATATATTCATAAATTATACGATAGGTTATGCAGCTGCTTCAGTAGTTGGATGGCTTAAAACCCGTATCAAACACAAAAAGACAGAAAACAAATAAAGAGAATGTAAAGCTCTTGCATTATAAACGCTAAGCCTGTATAATCCTTGATTGTTATGGGCAAGGTTGAAAATAAAAATAAATCTCTCGTAAAAAGCGGGTCAAAACTTTCTCTTTTGGTTTTGGGGTCAAGGATTTTAGGTCTTGTCCGCCAGATGACTATGTCTCATTTTTTAGGGACAGGGCCATTGGCGGACGCCTTTGCCACAGCCTTTATGCTTCCCAATCTTTTTAGAAGGCTCTTTGCTGAAAACAGCATAACCGTTGCCTTTATTCCGACCTTTAATGCCTATCTGCAAAAGCACAAAGACTCGCAAGAATCCGAAAAAACAAAAAAAGAAATAAACGAATTTTTAAATTCTATTTTTACTCTTGTAAGCTTTTCTACAGCCATTGTAGTTACATTGGGCATAATACTTTCTCCGCTGATAGTAAAACTTTTTTTTAAAAACATTGCAGACTATGATTCTACCGTTTTTTTAACGCGGATAATGTTTCCGTATTTATTTTTAATTTCGCTTGCCGCCTTTTTTCAAGGTATTTTAAACGGAGTAAAGATTTTTACCCCTTCAGGCATTACGCCTATTTTATTCAACATAATCGTCATTTCTTCTACATACATTTTTGCAAAACCTTTTGGCGATCCCGCCGTCGCAATGTCATACGGCGTTGTTGCAGGAGGCCTTGTGCAGGCGGTTTTTCAGCTGCCCTTTGTTCTAAATACGGGTTTTAGTTTTAAGCTCACAAGTCTTGCAAAAACTTTTTCAAACCCGGGAACAAAAAAGGTCCTTGCCCTTATCGGTCCGACCATAATAGGCATGGCAGCCTATCAGATAAACGATTTGGTTTCTACCTCGCTTGCAACCTCGGCAGGCCTTGGAATAGCTTCGAGCTTACAATACTCTTTACGCTTACAAGAACTTTTATTAGGCATCTTTGCCGTTTCAGTAGGAACCGTAATCCTCCCCGAAATGTCGGCTCTTGCCTTGCGTAAAGATTGGGAGGCCTTTCAAAAGGTACTCTTACAAGCTATAAAGGTAATAGCTTTGATTACAATACCCGCAACCTTTTTCTCTCTTTTGTCGGGAGAAAATTTAATCATTCTCATTTACAAGAGCAATAAATTCGATTCCGCTTCGGTAAAATTAACATTGGGAATTTTTAACTTTCATATAATCGGACTTTTTGCAATTGCTGTAAACAGGATTATAGCTCCTGCCTTTTATGCCCAAAGCGATTCAAAGTCACCTACAATCGCAGGAATAATCTGCTTTGCAGTTAATATCCTCCTAGCCTTAATTTTGGCAGGCCCCATGGGAGGAAACGGCATAGCTCTTGCTTTGACCATAGCTTCATTTATAAACACAATCATTCTCTTAATATTTTTAAAAAGGAACAAAGCCCTGGATGTAAAAAACCTCATCTTTCCGGCTCTTTTATTTATTGCAAAAATATTCGTTTTTTCGATTGCAGCCTCAATTCCCCTTTATTTTTTAAAGAATAAGATTTATTCTCCATTTGCTTCATTTGGAAAACTTATCGGACAGGGTGTTCCGCTTTTTATTTCTTTTATTATTTTTGCAGGGCTTGGTGCAGGCCTTTTACTTATAACTAAGGATCGAACAGCAAACATAATTTTAAAACGCTTAAAGGAAAAATAAAATGCAAATTATAAAACGAAACGGTGAAACTAAAAATTACGAACCTGAAAAAATTGAAGGAGCTATCCGCTCCGCTTTTAAAAGTGTGGAAAACTCTCCGCACAAAGATTTAGATACAATCATTCCGCCCTTGGTAAAGGAAATAGAAAAAGACATCTTGGAGCTTACCAAAAGCGGAAGCCTTGTTCAGGTTGAAACAATTCAGGACTTGGTAGAAAAAACTTTAATAGACCATAACTACTATGCGGAAGTAAAAAACTTTATACTCTACCGTGTCGGCCGCACAAAGAGGCGGGATTCCCGTCAAATGATAAGCCGCTTTTTTGATACTATAGAAATTCAGAGCGTCCTCACCGAGATTCAAAACGACTTTACTTCGGACGAGTACAGCCTTAACTTGCTTGCACATAAATTCCTTTCTTTTAGAAAAGAAAATATGAGCGAGTCCGAATCCCTTGCTATGCTTATTAAGGCCTCCGTCGAACTTACCGCCCAAGATGCCCCGGATTGGGAATTTATTGCGGCTCGCCTTTTAATGCTTCAATTTAAATTAAAACTAAAAACCGAGCTTGAAAAAAGGCAGATTCATTCTTTTTATGAAAAAATCAAATACCTTGAAAACGAAAGTCTTTACGGGACATATATTTGCGAGGCCTATAGCCGTGATGAGTTGGAAGAGGCTGCTTCATTTATAAACGAAGAAAGAAATAAGCTTTTTACCTACAGCGCCCTCGATCTTCTTTTACGCCGCTACGTTATTCGCACTCATTCAAACACCGTTCTTGAATCGCCTCAGGAAATGTTTTTAGGTATTGCCCTACACCTGGCAATGAAAGAAAAATCAAACCGGCTTGAATGGGTAAGGCGTTTTTACGATATGACAAGCAGCTTAAAAGTTACGATGGCCACCCCAACCCTTTCAAATGCCCGAAAGCCTTATCATCAGCTTTCTTCATGTTTTATAGACACGGTTCCCGATTCTCTTGACGGTATTTACCGCAGCATAGATAACTTTGCCAAGGTTTCCAAATTCGGAGGAGGTATGGGGCTCTACTTCGGGAAGGTCAGGGCTGTCGGTTCGCCCATACGCGGGTTTATGGGAGCGGCAGGCGGAATTATCCGCTGGATAAAACTTGCAAACGATACGGCTGTTGCCGTTGACCAGCTTGGAGTAAGGCAGGGCTCGGTCGCCGTTTACCTCGATGTTTGGCACAAGGACATACCCGAATTTTTACAGCTCCGCACCAATAACGGAGATGACAGAATGAAGGCCCACGATGTTTTTCCGGCAGTCTGCTATCCCGATCTTTTTTGGAAAACCGTCCGAGATGATATAAATGCTTCTTGGCACCTAATGTGCCCCCATGAAATTTTAAAAACCAAGGGCTATGCCCTTGAAGATTTTTACGGAGAAGAATGGGAAAAGAGATATAAAGACTGCATTGCCGATTCCCGCATCAATAAAAGAGAAATTCCTATAAAAGAATTGGTTCGTTTAATCTTAAAATCGGCCGTCGAAACGGGGACCCCCTTTGCTTTTAACCGCGACCATGCAAACAAAACAAATCCTAACCCCCACAAGGGAATGATTTACTGCTCAAACCTATGCACCGAAATTTCTCAAAATATGAGCGAAATAAAACATAAGAATATCGAAATAAAAACTGAAGACGGAGACACCCTTGTTGTAACAACTACTATCCCCGGAGACTTTGTTGTATGTAATCTGGCTTCCCTTGTTCTCGGAAACATAGATTTAAACGATGAAAAAGAAATTGACGAAACCGTTTCTTCGGCAGTGCGTGCCTTGGACAATGTTATAGACTTGAATTTTTATCCTATTCCCTATGCACAAATTACCAATAGCCGATACAGGTCAATCGGTTTGGGAGCTTCGGGCTATCATCATGCTCTTGCCAAAAACGGCATTGCATGGGAAAGCGAAGAACACCTTAACTTTGCAGATAAAGTTTTTGAAAGAATAAATTATGCAGCAATCAAAGCTTCTTCACAAATTGCAAAAGAAAAAGGCTCCTATTCTTACTTTGAAGGAAGCGATTGGCAAACAGGAGAGTATTTTAAAAAACGGAATTATGTTGACGAAAAATGGAAGGCTCTCGCAGAGGAAGTAAAATCAAACGGAATGAGGAATGCCTATCTTTTGGCCGTCGCACCTACAAGCTCAACCTCAATTATAGCAGGCACAACTGCCGGTGTAGACCCGATTATGAATAAATATTTTTTAGAAGAGAAAAAAGGTTCTTTAATGCCCAGGGTTGCCCCCTCTCTTTCACCGGAAACCTATTGGCTTTATAAAAACGCCCATAATATTGAACAAGGCTGGAGTATAAGAGCCGCAGGCCTACGGCAACGCCATATTGACCAAGCTCAATCCGTGAACCTTTACATTACAAACGAATTTACCTTCAGCAAGGTGCTTTCGCTTTATGTAAAGGCTTGGGAAGAAGGCGTTAAGTCAATCTATTATGTGCGAAGCCGCTCCCTCGAAGTCGAGGAATGCGAAAGCTGCAGCTCTTAGGAAAGACAAGAACTATGTTATCGAAGCTTCGTAAACGCCCTTGATTGTTTTTTCCAAGGTTGCATTAAACTCATCATCGCTTTGACTTGCAAAAAGACCTTCGGCAAGAGCTCTGGAGAAACTTGCAATCATACCCCTGTTTTTAGCCAAGAGTTTGTTTGCATCATCTCTGGAATAACCGCCTGATAAGGCTACCATTCTAACTACCTGAGGATGTTTTGTGAATTCTTCATAAAGATTTTCTTTTGTCGGAATTGAAAGTTTAAACATTACAAGCAAGTCTTTCGGCAAGGTTTTAAGGTGTTCTTCCAATTCTTTTTTGAGAATTTCTTCACACTTGGCCTTGTCGGGAGATTTAATATCTACTTCAGGTTCAATAATAGGAACAAGACCGGCTTTTGCAATTTGAATGCCCAATTCAAACTGCTGATCCACGACAGCCTTTATTCCTTGAGGATTTGCTTCTTTTATAACGGAGCGCATCTTTGTTCCGAAAATGTGCTTTTCTACGGCGTGCTTTAACATAGCGTCCAAATTGGGTATCGGCTTCATAAGCTGAACCCCGTCCTTTAAGTCGGCAAGCCCCTTATCGACCTTTAAAAAGGGGAGAATCTTCTTTTTTTCCCATAAGAAGTCGGCTGTGGGCATTCCTTCAATTTCCCTTTCCATTGTTTGTTCAAATAAAATTGCACCCAAAATATTATTGGAATTAAAGGCCTTTCCGGTGATTATTCTTGTACGCATAGCATGAACAAGATCAAACATCTCATCTTCATTGGAATATGCCGTTTCGGGAACTCCGTAAGCAGCCAAAGCCTTAGGCGTACTTCCGCCGCTCTGATCCAATGCCGCAATAAAACCTTTATCGTTTTTCATTCTTTCAAGTTTTACTTTATCCATAATTTACCTCTCTAAAAATATTTACCGCAAGAAACCCTGCATACTTTTTTATTATAACATATAAACTTTACTTCACTCAAGAGCTTGGTACATATTATGTAAAGCATCGCAATGAATTTCCAACAACTCCCCGATTGTTTTTTTTTGAATTTTTTGCTATTATTTTCGCTTAAATCAGATTTTGGAGAACGTGAAAATGCTTGATAAGATGCGGAACATAGGAATAATGGCTCACATAGATGCGGGAAAAACCACCACGACCGAGCGTATTTTGTTTTATACGGGAAAAATTCATAAGATAGGCGAAATAGATGACGGTCAAGCAACCATGGACTGGATGGCACAAGAGCAGGACAGGGGAATCACTATCCAAAGTGCAGCCACCACTACTTATTGGAAAAACTTTCAGATAAATATAATCGACACTCCCGGGCATGTGGACTTTACGGCCGAGGTAGAACGCTCTTTACGCGTCTTGGACGGAGCCGTTGCAGTCCTCTGTGCAGTCGGAGGAGTTCAGCCCCAGACCGAAACCGTTTGGCATCAGGCAGACCGTTACAAAGTTCCCCGTATTTGCTTTGTAAACAAGATGGACAGAATCGGGGCCGACTTTTTTGCAGTTTTAAAAGACGTTCACGAAAAATTCGGCGTTGAAGTCATGCCCGTTCAAATTCCTATTGGCGCAAGCGACAGCTTTGAAGGAGTTATCGATCTTATTGCAATGAAAGAAATTCACTGGGATGCTGCAACCGATGGCGAAAAATACGAATATACCGCAATAGCTCCAGACCGCCTTGCCTTGGCGGAAGAATGGCGCGAAAAAATGCTCGATACTATTTCTTCTGCCTCGGACGAAATCACCGAGCTCATCCTTGAAGGAAAAAATGTCCCCGAAGAGCTTATCAAAAAAGAAATAAGAAAGGCGGTTTTAAATCAAAGCTATATTCCGTTTTTGTGCGGGTCTGCACGAAAGAATATCGGAGTTCAACCCTTAATCGATGCAGTCGTCGACTTTTTGCCCGCCCCCGATGAGGTTCTTCCGGCAGAGGCCTTTAATCCAAAAAAGGAAGAAAAGCTTTCTGTTCCCTGCAAGGCAGAAGGAGCTCCCCTAGGCCTCGTATTTAAAATTCAATACGATAAGGATGCAGGAAGCCTTTGCTATGTCCGAATGTACTCGGGTAAAATTAAATCGGGCGATCAAGTTTTTAATACGGGAAAAAAGAAAAGAGAACGCGTAAACAGAATCCTGCGTATGCATTCAAATAAGTCGGAACAAATGGATTCCGTTCAAGCCGGAGATATTGCCGTTTTTATCGGTTTAAAAATTTCTCAGACAGGAGATACTCTGGGCTCCGAGGGACAGCCTCTCTTGCTTGAATCCATGCAATTCCCCGAACCTGTTATTTCCGTTTCGGTAGAACCTAAAAGCTTATCGGAAAGCGACCGCTTAAAAGAGGTCTTGGAAATTCTTTCAAAGGAGGACCCGACTTTTACAAGCCGCGAAGACAGCGAAACGGGGCAGCTTATAATTTCCGGCATGGGAGAACTTCATATAGATGTTCTAACCCGCCGAATGTTGGATGATTTTAAGGTAGAAGCCAGAGTCGGAAACCCGCAGGTTACCTACAGGGAATCCGTCACTACCGAAAAAACTCAAACCGAAAAATACAGCAAGCAGCTGGGCGGAAAAGACAATGAGGCAGAACTTACCCTTACTGTCCGACCCCTTGAAAGAGGAAGCGGAAACCGCTTTGTTTCAAAAGTTAAAACCTTCCAAAAGTCCGGTTCGGGCGGCACCAATGCTCTCCCCGAAGAGCTTTTAGAAGCCGTTAAACATTCTATTGAAGGCTGTTTTAGTTCCGGTATCAAGGTAGGTTATCCTTGTACTGACATCGAAGTAGAACTTGTTTCGGTAAAATACAATGAACTTACGGCAACCCCCTTTGCCTACGAAGCCGCCGCCGCAAAATGTTTTGATGATGCTTGCAGTACAGCAGACCCCGTGCTCTTGGAGCCGGTAATGGCTGTGGATATTATGAGTCCCAAAGAATTCGTCGGAGATGCCATGAGCCAAATCACTCAGAGGGGAGGCCTAATCTCAAGCATGGATTCAAAGGCAAGTACCGACATTGTACACGCTCAAGCCCCCATGGCAAAGATGTTCGGTTTTTCCACTGACCTCCGTTCAGCCACTCAAGGAAGGGCTTCCTTTACCATGAGCTTCAGCCATTTTGAAATTAAGCGGTAGAAATTAAAAAAGGCCTTGGGGTTTAAATATTTACTAATATCAGCTAATTCTTTATTCTTTCCTCTATTTCATCTTTATCGATTTCAGTGATACTGCCGTCCTGTTTTGAAACAAATAAAATTTTCTGAAAGCGTTTTGCAGTTGAAATATTATTTGTAACGGCAGCGATTGCAGACTTTTTAGTAAAAATTAAATTAAACATCAAGTCTTCTATTTCCGTATTCACATTACGGGAGAACTCATCTAAAAGAAGGACGGGACAATCGGAAGTCAAAAGCAAAATTCTAGCTAATGCAATTCTACTACGCTCTCCATCCGATACGGTTAAGTTATTCATATCCATAACAGTATCCAAGCCCTCAGGTAAGGAGTTTACAAAATGAGATAATTTAAGTGCATTTAATATTTCCATTATATCGGAATCGGGAATAGCCTTGCCGAATACAAGATTGTCCCGCAATGAAATATTAAAAATATGAGGATGACTCCAAAGACAAGGAATTGTATTTGCGCCTAAGGCTTTTAAATTATATGTAAGCGAACCTGAAAACTCCGCTTCATTCATAGTGAGGATTCGTAATAAGCTTGTCTTTCCCGAACCGTTTTGTCCTACAACGGCAATTCTATCCCCTTCATTTAGTTTAAAATCGATATTATTAAATATAAGTTTATCGTTTTTAGCAAGCGAAACATTCTTTGCGTTAATCAGAGCTCCATCGCCATGAATGTTTTTCTTGTGATTGTTTTCACATTTTTCAATATAATTAAAATATTTTTTTGCTATAGGAACCGATCTTTTTATTTGTCTTGCCGCTAAAAAAATAGTTGACATGTTTTGATTAGCCAACGAAATAATAAAGATTATGTATAAAAGATTTGCCAAATTAACGCTGGGCAATGCAAAAAGGCAGAAAACACTTATGACAATAGGAATAAAATAATTTTGGCCTTCAAAAAAAATATTTTTTACGGCTTCCAGTTTTTGAATCCTATTTCCGATTTTTAAAAGCTCTTCGTCTTTTTGTAAAATAGATTTTTCGCATTCCGATTTAATCGAATTATTTAATGTTAAAAAAATCGATTGAAATGCAGTTTTAACAATACCGCCATAACTTATGCCCTCATCATCAAGTAAGCCGTAAGCTCCGTTTATTTGCTTATCCAAATAAGTAATAAAAATATTAGCCGATATAATTATTACCAATAGAATAACAGGAAGAAATATGGATATTGACAATAAAAAAGCATTAAGAATAATAATATTAAAACAAGCAGCCGTAAATTGAAAACAAAAAGGAATAAGAACATTTATGTCTTGAGTATAGGACATTGTATAAAAGCCCTCTTCCTCTGCCTTACGGTTACTGTTTACCAAACTATGATGAAAGGCAGTTTTCATCATAGGCGGTAATGCACGATAAGTAATGGAATTATTTAAAATGAGCTCATAAATACTTTGGACTATAGCATACACTACAACGGATATCGACATAGCTAAAAGAGAAGCAAAGGGAAATCCGTCCAATATTTTATTAAGATTCATCCTTCCTAAAACAAGAAATATGGAATTACACACATTTAGAGCAAGTAAAAAAATAAGAAGAAATGTTAAACTCTTATAAAATTTTTTGTATAAAGTATAAACGGTTTTCATAAGTTCTCTCCTTTTTGCATATTCTGATATACCGAATTGTAAAAATCTTTTATCGGCGGATTCGTTAAAGCATATTTTGCTTTTATATCTACACGAATATTTCCGGCTTGAAAATAAAGCACCCGTTCAAAGTATTGAACATGTTCTTTTTTATGAGAAATCATAATTACTGTACTATCGGTTGACATTAGGTATTTTAAAAAGCTGTCTTCAACCGCAACATCCAGAGAGCTGAAAGTTTCATCAAGAAAAAATATTTGAGGCTTTTTAATAAGCTCTCTTAAAAGCGAAACCGTAACTCTTTCCCCGTCAGATAAAGTATCGGGATCAAGAATAGTATCAAGGTCATGTAAAAACGGAATAAATTCCGCAATACCCACAGAACGAATAAGAGACTTTAAGGCATCGTCGCTAATTTTTTCAAGACTATTTAAAAGGAGGTTGTATCTTAATGTACCGGGCAAGACCAAACCTTTTAGATCAAGGAATGAAGTGTTTTGCAAAAAACTTTCAGAAGAGAATTCTTTTACTTCCGTAGTGCCGTAGTTTACTTGGCCTCTTTGATTATAGTCTGCACCCATAAGACAATTTAAAAATACGGATTTTCCCGAGCCGGAGTCTCCTATTATTAAAACTTTTTCACATCGTTTAATATTTAGATTGACATTATTGAGAAGGTATTGGTTTCGTAAGTTCACGATTAATGAATTAACATTGATATCATCATAATTAAATAAAGCACTACCTCTTTTAGCTTCTTCTTTTTGTAAAAGCTCTTCAATGGGTTCAATCATTGTTTTTAGATTTTTAATATGTTCAAATATGGAAATCGTGCTCAAAGGATTCGGCAATAAAATAAAAAGCATATAGAAAGGCATTATCGTGTTCCCTGCACTCTTATCTTTAAAAAGAAATAAGGCAATCAGAAGTGAAAGAAGAGGTAAAACTTTTTGAATAATGCGCTCCAAATTATTGCGGCTTATCGCTATACCTTCCTTCTTTTTAAAACACCCGTTACAAAGTTTATCCATTTTTGAAAAGATACCTTGTTCAAAATATTTATGCGAGTTTACCGAGCGGATATCCAAGCGTCCGGAAACCGAATCTCCGAGCTCCTTGTACAAGGAGGGAGCGGTTTTTATTCTCAGCTTATCTATGTTCCGGACAAGGCGTAAAAAGAATCTATCTATTAAAAAGAATACAAATAATAATCCCAGAGATAAGACAGAAAGCATCGCACTTACATAAAAAAGTTTTATAAAAAACAAAACACAAATTACAGCATTAAAAAAAAGCCTGTATATTTTTAAAACATCGTTTATAAAAAACTCGGGATAACTTTGTAATGAATCTAAAACCTGAGCATAGTTTACATCATAATAATAAGTAAAGGGAAGTCTTAAATATTTTTCTACCATATCTTTTTTTATCTGCAATTTTCTACGCCCAAAACGGATAATTGCAAAACGCGCAAGTATATTGATAAGTAAAAGACCTGCAATCAAAACAAGAGTTTCTACAAGAGGTCTTGCTTGAATTGTTTTAAGGTTTAATAAATTTTCTTGAAATGCAAATAAGCGGGAAGAATATAAATCTAAAAGAATATATTGAGCCCCGAGTAAAAACAAAAAAATAAAACTCATATAAAAAGAGAAGACTTTTAACTTTGGTTTATTTGACATTAAAACCTCCTTATATAATTACTACACTTATTATTCTATTATATATATATATATATATATATATATATTGTCAAGTTATATTTATTTTAGTATACTCAAAATTTCTTCTTGTGTTAAAGCATCAACTAAAATATACTTAGCATCTATAAATCGATATTTGTCTTTTGACAGGCGTGCTATAAAATCCGGATATTCAATATCTCCTACTTCTTGATAAAATTCTTCATCATTCGGATCACCGTTAACAATAACTAGGGATAATTTCCAAGAACTTATATCTTCATCCTTTACTATGTTTATATTCCTGTATTCTACACTCGGCTTATAGGGCAAAATGGTTTCTACTTCTTGGGTTAAAGTATAAAGCCCAATAATTTTTTTTGTAGCATTATCCTCAAAAAACATCTGATTTGCTGAAAAAGCATCTAAATACTGAATATCTTTAAAGAATTTACTAAATGCTTCTATTGGATTTTCAGAATTTAAAAATCCTTCGACAATCGTATGGTTAATAGCTACTTCGCGGAAAATTCCAAAACTGATGTACTCATCCGTATCTTTATTTTCAAAATAAGATTTTATTCCGAATAAGATATCCTCGGTATAATTAAATTGATCAATATTCTCGATTGTAAAATGTTCCCCTCTTTCACTGACAATATCACTCCCTAACTTCCGGGCTAAATCTTTAATATAGGTGAGAGCAATTTGCCAATCTTCATTTGTGCTTGGTGTAAAAACTCTCACAGCATACTGATTAAACTCCTTTGCAAAAGAGAGCTCAAATCCACGAGAACTTTCCCCATATACTCCGCATAGCAAACATTCATAATCGGCAATAGACGAGTTATAGAATTTTTCTAAATCAAAATTATTTTGTGTTTCATCAAAAGCAAATTGCTCTATCTTTTGTGAAGAAAATTCTAAACATTCTTTTACGGTCATGGGTGTTTTACTTTTTAAAAAAGTCTTTTTGTTGTTAATATAAAATGATACGCTCATAATGTCCTCCATTGTATCTGACAAATTTATTTATGGATGAATCATATACATATTTCCAAATCCAAAAATCAATTCATGTTTTTATCTCCAGAAAGATCACTTAAAAAAGCATGTCCTTCATATGTTTCCATACTCATAATAACCATATCACCATAGCCATTTTTTGTTATAAAAATAGGCGCCTTAAAATTGAACAGCTGAACAAAATATCAATTTTGGAAGCTGTTCAATTCGCCGTTTCGCAGTGAAACGAGAAACGGTATATAATCAGTGATGTTTGCCGAATGGCAAACTCATCAGTTAACGAGGCAACCTTATTTGGTTGCCGAAGTTAAACCCTCATTTGTTTTATGACAAAGATTTGAAATCGCACTCGTATTTTTTAAGTCGCGAATTGGTACTATTTGCGGCATAAACACCTTCTGATGGTTTTATTATACCATAATAATGCCTTTACGCCTATAGTAAATACTTTTTTATTTCTCTATAAATTTTCACATAATCATAGGTGAAAACCTAAAACTTATAGTTCTTCAATCTAACCCGGCACTCACTTTCTCAACATATTCACAAATTCCTTTCAGTTTTTCTTCCAAACCCCATGGAGGATTTGTGATTAAAAGGCCTGAACCTTGCAGGCCGTACTCACTTTCAGAGTCTATCTTGTTTGAAAAATGCTTGACTTCAATGTTTAATATTTTATTGTTCATGGCCTTGCTGATTCGGCTTTTTAAATTTCCGCACTCTTCGGTTTTATGATTCAATATAGGATACCAAATTATAAAGATGCCAATAGGCCATTTTTTACAGACCTTTTCAACAGACTCTGCAATCGCTGTATAGTCCGAATCGACTTCGTAGCTGGGATCAAATAAGGCAAAGCCCCGGATAGGAAGAGGCGGCGTAAGTGCCCTGACAGCCTCATAGCAATCCCTTTTATGCACGTGAACATTTTCTACACGCTTATAAAGTCCTTTTAAATTTTCAGCTTCGGCAGAATGTAAATCGCATAAAATTAAATTGGATTCTTTTTGTAAAAATGAACGGATGATTTCGGGAGAACCGGCATAAGAGGAATTTTCATCATAATTTTTTAGGCAAAAATCCAGATAGGCCTTGAAGTCTTCAGGTATTGGAAGGGGCAGTTTTTCTTTTTTATATAAATCTAAAAAGCGGATTATCCCCTCTTCCGCTTCGCCGGTCTTTAAACTCCACTCGCTCAAAAGATTATAGGAAGCACTTCCTGCATTTAAATCGAAGGCCGTAAATGGTTTTTGCTTTTGGGTGTAAAGGTTTAAAAAAGAAAAGAGAGCCGAATGCTTAAAAACATCGGCCTGATTTCCCGCATGAAAACCGTGTCGATAACTCAGCAAATTTTAAACCCTCTTATTACACCAAACCCCTTTGCGGTAATGATATAGAATAACTATAAATTCGGCTGTCTCCGAAAAAATATATGAGGTCCAAACGGCAAATAAGGGAAGATGTAAAATATTTACAACCAAAAATAAAAACGGGATTTGTACAAACCAGCGAGAACCCAAGGTAGAGTAAAGTATTGGCCTTGTATGACCCGAACCCGAAAAGACCACAGCAAGTCCCAATCCCATAGATAAAATTATAAAGGACGGATAAAATATCCGCAGCATTAAACTTCCCTGCAAAAGCATCGACGGATCATTTGGGAAGAAAAACCGCAAAAAAGTTTGAGGCGTTCCCATAATTATGACTGCAAAAATTCCTACTACAGATGCTGACATAAAAGCGTTTATCTTAGAAGTAAGCTTTGCTTCCTTAATATTATCTCGGCCAAGGCTTTGACCTACCAGAGTTGCGCCTCCCATATTAAATCCGAAAATAGGCATAAAGGCAAACTGTGAAAGCTTTCCGCCGACACCTGCAAGAGCAACTGCATCAGCACCGTAAACTGTTACGAATTTCATAATCGTTACTTGAGCAAAGCTGCGGACAAGAGAGTTAATACCTGAAGGAAGACCTATGAGTAAAAGGTCGGCATCTATTTTTTTGTCAAGTCTAAAAAGACCTTTAAAGCTTATTTTTACTTTGCGCCTTCCGCTTAAGAGAATCAAAAATCCGTATAAGAAACTTATAGTTCGGGCTGTTACTGTTGCAAGGGCTGCACCAAAAACACCCATACCTAAGCCCGGGATATTTGTTCCGGGAATTATATCGAACATAAAAACAGGATCTAAAACCAAGTTTATAATGGTGGATATTATCATAATGTGCAAGGGTGTTTTTGCATCTCCGGTACATCTAAAAATCGTATTTACCGAATATGAAGAAAACATTATAGGAATAAAAAAGATTCTAAGCCATCCGTATTCTAAAGCGGAATTTAAAACATCTTGATCCGGAAGAAAAAACCATAAAATCGGTTTTAAAAAAAGAGCCAAAAGGGAGCCTGATATTACTGCAAGCACAACCTTAAAGCTGATAGTTTGTTCGGCAATACGCTGAGTCTTTTCCATATCGCCTCGGCCGTAGTTTTGAGAAATCATCGACACGGAACTTGCACCGGCGACTTCATTTAAAATGGTAAAAAGCAGGTATATGGAAGAAAAGAGGGTAACACCTGAAAGAGCCGTCTTAGATATCTGCCCTACCCAAACCATATCGACAATATCATAAAAGTTTTGCAAGCCTGCTGAAATCATTGTAGGATAGGCCAGCCTCCATAAATTTTTAGATATTTTTTTAGGTTTTAATTGCAGATCAATTTCATCACAAACACACTTTGAACAGGATAGATTCTCCATAATAGCATACTCTCCTTTAGGTTTTTAAATCGGCAATCTCCCAATTATCAATTATACTTTTTTTGAAGAAAAAAGATTTTTAAAGATTGACGGTTTTATCTCTCCATCTTTTTTTAAATTATTTTTTAGGCTTATCTTTCCGCCGGAAAAATTATAGATGTGTTCTTCAGAGGCAACAACTAAAAGAACATCATCTTCTTCAAATTTATACTCAGGGTCATCCATAAAGATAAAGTCTTCGCTTTCTTTTTTTCGGCGGGCTATGATGTTTACGCTCATATCTTTTCGGATATTGGATTCGGCAAGGCTTTTACCGACATATCTTGCTTCTATTCCGACTTCGGCAAGGGCAAGATTTTTTGAAATAGGCATAAATTTAAGAAGGAGGTCGGCAGCTAAAATAGGGGTTGTTCTTTTAGCTGCTTCACTGTCGGGATAAATTACACTAGTGGCTCCGACGGTTTTTAAAAGTCTTCCGTGTTCGTCGGATTGGGCACGCACAACAATGTTTGCAATGCCTAAATTTTTTAAGATTGTCGTGCTGATTACTGAAAGCTCCACCTTGCGGCCGAAGTCTACGATTACCGTATCTACCTTGGAGGGAAGAATTTTGCGTACTGAAAGCTCACTTATTTCTTCAAGTACAATTGCAGAAGAAGCCTTTGGTTTATACATTTCGATAAGATCTTTATTTTGCTCGATGATTATAACCTCAGCCCCTATTTTTATAAGCTCATCCAGCATTCGTACTCCGAATGTTCCTAAACCCATAATCGCAAATTTTTTCATAAACTTTACCTATTCTTCATCGCGGGCAACAACATCAAGCCCGATAAGCATATCGGGACTTTCAATATCCAATATTCTTACACCCTGTGCGGACCTTCCCATAGTGCCGACAGAGTCTACATTGATGCGGATAGTTTTTCCCTGACCCGTTATGCAGACAACCTCATCGTCATCAAAAACCGTAAGAAGCCCTACAACTTCTCCCGTTTTTTCCGAGAGGGTATAAATACGCTGTCCGCCGGTTCCTCTTCCATGAGCTGAAAATTCGGAAAAGTCCACGCGCTTGCCGTAGCCGTTTTCGGTCATAACAAGCATTTTTTGATTTTCCGTCACTCGGAGTGCTCCTGTAAGCTCATCCTCGGAAGAAAGCTTTATTCCGGTAACACCGCGGGAAGAGCGCCCTTGAGAGCGGATGTCTTCCTCGCTTGTGCGGAGGGCCTGACCTCGGCGGGTAATCAGCATGATTTCGTCCTTGCCGCCTGTAAGAATTGCACTTACCAGCTTATCTCCCTCATCGAGTTTTATGGCAATAATTCCGCGGGTTTTTGCATTTGCAAAATTATCGGTTGTTACTTTTTTTACAACACCGCCTGCTGTTGCCATCAAAAGATAGGTCTTATCGTCAAATTCTTTTAAGGAAACAACGGCCGTAATTTCTTCATCGGAAGAAACGGAAAGAAGGGATTTTATGTGAGAGCCGCGGCTTGTTCTGCTTGCTTCCTGTATTTCATGCACCTTTAACCAGTAAGCCTTTCCCGCATTTGTAATAAACATAATATAGTCATGGGTTGAGGCCGTAAAAATCTGATCCAAAAAGTCATCTTCGGCAAGGTTTGCGGAATTGGAACCCTTGCCTCCTCTATTTTGGCTCTTATAGGCTGTAGCAGGAATACGCTTAATATATCCGAGGTGAGAAATTAAAATAACCATCTCTTCTTTTTTGATAAGGTCTTCGATATTGAGCTCTTCAACCTCATCGGCTACTATATCGGTCTTGCGTTCATCTCCGAACTTTTCGGCTATCTCGTTAGTTTCTTCCTTTATTAGAGCTAAAATCTTTTCGGGATGAGCAAGGAGGTCTTTTAAGTGAGCGATTAGGACCTGCAATTCCTGCAATTCTTTTCGGAGGTCTTCAATTTCCAAGCTGGTCAAGCGCTTTAGCTGCATATCGACTATGGCCTGAGCTTGAACATCATCAAAGCCGAACCTTTCCATCAAGCCGTTTTTTGCCGTTTGCGGATCGCGGGATGCCCTTATTATTTTGATAACTTCATCTATGTTGTCGATGGCGACGATGAGAGCTTCCAAGATATGAGCTCTTTCTTCCGCCTTGCGCAAATCGAATTTTGTTCTGCGGGTAACGACATCAACCCTGTGCTCGACAAAGTATTTTACAAGAAGTTTTAAGTTGAGGGTTTCAGGTCTTCCGTTTACAAGAGCAAGGTTTATAACGCCGAAAGAAGACTGAAGAGCTGTCTTTGCAAAAAGTTGGTTTAAAACAACCTTTGTAATAGCCCCTCTCTTTAGCTCTATAACAATACGCAATCCCGTTCTATCCGAAGTTTCATCGTTTACGTTTGCGATTCCGTCTATAATTTTTTCGCGGGCCAGTTCTCCGATACGGGATACAAGGGTGGTCGTGTTTACCTGATAGGGTACTTCGGTAAAGACTATAGTTTCTTTTCCTTTTTTATCGACCTCGATTGTAAATTTACCGCGCACCAATATTTTTCCGCGGCCTGTCTTAAAGGCTTGTTTTATTCCCTTTCGTCCGTAGATAACTCCGCCTGTCGGGAAGTCGGGACCCTTCATATATTTACAAAGCTCGTCTATTTCGATTTCGGGATTGTCTATGTAGGCCGAAACCGCATCGGCTATTTCGCGTAAGTTATGGGGCGGCATGTTGGTTGCCATACCGACAGCAATTCCGCTTGAGCCGTTTGCAAGCAAGAAGGGGAATTTAGCCGGAAGAACAGTCGGCTCCTTTGTAGAATCGTCAAAGTTCGGAATAAAATCGACTGTTTCTTTTTTTATGTCCTCGACCATGGTTTCGGCTATTTTAGCCATCTTAGCTTCCGTGTATCGGTAAGCTGCGGGCGGGTCGCCTCCTATGGTTCCGAAGTTTCCTTGGGGATAAATAACCGGATAGCGGAGAGAGAAGTCCTGTCCAAGGCGGACGAGGGCATCATAGACCGAAGCGTCGCCGTGCGGGTGGTAACTTCCTAATACATCACCTACAATCTTAGCACACTTTCGGGTGGGGCCTGAACTGCGTAAGCCCTTTTCCTCCATTGAATAAAGGATTCGCCTGTGAACGGGCTTTAGGCCGTCCCTTACATCTGGCAGGGCTCGGCTTACGATAACTGACATTGAATAATCTATGTAGGCTCTTTTTACTTCATTTTCGATAGGAATCGGAATTACGGCTCCGCCTTCCTTAGTTTCTATTTCTTCCACGCATTATACTCCAAAATCTATAAATTCGTGCTATTCTAACATAAAAAAAAGGCTTGGTCAAGAATGGAGAAATCCCACCGGAATTTGTTTTATTACGGAAATCAATTTTACTGAAAACTACAGATAATAAAAACTGGACAAGTGTTTTTTTTTATGATATTATTTTTAATAAGGAAGTGCTTATGAAAAAATCTAAGATATTGTGTTTGCTTATGTTTTTTGCTGTTTTGGGAGTACTGACGGCGGAAAAATCCTCCAAAAAAATGTATGTGAATATAAAAGAAACTTGGATAAAATCCGACTCGGGCTTTTTTGCTAAAGACCTTGTACAGGTAAGGTACGGGGATCAGGTATATCTTTTAGAAGAAAAAGGAAAATGGATGAAGGTTTCTCCCGTTTCAAACCCGAACCTTGTAGGCTGGCTTCCAAAGGCAAATCTTACAAGAAAAAAAATAGCCGGCTCTTTTGATAAAAGAACTTCTGCAGAAGCAAAAGAATTGGCTCTTGCAGGAAAGGGTCTAACGGAAGGCTCGGGCGCGGAGTTTTCGTCTTCAGGTAAAAAAAATTATGCGGCAGTTGACAGCGTTGAAGGCATAAAGATAAACCCGTCGGATTTACATTTTTTTATTAAAGAAGGCCTATTGGAGGACGGTGAATAATGAAGAAAAAATTCGGATTATTTGTAATTATAAGTTTAATACCGGTAGTTGTTTTATCTTGTGCCCTATTGGGAAGTTTAGATGATCCTCTTGCTTTTACAAAAAATGCTATTGATGCTGCAGCCCCTATTGTTGAAGCGTCGAAGCCTATTGAAAATGAGAAAGAGTATTATATAGGCAGGGAAGTTGCTGCCATCATTTTAAGCAATTATAAACTTTACAGGAACAAACAGTTGGAAAACTATCTTAACTTGATCTGTATGACCTTGGTTTTGAATTCCGACGTACCTGAATCCTATAACGGCTATCATGTTGCGATATTGGATACGGACGAAATAAATGCCTTTGCAACGCCCGGCGGTCATGTGCTGGTTACCAAGGGACTCTTGTCTTGTACGGATTCTGAAGATGCTCTTGCCGGTGTCATAGCCCATGAGCTTGGGCACATTCAACTAAAGCACGGTATAGGAGCCATTAAGGCTAATAGAATAACTGCTGCCGCAGTAGAAAGTTCGGCAACAATGGCTGTAGGTTCCGAGAAAAAAGCGGAACTTAAATTTTTAGAAGATGCATCAAAAGAAATCGTAACAACCTTGGTAAATTCGGGTTATTCTAAAAGCCAAGAATATGATGCAGATCGTTTTGCCGTCAATCTGATGGCAAAGGCGGGATATGATCCCAAGGCTATGACCGAAATGCTTAAAATTATGAGTGAAAAACAGAAACATGACAGTAGAGGCTTCGGCAAAACTCACCCATCAGCCGTTTCCCGTATAAAATCCGTAGAAAAGGAATCAAAAAAACTTGCAGGCGACTATAACCGTTCTGCGAGGCTTAACCGCTATCAAAAGAATAAACTGAAATAAGGAAAAAGTTTATGAAGAAAATACGAAGGCTGTTTTTTATTTCCATTCCGGTTTTTTTCATTGTGCTTTTTTTTATTTATTTGGGAGTTTTTAAGCAGGCTGAATATTTTTTTTATGATGATAGAATGAATAGAACGGCTTCTTATTTTTCTCCCTCCGATGAAATTGTTTTAGTTTTAGTAGATCAAAAAAGCTTAAACTATGCAGCTTCCGAAAGGGGCTGGACGTGGCCTTGGCCGCGTGAAGCCTATGCTGAGATAGTCGATTTTTTTTCAGGCGGCGGAGCAAAGTCTGTAGCCTTTGATATGCTCTTTACGGAGCCTTCTTCCTATGGGGATGTTGATGATAAAAAATTTGCTGATGCGTCAAAGGAAAGCGGCATAGTTATTCAAACCGTTTTTTTTGACAGGGGGCAACGGATTTTCCCTATAGACGAAATTGCTTCATCCGCCAAACTTATAGGAAATGTAAACAGTCTTCCCGATTCTGACGGAACTATCAGGCGTGCTCGTCTTTTTTATTCGTGGAAAAATTATAAGATTCCTACTCTTGGAATTGCTTCTTATTTTGTGGGTGGGAATGAAGATGAGGCCTTGCCTGAGGAGCTTAATCTCCGCTTTACAAAAAGTATTGATGATTATTTGCCTTACAGTGCAGGCGATATTTTAAAGGCACAAGCCGACATAAGGGCGGGAAGGGAAAGCGAACTTAATCCTGAAGATTTTGAAGACATGTATGTTTTTTTCGGTCTCTATGCTCCCGGTCTTTTCGATATTTGTCAAACCCCCGTTTCCGCTTCATACCCGGGAGTCGGCATTCATATAACTCTTTTAGATAATATTCTTTCGGGTAATAGAATTGTAAACACCGGCTTTTTGATTAATGCTTTGATTATTTTAATTTGTATTATTCTTGCAGGTTTGCCCGAAATTTTTTCGGAAAAAATAAAATCCAGAACTGCTTCGATAATTGTAAATGCTGTGAGCTTTTTGGTTTTTGTTGCCCTCTATCTTTTCATCGCATATTATCTATTCCGTTTAGGAATTGCGATACCCGCGGCTTCGGTGCTTGCCGGAATGGTCTTATCTTTTGTTGCCTCCCTCGCAGTCAGTTACATGGTTGAAGGAAAACAAAGGCGTTATTTAAAAAATGCCTTTAAGCAGTATCTAAGCCCTGCCGTTATTGAACAGTTGATTGCCGACCCATCCCAATTAAAGCTCGGCGGGGAGCGTAAAGAAATATCGATTTTCTTTTCGGACTTGCAAGGTTTTACTTCAATCTCGGAGAGTTTAACCCCTGAGGCCCTTACCGAGCTTTTAAACGATTATCTTTCGGATATGAGTAAAATTATCTTGGATTCGGGCGGTACAATCGACAAGTATGAAGGTGATGCTATAATTGCTTTTTGGAATGCTCCTGCACGAGTGGAACATCATGCCCGTTCTGCCGTAGAAGCGGCTTGGGCTTGTCAAAAAAAACTTGAAGAAAGGCGTGCCGATTTTGAAAAGCGGGCTCAAGGCAGGCCCTTTAAAATGAGAATAGGGCTTAATACGGGCTTTGCCATTGTCGGCAACATGGGCTCGGTAAGCCGTTTCGATTATACAATGTTAGGTGATTCGGTAAACTTGGCCGCCCGCCTGGAAGGTTTAAATAAGCAATTCGGTTCTTACACAATGTGCGCTGAGGCCGCAAAAAAACAAGCTGAAGAAAGCGGTACAGTTCTAAGATTCAGAGAGCTTGCCCGTGCCGCCGTTGTAGGAAAATCCGAACCCGTAGTTGTTTATGAAGTCATGGACGAAAAAACTTATAACGAAAAAAAAGCCTTGCTCGATTCCTTTGGTAGAGGTTTAAAAGAATTCTATGCCGGAAACTTTAAAGAAGCCTTAAATATTTTTGTTCAAACGGAAGAAGCCGATCCTCCTTCAAAGCACTATGCAGAAAAATGTAAAACCCTTATTTCACAAAAACCTGAAGGCGAGTGGCTGGGCATTTGGAAGGCCGATACAAAATAATTTTTATATATAGATGTTAAAATCTTAAGGTATGAAGGATATAATGCAAAAAAATAAATCAAAACTTATTTTTATCTTAATATTAGCGATTCTTTTATTTTCGTGTTCTAAAGAGGTTAAAGAACAGAAGCCTGTCGAAGCAAAAGTTGAAACATCTACAAAAATTGAACCGAAAGAAAATGAATTTTTATCAAAGCCCGAATATAACACGCACGTGAAGAGTCCTGAACAAATTAAGGAATTAGAAGAAAAATACAAAAAAAGTAAAACATACGAAGAGAAACTTGATCAGCTTGAAAGAGAGCTTTATAGAAAAGAGGATGTTATTATAGCACAAATTCCTGTAGCTGCAACAGATGTTGATCTTGAACAGAAAAGGGCTATAACAGGCTTGTATGATCATAAAAAAAAGGTTTATAATTATACAAATTTTGAAGAAGTAATAAAAGAAGGAGATAGTTATCACTGCAAACAGAAGGTAAAAACTCAAAACGGCAGAATACTGGATTATAATTTACAAATTAAAAAACCGAAGTTCAGGAAGTATTATGCTGTTTCAGGAATTGAGCTTATGAGTTCTATAGATATAGGTAATATAGACAGAAAAATAATAGAACAACAATTACATGAGGAAATATACGATTTAAAAACTGATGAAAAAAAAGATGAAATGATAAAACTGTTTGAAGATTACGAAAACACACAATATCCTTTATTTAAAGAGGTTGTCCATACGGATTGGGACACGGGAGTCAAAACTAAGGGATATAAACAGTATGATATGAAAATCCTTGATTATGTAAAGGGGAACTTTACAAACTCAGGATATGATGAATATTTTGTTATGGTTTATGAAGATGACCCTGATCCGGAAATATATGATCAATTTATAGAAAGAGTGAGATGTTTTATAGTTTCTGAAGGTAAGATAATTAATGACTATTACATAACTTTTCCTCGCGGAGCTTTTTTTTGGGGTGATTACACACATCTCGATCTTAAAAAATTTGATAATTTTGGTTTTCAATTTTCACAAGGAAGGATTGCCGATTTTAATCAAAACGGAATAAATGAAATATATTTTTCTGTTTTATTTAATATAGAACCGGGCAATGTATTAGTTGTAGAATTTAATGGAAATGAATTTATAACTAATTATATATCTATTGATACCTATGATATAGCCTCTATTGATTGGAATACAAAAATGATAACAGTGAATGCTGTATTGAGTGCCGTTAAAGGCTTTAACGGATGGCAAGAGAAGATAGACACATTTGTTTGGAGTGAAGAGTTAAAAGAATATGTTCTTTTTAAAAGGGTATATGAATATAAAAGATACTAATGGAAAATTTATTTGCATATTATTATAATTTGAATTTACTAACCGGAGGACAAAATTGAAAACAAACAAATTAATCTTTATACTAATTTTCGGACTTTTTTTATTCTCATGCAATCGAGAAAATATAGCTGAGATAAAAGCTGAACTGCCTAAGCCTGAGAAAATGCCTGAGCAAATTATCGAAGAAGAAAAACAAAGCAAAATTAAAATTCATCAAGAAAAAATTGATAAACTTATAGAAGATATATATAATAAAAGCGAATCAATTTGGCCTTATAGCACTGATAATATATTTTCTAACATGAAAACAGTGGATAGATTTTTTGATAAAAATGAGATTGTTAATATAACATTCGATGTGGATAAAAAGGAAGGAGAGATATACTATAAGAAAAACGATAAAAAAACACTTGAGTATAAAATAACTTATAAAGAAAGTCAAACAGATAATGCTTATTATGTTTCAGAAATTGAACTTATAAGTCAAGTTAATATCGGTAAGATAGATAAAGAAATAATAGAAAAACAAGTCAATGGAAAACTAACAAGCCTTTATGGTTACAAAGGTATAGCCGATTATTTTGTAGAATATGAGGCTGAAAACCATCCCTTAGAAAATGATGATCTGTGGTCAACCATCTTATTTTGCGCAGAAGGTAATTTTACGGATTCCGGCAGCGACGAGTATTTGGTTCTATTCCATATTGAAGATGGAGACGGTACGACTTTTAGCACTTTTATAAGTGCAGTAAAAATATTTATAATGCCTAAGCATAAGATAGTTAAAGAATATATTTTACCTGTTAAAGACATTTATTTTTCTCCTGATTTTAAGGCAGAGAATTTCGGATTTGATATTGACTCACATCATCCCCGCTCTTGCTGCCGAGTTGCCGACTTTAACCAAAACGGAATAAATGATATATATTTTTTCTGTGAGTATGGTTATTATGATGAGAATAATAAATATAAAGAGCATAATTGTTTATTATTTGTGGAATTTGATAAAGATGGTTTTAAAACCAATTATGTTTGCCCGGATAGTTATAATCTGAGTTCTGTAGATTGGGAACAAAAAAGAATTTATATGAAATCAAATAACTATAAAGATGCAGATAAATTTGATTCGGTATTTTCTTGGGATGAAGATTTACAAGAATACGTGCTCTTGAAAAAAACATATGAGCTATGGAGAATGCCTTAATGCAAAGTAACAAATTAAAACTCATTTTCATCTTAATGTTAGCGGCTTTTATCATTTCGTGTTCTAAAGAGGTTAAAGAACAGAAGCCTGTTGAAGCAAAAGTTGAATCATCTGCAAAAATTGAACCGAAAGAAAATGAATTTTTATCAAAGCCTGAATATAACACGCACGTGAAGAGTCCTGAACAAATTAAGGAATTAGAAGAAAAATACAAAAAAAGTAAAACATACGAAGAGAAACTTAAACAGCTTGGAGCCGAACTAGATAAGAAAGAAAAAATCCTAAACTATAAATTCCCTACAGGTATTACTATTGATGAATTGGCACAGCAAAAGGCTCCGGTATTGTATAGTCCGGCAGATAACCTTGAGTTTATTCATTTTTATGAGATAAAAAAAGATGGTGAATTTTGCTATTGTAAATATAAAGCGCCTACTCAAAACGGAGGAACTCTTGATTATCAGGTTACCTATAAGTGGTACAACATTGAACAGATGTATCTTCCTCTCTCTTATAATCTTTTAAGTGAGAACAACATGGGAAGAATAAATGAAGAGCTTATAGAAAACCAAGTACACGGTTCTGTATATAGTATGGAAAACGATGAAAAAAAAGATGAAATGATAAAACTGTTTGAAGATTACGAAAACACACAATATCCTTTATTTAAGGAAGTTGTGCATACAGATTGGGATACGGGAGTCAAAACTATAGGATATAAACAATATGATATGAAAATCCTTGATTATGTAAAGGGGAACTTTACAAACTCAGGATATGATGAATACTTTGTTATGTTTTATGAAGATGATCCTGATCCGGAAATATATGATCAATTTATAGAAAGGGTGAGATGTTTTGTAGTTTCTGAAGGCAAGATAATAAGTGACTACTATATTAGTAATTCCGGCGGTTTTTTTTATCCAGGTCTTAGTAATGATAAACTTTCTGAAGTGGAAGCTTTCGGGTTTAAATTTTCACAAGGGTGGATAGCCGACTTTAATCAAAATGGAATAAATGAAATATATCTTGCTGCTTTTTTTAATATAGAAGGCGGCGGGCTATTAATGGTTGAATATAATGATGGATCTTTTGTTTCCGGTTATGTATATGGTGATCGTTACGATATAGTATCTGTTGATTGGTATAAAAAAATAATTATAATAAAAGATAAGTCGGGAAACGGTGAATGGATAGATGATTATCAATGGAATGATACTTTAAAAGAGTTTATTCTATATAAAGAGCAAATATTAGGAGGATTAAGAAATGAAAAAAATTATTAAATTAACTGATGAAGAGTTGTTAAAAATAAGTTATTGAAGTTTTAAAATATTAAAAACTTTGTTTTTCTTGCCCTCTTTTACTCTTTTAAAAATAGAGTTATACTAAAATATAGGCTTTTGTTTTTAAAAAATGAGTTTTTACTCTGTGCCCCTTTTTAAGAACATTAGTCACTTTTATACTAATAGGAGAAGAGTATGCAATCATTAAAAGGAACAAAGACCGAACAGAATATCCTTTCGGCTTTTATCGGAGAGTCTCAAGCTCGTAATAAGTATACATTTTGGGCAAGCACGGCCGAAAAGGAAGGCTTTGTGCAAATTGCAAGGATTTTTATTGAAACGGCAGAGCAGGAAAGGGAACATGCAAAACGCCTCTTTAACTTTTTAGAAGGCGGAGAGGTTACCGTTTCGGCTACGGCTCCTGCAGGTGTGGTAGGTACAACTTTGGAAAATCTAAGGCAGGCTGCCGCCGGCGAAAATCATGAATGGCAGCACATGTATCCCGAATTTGCTAAAATTGCAAGGGAAGAAGGTTTTCCTTTAATCGCTGCCGTTATGGACAGCATCGCTGTTGCCGAAAAATACCATGCAGAAAGGTATGAGGCCTTTATCAAAAGGCTCGAAGAGAATTCTATGTGGGTACAAGAAAGTCCGACAACATGGAAGTGCTTAAACTGCGGCTTTATCGTGGTCAGTAAAAACGCTCCCGAAAAATGTCCTGCCTGTGCTCATCCCAAAGCTTATTTTGCCCGTTTGGAAGAAAGTTTTTAAACTTATCAAGTTTTAAACTTAACTAAACACTGAGCTTATCCTTCCAAAGAGGGGTTTTCAATTTTTTGATAAGCCCCTCTTCGAGAAGCTCTGCACTTAAACGCTTTACATCCCCGGCTTCCCAAAATGTTTTCTTTGAAGAAAAAAAATCGATTGCTTCATTTTGAGTAAAAATTCTTTTATTTGCTTTTATAAGCTTTATAAAAAGCTTTTCGTCCTCGGGATATTGAACCGCCGTTTTATTACAAATATCGCAGCCCGAACAGGCGATTACTTCTTCATCAGGATTGGAAGCTTCTGCCCTTGTTTCACCGAGGGCCTTTAATAGAACCGCCCTGCGGCACTTTCCGCTTTCGGCAAAGTCTTTAAGAACTCCTGCCCTAAGACGCTGTTTTTCGGGCAAAAGCTCTATCCTCTTTTTATCGGAAGGCGACCATAGCAGAACTGCTTCGGCAATGCTCCCGTCACGCCCGCCCCTTCCTGCTTCTTGAATATAGGCTTCGGCAGTAGGAGAAGGATCCATGTGAATTACAGTTTTAACATCCTTCTTATCAACACCCATCCCCCATGCACATGTACATATCAGTATACCGCTTTTATGTTCATGGAACCATTTTTCTGTTTCGGCTTTTTCTTCTCTTTCGAGGCCTGCATGATAAAATCTTATATTTTCATCATTTAAACGAAGGCGCAAAAATGAGGCCGTCTGTTCCGTTCCCTTTCGGCTGGAACAAAAAATAACCATAGGTCTTTTTCTTTTTTGCACCTCTTCCAGAAGGGCAGGATTTTTTACCCTGCAATGCTTTACAAAATAAATTATATTTGTTCTGTCCGATTCGCCTCGAACCAAATGAGCCCTGCCCTCAAAAAGAATTTCGGCTATACGCTGTAAAACCGGAGGACTCGCCGTTGCCGTAAAAGCTGAAACGGCGAATGGATGAAGCTTTTTGATTATGTTTGTAAGCTCAAGATAGGCAGGTCTAAAACTGTCTCCCCATTCGGTAACGCAGTGTGCTTCGTCTATTGCCAAGTGAACCACATTGCATGCTGCAATCCTATCTATAAGAGTTCCGCCTGAAAGAACTTCGGGGTTTGCAATTATGAGCTTTGCAGGAGGCTTGCCGTCGCTCCCTTCCATGCGTGCAAGCTGGGCTTCTCTTTCTTCTTTAGTTTGCCCGCCCTTAAAGATAACAGGCTCAAGTCCTCCCTCCGCCATTCGCCTAAACTGATCGCTCATAAGGGCTAGGAGGGGATAGATGATTACTGTAGGCCCGTCCAGCAGGAGGGCCGGAACTTGAAAGCACAAAGATTTTCCGGCTCCTGTGGGAAGGAGAATAATTTGCCTGCCCCGCATAATTCCATCCTCATCGTAAAGGGACGTTATTTTTTCTTCTTCGGTGTTTAAGGTAATTTTTTGCAGAAATTTTGTTTTTGCATCTTTGTCCGAATCTTCCCCGTCTTTATTTTTAAGTTCGGTTTGTTCGGCTTCAATGCGGGCATCCACTGCATGAACCGCATCTAGAATGTTGGCTATCGCCAGCCTCTGCCAAGGATAGAGCGACGGAATACCGAAAACGTTTTTTGCACAAACTGCAACGGCATCTTCGGTTTTTTCCAAACTGTATTCGGGATTATCGGTCTCGCAGACAAAGGGACAATAAAGATCATCCGGCGTATCCTCCCATCGGTACAACTCATCGTTTTCTTTTAAATTTTGATTTTTCATTTTCACCTCTCAATATTATTGTACGAGATAGATGAAATAAATAGTAATTTTTTAAAAAGAAATCTAAGAAAAACCTCAAAAAACTGAAGTTTTTCAAGGTTCCCTATACATGATATTTTATGCCTCTGCCGCTTCCCTCTTTTTGAACATAGTTTTTTTCAAGTAAAGAACCGATAAGTCTTACAACCTTATTCTTTCCAAAGCCGCTTTTTAAAACCAGTTCACTGCTGGATAATCGTATTCCTTTTGACAAAATTTCCAGAATAATCATTTCATCCGAATTTACTTCTTTTTTTCGGTCGACAACGGGAAGAGTTACACAAATATTGTTTTCTGAAATATCAAAAATCGGTTTTACATCATATTCTTCATAGCAGTCCATGATACGCTTGATACCTGTTCCAAACATTTCTATTAGGTGTAATCTAAAAAAAACATTGGCTATAATCGGGTTCCGCAATCTGGAGATATAGCCCTTCAAATATTCTTCCTTGCTGATACCTGAGGGTAATCCGCCGGGGGAATAGATTTCTATTCTATCGGGGTACATAGCAATACGAATATGTGCCGGAATATCCCAAACCCTATGAACGATTGCATTAGCAAGAGTTTCTCGGAAAGCTTCTATAGGTATGCGTTCAATTAGATTCCGCTCCATTCCTTCAATTTTTTCATATTGATAATATTTTTCAAAAAAGAAAATTGCCTGATTATATTCTTCTAAGATTGATTTATTTGTCAAAATATCCCTATCTAAAATTTCGCTGATTGAGGCTCCGAACCGAACCATATCAATACCGGAGAAGTTATTTTTATCTGCAAATAATGCAGCAGCATGATTAAACTCTCCTTTTTTCGTATAAAAGCCGAGAGTCTTTAGGACATCGGTACTTAAGCTTTCCAGTTTTAATTTTTGTTGAATAATCCGAAAAAAGGACTCAAAGGTCAAATCTTGTGCAGGGGACGGCAGCTCCTCAAAGGACATGTTGTCTCCCATCAAAATCAGCCGTTTTAATTCAATTTGATCTACTTCTACGGTAGTCGTATCGCTTCGCCTGTATGCTTTTCCCTTATATAAATAGGGTTTAAATGCTCCGTCTTTTACTTCTAATGTGATTACACCGGTGCTGCGGTTAATGGAAAAAGAAAAATCAGGCTTTGGGTGAATACTGTCATTGATTTTATTTTCAATATCCAAACACATCTTATAAGGATTTTGAATTCCTTTTATAGAACCGTCGTCTTTAATTCCAAACAATATTTTTCCGGTACCGAAGTTGGCAAAAGCCGAAACCGTTTTTAAAAAGCCGGAACTAAGGTCTTCTTTAAATTCCGTAAATCTATTTTCTTTCATAGTAAAACTCCTGATTTGTTTATTGTATTAGTATACCACATAACAAACGTAAATGCAACGCATTTTTTTGCGTTTTATTTGCGTTTGCAAAATGAGTTTAAAATTGCCTGAATTACAACAAAAAATCACAGGATTCGAGGGTTTTAAAATTTGAACCTGCAGCGAGCCTTATAAGATAGAATAAAAAATCTTTTAACTCAGCGTAGGTTTGATCCGAGAGGTTTAATTCTCTTGAAATTTTAGGGATAAGATTTTGAACTGCAAAGAGGTATAAAAGGCTTTCGCCTGAAAGGGGAAAGGCCGGTTCGTGTTTATCAAGACAGGAACTGCAAACGCAAGAATCTTCATGCGGAACGAAAAAAAAGTTTTTTTCGGTGTAAGAAAAGGCTGAAACACTTTTATTAAGGCAATCCGTTTCCGGCATTTTACTTGAAACCCTTATTCCGCAGCGGCAGCAATGTTCCATATCCGGGGCAAGACCCGATAAGGAGATTACCCTCCACAAAAAACGGAGCAGGGCTTTTCTACATTCGCTTTCGGAAGAAACGGCAATTCCCGTTAAAAAGGAATTTATGATTTGCCAATCGATGTTTCCTTTAAGCTTTACGGCTAATTCGGCTGCAAAGGCGGCACACCAAATACGGGTCAGGTTATCGCTGAGGCCTATGCGGTAGTCGCTTACCTTAAAGTCGCTTATCTTGTTTGAATTTTTTATGGGGTTGGAATAAATCCAAACTTCTCCCGTGTGGTAAGGAATGACCATGCTTCGCAGTTTGCTTTTAGGCCCGCCGAATACGGCTGCATCTACCAGCTTGCAGGAGTGTTCCGTATCTGGTAAGAGGAGAAGGGCGTTTCTGTGCCCCTCCCCGAATGTCTTCAATGAAAGAACAAGGGCTTCGGAAGACCAAGAGCGGTTTGCCATTTTTATTTAGTGCCTGTTTGATTGTTTTGAGAGCTATTTGTATTACCGGATTGTAAGAGGCCTTTAGCTCGTCGGCTTAAAGCTCCGTTTTTTTCGTCTTCGGCAATTAAGGAAACAAGGGACACCAGCTCGGGATATCTATTCCGTTTAAACATATCAAGCCCTATACTCTTAAAAATCGGATCCTTATGATTTAGATAGGCCTCGGCTATGGGGGCTGTTCCTCTGTTTTCAACTTTTGAAATAACCTTGCCCAGCTCTGCGGAAAATTTATTTTGCTTCTTGTCTGAAATAGCTTTTAATGCAGCCTTCTTTACATCATCAAAAATTACATTAAAATTATTCTTTAAAAGGCTTTCGGCAATTTTTAAGCGGATTGATAAGCCTGTCATTTCTTCATTAAAAGAATCTATGAGCCATTCGTTTGCTTCCGCATTGTTAAAATGGGAGAGGGCTTCTATGGCGGCCAGTTTTACAACATTTTCAGGATCTTTTTTTGCACGGTATAAAATAAACGGAACGGCATCTTCTGCTTTTTCTTCTTTTGCGGACTGAACGGCTTGCAGTCTTACTTTATAATAAGAATCCTTAAAGGCTTGGGTCAAGATGCTTTTGGCTTTTTCGTCCTTAAAGCTTGCAATGCCCTTTATCGCAGCTGTTCTTAAAACCGGATCCTTATCTTCAAAAAGTTCCGACAAAATCGGAACAGCATCTTCGTTGCCTATTTTTCCAAGAGCTGAAGCAGCACTGCCTCTTATGATGGAATTTTCATCGGAGTCTTCAGCGACTCTAATTAAAAAATCACTGATTTCGGGGGTGTGCAAATCTTCCAAGGCAAACATTATGTTTTGTTTTATTATTAGTGATTTTTTTTCGTCATCGGAACTTTCAGAATCAAAAAGCTCTGTAAGAAAAACTGCATCCTCCGGTTTTCCTATCTTTCCTATTGCAGAAATACAAAGGTCCCTGTATTCGTCTTGTTCATCTTTTAAGATTTGCCTTAAAAAATCTATGCCTTCATATATCTCAAGTTCCCGTATGTAGGAAATCGCCGAACGGACGGTTTCTTGGGGGGCGTCATCTTTATTTTCCAAGAGCATGAGGGCATCGGTCTTTAAGCAATCGTTCTTTTTTTCGGCAAAGTAAGCAAATAAGGCTTCTCTGATTGCAGGAATCTTGGTCTCGGCAAATACTTTCTGCAAATCGGCATCAAAGCGGTCATCTTCATCGGCTTTTAGTTTTTTTATAAGTTCCAAGATATCGTCGCCAATGCCGTAAAGAATCGTATCTCTTTTTTCTTCAAATTCCGAAACTTCTTTTTTCTTTTTTTCATCAGCTTGAGTTGCCTGATTTTCTGAAGGAGGCTGGGCGGTTTCTTTGGCTCCAAGTAGAACTGCTAAGCTTAAAATAAATAGGAGGCTTAGCACGCCGGGTTTTAAAAAAAAGTTTAATTCTTTTTTTAGGGTTTTCATAAATTATCCTCCGTGATACAAGTTTTTGCCTTACAAAACACTACCGATTTTAAGGCTTACAAAATACTTATTCTAAACGGTTTTCATATTTCTTTAAAAAATTTTTATAATAATCGTTAAAAGAATCGTTTTGAATGGCCTCTCTTATGTCTTGTACCATACTATATAAAAAAGCCAAGTTATGATAAGTTGCAAGCATTGAGTATAAAATTTCTTTTGTTCTAAATAAATGCCGCAAATAGGCCCTTGTATATTGTCGGCAAACCTTGCACTTGCATTGAGAATCGATCGGGTTAAAGTCGAACTCGTATTCTTTCCGCTTAATTGAAATGGCTCCTTCATGGGTAAAAAGGTTTCCATTCCGGGCATTTCGGGAAGGCAGTACACAATCAAAAATATCGACTCCGTTTTTTACGGCTTCGAGGATGTAGTCGGGGGTTCCTATTCCCATTACATAGAGAGGTTTATTTTTTGGGATATGCTTTGCAGTAAAACTCAAATATTCTTGGTAGAGGTCTTTAGGTTCTCCTATGGAAAGGCCGCCTATGGCAATTCCCCTAGGTTCATGCTTTAAGATAGCTTCAAGGCTTTGAAGTCTTAGGTCTTCAAAGAACCCGCCTTGCACGATAGGAAAGAGGGCTCCGTCATATTCATCGGGGGTATTATGCCAAGCTGCAAAGGCTCTGTCGAGCCAGTTCATAGTTATTTTAAGGTCGGCAAGGGTTTGGGTTTTGCTTATCCCAAAAGAAGAGCAGATGTCCAGCTGCATTTGAATGTCGCTGTTAAAGCCCGTCTGCAATTCTACCGCAATTTCAGGGCTTAAAAATTGACGGCTTCCGTCTATGTGGCTTTGAAATTTTACACCCTCTTCGGTAATTTTTCTTAATTGTGAAAGCGAAAAAACTTGAAAGCCCCCTGAATCGGTTAAAAAGTTTTTTTTCCAGCCTGAAAAGCCGTGTAAGCCCCCTGCCGCTTTTATAACTTCAATTCCCGGCCGTAAAAAAAGATGGTATGTATTGGCCAAAATAATTTCAAAACCTATTTCGTCTAAGTCATCCTTTGTCATCGCCTTTACGGTAGCCGCTGTTCCAACAGGCATAAAGGCCGGAGTAAGCACCTTTCCATGAGGCAGCTCCAAAACTCCCGTCCTTGCAGGTGAAGCCGCATCTTGATGTAAAAGTGTAAAAATTTCTTTTTTTTCTTTCATTAAATCTTCAATCCTTTAACCGCTTGAAAGTTTATCACAAAGACGGGAAAAAATCAATTAAAGGGGAACGTTGCCGGCAGGGACAGCTGAGGTTCGGTATTTAACCGCAACGAGGTTTGTCCGTATATCGGTTGCGAACCTATGTTAGGTTGACCTGCCTAAAGGCAGGCAGGTTCGGAACCGACCTATAACATTTATCGATCTAAAAATAAATTTATAGGAGGTGTTTTATGTCTGATATTGATATTACAAATAAAGTTATCTTAGACATCGATTTTGATACTCCATTCGGAAGCGGTCATATCCATTATGATGATAACGATAAAGAGAAAGATGACGATGATAATGAATAGATGAGTCTATTTATCACTGTATGATTATACTATATGTAGGGTGTAATCATACAGTCTTTGTCGCTTGTTTCTATAGCTTGAGCTATTTTTGAGTGGTTGTTTGAAATATTATAGTGATGTTCAACTGAAAATAAGTCTAGAACTGAAATAGATTAATTGGAAAATAATATGTGATGCTATTGGAATAATCGACTTGACATGTAAATACGAATTCTTAAAAATATATATAAAAAAGAAAAATATTTCACAGATTAACAGATTAATAAAAAATATTTAAGAAAACAAGTCTAGCCTATTTTCTTAAATAGAATTGAACTTTCAGGAAAAAAAGTTAGTGGTAGTATGTGGCTTTATGTCGATTTCAACACTATTATCTGCTTGACATATACATGTGAAAGGTATATAATGTGATTATGATAAAGAGTTTTGCGGATAAAGATACTGAACTTATCTATGATCAGAAGTTTTCTAAACGGCTTCCTACTACAATACAGAAAGCCGCCTTGCGTAAACTGATGATGCTGGATAACGCAAAGTGTCTGGAAGATTTACGAGTGCCGCCTAGCAATCACCTGGAACTTCTTGTTGGAAACAGAAAAGGTCAGCATTCAATCCGTATAAATAATCAGTGGCGTGTCTGTTTTACTGAAAAAAATGGGCATTATTATGATGTAGAAATTGTGGATTACCACTAGGAGCGAACCATGTCTAATTATATTGAAACACCTACAATGGGAGAAATCCTTAGTGAAGAATTTTTCATTCCTCTTAGTCTTTCAGCCTATAAAGTTGCAAGAGAAATAAATGTTCCAACTTCCCGTATTCAGGATATTCTTCATAACCGCAGGAGAATTACCATAGATACATCTTTGCGTCTTGCAAAATTTTTCGGAGTGTCCGATGGATATTTTATGTCATTACAGAATGACATAGATATTCGGAATGCTAAATTGGAACTTGCTCCCCAGCTTGAAGAAATAAAGACTTATGTGTATGCATAAAAATACCTAACACCCGCTTCAACCTGACATTGCCTTTGCGGCAATGCAGCTTATCCGCCGCCCGTTAGACTTACTATCGCACAGAAGTAAAAATAATAATGTTATCACTAAATCACTATATCATTTGCAGATTTTATGATATAATATCAGAGAGGTGACTAAATGAAAACTGAATTGATTTTAAAAATAGATAAAAATATTGCTGAATCGATGAGACATTATGCGGTCAAAAATAAAAAAAGTATGTCAAAATTTGTTGAAGATCTTTTTAATAATTCAATGGGTATAAATCAAAGGATAGAAGAAATATCTCCGCTGGTCAAAGAATTGAGCGGCATTATAAAAGAGCAGGATTTAGAAAATATAAGTTATTAGGTATACAAAAATCAAAAGAAGCATTACGGAAACTGAGGTTGCTTGTTAAAGTAATACCGGTAGAAGAAAAAGAAGTAGATTTAGCTTTGAATTCAAAGTTCTCAGATTTCGAAGATGCTTTACAATATTATACGGCAATGAGGTATGGAATAAAAATATTATTAACACGAAATATAAAAGATTATAAAGAAAGGGAAATAATAGTACAAACACCTAAAGAATTTATAAGCGATAATAAAAAATTAAAGCCTAACACCCGTTTCAACCTGACATTGCGAACAGCTGGGACTCGGTATTTAACCGCAGGGGGCGCAAAGAACGCAGAGGATTTTTTGGGAGCGCAAAATGTCGGATTGGTTTTGTATACCTGCCTTTAGATAGGTTAACATAACTATATTTATAATTATATCATGCTATTTTTAATTGTATCAATACTATATTTAGTTAAAATATTATGAATAAGTGTGTTTTTAAGAGAACAACAAAACCTTGTTATCAAAAGGCTTCGCAAGGAAAAAGAAAAGGCCGGTTTGTCCCAGTTGTCAGCTTGCAGCACTTGTTATACCACTGGCAGTATAGCTGCTTTTCTTTCGGTTACGATTTTATTTTACCGGAAAAACATAAAATTTCAAGATAGCAATTTTTTAAATATTTAAAAATACATGTCGGACAAATATTTTTGTATTAGACTTATTATCAATTATCTGTTCAAAAGTTGAAAATATATAAATGCAAAAAAGATTTGACATTCATTTAGGAATATAGTATAATTTAAAGACATTTATATTTAAGGAGGCACTTTTATGGATAAGCTATTGGATTTACAAAAGCTGGATGCAAAAAATGATGATTCAGTTATTTTTGCTATCAGTTGGGGCTCATGCAACCATCATAGTTGCAACAGTGGCCTGGATCCTGACGGAGACAAGTAATGTATGTTTTATAGCTATACAGAATTTAATATTTTGTATAGCTATTTCTTTGATTTCTGAAAAGAAAAACGAAAAGTTTTTATAATAGTGTTCAATTTTCAGATGAATTGATTGGTCTTATTTTTATTAAAAATAAGCGTTTTTTTAATAATGAGGTGTTTATCTAAATAAACGGTATGAAACATGTATCTTATTTTTCTCATTTCAAAAAACTGTACGGCTATGTATCCAGTGCAGGTAAAATTTTGCCGATAACGATAATATTATTGAGAATCGCTTTAGGTCTTATTCCTTTTGCATATATAAGTGTATATTCAAAATTTATTGATGGCATTGCCGGAAAAAATACTAATCTGATATCTATCATTCCTGTGTTTATTGTTGTTGCGCTGCTTAGTTATTTCAGTCAAAATTTTTTAAATAATTTTATTTCCCGGTTGTTGCTGAATTTGCAAATTAAACTTCGTTCTGTAAATATAGAAAAGATTTCACGATTAAAGTATGAACATATCGAAAATTCCGCTACGAACGATTTAATAAAAGAGGTCAAGGCCGGTGTGCCTAGTATACTTGTTTCCGGTTTTAGTTCTTATCTTGTTTTCTTAAAATTGCTTTTAAAAATACTTTCAGTAGCCGCTTATCTTATGATGTTTTCCCCGATGATGGCTTTAGTCATGTTCATATTACTTATACCGGTTGTAATGGTATCGTTAAAAACAGGAAAAGACGATTATGAGGCTTTTGCTCAATTTCAAAAAATAAGCCGCCGTATGGATGACTATGAAAAAATTCTTACCGATAAGGAATATGCTGAAGAAAGAACGCTTTTTAATTATATACGGTATTTTGCACAAAGATGGATTACATCATACAATGAGGCGACGGATATTTTCTTGTCAGTAAAAAGGAAAAGTTATGCAGGAACCAAACTTACTTCGGGACTCATTACCGTTTCATTTTTAGGTATGATGTTTTTTATGTTGCTCAATGTTATCAAGGGAGCATTATCGATAGGTTCTTTTTCCGCAGTTTCAAATGAACTTTTAATAATGAGTTCTGCTATTTCATGGAACTTAACGCAATCAATTCATGAAATAGCCAAGACAAATGTTTTCCTTAAAACGATTTTCGGTTTTGAAAATTTATCTGAAGAAATTAAAGAAACCGATTTTGAATTGAAGAATAGTGAAAAAAAAATATACACCGATTTTCCTGAAAATATTGATATAGAATTTAAGAATGTTTCTTTTACGTATCCTGAAACGGAAAAAGAGATTCTTAAAAATGTAAGCTTTAAACTTGAACAAGGAAAATCGTATGCATTGGTAGGAGAAAACGGAGCGGGAAAGACAACAATAACGAAATTGCTTTTAGGCCTTTATAAAAATTATTCCGGTGAAATTCTAATTAACGGTGTAAATATAAAAGACATACAAGATTTTAATAAGCTGTTTTCGGTTGCGTTTCAAGATTTTGCAAAATATGAAATAACTTTACGAGAGAATATTATTTTTGATAAAGCTTCGGTTTTTGATGAAGAAATTTTAAAACAAATGCACGAGCTATTTTTTGATATAGCCAAGTTTGAAAAAGGATTGGACACGGATTTGGGTTACTTGAGTGAAAATAATATAAATATGTCTATTGGTGAGTGGCAAAAAATTGCTTTATTGCGAAGTTTATTTGCTATGGGTAATTATTATATTTTAGATGAGCCAACAGCGTCTCTTGATCCTGATGCAGAGTCAAAAGTTTATAATAACTTCTTGAAATTTATTTCGGGAAAATCTTCTATAATAATTACACATAGACTTGGAGCGGCAAAACTTGCAGATGAAATATTAGTATTGTCTGATGGTACTATTGTTGAAAAGGGTAGTCATGATGAACTTGAAAGAGCGGATGGTTTATATAAAGAAATGTATGAAGCTCAAAAAGGATGGTATGTATGAAAAAATCTTTTATAAAAATTTTATTTTATGAAATTGCAAGAATGATTAAAGCTAAAAAAGCTTTGTTTTTATTTTGCGTTACTTTGTGTGTTTTTGATGCCTTATTAGCTTTTGGATATATATTTTTTATTGGAAAACTTACAGAAAGTTTAACTCTGTTAAATTCATCAGCAGTAAAAAATACCGTTTTGTATGCTTTTGGATTTTTTTCTTTAATTATTTTGTTGCGAGAATTTTCAAATGCAATTTTAAATTATTATTTTGATAAGCAAAGAATGCTTGTTACAGGAAAACTAAAAACTGACTTTTTTAATAAAGTTGCTTCGTTTGATGTACTTGAATTTGAAAAGCCGGATTTTCTTGATTCCTTAGATAAAGCAAAAAACGGTTTAGATGGTTCAATTGACGGTCTTATTAATCTTGAACTTATTATTGCACAAAGTGTTGTTTATGTTCTTCTGGTAGCATTTTATATGGCTTCGATAAATCCGCTTCTTTTAATTGTTGTTTTAGGAGCTTTTATCCCAACCATGTTTACTTATGTTTTTAAAAATAAATATAAAAGTGAAAGCGAAGATAAGTCGGCAATGTACAGAAGGCAAATGAATAAGTATGGATCGTGTATCACCGATAAAGTTTTTTTTAAGGAAAGTAGACATCTGGCACTTTTTAATTTTTTTATTGGAAAATTTAATTCGTCGGCAAAATTATTTAAAAAGTATAAAACGAAGGAAATAAAAAAATTAACTTGGATTGGGATTATAACTAATGCATCTCAATTTTTAGGCTTCATAAGTATTTTTGTTGTTGTTTATTGTTTGTCAAAGGCAGGTTCAATAAAAGCGGGGACTATTGTTGCGATTATTGCAAGTGTTAATTTATTGTTTTCGCATTTTAAGGAATTGTTTAATTATCATATTGCCGGTCTTGCAGATTCTTACACGGGAATGAAATTTTTTCATGCCGTTATGACTAAAGAAACTTCTAATAAAAATAAAACCGGGGAAATGGAAATTAAAAAAATACGCCTTACTGATGTTTCTTTTTCATATCCTAATAGCGAGAAAAAAGCCCTTAAATCGGTGAACCTTGAAATAAATGCAGGTGAAGCTATTTGTATCGTAGGAAAAAACGGCAGTGGAAAGTCAACGCTTTCAAAAATATTGCTGGGACTGTATCAACCCGCTTCAGGTGAGATTATAATAAATGAATCAAAAAACGCATCTGAAGAAGCTCATTTGCTGTTGCAAAAAAACAGCTCCGCAGTTTTTCAAAATTTTAATCGCTATAATCTGAGCTTGGAAGAAAATATTAATGTGGCAGATGTAACTAAATCGGTAAAGAAAATTTCGCAAGCGGTAGAGCAACTTTCAGACACCTTACCTGATAAACAAAATACAATGCTTTCAAGAGAATTTGGCGGAGTTGACTTGTCTATGGGACAATGGCAAAAACTTGCTATTGAAAGAGGCCTTTTCAAAAATGCAAGTATCATTATTTTTGATGAGCCGACTTCGGCAATAGATCCGCTGCTTGAAATGGATTTACTTAACAGCATGCTTGATAATAAAACTCATAGTATAAAAATTATTATAAGCCACAGAATCGGGATTGCAACTAGAGCCGATAAAATCCTTTTAATGGATAATGGCGAAATTATTGAAAGCGGCAAGCATGATGACTTAATGCTTAAAGATACAGAGTATGGCAAGTTATTCAAAACTCAGCAGCAATGGTATAAATGAGAGATAAGTAGGATTTGAGATGAGAGATTTAGCAGAAATTAATCATTTAAATTATATTTGGAAAAATAAATTATATTATGACATAAAAGCTTATCATAAACTGAATAAAAATGATTATTATTATTCAGTTCTTAGTGAGATAGTATACACTAAACATCATTCTTCTATGGGGAAATTTCCATGGACATATATTGACTTTGGTGAAGAGCAAAATATATCAGGTTGGAAAATTCATATATCTGCAACTTTAGATAATCATATAGAGGTACTTAAAAAAGTATCAAAATTTGCTTTTGAAAATGAAATATCATTTAAATTTGCTTCTAATTTAAATAATTATGTGCATATTAATTCAAAAAATATAAATAGGGTTAGTAGTGGTAAGTATATTGTTATGTATCCAAAACAAAAAGACTTTGATGATATTATTGAAAAACTTTATGTTATGTTAAAAGAATATGATGGACCATATATATTGTCAGATAAATGCTATAAAGATTCTAAAATCTTATTTTATCGGTATGGTGAGATAAATCCTATTACCTTTCGAGATAATTATGGGACTCTAGCAACTAAAATCATTGATAACAAAAATGATTTAGTGACAGATGAGCGACTACCCTATTATAAAGTACCTGATTGGATTAGTGATAAAAAATATGATGCTATTTCTAATAATGAAGATTCTATTTTGTTAAAAAAATATCTTATAAAATCATGCCTGCATTTTTCTGCACAAGGAGGAGTATATAAAGGAGAAAGAAATGGTTTTGTTTATATAATAAAAGAAGCTAGAAAAAACAGCGGGCTGGATAATAGTTATATTTCGGCTGTTCAACGGACATCATCTGAATACGAAATTCTTTTGGAATTAAAAAATCAGAAATGTACGCCGAATCCAATTGAAAAAATAGAAGAATTTGGAAATGTCTATCTTGTACAAGAATATGTTAAAGGGGTAACATTAAGGTCTTATCCACATTCAAAATCACCATATTTCAATCCAATAAAAAATGAAAAGCAAATGCAGGTTAATTTAATTAATTATTACAATGAGGTTTTAGAAATAGCGGCCATTTTATTTGAGAATCTTGATAAAATTCATTCTATTGGTATAGTATTAAGAGATATCTCTCCTGGTAATATTATATTTGATGCCGATTCTCGAGAATTACGATTTATAGATTTAGAAACTGCATGTAAAATAGATTCTAATACTGAAACTGATTATTTTGTTGGTTTGTTTACGCCTGGGTTTAATTATTCAAGAAATGATCATAGTATTTATGAAATTGAATTGTATAAAGTTGCTTTAGTTCTTATGTATTGTATAGCTCCTTATAACTCATTATATGAGTTATGTGAAGAAAAAATTTTAGAGTTTTTAAGTATTTGTTATGATAAAACTGATGTGCCTGTTGAGTTGTTAAATTTAATATATAAATTAATAAAATTTAAATATAAAAATACAAAAGATGTTTTAAAAGATTTAAAATGCAAAAATAAAATTGAAAATAAAATTTTTACTAATAAAATAAAAAAATCAATTAATTATGATTTATTATGTAAGTCAATACTTAATAATATTCAATTGTTTACAGATGGTAAAAGTCCATTAGCATCAGATCCGCAATCTATAAATACAAATGAATACAGCTTTGGCTATGGCATGTTTGGTATGGTTTATTCTATAAGCTATTATGAAAAACTGTTGAAATGTGAAGGTTCAGGACAGTATAATTTTATTGTTACAAAATTTATGGCTGATTTTTATAAGAGGCCTACTTTATTTTCCAATGGATTATATATTGGGTTGTCAGGTATTGCGTATGTATTGCTAAAGCTCGGATTTAGGAAAGAAGCCAAAATTGTTTTGGAAAGGGTAAATTTGGAAAGACCACATAATATTTATGATTTTGCTTATGGTCTTTCGGGTAACCTTATTGTTAATTTAATTTTTTATAAAGAAAGTGATGATATTTTGTATTTGAAATTTGCTGAAGAATATGCTAAAAAAATTATTACTTCTGCTATAAAAAAAGATGGTATGCTTGTCTGGAAAGATTCAGAAGGCGATTGTTATTCTGGTTTTACAAGAGGTTGTTCAGGTATCGCTTACTCTTTATTATTGTTATATTTGCAAACAAAAGATAAAGAAACACTTTCATTAGCTGTTTCAGCTTTAGAAAGTGATTTGAGTCGTTTATTAGTTAATGAAAATGGTTTCTTATCTATAAATAGCAAACCTATAGGGGTAAAACCACCGGTGTATTCTCCATATATTCATAATGGAATTGCAGGGATAGGATGTGTTTTGATTAGATTTTATAAAATCACTAAATTGCCAAAGTATTTGAATTTAATTACTGAAATGATAGAAGCTTGCAGAGCTACTTTTATTTTATATCCTGGATATTTGAGAGGTTGTACTGGCATAATTTCATTTTTGCAAGATTGTAAACTGATTCTTGGTATGAAAAACTTAGATTCACATATTAATTATTTATTGGACTTATTGAATTTCCACTATGTTGAAATAGACAATCTGACCGGGTTTCCTGGTGATGAACTTTATAAAATTTCAAATGATTTGTTTACAGGTTCTTCAGGTATACTATTACAGTCTTTTCGTGAATGTGCAAAGTTACAAAATAATCCTTTTATACCTGGCGATGAATTGTTGTTTTGTGATGGGAGTTTGAACACCAATACTTAAAAAATGATTTTTATTTTACGAAACTTAACGCCATTTTGTAAAATATTTTTAAATTTAACACTACTGCTCAACAATTCTTTTTATTAGCTTGAAAGACTAAAACAGGCTTTTATTTTCCATACCTTTTAAAAACTAAAAATCATTTTTTTATTTTAAACAAAACACAAGAATTACACAAAAGTGGAGACCGCTATAAAACACAAGGGTTTTCATTTGCAAAAACCATTTAAATTTATCTGTGACGCTGTCAAATAAAATCTTTCCGTTCATGAAAAGAAAATTTGTTTCTACAAAGATGGATGTAGGCTGTTTCAGGAACATTGATTTCTTTTGCCAAATGATATGCAGAAATATTTATCGCATCTACTTTAATTAAAGAACCTAAGCTATTAATTGGGATTTTAAGCTTAAATTTTAAATACCTCGATATTTGGAAAATCTTTTACATCATAATACGGTTCTTCATTCTCCCATAATTGATGAAATCTTACTATAATGTGGTCGTTAAAATCACAATCCAAATAGACATAAAAATGTTTATTTGGAAAGCTTGTTTTTAAATTTTCAATTAAATTTTTCGTAATTAATTTTGCAGAAGTTACGGCTATATGTTGAGCACGTTTTTTAACTTTACCGCAAATATGAATATGATTTTCATATGCCTCTAATTGTGTTTTATCAGATACTTTATCCAATGAATTTATCATTGAATCTTGAGTTTTTAAAAATATGTATTCATTATTTTCAGAATCCATTGCTGTATAAAATTTGGGGAAGAGAATATCTTGTAATTCGATAATAATCTTAAAACAATTCATATCTTTTTATAAAGCCTCGCACCCCAGCTTTGAAGCGGGGGTTATATTTTACTCATAATGAGTCCACATTCGAAGAACACGAACAATCATTTCCTTTTCAAAAACTTCATACACAAGCCGATGCTGAAGATTTATTCTTCTTGAAAACTTTCCTGTTAAATCACCTATTAATTTTTCATAAGGCGGCGGATTTTGAAATGGATCGTTTTTCAAAACTTCTATCAATCTCTTAACGCTTTCTTTTAAATTGGATTGTTCAATTTTTTTACTGTCTTTTGCAGCTTGTTTTGAATAAACTACATTCCACATTACCAATCCAGTTCCTTTACGCTTTCTTCCAAAGATTCTTCACTCGCTTCAAGAATAGATTCTCTCATTCCCGGAATAGAACATAAATATAATGTTTCCTGAATTGAATTCCAATCATCTTCCGATATCAATACTGCATTATTTCTTTTTCCTGAAATAATAATCGGTTCGTGAAATTCTTTTGTCCGGTCAATAAGATTATATAAATTTGTTCTAGCTGCTGTTGCTGTCATTATCGTCATTTGAACACCTCCTTATGATTAAAGCGTACCATATATCGTACGCCTTGTCAAGCTCCATTTTTTATTTATAAGCATCTTTTCGAGCTTCTATGTCAATAATAAATACGATGACTTTTTCTTCTGACACTTTATAAAAAAGACGAAAGTCTCCTAATCTAAAGCGGTATATCTCTTTGTAAATGCCTTTTAATTTTTTTATGTTAGGTCCAAAATGCGGATTTTTTCTTAATATAGGATATACATAGTTTTTTATTTTTTGATATAGGAATTCGTACTTTTTTGATTTTATTTTTTTCTCAAAAGCCGCTGTTTCTGCAATTTTATAGTTAGTCAATTACTTTATACCTTCCTGCAGATATATCCGACAGGCCTTTTTTTAAGTCTTTTTCGAATTCGAGTATTTCCTGCATTTCTTCATCATCAACGATAGATTCATTAATGGTATAGTTTAATGCTGCATATTCCATATAATTTGAAATAGTTCGTTTTTGTCCTTCGGCTGCTTTTTTAAATATATCGTATATAGTATTGTCTATACGTATGGTAATGGTCTTTTGCACTTGTTTTTCTCCTCTTCAAATATATTCAATTTTATTCAATTTGTCAAGTTTGTGTATCGTGGAAATCAATTTTATCCGATAAGCCTTTTACAGCTTCCATTGAATAAGATATAATTTTATGCTATACTCAAGCCGGTTAAAATAAAGCGATTTAATCGGCGATACGGAAATGAGGAATGATATGTGGAATTTTTTTACTAATATTAAAGAAAAGTTTTCAGGTATAAATAAAAATTATTCTGAAAATGTTTTAAATTCATATACTGCTAAATTGGTTCAAGTGCTGCAATCTATTGATAATCATATAGAGTATGAAATTGAGCTTGCGAATAATGTAGGCTTAAAGCAGGATATATTGGATAAATATGATCCTGTTAAATACATCATTGAACTTGATACTCAAATATTGAAGAAAATTAAAAATTCGGAAAAAACTTTTTACGGTTTTTACAAAAAAGCAATTTTTTTGGATTTATCCGGATTTAAGCATGTAAATGAAAAGATATACAGCGAACTTTTATATAGAATGTTTGAAATGTCGGCAAGTAATAAAAACATGGATGTAAATAAATTTATAAGAGAATTCTATGCTTATTGCAACAAGAATTCTTTTGCCTATGCCGGCGAAGAAATTATTGACCGGTTAAAAAAATATCTACAGTTGGCTGAACCCTATATAATAAAAACAAAATATGATGATAACTCACGAGAAGATTTTAGAAGTAATTCAGGTAAACAAGAAAATGCAGACTTTTTTGCCGAAACAAAAGAAGATGCTTACGGCGTTAAATTGATTATAGACCTGCTGTTTCAATATAATATAGAAGATATGAAATCATTAAATAAAATGCTAAAAAAAGCAGGCGGCTTCCATTTTTTTGTATGGATTATTCTTCCTATTGTGATAATTTTTTTAGGTGGTATTGCTAGCTCGAATGGGTACATTCCTGATGATATTTTTTGTTGGATTCTTGTTGCATGTTTAATAATTGCCGTAATCAACTTGAGCTTATTTATTTACAGGGCTGCAAAAATAAAATATCTTAAAAAATCCATCATGAAAATTGCAATTGCCGCAAAGATAGGCGAAAATTATATCTATTCTTCTTTAAAGGACCGATACGGAAAAAAAATAAAAAAGCTTTTAAAGTGGAAGTAATCAGGATACAATAGGATTTTTTAATCCTTTAAAAACTATTACAGGAGTTTATTATGAAAAAACCGCTTATAGGAATTACAGGCAGCTGCCTCTATGAAACCTCGCAAAGTCTTTTTGCAGGTTATGAAAGAATGTACACCAATGCCGACTATGTGAATTCGGTGCTGGCTGCAGGAGGAGTTCCCCTTATGCTCCCTATAATTGATGATGAAGATGCTATTCAAAGACAGCTTGAAAATCTTTCAGGGATTATCATTATGGGCGGGTATGATGTAGAGCCTCATTTTTTTAATGAAGAGCCGCTTTCCTGTCTTGGAGAAATTCTGCCTAAGAGGGATGTTTATGAACTGAGACTTATCAAAGCAGCTAAGGCTTTAAAAAAGCCGATTTTGGGAATATGCAGAGGAATGCAGATTTTAAATGTTGCTTTCGGCGGCTCACTTTATCAAGATCTTTCACTCATAAAAAGAGATATTCAAATACAGCATGTACAAAAAGCCCGCCCGCAGGAACGCACTCATTCTATCAAGACCGAAGCTGCTTCAATTATGCAAAAAGTTTTCGGCAAGGAAGATATGGTTAATTCTTATCATCACATGGCTGTAAAAGACCTCGCAAAAGATTTTAAAATTACGGCTTATGCTCCTGACGGCGTGGTTGAAGCCATCGAATACACAGGAGAAGGGTTTATGATGGGAGTTCAGTTTCATCCTGAAATGACGGCGGCTGTACATAAAGCTTCATTAGATCTATTTAAAGAATTTATAAATCGTTGTTAATTTTTCGGCTATTTAATCTATCTATCATATTTCAATATAAGGAGTTGAAAATGGAAAATAAAGGTAAATTAGGACTTTTAAGTATTTGCCTTCTTGGAGTAAATGCCATTGTCGGTACCGGAATATTTTTGCTTCCGGGAAAGGCCGCCAAATTGGTCGGTGTATCGAGTATCGGAGTTATTTTATTCGATGCCGTTTTGGTTATTTTGATTGCACTTTGTTTTGCTGAAGCAGGAGGCTTGTTTAAAAAGAACGGCGGTCCTTATGTTTATGCAAAAGAAGCCTTCGGCGAATTCGTCGGTTTTGAAGTAGGCTTTATGAAATGGGCAATAATGGTTATTGCTTGGGCTGCAATGGCTGTAGGGTTTCCCACGGCTTTAGGAAGTGTATTTCCTTTAGCAGCAACACCTTTTTGGCGAAGCGTTATAGCCGTAGCTATTCTTTTATTTTTAGGATTGATGAACATTGCTGGAGTACGAATTTCAAAAATCGTAAACAATGTTATTACAATCGGAAAATTGGTGCCCCTTATCTTCTTTATTCTTTTAGGTATCTTTTTTATAAAAGGCGATAATTTTCAACCTATGCAGTCGGTAGGTGCCTTAACTACAACGTCTTTTGGGGCTGCCGCTCTTTTAATCTTTTATGCCTTTACGGGGTTTGAATCTATTGCCGTTGCCGCTGAAGATATGGATAAGCCTGAAAAAAATGTTCCTCTTGCTGTCGTTTTGGTAATCAGCGGTGTTTCCGTTTTTTATATACTTATTCAAGTAGTTGCCATAGGTATTTTGGGTGATGGACTTACAGCAAGCGAGGCCCCTGTTGCAGATGCTGCCGCTAAGTTTTTAGGTCCCGTTGCAAAAGCAGTTGTTACAACCGGAACCTTGGTTTCAATAGGCGGAATAAATGTTGCTTCTTCTTTCTTAGCTCCTCGAAGTGCCGTAGCTCTTGCTGATGACGGTTTTTTACCCAAGTTTGTAACTAAAAGAAATAAAAAAGATGTCCCCTACATTTCGGTTATTTTAACAACCGCCTTGACAGCCTTGGTTTGCTTAACAGGCAGTTTTTCAAAGCTTGCTGCAATTTCGGTTGTTTCCCGTTTTGCCCAATATATACCGACCTGTCTTGCAATTTTAGTATTCAGAAAGCGCGGTATGAAAGGCTCTTTTAGAATTCCCGGCGTTTATGTTGTTTCTCTTTTGGCGGTAGGAATAAGCCTTTGGCTTTTATATAATTCAAGCTGGGACAAGATTTTATTCGGTTTAGGCGGTCTTGTAGTCGGAGCGGTTTTTTACGTTATAATGAAACTTACACAGAAAAAAACTAACTAAACTTTTTAATGTAGAAAAGATTTTGTCTTTTTAGTTTTAAACCGGCTGGATGATTAGGCAGTTAAAGCTTAATTTAGGCCGGTTTTTTATTCGTGTGGAGGGTTGTTGATTAAATTATTGCCGGAAAAATATTCTAAATCTATAAAAACATGGTTATTTTATTGACATATGGAGCTTTTTTGCCGATAATAAGTGCAGATTATGTGTAAATTTAAATTGAATTTGCGAAAAAGCTCTGTTGTGAGCCTTGTATTTTTTAATCTTCTCTTAATTTCCGCTTTTTCTGAAGAGGCGGTACTGAATTTCGGCGGAAAATTGGGTTGGAACAATCTTGTCTATTCCCGCAATATAGAACAAAGAAATGGAAAATTCGGCTTTCAATCTTTGGGATTGACATCCGCATCTCATAATATTACTGAAACTACGGATATGTACCTTAGCTTCGATTTTAAGGACACAATTGAAGAAACCGGAAATTATACCGTTGCTAATTCGTCCATTATCCATCTTGGTGCTGAAAAGGCAAAAATCGGAGAAGGAGCGGCTCTTTTTCATTATAATTCAAATAATGAAAGTTTGGCATTAAAACCTTCAAAGACTTCTTTTTTTGCAGGCGCTAAAATTCTAAAATCTTTTACAATAGAATTCTGGTTGTGTCCTCAGACAACGGAAAGCGGAAGTACGATTTTACGCTGGTGGACTTCCTTGGTCGAGGGCCGAAAAACAATGTATCAAAATATTGCGGCAAGTATTTTTAACAATAAGCTCGAATGGTCTTTTTTAAATATTTGGCAGGACAAAAACAATAAGGGACTGGATGTCAGACTTTCAGGAAAGTCAAACATAATCCCCGAAATTTGGAGTCATCATCTTATTACTTATGATGAAACTACCGGCCTTTTGGAATATAGGATGAACGGTAAGTCCGAAGCCATTGTTTATATGACCGAGACGGGAAGAGAGAGTAATCAGGTGTTGTATTCTGCACTGGGTACTTCATCGGACGTACTTATAGGCTTAAACTATTCCGGCTTAATGGATGAACTAAAAGTAAAAAACTTTTTTTCTCAATTCGGAATGCCTTGGGAAATATCTTCGTTGTTTGAAAAATATCCTCAAGACGGAGGCCGTATAGAAACAAATATAATCGACACCGGAGGAAATAAATCACAGCCTCTTGTTTTAAAAGCCTTATACGACAAACCCGAACAAACCGATGCGGAATTTTTTATCAGGGCTGCCGATAGTCCTTTTAATTGGAACGGAAGCTATCCTGAATGGAAGAGTATCAGACCTAATGAAAAGATAAAAAATATTTCGGGCCGTTTTTTTCAGATTGCCTGTAATATTTATCCCGATGCGGAAGGGCTTAAATCTCCACTTATTCATTCATTTTCTTTGGAGTATGAAAAAGATAATCTTCCTCTTCCTCCGTCAAAGCTTATTGCAAGGGCCGGGGATTCATCGGTTGAATTATCTTGGTCTCCCTCTATAGACACCGATGTAAAGGGATATCTGATTTATTTTGGAAATAAAAAAGGTGAATACTTCAGCGAAGGTTCTCCGATTGATGTAGGAAATGTGATAAATTATAAAATAGAAAATTTAAAAAACGGCAAAATATATTTTTTTGCAATAGCCGCTTATGATGAAGAAAATGGAGAACATGCCGGTGAGACCTCAAAAGAGGTGTGGGCTCGGCCTCTGCAAAGTAAAAAGGAAGGAAAGAATGGCGAGTAATTTGAACATTATAATTGAGCAGGCTAATTCAGCTATTTTATCTCGTGACTATGCTTTTGCCGAAAAAATTTTATTAAATCAATTAAAAAAACAAAAAAATACACCTGAGGAGTATTATCAGTTAAAAATTCTTTTAGGAAAACTCTATATCCGATCCGGCGATATGAAAAAGGGTTTGGAAATATACAAAGAGCTAAATTCTCTTAATCCCAATAATTTGGATATTTTAAATAATATGGGCGTTATCTACCGCCGCCTTAACATGTTTAATGAATCAATAGTTATCTTGGAAAAGGCAAAGGCGATAGACAGCAAAAACGAAACAACTCTTTATAATCTAGGTAATACATATAAACAAAATGGGGATTACAAACATGCAATACAATGTTTTACCGATGTATTGGATATAAAACCGGATGATGCCCTTGCATATAACCATTTAGGAAGCGTATATTTTCTATGTAAAGATTACCCTAAAGCTCTTGAAACTTATAAGATTGGCTTAAAAGTGGATCCCAACCATCCATTTTTGAATTTTAATCTTGCAGAATTATATAAGGAAGAAAAGCTTTACAAAGAAGCGATTAATTCATATCAAACTGCTATGAAAACAAAACCTAATTGGTATGAAGCCCTTACAGCCATTGCCGATTGTTATGTGGAAATGGAAGAACTTAGAAAAGCGATTGAAACCTATAAAATAATTATAGGGTCAATAAGTCAATCGGAAGAAAATTTTACAAAATTAGCCAAACTTTATGAAAAAGTTCATGAAGATAAATATGCCGAAGATTTTTATAAAAAAGCCGTTTCTGTGAATGGAAACTTTTTGCCTGCAGTGCTTGGATATGCCGATATGCTTAAAGCTCAAAAAAGATATTTTGATGCTTATAATATTTTGATAAATAACAAAGAGAAAAATCCTGATAATAAAGAATTATTATTGAGCACGGCAGAAGTATGTTTGATGCTTGAAGATTATGCAAAGGCAAAAGAAATCTTAAATCATTTGAGTAAAGAAATTAAGGGCGATAAAGATGTTCTTAAAATGCAAGGTAAGCTTTATTCGGTATTAGGGGATACAAAAAAAGCAGAGCTTATTTTTGAACACTTACTTCAGTTATCTCCAAGTGAAATAAATATGAGGGCCGAATTGGCTGATTTATATTTTCATAATGATAAATATAAAGAAGCAGCAAATGAACTTATCAAATATCTAAATGAAAAGCCTCAAGAAATTTCTGCAAGGTTAAAATTAGGAAAAGCCTATGAACAAATGAAAAGGTATGATTTAGCCAAGCATGAATATAATAAAATAATAAAAAATGATGCAAAGAATACCGAAGCTCTTGCGGCAATTTTAGAGCTGAACAAAAATGAAGGTAATACTGTTGAGGCTGTTCGCCTTGCAAATAAAATTGTTGATATTCAAACGGATAAGATAGAAAATGACGATATAGGCAGTTTGTCCAAGTCTGTTCAGTTATATGAAGATGCCGTTAAGTCTTACGGCGATGACGGCATTCTGAATAAAAATCTTGATAAGCTTAAACCTCCTCAAGAAGAACTTGATATAAGTCCTGAGCCGGATTTAGAAAATTTGGGAGCGGTAAATTTTGAAGATGATGATGAAATAACTCTCAGCGAAAGCTTTGAAGATATGCCCGATTTAGAAATGCCTTTTGATGATCTGATGGAATTGGCTGATGATGAAGTTTTTGATAGAGGAGAAGATGAAGAGTCGTTAGATAATTTGGTCTATGTTGATGCACCCATTGATGATAGTCCGGACATAGGTGTAGAGTATGATCCTCTTGAGTTGACTAAGCCAGGACCCAATAGGAACCGAAAGAACGATATACCTGAAGAAGAGTTTCAACTTCAAGATACTTCAGCAAGAGAAGAGATGCCCGCAACTGGGGCTCCCGCTCCTCAATCTCAGCCATATCAAGCTCCTCCAAATGAGCCGGCTCCTTATCAAGCTCAACCGCAGCAGCAATCAAGTGTGCCTGAATCGGATTATTCCCAAGATCTTAGCTCTGCTGCAAAATCCGAAAAGCCCGGCACAGCCGATATTCCCTTTTCTGCGGCAAAGCCTGATGCAGTTGACAGCTTTGGCTCTGAAGGTGAAGAAATCGAAATGGGAACGGAATTGGAAACAGTACCGGAATTTCAAAATGCTTCTAGTCCGCTGCCTGAAAGACAGGAAGATAAAAAAACGCCGCAAACTTCCGACCGGCCAAGCTTTGATGATGAGGATTTTTTAGATCCTGCCGGTACGGCTCCCGACTCCCTTATTCCTTCTTCCTTTGATGATGATTTGAATACTTCCGATTCTGTTGATGAAATTGTAAATAAATTTTCTGACAAACCGTATCTTTCAGTTCTGCCTCACAGTTTAAAAGAATCTCCTCAATTTGAAGAAGAGTTGGATATTATCGAAAGTTATGAAATAGTTAATCTTTTTGTCTATTTGCGCGACTTAATGGATAATCTTCCCTCCATCGAATTAAAAGATTTTCTTATAAGTAATGAGCGTATTCAAATGGAATATGTTATAAATAAATTGTCCGGAGAGGTCGGGTTAAAACGAAGAATGATCCTCTTAAATGTAAGAGGTGCTTTGAAAAAAACAATAGAGCCTAAAACTTCTACGGATAAAACTTTAAAGGATGTGTTGGGCTATCTTAGAATAATTGCGTCTCAGTTGCCGGATAAGGGGTTTGCCTCTGCCTGCATAGGAAAGATCAATAGCCTGATAGAACAAATCGAATAAGGTGTTGATAGCTGGACAAAAGGCAAAATATATATTATTTTTAAATTAGGAGTTTAAATATGGAATTAAATAAATATATAGATCATACCCTTCTTAAACCGACAGCTTCCGAAAAGGACATAATTAAAATTTGTAATGAAGCAAAGGAGTATCATTTTGCTTCCGTTTGTGTAAACCCTTGCAATGTTTCATTGGTAAGCAATGAACTTAAAGGTTCCGATGTAAAGGTGTGCAGCGTTATTTCTTTTCCCTTTGGGGCATCTTCAACGGAGGTAAAAGTAGAAGAGGCTAAAAAAGCAATTGAAGCCGGTGCTGAAGAGATAGACATGGTTATAAATGTCGGGAAACTTTTAGAAGGAGATTTGGAATATACGCAAAATGAAGTGAGTGCCATAACAAAGGTCTGCCATGAAAAGAATGTTCTTCTTAAAGTAATTGTCGAAACCTGTTATCTTGAAGAAAAAAATATTGCGGATATTTGTGCAATTATCGAAAAGGCCGGAGCAGATTTTATAAAGACCTCAACAGGCTACGGCCCCCGAGGTGCTTCGGTTGAAGATATAAAACTATTTAAAAAATACTTAAAAAAAGATACAAAGATAAAAGCTTCAGGCGGGGTGCGCACTCGTGAAGATGCGGAAACCTATATCGGTTTGGGCTGTTCAAGGATAGGTGCAAGCAGCGGTATTGCAATAGTTACCGGCAAGTAAATTGTTAGAAAAAAACGGCCTCCAAGGGCCGTTTTTTTTACGTCTTTAAATTTAAGCTCTTTCGCCCAGTTCTTTATCCAAAATCATAAGACCTGTATTGCTATCGATGTACTTAAACTTATCCAAGATAGCCGTAACATTGGCTTCTTCTTCAACCTGCTCATTGATAAACCAAGTTAAGAAGCTTTGAGTTTTATAATCTTTTTCGGCTAGGGCCAACTCGTAAAGGCTTGTGATAGAAGCAGTTACAAATTTTTCGTGTTCTAAAACCTTTTTGATAACATCTATCGGTTTTCCATATTCGGTACTCTGGGCTCCTATGGCTCCTAAAACAGGTTTTGCGCCTATTTCAAACAAGTATTTGTATATTTTAAGAGCATGCTCCATTTCTTCTTTAGCTTGAGTCTGCATCCAATGGGCAAAACCTGTAAGAGCCTCAGCTTCAAAATGTACAGCCATACCTAAATATAAATAAGCCGATTCCATTTCCTTGTTAATCTGCTCGTTTAAAGCCTTTGTAATTTTTTCATTCATAATATTTACCGCCTTATATATGTATAATATATTAAAGATACTATTATTTTTGTCTACAGTCAAGTTAGAATTTATTCATTATACGTACAAAAAATGCGAGGGTGCGTTTAAACTCGTCCAAGCGGATTCTTTCGTCATTGCCGTGAATTAAGCCTCTCTCCTCTTTTGTTAGGTGCATTGCAGAAAACCTATAAACCTTATCCGATATTTTTGAGTAATGGCGGGAATCCGAACAAGCCATCATCAGATAGGGAGTTACTAATGTCTTTTCCCAAGTCTGTCTGATTGCATTGCTTAAAAGCTCGAATTCGGGGCAATCTATTTTTGAATATCGGCTGGGTTCTTCATCGTATTTGACTTCAATTTTTACATCCTCATTTTTTATTACTCTTTTAAAATGAGAAATAATGTTCTCTCTTCCGTCCTCGGCTAAATAGCGGATATTGATTCCTATACTTGCTTTAGGCGGAATAACATTAAAGGCATCGGAGCCGGACATCTTTGTTACGGCCGTTGTGGTGCGGAGCATGGCATTTAATTCTCCGCCTGTTTTTTTGGTAAGCATGTTAAATAGGGGATAAAAAACTTTTAGGTTTGCAAAGACTAATTTCATTCCAAGGCCTGCATGACGGCCGAGAACATTGAACATAGCCGAAACCGGAGGTGTTACATGCATGGGGAGGGGATTGTTTTCGATATTGCAGACGGCTTGCGCCAATTTACCTACAATCGTGTGCTTAGGAGGAGTTGAAGCGTGGCCGCCCTTACTTTCCATCGAAAGCTCCACATCCATCTGCCCCTTTTCTCCTATACCTATTACGGCAAACCTTTCTTTGATGCCGGGGAAAACGCCTTCAACTACGGCCCCTCCCTCGTCAAGAACGAACTCCACATTTATATTTTCTTTTTTAAGCTCTTCGACTATTGCAGGGCAGCTTGGGCCGTGCGGTTCTTCATCTCCCGAAAAAGAAAGATAGATATCATGTTCGGGTACAAAGCCCTTTGAAAGAAGATACTCGGCAGCTTCCATTACGCCGCAAAGGGTACACTTAGTATCCAAAGTACCGCGCCCCCAGAGTACATTATCTATAATTTCAGCCCCGAAGGGATCTCGGCTCCAGCCCTCCCGATTTACGGGAACTACATCATAATGAGCCATAAAAACCGAGGCTTTTTCGGAGCTCTTGCCCTTCCAATGATAGAGTAGCCCTTTAGGCCCTAAGATTCGGCGCGGGCAGGTTTTTGTAACAAGAGGGTAGGCTTCGTTCAGATAGGCTTGGAATTTCTTAAAAACTGACGGGTCTTCAAGACTGACATCGGCGTGAGATACCGTAGGAATCTTTATCATCCCTGCAAACCGGCTTATGGCCTTATCAAAGTCCATATCGACATTTTCTACGATAAGTTTATTCGGTTTTTTAGGTTTAAATGCGAGAGCCCTTAGCAGCAAAACTAAGGGAAATACAAGAAGCAAAAATAATAGGTAAAAATAATTCATAAGGTTTTCCCCTTTTTCTATTCCATATTATAGCATAAACTATCGAAAAAGTCTTCCTCCATACGTATTGAATTCTTTGTCCTTATCCTGTACAATCATCCGGATTATTAAACTTTAGGAGAATTACATGGCTGTCATAAATGTTACAAGCGAAATAGGAAAACTAAAAAAGGTGCTCCTGCACCGTCCCGGAAAGGAACTTTTAAATCTTACCCCCGATAAACTTGATGAACTATTGTTTGACGATATTCCGTTTTTAAAAATGGCCCAAAAAGAACACGATGCTTTTGCCGATATTCTGTCTAAAAACGGAGTGGAGGTTGTATATCTTGAAGACTTGGCGGCTGAGGCTGTTTCTCAAAGTGCGGAAATCCGCGAAAAATTTATAAAGCAATATATTAACGAAGCTGACATCTATTCCGAATATTATCAAAAAATGATCTATGATTTTCTTAATGGAATCAAGGATCCGAAAGAACTTATCCTAAAAACAATGGAAGGCGTAAACGCAAACGAGATACCCTTTAAGAATACACATTCGCTTTCACACTATGTTTTGGATTCAGGTTCTATGATAATAAACCCTATGCCCAACCTCTACTTTACCCGCGACCCCTTTGCATGTATAGGAAACGGAGTCAGCTTAAATAAAATGTACTCGGTAACAAGATGCCGTGAAACTATTTACGGGGAGTACATATTTGAGCATCATCCCGAATATGCCGGAAAGGTAAACAGATTTTACAACCGCTATGATGCTCCCAGTATTGAAGGCGGAGACATCTTAAATATCGGTAAAGATGTTTTGGCGATAGGGCTTTCACAGAGGACATCCGCCAACGCCATCGATTCTATAGCAAATAATATCTTTTATAACTCGGATTCCCCTATAAAAACGATCTTAGCTTTTCAAATCCCTGCTATCAGGGCCTTTATGCACTTGGACACGGTCTTTACTCAGATAGACTTTGACAAGTTTACCATTCACCCCGGAATTTTAGGGCCTTTAAGAGTCTTTGAAATTACCCAAGGTGCCAAAAAGGGAGAACTCAACGTAAAGCAGATTGATTCTACCTTAGAAAAGGTTCTTGAAAAATATACGGGAGCCGGAAAGGTTGAGCTTATCCAATGTGCCGGAGGCGACAAGATTGCAGCCGAACGCGAACAGTGGAATGACGGTTCCAATACCCTCTGCATAAGCCCGGGCACAATAGTCGTTTATGAAAGAAACGATGTTACAAACGAAATCTTAAACAAGAAGGGCTTAAAAGTCCTCGAAATGCCCTGCGGTGAACTTTCCCGCGGCCGCGGCGGCCCCCGCTGTATGAGCATGCCTCTATTAAGGGAAGATATAAGGTAAGGCTCACGGCAGATATTCAGGCAAGATATTCTTTAGAGAATTAAAAAGGTTTATCTTGAGCTTGTAGGAGCCGCCTGTCAAGTGGTCGAGTCTTGAGCGGGCTGTTTTGCGGGCGGAGTTTTCTTGAAAGTTGCAGGTGCAGGTAGAACATATATAACCGGCCTGCTCCGAATGGCGGATAATCATGGGGAGGTCTGCAAGGCAGAGCGGCCTTATCATCGTAACGGGATATTTTTCGAATCTTAAGACAGGGGGCATTGTAGACAATATTCCCTTTTCTAAGGAATTCATCAAAAGAGTTTCCAAAATATCATCCAAGTGATGGCCTAAGGCTATCTTATTAAAACCTTCCTCCATAGCAAACTTATTTAGCTCGGTACGCCTTTGAGTTGAGCACCACCAGCAATTCATCTTTTCATTAGGTTTTAATCTTCCCAAGACGGAAACGGTTTTTATTGTGAGCGGAATATTCCAGTTTTCAAACATTTTTATTAAATCAGGAGAAAGGGGCGGAGCTACGTCGGTTGCGATGTGCATAGCATGAACTTGAAATCTAGGCGAGGGGCGTTTTAAGCGCATTGAAAAATACTCGGCTAAGGCCGTAGAATCTTTTCCGCCTGAAGCAGCAAGTAAAATTCGGTCTCCTTCTTCTATCATTTTATAATCAAAAACAGCCCTGTCGATTGTTCTAAAAAGTTTGGGGTTTGCCATGTATACGAGAATAATATTTTTTTTAAAAAAAGACAATGGCTTTTGTTTTAATGGGCTGCCTGCCGATAATGAATAGAGGTGTTGTATGGGTTTTAATGCGGATATAAAGAATTTGGAAAACATGGGCGAAGGTGAATTAAAAGTTGAACTTAAAAAACTTTTTGATGAGGTTTATGACGCTTCGCCGGAAGAAGGAATTTTAATAGCCTCTCCTCTTAGTTTGACCCTCATGGGCGAAGAGCTGGATTATAACGGCGGAAATGTTTTAAATTTATGCTGCGATAAATCTATTTATTTTTTTATTAGAAAAAATAACTCGGATAAAATTTCTTTGACGGATTTGGTTTTAAATAAAAAGTTTGAAGGCCTTATAAGCGGACAAGCCGGAAAAAATCAAAATCCGGACAGCAGGAAAGAAGGTTTTGCAAGTTCCATATTCAATATTATTCTTTTAACGATACAAAAAATTAATAAGCATTTTGAAAATCCTTTAAGCGGTTTTGATATAATGGTCTTCGATAAGTTACGCTTTAAAACAGGGCAGACTTCATTACCGGCATTTGAAGCTGGCTTTTGTATGGGCCTCTTATCTCTATTTAAACTTAAAGAGAGCTTTAAAGCTATAGCCTCGCTGTGTTTGGAAGCCAAACATGAAATCTTAAACACAAAGAGAGGGCTGTCAAATCAAATATCTTCTTTTTCGGCAAAACAAGATGCTCTTAATTTGTTTGACTCTAGGGATCTTTCTTTTTTAAGTCTGCCCTTAAATTTAAGAGAATATGGAATAGTAATAATCGGTATCCGCACAAACAGTGAAGCTTATAGGGCTTCGTCCAATATCCGCTACATGGAATGTGAAGAAGGCCTGCGTATTTTACAAAACAAATTAGACTTGGATCATCTTTGCGAAATAACCGAAGCGGATTATACATACTATCAGCCTAGTTTTTTGGATAAGACAATTATGCGGAGGGTAAAGCACTGCATTACCGAAAACGCAAGAACATCTAAGGCGGTAATGGCTTTAGAGAAAGGAGATATGGATCTTTTGGGAAAGCTCCTTTGTGAATCCCATATTTCGATGAGGGATGATTTTGAGCTTATGAGTACCGAACAAAATGTTCTTTTTGAAACTGCCATTATTCAAAGAGGATGCCGAGGAGCAAAGTTAGTCGGAAATACCGAAGGCTGCTATATTCTGGCCTTGGTAAAAAAAGATGCTCTTGACGAATTTTATCTTGAGGTACATAAAAGGTATTTTGAAAAAACAGGAGTCAGTCCCGAATTTTTTGAATTTAAAAGTGTTGCAGGAGTCCGCATTTTATAAAAATAGATATAAAACAAAAAGAGGTGTTTTAATGAGTTTAGAAGCTCGTTAAAACACCTTCTTTTTTGTTTAAGATTGAGAAAAGCGGCTTAGACTCCTCTTTCGCTCATTATAACTTTTATTTCTTCTTCGTTGATTCCAACCATGGCAGGGCCGAGGTTTTCTGAAACCTCTGCTAAGATTGCAGGATTATCGTAATTTTTTACGGCCTTTACGATGGCGGCAGCTCTTTTTGCAGGATCGCCCGATTTAAAAATACCGCTTCCGACAAAAACGCCGTCAGCACCGAGGTGAACCATCAAGGCTGCGTCTGCGGGGGTCGCAACTCCTCCTGCCGAAAAGTTCGGAACGGGGAGCTTCCCGTGCTTATGCACATATTCTACAAGTGCATAAGGTACTTGAAAATTCTTTGCAGCGACATAGAGCTCATCTTCGCGAAGGCATGTCAGCTGCCTCATTTCACTTTGGATTTGGCGCATGTGTTTTACAGCCTGAATTACATCTCCGGTTCCGGCCTCACCCTTTGTGCGTATCATCTTTGCGCCTTCTTGGATTCTTCTTAACGCTTCTCCCAAATTTCGGGCACCGCAGACAAAGGGCACCTTGAATTTATTTTTATCTACATGGTAAACCTCATCTGCCGGAGACAACACTTCGGACTCATCAATAAAATCGATACCGATAGCTTCCAAAATTGAAGCTTCTACAAAGTGACCGATTCTGACCTTTGCCATAACCGGAATTTTTACGGCCTTTATGATTTCTTTAATCATCCTAGGATCGCTCATTCTTGAGACCCCTCCGGCTGCCCTTATATCGGCCGGAATTCTTTCGAGGGCCATGACTGCAACGGCTCCTGCATTTTCTGCAATCTTTGCTTGTTCGGGGTTGGTTACGTCCATAATGACTCCGCCCCTTAGTTTATCTAAAATATCCACAAAAACCTCCATAAATGTTTAGAACGGGTGCAATTATACCGCAAAGCAGGGATAAGTTAAAGTAGGGTATCATTTTAACGGCTAAAGATAAACCTTGACATTTTTCCTCATCTTTTGTATAGTTTTTAAGCTGGGTTTTATCATAGGAGCCGTTTTATGAAAAAAAAATTATCGATACTTTTTTTTATTTTTATACTGATTTCTTATCTGTCATCTCAAGATTACTATATGGATGACTTTAAGGATTTTACCTTTGAAATGCCTGACGGTTGGGAAACAGTGACCTATCCCGGGCTGAAATATAAGATAATATACGGCGATTCGGTAAAGGGGCAAAATCAAAATATGATTTTTGTTTCCGAAGAAGTTTCAGGTTCAATGGAGGAAATCGTCAGTGAGTATTTATCCGGTCAAAAGAATCCTGATGACCCGTCCCCCGATTCTACAGTAATAACGCAAGAAAAATTTGAAAATAATTATAATTTGGAATCACGAAAAATAATTATGGAACTTCATGAAGAGAAAGGGATTGTAAAACATTATTTTTATTTGTTTAAGCACAACAGCATTCTTTATGTATGTGCGGCTACCCTATCCCATGATATTGAACCTGAAATTGTAGAAATGCTCGATGCCTCTATGAAAACATTTCAGGTGCTTGATAAAAAAGAAGAAGAGTAATTTAGTTTTCTTTCATGGAAAAAAAAGCAAAAAAAGCGAAACTTATTTTTGTTCTCTTTATAATTTTACTTTGGATAGTTGTAATTTTTAAACTGTATCCGATAATAAAGGGATTTAAAGAAGGAAAATCAGGTTCAAGTAAACATGATGTAAGTATAAAATCAAAACCTAAACAGGAAAATTCAAAAGAAGAATTTTTTTTTAGAAAATATGCCGATAGTTTATACTCGGAATATTATGATATTCCGGATGTTTCAGTTTACGATTATATACCTGATGATGAAGTCTATGGCTCAAATGAAAAATTCTATTTTGTTGTAATAGAAAAAAAGTTAAAGTTTAATTCGGTTTATCAGCTTCCCTTTGTTGCAGGAATGAAAAAGGCTGTTGAATATTTTAAAAATAATAAAAAAGCTTTGAATCAATACAACAAAAGAACTACGGAATTGAAAAAGTATATAGGTAAAAGGCAAATTGAAAACAATATTTTTAAAATAACATTTACCGAAAAAGATAATTTTGAAAACATAAAAATTGAAATAGCAACCTATCACACAAAAATAGATGCTTTTTCTTTAAAACCTCCGGAGCCTGAGGTGCTTATGCAAAACGGGTTTGACTTTATAAAATATCACGTTAATACAAATTCAAAAAAGGTTGATTACAATAATGCAGCTGCCGTCGGCTATGCAAATAAATACACGTCCAACCCCTTAAATATGTCGAGTGATATTTCGGTTTGGAATCCCGAATACAAGACCTATGATAATGATTGTGCAAACTATGTTTCTCAGTGTATCTATGCAGGCGGAATTTCGCCGACAGCTGCTTGGTATCCTGAAAGTCTGATTTGGATCAGGACCGGTAGTCCCAGATATACCAGCAGTGGGATAACCGACTATATGCAGCAAAAGAAAATATTTTATTCAACAAATTATTCTGCCGTAAGTGAGGGCGGTTTTATCTGCCTTACAAAAGAATCGCATGTTGTTTTTATAACAGCAAATGACAGTATTACCATATTGTTTAACGGCCATACAAATGACCGCAAAATGGTTTCCTTCCCTCACTTGAACGAATCTGAAGCAATTTATTTAAGTCCGAATAATTAGCTTGCAGTTTTTACTTTGTTTAATAGATGCCTGCTCTTATAAATAGTCCGGGTTCAAACCAAAACTCAATTTTTATGTTCATTAATAGGAAGAATTTTAATATATCTTATCAGGTCATTATCCATTTCATGGATAATGAATTTATATTCTCCTATGTCGGCTTCCAGACCGAGGTGAGGTGAGCGGCCTTGTTGTTTAAGATAGTTAAACAAATAACCTGCAACCGTGTTTCCGTAAGCTTCATCAAAATCCGAGTCCAGCCTGTGATTTATCTCGTGGATACTGGTACCGCCGTTTACGATATAATCACATTCGTTTCCTGTTCCGTATTCGCCGCCTTCGTTTAGGTATTTTTTTACGGCAAACAAAACTGCTATAGCGACAACGCCCAATAGGGCATCAAACATACTACCGTGGTCGGCAATAATTTTTCGTGCGATGGTATAAAGCACAACTTCAAGAGCACTTCCCGGTGTATGTTTTATAAGCATGTTTACAAATTCGAGACCGATTACAAGAGAAAATATCAATGATAAGAATTCGGAAAATGAAGGAATTTTATTACTGTAAATAAATGCATAAACCATTTCTTTTATGTCAAAGAAAATTTCGATAGAAAGAATTAAAATTCCAATAAGCATTGCAAAAGATAGAACAATTTCGATTCGTCCTGCCAACCTTGCAGCTCTTCGTCTTAGATTTTGTTGATGAAAAAACGCTTTAATTTTTTGCATAATACTCTCCTTATCCGATAAAAAGAAAGCAGCCCGAAAAGGAGGAGAAAGGGCTGCTTGTGAATAGAATAATAGTGTGTATCTTCTGTGTGTGAAGGTAATATACTTAATTTTAAAATAAATGTCAAGCACTTTTACGAAAAAATTATATTTTCTGCTATTTTTTTGCATATTATGCGGTTTTCTAACATATTTACCGGCTCTTTTGCATAATAATCACTGAAATAAAGTTTTAATAGTTAATGTTGCACAAAAAAAACCGCCCCCGAAGCCGAAGTTTCCTCCAACTTGTGGGCGGCCATCCATTTTAATGGGTAATTTTTCATGTGTAATTAAACCGGCAATTACTCATTATTACCGCGGCGTAACGCAAATGCCGCTTGTTGCTAAAAATTGTGTTAGGCCTGTTGTTGCGTGTCAAATACTTTGTTAAACTTTTTGCATTTTTTTGGTGAGAATGGTTGTATTTGGTGTTATCAGTGTGCTTTTCCGTAATTAGTATAAAGCATTAGAGGCGAAATTACAAGGCTATTTATAGGGTTTTTAATTTTTCCCAAAGTTCTGAAATCTTTTCGATGATTATTTCCTTTTCTACCTTGCCCGAAATATAGGCATCGGAAAGTTTTTTTAACTCGGGTAAATCTTCTTTAAAGATTTCAAACTTTGACAAGGGTAGGGCATTTGCATCATACTCAATGCAAAGGCTTCCCGTCCTCTCATTCCTTTCAATTTTGCTGACCGCCTTATGAGAAGATGCGGCCTTTTCAAAAGCGTCAAAAATATCCTTATCTTTTATCATCTCGCCCCTGAGCCTTATATGCCCGGGAAAAAAACTTGAAACAGTCATTACTTTCTCCAATAAAAATTTTTTGCAGGAAGCCTCAGCTTCCGAAAAAATTTTTTAGTAGTGCTTTTGCAACGAAGTGAAAAAGCACATAGAATAAACGATGTTTTGTGCGAAGCACAAAACTCGAAGATAAACAGTGAGGCTGAATTTCAGCCGAACTGTTTATCGTACCTCCGATTAAATAGATTCGGCAAAGGGCGGCTCATAGCCGCTCATAGCTTCTCATTGCAGACATACCTATGGCAACAGTCGAACCGTTATGGACTAAGGCTGCTGTAGCCGGAGGAATTGAGCCCGCAAGTTCCCCTGCAATAAGGGCTGAATTAATGCCGATAATAGCCCTATTGTTTACATTGATTCTTTTAATCAAGCCCGTTGCTATACGCCTTAAAACGGGTAGGGCTCTTAGCCCGTCATCCGGCAAAAGAATGTCGGCGGTTTCTCCTGCTATCGAAGAAGCCTGTCCCATTGCAATTCCTACATCCGCTTCCGACAGGGCAGGGGAATCATTTATCCCGTCGCCTATCATAACGATTTTTTTACCCTCAGCTTTTAACTCTTTAATAAAACCGGCCTTTGTATCGGGAAGGGCTTGCGCATGATAACGGTCAATCCCCGTCTTTTCGGCTATGCTGCGTGCGGTTTGGGGGCCGTCCCCTGTAAGCATAATTATGTTTTTTATTCCCAGTTTGTGAAGTTCTGAAACAACTTCTTTTGCTTCGGGGCGAACAGGATCTTCTATCGCAATGATACCGGCAAGTTCTTTTCCTATTGATAAATATAACTGGGAACAGCCGCTCTTCGACAAATCTTCAATAGCTTTTTCGGCTTCTTCCGTTTTTGGAATACCCTCATCATCGAATATAAAATGAGCGCTTCCTATACGCAGCTCATCTCCTTTTAAGGTAGATTTAAGGCCATGGGCTAAAATATAGGAAACCTTCGTATGTTCTTCTCTGTGTTTAATTCCCCTGTTTTCGGCTTCCCGTACAACGGCCCTTGCAAGCGAATGAGGAAAATGCTCTTCAAGACAGGCCGCTATTTTTAATACATTTTTTTCCGGCCTGCCGCCGAAGGTAATTATCTTTTTAACCGAGGGCTGGGATTCCGTAAGAGTTCCCGTCTTATCGAATACGATTGTATCGGCTCGGGCAAAGTCTTCTAAAAACTTTCCGCCCTTTACGGTGATGCCGTGTTCGGCACAATTTTTCATAGCTGAAAGCACGCAGACAGGAGCAGATAACTTCATCGCACAGGAATAGTCGACAAGAAGAGTCGAGGCAGCCTTTGCAAAGTTACCTGTAAAGGCGTAGGTCAAGCCTGCAAGTAAAAAGTTATAAAAAACAAGTTTATCCGCAGTTCTTTCGGATTTGATTTGTGAAGCCGCCTTTAAAGATTGAGAGCGGTCAATCATATCGGCTATCTTGCTCACTCTGGTTTCCCGTCCGCAAGCCTTTACGCATACATGGATTTCCCCCTCTTCAACGATGGTAGAAGCAAAAACAGTATCTCCCGAGACCTTGTGCACGGGAAGGCCTTCTCCCGTCATTGAAGCCTGATTAACGGAAGCCTCGCCCGATACCACCGTTCCGTCTGCAGGAATAACCGACCCAATCCTAAGAATAACCGTATCTCCGGCTTGAAGAAGATTGGCGGAAATTTCAGTTTCATTTCCGTCTTTTAGAACATGAACAGTTTCCTTTGTATTCAAAAAACTGCGGGTTAAATTTTCATAGGACTTCCGGCGGGTATAGTCTTCTAAGATTTCGCCCATTTCAAGCATCATTGCGATGGTGCCGGCTGTGTTTAGGTCTCCCGTTGCATAGGAAAGAGAAAGAGCCGCTGCATCTAAGGTTTCGGCACAAAAGGGCCTGCCTCCTTTCAAGGCTTTCATTCCGCCTTTTACGCGGGGCATAATTGAAAAGAGAGCCAATATTCTGCGGACAGGAATAGGTAAAAGCCTTCGGATAAAGAATTCCGCAAGCAACATTCCCAAAGAAACCGTTAAACTTTCGCTTACTACCGGTTCATCCACATTTTCTAATAGTTCTTCGTTTTCAAGGTAAGAAGAATTTAGAGCTTTTATATAAGAAAGAGTTTCGGCTTCGCTTATCCCCGAATATTCAATTAAGATACTTCCTGAAACAGGATTTACACTTATCGACCTTATGCCTTCTTGTAAAGACACAAGGGTTTCTACAAGAACGGCTTGTTTGCGGCTTAAACCTTTCCGGCTATATCTTAAACGCAAACGCCCCGGAAGGCGGTGAGCAATATAAAAATTCATAAAGATTTAAAAAAATCAAGCTAGTTTGCTGCCGAAGCGGCGTCTTTGTTATAAGCTGCTTCCGCCATTATATCTTGAGCGTCTTCTTTTACCGTTTCAACAAAGGCAGCAGCATCGTCTTTTAATTTTAAACCTGCTCCAATTATTTTGGCACAAGCTTTTTTAAAACCGGCATCTCTGGCCAAAAGAACCGCAGCTCCGCCTGCAACAACACCGAGTGCAAATGCTCCCCATTTAGTCATATATACCTCCAATAAAAAATCAAGAAGAAAGTATCAACTTTCGATTGATTTTTTACGCACGTTCGTGACGAAGTGAGAACGTGCATACAATAATGCGACGTTTTGTGCTTTGCACAAAACTCGTCAGATAAACAGTAAGGCAGAATTTCTGCCGAGCTGTTTATCATACTTCCAATATTCGTGGGGCGTATTCTATCATTTTTTTATTATCATTACAAGGGCGCATATTTTAAAAAGAACTTGACCTATCGCCGATAATTGTATAAATTAACCCTTTAAGGAGTTATCAAAATGAAAAAGACCTTATTTATTTTTTTACTTGTTGTTGCAGCCCTTGTTTTATTGCCAGGCTGCCCGCAAAAAATAAACGATGAAAAAATACCGGCCTTTGCTGTAACCTTTAATGTGCAAGGCCGCGGAAAAACACCGGCGGCTTTAACCATACCGAAAGGCAGCTTATTGACTGCCGCTCAAACCCCGCCCCTCGAATTTTCGGGCTGGAAATTCGGCGGATGGTATAAAGAAAATACATGCACTAATAAATGGAATAACGATACGGATACGGTTACCGAAAACACGACGCTGTATGCCAAATGGACAAAAAACAGCAATATTGCTGTAACAGACTTATGGCAAAGTAAAACCGATCGTCCTAACGATTTTTACCGAATTCCTGCCCTTGCGGTAACAAACGATGGAACCCTGCTTGCCGTAACCGATTTGCGCTACACAGACAACACCGATTTGGGGTACGGTCATGGTATTGATTTATTGATTAAACGTTCGGAAGATAACGGCAAAACATGGTCGGGCGATACCAATATCACAAAGATACCGGACGGTGATCATAACGGCTACGGAGACGCTGCCATCGTTGCCGATCGCGAATCGGACAAGGTACTCATATTGTGTGTACACGGAAATGTTTTTTATCCAAACGGCACACATTCCAATCATCTGAAGGTCATTCAATTTGTATCTGACGACGGGGGCAAAACCTTTCCCGATTCGGGGAAAAAAGATATTTCCGATACGATTTTCGGGTTTAATTCCACATGGAAAAGCCTGTTTTTCGGCTCGGGCAGAATTATGCAGTCGCGCTATATTAAAGCAGGCAGCCATTACCGCATTTATTCGGCGCTGTTGAGCCTGGATTACGGCAATGCCGTCGTATATTCCGATGACTTCGGTTCTACGTGGCATGTATTGGGAGATGCAACAAACTCTCCCATCCCTGACGGAAATGAAGCAAAAGTGGAAGAACTGCCGGACGGCAGCGTTATACTTTCCAGCCGAAAAAATAACGGCCGATTTTTTAGTATTTTTACTTACGATGATGCTGCTTCCGGTGGCGGCCAGTGGAGCGAGAAAAAAACTTTGGATTACAGCCACGGCCAGGGTACGAACGGTGAAATCCTTATTGTAAAAGCTCGTAAAACCGACGGTACAAAAAAGCCGGTCTACCTTGCATTCCAATCGTTACCTGACGTGTGGAAGCGCAAAAACGTTACCATCCATTGGCGCGAGCTGCCGAACGGTAGTATAAGCGTAAACGATTTTATTTCGGCTTCCGCATGGAACAGCCACAGTTACTTGGTGCAAAACGAAGACAGCGCCTATTCGACTATGGATGTACAACGCGACGGCGGTATCGGCTTTTTATACGAAAGAAACACACGAGGGCTTGACTACGACATAGCGTACAAAAACCTGCCCATCGATGTCATCACAAACGGTGATTATGAAGCTATTTTTCTCGGTACGGGTTCAAAGCAGTGCCCCTACACCGATTTGGAAGGCAAGCCCGTTGCAGAAAGTGTAAAAAACTACTATCAAAAAGAAAAACTGCACTGGAAAGAATAACTGCCGGATGGTTTTAATGGGGTATCCCCCGCTGAAGAATGTACGCCGAAAATAAATGCTCAACGTATACCTGATACGCCTCCGCTTTATTTTCGGCGTGCGACGCAGTAATTGCCCGCCTATTTTCAAAAAGATTACACTTTGAATTTACCGACTTCCACTGCCAAACTTTCAATACTTTGTTTATTCTTATGTGTAATCTCATTTGCTTCCGTTACGGCATTATCAATTTGTCCCGCTCCGGAGGCCATTTCATTCATACTGTCGGTAATAACGCTTGCCGAATCATTTAGTTTGTGAATATCTTTTGCAATGTTTTCCCCACTACGCAAAATGTTTGCAGAACCGGTACTTACCTCGCCGGTTACACCCGACATCTCATTCATCGTATCGAGTACAGTGCGGCTGCAAGAGGACTGCTCCTGCATTGCACTAGTAATCTTGTTGCTGATAGCTTTTACCTGATCTGCAAGGGTAAAGATACTGTTAAAGGTTTCTTCAACAGTATGGGAAATACCTGAAAGCCTTTCTATCTCATTGCTGAAATTTTTAAGAGTTGCGGTAATAGTCTTTCCTTGGGTGGCAGAATCTTCGGCGAGCTTGCGGATTTCGTCCGCGACAACGGCAAAGCCTTTCCCCGCTTCACCGGCATGGGCAGCCTCAATTGCCGCATTCATAGCCAATAGGTTCGTCTGACTTGCAATATGCTGAATTACACTGCTTGCTTCAAGCAAACTGCCTGATTCTTCGGTAATCTTTTGGGTAATAGTATTTGAGTTACCGATTGTTTCTTTTCCGTCTGAAGTCGCTTGGTGCAGATTTTCAATCAAAGCCTCGCTTGCTCCGAGTGTCTTGGCAACTTCTTGTATATTCTCTACCATATATTCTATCGATTTGGAGGACGCTGCAACACTTTCTACCTGTTTTTGAACATTTGCATTTAACGCTTCTATCGCCTCTTTAATTTCGTCAACTGATGATACTGCATCGGCAACATTTTCGGACTGAGAAACAACCTGCTGTTTAACATTTGCAATATTCATATTTATTTGGTGAATAGATGACGCAGTTTCGGTCATATTGCAGGAAAGCTCATCCCCTATCTGTTGCATAATACCGGTATTCTGCCCTACAAGTAGAATTGATGCCCGTATTTTTTCAATAGTTTTATTAAAAAAATAGGCGATATGAGCAATTTCGTCATTTCCATTGACCGGCAGTGAAGCCGTTAAATCGCCATCGCCTTCTGAAATACTTTGCAATGCCGTCGTAATATTCCGCAACGGAGTACTAATTCTTCTTGCAAAGAAAATAGCAATAATATCGGCTATTATAAAAATCAGAATAATAATTCCCAGCATTTGGAACAATGATGTGATAATCGGAGCCTTAAACTCTTGGTATGGTAAGCGTGCAGTAAACAGCCATCCGCTGATAGGCTAATATAGTCTGTTCCTTTATATTGAACAATAGAAGGCTCCTGCTTTCCGTTCAGCGACTGTTCGATAAATGTTCCGATTTGACTAAAGGCCTGATTGCTTTTAGCGAGTAAAATAGGATTTTCTTGATCACGAACAGCCCCTTCATCAGGGTCGGCAATAACGGTACCATCCCGCCCGTTGATAGAACAATAACCGGCTTGTCCGACAGGCGTTGTTTTCACCAGTACAGATAAGCTTTCAGCTAACGTATCGATTCCAAGTACACCGATAACTTTTTCTCCGTCAAAAACAGGAACAGCCAGCAAGCAAATAAATTTTTTGTCCATCATCGCAAAGTACGGTTCCGTAATAAAAAATTTACCGCTCATAGCCGTTCTAAACCATTCGGAATTTGCCGCATTATAACTCGGCCCCGTCGCACAAAATCCGGTACCATCAGCCGGTGTAAAAGAAAACCGAAGAAATGCTTTGTTATATTGAAGCTCCCTGTCAATAATAGCCGCTTTTTCCCTAGGATGCAGATTTGGATCGCGTAATTCCGGCATACGGGAAAGAATTTCCAATGCAGTCTTTGTAGTGTTAATTTTTTCGTTTACCAGAAGCGCCCCATCATCCGCAATGGTCTGTAAATCGGAAGCAATATTTTGCTTTGTTGTAATGTAAAAATGCCGAATAAAGATACTGCTGATGCTTAGACTGGTAAAAGCGATAAGTAAAAGCAGTAATGCAATAAGTTTTGTTTTAATCTTTTTTACTTTTAAAATACTTTTCATAAATAGTCCTTTTTTTAAACCACCATAGTCTATCCACCCTCTTTTTCAAAAAGTTTAGGAGCCTTCTCCTCAGCGATTATCGCATCGAATTCTTCGTTTTCTATGGTTTCCTTTTCTAAAAGGGTTGTTGCTATCTTTTCCAAAAGATGCTTTTTTTCGTTCAGCATTTTTATAACACCCTCATAGCGGGTATTGATTATCTTTGCGATTTCTTCATCGATGTATTGCTGGGTTGTTTCGGCATATTCACGCACCAACCTAGGTTCATTATCGCCAAGATATCCGGCACCCCGTTTACTCAAGGCGACGTTTTTAAATTTAGAGCTCATACCGTAATCGGTTATAAGGCTTCGGGCAATATCGGTGGCACGGGTTAAATCGTTTGCAGCTCCGGTAGAAACCATATTGAATTTTACTTGTTCTGCGGCACGGCCTCCTAAAAGAACATCTATCTCGGCCAAAAGCTGCTTTTCGGTAACGATGTGCTTATCGTCTTCGGGAATATGGAAGGTATAGCCCAAAGTCGAGGTTCCGCGGGGAACTATGGTTACCTTATGTACCTTATCGGCCCCATCGGTAAAGCTGCCCACTATGGCATGTCCCGTTTCATGGTAGGCTATTACTTTTCTTTCTTCTTCGCGGATTACGCGGGATTTTTTCTGTAAGCCTATCATTGCCTTTTCAACGGCTTCATCCAAGTCAGTCATAATGACGGTCTTTCTTTTACTTCTGACAGCCAAAAGAGCAGCCTCATTTATAATATTTGCAAGGTCGGCACCTGAACAGCCTGCTGTAATGCGGGCTATCGAAGCCAAATCGGCCGAAGCATCGAGTTTTACATTTTCTGCATGAAGCTTGAGAATCTGCTCTCTTCCCTTTACATCGGGGCGGTCAACCACAACCTGCCTGTCAAAGCGGCCGGGTCTTAACAAGGCCGGATCCAAAACATCGGGGCGGTTGGTGGCAGCCAAAAGAATCAAGCCCGTCTTATTGTCAAAGCCGTCCATTTCAACCAAAAGCTGGTTCAAAGTTTGTTCACGCTCATCATTTGAGCTGTAAGAATTATGACGCGACTTTCCGATAGCATCCAATTCGTCTATAAATATAATACAGGGAGCTTTTTCACGGGCCTGCCTGAATAGGTCACGCACACGGGAAGCTCCTACACCGACAAACATTTCGACAAAGTCCGAACCGCTTATTCTAAAGAAAGGAACTCCAGCCTCCCCAGCGACGGCTCGTGCAAGGAGGGTTTTTCCCGTTCCGGGAGGACCTACCAAAAGAACACCTCGCGGAATCTTTCCGCCTATTTCGGTATATTTTTGAGGATATTTTAAGAAGTCTACAACTTCCATTAATTCTTCTTTAGCTTCATCTACACCTGCGACATCCTTAAAGCGGGTTTCAACCTTTCCCTCGTCGATTGCCGCACTTCTGGCCTGCCCGGGAGAAAAAATGCTTCCGCCCAAGCCGCCCATACTCTTTGTCATACGCCGCATAATGGCACGCCAAACAAGGAATATCAAAAGGAAGGGAAGCACCCACTGTAAAAGAAGTTCAACAAAATAACTTCTTTCTTTAGGCTTTACATGATAAACTACATGATGGTCATCTAAAAGCTGTAAAAATTCCGAGGTGTATATCCCGACTGTTACATATTCGTTAGTATTTTTTTGCACCGATAAAAATGAAAATAAAGAGGTATTTGAAGCATCATCATCCTGTATGCTGGTATATCCGCTAAAATAAACAGGGCCTAGAACAACCTTTTTTATCTGTCCAGATGTAATTCTATCTTTAAATTCAGAAAAGGGAATCAGGGCGGAGCTATTGAGAATCATCAACTGATTAACCAAAATAAAAATGACAACTACAAGCGGCGCTAAAAGCCATACAGAAAAAAACGGCTTCTTGGGTGATTTTTTATCGTCTCCGTCCGAATCCGGTCCGAAATTAAAAAAGTTAAAGGGATCGTTTTGGTTTTTATCGTCGTTATTTTTACTCATACATTCTCCAATAATATCTCTAATTTATTTTACTATAATACATAAAAAATAAGAAAAAGTCGATAGGAAAACAAATTTATATTTGTATTAGAGGAAGCCATTTTAATAGAAAAACTGCCCCAAGCCGGAGTTTTTTCCAACTTGCAGGTGGTTATGGTTATGACCAAACTATAATTTTCTCCAAAAAAGAGGATACTTCCTTAATTAGAGCTTCTCTATCTCTTCTTTACTTAGACCGGTCATTTGTATGATAAATCCAAGCTCACAGTTTGCTTGTTTCATCAATCTTGCCGTTTCAAGTTTAGTTTGATAAGAGCCGTCGGCAAAGCCTTGTTCAATACCTTCTTGCCTCCCTTTTATTTCGCCCTGCAATATTCCCACTTCAATACCCTGTTGATACCCTTCACTTATACATGAAGCTCTATCATGTTCATATTTCATACGGGAATCATAAAGCCATTTATCTCTAGGACTCATTTCCATTATTGTAATAGTCTCATTTGCCTTTCTCATCATCTGTGATTCTTGTGCCAGCATATTACGTACCTCCACATTATCAGTTTCGATAAATTTCAGCCAATTTAATAAGCGTTTTGTTTTATTATCCTTGTATTGAGATTTCTTTAAGAGTCTCGCTTTTTCAAGGTTTAGTATATGAATCTCAAGTTTTGAAACTAAAGGCTCTTTTGTATCTTGTTCAAGAACAAGATACTTATTGTGCAAACGCTTATTTTTATCAAAGCCTTTTCCTATCAAGTTTATTGTAATACACTTTGGCAATTTTGTATAGTCTTGACCTTGTTTTATGTTTTCATTGTACATCTTAGACCAATAATACAGGGTTCATTTTTTACCTCTTGTAAAAATTATTTAACTAAGGAAAAAAAATTCCCCCTTTTCATAATTATTATAGAAATTGTTTGCAATAAATAGTAAAATTTGAAAAAAGTCGGGGTTTCCAAAGGGGAAATCCCCTTTGGCAGCGCGAGGAAAAGGGATGGGGTCAAAGGGGAAGGGAAAAACCACCGCTCTGAACGGGGGGTTGTCCCTTCCCCTTATTGTATTGACAAAAATATAAGGCGGTTATATAATTAACAAATCTTGTCGAGGGAGCCCCATTATGAAAAAAGAAAAAAAACGCATATTTTCCATAAACAAGTTTTATAAACATCCCGTAGCAATGCTGATAACAATTCTTGCCATAACCTTGTTTTTTGCTCTTCAAATAATAAGATTAAATTTTGATAATAATAATTTCCGTTTTATTCCTAAAAACGATCCTTCCAGAATCAGTGCAAAAAAAATTGCCGACATTTTCGGCGAAGATGTACCTATACTAATAGGTATTGAACGCCGCTTTTCTACTATCATAGATAAAGAATTTTTAGATGAAGTGAAACAACTGGATGAAAAACTAAAAGAAATTGAGTTGGTAAAAAACACGGTTTTGATAACAAATACAACCCATATAGACATTGGCGAAGAAGGGATTGTAAGCGAGCTCATTATTCCGCCGGATTTTTCGGGTGCGGAAGAAGAAATTAAGTCTATTAAACATAAGCTCCGCAGTTGGGACATGTATGAACGGAGCCTTGTTTCGGAGGATTTACATGCAACCCAAATCCTCGTTTTCCTTAATATAACGAATGAAGAAAGCGGTTCTCCCGAAACTATTGCGGCCTGCCGTAAAATTATGAAACTGACAGACTCTTGGAATTTTCCCGATTCTAAAATTTACCTGACGGGAACTCCTATTTTTAACGAGATAGTAAATGAGGCAACCGCCCATGATTTAAGCTTTTTAGTTCCTCTTGTTATCATTGTCGTTTTAGGCGTTTTATTTCTTTCTTTTAGAAGGTTTACCGGTGTGTTTTTACCGCTTTTGACGGTTATATGCTCCGTAATATGGGCTTTGGGAGCGATGGCTCTTTTTAATGTTCCCTTATCGATTCTTTCTACAATTTTGCCGATTATTTTAATTGCAGTCGGTTCGGCATACGGCATCCATGTTATAAACCACTATTATGATGAAGTCATACAAGATGATTCCATCTCAAAAGAGGAGCATAAAGAACAGGTTATCAAAGCCTTAAGCGAGGTTATAAGACCGGTTTTTTTGGCAGCTCTCACAACATTTGCAGGCTTTGTTTCTTTTTGTTTTACCTCCGTCGTCCCCATCTTTGAATTCGGTATCTTTTCGAGCTTCGGCGTTGTTGCCGCATTTTTAATATCCATAACCTTAATTCCCTGCATATTGATACTAAGAGGGCCTAAAAAGCCGTCAATGCGTTGGGCAGATAAAAAAGATAACACCAGCCGTTTGGATCGCGGCATTGCAAGTACTTTTGTTCTTATTGCAGAACATTCCCGCTCGGTCATTCTTTTTGTCGGTCTCATAATAATTTTTTCCGTATTCGGAGTAAAGAAACTTGTTATCGATAACGTTTTGATGGAATATTTTGATAAAGATGTCGCGGTAATTCAATCCGATAGTTTTATGCGTAAACACTTCGGCGGTTCAAAAGTTCTTGAAATGGTCATAAAAACCCAAGACGATTCCGATGTTTTACGTCCCGATATTTTAAAGGCTATCGATGATCTTTCTTCTTTTTTGGAAGAAGAAGTTGAAGATGTAGGCAAGGTTACCTCTATTGTTCCCCTAATTAAGCGTTTAAATCAGGCATATAATGCCGATGAAGCGCCCGAAGGAGTTTCTACAGAAAGTCAAGGAGCCGATGACGGTATAAATGAAGCAGAACCTTCAGACGATTTCGGAGACTTCGGAAATTTTGAAGAAGAATCGGATGATGATACTCAAATTGCAGAAAGCACCTCTAAACCTAAAAAGCAATACAGCCAAGAAGAAATTATGGCTATGCTGAACGAAGCTGCGGAAGAAAGAGCAAAAAATAATCTTTCCGCAGAGGACTTAGTTTATGAATTCGGGAAAAAGATAAATTATAAGGGGCTTGCCTACTATGAGATTCCTTCCGATCCTAAAAAATACGGCAAGAATTCTCAAGAAGAACTTTCGGCCATAATGCAAAACTATCTAATACTTTTAGGAAAAAATACTGAAGGCTTTTTAGATAATAATACAAAGCCCAAAACACTAAAAGTGAACATTCAGCTCCGCACTGTCGGACAGCAAGATACGGACAAGGTTCTTGAAGAAATTAACGAATTTGTACACCTTAAATTCCCCAAGGATGTAATAGCCGAAACAGGCGGCTTTGTATTGGTTGAAAAGACCTTGAACAAACTCGTAGTAGAATCCCAGTTGATTTCAGTTGGAGTTTCCTTATTTATAGTTTTTATAATTCTTTCCGTCTATTATAAATCAGTCTTTGCGGGCTTTTTTGGAATTATCCCGCTGGCACTTTCTATCTTGATTAATTTCGGAATAATGGGCAGATTGGGCATAAAGCTCAACATAGGAACTGCAATGGTTGCGAGTTTTGCAATAGGAATAGGAGTTGATTATACAATTCATCTTTTGGCAGCCTATCATAAATGCTTTTTAAAAACAAAGGGCAGCGGCCAATTTTTGTATCTAACCTTCTTGGGCTCGGGAAAGGCTATTTTATTCAATGCCGTATCCGTAGGAGCAGGTTTTGCAGTTTTAATGTTCTCAAAATTTAATATGCTTTCAGAACTGGGCTTTTTAATTGCCCTGATAATGATAACCAGTTCCCTCGGCAGCTTGACTATTCTTCCGGTTTTATTAAATTTAATGAAACCAAAGTTTATAAGAAAACTTTTACCTGTAGACATAAAGGAAATCAAAAACGAATATCCTTTTAATGAAGAAAAAGATACGGAGGAAGTATGAAAAAAATTACTTTAAGTTTAATTTTTACTATCGGATTTTGCAGTTTAATCTTTGCCCAAAGTGCAGAAGAAATTGCAGCTAAAACAAAGACAAAAAATACGGCATCATCAATGGGATCTGCCTCAAGCTTGGATATACAGTCAGCCGGAAAGACCCTTTCTACCTTGGATATTATTCAATATTCTTCTTTGGACAAAAACGGTTTACAAAGAATGTTTGTCGAAATAAAAAATCCCCCATCTTATAAGGGTTCAAGGTTTTTAATGATTGAAAAAGCCGACGGCACCACGGACCAGAAAATGTATTTGGCTCAAACAAAAAAGGTGCAAAAAATATCGGCTCAAGGAAGTGCCGATGAGCCCTTCATGGGTTCGGACTTTTCAAATAACGATATTTCGTTTATGGAAAGGGACACAAAACTCGATAATTTTAAAATCTTAGGCGAAGAAGAATATGCCGGAGAGCCTGTCTATCTTATAGAATCTACACCCAAGGATAAAAATTATACATATTCAAAAACCATAATGCGGATCACAAAGGATAAAAATCTTTTACTCAAGGCCGAATTTTATCAAGGTTCTCAGCTTGTAAAGACTCTTGAGCTTTACGATTATAAAGAAGTAAACGGAATAATGACAGCCTTTAAGACGAAACTGTCCACCGTCAAAACAAATACCTCAACCATAATCACGATAAAAAAAATAGAATACGGTATGAAGATTCCCGATTATGTATTTACACAAAAATACTTGGAAACCGGTAAAAAATAAATTATTTAGAAATTAAGGGAGACTTTAAATTCAAATTTATTTAAGGTCTCCTATAAGGTATTTTACAATATGAAAAAGTCTTTCTTTATGTTAGTTTTTATCCTTTCTATAAGTTCATTGATTTTTAGCGAAGATGACAGCTTAGGAGATTTCGGTTTTGATAATGAAGAAAGCGGAACGGAATCAAGTGTATTCAGCATAGATTTCGGCGGTGCTTTTTATACGGGCACGGAGGTTTTCTTTGATGCCCTTAAAAAACCTGAAAACTTTAAACCGCCCTTCCCTCTTTGGGGGCATCTCCATTTAGAAGCAAAGTCGCCCCTTGCCGAAGCCTATGCCTCGGTAAATTTAAACGCCAAGACTCTTGCAATAGGAATGGGCGAAACAGCCGAATTCTTTCCCAATCCTCTTTTTCCTGCATGGATTGACGAAGCCTATGTACAAGCCCTTACCGGCCCTGTAGTTTTTGGCGGAGGAATCAAAAAAATAAACTGGGGAAGAGCTAATTTTTTAAGTGTTTTGGATATTGTAAACCCCAAGGACTACAGCAAGCCTTACGAATTCTATCCCGAAAAAATTAAAAAAGCTTCTCCGGTTTTTTTTCTTTCGGCCTATCTGCCCAAAGAAATGAAGCTTGAGTTTGTATATCTTCCGGTTTTTGAAGCCGATGAATTTGCGCTCGACGGGCGATGGGAAAAAAACACATTTGCAAACATTGAGCAAGCTCTACCTTCTTCTGAAAATAAAGCCTTGTTTGAAGCAAAGAAAAAACTTTTTTTAAAAGACCAAAAGACAAACACATTTGACTATTCCCAAGGAGGCTTGCGTTATAGCCTGACAATCGGCGGTAAACACGATCTAGGCTTTCAGTATTTTACGGGCTTTTTACATGAGCCTAATTTTAAATCGGCCCATAAACCTTCCGCTCCCACCGAAGCGGAATTTACACAAGTCTTCGATAAGGCAGAACTTACATACAACCGCTATCATCAAATCGGGGCAGATTATGAGGCAATGTTCGGACAGTTTACAGTACAGGCCGAACTTGCCGCAAACATAACCGCTGACTTAAAAGGAAACAATCCCGATATATACAACCCGAACCTTGCATGGAATTTAGGCCTTTTATACGATCTTCCTAAAAATATAAACTTAAGACTTCAAGCTGCCGAAACCGTAAGACTTTTAAATTCTGGAATAAATCAAGATGAACTCAGCCTCGACACGGAAAAAGGAAGCCCGATAACCTATACCCGCCTCCTTTTCTCCATCTCTCAAACCTTGGTACGAGGCTCCCTTGAATGGAAGCTAAATGCTCTTGTAGGAATAGAAGATGCGGATTTTATAATAAACCCCGAACTTTCATGGCTGATAGGCACAATCGACTTCGATCTAGGCCTCGGCTTTTTCGGCGGCAAAAAAAGCGGTAAATTAGGCCGATACCAAAACAATCATTTTATAAAAATGAGCATCGGCTATGAGTTTTAACTATTTGGTAACTAAAAATATTTAATAAGATAATCGGAGGTCATTATGTTGGTTAAAGAAGAAGTCGAAAAAGGCATAGCCTTGGTAAGGCCTTATTTACAGGCAGACGGCGGAGATATAGAGCTTGATTCGGTTGATGAAGCCGGAAAAGTTTATGTTAAGTTAAAGGGAGCCTGCGGCTCATGTCCTATGGCTATCTACACTCTTAAAATGGGCGTTGAAGAACAGCTTAAGGACATGTTCCCCGAAGTTACTGAGGTGGTTGCAGTTTAAAACTTTAGAGCGGTTAAGCTATTATTGCCTCTAAGGCAATTTCCATCATGGTTTTAAAGGTAGTTTGCCGCTCTTCGGCACTAGTCTGCTCGTGAGTGACTATATTATCCGAAATGGTAAGAACGGCAAGCGCTTGGCGCTTATACTTTGCAGCCAGAGTATAAAGCTCTGCAGCTTCCATCTCGACAGCCAAAACTCCGTAAGCAGCCCACATCTTCCATGTTTCAAGGTCATCATAAAAAACATCAGAGCTGGCAATCGAGCCTACTAAGGGTTTAATACCCATTTTTTGAGCATGGTCATAGGCATTTTTCAGCAAGTTCCAATCTGCGGTGGGCGCATAATGGCAGCCCCTAAAGCGGTGCGTGTTGATACCAGAATCAGTAGAGGCCGACATAGCTAAAACTACATCCCGCAGGCCCATATCCTTTTGCAAGGCTCCGGCCGTTCCGATACGGATCGCCCTTTGTACGCCGTACTCGTTAAACAGCTCATTTGCATAGATTGAAAAAGAAGGCTGCCCCATTCCGGTTCCCTGAACCGAAACCCTTACGCCCTTGTAGGTTCCCGTAAAGCCCAACATACCTCTAACCTTGTTATAACATTGAGGATTTTCCAAAAAATTGTTTGCAACAAATTCCGCTCTCAAAGGATCTCCCGGTAGAAGAATTTTATCGGCAATTTCTCCTTGTTTTGCAGCTATATGAACACTCATCTTTACCTCCAGAAAAATTAAACAAATTCGCTATGTCTTGATTATACCGGTTTTTTGGTAAAGATACAATTACATGCTGTATGGTATGTGAAGGCCGGGACTGAAGGCTCACATCAAGCAAAACTGAAAACGGCAAAGAACTTACTTGATATAGGATTATCCATAGAAAATATTGCAAACGGTATTCTGACAGTAGACGGGGATTTCTTTTCCCCTTAGCGTAACCGGGAACAAGGCAACACTAACCATAGGCGGCGGTACCAATAGCACCGTAATACGGTTGATGCAGGTAAGCTCGCCCACCGCAGCAGAAATTAAAGAGGGAAAGACACCGTAATTGTTTGAAAAGCTTACTCTGTCAGTCTTTTATTCACAAGGTCAGCTGCTTGTTTCGGGTTGGCCTTGCCGCCTGATTTTTTCATAACCTGTCCCATAAGCCAGCCTGCAACATTGGTTTTTCCGTTTTTCCAATCTTGAACGGCCTCGGCATTTTCGGCAAAAACTTCTTCTACAATTTTTTCGATAAAGGAAGAATCGCTTACCTGTTCCATGCCTTTTTCGGCTATTACGGCAGAAGGCTTTTTACCGCAAGCTATCATCTCGGCAAAAACATCTTTGGCCTGCTTGCTTGTTATCTTTCCTTCTTCAATAACATTTACAAGCTCGGCTATAGCTTCAGGTCCGAATTTTAAATCCGAAAGAGAAGAGTTTGTTTCGTTTAAAACAGCCAGAACTTCCGCCAATATCCAGTTGGCACATTTTTTAGGAGAAGAAGATTTTTTAGCCGCCTCTTCAAACCATTCCGCCAGCTCTCTTTCAGAGGTCAGGGTTTGAACATCAAATTCCGACAAGTGATATTCTTTTTTAAAACGGAGCCGTTTTGCTTCCGGTAATTCTCCGACCGAATCACTTACCTCTTTGATAAACTTATCGCTCAACTCCAAGGCTCTTAAATCCGGTTCGGGCATAAAGCGGTAATCTTCCGCTATTGTTTTTGTACGCTGTACTACGGTCTGCCCCGAAGGTTCGTCCCAGCCCATGGTGCGTTTAAAGCCCGTCTTAAAAGCGATGCGGTCTTTGCTGTTGTATTCTTCCAGTTGACGGGAAACCTCATAGGTGCAGGCATCCTTTACAGCCTTAAAGGAGTTCATATTTTTTATTTCGGAAATAGGAGTTCTAAATTCTACACCGTTGTCGATGATTTTTAGATTGACATTTGCATCGCAGCGCAGGGCTCCTTCTTCCATGTTTCCGTCGGTAACGCCGATAAATTTTAAAATCTCTCTGATTGTCTGCATATATTTCGCAGCCTCATCGGGCGTAGACATATCCGGCTTTGAAACAATTTCTATTAGAGGAACGCCTGAGCGGTTAAAGTCAATATAACTGTGCGAGCCTTCTATGTGAAGACTTTTGCCTACATCTTCTTCCAAATGGATTCTCTCAATTCTTATCTTTTTGAATTTCGGTTCTTCATTTTGAGAAGCAAGGTTCACCTCGACTTCACCTTCTTCGCATAGAGGTGTGTAAAATTGAGTTATCTGATAGCCCTTTACAAGGTCGGGATAAAAATAATGCTTTCTGTCGAATTTGGAAAAATTATTTATCCGGCAGCCGAGGGCGTGTCCGGCCTTAATTCCGAATTCTACATATTCCTTGCTTACTCTGGGAAGAGCTCCGGGCAGACCCAGACAGCAGGGGCAGACCCTCGTGTTTGGAATTCCGCCGTAACGGTTTTCGCAAGAACAAAAAGCCTTTGTCTTTGTTAAAAGCTGGCAGTGTATTTCGCAGCCTATAATTATTTCGTATTCTAAATTGCCGTGTTTAAGCATTTTGTTCCTCCCAGGCCTTTGCAAGTTTTAAGATACGGTCTTCAGAAAATTTCTTTCCGCAAAACTGAATGCCTACCGGAAGACCTGCCTTTGTTTTTCCTGCCGGAACCGAAAGGGACGGAATACGGGCAAGGTTTACAAAGGTTGTAAAAAGGTCCGAAAGGTACATAGCGATAGGATCGTCTACTTTTTCGTTAAGCTTAAAGGCCGGGGCCGGAGCCGTAGGGCAGATTATAAAGTCGTATTTTTGTAAAACCTCATTTACTCCCTGAGCTATTTTTGCCCTTACGTTCAAGCTTTTTTCGTAACAGTCTCCTGAAAATTCTTTTGAAAGAACATAGTTGCCGGTTATAATCCGTCTTTTAACTTCGGGGCCGAAGCCTTCGCTTCTTGTTTGGATATAAAGCTCGTCATTTCCCTTGCCGGTATCTTTGCGGAGCCCGAATCTTATTCCGTCTATGCGGGAAAGATTGCTTGCTGCTTCCGAGATTGCAAGTGTATAATATGTCGGAATGGATGCCTCCAAAACAGGTATGGAAACTTCTTCAAGTTTTGCTCCGTTTTTGGTAAGCCAAGCACAGAGTTCGTCAAAGACCTGTTTTACTTCCGGATCTAAGCCTTGGGTATTTAAGAATTCTTTGGGGATTGCAATCTTTAATGAGGCTATTTCTTCTTTTGAGTAGGCAGATAGTTTTAATAATGAAGAAAAATCGGCTTCTTCCGAAGTTTCATCCTTTTCGTCCTTTCCTGCCATAACGGCGAGACCGAGGGCTATATCGGCGGCTTCTTTTCCGAAAAGGCCGACTTGGTCAAGGGAAGAGCTGAAGGCGACTACCCCGTACCTGCTAAAAAGTCCATAAGTCGGTTTAAGACCGTAAATTCCGCAATAAGAAGCCGGAAGACGAACCGAGCCTCCCGTTTCAGTTCCTAAAGAAAAGGGAGCTTGATTTCCTGCAACTACGGCTGCCGAACCTCCTGAGCTGCCGCCCGGAGTTCTAGCCCTGTCAACGGGATTCCTTGACGGGCCGTAGCATGAAAATTCGGTTGAAGAACCCATAGCGAGTTCGTCCATATTTATTCTTCCCATTAAAACGGCTCCCGCTTCCAATAAGCGGTCTATTACCGTTGCATTGTATGGAGCATAGTAGCCTTGTAATGAGCGGCTGCAGCATGTGCAAAGCTTTCCTGCCATTGAGATATTGTCTTTTACTGCAATGGGCAGGCCCAAAAGAGGCTTTTCATCAAAGGAAACGCCTTGAGCTATAAGCTCATCCGCCTTTTTTGCATGTTCTTCTGCATCTTCAAAAAATTCTATAAATCCGTTTAATGGGAGAGGATGCTTTAAATCTTTTTCATACTCATCTTTAAATGCTTTAAGAATTTGAAGGGAAGAAAATTCTTTATTTTTTAATTTGTCACGCAGCTGTGTAAATGTCAAATCAGTTATCATGAAATTTTATCTCCTTAAGCCCCTGAGCCCAAAACCTTCGGAACCCTAAAATAATTATCCATATATTCCGAAGTCATTTTTTTAAGGTCGCTTTGAGCAAGGCCTTCTTTTATTTCAGAGGAGCGTAAGTCTGTTTCACTGTGTTTTGCATACATCGAAGAATCCAAACTGCTGTCCGCAAATTTATCCAAGATTTCAAAATAACCGACCAAGTTATTTACCTGTCCCGATAAGCGGGCTTCTTCCTGTTCACCTAAAGAAAGGCGGGAAAGATACAAAAGTGTCGAAAAAACTTCTTTTGATATTTTATTGCTATTTTTTTCCATAAGTAAAGGGAATAATATCATAAATGTAAAAGGATGTTAAGTAGGGCGAAGGAAGGTAAGCAATACAGCAAAAAAAGGTCGGGAAAATGGAGAGTTTATCGGCAGAAAACTTGTAATAACCTTGCAAAACCCCCTTGACAAAAGTTTGAGAAAGGGGTATATTCGCTCTCACCGTCAGCTAAGACGGTGTGCCTAGAAAAGCAAAGAAAACGTTAGAAAAGTTTTGCAAGTCTTGCAGTTTTGATGAAGACAAGGCTTCTTAAGTTTGGCAGTTTAAAAGCTGCAAAAAATGTTAAAAAAAATAAAAAAACTTTTAAAAAGCACTTGACAAAAAGTGAGAAAATACTGTATACTCACTTTTGCTCGCTATACAACTTTTACTGGTTTTTAGCGGATGATATTTGAAATTAAGAGGGAAGGGAAAGAACAAAAATAGCCAAAGCGTAAAGCTTTTGGTAAGGAAAGTATCAAAAACCGGTAAGGGTTAAGCTGATTAACCTTTACCAAATTCCTTAAACATAAGGGACAAACTAAAATTAGAAATCAACCGCTCTTTAAGGGCGGCTTGAAATAATAATGATGGAGAGTTTGATCCTGGCTCAGAACGAACGCTGGCGGCGCGTCTTAAGCATGCAAGTCGAACGGTAAGGGAGAGCTTGCTCTCCCCTAGAGTGGCGGACTGGTGAGTAACGCGTGGGTGACCTGCCCTGAAGATGGGGATAGCTAGTAGAAATATTAGATAATACCGAATGTGCTCATTTACATAAAGGTAAATGAGGAAAGGAGCTACGGCTCCGCTTTAGGATGGGCCCGCGTCCCATTAGCTAGTTGGTGAGGTAAAGGCTCACCAAGGCAACGATGGGTATCCGGCCTGAGAGGGTGAACGGACACATTGGGACTGAGATACGGCCCAAACTCCTACGGGAGGCAGCAGCTAAGAATCTTCCGCAATGGACGAAAGTCTGACGGAGCGACGCCGTGTGAATGAAGAAGGCCGAAAGGTTGTAAAATTCTTTTGCAGATGAAGAATAAACATAGGAGGGAATGCCTGTGAGATGACGGTAATCATGCGAATAAGCCCCGGCTAATTACGTGCCAGCAGCCGCGGTAACACGTAAGGGGCGAGCGTTGTTCGGAATTATTGGGCGTAAAGGGTATGTAGGCGGTTAGGTAAGCCTGGTGTGAAATCTACGAGCTCAACTCGTAAACTGCATTGGGTACTGCTTGACTTGAATCACGGAGGGGAAACCGGAATTCCAAGTGTAGGGGTGGAATCTGTAGATATTTGGAAGAACACCGGTGGCGAAGGCGGGTTTCTGGCCGATGATTGACGCTGATATACGAAGGTGCGGGGAGCAAACAGGATTAGATACCCTGGTAGTCCGCACAGTAAACGATGTACACTAGGTGTCGGGGCAAGAGCTTCGGTGCCGACGCAAACGCATTAAGTGTACCGCCTGGGAAGTATGCCCGCAAGGGTGAAACTCAAAGGAATTGACGGGGGCCCACACAAGCGGTGGAGCATGTGGTTTAATTCGATGATACGCGAGAAACCTTACCTGGGTTTGACATCAAGAGCAATGACATAGAGATATGGCAGCGTAGCAATACGGCTCTTGACAGGTGCTGCATGGCTGTCGTCAGCTCGTGCCGTGAGGTGTTGGGTTAAGTCCCGCAACGAGCGCAACCCCTACTGCCAGTTACTAACAGGTAAAGCTGAGGACTCTGGCGGAACTGCCGATGACAAATCGGAGGAAGGTGGGGATGACGTCAAGTCATCATGGCCCTTACGTCCAGGGCTACACACGTGCTACAATGGTTGCTACAAATCGAAGCGACACCGCGAGGTCAAGCAAAACGCAAAAAAGCAATCGTAGTCCGGATTGAAGTCTGAAACTCGACTTCATGAAGTTGGAATCGCTAGTAATCGCACATCAGCACGGTGCGGTGAATACGTTCCTGGGCCTTGTACACACCGCCCGTCACACCATCCGAGTCGAGGGTACCCGAAGTCGCTAGTCTAACCCGTAAGGGAGGACGGTGCCGAAGGTACGTTTGGTAAGGAGGGTGAAGTCGTAACAAGGTAGCCGTACCGGAAGGTGCGGCTGGATCACCTCCTTTCTAAGAGAAAGGGTAATTTGAAGGTTGTTTAACCTTCTACAAAATATACAATGTATATTAGTCTTGAAGTACACAAGACAAATCGATACTTCCTTTTCGTTCTTTCCTGAAACTCTTTTTTTATAAAGCAACTGAGGGGATATAGCTCAGCTGGCTAGAGCGGCGGCTTTGCAAGCCGTAGGTCAGGGGTTCGAATCCCCTTATCTCCATAAATACCTTGTTTAACGACAAGGTTTTTATTCGCCCAATTGCTAAGAAAAGGCGAACAGATATTTGACATAACTAGGGAAGGGAATGAAGACGCTGTAGTGGTTAAAACATTACAGTGTAAAAGAAAACTAAAAATACAAAACTTCTTTTTATTTTAGCGAAAGATAAAAGAAAGAAGGGACAATAATATGGTCAAGCGAGAATAGGTTTATGGCGAATGCCTATGGAGCTAAGAGGCGAAGAAGGCCGTGGTAAGCTGCGAAAAGTTCCGTGTAGGAGCACACATCCTGTGATACGGAAATAGCCGAATGGGGTAACCCGTTAGTAGTGATACTAACATTACGCTCTTGAATAAAATAGAGAGGTAAAGCGATACTGAGTGAACTGAACCATCTAAGTAACTCAAGGAAAAGAAATCAAGTGAGATTCCGAAAGTAGCGGCGAGCGAAATTGGAGGAGCCTAAACCCTTTAAAGGGAGTTGAAGGGCTGCATCGGCGTAGGACCGACAAGTTACAAATTCGATTTATAGCAGAAAGGTTTTGGGAAAGCCTGGCGCAGAGGGTGAAACCCCCGTAAGCGAAATAAATCGGACTTGTTGATGCAGTACCTGAGTACGGCGGGGCACGAGAAACCCTGTCGGAAGCCGGGTCGACCACGATCCAAGGCTAAATACTACTTAGCTACCGATAGTGAACAAGTACCGTGAGGGAAAGGTGAAAAGAACCCCAGTAAGGGGAGTGAAATAGAACCTGAAACCGTAAACCAACAAGATGTTACAGCCCTTTTAAGGGTGGTAGCGTGCCTTTTGTAGAATGAGCCTGCGAGTTACGATATGCAGCGAGGTTAAGGAATAGAAGTTCCGGAGCCTAAGGGAAACCGAGTCTTAATAGGGCGAATAGTTGCATGTCGTAGACCCGAAGCCGGAGTGATCTAGTCATGAGCAGGTTGAAGCAAGGGTAAAACCTTGTGGAGGACCGAACTATAATCTGTTAAAAAAGGTATGGATGACTTGTGACTAGGAGTGAAAGGCTAATCAAACCCGGAAATAGCTGGTTCTCCCCGAAATGCCTTTAGGGACAGCCTCATACAAAATTATCGGAGGTAAAGCACTAGTTGGACTAGGGGGCGTCAAAGCCTACCAAACCCAGTTAAACTCTGAATGCCGATAATCAACGTATGGGAGTGAGACTGCGTGCGCTAAGGTTCGCAAGTCAAAAGGGAAACAGCCCAGACCGTCAGCTAAGGTCCCCAAATACTGCTTGAGTGTGAAATGAAGTGTGGATACAAAGACAGCCAGGAGGTTGGCTTAGAAGCAGCAATTCCTTTAAAGAGTGCGTAACAGCTCACTGGTCGAGTGTCCATGCGCAGATAATGTAACGGGGCTAAGCAGTATACCGAAGCTACGGGTCTTATGCATTTTTGAGCATAAGGCGGTAGGGGAGCATTCCATTAACTGATGAAGGCATACTCGCGAGAGGTGCTGGAGGAGATGGAAGAGAGAATGCAGGTATAAGTAACGAAAAGGGAGGTGAGATCCCTCCCCGCCGAAAATCTAAGGTTTCCTGGGTAAAGGTAATCTTCCCAGGGTAAGTCGGCCCCTAAGGCGAGGACGAAGGTCGTAGTCGATGGGAAATCGGTTCATATTCCGATACCTTTTATAATTTCGATGGCAGGACGCATGAGGTGAAACCCGGCCGGCTAACGGATGCCGGTCAAAGTAAGCGAGCCGTTATAAAGGATGATAGGCAAATCCGTCGTCCAAGGTAAGCTGCGACAGCGAGTGAAACTACGGTGGAGCGAAGCGGGCGTAATCAAGGTGCCGGGAAATACTGTCTAAGGTTAAGGTTATAAAAGACCGTACCGTAAACCGACACAGGTAGATGGGATGAGAAATCTAAGGCGCTCGAGAGAACTCGCGTTAAGGAATTCGGCAAAATGCACACGTAACTTCGGAAAAAGTGTGACCTCCTTTTTTTTAAAGATGAGGGGGTGGCAGAAAGCAGGCCCAGGCGACTGTTTATCAAAAACACAGCCATCTGCGAACCAGCAATGGGACGTATAGGTGGTGACACCTGCCCGGTGCCGGAAGGTTAAGAGGAGAGGTTAACAGCAATGTGAAGCTTTGAATTGAAGCCCCGGTAAACGGCGGCCGTAACTATAACGGTCCTAAGGTAGCGAAATTCCTTGTCGGGTAAGTTCCGACCCGCACGAATGGTGTAACGATTCTGGGCACTGTCTCAACGCGAGACTCGGTGAAATTTATATACCGGTAAAGAAGCCGGTTACCCATAGTTAGACGGAAAGACCCCGTGAACCTTCACCGCAACTTATTATTGGGACTTGGTTTATCATGTGTAGAATAGGTGGGAGGCTATGAAGCTTGACCGTTAGGTTGGGTGGAGCCGAAAAGTGAAATACCACCCTTGATAAATCAGGTTTCTAACCTGTCCCGTGAAACCGGGATAGGGACAGTGATAGGCAGGCGGTTTGACTGGGGCGGTCGCCTCCTAAAGAGTAACGGAGGTGCGCGAAGGTCTCCTCACGCCGGTTGGAAATCGGCGCAGCGAGTGTAAAGGCACAAGGAGGCTTAACTGCGAGAGTGACAGCTCAAGCAGATACGAAAGTAGGTCTTAATGATCTGGCGGTAGCGAGTGGAAGCGCCGTCACTTAACGGATAAAAGGTACTCCGGGGATAACAGGCTGATATTCCCCAAGAGTTCACATCGACGGGAATGTTTGGCACCTCGATGTCGGCTCATCGCATCCTGGGGCTGAAGCAGGTCCCAAGGGTTTGGCTGTTCGCCAATTAAAGCGGTACGTGAGCTGGGTTCAGAACGTCGCGAGACAGTTCGGTCCCTATCTGCTATGGGCGTTGGATACGTGAGAGGAGCTGTTTTTAGTACGAGAGGACCGAAATGGACGAACCTCTGGTGTACCGGTTATCCTGCCAAGGGTAATTGCCGGGTAGCTAAGTTCGGAAGGGATAACCGCTGAAGGCATCTAAGTGGGAAGCCCGCCTCAAGACTACGTATCCCTGAGGGTTTAACCCTCCTAAAGACTCCTTGCACACTACAAGGTTGATAGGTTGGAGGTTTAAGCACAGTAATGTGTTCAGCCGACCAATACTAATAAGTCGTGAGGCTTGACCATATTATTGTTTCTTTTTTCTATACATAAATAAAGATTAACTTTCTTCTTCATTCTCTTTTTTAGTACACTTAAAACTTGAAATAGAGTTTTAAGTCCTTAATTTGTTTTTTATTGCCAGGTGGCCATAGTGGAGAGGTAATACCCGTTCCCATCCCGAACACGGAAGTCAAGCTCTCTTACGCCGATGATACTGCTGATCAAGTGGGAAAGTAGGATGCTGCCTGGCTTTTTTTATTCGTGCGGAGGCTTTAATACCCCGATGCTCTGCGTCGTAACAAAGGGTATTAAAGCCGACTGCAACCACCTTATGAGAACATACAGTGCGAAACATTGAGCACTGTACCCCGATGCTTTGTGTCGGGGTTGTTGATTGATTCTTTCTTTTAAAAATGATATTATGCCGTTGATGAAGGTTTTTAAGTTTACGGTTTCCGGAACTATTTATATTATATTTTCAATTCTCTTGTTGACGGGAGCCGCTATTCGAGGCGAATTGTTTGCAATTGTTTGCGGCGTTTGCTTATGCCTTTATGTTGTGCTTTCCTTAATTCTTGTTAGTGTTTCCGTATTGTTATGGAAAAAAACGGATTTATTACTAGAATTAAAAAATGAAAATATTTCCATTCTACCCTCAAGAGTCCGAAAGGGGAAAAAACTTTTTCCAATTGTTTTGCCCGGAGTTCTTGTATTTTACGGTTTTGAGTTTTTGTCGGATTTAAAAAATAAAAAAAGCAGAAGTCTAAAATTTAATATTAAACTTAAAAGAACCGCTGCAAATTTTCCTCTGCCAAAGGAAGAACGAGGCAGATTTTTTTTGGAAAAAGAGTATATCGAGATTTCCGATCTTGCAGGATTTTTTTCATTTCGATTGTTAAAAAATGAGAAATCCATACCTCAACTTTTTATTTATCCGATATTGACCGAAATAAAAAGTTTTGAGCTTCCCGAAATTTTAAATGAAACATCAGCTCATACTATAAACTTGAGGCGTACTGATGAGCTTTATGATTCCCGTCCTTATTTTCCGGGTGATGATATAAGAAAAATTAATTGGAAGCTGTATGCTCACACTCAAGAACTTAGTATAAAGCAAGGAGATTTTGTTCCTCCTCCGAAGATTTTTTTTACAATATATGTTGAAAGTCCGATTGTAGAGAAAGATATTGCATTTTACAAAAAGAAATTCGATGAGTTTATTAATTTGAGTACGTCGATAGCTTTTTACTTACATCAAAAAGGAATAAGTTTTAATATCCGCTTTTATGATAACGAAAAAAACTCTTATGAAACCGGAAGTGTTTATTCGGATGATAGAAATGCGGAAGAATTGATAAAAAGATTTTTTTCTATTCCGCAAATTAGTATTCTAAAAAAATCGAATAAACTTGAGCCTAAATTAAAAAAGAATTTTTTTATTGATGAGGAAAACAAAAAAACTTGCTTGCTCTATTTTTTTATGCCTATACAATCGAGTAAGAAAATTGAAGATAAACTTTTTGGAATCTTTTCAGATTATAAAAATGAATGTGTTTTTTATACCGGATTGGAAAGTATAATTACCGGACCTAAAAATATTTTAAATTCTTTTTTATTTTATACTTCGTCTCAAAAAAAATATAACCGCTTGTCAAAAGAAATGAACGAAAAAATTGAAATTCTAAAACACGAATTGAAGAATGGAGGTTTTTATGCTTACTCGATATAAGCTTAATTTTCTTTTACGTATACTCTCATTGTTAATGCTGAGTATTATTCCTTCATTATATTTGTTTGAAATTTTGCCTCATTTTATTCTTCCTGTCTGGGCTGTAATTATAATTTTTTTGTGTTATCGGTTCCAAAAAAAACAGATAAAACTATCGGCATCTATTATTTTGATATGTTTAAGTTTGATTATTTTTTTGTTTTTGCTTTTATTTTTGTTTAAAATTATTTCAGTAGAACTTTTCGATATTTTATATTTACGTTTGGGAATTATCATTCCATTTTTGATATTACAAACTGTTTTTATTTCTACTTCTACTATTTATTTTTACAAAAACGAAAAATACCGCCGTTATGAACCTATAGTTTTTTTTAATATTTTTGCTCTTCTGTTTTGGACTCAAGGAAATTTTTCGATGTCCGTTTTTGAACACCCCATATATGCGGTTTTATTTTCTCTTAGCTTTTCTACAATAGAAATAATCCGTCTTTTTTTATCTTTTAATTTTGAAAAAAAAGTCTTTATATTTTTTCTGCTTTTTTTATCGTTTTTTGCTTTTATAATGACCTTTGTACTAAAAAACTATAATGAAGCCTCATCGATTAATCATGGAGGTTTATTGCAGCCTACTCTTTTTAGATTTGATTTTTCCGATTATTTAAAATTGCAAAGTGAAATTAAAATGAGTGATGATCTTATTTTGGTTGCTCATTTTGATAATGATTTTTCTCACAATATGTTGAGGAGGATGTATCTTTCAGGCTGGGATTCTGCAAAAGGCTTCTATGAAAAAAAAGCTCCATCCGAAAAGGCACAAATTACTTCTCTGCCTAAGGGCCAAAAAGATATTTTGCATAGAGCCTTTTCTATGCGTGAAAAAGTTGCACAAGAATATTTTTTTGTAAATCTATCACCGTCTTCCTTTATAGCTATGGATTATCCAACGCAGGTAATTCCTTATGAGATTTGGGATAGTTCAAAATTTAACGGAGGATATAAGGTTTTCAGCGATGCAATATTTGATTTTGCATCGGATCTTTACGGCGAGACGTTTCCATCAGGAGATGAAGATGAGGGAATGTCAAAAGAAGATTTGGATTTTTATACAAAAATTGATGATGAAAGTTTTAAACTTGTGCATCAAGCGGCAGAAAAGATAACCGAAAATATTCCGGATTATTTGGATAAAATTTTAGCTCTTCAATTTTATTTTACGGATGGAGATTACCATTATTCGTTAAAACCGGGCAAAGCTCCTGACGGTAACCAGTTAAAGTATTTTCTAACCGAAACAAAAAAAGGTTATTGCACTTATTTTGCATTTTCTTATGCTCTTATGCTTAGAAGCATAGGCATTCCATCCCGAGTAGCGGTAGGATTTTTTGTTCAGCCCGAATCTGAAGTTATGAATTATTATCCGGTACGGGCAAACATGGCTCATGCATGGGTTGAAGTTTTTTTTCCGTACATAGGCTGGGTTAGTTTCGATCCTACGACTTCTCAGCTTGCAGAAGGAGAAAATATTAACTTTGGTATGAATGCTGGAGGAGAGGAATTTAATTCTCTTTTAAGTGAGATTCTTGAAAAACGCAGCGAAATAAAAATTACGGAAATTACCGAAAGGGAAGATGACGTTTCAAACATAAGTACTTATATAAAACAATTTTTTAAAGATAACATATCTTTTTTGAGATTTATTATAATTCTTTTTTTAATTATAATACTTGTAATTTACAAGGCTCGGCCTCATCTTGTATTAAAATTTTCTAAGAATAATAGAAGAGTTGTGATTACAGCCGGTAAGTTATTTAAAAAAAGAAAACGGAGCACTGAAGAGAAAATAGAAATGAATACTCTAATTCAAAAAGCGAAATTTGCACCGGAATGTACAATCGATGATGCAAAGGCTGCCAAAAATCTTTTAAAAAATAAAACAAAAAAAATAATTGTTTTACTGGCTTTTTGTCTAATCTCGTGTTTTGTATTTGCAGAGAATGCGGAAAGTATTGTTGTTGAGGCCGAAAAGGCCGTGGAAGCTGAAAATTGGGAGATGGCTCTAACTCTTTTACAGGATGGAATAAAGAAATATCCTCAAAATGACAGTTTATTTTTAAAATTAGGAGAAATTTATCATAATAAAGAGTTATATAAACCTGCATATAAAATATTAAAGAAAGGGTTGGAAATTAATCCTGAAAACAGTAGTATCTTATTTTATATTTCCGGTTGTGCATCTTCATTAAATAAATATGAAGATGCCTTGATGTATATTAAAAATTATTTACGTCTTATCCCTTATGACCGCTTTGCTGCTTCCAACTACGGCTGGCTATGTTTTAAATGTCATAGGCCTGAGGAAGGAATACGTTTTTTGTTGGATAATATAAAGCGCTATGGCGAGGACTTATCGGTTTATAATTCTTTGGGCACCTTATACAATGAAATGTTTGATTACGAAAAATCCAAAGAGTTTTATACAAGGGCAATAAAGGGAGCTGAACAAGTTAATAGAACATATTCGGGCTCCATTTATTATTATAATAAGGCTATTTTAGAAAGTCAATTTTACCAATTTGATAATGCAATAGAGGATGCAAAGGCCTCTTTAGACATGAGAGAGCGTAGTTCAGGTTATATGATGGTGGGTGAACTTGAAGAAAGGAGAAATAATTTTTCACAGGCTTTATCTGTATATCTTTCAGCTTACGCTGATGATGACACTCCCCTTTCGGCCTTAAGTATTATAAATCTATATTTGAAAACGGGTCATATTGAAAAGGCCGAACAATATATTTTAAACCAACTTCAAAACACCAGTGAAGCCTGGATTTCAAATTATGGCCTGAGTGTAAACGAATTTAAAACTAATCTGTATAAAATTAAAAAATCCTTATACATACGAAAATATAATTTTGAAAAAACCAGATTAAAATCAGGCTTCTTAGATTGGATAAAAAATTTCAGCAATAAGATAAATTATAAACTAAAATATACATATTATGATGCTGTTTTTAGATTATACTCTTTAAAAGTTGCAAAAGAATATAAGAAAAACAGTACAGGAGATTTAAGCAGCAATACAAATAACCTTTATACAAACACTTACTATTATAATGCCTTTAAAGGGAAAGGAAAAAAAGCTTTAAAATATCTTAAAAAAGCCGAATCTATAGAAACTATGTTTATTCCGCAAAGTGCCGGCGCCTATCTTGCAGACCGGGCAATTCTGGAGGGCGATTTAAAACTACTCAATGAAGGTATTTCAAAAATGGATTTGGAATGGGAAAAACATAGTCTTGCAGACTTGTATGCCCAGGGAAGTAAAATTGCAAAAAAATATTCTTCACAGCTCTATTATATTTATTTAGAATCCCTTTTTGATTTAAATCCTGCCGTTTTTTTGGAATATGATATAAAATTACCTGTAAAAATAACTGTGGAGATAGATAAAACTGAAAATATAAAAATCAGTGCAAAAAAAATGAAAAAATTGATACTCTCATCCCGTTTTATAGAAGATGCCGATTCAAAATTCTCTCTTCAGTTGACATATTCCAATAAAAGTCTTGCTTTTAAATTATCCGATAAAAACGGATATACTCTTTACAGCAAAAGTTTTCCAATTCAAAAGTTAGATAAAAACGGATTTAAAAATTCCGTTAATATTTTTGTAAAGGATATTTTTACTTTCAATTTATAGAACCTTTTGATATAGACAAAATTATATTTTCGGTTATACTGTTTGATATGAATACAAAAGATATAGTAGATGAACTTATAAGAAATATCGGTTTAGTGGTAAAAGGAAAAGATGATGTTATTCGTCTTTTTGTTGCGGCGTTTTTGACCGGAGGCAATGTCCTTATAGATGATGTTCCCGGAGTCGGAAAAACAACAATGGTAAAAGCCTTAGCTAAATTAATAAAAAAAGACTATGGAGAGACTGCCGAGTTTAAAAGGATTCAATGTACTCCGGACTTACTTCCATATGATATTACCGGTGTTGATGTTTTTAATGCTCAAACTCAAAGTTTTGAATTTATAAAGGGTCCCGTTTTTTGTGACATTTTTTTAGCCGACGAATTAAATAGAACTCCCCCCAAGGTTCAAGCTGCTCTTCTTGAGGTTATGGAAGAAAAACAGGTCACTGTTGGAAGACAAACTTACAAACTGCCGGATACTTTTTTTACGGCTGCCACTCAAAACCCTGTGGAAACATTAGGAACCTATCCATTGCCTCCTGCTCAACTTGACCGCTTTATGCTTTCTATTTCTATAGGTTATCCCGATGATGCGTCTGCTCTTGAAATACTTAACGGTAATCCCGGCGTGCTGGCTCTTTCAAAACTTTATCCCATTATAACTATAGGTGATATAATTACATCTCGTGAAGAGCAAGAAAGAGTTTACTGCCACAAGGCCTTACAAAAAGCTATAATAGATATTTGTAATAAAACAAGGGAACATTCCGACATTGAGTTAGGCGCTTCTCCTAGAGCTTCTTTACAATTTTTACATCTTGCAAAAACTATTGCTCTTTCTAATGGACGAAACTGGGTTGAAGATACGGATATTGAAATAATCGCTCCTTATGTTCTTGCCCATAGATGTATTTTTAAAAATAGAAAGGCTAATGCAAAAGAATCTGTTGCAGAAATTACAAAATCCGTTTTAATCAAAATGGATAAAGAAACGGACTGGTCTAAAGAGGTTTAAATAAAACGATTATCGGAAAACTCTTTAAAAAGGATAGACATATTCTAAGGCAGGGCGCGGAATAAATTCTATACTATCAACTATGATTAGAGGTTCAAAACTGCCTTCATATTCTGTTTTTGAAATTGTTCCTGTAACACGGACCCAATCATCTTCTTTCAGCTCATTGGCCTTAAACCATTGAGCTATGAGACCTGCCGGCTGCATATCGGCTGCACAGCAAACCATCAACATTCTTCCTATGGCAAATTCGTTTTCACTTAAAACTTCAGGATTTTTCCAAACACTGCCTTCGATTTTTATCTTCTTATTTACCCATGAGTCTAAATTAAGATAAAGTTCAGGCAGCCAGCGCCCAAAGGTATCATCATCCATAACTACAAAACCGTCTTCCAATTCCAAAAGCCTGCCCGCTCTAAAATTGAAATTGTTACCGGCTTCTTCTTTTTGCTTTTGAAATAAAAAAATATCGCCGTTAAATGCAAGAGAGTCTGAAGTTAACGCTTTGTATGGAATAAGGAGCGCAAACAAAATGGGCAGTAAAAAAATTACTAGGTACAGGGGACTTTTTCTTTTTGAATGAGTGTGATATGGAAAATAAAAAGCATCTCTCATTGTAAGAATACTTATTATAAAAAATACAATAGCCGAAAAAATAATTATACCTATGTGACGTATATGAACATATAGCAGGGCTTTTTGTGAGACCACTGCATAGATAAAAATAAAAGACCCTATCAATAACAATAAGGAACGTATAATTTTTTCAATAAAAACACTTAAAAATATTTTTTTCATATCTTGATTAGAAAACTCATTGTACTTATAAAAATGATATTCATAATAGTGATGATTATAGTCAATTCTATTACAAACCGTTTTTTAAAAATAGATAAAAGCATGGAGATGTTTTTTATATCCATCATGGGGCCGTATACGAGGAAGCCCATAATTGAAAAGAGTGAAAAAGGTCCATAAAAGCTTCGGGCAATAAAGGCATCCGATGTTGAACATGCAGAAAAAATAAAGGCAAAAAGCATCATAATTAAGATTCCGCCCAAAGAATTGGATTCATTAAATTTTATAAAAAAATTACTCGGCACTCCGGCTCTTATTAGGGAAGTAAATAATGCTCCCAATATAAAATAAGGACCGACATTAAAAAATTCCGCTCCGCTGTGCAAGAACATTTCTTTTAGATTTTCAATAAAGGATCTTTGGCCGAAACTATGAGATGCGCTGCAAGAGTCTTCGCAATTGCAGCCGCAAGAACAATGGTTATCGTTTTCTATGTCTTTCTTCAAATATTCATTTTTAGGATAGAACAAAAGCAATATCCCGATTGAGGCGGCTGTTACTATACCTAAGATTATCCTATATACCGCAATCATCGGATATTCAGGAAAAGCATATAAGGTGGCCATTATTGAAATGGGATTTAAAATAGGAGCTGCAAGCATAAAGGTTACCGCAATAGGTATGATAACCCCTTTTTTTATAAGTCCTGAAAGAACAGGCACCGAGGCACATTCACATACCGGAAAAACAAGTCCGCCGAATACGGCCGTTAAAAATCCAAGACCGTGTCTGCTCGGAAAAACTTTAACGATAAAATTACCCGAAATAAAAACATGCAGGATTGAAGATATAACTATCCCTAACAGCATAAAAGGAATGGCTTGAAGGAGTATGCTTAAAAAAATCGTGTTGGTTGTAGTTATAAAACTCAACATAAATTAAGAATACTGCGATACTAATTTTATGATATATAGCTCTGTATAGTCTTGCAAGGCCTTTCGTTCCTTTATTTTTAAAAGACCTGGAGACTCCATCAGAGTTTTAGCCAGACTTCTGACTCTGTCGGCAGTAAAGCTGGAAAAGGAAAGAGTTCTATTTATTCCTCTTAAATAATCTCTGATCAATGCATTTACGTCCTCTGTCAGATTTTCTCTTGCAGGATGCCCTAAAGTATGATTCCATTCATCCAAAGCTTTTTCCAAAGTCCGATCCAGTGTCATTCCTTCAGGGATAAATTCAGCGCTTATTTTTTCTGCAGCGTCCTTTAATCTTTGTTTGGGCTTTTTATAGGCGGTTTCTTTTTTTTCAGGCTGTGCAGGTTGAGGTGTTTTTTTCTTTCTTTTAAAAAATGCAATGATTGAAGAAATTATAGGAATAGTATACCAAAAAGGAAGAAGAATTTTTGTATCGCTTAAAATCTCGTGCCGGCTGAGCATTAAAATTTCGCTATATGCAGCGGGCTTACCTGTTGGGAAAATTCTGTTTATTTCCATAGCTTGAATTTCATTTAAGCGGGGATCTGCAATGATTGATAAAATAAACGAAGCATTTAAAAGTCCGTATAGATTCGGTGCCGAATGAGCTGTTATTTCTTTTAATAATTCATTGAAAGCCATGTCGTTTTTCATTGAGTCATCTTGTTCAAAATTAATTAACATTTCATGCCATTTTTTTATACATAGTTCTCTAACAGGTTTTCTTGCTTCATTGATGAGGGATATCAAAAGAGGAACAACCTTTTCGGTAAGCAAATAGAATCTATCATTTGAAGCATTTGCAAAGGTAAGAATATCCGGAATTATATACTTTTCCGAGGAACTTGCTTTTTCCTTCATAAACTTCTGTAATGTTTCCTCAGAGTATTGCCCAAGCAACGGAACTCCTCTGGAATCGGTAAATTGTGTTATTTGCTTCATTGTAAAATAATAAGGCGCTTTCTGAAAAGCCAAAAGGAGATTTTTTAAAGCCGTGTCCGTTTGAATGTCTTTTTGAGCCTTATTTCTGTAATAGTTATTTAAATATTCCAGAATACCGGCAGCCTGTAATAAGGCCATTTCGTCAGGCAGCTTTTCATTTTTTTTGGCAAATTCCTGTTTTATAAAGGCGCATAACTGGCCCCATAATATATAGTTGTCGCCGGATTCTTTAACATTTTGAAAGCTGTTAATACTATGTGCCATAGTTTTTGCAATAAAGGTCTTAACCGTAAATTCTTTACCCGGATTGGCCACCATAAGCCTTTTTTGCATATAATCCCTGCTTTCATCTTTTGATAAAAAAAGTTTAATCTTATCTAAGGCTAAATTTAAGAGTTTTTCGGTCTTGTAAGAGCCGGGGAAAATGAGGGCAGGAATATCTCCATTGTAGTTTAAAGCATATAAAAAAGAATTTTCCTTTGATTCGGGGTTTAGCTCCGCCAGATCATCTGAAACGCTTATTGCCTTTAAAAGTTTTCCCGGGAAGTTCTTAGGCAGATCGGATAAAAGCGGAAAAGGAATGTCCGGATGCTGTTCGAGATGAGTATAGAGCCGGGACATATTATCTACATGGTAGTATGGAACAAATATAATGGTTGTATTGGACTTATCCGTTGTTATTTCTATATCCCCGTCATCTTGTATTTTTTTGAGTTCACTTAAAAGAGTTTCGAGAGAAATTTCAAGATGGACAGCTAACTCCGGTTTTTGCTGTAAAAAATGCCGCGCATAGCGGTGGAGATAGTCTTGAAAAGGTTGTAATGTCACTAGAGCGCTGTTTCTACGTAAAGAAAACATACGCAGCAAGTGTAGTAAATCCGTATAAATAGTCATCCCCATATTATACACAATATTTTTCAAGAATTCAAGGTTATTATTCTTAAAAAAATTTTATTTTTTAAATTCCCCTTTGCTTTGGGAAAAGCCTTTTGCATGTGTAACTTCCGTAATTGAATAATTTGGTTTTTTACAGTATAATCTTTTATGCGGAGAATAATTTTAATATAAGGTGGAACTCAAAATGAGAGCACGAAAATTGTTTCTTTTTCTTCCTTTGACGGTCTTAGCGATTTTACTTCTTTTAATAGCCTCTTTTTTCCTTTTTGTTACCATAGCAGAATATCGCCCTAAGGCTGTTGAAAAAGCTGATATAAATGTAAATGCAAAAAGACCGATTTTACAGACTGATGAGGCTTTAAAGATCTTAAACTGGAACATAGGTTATTGCGGACTTGATGCTCAAAACGACTTTTTTTATGACAGCGGAAAAAATGTGACAGCCCGAAGCAAGGAAGCTGTATTAAATAATCTCGAAAGAGTAAAAGCTTTACTTAAAAAAGAAGATTGCAGTTTTAACCTTTTACAAGAAATCGATGTAAAATCAAGACGCAGCTTTTATGTAAACCAAAAAAAAGCCTTATCCGATTTTTTTGCCGATTATGATTCCGTTTTTGCAGCAAACTATGATGCTGTCATTGTTCCTGCCCCAGTTTTAAACCCCTTGGGAAGAGTAAAAAGCGGCGTTTTTACTTTAAGTAAGTATGGAATACAAAAAGCGGAGAGGCTTCAGCTTCCCGGAGCCTTTTCATGGCCATTAAAAACCGTCAATTTAAAGCGCTGTCTTCTGGTTTCTGAAATTAAAACCGATGTTCCGGATAAAAATCTTTATATAATCAACCTGCATCTTTCGGCCTATGATGCTGCCGGCGTATTAAGAAAACAGGAGATGGAATTTTTACAAAACCTTGCTTTAAAATTATATAATGATGGACACTGGGTAATTGCCGGAGGAGATTGGAATTCTCTTTTTCCGGGTATAGAAAAAAATCGCTTTATGCCTTATACTACACCTGAGGAATTTCTTGAATGGATAGAATATTTACCTGCAGATTTTATAGGCAAGGAATGGAAATGGGGCTTTGATAGTTCAGTGCCGACGGTTCGTCTTTTGGAAAAGCCCTACATTAAAGGAGAAAATTACACTACGATAATAGATGGGTTTATATGTTCTCCCAATGTTGAAATTGTCGGAATAAAAACTACAGATTTAAATTTTGAGGTTTCGGATCATCATCCTGTAATTGCAGAATTTAAACTTTTAAAATGATATTTATTCAAAATAAAAATATAAGGAGCAAAAAATGAAGGTAAAACCTGTAACAGTAACCGGCAGTAGTTTAACAATAGAAGACGTTGTAGCTGTTGCCCGTCATGGAGCTGAAGTAAAGCTGTCCGCAGATGCAAAAAAAAGAATCAAAGATTCAAAGAAGATTGTAGATGATATCGTAAAAAGCGGTAAACCTACTTACGGCATTTCGACCGGCTTTGGAGAATTATCCACTGTAACCATTACCAAGGATCAAAACGGTGCTTTGCAGAGGAACTTAATATTGAGCCATGCCTGCGGTGTCGGAAATCCTTTCCCCGAAGACATAGTTAGAGCTATAATGCTTTTAAGGCTTAACACTCATGCGAGCGGTTTTTCCGGCGTAACTCCTGCAGTACCGGATATTCTTGTAGATATGCTCAATAAGGGTGTAACACCTTATGTACCCGAAAAAGGTTCTTTAGGTGCAAGCGGCGACTTGGCAAACCTCGCTCACATTGCCCTCGTAATGATAGGAGAAGGAAAAGCTTATTATGAAGGTAAGCTTATGGAAGGAAAGGCGGCTCTTGCAAAGGCCGGTTTAAAGCCTGTCGTTCTTTCGGGAAAAGATGGTCTCGGTATAATTAACGGTACCCCCGTAATGTCAGGTATCGGAGCCTTAGCCCTACACGACGCAGAGCAGCTTCTCAAGGCTGCAAATATGGGAGCCTCCTTGGTATTTGAAGCCTTTAGGGGAATTACCGCAGCCCTCGACCCAAGAATCCATAAATCCCGTCCTCACAAGGGACAGATTGATACCGCAGCTTTTATCCTTAAAATGTTAAAGGGCAGTTCTTCTATCAATACAAGAGAAAACGATGTGCAAGACCCTTATACCCTTCGCTGTGTTCCCCAGGTTCATGGAGCAAGTGCGGATGCTATCGCCTATGTGCGCAAGGTTTTAGAGGTAGAAATCAATGCCGTAACCGATAATCCGCTCGTCTTCCCCGACAATAATGATGTTATTTCAGGCGGAAACTTCCACGGTCAGCCCATTGCTATTACCATGGACTTCTTGGGAATTGCCGTCAGCGAGCTTGCAAACATAAGCGAGCGCCGAATCGAGCGTCTTGTAAACCCGCAATTAAACGGAGGTCTTCCCGCCTTCTTAATAGAAAACGGCGGAGTAAATTCAGGCTTTATGATTCCTCAATATACGGCGGCCTCCCTTGTTTCAGAAAACAAGGTATTGGCTCATCCTGCCAGCGTTGACTCTATTACCTCATCGGGGAACAAAGAGGACCACGTAAGTATGGGAACAACCGCTGCCCGAAAAATAACCGAAATCGTTAAAAACGTACGCCATGTTCTTGCTATTGAGTGGCTTACGGCTGCTCAAGCCTGCGATTTACGTGGCATCAAAAAATACGGCAAGGGAACAGGAGAGATGATGAAGCTTATTCGAAAGCATATCTCCAAGGTTACCGAAGACCGTATTCTTTATAACGACATTATGAAGGCTCTTGAGATTATTTCAAATGATGAAAACATTGAAATGATTGAAAATGCGGCTAAGTAATTTATATTAACAAGTAAATAGGCTTACTTGCAATAAAACCCGTATTGGAAACTAATATCCGATACGGGTTTTTTAATAAAATGTAAAAAATGAACTATAGGGTTTATTCCGAATATTTTCCTATGCTTCTTATCTTTTTGCTTCGATATTTTACTAAAACGGCAGGGTCGCGTTTTGTAAGGTCGTCTAAATCCTTTAAGATTTGCTCCTTTATAGCATCGGCGGTTTTTTTGGGATCGGTGTGGGCTCCTTTTTCGGGTTCGGGGATGATGCCGTTGATTACCTTTAGATCAAGAACTTCTTGGCTGGTAATTTTAAGCATGGCGGCTGCATCCTTTGCCCTGCTTGAATCTCTCAATAGGATTGAAGCGCATCCTTCCGGGGATATAACCGAGAAGATGGCATTTTCAAGCATGTAAATCTTGTCTCCGACTCCTATGCCGAGGGCTCCGCCGGAACCTCCTTCGCCTATGATTATGCAGATGACAGGAGTTTTTAGACGGCTGAATTCCCGCAAGTTAAAGGCGATGGCCTCTCCTATCCCCCTTTCTTCGGCACCAAGGCCGGGGTAGGCTCCTTGAGTGTCGATAAAGGTGATAATCGGTCTTTTAAACTTTTCGGCCTGTTTTGCAAGGCGCATGGCTTTGCGGTAGCCTTCAGGGTTTGCCATACCTCCGTTCCTGTCGATGGTTTCGCGCAAGTTTCTTCCCTTTTGGGTGCCGATTACCGTAACCGGCCTTCCGTCGATAAAGCCTATTCCGCCTATCATGGCGGGGTCATCGCCGAAAAAGCGGTCGCCGTGAAGCTCGGTAAAATTATCAAAAATCAAATTGATGTAGTCCAAGGTTCTGGGCCTGTCGCTATGGCGGGCGAGTTCTACCCTTTCCCACGTTTTGGAAAGAGCTGTTGAGCTTTCAAGTTTTGCATTTATTTTTGCAAGCTCTTCGCTTATATCAAGCCCCGCCTTTTGGGCTATATCCTTTAAATTATTTAACAAGTTTGTTTGATCCGTATTGCTCATGTATTTCCTCCATAACACGATGTTTGCCCTTGGGCAAACTCGAAGATAAACATGGAGGCTTGTATTTCAAGCCGTAATGTTTATCGCTCCTGCTGTCTTTTTCTTTTTAGGGGCTTCTTTAAGGCCGAGGCTGTGAGCGTCAATCATGCGGGCAAAAAACTGCCTTTGCTCTTGGCGCGGCACTATACAGTCCACAAAGCCCTTTTCCAACTGAAATTCCGCCCTCTGAAAGCCTTCGGGCAGCTGCTGGCGGATAGTGCCTTCGATAACTCTGGGGCCCGCAAAGCCGATAAGGGCTCCCGGCTCCGCTGCCGTTATATCGCCGAGCATTGCAAAACTTGCCGTAACACCTCCGGTGGTCGGGTCGCATAGCATTATAAAAAGAGGAACTCCTTTTTCATCCAACTCGGCGGCCGCACTTGAAGTTTTGGCCATCTGCATTAAAGAAAAAAGCCCTTCCTGCATTCGTGCTCCGCCTGAAGTCGCATAGATAATTACAGGTATCCTTTCGGCAGCTCCCTTTAGCATAAGGCGCGAAATTTTTTCGCCTACAACGGAGCCCATAGAACCTCCCATAAAGTGAAAGGACATGAGGGCTAAGAGGGCATCTCTTCCTTTAATCTTACAAGAGCCTGTAATAACGGCTTCGTTTAAGGCCGCCTTTTCTTCGGCAGCCGAAATCTTTTCTTCATAACCTTCCATTTCGATGGGGTTACATGTTTTGAGGTTTGGATACAGTTCTTGAAACGAATTTTCGTCGGTCAGATAGGTAATCCTTTGCCTCGGTTCTATGCGTAAATGGCAATTACAATGAGGACAAACCATCAAGTTATCTGTAAAAACCTCTTCATCGTATGATACTTTACAACTAGGACAATCCATTTAAGTCTCCTATAAAAAGTCAATGAGAAAATATCAATTTTCGATTTGACTTTTTACGCCGTTTCGCAACACCTGTGAGAAACGGCAATCAATAATGCGATGTTTTGTGCAAAGCACAAAACTCGTCAGATAAACAGTGAGGCGGAATTCCTGCCGAACTGTTTATCAACTCTCCTTACTTATTTCCAAAAAGCTCTTCATAGAGCCCTGTACCGAAAACTCCCGATTTGAACTTTTTTGAGTTAAGTATAATCTTTTGTTCTTCTATATTGCAGGTAATGCCTTCAATTTTAAGCTCATCGAGGGCGCAAAGCAGCTTTTGAATGGCATTAGTCCTGTCTGCCCCGTGAACGATGAGCTTTGCCGTCATCGAGTCATAAAACGGAACTACCGAATAGCCTTGATATAAAAAGCTGTCAAAACGCACTCCGTTTCCTCCGGGAATCCTTAAATTCTTTATAAGTCCGGGAGAGCGGGCATTTATTCTGGCTTCGATAGCCCAGCCCTTGGTAGGCAAAATTCCTTGGGCAAACTTCATATTTTCCCCTGTACAAACACGGATTTGTTCTGCAATTATATCGGTGCCGGTAATCATCTCCGAAACGGGATGCTCTACCTGAATTCGGGCGTTTACTTCCATAAAGTAGAAATTATTGCCAGATACGAGGAACTCGATTGTTCCCGCCCCGCGGTATTTAAGGGAAGAAAAAAGGCTGACGGCTCCCTTACACATAGCTTCCCGCATTTCCTCGCTTACGGCCGGAGAGGGGCTTTCTTCTATCAACTTTTGATGATTTTTTTGAACCGAGCAGTCTCTTTCACCCAAAACGGAAACGGCTCCTTTTCCGTTGCCTAGAATTTGAAGCTCTACATGGCGCGGATCTACCAGATATTTTTCGATATAAACGGTGCCGTCGGCAAAATTGGCTTCGGCTTCGGCGGAAGCGATTTTTAGGTTTTCGGCTAATTCCGATTCTTTATAGACGATGCGCATTCCCTTTCCGCCGCCGCCTGAGGCAGCTTTAATGATAACAGGATAGCCGCATTTTTCTGCCGTTTTTTTAGCTTCGGCCAATTCTTTTATAGCTCCATCCGAGCCGGGGGTTACGGGAAGTCCGCTTTTTACGGCTGTTTCGCGGGCACAGACCTTATCGCCGAGCATTTCGATTGTGCCGGGTTTTGGCCCTATCCAAAAAAGCCCTGCATTTTCTACCTCTCGGGCAAAACCTGCGTTTTCCGATAAAAAGCCTACCCCCGGATGTACAGCCTCGCAAGAAGTGCAAAGGGCTGCCGTGATTAGAGCTTCCCTGTTAAGATAGCTTTTAGCCGAGGGGGGCGGGCCTATGCAGACTGCCTCATCAGCTAAAAGCACATGAAGGCAGTCCTTGTCCGCCGTAGAGTAAACGGCGACGGTTTTTATTCCCATTTCGCGGCAGGAGCGGATAACCCTCACGGCTATCTCGCCTCTGTTGGCGATAAGTATTTTTTTAATCATAGGAACCTTCCTATTTAGCCTTTATCTTAAACAAGACCTGATCGAATTCTACAAGGTCTCCGTTTGAAACTAAGATTTCCTCTATAACTCCGTCATATTCACATTCGAGGGTATTCATCATCTTCATAGCCTCAAGCACACAAAGGGGCTGTCCTTTTTTTACCGAGCTGCCTTTTTCAACATAGGGCGGAGAATCGGGAGATGGTGCCCTGTAAAAGGTTCCTACAATGGGGCTTTTTACTTCAAGTAGGTTTTGAGCCGATGAAGCTGCGGGTGATGCTTGAGCAGGAGATTCTGCAGCAGGACTTGCTGCTTGAGGCGCTGCCGCTTGCCCAGCTGTTCCTGCCGGAGCTGTCTGGATGCCCGCCGAAAGTCCGGATTGAAATCCTGCCGGTATCGCTGCATAGGGCATAGGATAGGCGGTCTGCACTCCTCCGCACGCACCTGACTGAATGGCAGCTTCCTTTTTAGGAAAGGCTCCTTCTTTTTTTAAGATAAGCTCACAGTCGTCCTGCTTTATCTGTAAGACCACCGCATCGCCTTTTTCAAACTTTTCTATAACTTTCAAAATAAAATCTTCTTTCATAAAATCTCCTTAAAGTTTTATTTATTTAACCGTAAAGGCCGACATTTTATCATTTATACAGGCAGAGTGTCTATCCCTTATAAAAATCCATTTTTAAGCATCTTAAACCTCTTCCTCATTTCCAACTGTATCCCGTTTATAGAATCTCCAGTTTTTTGCTTTTGCAGTTTCAAAAGCGGCTTTTAATTCGGCGGAAGAAGAAAAATCCGTTATAGTTCCTTCCCTTGGATCATTTTTTTTACCATATATCAAAGCTCTGCCTTCTTTTTTTTGTTTCCTATCGGGTAGGGCGGTTAGTATCCGGATAAGGTTTTTTTCGTTAAAAAGGTTATCATAGCAGCACAGTTCCTGTAAACCGTGTAATGTTGATAGTTCAAGAGTAGAAAGTTTATTATGATAACAGTTCAGTCTTTGTAAGGTGTTTATGGCCTGTACGTCGAGTTCAGCAAGATTATTGTTAAAGCACTCCAGGTCACGCAATGCGTGTAAGCCTTTTAGGTTAAGTGTTGTAAGTTCATTATAACCGCAATTCAGCCACTGTAAAGCGGTCAACCCCTGTACATTGAGTGAGGTAAGCTTGTTTTTGTAACAGTTCAGTTTCTGCAAAGTCTTTAAGCCCTGTATTTCGAGTGAGGTGAGCTCATTTTCGGAACAGTACAATTTCTGTAATGTATTCAATCCCCGCACATTAAGCGAGGTAAGTTTATTGTCCCTGCAATCCAGTTTCTCCAAAACTGCTAAGTTCCGTACGTCTAGTGAGGCAAGTTGATTTGCGGAACAGTCCAGTTCCTTTAAAGCGGTTAACTTCAGTATATTGATTGAGGTAAGTTGATTTAAGGAACAGTTCAGTTCCTTTAAAGCAGTTAACTCCAGTATATCGATTGAGGTAAGTTGATTTACGGAACAGTCCAGTTTCTCCAAGGCCGGTAAGTCCCGTACTTTGAGTGAGGTAAGCTCATTGACGGTACAGCTCAGTATCTTTAAAGCCGGTAATCCTTGTACATCGAGTGAGGTAAGGTCATTGCGGCCGGAATCCAGTACTTCCAAAGCCGTCAAACCCTGTATTTCGAGTGAGGTGAGTTCATTTTCGGAACAGTTCAGTTCCTGTAACGCATTCAATCCCTGCACATAAAGTGCGGTAAGTTTATTGTTACTACAATCCAGCTCCTGTAAAGCTGCTAAGTTCCGTATGTCTAGTGAGATAAGTTGATTTGCGGAACAGTCCAGCTTCGATAAGGAAGTTAAACTTTGTACATCGAGCAAAGTAAGCATGTTTTTACTGCATTCCAGTTCCCATAATGCGGTTACGCCATGTACATCAAGCGAGGTAAGTTCATTACCTACGCAGTCCAGTTCCTGTAAAGCGCTTAAATCCCGAATATCGAGTGAAGTAAGCCGGTTACTGTTACAGTGCAGTCTCTGTAACACTTTTAGGTCTTGTACGTTAAGCGAAATAAGTTTATTGGCGTTGCAGAACAAATCCTGCAAAGCGGTTAAACTCTGTACATCAAGCGAAGACAGCTGATTGCGGTTGCAGTACAGTTCCCGTAAACCGGTTAAACCCGATACGTCGAGCGAGGTCAGTAGATTCTCTCCGCAGCTCAAGCTTTGCAAAGCGGTTACACCGCTGACATCAAGCGAGGTAAGCAGATTGTCATCGCAGAATAATTTTTGTAAAGATGTTAACCCCTGTACGTTAAGCTCTGTAAGCCGGTTGCCTCCACAGTCCAGCTTGGTAATAGCGCCTTTAAGGATGACCTTTGCTCCCGTTGCAGTGAGCACCGTTCTTTCGCCGCTCGGTAATTCCGTAACCGTACAACCTTCAACCTGTATTGCGGAACCATCAGCCGTTACCGCCGTCACGACTATTCTTTTTTGGTCGCCGTTTATACCGAGTATTGCTCTTCCTGCGCCTGCGGTTTTTGCAGGGTTTTCCGCCGCTGCGATACGCGTTGTCAACAATCCTGTTAAAAATAATACCGTTAAAAATTTTTTCATAAATGTTCAGTCCTTTAATTGGCATTGTATAATTACATTATTCATTACCAACTATCCATAAACTTCATTTTTTATCATCTTTTTTCTTCGAATTCTTTTTGAAAGCTTTTAGGGTTGCTTAAAATTCTATACGCTTCTTCTGAAAGGTTTACTTTTAGAACTCCGGTATCGGTTGTTATATTCATTTCTTTTGTGTCTTTGTAAAGATACAGCTTCATAATTTTGTCATCATCCATAAATGAATAATGTACAAGGACTTCTCGGCCATTATGAACGCTTTCGGCGGTAAAAAGGCTTTTCAAATTTCTTTCTTCGATTTCGATTTCGGCGATATCTTTTCCAAACAATGTGTCAAATATATCCAGAATTTTTTCCCCTGTAATAAATAGTAAAAGAGAGCTCTTATCATCATATATGCGGATATAAGAATTTTTCGCAGAATAAGAAAGCTGTTTTTTCACCTCAGCAGGCTTGCTTGCGATTTCGTATGCGTATTTAAAAAGTTTCCATGTTAATTCTTTTGGGATATCCTCCTTTTCCTGTAATTGGGGAATCCGGCAAAGAGGATAATTTTTATATACTATAAAACTGAAATACTGCTCATCATCACCGTAATTATATGAAAGAACATAACGGTATAACACTTGTGCGTCTTTAGGTAATTCCGTAAACAAAGCTTCGTCAGCTGCTATATGCAAAGATTCTTGAAAAAGCAGATATAACGCATTGACTTCGCTCTTGGCGGTTATCTTGTGTACAATATTGTCTTGTGCATCATAAACCGTAAAGCTATTGATTCCATAGGCAAAGGCATTTACACCGCCTGCTAATAAACATACTGTAATCGTTATCATTAAAAATTTTTTCATAAGTGTTTATTAAAATCCCCCATATATAAATGTCTAATGCTTTATTATAATCTTCCATATTTTATAATTATCCGCTAATGGTATTTTCCAATTCCGCTAAGTATTTGTCAAAATCGGAAACAAAGGTCTTATCTTGAATGATGCGGTATTTTTCAAATTCGGATTCGGCATGCAGTTTTGCAATTTCTGCAGATACCTTTCCTGCATCTTTTAAAAGTCCGTATTCGAACATTTCGATAAAACCGGTAAGCCGCGTTTCCCAATCTTGCATGGTAAGCGGAATCTTCCGCAACGCCATATTTTCTGCAAAGTCGAGATATGAAGTTACCATCCGGTTTAACTGCGAAAGTTCTGTCTCGCTTAAATAGTTTTTTGCAATAATAACATCGGATTTTTTAATTTTGCCTTCGGGAGCATCCTGCCATGTAGTCAGTCCCATGTGCGGTTGCGTACTGTCGGCACGCTCATAAATAAGCTCCGCAGCCGTATGTCCGTGGACGGCAAAATGCATTTTGTTTTGTACCGTTGCATAAAACCTTTTGGTAGCAGCGGCTGTTTTATCGTAGTCTAAAGCAGTTGCATACAGGTCGGTAATCTTTTGATAGAACTTGCGTTCGCTTGCCCTGATTTCTCTAACCCGCTCCAGCTGTTCTTCAAAATATTTGTCCGTAAGAAAAGAGCCTTTTTTCAGCCGCTCCGAATCCATGACCCAGCCTTTGATTGTATACTCTTTCGTAATACGGTTGACCCATTTTCTAAATTGCACCGCCCGCTCAGAATTAACTTTAAAGCCTACGGCAATAATCATTTGCAGTCCGTAGTGTTTTGTGTCATAGCCTTTTCCGTCAGCGGCAGTTATCCGAAAATTTCGGATAACTGAATTTTCTTGTAACTCACTATCAATAAAAATTTTCTTAATATGATAGTTGACTGTTCTTACATCAACATCATACAAAACAGCCATCATTTTTTGAGTCAGCCAAATATTTTCATCTTCATACCGTATTTCGATATTTTCAGCGCTTTTACCGCCCGCTGCAACAAAAGTCAAATACTCCGCTGCCGAAGATCGAATATCCGTTTTAGCTTTTTTTGCCATTACCTCAATTTAAATCCTGTCAAACCTTTCTACTTCGGCTTCGTAGTTGATGCCTTCGACATCAAAGCCGTTTGAGGCTAAAAAGTCGTGGCGGTAGCCGGCAAGGTCGGTTAGGCTTTCGGCATTTTCGCTTGTTACCTTTTCCATTAAAGCCGAAACTGCCTTTTGAACGTCATCTTCAAGCTCCCAGTCGTCGATACGGATTCTGTTTTCTTCATCGACGGGAATTGTGCTGTCTTTACGGTAGAGTCTTTCGGCATAAAGGCGGGTAATTTGCTCGATACAGCCCTCGTGGTTTCCTTTTTCTTTCATAACCTTAAACAAGGAAGCGAGATATAGGGGAATTACGGGAATTACCGCACTTGCCCTTGTTACCAAGCCCTTGTTTACCGAAACGAAGGCCCGTATTGACGGGTTTTCTTTGTTTAGGCGGTGGGCTGTTGCTTCAAGGTGTTCTTTCGCTTTTCCTATGGTGCCTTTTCGGTAGAGGGCCTGTGTAGCTTCCGGGCCGATATAGGAATAGGCTAGGGTAATGCAGCCTTCTTCTAAAAGACCTTCTTTTGAAAGCCGGTTTATCCAGCGTTCCCAGTCTTCTCCTCCCATAACCTTAACGGTTGCAGCGGCTTCTTCATCGTTTGCTGGTTCGGCTGAGATCTCTTTTAGTTCTCCCGTAAAGGGATCGACTGTCTTGCCTGTAAACGTCTTACCGAAGGGTTTTAAGACGGACTTGTGCATTATGCCTGTGTCGGGATCGGTTCTTACAGGACTTGCCAAACTGTAAACTATAAGATCGAATTTAATTCCTTTCTTTTTGGCTTCTTCGATTACTTGTGCCTTGATTTCATCGGAAAAGGCGTCTCCATCTATAGTTACGGAATAAAGGCCTTCTCTTTTGGCAGCCTCGTCAAAGGCAAGGTTGTTGTACCAGCCGGGTGTGCCGTACTTTGTTTCGCTTCCGGCCTTTTCAAAGGAAACGCCGATAGTGGCGGCCCCATAGCCGAATGCTGCCGTTATTCGGCTTGCAAGTCCGTAACCGTTCGAGCAGCCGAGTACCAGCACGTTTTTAGGCGCCTTTGCTCCGGCTTTTACCTCAGCGGTAATTCTCTTTTTTGTGTACTCTATTTGATCCTCAACGCCTTTTTTACATCCTTGCGGATGAGCGTTTAGACAAATATTGTTCCTAACCATAGGTTTTACAATCATATCATACCTCCATAAAAACTTTTTGCAGGAAGTTTCAGCTTCCGAAAAAAGTTTTTTCAAGCGGTTTGTTTACAAACCGCATACAATAATTATGATGTTTTGTGCTTTGCACAAAACTCTAAGATAAACAGTGAGGCTGAGTTTCTGCCGAGCTGTTTATCGTTTCTCCATAAATTTCATATAATATCCGCTTAACCTGTAAAGTAGGTTTGTCCTGAATTGTCAGATTGAAGCGTATGTTCGAACTCTTTTTTACCTTTATTGGAACATTACTATAAATTCCTCCGGTAATAAAACTTTTATTTTTGAACTTTTATAGTCTTCAATATTTCTGGTTATTATATATTCGCATCGGTTTTCTACAGCTGAAGAATGTTGTAACGCATCTTCAAAATCGGAAAATTTTGATTTTAGTGCTTCTAATACATTCTGATGATCAATTGCTATTACGGTTATATACTTGACTATATTTAGTATAAATTTCCTCGCCTTATTATCACCGCCGGATTTTCTCAATATATAATAGATATTGGCAACACAGTTAGATGAAATATTTCCTATGATAATATTATTCTCTGCCATTGCTAATATGGTTTTACTGGAAGAAAAAAACGGTTCCCGAGCTAATGCAACATCAAGGATAATATCTGTATCAATAAAAACCTTTTTTATCATAAATATTTGTCCTGTAATGCTTCACTGAGCATATCTTTATACGACTTTCCATTATCATGAAACATTCCGGAAATACTATCAGTTATCGGTGATTTCATTTTATAAAAAGAAGTACTCATCTCATGATTGGTTGCTATATTTTTAAGATAGTCTTCTACAATTCGAGAAACGCTCCTGTTCTTTTTTTGAGCATACTCCTTTGCCTGCTCTATTACAGAACGATCTATAGTTAATGTAAGTTTTGCCAACATATATCACCTCACACGTATAATTGTAACATATAAGCACGTATAAGTCAATAAGTATATATACTCAGCCTATGCTCCCAGTCCGCCGTCGACACCTAGGACTTGGGCGGTTATATAAAGCGATAAGTCCGAAGCCAAAAAGACTGCGGCGTTTGCTATGTCTAGGGGCTGTCCGGCTCTTTTTAAGGGGATACCCTCGACCCATGCCTTCCGCATTTCTTCGTTTACGGCGGCGGTCATATCTGTTTCAATATAGCCGGGGGCGATGGCGTTTACGCGTACTCCTCTTCCTGCCGTTTCTTTTGCAAGGCTCTTTGTGAAACCTATGAGGCCTGCCTTGCTTGCGGAATAGTTGACCTGTCCACCCTGACCGTGAAGGCCTACGATACTTGTCATATTGATAATCGAACCGGCTCTTTTTCTAATCATGTCGGAAGAAACAATTTGCGAGGCGACAAAAACGCCTGTTAAGTTTACGCGTAAAACGTCTTCCCAGTCGGAAAGCTTCATCCTAAATGAAAGGCCGTCTCTTGTAATACCTGCGTTGTTTACGAGTACGTCAAAGCCGCCCGATTCTTCGAGGGCTTTTTTTACCGTTTCGGTAAGGCCTTCCGCATTGCCGCAGTCGGCGTATATTTCATGAAATACACTTCCTTTTTCTTTTGCAAAAGCCTCCATTTCTGCCTTGCTTGCAGAAGGTTTTGTACATAAGCCCCAAACTTCGGCTCCTTCTTCAATGAATCTTCTAACAACCTCTTTTCCGATTCCTCTCGAAGAGCCTGTTACCAATGCTTTTTTTCCTTTTAATAACATTCATACCTCCATTAATTACGATGTTTTGTGCTTTAGCACAAAATTCTTTCTCACAAAACTCTATAGATAAAATTGTTTTATATTTTAATCTATACCAAAATTAAATCGGTAATAAACCGAAAGTCTTTGATATTTGTAGTATACAACGGCAATCCCAACTCTAATGCCGTAGAGGCAATCAAAGCATCCGGAATCAAAAGTCCATGACTTTTAGTATACTTTTCAATCAGGTGCTTTGCCTTTATAGAAATTGTTTCGAAAATTTCCACAATCTCAAAATCCGAAAAAGCCTTTTTTATAATACCGGCTTCACGCTTGTTCAAAGCCCCAACCATTAACTCCATATAAGTAATGGAAGACATGCCCCAAACCTTGCTCTCTGTCTTGTTGAAGTTTTTGCTGAACCTCAAGTTTCCCTCGAAGATAGTCTATCAGAATACAAGTATCACAAAGGTAAAGCATTAAGAACGTCCCCATGCCTTATTTCTTATCTCTTCAACTGAAATGTTTCTGTCCTTCCATAATCCAAAGGCAGCATTAAAGTCTGAATCTTCCCTTTTATGAGCTTTTACAGGTTTGTGTAAAGTCTTAACTATTTTATCAAGCAACCTAATTCTTTCCGTATAGGAAAGCATATCAACTTGTGCTGAAAGTTGTTCAAAAGCAAGTTCCGACATAGACATCTCCTTTAAATTTTTTCAAGCTGTTTGTTTATAAACCGCATATTCCGTTTCTATTCGATAATCTTATTTAGCTGTTCTAAAGTTCCTGTCGGTGAACATGCGAGTTCATCCGATGCAAAACCGCTGTCTCTCCAAAGATTGCACAGGGTGTTTCCCGGGCCTACTTCCAAGAGGCGGCAGGGGTTTAAGCTTCCGCTTAAAGAAGCGATTTCCTTTTCTTCGCTCGTCCATAGGACGGGGTGGGTAAGGTGAAGAACTGCGTTTGCTTTTGCTTCTTCTCCCGATTTTACTTGCTTGCCCGTAACATTTGAAAATACAGGGATTTGAGGGGCTTTAAAGTCAAAGCTTTTTAAGACCTCTTCAAATTCTTTTGCCGCTTCTTCCATTAGGGGGGAGTGGAAGGGGCCTGCAACCGCAAGGCGGACGCATCTTTTTGCTCCGGCTTCCTTGCACAAGTCTTCTGCAAGGCTTAAGCCCTCCGCCGTTCCCGAAATAACGGTTTGAACGGGACTATTCATATTGGCGGCAAAAACTATTCCGCTTTTGGGGCCGGAATGGGGCTTTAATAGCTCCAGAACCTTTTCGGGCTCAAGTTTTAAAATAGCCGACATACCCAGGGCACCGGAGCCCTCCGTTGCCTTTGCTGCAATCTTATCGCAGGCTGCCTGCATAATAGCCCCTCGTTTTTGTACGATGCGTATCATATCTTCAAAGCTTAAAATACCGGAAGCATAGAGGGCTGAAAACTCACCCAGACTGAAACCTGCAACGGCTGATGGGTTTATTCCTTTTTCTTTTAAAACGGCAAGAATAGCCGTCTCAACCGCAATTATAGCCAACTGGCTCTTATCGCTCCTTGAAAGCTCTTCGTTTTCGGTGTGCCGTAAAAGGGTATCGATATCCTCTCCGGTTATATCGCCGATTTTTTTGATTAGGTCCTTTGCAGCTCCGTATTCGTCAAAAATATCTTGAGCCATACCCTTAAATTGGGCTCCCTGCCCCGAAAATAAAAATATACTGTTCATCATAATCCTCTCTTTACCATATTTATTCTAGAACCTTATTACGGCACCGCCCCAAGTGAGCCCGGCCCCAAAGCCTGCCGTAATTATCGTTGTTCCTTCAGTCAATTTTCCTTGAAGCCTCAAATCATCGAGGGTTATCGGAATGGAAGCAGCCGAAGTGTTTCCGTAGTTTTCCATATTACATGCGAATTTACTCATATCGGTGTTAAGTCTTTTTGCGGCGGCTTCTAAAATACGCTTGTTGGCTTGGTGGCATACAACTAAGTCTACATCTTCCATATTGATGTTTTCTTTTTGAAGAAGGCTTTTTACGGTTTCGGTTATAACGCCGACTGCAAAATTGTAGACGGTTCTTCCATTCATTTTTAGATGGTCTGCCATATAAAGAGCTTCATAACCTGTTCCGTCAGAACCTAAAATTACCGAGCCTATGCCCCTCTTTGAATTATCAAAGGTGTTTTCAAGGAGGGCTGCCCCGGCCCCGTCTCCGAATAGTACGCAGGTAGAACGGTCTTGCCAATCGATTATTTTGCTTAAAACCTCGGTGCCGCAGACAAGGGCATAACGCCGGCCGTGCCTTTCCATGAGGGCTGCTGCCGTATCTATTGCGTATAAAAAGCCTGAACATGCTGCCGACAGGTCAAAACATGCCGCATTTTTTGCACCCAGTTCTTTTTGGATAAGACAGGCATTCGACGGAAAGCCTTGGTATTCTGCCGTGGCGGTCGCGCAGATAATTAAGTCTATATCCTGAGGATTTAGATTTTCATTTGCCAAGACCTGCTTACAGGCCTCGGCTCCTAGGGATGCACTTGTGTCTTCTTGGGAAGCTATATAGCGGCTTCCTATCCCTGTGTGGCTTCTGATCCATTCATCCGAAGTATCTAAAGAAGCGGGAAAATCGCTGTTGTGCATTATTTTTTTGGGGATAGCCTTCCCCGTTGTTTTTATTATAATAGCCATAGTTTTCTCGCTTTATAATTTTATTAGAGAACATTTTAGTATTTTTTTGATAGTAATGTCAACCGTTGGGGAATACGGCAGATGCCCGTATATTTTTAAAAGAAACATTGAAATCCGCATAAAACCGTGTTATACTGTATCATAATGAAAGGATCGTTCTTCTTTTCTCAATCCTTAATCCGTAACCGAGCGGAGCCATTTACCTGACCTGATACGCCAAAGACCTAAAAGTGACTTAAAAGGTTCTTCGCTAAAAAGGCAAATATAAATTCCCCATGCCGGAATAGAAGTATAAACCGACAAAGAATATGCCAGCGGAATGGAAACACACCACATAACTGCCGTATCGCAGATTATACCGAAACGGGTATCGCCTCCCGCTCTTAGAATACCGACAAGCATACACATGTTAAAGGCTTTTAAGGGATAACAACAGGCTAAAATTATAAAAAGCTTCATTACGGTCTGCAAGACTACTGTTTCTACATTAAAGAAAATCGGAGTCAAATACGAAATCGGAATTAGCATAGCACCGACAAACACGGCAACAAAGGGCACAAAGATTGAAACCTTTGCCGCATAAGTTTTTGCCTCATCATAATTTTGCTCTCCGATTTTTTTCCCTATCAAAACGCTGACTCCGTTTCCGAAGCCTATAAAAATAACCCATGTCAACATCGAAACCGTATTTGTAATATTGTAGGCGGCATAGGCAAATGTTCCGATTCCTGCAAATATCTTATGATGAAAGGTAATGCCTAAAGACCATAACGATTCGTTTATTAGAACCGGCATAACTATCGCAAAGTATTGTCTTATAAATTTAAGATCAAAGTCAAAATGATTTTTGAGTTTTCCGAGTATGGGATATTTCTTTTTCTTTGTTACGGAAAAAAGAATGATAAGCTCGGCAGCTCTGGAAGCCACCGTTGCAATAGCCGCCCCCTTAACTCCAAGTGCGGGGAAGCCCAACAAACCGAAAATCAAAACGGCATTCAGTATAAGGTTTACAAAAAGAGAAACGAGCGTTGCGCCAACCGCTACCCTTACCTTTTCTATAGAACGAAGGGTAATCATAAAAATAAAGTTTACCGCAAAGGGCAAAAAGCAAAATGCCGAAACGCTTAGGTAGTCTACTCCCTTTTCGATTACGGCCGCATCCTTTGAATAAAGGGATAAAATTTCTTTCGGAAAAACAGTGCAGGCCAGTGTAAAGATGGCACTGAAAAAAACTGCAACGATGAGAGAAACGGAAAAAGTTTTTTGTAAACCCTTAAAATCTTTTTTGCCCCAAAATTGAGCGGTAAAGACCATGCCGCCCGAACCTATGCCGTACAAAATCAAGTTCAATAAAAAAAACAATTGATTGCCAAGCCCTACGGCTGCAAGTTCAACAGTGCCTAAACGGCCTATCATTATTGTGTCTAAAATATTTACAAAGGAGCTTATAAAATTTTGCAATATTATAGGCACGGCAATTATAAATAAGTTTTTTAAAAAAGATTTATCTGAAAATACCGATTTTAGATTTACAACCGGTTTTGAATTTACAGTCATAAGTTTCCAAGCTCCTCCGTATTAAAAATGTAGAATTTCATTTCGATGTTTTATTCCTAAAAGAGATAAGTTTTCTTCAAGGCTGATACTTTGGTCATAATTATCTTTTAGGTCAATCAAAAATCTGTTCATCGAAAAGTGCTGATAAAGAAAAATTTGCGGTTCTTTTTTATCCGTATATAAATTCTTCATCTCATTTGCATAAGCATAAAATAAGCCGCGGGGTTTAAGCTCGCTGTAGCCCACAAGCCAAATTGGGCAGTCCAGTTTTTTTTGAAGCTCAGCCGTTTTTTGGGCCGTAAAGATTTGAGACTCTTCATAGAATTTTTTAAAAGAACCGTCCGCATCTTTTTTTAAAATATAATCCAGCTGCTTTGTCTTTGCCGTATGAATGGGCGTTTTGTTTAGGATAATAACATTTTTTCTAAAATCGATTCCGAACGAAGGATTTTTTTTAAAGAAGTTATCTGCAATCTTTCCTGCAAGGCCCACAAGATATTTTTGATTTTTATGAAGCTGCTCATTTTTCCCCGGATTATCGCCTATAACGATGAGCTTAATTTCATCATCTTGGGTTATCGAATCCCAAGCATGATTATACACAATCGGAGTTTCTACAGGATAGGGAGGCGTTTTACCCGCCAGAGCTGCCTCTTCTTGCAGCACAGCCAAGCTCCCTTTAAAAAATGAAGCATTTTCTTTTTTAAAAGATTGGGCGGCATAGTTTTCTAAAGAAGGTTCCTTATATTTATAACCTAAAATATCAAGGTAATGAATACACTCGTTTTTATACTCGCTTTTAAATTTACAAAAAGCATTCCATTTATCTTTTTCCATCGGCAGGATATTATATCAGATTATCTATATTTTTGAAAAGAGCTGTCTTATTTTTCCGTGCATCACTCTTCAGCGACCGAAACGGTTACGCCCTCGTGTTTAAACTTATCTAAAATTATTTTGCCTCCTAGGAGGAAGGCGGAAGGGGCCGAAACATTGTAAACTCCGACAGTCTTTTTTACAAATTCGGACTTTTCAAAATTGTCTTCTATTTTTTCTATTTGACTTTTAGGAACAAAGACGGGGCTTATTTTTAATTCTTTTGCAAATTCAAGCAAGCCTTTTTCGTTTTGTTTTAAGTCTATCGAAGCTATCGCTTTAACAGCCATTAGATCCTTGTTTATTGAATCGAGGGCTTTTTTTACTGCCTCGGCAACGGTCTCTTTATCCACTCCTTTTTTTAAGCCTATCCCTAAGTTTAAATTTTTAGGCACCAAGTGTACGATGGGCAAAGGCCGGCTTAAAGCCGATACGGTTTCTCTTTTTTTATTTGAAACGATGATAAGACCTTCGAGTTTTTTTTCTTCGGTTAAGGCCTTTAAATGCGAATTAAAATCTTTTTCTTGTAAAATAAAAAGATTGGGATAATTTATCGGTGCCGCCTTATCTTCGGAATCAACAACCCCGACGCTTGCGTCGGGGTATGTTGTTCTCATAAGGTGGTTGCAGTCGGCTTTAATACCCTTTGTTACGACGCAGGGCGTCGGGGTATTAAACCCTCCGCACGAATAAAAGCCTATAGATTTTCCGTCTACCATAAGGGAGGTAATTATCTTTGCATCTTCCATAGATAAAATAGCATAATTGTTTTTTTGAGCAAACAAGTCGACGGCTTCTATATTCCGGCTGTCGGAAGCCGTTGTAATTACACTCACAGCCCCTAGCAGCTTTGCAATTTTTTCGGTGAGAGCATTGGCTCCGCCCAAATGTCCCGACAAAAGCGAAATTACAAAACGGCCTAAATCATCGATTACAAGAACCGCAGGGTCTTTGGTTTTATCCTTTATGTAATCCTTTATCATGCGGACGGCAATACCTGTAGAAGAAATAAAAATAAGGGCATCCCGATTTTTAAAATCATCGGAAATTAAGGATCGGATTCCTCCGGCCGTTTTTGCATTATAAAAATGATCGATTTGTGAATTCAAGCCTGATAGTTTTTCTCCCAAGAGCTTCCCTTTTTCGGTAAAGGAATAAACTGCTATCTTTTTCATTTTTCCGCTTTTCTAAATTCGTGAGAAAATTCGGGATTGTAAAGCTGGGACCTTTTATAATCTCCCGCAATAAAATTCCCCACCAAGATTTGTGCCGTTTTGTTTATACCGGCCTTCTTTACTTTTTGAGCAATATCGCCGAGGGTACCTATTATTATTTCTTGATCTTCCCAAGTCGCCTTGTAAATTACGGCAGCGGGGGTAGCTTCATCCTTATAGCCTTTAAGCAGTTCTGCAACTACATTTTCCATATTTTGAACCGACAAAAAAATCGCCATCGAGGCCTTGTGTGCTGCAAGAGCTGCCAGCTTTTCCTCCTGAGGAACGGGTGTGCGGCCTTCCATGCGGGTTAGAATAATTGTCTGGCTTACATCGGGAAGGGTGAACTCTTTTTTGATTGCCGCCGCCGCCGCCGTACAAGAGCTCACGCCCGGGATAACCTCATAGTCTATCCTGAGTTTATCAAGCTCATCCATCTGCTCCCTGACAGCCCCATAAATTGAAGGGTCGCCGGTGTGAAGCCTCACAATCAAAGCATTGCGGTTTTCCTCCATAACTTTGATAACTTCTTCAAGAGTCATTGAAGCCGAATTATAAGTTTTACAGTTAGGCTTTGCAAACGTGAGATGCTCGGCTGAAACCAAAGAGCCTGCATAAATAATTATATCGGCTTTTTCAATCAGCTTACGCCCTTTTATTGTAATTAAATCCGGATCCCCCGGACCTGCCCCTACAAAATAAACCATAATATTCCTTATAAAATAAACCTTCCTTTCATTGTTTTATCGAGAGTATTCTACTATTCTTTAAAGGGATGTGTCAAGGTTTTTATAAGAGAATTTCTAAAACTCGATTTTTAGAGGGCATCAACAGCACCTTCTACCCATTTCTTTAATTTGTATGCCGAATCTATAGCATATTTTGTATCATTATCGTCTACATAAACCTCTTGCGGATATCGGCTTCTAACACTATAAGGATTGAGAATTGCACATATTTTCAAAATATCAATCGGAACATCGATGCTGTTTTTTATCAATTTCGCCAGTACAAGTAAATCATGTGTCTTTTGAATTTCTTCATTTAGCCCTATAAGCAAACCTTTTAAAAATTTTTCTGAAGCTTGCTGACAATGATAACAGATAATAGTTAAAGGCCTGGGATGCATATTTTCATATAGATGTTTTGCACAAACAAAATCCATGTTTGCAAAATCAAACCATTCTTTGACTGCTTCATCATTCATAAATAACAACTCCATCCTGTGCAACAACTCTTTCAAGTGTGGGCATTTTACTTCTTTTTTCAAATACCGCAGCAGTATTAACAACAATATCAACAGGCTTTGTATCCATATCTATCAGAGATAAATAGGCTTTCTGCGCCGAATGTAATACATTCTTAGTATCATCAGGCATTATAAGATAAAAATCGTAATCACTGTCTTCAGTAAAAGAGTCTTTAGCATATGATCCGAATAATATTATTTTTTGAGGTTTAACAGCTTCTAAAAATCTATCTCGAATTTCAAAGATTTCCTTATTTATCATAATACTTCCCCATTTAGATAATTCTAACATGATATTATAAAATTTTCAATTCATTTTCTTCTAATACCTAAAAAATCGTTAAGCTTAAAAACCCCTTACATAAATATTAAAAATCATGTATAATGAAGCATTATGGGAAAAACATTTGTTTTTGTAAACCAAAAGGGCGGGGTCGGGAAGACGACTTCCGTAATTAATTTGGGTGCTTACATCGCACTGACAGGAAAAAAGACTCTTTTAATAGACTTTGACCCTCAGGGGAATATGTCTTCCGGTGTCGGTATTCAAAAAAAGCGGCCGACCGTTTATGAGGCCCTTGCCCAAAAGACCTCAATAAAAAATACCATCTACCCTACAACGGTAAAAAACTTATCGGCAATCCCGGCTTCAATAGACCTTTCGGGAGCAACGGTAGAGCTTGTAGACGAAGCCGACAGGGAATTCTATCTTAAAAATATTATCGAAAGCGTAAAAAACGAATACGATTATATCCTAATCGACTGCCCCCCGTCTTTAGGTATCTTAACCTTAAACGGACTCACAGCAGCCGATCAAGTGTACATACCGCTTCAATGCGAATACTTTGCTCTTGAAGGTTTAACCCTTCTTTTGCAGACAGTTCAAAGGGTACAGCAAAGCCTTAATCCTTCTCTTGAAATAGGTGGAATATTTTTTACCATGTTCGACTCAAGAACCAATCTTGCTCAAGAAGTTGTACAGCAGGTATCCTCATATTTTAAAGATAAGGTTTTTTCGACTATTATTCCGCGGAATGTAAGATTATCCGAAGCCCCCTCACATGGAATTCCGATTTGCAATTATGATGCAAAATGTACGGGAGCAAAAAGTTACGAAAAACTTGCAAATGAGGTACTGAACCGTGGCTAAAAAATCGGCATTAGGAAGAGGCCTCAATGCCCTCTTGGAAGAACAACCGGCAAATCATATAGTGGAATCACTGAATATTTCCGAAGACTCAATTATCAATATTGACCCTAAACTGCTGCAGCCGAATCCGTATCAGCCTCGAAAAACCTTTGATGAAGAAAAAATAAACGAGCTTGCAGAATCAATAAAAGAACACGGAATAATTCAGCCGATTGTAGCCGAAAAACATGAGGACAAAGGTTATTTTATAATAGCCGGAGAAAGGCGCACAAGAGCAGCCATCAGTTTAGGCTTGGAAACGGTTCCGGTAATCCTACGCAGCTTTGAAGAAAAAAAGAAACTGGAAGTAGCCCTTATCGAAAACATTCAGCGGGAAGACCTAAATGCAATCGATGAAGCCCTTGCCTACCAAGAGATTATGGAACTGGCCGCCATAAACCAAGAAGAACTTGCAAAGAGGGTCGGCAAAAGCCGGTCGGCAATTACAAACAGTTTAAGAATATTAAAGCTGCCGGAAGAAATGAAAGATGCTTTGCGGGTAAATAAAATTTCGGCAGGCCATGCACGTTCTCTACTGTCCATAGTAAATCCAGCCGATCAAAAAATTCTTTTTTCGAGAATTTTAGAATCGGAATTATCGGTACGCGAAGCCGAGTCAATGGCAGCCGATCTTAATTCTGGAATCGGCCGCATAACAAAAAAACAAAAAAAAGAAACGTCTTCACTTTCTACCGATGATTTTGAATTAAGAGATATTGAACAGCAGTTTATAAACTCCTTAGGTACAAAGGTTCAAATAAAGGGAAACTTAAAAAAAGGAGTTGTCGAAATATCATACTTTTCAAAAGATGATTTGGACATGCTATATAAAAAAATAAACTCGTAAAACCGAGGAACTTGGAGGATGATATGGCAAAAAAAGCAAGCGAAACAAAAACTACAAAAAAAGCTAAGGCACCGGCAAAAACCGCTGCAAAGAAAACGGCAAAGGCTCCGGCTAAAAAAACTATTTCCGCCTATAAACAATCGGCAGCCGAAAAAAAACTAGTTACCGAATTAGCGGAGCTCACAAAGCAAATGGATGCTGAAGGCCTCTTGTTTTTGATAGAGCAGGCTCGCGTTCACTTATATAATATGCAGGTAGAAGCTCTTGAAGAAGACTTGCAGGCAATAGAAGAAAAAAGAGCCAAAACCGTCAGCGTAAAAAAAACACAGCCTAAAAAAGATTTTAGGATTGAAAGAGCAAGCGACGGTTCCGTTTATCACATAATAAGCGGCGGAAAATGGAAGCTGATCAATGCCGATGAACTTTTCAGCATTTTAAAAATCGTAAATGCAAAACTGGATGAAAATGAAATAAGGCTCAACCTTATTCACTGGTTCTTCAAAGAGAGAGGAGATTTTGTAGGTGATTTAGGACTTGCCGACACCCACGATCCCCGATGGCTGGAACTTATAAAACTTTTAAAAACAAATTTTAAAATAAAGATATAATGAGCAACAATTTTAATAATTTAAAAACGACTCTTGACCGTCTCGTAGTAAAATACGAAAAACCGGCCTTTATACCTGCCGATCCTATAAGTATTCCGCACCGTTTTTCTAAAAAAGAAGATATAGAAATTGCAGGCTTTTTTGTTTCTATTTTTGCATGGGGAAATAGAACCGCCATCTTAAAAAGTGCGGATAAACTGATGGCTCTCTTACAAAATCAGCCTCACGCATTTTTAACTCAAAGCACATCGGCTCAACTAAAAATAATAAACACTTTTTATCACCGCACCCTAAACGGAGGAGACAGCCTCGCCATAGCAAAGGCTATAAGACGCATTTATTTATCGGGCTCAAATTTTGAAGAATTATTTAAATCTAAAAATCAAGATGAGCCTTTGATAAGCAGGATGAGCCGATTTAGAAAAGAATTTATCAAAAACATGGATCCGCATAATACAAAGCATATAGCCGATATGGAAGGCGGTTCTGCAGCAAAAAGACTGAACATGTTTTTACGCTGGATGGTAAGGTCTAAGGATAAGGGGGTCGATTTCGGTTTATGGAAAAGCGTTAAACCGTCTGAGCTCTATCTCCCTTTGGATGTTCACTGTGCCCGAAGAGGAAGAGCTCTAGGCCTTTTAACCCGCAAACAAAATGACCGCAAAGCCGTAGAAGAAATAACGGAACGCCTTAAAGAATTTTGTCCCGAAGATCCTACAAAATACGACTTTGCTCTTTTTGCCCCCGAAGTCGAAAAAGCCTTGGCCGAAAGATAAAAGTTTTATCTCCACAGGAATTCGGGATAGTAGCCTTCTTTTACCTTATTTTCAAGTTCGTTTTTAACAATTTCTCTGTCTTCGGGATAGGTCATTCCAAACCATCTTTCAGTGGTAGTATAAACCTTAACCTTACCTAAGCCCTTTTTCATCATTGCGCCTACACCTTCAGGCAAAAGACATTCGGCTTTTTCACTTTCTGCATATTTATGGATAAAGTCTTTAAAATACTCATTCATAAAGTCGAAGATTTTAGGAGAGAAGCCGAATAGGTTCATCGAGACGGTTTCCTTACCTGAAAATTCAATGTTCTTTCCCTCATGTTCGGAAATAATCTTTTCGACTGAACCTTCTTTTTTGTATGCAATATCCTTGTGTTCGGTTATTCCGATAAGGTAACCGTTTCCTACTTGGCAGACCCCTCGCGAAACGGAACCGGAGCGGCTCAAGGTTTTATCCAAGATATAACCGACCATAGCGTGTTCCGTGGAATCATTTGATAGGGTTGAAAGATGGGTTGCTATCGTTTTATAAGCGGAGCGGCCGTAGTAGTCATCGGCATTTATAACGGCAAATGGTTCATTTATTTTTAACTCCGCAGACAAAATAGCATGAGCTGTTCCCCAAGGTTTTTTCCGGTTGACAGCCCTTTTTATTTGCTCATCGGTCAAAAACCCGTCCATAGATTGGAATACATAATCGGCATTGCAATTGCGTGCAATTCTATTAAAAAAACGCTCTCTAAAATCGTTTTCAATATCTTCCCTAATTATAAAAACAACCTTTCCAAAGCCGTTATTCATCGCGTCATAAACAGCATAGTCCAATAAGGTTTCATCATGCCTTCCGACAGCGGCGATTTGTTTTACACCTCCGTATCGGCTGCCCATTCCGGCAGCTAGAACTAAAAGAGTTGGTTTCATAAATAAACCTCCTATAAAAAATTTTTGCAGCAAATATCAATTTGCGAAAAAAGTTTTTTCACGCAGTTTGTTTACAAACTGCATACAATAATGCGACGTTTGCCGAAAGGCAAACTCGGCAGATAAACAGTGAGGCTGAATTTCTGCCGAACTGTTTATCATACCTCCTATAGAAAAATTAAAGTTAGGTTGAGATCCAACCTGCGCTATAATATCATATAATCGGAATAAATAAAAGACATGCTTACCGCAGAAATCAATTTTATTAAAAAGTACCGATACGTCTCCGCTTTATTTCAGATAGACTCCCGGCATCTGCTCCGCCTATTTTTAAAAAGGCTATTCAAAGTTACCTCAGGATAGCAGGCATTTCAAACGTTTTCGACTTTTTCTTTGCTGAGACCGGTCATCTTCTGAATAAAAGAAATTTCGCCATTTCTAGGAAATGCTCTGCATCGGGGGTATTGATTACATCATAAATTGGTATCTCGTTTTTTCTATCCCTTAAAAAATTCTCCGTATATCATAAGACATATCACAAACAAAAGTATCAGGCTTAAAGCGATAACGGCGTTTTCCAAACGTGCACCTGCAACACTGTGCTTTACTCCGTTTCGGTTTAAAAATCGCGAAAGAAAATAATTTATAGTTGAAAGAATTATGTGGCTTATCAATATCACAATTGTTTGCACCTTACTGCTTTGCGAGCTGATAAAAGACAATTTCGATATCAAAGATATTCCCCCAATATAAATTACCATAACATAAAGAAGTCCTAAACCTTGAATCGGTATCATATTTACACCTCCCTAATTCATCCACTTTTTCATTATTTCGGTAAAATCGGAAATCATTAAATTGAAATCATAATTCGGTGTTTTCTTTTTTTGTTTTTCTGAAATGGTTTTAAGAGCAAGTAAAAAATACTCTGCCAGTTTTTCTTTTTGCTGATGATGTGTTAATAAGCTGAATTCTTTTTCAAAATGAATGACTACCTCTATCTTGCCCGTATCTGCTTTAAAAGGCCCGTATTGAAATCGGGGACGCAAGTAATATCCGTTTTCGGAAATCTCTTCTTTTGTGTATAATTTCTGTAATTCTTTTGCAGCTTCTTGACTTGATAATTTGCGTCCCGATTCATCGATGATATAGTTTGTTTTACAATGAGCATGGTCATAATAGCTGAAAGCACATTTAAATAAAATACAATTTACGGCTTTGCCGTATTTTTCGGGACGCATTTTTTTATTCAATTCGTCCTGAAGTTTTTCCTCAATACTTTCTATAACCGGCTTGGAATTTTCATAACAGTTGGATATCGTACGCACAATCCAAACAGGATTTTTAGGAATCCAATTGCGTTGACTTTCAATTTTTATGTCTTCTATATTTTCGGTTACGGGATAATCCCAACACACCGGTTGTTTTTTGTCTTTGCAATCGGGACTGGGATAATAGGAAGTTCTGCCATGCTCCATTGTAAAGCCCGTTTTTCTTTTTGACCATATTGCTTCGACAAAACGGAACTCTCCGAATCTGTTGCAAAAAAAGGTGCGTGGATTACCGTTAAAAAACACACCTCTTGACGCTTCCAAAGGTTCATGGTTTCCCCAGCCGATTACGGCAAGACATTCGCAAAGACGCACCGCCTTGTTCCACTCCGATACGCTTTTATAATCCGCATATTTTAAAAATTCCGCAAAAAGTTTTTCACGCAGTTTTTCAATATCGTTTTGAGAATGTAAAAAATCTTCCAGTTCCGATAAGTCGTTAATTGCATAAATTTCGTTCATATCCGTTTTCCGTCTAATTTCCAATATTTGATTCTTGTATCGCTGCCGCATTTTTTGCAGCAAGAATTTTTAGATGCCGAAAAACCTATTCCGCTTTGTTCCGCAAGTTTTATAATCCGCTCTCTTTCTTCAACCAAGTTCGGAATATCCGGTATGAGGCAAGCTGCAATCAATTCTCCCATTTGGTTTTGTAAGACAGCTTCTTTTACCATTTTAGGTAAAAGAAGTGAAGCCAAATACGAATCCGTTTCTCTTTTGTGTATTTGTGAAAAACCGCAAGAGTCACACTGAATGCCGGTTAAGATTTCCCGTGTCCGGCTTTCTGCGAATATTTTTTCAATATTGATTTTTTTTCCTGCTTTTATTATATTTGCAATTCCGTAAGAAAGGCATTTAAGATATTCCATCAACTCATTTGCCCATGGTTCAGCCTCGTCGTTTATAGTATGATTATTTACCTTGCAAATCCAAATATCATTTATACTGCCCATTCCTCCGTAAGCCCCAAGATGATGCTCAACGCTGCCTGTGCTTAAGTATTCTTCAATATCGGTTTCAATCCATTTTTGCCAAGTACAGGACGTTTCGGTAAACAATTGTTTTAAAGCTTGCAATGCATAAATATAGTATCTATCATTTTCCAGCTTATAATCTTTTTTATTCGGTAAGTTTGACATTGTTCTTCTTTACTAACACTCCTTTTAAATCTTGGCTTTGGAAGTACCACCGCTTTTGTATACGCCAAAGTTCTTCCAAAGACGAGATGCCCATTTGTTTAACAGCAATCCCAATACATCCACACCTTATTGAAGTTTCTGTTTTTCAAATCGTCTTTATTGATAAAAAAATGAGCCGTGCCGGTATCCCCGAACATAATCTTATCATCGCTATCGATTTGCAAAAGCGAAACATCATTCTTATGTTCTTGCCCGTAATCGCGCGGATCGGTTTGTGTAAAATATGAATAACCGCCTATCTTGTGCCCCGTGCCGTAAAATAAATCATCAAATACTTCTTTTTGTGCAGGCTCAAGCGTATCATAAAGCTCCCACGGGCTTTTTCCGTTGAACATACAGCTGCACCGGAAATCTTCGGTACCGCCGTACTCTTCAGCTTCTTTAAACTGCAAACGGTGCCCGCACCATATCGGGCAGTCTTCGTACAAATCTTCGGTTAAGAACGGAAAATCAGTTTGAGGCGGCGAGTCCGTATGCGCGTGGAAAAGTACTTTTATTTCTTCGCAATCGTACCACTTATCTGCCGAAGCGAAAAACTGCACAATACCATTTTCGGGATAATCGTCCAAATGAGGAATTTCCGAAAAATTTAATTGCACCCATAAAACAAGCGGCTTGCCATCCTTGTCTTTCGGATAGTCCGTACCGACAGGCAAATAAGGGGTTCCCAAAAACTTGGAACTTTTTATATCAGTTGTTTCACCGTCGTTTAGGGGTTCCGCAAGAATTTCGACAGAGCGCTGCCTGTATTTTTGTAAAGCGGTTTTGTATTCTTTCAGAAAATCCGGAAATTGTTTCATTGTGATACTCCTTATAGTTTCCTATCATCTATACTCAAAAACTGTTGTTTCGTTGTGTTGGTGGTCTATTATCCTCGCCATACAACCGCCGATGCCCCATTGTTATTCGCAGAACAGATGCGTAGTGCTGTCCGTTTTGGTATTTTGGTATCGTACCACGTCCCAGCTTATCACGTCGGGTTCGGGAGGTTACGCCGCCCAAAAGAGTTTAAAAACCGGCACTTCAAAAATACGCCTCATTATAAGCATATTCGTAGAATGTTTAAAGCGGGGGTAAAACGCTTTTTATATGAGAGAGTCTTCGGTGCGAAAGGTTTTGTTACGTTTATCGCAAAAAAAAGACAAACAGTACGATTACGAAAATACCTAATAGGATAAGGCAGATTCCAAATAGTACGGCGAGCCCTCTGCCGGCCTCTTCATTGACACGCCCCAATCGGGTTTCAGGATCCGTAAGCGCACCTACTCCCCATATCATACACCCAAGTCCGAAACAGAGCATTTGCAGGGCCAAGATACCGTCCTGTGTTCCCGATATTTTTATGATTGGTATTTCCAAAAAAGACATAACCACAATCGAGAAAATACAAATAATCAGTCCCGTAATCTTAAACGCTGTTCCTATCGTATGTCTTGTGCGTATATTTTTTTTCATATTAAAATATTTTCCATTACTCTTCAAATCCTCAAAAGTCTTCGAACCACCGCTTCCTCTATTATACTTTCATAATATTCAAGCCGCTTTTTTATAATATAATTAGGATCTTCATTAAGCATAAATATTAGATTATTATATTTTTCAGGAAATTTTTTATCAAAATAGCTTTCCGAAATATAATCGATATTACCGCCGCATAATTCTTCATTATAGGGTTTTATACCCAGAGCTTTTAACTTTTCATTCATTGATTTATCCCCATAATATATTTTAGTTTGTATCTCTATGAAAGTACTTCGCCTATACATATACACAAAGATAAAAAATTGATGATTTCCTTCGGTTTTTATAAACAGCTCTCGGCTTGATTTGTATAAAAAGCCTTCACTACCAATTTGCTCCAATACCTTTTCAGCAAATAACTTACGAAATGTTTTGATATCCATCTATTTGTTTTTTTAATTCTCCTATCCCATTTTTCTAAAGATTATTGAATAATTTCTAAACCATGTAAATATGCAAATTTGATTAAACTTGCACCGTAAAAGTCCTCAAAATGTAAATCGATATTTTCTTTTGGAATTTCTTTTAATGAGCTATAAAACGAAATATATTTTTTCTTTAACTTATCTTCTTTGATGACTTTATTAAAATATCTTTCAGCCGGCTCTTTACCGCCAAAATAGTAGATATAGTAGAGCAAAGCATACCCTTTTAATGAGCCGTTTAAAATTCTTTCAATATTTTTATTTGTATCTTCAAAGTCTGCAAATAAAGGCATAATGTGTTTATGTAATAATCCCGTAATTTGCGTTACGGTATCTTTATAGCTTGCTCCGGCCAACTGCCACCAATCGCCCGCTTTTCTTCCGGCTAAAGAACTAAGTTCTCCTCCGTAAATAATTCCTTCACCGGTTATGCCTGCTTTTTTCATAGCCTTTGAATAAATGTTGATATGCGGGATAAACTCAACACTAGATTCATAGTTGTATCTATTGGCTTGAAAATATATTTCAAAAATAATGTCTTTGTTATTTGCAATTTTTCGTAAAGTCTTTCCTTTACCTAACACTTTAAAGTCGGGGAAATTGCCTGCTATTTCTTGCCATGCTTTTTCGCAAAGTTCTCTTGGTTTCATAACTTCCTCCTAAAAACTCATTTCCAAAATTCTAATATTTCAAAATCTTCACATTTTAATAAATGGAAACCAAAACATTTTGACCTGCTTGGGCTGCTTCGTTATAAAAATCTTTAAGTCCGGCAAATGCACATTTAAGTTCATCTATAATTTCTTCTTTTTCATCTTCATAACCCCAGATATTCGGATACAGTTTATTTTCCTTACATTTTTGCATACTGAAGTTTTCCAAAAGAGAATCAATATCGGTTTCATTTAATTTTTTCACGATTAATGGTATGGTTTCCTTTTTTGTATATCCGATAAAATCTTCGCATTCTTCGAAAGAATTTACTCCGACAATTGCTTCACTGAGCGGGTTACCCTCTATCGGCTCTCCTGCTGAAACACCGGTAAGTACAAAATGTAAAACGTCCCACATTTTATCCATGTCGAATAAAATACAGTCTTCGGCTTCTTGCAGTTCTTCCGTAAAATCCGCAATGTCTTTTTCGGTCATAAGTTTTTTTAAGTCCCTATCACTTATGAGTTGATAGTTTGCAATCATTCCCATATCAAATTCTCCTTAGCTGTTATCTAAATTATCATTCTTGTGAATACTCTTGTCTTTTGTACTACGTTATTAAGATAATGTCAATCTGGACTACACTCCAACCCGAATGGGTCTATTTCTATATTACTATCAAATACATACCCATACAAAGTAGGATTACCACCCGCCAATATTCCGCCAAAGGCGGAAAAAAGAAAACAAAAAAACGCCTCGATTGAAGCGCTTGTGAATTATATAATTTCACCCATTTCTAAGAATACAACATTTTCATAATTGTTGTTTTTACAAAACTCTTTTACTCGTTCTGTACACAATAAAAAACCAGAGTTTGTAAGGGTAAAGAAGTCAAAGTCACCGATTACATCAGAACTAAAAAACAATCCTTTTCCTTGCTCTCTTGGAATAATGACATCGCCTATTAAATCTGCAACTCCTATTATTTCTTCTATCCCCCGTTCACTCCTTATTATCGTACTTTGAGGAAGACAGTCGAAATTTATCGGACTAAAAAAAGCGGTTAAGGGAATAGCTTCCTTGGGTAGCCATTTTAAACGTTTGATGTTTTTTGCGTTTAACTCTTTATCTGTTTTATTGTATCTCAATTCCACACTTTTCAGCTCTTTGAAATTTTCTTTTAGCAATTTAAAAATCGAGTTCTTACAGACATTTATCGCATAGCAAAAAACAAAATCACCAATTTTATCTCCACCGCTACACCAATCGTCCCACCAAACATCCAAAACATCAACTTCTTTAATGTTTTGTTTATTACTTGGTCGAAGAATGGCAAAACTATCTTTTCCCGCATAGCTCGTTATATTATATATTTTCATTTTTTACACTTCTTGGATTATATACTTCTCTTGGAATTGTGTGATGTAAATATGTAGCAGACAATCCAAAATATCAAACCACGTATTGGTATCTTTGACGTAGGCATAAAAATTACTTTCCCCACTTAACAATCTTATCGGGTCTTGACTTATGTATGCTCCTGTACTTGGGGCATAGTACCTAACCTATTGTATACTAATTCCGTCTCGGTATCAAGATATTGCCCTTGATATAGAAACGATATGAAAATCTCGTCAACTTTTCTTTTTCAATGATTGTGATACAGAGTCTATTATTTCTTTTATTCTTTGAGATGAAAGTATTCCAATACCTCTTTTCTCTATTTCTTCTAATTCTTCGATAATTGCTTTAAAAGAGTGAAGTATTTGATTCAGCTTGTTAATATCCCCAAAAATTTCAATGTAGACATAAGTTTTAGCAATTATTCTTATTTCGAAATCTATCCAATCTTCATCATTGTCTCTGCCCAAAGGCTCGCTTGCTTTTAAAAAATCGCCATAATTACTTATATCAGCCCTTAAAATCCAGCCAGGATTATCTAACATACCAATAGAAATACCCTGCTCGTGTTCCCAGTCGCCGTCAATTTGAGTTTTTGTCCAGTCTTGTAACCAATCTACTATACTGCGCATATCCTATCCTTTACAACTATTTCTATTTTTAAATCGTTCATTATTTGGAAATTCATCATCAGTAGGTTCTCAAACATCCCCATTTTTTAAATTTACGTGAAGAGTAGGGATTTTTTTCCCTTGCCTAATTTATTATAGGTAGTTTACCCTGTTCCATCAACTCCACACCATCGAAACGCTTGTAATTATATACTAATTCTATTTCGGTATCAAGATATTGCCCTTAACAACACTAGTAAAATCTGAAAATTGAGATACACTTTTAAGAAACATATCCTCATAGTGAACTTTCGTATTTTTGATGCGTATAAATCCAAAACCTGTATCATCATGAGGATAAGCAATAAATCCTAATTCATCAAAAACAAAAAAACAATGCCCGTCAATTCCTTCATCCATCATCATTAACAAAGAGAACATAGATATAATATCATAATCCGTAGTGAGAAATTTTTTGAATCCCAAAGATAAACAATTATCATTATCGTAAATAGAAGCGCTAATTGTTTCTATATATCCAAAATCAATTAAATACTTTTCTATGTATTTTATGTAATTGTTTATGTTGCTGTTATTTAGATTATATTCTTTTACTTTGAAAACATTAGAAACTATTATTATATTATTTGTATGTTTTCTAAAAAAATGCATAAAATAATCGACTATTTTATTTGCGCGGAAAATAGTAAAAGACTTATTTCTTTTGCAATATCCTTTCCAGCCTTTACTGTCGGTATAAGAATTCAAATTTACCCATTCTTGAATATTAAAATTTGAGCTATCCATTATCGTGTTCATCTATCTATTTTTATACCCCTAGTTTTTGATAATATTTCTCCAATTGTTTTATATTCCGTGCTCTTTTTAAAGAATCGGCATCATTTTTATCCGTATAGGTCAGCCATTTATTATATAAGTCATATAAAATTTCCTGTCCGGTTTCGGTTAAATCGAGATTCGTATATAAGAGTTTTACAATTCTGCCTTCTCTGTCTACAGGATTTTCCTTTATCAGCTTTTTTTCATAGGCAAAATTAAGAAATGTAAGATTTTCTTCATATAGTGTATAAATGGTTTCGGGATAGCCTCTATAACTTTGAAATATAAATCCTATATCAATGACAACTTCTTTTAGAAAATATAATTCATGATAGACATAATGTATGATTTTTTCAAGGTTCTCCTTATCTTCAAGATTTGTAACTTCAATAAATTGATAATACTTCCAATTAAATAAATTTATCGGTTTAAAACAAGGCAGTATATTTTCCGTTTTTTCAAAAGTCGGTGCATAAAGGACATAAAACTTTTCCTGATACAGCACTCCGATTCGTTTCCCTGACACAAGTACAATATACTCTTCAAAAATGGCCTCCAGTGAAAAATTATTTATTCCCTTGCATTGTTTTTCCATATATTGAGCAAATTTTTTAGTGGTCATTTATTTCCTCTCTCCTAATCCGAACATAAGTAATATCCGGTTTTACTTTATCAAATTATACATGATTTTACGGTATTTTTCTATATAGTAAAAATATAAAAACAACTACTCTAATATATAGAAAAAACAGCTTTAAAATGATATAATATAAACAATATTTAATTGGTGAAGGGCTTTTACATGGCAAAAGAAACAAATACTTTAAAAAAATTTTTAGACAGCGAAATCTATTCGGAGCTGATTCGGCTTACGGACCCGGCAAGTATTGAAGAAAAAATCAAGGATATTGAAATTTCCCGATTACATGATAGATTAAAACAACGTCAATTTCTATTGGAAGGTTTTACTTGTAAATTATCTACCGAAAAAGAACTGGCCGAATGGTATTTGCATCTAATCAAAGAAAATAAAAGCGATATTGTTCTTTGGACAAAAGAATTTTGGAAGTACAGTAATGATACGCCGGATGAATATCCTGACGGCGAATTTGCTCCGGAAGAAGAACTTGATGAAGATGAAAAATCAAAACTTATTTCAGTCGGCAAATATACAAAGTCATGTTTAGCCATGTATATGCTGGAATTCGATATATTAAAAAATCATCCTGAAATTTTAGCAGATTATTATAAAAGACTGCGTATTCCGGATGCGGTCAAATATGCAAGAGAAATGAAAAAACTCTTTTCCCGAATATTCGGGGAAAGTTAAGCTTTTTTCAAGATTTGCTAATCCTTGCAAAAAGTTTTTATGGGAGGTATGAAATGGCACGATACGAACTTGGTGCAATTTACGAAATAGATGCAGGCGAAAAATCCTATTATGCCCGCCTTTTAAATTGCGATTTATACGGAGTATTCGCCCCCCTTTCCGGTGAAATATCAGAAGAAGCGTTTGAAAATACACCGTACCGCCTGTATATTTCTACCGGCAGCTATGCAGTAAAACGAGGCTTTTGGAAAAAGCTTTTTCTTTCGCCCGATAAAACGGATATTGAACGCTGGAGCCGACCTCTGCATTTAGTTGTATTTACACCTTGGGACATTGAAGGAGCCCTCAACCGCCGAACTTCATTTGACAAATACGGCCATACTGAAATACTTGATGAAAAAACTTATATTCAATGCCTTAAACAAGGCTTTATTTCAATCATTCAACCTATGTATGAAAAAATCCCTCAGTTCCTCAATAATTATTACGATGATTGGCCCGCAAGTGAAATTTACAGCGATGTTCTAACCGGCACCGGTATGGCAGAACATCAACAAAAACAAATGAACAATTTAAAGAAACTGGGATTTGATGTTTCGAAATATCACCATAAAAGAGGTATAAAAGGACTAAACTATGATTTAAAAAAGGAGGTAAAATGAATTTAGAAGAAGTAAATAAACTAATTCAAAATGGTGAAAAACTCGATGTGGAGTTTAAAGAATCAAAAGACGCCTTAACTAAAGATATTTATGATTCGGTATGCTCATTTAATAATAGAAATGGCGGACATATATTGTTAGGAGTCACAGATAATTCAGAGCTTGTATATAAAATGTATGCAAGAAAGCAAAACTCTTATTTTGTTAACAGAGTATATCCAAATCTTGGAATAGATTTTTTAGATACCCTTGTAATTGAAAAAGCCAGAAAAATGGCAATTGCAAGAGATCAAAATCATTCATGGAAATATATGAATGATGGAGAGCTTCTTAGAAGTGCCAATCTAATTTTGACTGATCCTGATACTAACAAAGAAGGCATTACCCTAGCTGCAATTTTACTATTTGGAAAAGACAATTCCATTATGTCAGTTCTCTCTCAGCACAAAACAGACGCAATATTTAGAGTAGAAAATAAAGATAGATATGATGATAGAGATGTTGTTATTACTAATTTGATTGACAGTTATAATAGGTTAATGAGTTTTGGACAAAAGCATTTAAATGATTTATTTATCTTAGATGGAATTGTTAGCGTTAAAGCTAGAGACAGGATATTAAGAGAAATAATTTCTAATACTTTAGCCCATAGAGATTATTCGAGCGGATTTCCTGCTAAAATGATTATTGATGAGGAAAAAATTATAATTGAAAATAGCAATTTAGCACATGGGATAGGAATTTTAGATATACAAAAATTTGAACCCTTTCCCAAGAACCCCTCAATATCCAAAGTATTCAGAGAAATAGGACTTGCCGACGAGCTTGGTTCCGGAATGCGTAACACCTATAAATATGTTCAGCTTTATTCAGAAGAAAAACCTATTTTTGAAGAAGGAAATATATTTAGAACAATTATTCCACTTAAAAAGATTGCAACACAAAAAGTCGGCAGCGAAAATGTCGCCCGCAATGTCGCTCAGGGTGTCGCCCGCGATAAAGGAGAAATTATTGCATTTATAAAAGAAAAAATAAGAAAAGATAAAAAAATAACAAGGCAAGCCATTGCCGATGCCGCCGGTGTAAGTAAAAAAACAATAGAACGATATATAAAAGAAATAGATAATTTAAAATATGTAGGAAGAGGCAGCAATGGACATTGGGAGATAAAAGGAGAGTCAAACTTATGGTAAAAGCATATCCGTTAATATTGGAAAATACACTCTTTGTCAGTCATTGTATAGTCGGAATATATCCGCTAAAAGATAAGATAGCGGTTGTTCACTGTGCTTTCAATCATGCCGATAAAGAAAAAAATAGTGCAGAAAAGTGCATACGGCCTTATATCCTGCTCGATGTTTTTTCTAAAGATTTTACCGAGCATAGTAAGAGCCATCTTATATATCATCAGGAGAAATAAAATGCTTACACTGAAAGAATTGATTAAAAGTCAAAAAAATTTTAATGAAAGCTTCTTTGCGGAAGTGTCGGATAAACTATGGGAAATTGGAGAAATAGAAGAAATTAAAAATCAAACAGATGAGGATTTATTTCTTTTTCATATTGCCGTTAACATCATAGGAAACTGGAAGGGGGATGGTTGGTGGGAATTTATCTGTAATTATCCTCAGCTTATTCGTTATGTTCCCGACACATTGGCAGCATTAAAATTATCCGATATGAAAGCGGCCTTTGAAACCGTAATAAAATGTTTCCCTGAAAATACGGTTTTTGAATATTCGAGCACCTATGTAGATACGGTCAATTTTCTTCAAAATGTCAGATTCAAAATAAGCGATACATATTTAAATTCGATTCCCGCAGATAAGAGAAAAGAAATGTCCGAGGCTTTACATAAAAGCATTGATGCTCTTGAATCCTTGGCGGATAAACGCTGGGCTTATAATGCAAAAGATGACGGTTGGTCAGATGTAATTGATTTTATCGAAGAAAGAAATAGATAAGGAGATGATAATGCACTATATCGGAGAATTAACAACAGACGGTTACGGAATGGCTATTATACCTATTGATTTGCTTACGGGATATCTCGCTTCAAAAAAATGCAGGGCAAAGAAGCTTTTAAGCTATCTGCAAAAGAACTTCGATCTTTTTCTGGAGCTTGTAGAAAAAGGCAAGCTTGTCCCATTTTATCGAATCAATTCTTTTGAATATCATATATTCGCCTCTATAAATGAAGAAGCTGTCATACCTGAAGGATTTAAAGAAGTATACAGATTTGAAAAATTTTATCTTGAAGTGGGCGATTTAAATAAGATATGTTTTTCCTGCTTCGATGATTTGGACTATGATTTTGAAAACATTAAAAAAAATATTACAGAGCACACGGAATATATTAAAACCGGTCCGAAAGAAATTATGGAGCCGTATAATTACCGTTTAGGTTTTGATATACCCAAAGGAAAATATGAATTCGACCTCATCGGCTTGGAAAAAATCGAGAAAACTGAAAGAGAAAGCAAAAACTACGGCTATGCCTTTGTGTTCAAAAAGAATGAAAATGTAGTAAATAATAATTTGACAAAATGTGATAATGAAGACGATACTTATAAATTTAATATCCCGAGGGAGATGTAGACGTAATAAAATCACTCAAATTACTTAAAACAGCCACCTCTGTTACTTGAATGGAATGTAAAATAACTGCCAAAACGCCGAAGAATTTTCAACCAAAATGCCAAAAAAAATATTGCCAAAACGCCGAAAAAATGACATAATATATGTAGAGGTAAAGCTTAATGAAAGAATATAGAGCCCGCATAGTAGACGATATGTTAAAAGATAAACTTGAGTCAAAAGGAGCTGTTGTTATTGAAGGCCCTAAATGGTGCGGAAAAACCACAACAGCAATGCAAGTCGCAGGCAGTATATTGAGAATGGATGAACCAAGCAAAAGAGAAACAAATATCCAAATGTCTGAAATAGACCCCGGAAGATTGCTAAAAGGTAAGGCCCCAAGACTTATTGACGAATGGCAGATAGCACCAAAGCTATGGGATGCAGCAAGATATGAGGTTGATACAAGAGGTGAAGAAGGACAGTTTATACTTACAGGTTCGGCAGTACCTATAGAATCAAGGGAAATAACTCATTCGGGAACAGGCCGTTTTACATGGTTAATGATGAGACCCATGTCTTTATTTGAATCAGGAGATTCAACAGGAGAAGTAAGTTTAAATCAGCTTTTTGAAAATCCTAGTGTGATAGACGGTATGAATAATTTAAGCATAGAAAATTTGGCTTTTTTAATTTGCAGAGGTGGGTGGCCTCATGCCGTTGGAATGAAGGAGAAACCTGCATTACTCCAAGCTGAAGATTACTATGAAGCAGTCATAAAATCCGATATTAATAGAGCTGATGGTGTGAGTAAAAATCCGGAAAGAGTAAAAAGATTGATGAGGTCTTTTGCAAGAAATCAAGGAACACAAATTTCCAACACTATGCTGAGGGATGATATAATTTCAAATGATACGGAATCTTTAAATGAAGATACCATTGCATCCTATATTAATGCACTAAAAAATATTTTTGTGGTCGAAGATATGCCTGCGTGGAATCCTAATTTAAGATCAAAAACATCAATCAGAACTTCCGATACAAGATACTATGTAGATCCTTCAATAGCGATAGCCGCTCTTGGAATTGGACCGAAAGATTTGACTAATGATTTAAACACAATGGGGCTGCTATTTGAAACGCTGTGTGTAAGAGATCTTCGAGTATATGCAGAAAGTATTGGAGGTAATGTTTTACATTATAGGGATAAATCAGGTTTGGAATGTGATACGGTAATTCATCTAAAAAACGGCAGATATGGTTTAGCAGAAATTAAACTGGGCGGCCAAAAATTTATTGAAGATGCAGCGGAAAACTTAAAATCGTTGTCGAATAAAATTGATACATCAAAAATGCCTGCTCCTTCTTTTTTGATGATAGTTATTGGAATAGGAGAGTTTTCATATAAACGAGAGGATGGTATTTTTATAGTGCCTATAGGATGTTTGAAAAATTAATTTTTAACACACGATGCCCATACTATGAAGAGGAGAAAAATATATGAATCAATTTCAGATTAAAGAAGAGGTAATACTATGAAAGAAAAAAAATCAAATGGAGAAGACAAAATTCTCAAACAGGATATGAGTCAAACTGCCGACCGTCCGGGCATGGTTTTTATGGTTCATTTACTTATGGAAGAAAAATGTGAAATGCCCGAAAAAGAGTATATACATAAAATTATGTGTGAACATTTAGGCGAAGCGGATTGCTTTTGTTATAACAGTAATATGGCAGGTTTTGCTCCCAAAAAATATTCCGTGCACTATGAAAAGGAAAAACTAAATGTACCTCCGCAGCTCATTATTATGAACTGTTCTGAAATTGAAAAACCGATTATGGATGATGTTTCAGCAACACAATTATGGAATTGCCCGAACGGCGGCGAAATTCTGGAAACTTGTAAATATCAAGTAATGGCAACGGATATGTTGGCTGCCGGTTTAGATTATAAAGAAAGAGCGGAAATGCTGGTAAATTATGTTGAAGCATTAGTAAACATATATCCGTCTTGCAAAGCAGTAGTTTTCGAAATATCTAAAAAAATGCTGACGAGAGAAGATATTCTAAACTGCACATTGCCCAAAGAAATGCGCTTCATCCATTATGCAGTAAACATTCGTTTTTTTAATATTCAAGGAACAAACGATATGCTGGTCGATTCACTCGGTATGAGCACCTTGTTTCTACCTGATGTTCAATATCATTTTCATGGCTTGAACCCGAATGACGTTGTAAACCATGCATATAATGTTTTATCCTACATTTATGATAATGATAATCCGATAGAAGACGGAAATACAATTGCGGGTCTTACGGACGGCAATATGGATTCAGATATAAAATGGAAGGTTCAATATGAAGATTCTCTCATACAGCCGATAAGAGAAGTTATAGACATTAATACGGGCGAATACGCTTCGGGAAATAGATAAGCAAGGATTTAATTATGATAACAATCGGAAACATCGGAAGATTTGAATCTATACCGCAAATTTTAAATGATGTACTAAATGAAAATATTTCTGCATTGGAAGAACATCTATTAAAGGGATGGAAGCTTAATAAAGCAATCAGCGTCGGCAAATACACCGAGCTCTCTCCTTTGGATTTTGCATTGATAATGGAAAAGTTTCAATCTATAAAATGGCTGACGGAAAAAGGAGCAGACCTCAATGCAAAGGAGCATCCAGGCTTTCTTCTCGCAGTGAGATATTGTAATGAAGAGGTAATAAGGTTTCTTATTTCCCATGGTGCAAAGATAGATGTAACGAACAACGTAGGTTCGGAAGCTTTTTTAGAAGCGTACTATGGTAAACGCTTTGACAATTTTTCGATTATACAAGAACTTGGACATACCGCAGCTAAATACGGCGGTCAGCTCTTGCGTCACGCGGTTTCTGACCGTAATTATAAAATTCTGGAATTTCTAATTGAACACGGAGCAGATATTAATTACAATAAGTCCGACATGGTATATTCCAATCAATCGACTCCATTGTGTGTAGCTGCAAGATATGTTGATTTGGAAATGTGTAAATTTTTAGTGAAGCATGGAGCGGATGTTACGATTGCCGAAAAAGACGGAATGCGTCCATATAGCATAGCTTTGGAAAAAGGCGATGAGGAAATGGCAGAATATTTTAAATCATTAGAGCCGCCTGAGTTTCATCAAACACAAAATAAATTAGATGAATTAAAACCATATAAATTGCCAAAGAAAATAATTGAATTTTTAACCGGTGAAAACCTACACTTCGATTTAGCGGATTCCGACTTTGGATATATCGAGTTCTTCAAACTGATTGATACTATTCCATTTAAATTCGGCCGACAAAAATTATTAAGACTTTCCCGCTCTCTCGGAGATTACAGTCATATTTATATTGTATGGAACCCGAAAACAAAAAAAATTGCAAGCTATGATATGGAACATGAAGAGCTCATCGATTTGGCAGGCTTTGATGATTTTATAGAGAATATGACAAAGTATATGAAGGTTTAAAGTAAGCGTCTGAAATGTCGCCGCTTACTTTAATGTGAGTTTTGCCTCTTGAGTAAAAGGATGGCGGCAAAACTCACATATCGATTGCCGTTTTTCACAGTTGTTGCAAAACGGCGTAATTGAGCAATTTTCGGAAATTGACATATCCTTAATTGCTCAATTTTAAGGAACCGGATTTTGGAATAATAACTGATAATGAGATTGATAAGAATATATCTGAAAGGGAGAATGTATGGACAAAAGAATAATTGATAGAATCACTAAACTGGGCGGCAAATCTGCCTTTGAAAGCGAGAACTTGCTACGAAATATGGAAAACATTAGCTTACCTAAGAGTTATCTTATGCAGGACTTTAGCGATTACTTAGAAAATGATTTACTCGATAGAATAAAGGCAGAAGGGATATTACCTGAATCGGAAATCCCATATCCAAGGATACAATACAAAACTGAGAAATTTACTCCTTTCACAAAAGGAACAGCCGACTATGATGAATACTCCGGGTTTATTCATAAAGAATATGTAAGCTCAGTAATTCCTTGTAATGATTTAGAGTTTTTAATTATTGGCGAATCCAACTCTTATCCCAATTATTACTTTATATGCCTAAGCGATAAAGATATTAGCAATCCCAAAGTATACACTACAGATCACGAAGTATTCTTTAGAGAGATTGAAAAATTGGGGCGTTTCTCTGACTTTCTTGATTTATTCGTATCTGAAGATGAGTATAAAGTAGAAATCAACAAGCTGAGAGAATAGGAAGGCTATAAGAATAATTATGCGCAAATATTGTGATGATGTAGACAGCAAAGCTATGTTTGATGAACTACCTGCCTTAAAACCTAAAAGGAGACGATAGATTGGGAAGATTAATTTTTATTTTACTGCTTTCCGTTTCAGGACTTATTTTTTTAGCGGTTATATTCGGAATGTATATTTATATGAAACGAACCGTATCGGGCGGAAAATCACTAATGGAAGAACCTGTAAACAAACAGACCGATACTACAAAAATGAGGTTCAGTGAGTTTTTGGTATATGCATCTGTCATACTTGGGGCGGTATTATTTGCCTTACAGGTGATAAAAAAGGGTGGCTCAGGATTTTCTAATTTGGCAACATATATTATTTTGCCTCCGGTTATGGCTCTTTTTAATGCACGGAAGCGTACCGGAAGAAGCATTTTTATATTTATGGCTGTCGCAATATTTTCACTTTATATGTTTTTGGTATATATCATAATCAGCGTTCCGGTGAAGGCTCCGGTTTTTACGATTAACAACACAAAGATTAAGATGGCATATACAACTGTTGCCGATATAGTTGCGGACGGATTCGACATATATGTAAAACAGGATAACCCTTCCAGCAGAGATTATAAAAAACTGCTTTCCTCGGGTGCTTTTAAAAAATATCCTGCCGATGGAAGTATTCTCGTTGAAAAGGGATTCCGAAGAAATAATACTGCTATACCTTATGCTGATTATCTTCTTGTAAAAGACGGCTTTGTAATCGGGAGCATCGGTCTTTACGGTCATAAAAAAAAGGATACGGTATTAGAAGACTGTAAAATCATTCATTTAAAACTTGATGAATACTGCATTTCCGATGCAAGAGCAAATTCAATTCGTTATTGTCTTGATGATGTTGAGCTGCTCGTTCCATTGCAACAAGAAACATTGCAAAAAACATTCGATAAAAAACTGTGGTTAGTACCGCCAAGAAATACGAGAGACATAACTCAGCTGCACTACGGCATTAAATGGTCAACCGGAAGCGATCATCTCTTTTGGAATGAATACTTTGCTTATATTCATTTTAATGAAAGTAATGATATGACCGGATTTGAGATTTCAACCGAAATAGCACGTGATTGGAATGAATGAAAAGTGTGAAGGACTACTCTTCATTATAATGAAGGATGTACATCCGGCATAGATTATGATCTTTGTCTGCCGGTTTATATAAGACAGTTTATATGCCTTTTGAATTGATAGTGAAATAATTTAATATTTTTTACTACTGTCGTAGTCGCAAGTGCCGTCGGCGTGGCGGGGCCAGGTGACTTTTGAAAGATCGCAGGTATTCGTTTGGATTAGATTATTGTATTGATTCAATGTCTCATTATCCACTTTGCAAAAGGTATCATAATAGTCAGTTAAATTATTGAGATAAACTTCAAGATAATCTCCGTCAAACCGTAAAATTATCGTACATTCGTCTTCCTGTATCGGCCAACTTGAAAAAGGTGATTTATTTTCATTTTTTTTGCAGTTGAACGTTTTTACAACATTTATATAAAAATATCCGTTTTCATAGTTGATCTCATCCATGTAGAATGATAATAAATCTAATTCTTTCCCCCAAGTTACGCATAGATTATCTTGGTCACGATATAAATCTTTTATAATGCAAAAAGTAGAAAAACAGTCCTGCGCATCCCATTGTATAGTTTTTTCTTCTAATTCATGATAAAATGTTAAAGTTTCAATATTAGCAAAATATTTCTTTATACTTTCTTTGTTTTCAGTATGCAGTATTTTAAGGCATTTTTCCGAAATCCAGAAAGAATCATTCTTTTCAAGAATCCTATCATATAAAATTTTCTTAGGAGAAGCAAAAGTATTTAAACTTATACAAATCAAAACTATATAAAGTAATTTTTTTTTCATGGTATAACATGTCCTTCCTGATCGATTTTAGGTTTTCTAGGTTCACTATTATGCACAAATGGATTTTTCCTATTATTAACTAATTCTTTATAAACTCCATTAGTTATAGAAATAATATTGTTTTCAGTATTTATTACAATTTTTTTACTGAATTCTAAATCATAATAACTGATATGCAAATGAGGCTCCCACGCATCTAGTGCATACTTTCCATTTTTTTGCCCGCTTCCGCTCTATCCAAATGATACTCAAAACACTAAACATCTACTCTAAATACCCACTCCGAAGCACCACCCGACCGTCCCTGCGACAATAGGCTTTCCCGTCCCTGTCTTTTGCGCCCGCCTGCACTTCCACTTGCACCCAGTTGCTTGTAATGCCGTCGATGGTTTGTTTTGCGCCTATGCTCAGCACTTTTACCTGCGTACCATTGCCGATCGTTACGACGGGCTTGCCGGCCGTGCTGCCGCTTGCGCGAAGGCGCAGATTGTCGGAAGCACAGTAGCGTTTACCGGATTGTAATCGTACCGCCGTTTCGTAGTCGCATGTACCATCGGCGTGGCAGGGCCAGGTGATTTTTGAAAGATCACAAGTATTATTCCTAATTAAAGATTCTATCTCGTTTTTTGTTTTACTATTTGTTTTTACAAATTGTCCTAATTGTTGATTATTACAAAAAAAATTCAAATAATCACCATCAATAGATATTGTTAATAAAACGGAATCACCTTTTGAATAATTCAAAATTGAATCCGGCATAAACCAATCATATACTTCTGCCTCGATTATATAGGTTGCTTCGGATTTTTTTATATTTTTTATCAAAAAACTACTGCGATTGAATAAGTTTGAAATATTGAATACAGAATTAAAAAAATATGTCGGTACAATATTGCTTAAGCTTTCGTACCACTCATCATCAAATTCTGTTTTTTCTTTCTGATATTTTTGAAATCCTTTCGGTTGCTTTTTTATAATAACATCCCGATTTTTTTCTTGCAAAGAATCAAAACAATGAACCGGTAACCATTTGATATCATCAGAATATAGCAAAGATATATTATCGTCTAAACAAAATTGAGTATTTTCAGGTATCAAATTTTCAATATTAATTAGGTATTCTTTATTTCGATATGAGACTTTAACAGAATATTTCCAATTTGATACTCCATAATAAATATTCGGTTTTAAAATTTTAACTATTTCATTTTTTTTGATTTCACAAGCATAATAATCAAGAAGACCGTCCGTTTCGAATAGTTGAGTATTTACCAGAGTCTTATTGTTGATTCCATAAGCATTGCATAATAAAAAAAATAGAAAAAGCCTAATTATTTTTCTTTTCATATAAAATCTCCTGTTGTTTTAATAATGTTCCGGCGGCAGTGTTTCTGCAAATTCAATATCGCTCACAAGCCGCTCCGTATTTTTTTCTTGCGGTATGATAAGCGATTCGAAAGATGCAAAAATTACAACCTGCATGCCAAACGTAATCCGAGACTACCTGCATGAAAATCGGGAGTATAAAAGAGCCTGATCGGCAGCGCTGCGTTATATATATCGATATCTATACCGCCGCCCCGAAAGACACGGCAGGAATCGGGAATATCGTCAATGTCAACGACACCTGCTTCTACAAGCGAGTCAGGCAAAAAATCTTTGAAGCGGTCCCAGCACCATTCCCACACGTTGCCGCTCATATCGTAGAGCCCGTATCCGTTCGGTTTCAGTTTTTTTACTTCATGGGTTCGGTTTTCACTATTCCCATCATGCCACATATATCGATCGACTTCTTCTTCGTCATCGGAGCCCGCCCATCGGCTTTCAACGCCGCCTTTTGCTGCCCATTCCCATTCGGCCTCCGACGGCAAGCGGAATCCGTTTTTGCTTATATCCACAGTTACGGCATCCCATGCCTTTATAATTCGATCCTTTTGAGGCATATATTCATCCTCAGAAGGAATTTTATCAAACGGAAGTGAGGCAAAGTCTATCGGTTTTCCTTTAACCGTTACCGTATAACAGGGTTCAAGGCCGAGCTTCAAACTGAGCTTGTTGCAAAAGGCGATTGCCTGATACCAGTTTATCATTTCTACCGGTCGCCTTTTTTGTTCTTCGCCGCCGGCAGGTTTCGTTTCTTCGTCATTACCGTTAAAACCGCTCGGGTTATTGCCCATCACTGCTTGCCACAACTCCTGCGTTACCTCCGTTTCGCCGATCCGGTAGGCCGGTAAGCTGACCGTATGTGCAGGATTTTCGTCGTATTCTCCGTATCCGAGGGTACCGTCCGTTACGGCAGGAATGGTTATCATCGTAAACGATACGCCGTTTACCGTATACGTCTTACCGGTAGGCAGCATGCCTGCATTTTCGGCATTTACACCGGCACTGCCGCCTGTCATTGCAATAAGCACCGCTCCTAAAAATAATGTTTTATTCAATTTTCTTTCCTCCAAATATATTTATATTTCGGTTTTATAATACTGCTTTACCACAGTCTCCTTTCCCAAAATTACCTTCAACATTTTTGTAGAATATTCTGCATTTTTCTTTTGTAAAAGCTTGGATAATTCCGTCGGTTGCCCACAAAAGAGGGTGTTGAAAATTCATTTCCCCAAATTCAATATCGCTGCGATAAAATGTATTTGAATTTAATTTTTTCTCATCTTCAACTGTCATTCGGTACGGCCATGGGTGATGATGCCCGAAACTTCTTTTGCAAACACTGCAATTTCCATTATCCAAGATGCCGTAAGAAACTTTACCCTGGTATTCGATACGCACCGACTTTGACCGTACAATATCAAAGTGCATTGTATACAAAAATTTGCAAACATAGTATCCATGCGATTTTTCAAACGGAATAAACTCAATTCCTTGCATATTATATGTATGATATATATCATAAAATCGCTGACTTGCGATAGATACACCATCTAAAGTACCAAAGAAAAATTTCTTTTTTCGTATTTTAACTATCTTTGCTGCTTGTAAAATTGCTTCATCACGGTTTAATACCATCTTACATACTTCACAATAGTCTATTTTTATTTTATCGCCCATGTCGAAATACAGATTACGCTCGTCACTGTCGCCATATATGCTGCAATAGTTTATTATCAACGTTTTCCTCCATAAGTTTTTTCGCTTAATTCATATAAATACTCGCTTTTCTATCTTTTTATATTATAGCTTTAACGCTGCGATAAGTTCTTCTCCATCCATATCTCCTGTTTCAACAAAACCGAATGAGCTATAAAGTTTACGTGCAACTTGATTTTCAGGTTCATAAGACAACCAACAATATTCAGCTTTTCCGCAAGGAAAAGTCTTAACAAAATCTAGAGCCAATTTAACTGCTTCTTTTCCAAATCCATTGTTTTGATACGCTTTATCAATCATCAGCCGCCAAAGATTATAATTTCCTTTTGCTATTTCAGGTGCGTCAATCCAATAGTCATGAACATCAAAACCGATCATCAAAAATCCGACCGGTGTTTCATTGTCATATATCCCGAATGGAAATGCATAACCATTTGCGGTGATTGTAATGTAGGCTTCAATGATGCTTATATCGTTGGCAGCAACAAAGCTTTTCTGTGTTTCCGATACCTGCAGTTTCAAAATATCCCAAATGTTTTTCCCGTTTACTTTTTCCAAATGAAGCATAATATATCCTTTTTGACAAACTTTAGTTTTATCTTTCCATAAAATATGTAAATGCATGTTCTTCAATTTCGCCGTATTTATTTAACAAGGTTCCTTTTTCGTCGTAGATTTTATATGATATTTGTTTACCGCCCAAAGAAGCCGCTCCATCTAATCCGAGAAGTAATGTATAATAAGCATCTGTCATAACCGAATCTATGAGTTTATATAAATCATCTTTACCGACTCCGGCTCGCATTAAATTCTTTACTTTTTTTGCAACTGCTGTGGAAGAACTTTCGCTAAAATATTCATTCAAAATAGTTTCTTTTTCTTTATAGCAAAGTTTTACAAATTCTTCTCCATTCATTTTTTAACTCCTACAAATTTAAAGTTTTTCTTTCCATATAAAACTTTTATTCTGCAATATTAATTCCTTTCTTGATAAGTTTTTTCTTTGCTTTTTCGGAAATATAAATAACGGTGCCGTCAATAAGTTTTAAGTTTGGAAACTGTGCCAACTCCTCATCAGAAATAGATTTAATATCAAATAGATCATCCTCGCCGTCCCATTGCGGAATAAGCTGCATATTAATTTCATTTCCGCCATCAAGAAACAGCTGTGTTACCTTTGGGGCCAATTCAGCAGGAATTTCCAATTGCTGAAACCAGCTTTTTACTTCAGGTATCATTTTATCGCAGTAATCATCGGGATCTATTTCTTTTTTTGCATAATCATTACAAAAATCATATACATCAAATTTCGGTTTAAGCAATTCTTGTTCATACATCAGCTCTTGGATAACAGCAAGTTTAAAATTGAAGTTTGTAAATGTCAGTACTTTACCTTCTGCCTTTGGCTGTTTCCATTTACCGCTTGACACTCTCGGCGGTTTATACCAAAAACTTATATCCCGTATAGGTTCAGGTTCGGCACGTACCAAATCGGCTATCTCATCGGTTTTTGATTTTCTCAAACGCTCCTGAAAAGATATTGCATCCAGAACCGATTTTAATTTACTAGACAATGAGCAATTTATTTTCCAATTTTCCACTTTCATTTCTAAAAATATATAAGCTTCTCTCAATGTTTTTTGAGGTATAGCTTCCAAAATAGTTTTACCGTTTATCGTAAAAATGCCGGGAAACACCTGCTTGGGATTTACATCGAAAAACGAAAATTTTACTTTTTTCTCCCATTCCCTATCTTCACATATTCTTATGTCTAGTTCGCTGATACATCCTTTGGAAACAAAACTCTTTATTCCCATATTATCCCAGATATATATTTCCTCTAAATCATCTTTACTTACTGTTTCATCAGTCGGCTTACGCAATACTTTTCTATATTCACCGAATTTCTCCGCAAGAATATCTATTGATAGGGTTTCAATAAGCTCATCATTAATATACAAACCGTTTTTAGTTAAATTGATATGAAGTTTCTGTTGCGGCATAGCCGGCTGTTTATCCTGTTTATTTGATTCCCTGCTTTTTATAATACTCATTTTATATCTCCTTTTCCTTTATTACAGCATGTTCACAATTTCAATCGTATTCTCAGATTGAAGCAGGCTGAACAGTTGTTTATAAGCACTTATGATTTTTTCTCTATTTTCTTTATCTGACAAACCTAAAATATAGCAATCGCTATTTGTGTCGATAAGATATAATACCTTGTCACTCATCGAAGCAAGCCTACGGAAAACTTCCGGCGGTTCAAATTCCGTATCTTTATCCAAGTGAAGCATATTCGCTTTTATCTTTTTTGCTAATAGATTGTAACCGTATACAATATCTCCCACATCCGCCTTCCAATCGAACATTGCCAAATAGTTCAAATCTATAAAATCGTTTATCAAAGAGACACAAATATCTTCTTGCTCCAATGCTGTATGGTATATTTTCTTGGCTTTTTGCGGAGATATGCCGAGTAATTTGCAAAGTGATAAAAAAGTTTGTTCCGTATCGGCAGGTAAGCTTTTGTTCCGGCAAGCAAGTTTTTCTTTTTTCTCCCAAATACGTCTGTCTTCTTCTTCAAGTATTTTTATTTGTAGTTGTTCGTATTGCGTTAAAACCGTTTTTATATTCTCAATGATTTTTTTATCAAAAATAGGCTTGTTCTTTCCTATAAAATTGAACCACTCTTGTCCCGCCTCGCCTGTGATGTCATAATCATAAGAAACAATTTCACAACAATCTCCGATTCTCACAACGGCAAAGATTTCATCTTCACAATAATCAACCATACAGATACTTTCGGGTATAAATGCTTTATGGCCGCTATTTTCGTAAAAGCGATTGGTGTATTTTGAGCTTTTGAGTGAAATACAATCAAAAATATTTTGTTCTTTAATTTGTGTCTCTATCATTTCTTGAGCCTGACTCGAAAACTTTGTGCTGTTTTCCAATATCTGCCGAAAGAGTTGTATATCAAATGCCGACCCGCCTATGAGTTTTTCGTCTTTGTAGTACACCCACGACACAGTTCGGCCGATATTTTTTCCGCCTTTTTTATCATGCGTTCCATTCGACTGTTTGTCGAAAATCTTGTTAAAAAAATATCTATTCATTTTTCTCTTCTTATAGTTTAATTTACAATTTTATTTAACCAATTAGGTGTATTCTTTCTGGGATATTTTTTCAATTCTTCAATATATTGTTCTTTGCTTGGTGTATACTCGAAATCAGGTTTATCGTCGTAATTAAATACAGTCTTAAAATCTCCGGAAGAAAAGAAAATAAATTTACACGAAAACCAAGCCCCCTCGTCAGGAGAAAGTTTATACATCTCGTCCCTCAATTTCAAAAAAACAAAAGTTAAGTCATCTTCAATGCCTGCTGAATTTTCATATTCGGGATTAAACGAAATTGCCTTTCCGTCTTTTAAATAATACGAAGCCTCAAGTTCCGTGTATTTCGACAAGGTGCAAACATCTATTTCATATCTTTCCCAGCCTTTTTTAATAGGTAAATTGTCATGTGAAATTTTTGCAATTTTTTTGATTATCAAATCAACATCTTCCATATAAAATATCTCCTTTTTACATAGCTTGTAATTCCTAATTAATATTATCGGTGCACAGCTTTTTGTACATGAACATCTCTTATGATTTCATTTTCTAAACTAATTATATTGAATATAATAAGTTAGCACAATTGCATAATGCTATTTCTTTTAGTCCTCTATCGTAAAACGAGGTAAGGCATATTTCGCCTGAGATGTTTTCGAGTTTGTGTTTGGACATTCCTCTTGGAAAGGTAATATCGGAATATTCACGTGTGTTGAGTGAAAAAACTTTTTGCTTGCCTTTCCAATCATCGGTTTTAAAAAGAGGAGTCATTATCACATATTGAGAATCCGTAAAGCATCCGTTGATACCTCCTTTTTTACCGTCTTTTTTTAAGTCATCTGATTCGATAAATTTTTTGATTACTTTCCCATCTTCGGAAATACTTGCAAGGGCATAATAATTCATTCCCCACTTATTAACCGATGTTTGGCTGTCGCCCGGAATAAAGGCATAGATTTCTTTATCCGATATTTTAATGCTGTCTATTTTAGGTGCGTCTACGCAGCTGTCATCTTGATGTGTAAATGCCTTTTTATCTATTGTAGAAAAACATTTCCATTCGGCAGATTTTGCAGCAACATCAAATTCCAAAAGAGCAAAATATCTTGCGTCCCCGCAATAAAATTCATTTTCAAAGCAAACGGGAATTGTCTTGCTGTCGGATATATTTTGAAAACACCTCTGTTGAGCTTTTTCCGGTACAATGCTTCCTCTTAGCCGTGAATTATTTTTTATCGGAATTATTTCCGGAGAGAAATGAATGCCGGAGTAATACCGCACTTCTTTTGCCGAAATGATGAGTCCGAAACTTGCACCATATCGAAAAAGCACAGGATAATCTCTGCCTGATGTTTCCGCATATTCAATCGGAATCTTTTTTATGCCATCGACAGAAAGCACAAGGAGGTAAAATTTACCCCAATCGCTCTTCTCGCCTTTAGTCAGAATTATAGCAGTTCCATCCGGCAACAAAACAGAGCCATGCACAAACGAAAGCTCACTATCCAATTCCCATTTTTTCAATAAACTTAATTTTAGGTTATTCATATTTTTATCTCCTTATTTGTTTTAATTAAGCAATAATCGTTTTACATTTTATGAAAAGCTCTCTCAGCGGCGTAATGCAGTTTTTTCGACAGGTTCTCGAATTCCAAAGACCAAATCGATTCATCGTATTTCCATTCAAACGGGGTTTTGTAATTTTCCCAAATTGTACAAGCCTGCTCATTTACCTCTTCAATGAGCTCCGTAATCTTCAAAGCCTTGCCCGCCTTGCTCATCATCAAATGCCAGTTGTCCAAATCGGCAGGGTCTTCGGTATGGATGGATTTCTCTCGCGGAAGATAATACACAAAATCGCTTGTATCAAAAGGGAACAGAGTATGGCATAGTGCAATATCGTAAACATCTTGAGCTAATACGGTAGGCAGCTGCTCGTCGGAATAACCGAAGGTGGAAATATATAAAAAGCCGCGCAAAATGCCCGCTAAATTTCTACAAACGGGAGCAAAAGCATAGTGCGAAACTTTAGTTGTTATGGCTCCGTTTCGTATAAAACTGATGGCACTGTCTATCTCTTTTCTTCTTAGATTTACATACTTTATCTTTTTAAACCGCCAAGAGTACATCAGTTCCAAAGAATTGTCGATGACGTGCAAATGCTTGTCTCTTTTTTCTTCTGCCGTGCCGTTTAGCTCTGCAATCCTCGTAACAGCCTGCCTCCAAAACGGGATTAATGTTTTTACCCATTCGAAATACTGCAAAAAGAGGTTATCGGGTTTTGCTTTTTCAAAAATAGTTCTTATCTCTGTAAGTTTTATCATGGTTTTATCTTCCTTATTTGTTTCAATATACCTAATCCTTTCAGCCGATATTCTTCATCAACTAATCCTCATTTTTATCATATTGTATCATTTTTCCTTATCCTTTTTAAGGGGGAAAAATGAAAATCTGACAGTAGAAAAAATACCTTAAAAAGGGTATAATGGTATCAAATATGTAATGAAATGAGAATTGTGAACGGAGAGATGAGAAATGGCAATAGACGGTGTAAAAATTATAGACAGTGATGATGGGTATGACATTTACAATACCATAGTCGAACGATATAAAGACGGTGAAAATATCGACACAATAATTGAAGATATTTTAAATGACGAGGAAAACTTCTGCATAGATCCATTTTACACGGAAATTTACTGGACTGCATTTGCCTATTCTTTATGGAAGGTAGGGCATTTACCGGAAGAGATAAAGAATAAAGCGTTAGAAATAATTGCAAAAGGTGCTGATGATTTCTGGCTTGAAATTGACGGCAAAGCTCTGAAGCAAAGGCAGAAAGAGCTTGATAAACTGGCTGTTCAGTTACAAAGTGAAAATCCTAAACCGATTAAGGTACCGAAGGCAAAAATTAAACGGGACCCGTATTTTAAAGTAGGAGAAGTACTTGCAGTTAAATTTGAAAATGAGTACGGCGCCGTTTTTGTTTCAGATGTTGATCAGAGCCCAAGAAAAATAGAATATCATTTAGCCTGCACGCGCTTGTTACAAAAAGATAAACCGACTATGGATGATTTTTTGAACAGCGAAATTGCTTGTAAAAAGCAAAACACAAAATATGCTCTGGATACGGATTGCTGGTTTAATCACAAAGACTTAGGACTTCTATTAGATAAACTTGAAAAGATAGGCGAAGTGGTTTTCGAGGATTATGCTCTGTGGTCATTGTCGCCTGCTGATACGCTGGAAAATATATATGAAGAAATTACCGCCGATAAGGAAGTCTGGCATCTTAGGTTTATTGAAACGTATAATTTGATAAAAGAAATTAAGTAACAGGAACCTGATGTTCATCCGACTGAATATTTCCGTCAAAAAGTTTTATACATCGATCCGTACTTGCTCCGATTCCAGGGTCGTGGGTAACAATAACAATTGTCGTTCCGCTTTCATTTATTTTTTTAAAGAGGTTAAGAACCTGAGCTCCTGTTTTGCTGTCCAAAGCACCGGTCGGCTCATCGGCTAAGATAATGTGCGGTTTTGTTACCATTGCACGTGCAATGGCGACACGCTGCTTTTGACCGCCGGAAAGTTCATTAGGACCGTGGGAAAGTCTATCGCCCATATCGACATGCTCCAAAGCTTCTTTTGCAAGAGCAAGGCGTTTAGCTCTTTCCAGCCCCTGATAGCGTAACGGAAGCATAACGTTTTCTAAAACCGTCATATTTGGAAGCAAATGATACTGCTGAAACACAAAGCCGATCGTTTTATTACGCAGCATGGCAAGTTCTTTTTCCGTCATCTTTGCCGTTTCTTTTCCGCCAATTTCCAATATACCGCTTGTCGGCCGGTCAAGACAGCCTATCATATTCATGCAGGTAGACTTTCCCGAACCTGACGGCCCCATTATCGAAATAAATTCTCCCTGATCTATACTGAAGCTTATGCCTCGCAGGGCATGTACGACGCTTTCACCCATTTCATATAATTTTGTAACGTTTTCCATACGGATAATAGTTTCGCCCATTTTTAGATCTCCTTTTATTTAATCCTTACTTAAAAATCTGACAGCAGATTTGCGAGCCTTTTCTATTTTTACCGAATCTTTATTTTCAACAGCTATAGACGATATCCATTTTTTACCGAATAAACTCTGCGCGGACTCTATCATTACGCCGCATGCAAAAAGGTCTTTTTCCGCAGTGATTGCCTGTCTAAAAACATCTTTTACTTTCGGAAGTATTGTTTGACTATGCAGTCTGTTACATGATAATTGCCATAGCCCCGAAGCCGACCATGCACGGCAAAGACTATCCTCGTCGTGGAGCATTCTGTCATTAAAAATACCAATCTCTTGTGCTGTCCCAATCCACCCGACAGCTATCAGCACTTTGCGCCTCAGGACACAGTCCTTCGTATTTATATGCGAAACAAGTATCGGCACAAGACGATTGCATGCAGCCGTATAAAAATCGCGATGTTTCGACCTCACAAGAATTTCGGCAATGAGATAGGCGGTGAACACCCGTATTTTTTCGGTTGAAGCTTTGTTTATAGCCGCAAAAAGAAAATCAATTCCCGCTAAATCGTGTTTATCGAAACTGTTATCCAAATGCAACGGATCATCTCGCTCCCAGTCTTCGCAAATCAATTCGTAATGATAAGCGAGCTGATTACTGCCGCCTAAATCGGCTATAAAACCGATACATTCGCTAAGAGGAAAACCGGTTCTTTGTAACTCGGCATACTTTTTTTGTAAATCTTCTTTTGTAAGATTTTGACGGCGTAACCGTTCCGCTTCAAGTTCTTGTAAAATTTTTTCCGTTGAATTCGGCATTAGTCTATTCCTTTTTTAAAACCATGAAGAAAGTATTTTTGCTCTTACCGCAAATTCCGTATCTCTTAATTTAACAAATTCTTCCCGATATATTTTTAATACCTCAAAAGAATAATGATAAAAACTGTAAAAAAGATCATCAGGAAAAACATTTTCATCTTCATACCGGAGACAATCATCATCTTCATTATAAACTTCAGACCATAAATATTCTTCCTTTAACATATCTTCAAAAAAAGGTAAGGGAGCTGCATGCTCCAATTCATCACCCTCACAAAAACTTTCAGCTATTACGGCAAAACCTTCCAGTAGTTCTTCTACAATGTAGTGCGCATTCTTATTTGTACTGCTCTGAGTTAAAGCTTTCATAAAAATTCTTGTAAGAAATATAAGAGCAAACGGAGTTGCATACCACAAAGTGCTTTGATGTTCAATATTTATTGCTATTTCATACAATGCATTTTCTATTTTATCCGTGTCCTGCATGTTTTCCAATATTTCAAAGTATTGAGGAAACAATGTTGCTCTTCCATAAGTTGTAGGAAGCCGATGCCAAGGTACATCTTCTATTTTTAAGTTATGAATATAAGAATTGTTTTTCATACAATATTACTCCCTTTCATATTTTTAGTATTATGGTTTTGCATGATTCAATAGGTACTTTAAATTCACTTAATTTTTAGTTTTATCTTTTACCACGCCGTCTATAAGGCGTGAAAAATCGATTGCATTTTTTGAATTAATTACGGGTTTTCCGGTTTCTTTTTCTATTTCTTTTCGTGTATTTCCTGCGATGCTTCCGCCGCGTCGTGCCGTTTTTTTATTTTCTTCAAGCCCCTTAGGGTTAGTAGTATTGGTTAATTCGGTAACGGTAGCCTCTGCAAGCATATTAAGAACAAGCTCAAGTGTCGACATATTATCTCTTAGATTTTCTTTTTTGAGGTTCTTAAAATCCTTATATTGTCTAACGGTCATACCGCTCCATGCTTTAGATATTTCGTTTGTCAAAATAGCATATTCTCTGCCTTCTTTTACACCATGGTCTTGCCATGCATCGGTAAGTTCTTTTCTTACCTGAATAGCTTGCAGGCGCTGATTTATCCATTCCCTAGTGTAGCCTTTTTTAAGATAGGTTTCTAAAGCTCTATCAATTGTCAATTCCGGATCTATGATTTCATCAACTCTTTCTTTTCCCACCTCGGCAAGCCACATCTTAAAGGGTTCTGCCTTAGGTGACGGAATAGATTGTATAATTCTAAATATGCCTTGCATATCGGCTGCATCGGTTTCACGCATTTTCCCATCGGGAGCTTTTAATTTCAACTGTCGACAAAATGTCGACAGTTGACTTTTTTCTTCTTCCGACATACGCTTTTTAACGCGGTACCAATAGTCCCTCGGATTAGGGCTGTCCGTTAAGGCTCCCACAACATCCACAACACTAAAATACCACTCTTCTTTTTCGTTATCCCAAACGGAGCGTATTTTATTATCTTCAAATAACTTTACTTCGTTATCCACGATATCGTCCTCCTTAGCATCCGCCGCTTTTTACAGCTTATATTTTTCAATCAGCTCCATCAGCACAGACGCGGTATCAATTTCTTCTGAAAGTAAATCGTCAAACTCTTCTTCAAGCTCATCTTGTCTGTCACAAATCCATAATAAAAATTCTTTTGATTTTTCATAGTTTTGATGAATAAAATAATATTCACCTAAAATACATTTTGCAGATGTAACACTCGCAAGATCATCATCGAGTTCGATTACCTTATTTAAAGTTTCCAAAGCCTCGTCATATAATTTTTTATTTAGTTGAAGCATACCCTTTTTTAGATATAATTCTCCATTCATATTTTATCTCCTATAATGTTTATTTTATCATTTTTTTACCGTTTTTGTAAGTGCTGTAATTATATTGTCCAGTATTTCAGATATGGAATTAAAACCGGCTTTTTTTGCAGCCTTAGGAGTTTTTTCCAATGAAAATGATACGGCTTCTTTTAAAGCTTCTGCATCCTTTAGTGAAATAAGATTTTCCTTCGTCACAGTATTCTCAAAAGAGTCTGTAATAATTTTATCATCATTCAAAAGTGAATAACAATTGCGAATCATTATGCCGATATGAGAAAGTGTTATATAATCCCGTTTTTTCTGCATAAGCTCTATGATCACAGGCCAAACTTCGGAAGTTTTCTTTAAATACCAAAGCAGGCTTGCTGCAGCTTGCCGTACAGAGGCATCCTGATGCACTAAAAACAATTTTCCGAGCTCATAAGCCTTTATTTTGAATTCTGTGTTTTCTTTTTTTGAGATAAAGTTTTGAGAATCTTTTACCAAATAAGCTAAATCAATATAACGCTCACAATATGTTTTAATCAAAAATAAATATTCCCATAACAGTTTCGGATCTTTTTCTGATTTTACTATTTTAAAAAGCTTTGTGTAATTTGTAGTTTCAGAAAACCAATCTCTTATCGGATAGGTATTCTTCGTACCCGTTTCCAAACAAGAGGCTTGTCTTAAAAACTTTATCCCTTTTGTTTTCATGCTAATATCGCTGCTTTGCGCTTGCAGCAATGCTTCATCTAATGCTTCTTTTGAATACTTTGTCATATTCTTAACTAATCCCTCTTAAACTTTTAAGAACAATTTCTTTAAACAGCTCGCCGTCAAAACTATATCCGGCTGCTTTAAGTTTTTTTTCAATAATTTCGCCTAACTGTATCAACGAGTTTTCCATAAATAGAATAAACTTTCTATCCACTGGAAGAACAGGTTCTAACGGCCAATAGTTTTTATCGATACAAAACTCTGTCGTATATTCTGTCTTTGCACGGAAATATCGGGTTGCAGTAATACCCGTTTTATCGCAATAAGAAGAAACATCTCCGCTGATATATACGTTGATTTTTATTCTATCTAGCCCTTCAAAAAATATTTTTTTAAAATGCTCTTTCAAGGAGTTTCTCATTTTTATTATCAATGAATGAACAATTTTCCCACCATCAACCTCAACCGTAATTTCACCGCCGATTACCGTACTCAAAATAACTTCCATATTGCTGTCTCCTCATATTTATTCTATCATCTTTTAGCAATTTTGTAAGTGTACTATTCTTTTATATTGTTACCTTCATTGCAAGATTATCAAAAACGCTGTCAAAAAAATAAAGAGAAAAAATAACAATAATGGGAATGATGATAAGTTCAATGTAGTATAGTTTAGCCGAAATTGTATTTTGTTGAATTTTTTTTATTTTTCTTGTGAGCTGACTAATAGCTAAAAACAAATTCGTTATTATAAACGATACCAAAAATCTATACCCCTCGATAACAATATCAAAAGAAAATTTAAGAGTTCTGCTAAAAACTCCTGTCTTTGGGAAATAGTACCCGATAATATACACAGCAATATTCAGTATGATGTAGTTCAAAAAAGTTTTAAGATATTTATTTTTAATTTTTGGAAATAAATCGGGAAGCCCGCCCCAAAGAGGAGCCGAATCATTATATCTTCTTTGTTTTATCAGTGTGAAAAATCTTGTGATTAACACTATATCGGCTGTAAAAATTAAAAGAGTAAAAATTACCATTACTGTTGTAGTTACAATTTTATTCATATTAATTTCTAAAGATATGCGGAAAATTTACTGTGAACACTTCCTGTTCTTTGGGAGAAAGATTCTCGAAGTCTTTATTTATCCTTGCGAATATTTTTTTTGCAAGTTCATTTTCCGGTGCAAATCTTGCAAGATACTCAACTATTAAAGAACCCGCTTCCGGTTTGTTTTTCGAACTTTTGATTGTCTTAACCCCATACTCAGCTGCATAAGGGATAGCTTTACCGTCGGGTTTGTGATTGAAGGCAACAACGGCATACCATTTTGCTTTGAAATCCTTATTTAACAAGAGGCTCGCCAAATATTCATTTTCAGAACCCTCGGCTAAGTAAGCAATCGTTAAAACGCTTGCACCCTGCACATCTAAATTTTTATAAGTGCTAACTTCTTTTAAATATTGAATTGCTTTCTGCGTTCCTAGCATACGCAGAGCTAAAACAGCCCAATAGATTTCGTATTTATTACGCTTCATTTTAAGGCACTTAATCATTGTCTCTTCGGTGAAAGGCATTTTTTCATTATTAAAATATTCCGAAATTGCCCCCGTGTCATCTGTGTCATCTAATGTCCAATTTGGAAAAAGCGTTGTCTTCATTTATTTTTCCCCCTTCAGTCATTATTTTATGCAGCACTTTTATGTCTCTCATGTTTTTAACCAAAAAAGAATGATATAAAATTTTCAATTTGCTTTGTGCTTAAGCAATGCGAGAGAATGCCTTCCGTATCATCAATAAAATTTTCTAAAGGCTCTTCGTCATCATCGCTTGTGTTAAATTTATATTTTTCTTCTAATTTCATAATATTTATCCTTTTTTAATTATATCATGGTATTTGTTCTTTGACAATCCTATTCAAATATAATTTATCTACGCTGATCCATTCAATGCTTTCTTTCCCATTTTTATAATTGCGATATTGGAATATCATCTCATCCCTTGTTTGAAATAACGCATTCAGAGTCCAACTTTTTTCTAAACCATCTATTTTACAATCAATAATCAGTTCATCAATTAATTCAAGTGCGGATAAATCAAATACATAGCACTTCCCTTCAGTGGTACAAAATATTCCGAAACTATCATTGATTTTCTGTACATTGGATAATGAATCTTCTTTAAACAAAGAATATGCCTTTTCAGCGATCGGCGTAAAATCCGAGGAAGAAATTTTAAAAAAGCTCATGCTGTAAAAATCAGCAAGCAAAGCATATTTATCGAAGCTAAACATATACGATAAATTTTTAGGAAACTTATATATTATTTTCAGCTCATTTTGAGTTAATTCTATGCAATAATCTTGAGAGCCGTCCTGTCCTGCTGCAAAGGATACTACTATGCGATTTTCTTCATTTAAACTTGTAAAAGCTATATCTGAATCGCTCAATTCATCTTCCATTTTTATAGAAGCAATTTTGTTTGCAGTTTTATCAAATGCTATTATGCTTACACAATTTTCGTCCAGCCGTTTTGCAGCCCAAATAATCTTATTTGTATAAGGAGATTGATAGATAATGTCAGCATCGCAGCTTATTAGTTTTTCAATCTCGGCACTTGAGTTTCTGTTGATGTCCTCTAAAAAACAATCTTTAGTTTTGCTATAGAATTTAACATAAATCACTGTTAGTTCTTTCCTTAAAAATAATGTTTTAATTTTTTATCGGGGTTGTTGATTTGAAAAACCTGAAAAAGTATTAGGCAATGCATTTTCATAGACAAAACGGCTCAAATCATTTTCAATAAATAAGTTAAATGATTTATTTATAATATGTATTTGATCCCTCCCTATATCATGACAATATACAGAAGCTTCATATGGTCTGATATATAACTCATCCCCATCACTATTCAACCACAATTCCCCAATTTTAATATATTCCTCCCGTAATTCTAACATATCAAAATCAATAAGAATACCTTCCATTTTTAATTGCGAAATACAATAAAAAAATGTAATCACATCACTATGCAATAATTTATAAAAGAATGATGAGGTTAATTTTTCTTCGGTTAAATTATTTTCCACAACATCACTTTTCAATAAGTGTTTTTTTATTACGGCAAACAAGTTAGGGTAACTTTGCTTCAATTTGGTAAATTTCAAGTCAAAATCAATAATATCAACTTTGTCACAGTTCAATGAGATATCATCTATTTGCTTTCTCCATCCTTCCATATAATTGACTTGTGAATTTTCGTTATAAGATTGATTTATATATTTTAAGTATTCACGAGCCGCATTTTGAGATATTAGTGCGGCACCCATTAAACCTTGTGACATCTTAGGTTTTATCTTTAAATACCACCGCGGCGACAAAAATTGTTTTGCAAATTTTTCATTTTGTTTCCACCAATCAATCCATTCTTCGGGTAGGAATACTCCTTCAGATAAATGTTTTAGTCCGTTTATTATATTATTCGTTTCCATAATGACTTCTACTATAAACCTCCATATTTGATTTTGCAGGGGCACGAATCAACAACCCCGACGCGAGCGTCGGGGTATTAAACCCTCCGCACGAATAAAAAATTTTTACATTGATATTTCCTACTGCTAACTTTCCCAATCAATGGATATGATCTTTGCATCTTCACCGAATTTTACGCAGAGTATTTCATCGCTTTCATCAGGTGCAATCATAAAATCCATTGCGATGTGCGGCTGTTCACTGTCAATCCATAAGTCTACATTCGTTACCGTCATTTTACTTACAAACTCGGTAATATCACTCGGCAAATCTTCGAGTTCGCATTCTTCAATATGAAAGTCGATATAGTAACTGTCATCGTTTAAATATGCTATAAGTGCTTTTCTTGCTTCTTTTATTTTATCGTCTATGTTCTCAAGAAACTGTGCATAAAGGTCGAGTCTGCCGGTAGACAGTTCTACATTTTTGGCGAGCCAAAGACAGGTATCTATCCCCTGAATCTCTTTTTCCCAAATTACATCCACCACATCGTCTGTTATCTCAAGATTCAACTGACCAAAGTATTGATGTTCCATTTTTTTCATAGTTTCACCTCCAATGAAAACTTTTTGTAAGTATACTAAAAAATGAACCTTTTGTCTTCCATCATCGCCTCTATCCAGCAGATCGGCATCCTCTACAACGAAGCCGTGAAGACGCTGAACAGCTACCACTCCGTAGCCACGGCTCAACGAATGCTCGCCAAGCTCGAGAAGTATTCCGTGCTCCTCATTAAGCTACAAGAGCAAGCGATAGCTCTAAGGGAGGATTTAAGAACCCAATGACTTTTCTTCGCCTCGCTTACTCGGCGGATAATTCTAATCAGTAGGATTACCTACAATCCCAATACGAGTCGTACTATCTTGAGAGTATTATGGCTTATAGATTCCAACTTTTAACGCTTCCACAAATTCCACCCCATAAATAGAAGCTTCCAAGCAAGCTTTTCGAAACTCATCAGTACAAAATAGCCTGTTGAAGAAGTAGCTACTATCTGTCATAAATACCTGTTGGGATATATCTGTCCTTAAGTGTAGCTCTATAGGCTTCTTTATAAAGCCTTTCTTGTCATAAACAATATTAGATGACGTATGGTCAATTAAGTCTGTATAATTATAGAAGCGGATGTAGTAATACTCTTTTTTAGCGACACTATCTCCAAACTTATTTACCATATACACTGGAGTTGAAACATACGGTGTAGAGGTATGCCTCTGTAATAACCCAAGAAAAACATGGGATACTATAAATCCTGCACTATTAAAGCGTAAATCAAAGTTATACACTCTCTCTTGTTACAAACCAAAGCTGTTTGGGGAGCTCTACAGGAGCATTGACAGAAGTCCTCCAGTCTCCATAATCTGAAGGTAAGGGGGCGAAAGGATTCTTTTTCTGGAATTCTGTATGCATAATCCCTTCGGAAAGGCTAAGAGGAGCTCCTCTTCCTTCCTTCTCAAATAGAGCCCAGTAGTTATTTGAGTCTACCATAAGTACTCTTTTTTTTTATTATCACCTTGTCGTTCTAGAAAGTCGCAATTTTACTACTCTCCATACTTCTTCACTTAAGATCGTCATTCTCTATTTTACGAATAACAAAACTCTTACCTTCTTCATTTAAGGAGTACAATTCATCTAGGTGGATATGATATGTCATATCCACCTCCTCCATTTTAGCTATACCTAAGATGCTCCTTGCTAGAAGCTGTAATCCGATTTCATTACCCAAAATTTCAATCTCACCTCCTATAGGTGAGATCTGAAAGGAAAGATAACAACCTGACTTGGGTGTAATATACGGGATCCCCTCTTCGTTATAGCGAACAGTTATGCTTCTTTTTTTCATAGTTTCACCTCCAATAAAAACTTTTTGTAAGTATACTAAAACAGGTACTGATAAATACTATATTATTTAATCTGGAATAGTTAATAGTAGTTCAGTACCTAAACATCTTTTCGGACAGGCTTATAATTCCAACTTTAATGAGGTGCCATTTTACAATCACCTCTAATACCTCCTAGAGCCTTATCTAAAGCACGAGAACCTAGCGATAGTCCTAATGGGTCAAGCCCCATAAGCCTATCCTCCACATAGGCATGTAGGGTAATTCCACCTAGCAATCGTATCGGGTCCTCCGAGATACTACTCCCCAATTCTGGCGAGTAGTATCGGAATCGGTTGTATGCCAGCTCTGTCTCGTGGTCGTAGTACTGTCCTTGGAAAAGGAATGGTATGCGTATCTGCTCGCTGTAGGGGGCGTTTCTGTCGTACACCTCCTCGAGTATCTTACCGTTCATATCGAGCCTGCGATGCCAAACCTCCTCGCCCTCGGCGTTGTACGCTTCGGTGGGCGTACCCAGCTGGTCGGTTACGATGCTGTACACCTTGCCATTGAGGAGCAGTGCCATCGGCACGAAGCTCTCCTCCTCAAAGACCCACGTCCTCAGGTCAAGCTCGTAGTGCTGCCAGCCGTCGCCCTTCCATTCCCTGCCAGAGTTCCACTCGTGCAGCGGCACATTGCCGTTCCATACCCAATGGGTGTATTCACTGGCGAGCTTGCTGAGACGACGCCCCAAGGCATCATAGGTAAACTGTACAGGTCGCTTTCTGTGGGGCGACTTAACAGCTTTGAGCGTGCCGTTCTGGTTCCTCTCATACTGCCAGCGCTCACGCTTGCTGTCCCACCATTTGCCCGAGCCTTTGTACTTCTCGATGAGTTGTCCATCCTTGTCGTACTTGAAACGCCACTCGCCCGACTGCTCTATCTTCCCTCCTTGGAGGTATTTACGGAGCTTTCGGTCAGGGTCGTCGAAGAGGTTGCCCACCTTATCCGATAGGCGGTACTCTTCTGTGCCGTCAGCATAGGTCGCCTTTTGCAGATGTCCCGTGGCACTGTACTCGTAGGTGGTAGTACCATACTGACTGTCCTCCATCTTGAGCAGTCTGTCGGCCTTGCCCCAATGGTACTTGCGTTCTCTGCGTACCTTGGACGACTGACGTGTCTTGCTGTCGACGAGCCTGCCGATGTTGTCATAGGCAAAACTCTGCGAGATGCCCCCGGGGAGCATACGCTCCAACTCAAAGCCCCAAACTGTCGTACTGTATAAGCAGTTTGAAAAAGACTCTCTATACCACATTTAGAGCTTATTCCCAAACGAGACTTCCTAAAAACTGGAGTCCATTGTAGTTATCGAGTTGATCAATATCTTTTTTCTTTCGTTTTATTAGGGGGGGAGAATTCCTCATATAAATAGAGATGTGTTGATCTTTATTTTTTTCTCTAAACCCATTGGCAATGTAACAGAAAGCACAATTAGCCATATTAATATTTGCATCTTTAAGATCATATGGCAGCGCATTATAAAACATCGGCTCTATTAGTACTTCTTGCACAAGACTTTCAGCATCTACCAACTTTAACTCCTGCGAAAAGGCGATGCGTAGAAGTTGAGGATAATAGAAATCCAATCCCACGTCCTTACAAAATTGACACCGAAGATTCGGGTTTGGACGTTTTTTTGTCTTGCCTTGCCGATACTGCTCCAACGCATTTAGATAATCATCTTGGTTGAAATACTCCATAAACTCCTCTACACTTTGCGAAATTGTACCTACGAAGGTTGAGAACTCCATTCCAGATGTAGAGAAACGGCTTTCAATTGCTCTAGTTGAGTATGGGTGTATACCTAAATAGTTTAGGAGACCTGCATGTTCTGCTTGTCCATCAGAAATCCCTGCACGTAAATTGTAACACAATAGACTATTCACCTTTTTTAGCCCAGAACTCATACATTTTTCAAGAATGTTTTCAGTGGAAGTAGGAACAAACCGAGCAAATTCTACCACGTCATCGGATTCATTGAGATATTTTGCAATACAAAAGTCTGGCTCAAATTCGTCTGCACCAACTTCCTTAGCGAAGGAGCTTAACTCAGCCAAGCTATCGTTAGATTGGTCATTGCCCAACCCCACATATTGCAAGAATTCTTGCTCTGTTGGAAACCATCCAACCCAAAAATGCATTTTCGCCATACCTATCTTTTACTTTTATATCCTACTACATGTTTCTCATGCATATCCTCTATTATTCTCAGAGCTTCTGTCTTTACTTCTCCACCATACCGGCTCTGCCATTGTCGAAATGGGTTTTGCTGATAAAAACTACTTTCATACCGCGCCCTTTCTTCCTCGCTTAATTTTATTTCGGGTATTTTTACCTCTTTCTCCGCATCTTTCCAAAGGTAAGAATAGCTGTACATGGATTCAAATCCTTCAGCGGGTATGGGTGCAGGCATCAATGCAATGACTACACATTCTTCGCCGATTTCAAATGAAGCGGTATTATCATCGCCCTCTATCTTATCAACCGTAAGTCCCCAATATGATTTTAAATCCTCGATAACTTTCTCCAATGAATACCCGCTATCGCCTTTAAACATCGGCATAGATAAAATAAGCGGTGCTTCAGTGTCCATTTTTTTATCTTTCTTGTTGAATGCGTTATTTAAAATTCCCATGACATCTCCTTTTAACTTTCCCAATCAATGGCTATGATCTTTGCATCTTCACCGAATTTTACGCAGAGTATTTCATCGCTTTCATCAGGCGCAATCATAAAATCCATTGTGATATGCGGCTTTTCACTGTCAATCCATAAGCCTACATTCGTTACTATCATTTTCGTTACAAACTCGGTAATATCACTCGGTAAATCTTCCAGTCCGCATTCTTCAATATGAAAGTCAATATAGTAGCTGTCATCTTTTAAATATGTTATCAGTGCTTTTCTTGCTTCTTTTATTTTATCGTCTATGTTCTCAAGAAACTGTGCATAAAGATCGAGCATGCCGGTAGACAGTTCTACATTTTTGCCGAGCCAAAGACAGGTATCTATCCCCTGAATCTCTTTTTCCCAAATTACTTCCACATCGTCTGTTATCGCAAGATTCAACTGACCGAAGTATTGATGTTCTATTTTTTTCATAGCTTAACCCCTTATAAAAGCTTTTTATAAGTATATCAAAAAATGAGACTTTTGTCTGTAGACACATGTACTGATAAATACTATATTATTTAATCTTTATGTGGAGGTTTATATGATACCGACAAAAGAATGGATTGAAAAATATGAAAAAGTGAAGGAGCTGCTTAAGTCTCCTGTGCATTACGGTAACTTGTTTTCTCAAGATGAAGTACAGGGGAAAAAGTTATTTATATTGCCGATGGGAACCGTGCATTTTCCTACGGGAAATATTTTGGTGCGTGATCCGCTTGTCTACCTTAACAAAAGCGAGGAGCCGTATCTGCAAAAAGTACCTACAGGAATTTTTCCATTAGAAACTTTAGTTGCCGAAATAGAAGAAGACCATTACCGGTATGTTGCAACACGGGTAAGGTTCTCCGATGAAAAGGCTGCCGTGTATCGTGAAGCCTTGATTGGTAATGAAGATTTGGATGACGTCGATGAAGAAAGTTTTTTCGGGTTTAATGTCGATGCAGGACTTGCAACGGTTGTCGATGTAAAAGCACGGGATGCCTATTGCGATTTTGAAAGCCGTTGGGTAAATGAAAACCCCGGCAAAAATATATACGACGATTATTTTGCAAAAGAATTCGAAAAGAGTTATGCTGCAAATCCACGCTTTCAACGCGACGGCGGGGACTGGATTAACTATCCTTTAGAAGGAACGGACTTGACCGTTCCCATGATACAAAGCGGTTTCGGTGACGGGAAATATCCGGTATATTTCGGCTACGATAAAAACGATGCCATCTGTGAGCTTGTCATCGAATATATTTTCGTCGGATAAAAATAGCTATGCAGTAAAAAGGACTACGTATCCATCGAAATATCGAACCAATCGCTTTCTTCGGAAATAAGCCATTCAAGTCCGCGCCTTCGTTCCATCAAAACATCGGGATTTAAGTCTTTGATTTCCGTTTCGGGGCGGAGCCGCTTTTCTTCCGTTGCCCAGTGGTAACGGTAGTGAAGATCAAGCATATCCAGTATTTCTTCTATTCCGCGTAACTTACATTGTGCTTTAAACTCAGTTTTTCCATCGGCATCGCCGACCAGTTTTATCGCTCGTTCCACATCACAGATATCATTCGGATACGAAATATCTTCGACCAAGCCCAAAGCCCACAGAAGCGGCCAATAAGCTTCATAAGTCCAGCATACATCGATGACATCCTGTTCGCTGTATGTTCCATCAAAAAGCCGTTTTTCTTTTTCCAAAAGGCAGTCCGATACTTCGTATTTTTCAAGCAAACTTAAAAAAAGATCCTTTGATTCTTCATACCCTTGCTCATTATGAATATCTTCAGCCAACTGAATCGACAAAAGACATGCGATGGCTCTGTCACAGATTTCCTCAAAGCTTTTAAGCTTCGCCTCTTTTGATGATTCCCGCAAGGGCAGTTCTTCCATACAGGCAATGCCCATTCCCTTTATTTTTGCATTCGATTTTTCACGCCGATCTTCAGGTTTTATGTACATAATAATTCTCCTTTTGTTTACCGGTACTATTATATCAAAAAATAAGATTGTTGATAACCCGTAGAAAAAACACCATTGAAAATGGTATAATATCAGCAAACATTTAGGGAGATTTCATAGAATAAAGGAGATGCAAAATGAAGATATTACAGACAGAGATTGGCAAAGCATATGCGAATGTAGTCGGAAAAACGAAAGAAGGTACGCCTGTATATTCTATATTGAGTGTGCCTTATGCACGAGCAGAAAGATTTGAATATGCTAAAATTCTTGATAAACAAGACTATTCACCGGATATGATAATTAATCGTAAAGAAACAGTATGTTTTCCACAAAGGAAATATCCTCTGTTTTTTAATATTTTTATGAAGCACCATATGTTACGACCGGAATTTCAACCGTTAAAAGATACTCAAACGGAAAATGCATTTGTAGTAAATATATGGGCACCCGAGAATTTTACGGAAAGAAAACCGGTAGTTGTATTTTTACATGGCGGAGGCGAAGGGTCGGGAACAGTTCCAATATACACAATGGAACATATTGCCGAACAAGGTGTTGTAGCAGTTACAATTACTTATCGAATAGGAAATTTCGGATATATGCCTGTTTTCGATAAGGGAGAAATAAAAGCTGCTCTTGCTTATCTTGATCAGCAAACAGCTTTAAATTGGATTTATAATACTATAAGTTCTTTCGGCGGAGATAATACAAATATTACGCTTATGGGGCATTGCGGCGGTGCGGTTGCAGCTCTGTATCATTATTTAAATCCTGTAAGTAATAAACTGTTTCATAAATTAATCCTATGTGCAGGGAATGTCCCGATATTGTCGGAATTTGATTTTGCAAAAAACGAATATGCAAAAATGCTGTCAAAAAATCATCTTAAAGGACTTGAAGAACTAAAAAAACTGTCAGCAAAAAAATTGATGAAACTAAAAGGAGGACAGAATGATATTGTTGACGGTATATTCTTTGCAGAGCACCCAATGAAATTATTAGAGCGTGGAGAATTCCCTTGTATGCCAGTTTTGATAGGCTCTAACAAAGATGAATTTTCTATGATTGAATTACCTATGTTTTATAAGGCTCTCGGAATTACAAAGAAAAAGAAAAATTTAAAAGATGTTCTTTTAAAAAAATACAGTGAGTTTGCAGAAACGCTCGAATCCGAATTTAAATCGGAAGCAAATGGAATTGTAGATTTACAGATTCAAATAATGGAATTGCTGATCTTTCATTCAAGCGCGTTGTTTCTTATGGAAACGTTAAGCAAAAAATGCCCTGTATACGGCTATAGAATGAACTATATCCCTCATTTGTATAACGGACTGCGAGGTTCGTATCATGGGGCGGAGCTGGCATTTTTCTTTGGAACCATAGATAAAATGAATATACCCATTACCGATGAAAATAGAAAAGCAGTTATTTCAATTCAGAAGGACTGGATAGAATTTATAAGGACGGGAAAAATGAAAGACCGGACTCTTTTTAATGAAACAGGAAAAATTACGGAATATGATAAAGATATTAGAACTATACCGTTTCCGCATGCACATCTTATTCATCACATTCAAAATAGCGGCATTGCCGATAAGCTACGAAAAGAATATATCCGCAACCGTAGATAATCAACATACTCCGGCACAGAGCATAGACGAGGAACATCAGTGGTTAAATCCTTCCGAGCAAATAAAATTGGGAACAAAAAAGTTAGGAGAAAGTTATGCAACTAATTGATAAGATTAAACAGATAGAAAAGTATCTATGTGAGCATTTTGAAGAATGGGATTTGGATGATCCTGTCGAAGAAGGATATCTGGACGACTATCAGGAAATTTCCGGAGCTTCAGAGGAAGAGATATCAGCCTTTGAGAAGAAGTTCAGTATAACCCTTCCGGAAGACTTCAAAGAACTTTACCGATATAAAAATGGAAGCAAATATTTAAGCATTTTTCTCTGCGTTATAGATGAAATAGAAATGCCGTTTAATCTGATGAGCTTACAGGCTGTAACAAAAACAAAAGAACATTTTCAAAACAGAGATGCGCTCTTAACGGAATTTACGGATTATTTTACAAACGAAGATATTGAAAATATGAAGGACAGCAGGATTAAACCCTATCTCTTTAATAAAAAATGGATTCCCTTTGCCGAATACTGTGACAGCTGCTTTTTGATGTTGGATTTTGATCCGGATACAGCGGGAAAAGAAGGTCAGATTATCTGCTATATCCATGATCCTGATAAAGTGGTTTATACAGCGCCGAGTATTACGGAATTGATTGATGGGATAATTGCAGAAATTGATTAAACTTATTTTCAAAAATTAGGTTGTTCTCTCAGTGCATTATTTTCACAAAAGAGATACAACAAAGAAATACGGAAGAGAAACGATATGAAGTATATGGATTGGGATAATATGCATACAAGATTGGAGGCGCTATATATTTTGGATAATGCTTTGACGGACCCGTCGGAAGACGACTTGCGATTGGTAAGAAAGAAGAAATTCGACTCGAATCTCAAATATGTTATTGATAACGGAGCAGGAGATTCGTTATCTGTAATCTTTACGGAAACAGTGGTGTTGGTAAAAGGCTTTGCACATGAAAACAGTCTGAACCAATTTGCTGCCGACGAATGGAATCAAAGTATTATAGACAAGATGTACGAAGGGCTTGACGAGAAATTGATAAATCTTTTTTCAGTAGACGAAAGGGCGGAAACAACATTTTTCATTTGGTATGATGGGGCAGTTCATCAAAATCAAACAGATGAACATGATGGAGGTTATTGGCTATTGGGATATGCTTTCGATACGTATGAAAGATTTCGAGAATTTGTTACAGAATATTACTCTATGAAATTCGATGATAATTTGTTGAGAAAACTATATACGGATTCCGTTTTATCAGATTTTGAATTATCGGAATTGATTGCAGGATGAATAGATGTATTTTACGAATCGTTCAGAGAGATGAGAGGAGGAGCTGAAAATGTCTGTAACAATCTTTGTACATTTAAACGAATCGGAAAATAATGATTTTGACATGAGAAAATTTAAGAAAGATATTGAAATAAAGTATCCGGGCACCAATTTAGAAGTAAGTAATTCATCACGATCGTATGATCTTTGCTGGGAGAACTATTCAGAGCAATATCAATTTGAATTAAGAATGGATCGAAAGCGTTGTACATTTGCAATCGAGTACTTTAATTCAGATGAAAGAATTTATGAATATGCAAGGTTTATCTTATGGTTAAGAACTTTTTTTGAACGAGAAAAAGAAGTGATATTGCTTGATGAGATTGACTGTAATCAATTGGTATTATCGTGTGATAAAACGACGGATGATATTGTGAAATGGTTACAAGGAATTTTCAAATAAATCAGCATTGAATGACATATACTATTAGTGAAAAGGAGATAACAAATGCTAAAGATCGGAAAAAATTATACGTTTGAAGATGACTGGAACGGAAGACAGAGCTGTCTGATGTATTTTAAAGAAGATGGATCTGCATCATGGTCAGTGGATGTCGGATTTGCTAAAGGTAATTTTAGGGGCGAAACAATAGCACCTTCTATTTGCATAAATCCAATAAGTACAGACAAAAACTCAGCAGCAGAATTAATTGGAGAATCCTTTTCTGTAATGACAATAGAAGAAAGCGATGACAGAGAAGATTCATTTTACATTTATGAACACGAACCGATAGTTTCATACAAATTAAAAATTCTTGAAATAAGGAATAGCAAGGCTCATATCCAATGCAGCGGAATATTAATAGTGGATGGATATACTGAACCCTATGAACAGGAAAAATTTGAAATCGACAGTTGGATACCTGTTATTCGTGCGGAGGGTTTAATACCCCGACGCTCTGCGTCGTAACAAAGGGTATTAAATCCGACTGCAACCACCTTATGAGAACAACATACCCCGACGCTTGTGTCGGGGTATGTTGATTGAATCGGTTAAGGACTGGGAAAAATTCGGATTATAAGGAAGCAGTACAGAGAGCGAAAAAATGGATAATATTAATTTATTACACCTAAAACAAAGGCTTGATTCGATAGACTGGAGCGGTAATTTTGAACAAGCGGACAAAGAACATTATGAGACTCTGGACAGTCTGTGTGAATACATCGAGGTAGAACTTGGCAGAAATCCAAAATCCGAAACGATAGATAATGCTCTATTACTCCTTGCAGAAAACATAGGCTGTGCCGAAGATTTTACAAGATACGAAGAAAACTTTGTAAACAAGCTTGCAGACAAGGGGCTGCTGACCAAAGAACGGACTAAATTATTTTATAATAATACAAGCAGAAGACAAGGATAGAACTTTATTGTAGGAGAGAAAATTATGCAGGTAAAATTAGATAAAATTTCAGAGTGGACGACGACAGGATTCGAGCTAAGCAACGGCGCCTATCAATATGCTCCCATCAATGCAAAAAATCATTTTGCACGAGGAAAAGACGAATTCGTTATCTGGGGCAGTGGCGATGACGGCACGAGCTACGGTATCGTTTGGATAAAGGCGGGACGATGGTCATTCATTCCGTCTCCCGCACAAAAGAAAAGCTGGAATAAGCCCGTTTTGTTAGATACAGGTTCCGACATTTTAATTATTAGCGGAGAAGACAAAAAAGCCTGGTGGGTGTCGTCTCCCGAGCAGAAGCCGTGCGAAGTAGTAAGTGAAAACCTGTGTGCCGCAGAAAACATAACGGAAATTTCCACACTTGGCGAAAAGGGGGTTTATCCAATTATTTGCCGTGTAGACGGAGAGGTCTTTGCCGCAAATAGTTTTACCTCTCTACATTATGACAATGAGACACATACGCTTCACTGGGAGAAGCAGCTCACCCCTGTGTTTACAAATGAAAAAGTCCGAAGCAATTTTATGCAATCCTTGGAACGGGCAGAGGGTGTACATCACAAAATGGATTTTAGTTACTCCTATCCCCAGATAGGCAGCCTTATGATAAAAGATAATTCGATTTATGCCTTCGTAGAATCGGATACGATAAATCCTTGTCGCTTATCACAATTCAAGTATTATTGGTATCTCGAACTCACCCAAGACGGTATCTACAAGAGGAAAATATGGGGAAAGGAAAAATTAGAAAAGCTTGCACAAAAGCATGGCTTGAGAGGAAAATTCAGCGCCCAAAAAGAATATCTGATCCTATCCCCGATTTTCAAGACCGATGAATGGAAAGGAAACCAAAAACTGTTGAGATTGTCTGACCTGGAGCTTCTCGATATTACACTCCCAAGAGGTTATTCCAAATTCAGGATCATGGATATTTGGGATAATCACGTATTTATCAGCGACGAGGCAGACCATATCGCCCTTTGCAGAATGGTGGAGTAGACGATTCCCGAGAGGAGGTAATGACAATGAACGAAGAAATTTTAAATAAGGTTTATAGTGCATCTCTGGAATTTGGAGAAAATTTCCACAAACCGATAATTGACATTGTTGCAGAACTTTATCCGTATATTCCCGATGATGAAAAAAACTCTATTGCCGATTATATCGGACAAACGAGAGACGCCATCGAGAACTTTTTTTATGACAAATACGATTACAAAAACGAAAAGGCGAATAAAGAGTTACAACATCAAGGCAAGCAGTGGATCGAAAAGAAATATTGTTGGATGAATAGTGAAAATATCAATCGTGCGGCAGTTCAAGGAATGTATTATGCTTGGCACAGCTGATGACTATAATACGGTAAAAATCAGAAACACAAGAACATGTAATGGCAGTACGGTTGACATTGCATAAAAAATGGGCATAATTATACTAAATAACGGAGGTTGATATTATGGGAATTCTAAATAACATATTTGGCAAGAAAAACGAAAAACCAGAAAATAAAGGACAACATATCCTGTCTATGCCGATGTTCAAAGGCGATAGAGGGTATTCTCTGGATAAGGTTATACAGGATTTAAAATCATATTGGGGACTTAAGGTTGATGAGATAGAGGGAGATGATAATACTGCCACATTTAAAATCGCCGAGGAACTTGTAGCTCTTGCATTGATGCCTGCACCGATACCTTCTGCGGAATTTGAATCCATATACAACTATTCTTACCTTTGGAAAGAAGCCGAAAAAGAGATACAAGAGCATACCCAACATGCAATCGTATCGCTTTTAGGCTTAGGCAGCAATACACCGGCAGTCGAAAGATACTCTCTACTGTCCAAACTGAATGCTTCTATTCTGAGGACTTGTGAAACTGCGATAGGGATATATCAAGGCGCCTCGACGCTGCTGCTTCCAAAGAATCTTTATATCGATTTTACAGATCTCTTGTTGGACGAGGACGATATACTGCCAATTCAGCTTTGGGTGTATATAGGTATTATCAATAGCGATGAAAAAAGTAGCGTTTATACTTATGGAATGAAGGAGTTCGGCAAATCTGAAATAGAAATAATAGATGCAAATATGAAGGGCAGCGAACTATACGATTTTCTACTGCCTGTACTTGACTATGTTCTACAGCAGGATGTAACACTGCAACACGGAGAAACCATAGGATTTACCGAAGAACAGAAAATCAAAATCACAGAGTCGAAAGCAGTTTTTTTGGATGGGAACTCATTAAAATTAGAATTATAAATTGTATAAAGAAGCATACTAAGGGAATGACATCGAATTATCAGTATATAAACTATGTAACAGGCAAAGTAATGGATTGAAGTACTATGAAAAAAAATCAAATGGAGATGACAAGATTCTCAAACAGGATATGAGTCAAACTGCCGACCGTCCGGGCATGGTTTTTATGATTCATTTACTTATGGAAGAAAAATGCGGAATGCCCGAACGGCAGCGAAATTCTGGAAACTTGTAAATATCAAGCGATGACAGAGAAGACTCATTTTACATTTATGAACACGAACCGATGGCTTCATACAAATTAAAAATTCTTGAAATAAGGAATAGCAAGGCTCATATCCAATGCAGCGGAATATTAATAGTGGATGGATATGCTGAACCTTATGAACAGGGAAAAATTCGGATTATAGAAAAAGATTTTATGGAGAAGAATTAAAATGGATAAACTACAATATATCAGAGAAAATGAACAGTTAAATATTCTGCTTATGAATGAGTGTGATATTTATTTTTATAAGGAAACAGGAGATACTCAGTTTTTGGAAAATAATGAAGAATACTCTCTTGGATGTAAGTCATTTGCACAAGACGGCAGCGGAGGAGAATATGTTTTTCTTGAAGACGGAAGTATAGGTTTTATCGGAAGTGAAGGTGAAGTTGGGCGAGCGGCAGAAAGCTTAGATGAGTTATTGACATTTTTAATCCATACCGGCTGTATTTCCGATTTTAGTTGTAAACATATTTATAAAAATAAAGAGCTGTTAAAAACTTATTGTAATGGATATATATCAAAAATAAGGGAGAGATATAAGGCTCAAAATAAGGATTGGGACAAGGTGAGAAGCGATATTGCAAACAGTCTGTCGCTTGTTTTTTCTCCTGATAAATTAGAGAATGTCACAATGAAATTTTACAAAGCAGCAACAAGAGAACCGATATTTTCCTGTAAATATCTTGACGGTAAAGAAGAGTATATTTGTGATTCTATACTTTCGGATATTGTAGGAGTATGGACAATGGAGCTTGTGGGGATGAGCAGAGAAGAGATTGAAAATTACAATCAACAACCCTCCGCACGAATAAATAATACAGACAAAAGGCAGGGGTAAGGCAATAAACGATTAACAGACAAATCATTAGATATGTAAGAATTTTGGAGGAACTATGAACGAGATTGAGAAATATAGAATATTGAGTGCAGGAAAAGCCTTTGGTCACCGTGCCCAAATTGCTTTGTTGTTGCTTGATAGCCGCACAGCCTATGAAGAACTTAAAGAGGAAGCGGCACAAACTTCAGTTGCCGGAAGTTACGGTTGTACCGGAGGTTTTCCATCCGAAATACTTGAAAGAATAATAACAGAATTGATATGCCGCGATACCCGTAATAGTTGGTATCTGCCAGACAATGTAAAATTTTGGGACAGGCGTTTCGGGAGTCTGTTTGAGACCAAGTTTTTTTGCTATGATGATGATGTAGAAACTTGGAGTAAGATACTTTACAAATTCTTTGTAAAACTCAAGTGGATGCCGAAAAGAGAAGATTATACTTCAACAAAAAGCTATAATAATGTTTGGGGATATTTTGCAGAACTTTTAGCGGTTGTAAAACAAAATAATCATCCCGAATTTGATAAGTATTATGAAATTGCAATCAAAAACGGAATGAATGCAGTGATTTTGGAAAGAAAGTTAAAAGAACTGTCTGAAATAAAACAGTCCTTTATCGGAGTTTAAATCAAGTAGTGAACTGACTGTTATGTGAATATAGGAGAATAATTATGAATTACTATAACTGGAATGCAAAATGGGCAGTAAATTCTATTACAGAGTTAAAAGATTATACAGGAGAAGAAATTTTAAAATTATATTGCTACGGATTATCTGAAGAAAAATATCCCTTAAAAAAAGACAGAGACAACATTTTAAAAAGCTGGATAGATTATTTTAATAATACAAAAACAAACATTAAAAAGCTTTTAGTAACAGGTATTGTAAATCAGAAGTTATTGGAAGCGATATGTAATCAAACATCACTTGAAGAACTCGTTATATTTCAGGGTAATTTCTCGGACATACAGTGTATTGCAAAATTAAAAAACTTAAAGGCTCTTTCAATATATGCTTCATCAAGAGTAAAAAGTTTGCAGCCTATAGGCGAAATACAAAATTTAGAAGTGCTTATATTATCTAACTTCACCGGCGTAACGGATTATTCGCCGTTGGGCAAATTAAAAAATCTTAAACAACTGGGAATTCATAGTTCTATGGGAAATATAATTAAAGTAGATTCTTTTGATTTTTTAAAAAGTTTGAAGAATATTAAAAATCTTCATACAACAGGATTTAGGCTATTGAACGGAGATTATTCGCCTGTTTTAGACCTTGAAAAATTAGAATTTCTATCTGTTAATATGCCTGCTTATGACTACAAAATATGGAATGATAGGTTTGCAGAAAAGTTTAAAGATATTCCACAAAATGACCATGTTCGTTAATTCATACTGTAATAAAATTTTATTTATGAGATATATTAAGGAGTGATAAATTGAGCACTTACATAATTAAAGAAAAAACTTTGGTTACTCTTAAAGATGAAATATCTTTGGAATATCCGTTTTCCGATGACATGCCTATGGTTTACTTAGGCGAGATAGCTAATATGTCGGAACATGGAATTTTTATAGGCCAATCGGGAAGATGTTATTTTGGGTATCATATTTCAAATTTTAGAGAATTAAGCGAAGAAGAAGTATAAATATGTAATGACAATATATTGACATCGCACGAAATAATGAATATACTTAAGAATGGGGTGATATTATGGCAACAACAAATTTGAATATCAGAACAGATAAAGAAATGAAGGAGCGAGCAGAAGCTATTTTTTTTGAGTTAGGGCTTAATATGACAACGGCTATCAATATATTTTTAAGAACAACTATTAGAGAAAATGGAATCCCGTTTGCTTTGAAATTAGATATTCCCAATGCAATTACAGCGTCGGCAATAGAAGAAGGTAGAAAAATTGCTTATGATGATACCGTAAAAAAATATTCAAATATAGACGATTTGCGGAAAGCACTGGAAATATGAAATACGAAATAAAATTTACAAACCAATTTAAGAAAGATATTAAACTTGCAAAAAAACAGAATAAAAACTTAGATAAGTTATTGAAAGTTATTGATTTACTTTCAAATGGAGAAAAACTTGAAGCTAAGTATAGAGATCATGATTTATCAGGAAACTATAAGGGAACAAGAGAATGTCACATAGAACCGGATTGGCTTTTAGTATATGAAATTAGAAATGATGTACTCGTACTTATGCTTTATAGACTTGGCTCACATTCAGAGCTTTTTAAAAAATAAGACAAAAAAATGTTTCAAGAAGTTTACAATGAATAATCAGATGGATTTTGATGAGTGTGTAAATGATGCTGAGAATGGATGAATATAAGGATGATTTAAGTTTTTTGAATAGTATGAAAGAGTATAAACTTAGAGGTTATAACCGGATTAAAAGATTTATTATTGACATGATTATATTTTTGCTAAGAGATGCAATACCGATATGTGGAGCGGTTATGGCAATGTCGGCAGTTATCGGAACTGTGAGTTGGTTAGTTGTAGATAATATGATATTATTGCTATTTTTGGCTGTAGTTGCATTATTTATTTTAATGTCTGTTCAATATTTGATTTCTAAAATAATCAGCGTACAGGCTGAAAAATTATATGGAAGACAAGAGTTGTATTTGATTAATAATAGCTTGTATTTTACTAAAGATGTAAGAATCCGTTTTAACCGTAAAATCAGTTGTATTAAATTTCTTGAAATCTATCAGGTAAAGAAAACAAAGTTTTATTGGGAGCTTGATTGCAGTTGCAATAAAAATGAAAAATACTGTAATGCAAGAGAAGATATTGAGCTTGCTTTGGAAAAATTGAGGCAGGATAAAGAAAAATTAATGACAGTAAAAGAAATACTATTAATCAAAAGGCAATATGATAACCAAACCGAGAAAGTTATAGAAGATGTGTTTAATAACCACAAATCAAAATTATAAATATTTTAAAATTATTTGGGATTGATTGGAGGACTTAATGGAATTAATTGAATACATGCGGCTAAGAAATAAAATGACACAAAAAGAATGGGAAGACTCTTTTGAGAAAAAGGAAAGAGAGATTATTGTTCTAAGACACGAAGGCGGCGGCGGAAGTTTGAGAAACGGTTTTTGGGACTGGGCTGCTTATTTCTTAGCTTATGTGGACTGTGAAACAGGTGAACTGCATAAAGAAGAAGGGCGTATAGTATTTCCTGTCACAGATAAAGAAAATTTGCCATATCAATTTGAAGACGAAACCATTTACAAATTAAAGGTGCGTGCAAAGCTTCCTGAGGAAGTTCCAAACGGTGCACTATCGGCAAAAAAACATTTTTTAGTTGTGGAAGTTCTTGAAAAAAATACGGCTTGTAAAGAATTGGAAGAAATACTTGCAGAGTATAGAAAACCTATAATTTTACAAGATGATATATTAGGTGAACTGATTTATGATAAACAAATTAAAAGTTTTCAAGGAAGTATTATTTGGCAGGATAGAAAAATAAATATTATATTAGATGTAGATAAGGATAATAAGGGGGAAATAACAAAGGCTAAAAAAGCTCTGAAAACAATGGTGTCAGAACAGGCAAAATGGGATGCAGACCTGCGTAGTTTTGCTGCAAAAAAGCTTACTAAACTCGCCTGCGAATGGGCAGAATCTGATGATGAAACTTCTGAAATTACAGAAGAAAGTTTTGCAAAAAGAATTAGCCTCAGTTCAATTTGTATGATATCAGGCGGTTCATTTTCTGCCTATTTTGATGATGACGACCTTTTCTTCGGGCATTGTATAACAGTCTGCGGAAGCTTAAAGAATGGAGTTGTGTCGGCTGATATGGAAGGGTAAGAAAATATAAGGAGAAGCAATGGAATTTATCATAGCTGAAGAGGGTGTTCCTCAAAGCATAGGCTGTGAAGGGGCAACGATAGCATATTATGGAAGTGAGATAGAATTTCATTATGAAACAGTGCCGCCGCATGGAGATGATATTTTTTCTGCAAAATTACCGCTGTTAAATATTAAACTTCCATTTTGGATATATGGAAGAAATCTTATATTTTTAGATGCGTATTATTTACTGGCGGAAACGGTAAAAAAAGATACTTGGGATCCCATAACAAGCATGCTTATCAATATACATACGGGAAAATATGCAAGTCTGGAACACTGGTACAACAACATATCGGTTAAAGAAAAAAAAGTTGAATTAAAAAATAATTATGATGGGAAATCTATGATTCTAAAAGATGTTAATGGGCTTAAGTGGATTTAGAAATAATTGACTTTTCCGGATTTTAATTCTATAATAATTAAAGGAGAAGAAAAATGGCAAAGAAAAGAGTGACCTTACCTAAAAATTTTGATGAACTGATTACAGCAGGAGATGTTGAAGCACTTAAAGCCGTCTATGATAAATGTGAGCTTACCGCTCATAACGGTAGATACAGCCTCAATACGGCGCTTCATTATGGCGGTGTTCCTGATGAACTTGTGATCTGGCTCGTAGAACAGGGCTTAGATGTAAATACTCCTGATTATTATGGGCGTACGCCATTATATAAACATGCCACACTGGGGAGAGATACTGTAAAACTGCTGTATGAATTAGGAGGAGATATACAAAAACCTGATACATATGGAAGTACACCTCTGCATACGGCAGCAGGTTTTTTCCGACCTAAGATAGTAAGTTTTTTGATTGAAAAAGGCGCAGCTGTTAATGCAAAAAATGATATGGGACGAACTCCGCTAGCCGAAGCCCTTGCTGTTTGCAGAAATAGTAATATTGTACAGGCAGCGGAAATTGCAGAAATGCTGATAAAGGCAGGTGCTGAGGTAGTACCTGAAATGACGGAAAGAGTCGAAATAATCGGTAAGGATTTTGAATTTCACAGAGAAAACTTTAATAAAGATTACTTGGCTGAAACAGAAGCGGGACTTGAGAAACTCTATGCACTGTTTGATGTAAAGCCTGCTCCAAAACGCAAGACACATGACGGCGTTTCTCCCATTATTGTAAAGACGGGTTCTTGGAGAGAACAATACGATGAACTTTGGGAGATGCTGATTCCTTCAAGCGGAGCTGCAAAAACAGTACAGGGAGAAGTTATCCGTATAACAGGCAGGGTGCAGGATGAGCTATATAGAAACGGCGGAGTAAACTGGGATAAAGATTATAGAAATATGCTTAATACCCTGCCAAATCATTTTGCTTCAGGCACACCGCTTTCTAAGAAAGAACTGGAAGAAACCAAAGAGCTTATTTCAAGCATACGTGCAAACGGTGAGGATGAAGAAGTTATAACAGAGCGTTTGCGTGAACTTTCGGTTCTCTGGGTATTGTTAAATCCTACTCCTATTCTTTTAGGCAAAACAAATTATAACAGATGATTGAGAATATAAACTTATAAAAAATAGTTCTTTGAGTCGGCAAAATGAGAGAGAAAACCTCATACAAGTATTTATGAAAAAAAAATTAGTTATGAAAAAACAGAATTACTCACACTGCGGTAAAGTGGATACATGATGAAAAAATTTGAATTTGCGGTAGGAACACCAAAAAGCGACATGATTATGGGATTATGCTTTCCGATAGGCTTTATGTTTCCTATATTAATAACCTATCTGCTATTATTTTATTCTGGAATGATTATTTACAAAGTTCATCCGCTATTTAAATTTTTAGTGTTTTTGCCTGCATTTATTATAGCATATCTTATTATAAAAAAAATTCGTAAAACTGTATCAAAGAAATTTATTGTTTATATAGATAAACTTAATATAAGAGTTTTAGAAAATGAAAAAGAAATTATGCTCGGGAAAATCTCATTTTGTAAAATCAAATCAAATCATGATAAATTGGTAAAAGTTGATATAGGAATCGATAATCGGAAAATATCATTTATATCAAGACCAAAAGAATACAAAACGATTACAGGCACTACATCCTTCAATCCTTTCGGGATAAGCGATATATCAGACATGGACCAATTATTGACTTTGGGAAGAGAAGTAAAAGATCTTATTGAAAAACAAGAGAAAGAAAATAACTTTGATGCGAACATAAAAGGAGAATGTATATGAATATTTTTAAACCAATAGTCATTTTATTATGTATTGTGTGCAGTGTGATTTTTTTAAATGCCTGTTCTCATATTAAAGAAGATAGTGAAATGATAATCAAATATTTGGATAATAGATTTGGTAAGGATGCATATACCATTAAGAAAGATAAATATTATCGCCGCTGGCTTGTGACATTAAATGAATATCCAGATCTCATCATTTTTTATACTGTTTCCCGTGATCCTCTTTCCATGACATCACCATCTATAAAAACGAATTTTGATGAGATTTTCGGCGAGTATATCATTGAGGAATACAAAAAAAATTATGAACTTGGTAATGATGAGATTTTTTGGGAAATCCCTATAAATTTTATATACTATACGAAAATACATTCACTTGAAGAATTGAAAGTTCCTTATGATAGAGCGATGGAATTTATTGCATTCGTTTCTAAAAAACATCCGATGCTTATTGATGAGAGATTACTAAACATACGAATGGATATTGACGGCATCAAACTGAAAGGTGCAGCTGATGATGATAGCATGATATATCAAGATATTTCTGAAGTAAAAAAAGATGGGCTTAACATAAAATCCTATGAAGATATTTGTAAAGAATTGAAACCGCAATTAAAAACGCATTCGGATAATCCGAATGGATTTACATTTCATGCAGATATTGGAAGGTCTTTTATTTTAGGCAGTGATACATTTGAAGATTGTTTCTTTAAAAATCTTATTGTAAAACAAGGAACGATTGAAGAATTAAAAAACATCATTTTGCAACCGGAGGAAATAAGTAACTCTTATGTTTTTAAAAGTGATAATCAATATGAGTTTACAAATATAACTTTACAAGCTAAAAACTTATCGGATTCACCATGTTCTTTGCTTGAGGCAACGATTATCAAAGCAATTATAGATGATGCAAAAGAAATATATATTGAACCGGTATGGATTGATCTTGTTTTTGATAAACGGAGAGAATGGAAAGAACCTTATGAAATACTAGGAGTTGCTCCTCCAAAAACAGAAAAAGAGAATATGGAAGGTGTGCAATATAAAAATATTAAGATTTTATTTGAAATGAATCAATATTACAAAGAAGTTAAAAGGGTTACATTAACCTTTCTATAAGTAAACAAAATTAAATAAGCAGCACTTGTTAAAGAATGTATTAGAATTGTGAACGGAGAGATGATAAATGGCAATAGACGGTGTAAAAATTATAGACAGTGATGATGGGTATGATAATGATTACTGAATGGATAGAAAGAATAAAGCGAAAACACAATTGTAAAGCACATTTTGGGAGTGATAGCTTTCAAATGAAAGACTGTATCATAGCTCCGGTCCATCTGATTCCGGAGGAGATTTATGATAATCAAGAGTTTGATTTCTATGTCAAAACAAAATATGATGTTTACCTGCTCCGTATTATAAATAATGAAGCTAAGTGCGGGATTATTTATCCGGCAAAACTTAGCGGTATTATATATATCATAAGCAATTTACCTATTAGCAAAAACAATATAACCGAATCTATTCAAAAAACTCTAAATCGATTAGAGGAATATGGCTTTCCAAATTTAAAGAACTCAAAATGCAACATCACATTTCAAATAGAGTGATAAATAGATAATGACAATAAGTTGCTCTTTCTATATTGAATTTTGGGGAGCATAATAGTATAATAATCATGATAAATGCTCCCCAAAGGAGAAAAGATAATGCCGATAAAATATATGGATATGAATCAATACTTGCAAGAAACTACAATGCTGGATTTTTCAAATCCGAACATTCAAACATTTAGGAAGGCATTTGATGAACTGCAATGTAAAGAAAATAAGAGCGGGAGCTACTCTCTGACGTTTGATCTGACTTGATAAATAGAATGGAATATGATATAATTTTATTCAAATCAATTTGAATAAAATTAATTTGAATAAAACAATTAATGAGGGTATACATATGTTCATTGGAAGAGAAAAAGAATTATCATATCTACAGGTAAAAATACCGTCAATGTTATAGCTAACAAAATAAATGAAAAAGAGCCGACCATTCTCTATTCTATTGAAAAATTAATAAGTGTAGGATTGGTGGAAAAGAAAAAATGTATCACAGAGGAAAAGAATAAGAAAAAAACACAGTACGTTTTAAAAGACCATATGTTTAAGTTTTGGTATGAATTTATTCCAAAGGCAACCAGCGTAATAGAAATGGGACAGGGTGAACTGTATTATAAAAAAGCAGTAAAACCGATTTTACATTCTTTTATGGGAACAGTATTTGAGGATATGTGCAGATATTATACCTTGAAACAAGGAATTCTTGGAAAATTTAATTGTTTTATTACAGCTGTTGGTACATGGTGGGGAACTGAAACCATCTTGAATAGTAATGAGGAAAAGATATTTCAATCTGCTGATATTGATGTGGTTGCATTATCGGAAACGGAAAAAAAGGCCGTCATAGGCGAATGTAAATTTAAGCATGAGAAAATAGATAAAGGAATATATGAAACTTTAATACGACGGGCAAATGTAATATCACCGACATTCGACATAATAACGTATATTTTGTTTTCACTGTCAGGTTATACAAAATGGTTTGATACTTTACAGGATGAAAAAGTGATATTAGTATCGCTTAAAGAGATGTATGAGCAGTAACAAAATTGATTGAGATTTTATATGATGGAGCCGATGGATGAGGTGAAAGAGAGGTTTTAAAAATGGAAATAGGAAAGACCTACCTTGTTAAAAAAGATATTTTTAGTTTTAAGGCAGGAGAGCTTTGGACACTGAAAGATAAAGGCTATCAATTTTATTATGGTGAACATAACTTCGTATTTGCTGATAAAGAAAAACATAATAAGTTTTTAGTGCTGCGTGATGTAGATGATGAAGACATGAAAATATATTACCATTTAGAAGAGTATTTTGCAGAAATTACTTGAATAATACTAAGAAAGAGACAATAGAGCTGCTTGAATATATAGAGAATTTTATCACTGAAAAGCAGATAATGTATATGAAGAAAGCGTTGAAAAAGGAGTTGTAAATTATGAGAAGAATAACATTTCAATGCAATAAATATTCACCCGGTGTATTGTATATTATGGTGTTATTCGGAGTAACTCTTGGACTTTTGACTTTTTATGCATTTCTTGTGTTTTCCGGTATTGAAAAAGGACCGGAACATGGACCGGTATATTTCAGAGAACATCCCATGCATGCTGTTTATTTGATATTCGGCTTAATTCCTATTGCTATGTCGCTGCCGGCATGGATTGCCGCAAAATGTTGGAGCAGCAAGGAGGAAGAAGCACAGCTTGAACTATATGAAGATCATGCCGTTTTATATTGGAAAAATAAAGAATTACACATCAAAAAGGGAGCATTAAATATTAAAATTCCCAAACCGCAGCCTTATTGGTATAAAACTTACATATTAAAAATACCGAGACACAGAATAGTTTTGGTCGGCTCCGTAAAAGAAACAAAAGAAAAGAGAAGAAGGCTGCTTTCTTTGGATATTGCAATAGAGGAACTGTCAGCTTACAAAAAAGTGAAAATTGGAGCAAGGAAAAGAAACCGTACGCATGGATAAAGTGAATGTTGCACTGGCGATGTTCGATATGGAGGCAGTCCCGGGAAAAAAGGAAGGTGTAACTTCGGCAACCAAATAAGATTGCCTCGTTAACCGTCGAGTTTGCTGATCGCAAACATCGCATATTACAATGTGCGCGTTACGCGCACCAATGCAACAGTTTTCGAGAATTGATATTCTCTCAACTGTTTCATTTTAAGGAATATAAATGAAAAACATATTCAGAACTGCGGATGTCTATGTATATAATAACTTTGCCGGAAAACTGAGCGAGACTGATGAAGGATATTCTTTTTCTTATGCTGAAACCTATATCAAGGCAAGTAACCATCCGGTTTCATTGACACTTCCGATACGTGAAGAACCTTATAAATCAAAAACATTATTTTCTTTTTGTTAGATAGCTTAGTTTATTCGTACGGAGAGTTTAATACCCGCCGTTTTTCGGCAACGATCTGCGTCAGGGTTGTTGATTAAAGAGCTTAAAATGAAAAAAGAAACATTTACTATCCAGCACTTAAAAAAACTTTATCTTGTTTTTTATTTTATTTTTTGATAGAATAAGGGCGGTAAAATATTTGGAGCTATTTAAATGACAGACAATGTGGAAAAAATACTTAACCGTTTCTTTTTTAAAAATGTAAACGGTATTTGGACAGGAAATATAGACAATAATAAATTTCTTATTCGGCAAGATAAATCAACCAATCAAGAGCTTGTTCTTAAAACTTCTTGTGCCGTAAGCGGAGCAAAAGGAGACCTATTCGATTTTTTAGATGAGCAAAAAAAGATGGGAAAGATAAAAACCTTTAATATGGACGAAGATTTGTTATCCTTGACCTATACTTGCAATAACAACGATTCAGAGTTTGAATTTTTCTTAAAAGATCTTTCCGATCTTTTAACAAGGTTAGAATCACAAGATGTTTGCTTTTCATGTAATAAAATACGGGAAACAAATGCTTATAAAATTAAGAACGTTCCAACATTTTTATGCTCCGAATGTGTAGATAATTTTAAAACTAAGATGGAAAAAGTAAACAATGAACCGAATAATTATTTAATCGGAGCCTTGTGCTGTATTATAGGGGCCTTAGTCGGTTCTTTAGCTTGGATCTTAATAGGTTATTTCGGTTTTTATGCATCCATTGCAGGATATTTTATAGCCTACTCTGCATTTTACGGTTATAATTTTGGAAAAGGAAAGGCAACCAAAACAGGTGCTATAATAAATATCATTGCGATAGTTTTTGCTCTGCTTTTTGCCGAATACATAGGCTTATTTTTAGCAGTCAAAAAAGAAGTCAGCTTAGATTTTGTATCCTTTGTAAAATGCTCTCCGGTATTTTTTGCCGATCCGGTCTTTATAAAATCCATTCTTCCCGGCTTAGGTCTCGGCTTTTTGTTTGCCGGCTTAGGTTCTTATAGAATAATCAAGGATATGTTTACAAAGGCAACCGAACTTTCAGACATCTCTATAGAAAGAATTTGATAAGTTTAAAAGAGTCTCTACATTGAATAAAACCGCTTCGCTTAATAAACCGATTTGTACAATCTTGTCAATATGTTTTCAAGTTTTTTGCCGTAATTCGGGTCTGCCGCCCAAGTTCCGGCAAGCCCGTAAATTGTAGGAGCCTTCCCCTTAGGATTAACATATTTGTATCGCGGATCAGCCGGCGGACGGACAAGGGGCTTAGCCGTAGCATAGGCTTTTAAATGCTGAACATGGGCCAAAACTCCCGTCTTCTCACTTGGAAAACTTTCTCCTTTTTTTCCGTCCCCGAGTGAGCCCAGTCCGCAAAAATTATTCATCGCCTCGCTTACAAGACCTCCGAAACGCAAAAAACCCGTTTCCAAACACATTTGCGAAAAAGCAATATCCGAATTTATTTCTTCTGCATCAGCTTCTTCTATATAAAATTGAGCCAGCCGTTTTACCTTCTCCCTATCGGCCTTGGGGTTTTGGCTCATAAAAAAAACGGTTAAATCCTCAGCCGAGCATCTGCCTCGGCTTTCTATTAAATGAGGAGGCCGTACAAAAAAACTCAAACAAGAAAAAAACAAAAACGATAAACCGAAAATAAAGATATAAAAAATCTGCTTTCTCATAGCTATAGTTTCGGAGAAAATACATCGTACTTGAATTTTCTCTTGACCAAATTTCTTTTACGATTAACGAAGGAGAAACCGTAGGTTACATCGGCCCGAACGGAGCCGGAAAGAGTTCTACCATAAAGGTTCTCTGCGGAATCCTTACTCCCGATTCGGGAACTTGCGAAATTGCAGCCTCTCTTTTACATAGTCCCAAAATTCTTTTTTTGGATGAACCGACAATCGGGCTTGATGCTCTTTCAAAATTGACGGTTAGAAAATTTATTTCGGAACTGAACAAAAAAAATAAAACGACTATTATTTTAACAACCCACGATATGCAGGATATCGAAGCAATTACCGAGCGTATTATTTTATCGGAGTTTCAAAATACAAATCTACAGGCTCGTAAAAAAACCATCGACGTTAAATTTCTATTTTATAAATTTTCTCCATTACAATATTTTCCATCTATTTATTGCATAAACATCTAGTAAAAATAAAAAAAATAGTTTAAAATTACACTTAGCAATTCTTAATGTACATTCAATAAAAATCAATTACAAATAGTTTTTAAAATAATACTTGGAAGGAACTCTAAATATGGTAGGTGAAAAAAATTATCAGAAGGAGGGAAGACGGTTTTCTATTTTAGGAAAATTGCTTTTCTTTTTTGGTACGTTAATCCTGATAGGAGGATTTACGATGGGAGCCTCTGCTTTATTTGTGGCAAGAAATGCTTTACTTGGAGAAATTGAAGAGGCGTTAATAATGAAAGCAAAGGATACGGCCGAAATTGTCGACGGCAGGGCCAATGCCTTATTATATTTTTTGGAAGGCCTTGCGCGTATTCCGGCACTGCGCGATTCCAAACTCACTTTTTATGAAAAAGTAATGGCATTACAAAAAGATGCAGAGCGAAATAAAACAATAGAGTACTTTGGAATTTCCGACAAAAACGGGATGATACATTATGCCGATGAAACTTCCATTTTTGTCGGTGATAGAGACTGGTATAAAGAGGCTATTAAAGGCAAGAATTTTATTTCTGAGCCGCTTATAAGCCGGACTACAGGTGAACTACAAATTATATTTTCGGTACCTATTTATGATGACGAACACAATATTTTAGGCGTGTTTAGTGCCACCGTTAGCGGCTTATCTCTTAATGATATAATTGACGACATTGTAATAGGAGAAACAGGCGGCTGCTATATTATTGATGCTTCAGGGACAACAATTGCCGATAAGGACATAGAGCTGGTTAAAAAACAAGAGAACAGCATTAAAAGTGCTATATCCGACCCTGAACTTAAAAGCATTGCCGATTTTGAACAAAAAGTTTTAGAATCTTCTGAACCGGGTTTAGCCGGATTTGTATATAATGGGCTAAAAGAAATTGGCGCTTATTCTCCTATGAAAACTAAAAACTGGAAAGTAATAATCAGTGCTCCTGTTAATGAACTTACCGGCAGCCTCCGGCCCTTAAAAATCACAATCAGAATTATAGGTATCAGCATATTGATTATATCTATTATACTTACGGCCATTATAGCCCTTTCAATAGTAAGACCAATTACATCAACAGTTCAAGCTCTTAAAAATATTGCAGATGGCGATGGAGATTTAAGAGTACGCTTACCTATTAAACGAAATGATGAAATAGCCGATTTATCAAAATATTTTAACAAAACAATTGAAAAAATCGGTAACTCAATCAAAACGGTAGGTTCAGGCACTCAGGAAATGGAACAGATAGGAAATGAACTTGCGAGTAATATGACGGAAACGGCAAGCGCCATCCATCAAATAAGCACAAACATAGAAGGAGTAAAACAACAAGCTCTTACACAGGCGGCGAGTGTTACCGAGACCTCAGCTACCATCGAACAGATTATTAAAACCATCGCACAATTAAACGGTATGATAGAATCTCAAGCTGCCAGTGTAGCCCAATCATCATCGGCAATAGAGCAAATGGTAGGTAACATAAGCTCCATAACTCAGACTCTTACAAGAACGGATGACGCAATTAAAAATCTTGCCGGAGCTACAGCCGAAGGAAAAGAAACTCTTTCATTATCAAATACCGTAACTCAAAAAATTTCGGAGGAATCGGGCGGTCTTTTAGAAGCTTCAAGCGTTATCCAGCATATTGCAAGTCAAACAAACTTGCTTGCTATGAACGCAGCGATTGAAGCAGCTCATGCCGGAAAAGGCTTTGCCGTTGTTGCCGACGAAATTCGAAAACTCGCAGAAGAATCAAGTTCACAGGGAAAAACAATAACTTCAACATTAAAGATTTTAAGCAAAGAAATTGAAAACCTTTCGTCTTCTTCAAAATTGGCCGAAGAAAAATTTGACAGCATCTTCGCTTTATCTGAGCAGGTAAAAAAGATGAGTGAAACTCTTATGCTTGCAATGAAAGAGCAAGAAAACGGCGGCCGTGAAGTTTTGACGGCAATTCATAATATCAATTTAATCACTTCACAGGTAAATGACGGTTCAGCCGAAATGCTTGAGGGAGGAAAAAACATTGCCGTTGAAATGCAAAAACTTGATGACCTTACAAGAGTTATCACTGCAAGCATGAATGAAATGGCGGCTGGAGCATTCCAAATAAATGAAGCGACTCAAGAAGTCAATATCATTTCGCAAAAAAATAAAGAAAATATCGGCAATCTCGTAAGCGAAGTTGAAAGATTTAAAGTCTAAAAATTGAGAGGAATAAATTTGTACTGGGAGATTTTTATGAAAAAGCTGATTTATGTATTGGCATTGTTAGGAATGCTCATTGGATGTAGCAAAAACACTAATGTAAGCAGAAACCAAAGCATTACAAGGGAAACAGAAACTGCAACAGAAGTGCAAAACGAAGCAAGCACTGTTGTACAAAATTCAACAGGTGTTGAAACTAAAACAGACGAGACGTGGATTGCTCTTATCGAAAAAGAGATTACAAAAATTTCTTTTAACAATGGAGAATACAGGTTAATGCCAAATGACAAAGAAGGTTATTATTATATTAACGCTGAATTAAAAAATGGGGTGAATTTTTATGTACAGCTCATTCAAAAAAACTATATAGATGATTCCATTAAATTCGAACTGCCAGAAACATTTCAAGAATATGCAAAAGCTGTTTTGTCTGTTTCAACTTTACCGCAAGATTTGAGAACTGCTAGAGGGGCTGTTGAAGTGAATGGTCACAAATTTGCACGAAACATTCGGGTTTCGCAATTTGCACCTGATATTTCTATGTTTCAAATGAGTTATTATACAACAACGCCCTTGTATACGCTACAATGTACCTTTTCAAGGGGCGCTGATGAATTCAAACAAGAAGCCCCTCAGTACTTTGAAGAAAATGGAAACTGGAAAGAAGAAATGCCTTCAGGCGAAACTGGGCATAATGAATTTGCAAAAAAGATAATTGACGGTACAATCGAAAGTGAAACTGCACGGGAATTGTATAAAATAAGTGAAGATTTTATGAAAACTATTGAAATAATAACAGTGGAGTAATTATTAGTTTATTTCAGAATAACTAACGTATTCAATCGATTATTGGTGCTAGTCAATAAGAAGCTCAATTAGATAAAAATATAAGGTATTTGATGAAGAAAGATGTTGTATTGCAAAAAGATGAAACCGATTGTGCTGCAGCCTATATTGCCACAATTGCAAGACGTTATGGAAAGCGCATTGCGGTAAAGCGGATAAGAAAGTTTGCACACACAGATCAAGAAGGTACTTCTGGTCTTGGGATAACAAAAGCCGCTAAGGCTTTTGGTTCTGACTGTAGAGGCGTTATCTCTAAAGAAAAACAAATTCCAAATGATGTAAAGTTGCCTTTTATTGCACATGTTGTTACGTCAGTTGGCAACCATTATGTTACTGTTGAATCGGTTCAAGCTAAGTTTATAGAAATAGGAGATTCCGATTCGTATATCCTACGTTTCTTTAAACTATCGGCACCATATAAAAATGTATGGATTAAAGTTTTTTTTGCAAGTTTAATGTTAGCAGTTCTAGGCATTGCTTCAGCTTTTTATTTCCGATTCTTAATTGATGAAGTCCTTGCCGGAGGACTAGAAAAAACTTTAACGTATTTTGCATTGTTTTTTTAGTAGTCATAATTTTTCAATCACTTTTAATGCTTGCTCGAAATCAACTTCTGAAAGTATGAGCGGGACGTTTAAAGAAAAAAATCAAGTTACATGGAATGTAAATTTAGGTATGACCATAAATCTTGATCCTTTTGCAAAGGAGTATAGTTTGAATAAACAGTTCAAAAATTTAAAAGAAATTCAACGAATCAATGAAGAAGAGCTAAATAAAACATTAAATTTGCAAGCAATACAAATCCGTAACAACCTTAAATGCTTGATGAACAAATAAAAAATGCAAATAGTAAAATTGAAGCTCTTAAATTGCGCAATTTAGAAGCAGAAACTATGTACTCATCTGGGTACATATTAGCGAAGTAGACTGTAGTTTGCAGAAGCTAGAATTACAAGAAGCAGAGTTGGCATATACAAGTTTAAGACTTTCGAAAATTATCTATTATTTACAATTTTATAACAAAAAAAATTATAAGCTATTTAAGATATATCATCAATGATAATTTTTAAGCAAAAAAGAATTAACAAAATGAATGACATAAATTTTAGTATTTTAAGGAGAATTATGAAATGGGACAGGTGCACTCCAAATAAACGAAGCAACTCAGGAAGTCAATATCATTTCACAAAAAAATAAAGAAAATATCGGCAATCTCGTAAACGAGGTTGAAAGATTTAAAGTCTAAACATTTTTAATACCCCGACGCTCTGCGCCGGGGTATTAAACCCTCCGCACGAATAAAATTCTCATTTTGAATTTTATTCCTCTTTTTTTATTCTCCCCTCTTCTCCTTAAAATATTTTAAAAGTTTTAAGTGTAAATTATTTCTTCTTTGCCTCATATTCGGAAAGGCCGATAAAATATGCCCCTTGTTTTTTTCGGCAATAAGTTTAAGTTGTTCCTGTACTTTTTCATAAGCGGAATATCCGTCTTGTTTTAGCTTTTCACGCAGAAGATTAAAACTTTCTGCAATATTGCTTTCGCTTATTTTTTCATGTATATCAAGCGATTCAAGGTGTGTATAAAAATTCTCCGTCAAAGTCTTAATATGTAAGAGCGCATCATGGAGACCGATCAGAGCCTTAAGCGTAAAAATAAAATCGGCAATAAAAATAAAAAGTAAGGCTTTTGAAATAATCAAGATAAATAGATCGGGTATTTGATTTACATATTTTGAAATAAAAGGATTTACTATATACATTAAAGCAAGCCCCAATATTCCAAAAAGCGTCGAATTAAGGGCACAAACCCTTCTGTTAATATTCAGTTTGTGTTTTGAATAATCCCACCACAGGGTATCGAATAAATATTCCAAAATAAAACTTGCAGCATATTCAAGAGAACTTGTTAAAAGCACGGCGGCAAAAAACAAGACTATAGGATGAGGGATTAAATTTTTTAGCGAAAAAATTAAAATCAATGCCCCAAAACCGTATATGGGACATACAGGTCCGTAAAGCATTCCTCGGTTTAATACAAACTTCCTCTGTAAAAGCGAGCAATAGACTACTTCACAAAACCATCCGATAAAACTGTAAATAGTGAAATATAAAATTAAATAATCAAATGGCATATTAGTATTTTACTATAAATAAAAAAAAATAACTATTAAAATTTAAAAATATGTTGACAAATGATATTATATATAGTATCATATAAACATGGCTAGTCGCTTCAGAGTTGCTTATGCAAATAAAAGATTATTTAAATTTACCATATTCAATTATTACAAAAAAAATACATGATGAGAGCGGTGTATATTATTATGCACAAGTTAAAGAGCTTGATGGTTGTCAAAGTTCAGGCGAAACATTAGAAGAAGTGTATAAAAATATATATGAAGCAATGGAGGGTTGGATAGAATCAAAGCTTGAAAACGGTTTCACAATACCTATGCCTCAAGACGAAAATAATTATAGCGGGAAGTTTCTTTTAAGACTTCCTAAATCTTTACACAAAGAATTAGCTTTAAATGCAGAACATGAAGGCGTTTCCTTAAACCAATACGTTCTGTATAGACTTTCTTAAAATTTAAGGGAATGGCCGGCATCATTTTCCTTCTACTCTTAAAATTAAGTTATCCTGTTTTAAGGCCTTACGCAATGAAGGTGTTCCGCTTGTAGATACTGAAATTGTGAGAGGCTTTTCTATTTTTATGTTTTTAAAAATTTCCAATTCGTTTTTGTTTGCAGGGAAGCAAAATTCTTTTCCGTTTATTTCCAAAACCTCATCTTGGGATAGGGGCTTTTTTCTGACGAGGCTTATTGTCCACAAATTTGTTTTGTATAAGCCTTTTGAAATTTTTAGATTAAGTTCAAGCTCTGTGCAAATAAAATGAGAAGAATAATAATCTTTTCCTGTAAAGCGGTAAAGTTTTTTTGTAAAAGGGATTTCATTTTTTTCTCCGCTTAGTTCTAAAATACTATCTTGAGGAATATCTAAATTTAATTCTTTACAAAGTTTTTTTGCGCACCCTTGAGAAGGCGCTTTTGATTTAAAAAAGCTGCCTATTTTCTTTAAGACTTCAGCTTCAAAAGCTACCACGTAGCCGTCGCCCTTTGGGCCGATATTCAAAAGATAATTACCTCCCATAGCCCTTACCCTTATAAGGCTTTCTATAAGCTCTTGGGCCTTTTTATTTTTATCTCCCCGTCTTTGCCATGAACGGTAGCCCCATGTTTCATGGTAAATTGAAGCAGGGGTTTGCCAAGGAACATTTAAACTTTTATCAGGAAATTTGTTATCCCCCATTGTACAAAAATCTCCGCAGTCATTCCATATGCGGCCGTTTATCATCATATCGGGCTGAAGCCTTTGAGCAAGAGTCTTCACTTCTTCACTTTGCTTTTTTGTCGGGAAACCCATATCCATCCAAAGCTCATAAAGAGGGCCGTAATTTGAAAACAATTCTTTCAGCTGTTCAATATTAAATTTCTGATGCTTGGGCGGAATTTTATCGCTGTTATGATCGCTTATAGGAAGAGCATATTCGCAGTTCCAATCTATCCAAGAAAAATAAAGCCCGAACTTTAAACCGTTTCTTTTACAAGCGTGAGAAAGCTCTGCAATAAGGTCTCTTTTTGCAGGAGCCTTCACCGAATTATAATCGGTAGTCTTTGTGTCAAAAAGACAAAAGCCGTCATGGTGCTTTGCCGTGATAATGATATATTTCATTCCCGCAGCTTTTGCAAGAGCACATATCTTTTCTGCATCAAAATTCTTACAGGTAAATTTATTTTGTAAGGCCTTATATTCTTCTTTAGGAATTTTACCGTGACTTAAAATCTGCTCACTATAACCGCGCTTTACCGGCTCACCCTTCCAAACGCCTCCGCATAAAGAATAAAGCCCGTAATGAATAAACATTCCAAAACCTAATTTTTGCCACTGTGTAATTTTATCCGGTTTCATAAGATTGAGTATATAGGATAGGATAAGAGATTTCAAGTGAGCAAAAATAGGCAAGCCCATAAAATTCATCAATACTTGAATCCCTGTAAATTATAATATATAATAAATAAAAGGGATGAAGAATAAGCACTTAACGATTAATTGGGGAGGCAAAAAATGATGGATTTTTCACGGAAGATACCTATAGGAGTACAAAGTTTTGAAGATTTACGCAAAAAGAATTTTTTATATGCAGATAAAACGGAATATGTTTTCCGGCTTGCTAATTTCGGTAAGGTTTATTTTTTAAGCCGCCCCCGCCGTTTCGGAAAAAGCCTTTTTCTTTCTACCCTCGAAGCCTACTTTTTAGGAAAAAAAGAATTGTTTAAGGGGCTGTACATTGAAGAAGCCGAAGAAAACAGGGCTAAAAACGAAGGAACTGAAGCATGGACTCAATATCCCGTTCTTTACTTGGATTTTAATACGGGACGCTATGACTTACCCGAGTCTTTAAATGAAAGCCTTGACTTCTTTTTAAGAGCCGAGGAGGAGCGTTTCGGTATACAGGGGAACGATTTATCTTTTGGTAAACGCTTTGCTTTTTTAATACAAACAGCTTATGAAAAAACCGGCAAACAAGTAGTTATCCTCGTAGACGAGTATGACAAGCCCCTCTTACAAACAATGTATGTAAATGAAACCCTAAACGAAGAATTCCGCAGCACACTCAAAGCTTTTTATTCCGTTATAAAAACTTGCGACAAATATATCCGCTTTGCATTTTTAACGGGAGTAACAAAATTCAGTAAGGTAAGTATTTTCAGTGACCTAAATAACTTACAAGACATAAGCCTTCACGAAGATTGCTCTGCTCTCTGCGGTATAACCCAAGAAGAATTAACTGCCGTATTTTCTCCCGAAATTCAGGTCTTGGCAGACAAAGAAAAGATAAGCTATGAAGAATGTTTAAGCCTTCTTAAAAAACGCTATGACGGATATCTTTTTGCAAAAGAAGGAAAAAGCGTTTATAATCCTTTCAGCCTTCTAAATGCTTTTTCGGCAAAGGATGTGGGAAGTTATTGGTTTGCTACGGGAACTCCGACCTTTTTGGTAAACTACCTCAAAGAAGCTGAGTATAATATTCCCGACTTAGACGGAAATGTTGAGCTTGATGAGGCCGGCTTAGCCGATTACCGAGCCGACACAAAAAATCCTCTGCCGATTTTGTTCCAGGCAGGATATTTAACAATTAAAGAATATATAAGAGAAGCGGCCATTTACAGATTAGGCTTTCCTAACGATGAAGTCCGTTACGGTTTTCTTAAAAACCTTTTGCCGGATTACACTTCTTTGCGTACCGATCAAACTGCTTCTTCCGTTTGGCGTTTTGTTGAAGATGTAAGAGCAGGAAATGTAGATAACTTTATGGAAAGAATGCAGTCCATAATTGCCGGCATTCCTTACGATAATCTTCCCAAAGAAAAGTTAAAACTTAGAGAGCAAAATTATCAGACTGCCGTTTATTTGATTTTTAAGCTGATGGGGCAATTTGTCGAAACCGAAATACACTGTGCAGCCGGAAGAGCCGATTGTCTTGTTCATACAAAAGATACGGTTTATATCTTTGAATTTAAACTTGACGGAAACGGAAGCTCGGAAGATGCGATAGCACAGATAAAAGAAAAAGGCTATGCAGTTCCATTTAAATCAAGCGGTAAAAAAATTGTCTTAATCGGTTCCTCCTTTGATGAAAAAAAACGTACCATAAAAGACTGGAAAACCGAAAAAATTTAACATCCTCGTAACATCCGTTACCGACTTCTATTCATAAAATGCTTATAATTTACTCAAACCTTTGAAAAATAGGAGGTATGATAAACAGTTCAACAGAAATACTGTTTCACTGTTTATCTACCGAGTTTTGTGCTTTGCACAAAACATCGCATTATTATATGTGTGTGCTTTTCGGCACACACTAGAAAAAACTTTTTTTGCAAATTGATATTTGCTGCAAAAAGTTTTTATAGGAGAATACTATGGACACTATGTTTTGTTTTCAATGTCAGGAGACATTTAAAAATTCAGGCTGCGTAAGGGTCGGAGTATGCGGGAAAAACCCCTTAGTTGCAGGATTACAGGACTTTCTTATCTGGGGAACAAAAAAGCTTTCCGAGGTGACAAGTTATATGAGGGAAAACGGGCTTAAGGTTGAAAAAGAAATTAACCACATCGTAAGCACAAACCTTTTTGTTACAATAACCAATGCAAATTTTGATGAAAAAGCAATTAACAACAGAATAAATATTACTCTTAAAGCAATCCATGATTTGCATAGTTCTTTAAACAGACCTCTTGATCCGGAGATACAAGCTCATCTTGATTCGGATATACCGAAAAGGTTGGGCAAGGCCATGACAATAGGTGTTTTGCAGACAAAAGCCCCCGATAAGAGATCTCTAAAAGAGCTTATTATCTATGGTCTAAAGGGTCTATGTGCCTATGTAAAACATGCTAACGCCTTAGGTTATGAAGACGAAGATGTTGATGCCTTTATTCAAAAAACGCTTTCAATACTCATAGATGAAAATTTGAGTGTTGATGAACTTATTTCTCTTACCTTAAAGACAGGAGAAGCAGGAGTTAAGGGAATGGCCCTGCTGGATAGCGCCAACACAGGCAGCTACGGTAATCCCGAAATAACCGAAGTTTCGATAGGTGTAAGAAATAATCCGGGCATCCTTGTATCGGGGCATGATCTAAAAGATATCGAAATGCTTCTTGAGCAAACTGAGGGTACAGGAGTTGATGTTTATACTCACTCCGAAATGCTCCCTGCAAATTATTATCCGAAACTAAAAAAATATAAGCATCTTGCAGGTAATTACGGTAATTCGTGGGCAAAACAGGCTTCCGAATTTGAAAGTTTTAACGGCCCAATCCTTATGACAACCAACTGTATAATTCCTACGAAGGCTTCCTATGTATCAAGAATGTACACGACAAATGCAGCAGGACATCCCGGCTGTGTTCATATCGAAGCCGATGAATACGGTCATAAGGACTTTTCCGAAATTATAAAAAAGGCAAAATCCTGTCCGCCCCCCAAAGAAATTGAAAGCGGAAAGATTATAGGCGGCTTCGCTCACGCCCAAGTTTTTGCTCTTGCCGACAAAATTGTCGAAAGCGTCAAAAACGGGGATATTAGAAAATTCATAGTAATGGGCGGCTGCGACGGCAGACACACAACAAGATCTTATTATACGGGTTTTGCGGAGGCTCTTCCAAAAAATACCGTCATTCTGACGGCAGGCTGTGCAAAATACAGGTATAATAAACTAAATCTTGGAGATATAAACGGCATTCCAAGGGTATTGGATGCAGGACAGTGCAATGATTCTTATTCCCTTGCCCTTATAGCTCTTAAATTGAAGGAAATATTTAACCTAAGCGATATTAATGATTTACCTATAATTTTTAATATAGCATGGTACGAACAAAAAGCCGTTATAGTACTCTTGGCTCTATTGTTCTTAGGCGTAAAGAACATACACCTTGGGCCTACTATTCCGGGTTTCCTTTCGCCCAATGTAAAGGAGGTCTTAATAAGCAAATTCGGATTATCTGGAATCTCTTCAATAGAAGATGATATAAAACATTTTTTCGGTTAGAAACATAATCGGAATGACAGGCCAAGGGCTCTTATTCATAGGCCATTAGCTAAAGTCTTCGAGTTTATCAAGGTTGACAATGATGGTATCTTTTTCGATTTTTAAAAGCCCATCTTTTTGCATGCTCATAAGCTCGCGGGAAAGAGATGGGCGAGGAACGGCTAAGTATTCAGCCATAGCCTCCCTGTTTAGGTTTAGCTCAACCCTTGAACTCCCTTCAGCCTGCTGCAATAAATAGAGGGCTATTTTTTGGCGAAGACTGAATGAAGAAAAGATAAGAAGCTTTTGGTTTAAAAAATAAGCCTTATGAGCCAAAATATTTAATAGGTTTTTTAGAACCTTAAAATGAGTTTCGGAGTACGCTCCGGCACCAAAGACACCTTCTATGGGGAGACGGAGAATTTCGGCATCGCTAATTACACGGCATGAGTAATCGTAGATAGCCGAATCCAAAAGAGCATAGACTTCGGCAAAAACAGTACCGGGGTTTTCAAAGCGGTTTACAATAAGCCGCTTTCCATCGGCAGTGTTTTTTTCGATTTGAACGATACCCGATTTTAAAACAAAAATAAAAGCGGGAGTATCGCCCTCAAAAAAGATAAAGGCATCTTTTTTATAGTTGAGGGTTTTGGCCTTGGTATTTTTTAAATATTTTTCCGTTTCTTGAGCGGATATATTTTTAAAAATAGGATTCATACTTTTAATTTCGGGTTATTTTGATTTTAACTTGATTATAGATCGGAGGATTATAATGAATAAATATTTTAATATGGATGAAAGTGTTTTTGATATTACCGAACGCTTTCCTGAAACGATAAGATACTTGGCAGAAAAAGGTTTTACCCCTCTTACCAATCCCCTTATGCGCAAAATAATGGGGAAAAAGATTAGTCTTGAAAAAGCCCTTTTGTCGAAAAACCTCGATATCGGTTTGTGCGAAAAAGAGCTTATTGAAGTTATCGAACAAAATAAAAATATCGGTTTTGCCGAAATAGATTTAAGCTTAGAAAAGAAAGATGCACAAAACACCGGTTATGATGACGGCAAAAAAAATATAAGAATTGAGGGAGTGCTTCCATGTCCTATAAGAATCCCATTGCTTGAAGCCTTTAAAGAATTTCATTCCGAGTATATTGAAGAAAATAAAAATGAGCTTGAAAAACAAAACTATAAAATCAGCTATGATCTTCGTTCCGCAAACCTCGGAATCGACTGGATAATAAAAGAAGCTCAAACAGGAAAAAAAGAAAACCTTCCCGATATTCTCCTCTCTGCAGGGTTTGAGCTTTTTTTCGACAAAAAACTAATGGGCTCCTTTATCGAAAACAAAGATTTTCATTGTTCAATAGAAAAAATGAATAAGGACTTTTGCAATGATTATATAGACCTTAGAGACGGCAAAAAAAACTATGCAATTATCGGAGTAGTTCCCGCAGTAATGATTGTAAACACCGAGCTGTTAAGAGGAAGAAAAATGCCCGAAACTTGGGCAGACCTCCTATTACCCGAATTTGAAAATTCGGCGGCTATTCCATTCAGCGATTTGGATTTATTTAATTCGGTAATCCTAAATATTTACAGCCGTTTCGGAGATGAAGGTATAAAAAAATTGGGCAGGGCTTGTCGCACCTCTCTTCATCCGGCACAAATGGTAAAGGGGAAAGCATCTATGGTTTTAAAAAATCCTAAATCCGTTGTCAATGAACCTCCTGCCGTAAACATAAGCCCCTACTTTTTTTCAAAGATGATAAAAGAAGATTCGGCATTAAAAACGGTTTGGCCCAAAGACGGGGCTATAGCGGCTCCGATTTTTATGCTCGTAAAAAAAGAAAATGAGGCTTTGACAAAGGCCTTTGCGGATTTCTTCCTTTCAGAAAAAACCGGGAGGGTGTTTTCCGAAAGCGGTTTTTTCCCGTCAACGAATCCCGATGTCGATAACCGTTTAGGCGAGGATAAAAAATTTTCTTGGGTAGGTTGGGACTTTATTTATCAAAACGATATAGGTTCTCTTTTGGAAAAAATCAAAACCGATTTTGAAACAGCTGCCGGAAAAATTTAAGGTCTGTGTAACATCCGTTACAGACTTCGTCACATAGATTTGTTATATTATATTTATGAACTTAATAATATTTTCAGGCCCGCCGTCGTCGGGTAAAACAAGCGTAATCTTAAAAACAATAGATGCCTTAAAAAAACAAAATATAAAAACGGGGGCAGTAAAATTCGACTGCCTTTATACTGATGATGACCTTCTATATCAAAAGGCCGGAGTTCCCGTTCAAAAAGGAATCTCCGGCTCCCTATGTCCCGACCACTTCTTTGTGTCAAACATAGAGGAGGCCGTGCAATGGGGAATCAAGGAAGGGCTTGACCTTTTGGTAAGCGAGTCCGCAGGGCTTTGTAACCGCTGTTCCCCCTATATAAAAAATATTTTAGGTATCTGCGTAATCGATAACCTGTCGGGGATAAATACGCCAAAAAAAATAGGCCCTCTTTTAAAGTCTGCCGACATTGTAGTTATCACAAAGGGAGACATCGTTTCTCAGGCTGAACGCGAAGTTTTTGCGGCAAGGGTAAATGCCGTAAATCCTAGGGCGGTCATAATGCATGTAAACGGTCTTACGGGCCAAGGCGCCTTTGAGCTCAGCACCCTTTTAACGGATAAGGCCGAGGATATTTCTACGGTACAAGGAATGGAGCTCCGCTTTCCCATGCCTGCCGCCCTTTGTTCTTATTGTTTGGGTGAAACAAGAATAGGAGAAAATTTCCAGATGGGAAATATCCGCAAGATGAAAATTGCCGAAGAACAGGGGAGAAAAAATGAACAATGAATTTTATTTAAGTGATGAAAATACAGAGGTTAAAAAACTTTCTGAAAAATCGATTCAAAATCTTTTAAGCGAATACCCTTTTATCGAAGATTTTATAAATGAAAACCGTTTGATTGAAATAGGTATTTTAAAAAACAAGGAGCAGACTCTAAAAGATTTTTTACAATCGCTTTCCGATGAAGTTTGTGAAGAAGAAGCAGTAAACAGAGAAGAACTCTACTCTGCATTTTTTGAATACATAATTCAAATGAAGGCCTTTTTGAATTTGGAAAATGCAAACGAGGTTCACAGCCTCACAATTCTTCCCGGAACAAACAAGTCAGGCGAAACCGAAAACTTTGATGAGCTTACCCTTTATACCTCTCAAATTATTTCGATTGTAGGCCCGACAGGTTCCGGAAAATCAAGGCTCCTTGCCGACATCGAATGGACTGCCCAAAAGGATACTCCTACAAACCGCAGCATTTTAATTAACGGCAAAACACCCGATAAGACAATCCGTTTTTCAGTAAACAATAAACTTGTAGCCCAGCTCTCGCAAAATATGAACTTTGTAATGGATTTATCCGTCAAAGAATTTATCGAGCTCCATGCGGAAAGCCGGCTTGTCCAAGACAAAGAAGGTGTGGTAAAAAATATCATAGAGGCCGCAAACAATCTTGCGGGCGAAAAATTTAATTTGGATACGCCGATAACGGCCTTGAGCGGAGGACAGTCGAGGGCTCTTATGATTGCGGATACAGCTATTTTAAGCTCCTCTCCCATCGTCCTCATAGACGAAATAGAAAACGCAGGCATTGACCGCAAAAAAGCCTTGGAACTCTTGGTTTCAAAGGAAAAAATTGTTTTAATGGCCACACATGATCCTGCTCTGGCCCTCTATGCGGATAAGCGGATAGTTATCAAAAACGGAGGAATAGCATCCGTTATAGAAACTTCAAAAAAAGAAAAAGAAATCCTTGCCGAGCTTGAAATTATGGATGCAAAAATTCAAAATATGAGAACAAGGTTAAGGGCTGGAGAAGAACTTGGACTTACAAAATAGGGGAGAATATAGATTAATGTCTACTTTTGAGATGGACGCTAGATATAAGGGTTTTTCTGAAGGCCTAAAGCAAAAATCAATAGAAACAGCTAGACTTATGAAAAACAGAGGTTACCCTATTTCTGAAATTTTGTTAATGACCGGTCTTCCCGAATCCGAGATTGAAAAGCTATGATTTTTTATTTTGTTATCTAAGCTCCAGTGTAATAACATAAGAATTTTTTCTTGATATTTTCATCACCCTTATCTTCACAGCTTTATCTCGGCTTGTGCATAAGAGCTTTTTGTTATATAATGATAAAAAAGAAAGGCTAAGGAGGCTCATAATGAATCTTTACAGAAAGCTGCCTGTCGGCATTCAAAGTTTTGAAAAACTTAGAACAGATAAATATCTTTATGTTGATAAAACAGAGCATCTTTTTAGGCTTATTTTAACCTCGTCCCCCTATTTTTTAAGCCGCCCGCGCCGGTTTGGAAAAAGCCTTTTCCTTTCCACGCTTGCTGCCTATTTTTTGGGAAAGAAAGACCTTTTTAAAGGCCTATATATTGAAAAGGCTGAAGAAGAAAGGGCTAGGTCGGAAGGCTCGGAGCCTTGGACTGAATACCCTGTCCTCTACTTGGATTTTAATATGGGGCAGTATAACGAAAAAGAAGGTGTAAAGCAGGTTCTAGATTATCATCTTACCGATTTTGAAAAAATATATGGAAGCAATAAAACGGATAACGGCTTGACTGCCCGTTTTGCCGGTATCATCAATAGGGCTTATGAAAAAACCGGAAAAAAAGTTGTTATCCTCGTAGACGAGTATGACAAACCTCTTTTACAGACAATGTATGTAAATGAAGCCTTAAACGAAGAATTCCGCAGCACGCTTAAATCTTTTTATTCTGTTTTAAAAACTTGCGACCAATATATCCGCTTTTCGTTTTTAACGGGCGTAACAAAATTCAGTAAGATAAGTATTTTTAGCGATTTAAATAATTTACAGGATATAAGTCTACACGAGGCTTTCTCTTCAATTTGCGGTATTACCGAAAAAGAATTGCACCTTACTTTTAAGCCTGAAATTGAGGTCTTAGCAGAAAAAGAAAAGATAAGCTATGAATCTTGTGTAGAACTTTTAAAGAAACGATATGACGGCTACTTGTTTGCCGGCGTAGGAGAAAGTGTCTATAACCCATTCAGTGTTTTAAATGTTTTTTCGGCAAACAATGCCGGCAGTTATTGGTTTGCTACGGGAACTCCGACCTTTTTGGTAAACTACCTAAAAGATGCTTACTATAATATTCCCGACTTAGACGGAAATGTTGAGCTTGATGAAGCCGGTCTAGCCGATTACCGGGCCGACACAAAAAACCCTCTTCCAATTTTATTTCAAGCAGGATATTTAACAATTAAAGAATATATAAGAGAAGCAGCCCTTTATAGGTTAGGTTTTCCTAATGATGAAGTCCGTTACGGTTTTCTTAAAAACCTTTTGCCGGATTACACTTCTTTGCGTACCGATCAAACGGCTTCTTCCGTTTGGCGTTTTGTTGAAGATGTAAAGGCAGGAAATGTGGACGGATTTATGGAAAGAATGAAGTCCATAATTGCCGGAATTCCTTATGATAATCTTCCCAAAGAAAAGTTAAAGCTTAGGGAGCAAAATTATCAGACGGCAGTTTATTTGATTTTTAAGCTGATGGGACAGTTTGTCGAAACTGAAATACACTGTGCAGCCGGAAGAGCGGATTGTATTGTTCACACGGCAGATACGATTTATATCTTTGAATTTAAACTTGACGGAAACGGAAGCTCGGAAGATGCGGTAGCACAGATAAAAGAAAAAGGCTATACAGCTCCTTTTAAATCAAGCGGTAAAAAGATTGTTCTAATAGGTTCATCCTTTGATGAAAAAGAACGTACCATAAAAGACTGGAAAACCGAAACTCTTTTATAAAAATGAGTTACAAGCGAGGAAATAAAATTGAGTAAACTATTTGTTGTAGGTATAGGCCCCGGCGGGGCGGAATATATGTCGGCTCAGGCGGCCGAGGCCTTAAAGCAATCCGAAATAATTGTAGGCTATTCAGGCTACATTGAATATATAAAACCCTTTATCGAAGGCAAGGAAGTTTTTCAAACGGGAATGACCGGCGAAATTGAAAGATGTAAGTATGCAGTTTCAAAGGTAAAAGAAGGAAAAACCGTAAGCATTATAAGCACCGGAGATGCCGGCCTTTACGGAATGGCAGGCCCCATCTTGGAGCTTGCTCCCGATTTAAATGTCGAAATAATTCCGGGCATTTCCGCCGCCTTTGCTGCGGCTTCAAGGCTGGGCGCTCCCTTAATGCACGATACGGCTCTTATCAGCCTTTCCGACAGGCTTACCGATTATGAGGTTATAAAAAAAAGAGTCGGCTTAGCGGCGGAGGGCGACTTTGTAATTGCCCTCTACAATCCAAAATCTAAAACCCGTTCCGATTATATCGAAGAAGCCGTAAATATAATCTTAAAATTCAGGGCTCCCCAAACACCTGTAGGCATAGTAAAAAATGCTTGCCGTAATAACGAAAAAATTATCGTTACCGAGCTTCAAAAAATAAATTACGATGAAATCGATATGTTCAGTCTTATAATAATAGGCAACAGCAACACCTACATTCAAAACGGAAAAATAATTACCCCGCGAGGATATAAGATTAAATGATCTGGATTATAGGCGGAACCACCGAAGCCGGAAGCCTTGCAGATTTTTTAAAAGCAAAAAATGTGCCCTATATAATGAGCGTTGCAACGGAAGAAAGCAAGGACTTTTTTAAAAATCATAAACTTAAAATCGGCAGAATGGATGAGTCCCAAATGGAACAATTTTGTATTGAAGAAAAAATAAGCCTAATTGCCGATTTAAGCCATCCTTATGCCCTCATCGTTTCTCAAAATGCAAAAAAAACCGCACAAAACTTGAACATAAAATATTTACGCTTTACCCGCGGAACTTCACAATCTTCAACGGACTTGGAGAAAAATAGCTTTTATACCTTTGAGGATATGGAAGACCTTTGCTCATTTTTAAAAGAATTAAAATCTTCTACGGTTTTTTTTACGACAGGTTCCAAAACCGTTTCGGACTTTGAAGCCTTCCGTTCCTCAAACCGCTTTGTATATAGAATTTTACCTACGGCAGACAGTATCGAAAAATGCAAAAATGCAGGAGTTGCGACTCAGGACATAATTGCCATGACAGGCCCTTTTTCTCAAAATTTAAATGAAGCTATGTTTAAAGAATACGGAGCCTCCTATATTGTGATGAAGGACAGCGGCGATGTCGGAGGCACAAGGGAAAAGCTCGCCGCCTGTGAAGCTCTAAATATAAGAGCCTTAATTCTCGGACGCGGAAACGAAGAGGGTATTAACGAATTTGAAGAATTTAAAAAAGAGGTTTTAAAATATGGACATGCTTAGGATAGAGGATTTAAGCCTTTCCTACGGAGATAAACCTGTTGTTCAAAATTTAAACCTAAGGGTAAAAAAAGGGCAGGTGGTTTCGATAATCGGGCCCAATGCTTCAGGAAAGTCCACTATTTTAAAAAGCATCGCAGGAATTATAAAACCCGTTTCCGGCAAAATCTTTATCGAAGAAAAAGATATCTCAAAAATGGACTCTAAAAAACTCGCCCAAAAAGTTTCTATCCTATTACAGCAAAATAAAAACCCGGACGATATGAGCATCGAAGAATTGGTCTATTTCGGCCGTTATCCCCATAAAAAATGGTTTGAGGGTTTTGAAGCTTCCGACCAAAAGATAATAGAAGAAGCTATGAAGCTTACAAATACATTTGCTTTGCGGGACAAAACTTTGGAAACCCTGTCCGGCGGCGAAAGACAAAGAGCTTGGATCGCTATGGCTCTTGCCCAAGAGCCTGATATCCTTTTGTTTGATGAGCCTACCACCTATTTGGATCTGGCTCATCAAATAGAATTCTTGGAGCTTGTAAACCGTCTAAACAAGGAAACGGGGGTTACGGTAGTTTTGGTTCTTCACGACTTAAATCAAGCAGCCCGTTACGGTAACTACCTTTTTGCAATGAAAGAAGGTAAAATTTTTGCACAAGGCAGTCCTGAAGAGGTACTGAATCCTCAAAATATTTTGAGCATTTACAACATTGAAGCTAAAATCTTTAACGCTGTGGGCTATCCGGTTGTTATACCTGAAAGGAGATTGTAGTGAGTTCCGGCATTATTAAGATTCTTACCTTTGCACACTTTGTATATTTACGGTTAAACAAAGTCCAAAACGATTTGGTTTTTTATATATTTTGTAGTATAATACTAGGTATGAAACTAAAATCTTACTTAGGCTTAAAATTCAATTTTTCTCATTTTAGTTTTTTGTGTGTCGGTACTGTGCCGAAAAATGTTAGCCTAAGTTTACCCCCCCCCATTTTCTCTATTAAGTAAAATATCTCTAATTAAAGCTGTTAATATTTATTTTTCTCAATCTAAAAACCGCAGGGTTGAATTTATTCGGCTTTGCGGTTTTTTGTATAAATTAAATTATTTTAAAGGAGAGATTAGCTATGAAAAACACTAATTCCAAACTGAAGACTAAGGTCTTAAATCGGGTAGTATCTATTACTGCATTGTTGTTGTTGGCGGGGCTCTTATTGACCGGTTGTCCTACAGGTCAGGGAAAATCCGGCGGAGGTGAATCTTCCATTGATAAGACATATACTGTAGGCTCAGTCAAATTTACCATGAAAGATATAGCCGCCGTAACAAATGCCCAGTTGGGACATGTTGATTACGATGATAACAAGCCGCATACAGTAAGTTTAAGTGACTATCTTATAGGAGAGACTGAGGTAACGCAGGAGCTATGGCAGGCGGTAATGGGCAATAATCCCAGCTTTTTCGATGGAAGCTCCGGCAAAGAACCTGCTGCAGGCGAAACACAGGGAAAGCGTCCTGTAGAAAGTGTAAACTGGTATCATGCAATAGCTTTTTGTAATAAACTCAGTATAAAACTAAATCTTGAACCCTGCTATACGGTAAATGTTGGAGGATCTCCGGTCGATTTTGCTGCTCTTAGCTTTGATCAAATTCCTACAGGTAATAATGCAGATTGGAATAATGCTGAGCTTGATATGAATAAAAAGGGTTTTAGACTTCCAACGGAGGCTGAATGGGAATGGGCAGCTAAGGGAGGAAAGGATTATAAATGGGCAGGAACAAATACCGAGGCTGCACTTACAAACTATGCTTGGTACTATTCAAACAGCGGAGATAAAACTCATGAGGTAAAGAAGAAGTCTCCTAACGGCTACGGTTTATATGATATGTCAGGAAATGTGTTGGAATGGTTGTGGGATAGGTATGGCACTATACCGGCTTCGCCGGGAGCAGACTATGCAGGGCCTGCATCAGGGTCTTACCGTGTTCTTCGCGGCGGTGGCTGGGTCAGCGACGCGTGGAACTGCGCTGTATGCGCTCGGTACTACTACAGTCCTGACTACATGGTTAACTATATTGGCTTCCGCTTGGCATGTCGACCATAGGTGGTACACAACAGATAGTTTCTGCTGTCTGTTGTAAAAATTTAACTTTTTGAAAATTTAAGGAGAAAAATTTATGACAAATAATAAGATACGCGATGGAATATTTTCAATAATAAAACACTTTAAGAATAATATAGGTAATAATGGTTTTATTCCTATGGCTAGTTTTGATTCAAAAATAAATGAATATTTGGGTCAGTATACAAGGCAGGAAATTGGAGATGAACTTGACAAAATGTGCCAGGAGGGACTTATATTTTTTCCTGAAAATACAGGCCTTTCATATGGTGGTATTAGCCTTACGCCTAAAGGAAAGAATATAATTTTTTAAATTAAAATTTTTGCCCTTATGAATTACAAGCTCGAAACTGCCGATTTTACATTTGCCTCCTGCGGTTAAGTTATCTCATCCTTTGTAAAACGAGGGGGTCGTAGGGGAGGCTAACAAGTGAACTTTTTAATGCCGGTTATTCTTATGCGGGAATAATCGGCGTTTTTTATATATGGAAGCCTCCAATACCGCAATATTTTGCAAATTTTCCACTATGATTTTATAAAAACCCTTGACCCTTTTTTTTTCTATTAGTATCTTCTTATAAGATAAAGTTATAGTTGGAGTTCAAATGAAGAAGAATCATGAAAAACATGCCGACAAAAAAGAGGCTGCTAAGGAGGAACTTGAAAAAGACCTTCAGCCGAAAGATGAGTCTGCGGTGAAAGATGAACAAGGATGCGGTTGCGAAACTTCAAAAGAAAAACCTCAAGAAGACAAAGCAGAGCAAAACAGTTCTACCGGCGGCAAGTGTGAAAAAAATGATGATGTGTTAAGTCCTGAAAAGCGGATAGAAGAGCTTGAAGCTATTTGCAGGGACTGGCAGGATCAGTACTTGCGTAAGGCTGCGGATTTTGAAAACTACCGCAAGCGTATGATTAGGGAAAAGCAGGAAGCTATAGACTACGCAAACAGCAATCTGCTTTTGGATCTCGTACAGGTGCTCGATGATTTTGACAGGGCTATTGATGCCGGCAAAACTCAAGGCGGAGAGGCTGCAAACAATGCCTTTGTAGAAGGTGTTGTGATGATAAAGAACCAGATGGTTTCTATGTTGAGCTCAAAGTACGGACTTAGCTATTATCCTGCAAAGGGAGAAGCCTTCGACCCCAACCTTCACGAAGCCGTTTCAATGATTCAGTCTCCCGATGTAAAAGAGGCTGTTGTAGGGGAAGAGCTTCAAAAAGGCTACAAACTAAAAGAAAGAGTGATTCGTCACTCCAAGGTAATGGTACTAATGCCTGCCGAAAAGCAGGATGAAAAAAAGGCGGAAGAAAGCGAAGCCGCCGATAAAAAAAACGAAAATTAGGTTATAGGAGATATTGAAAATGGGAAAGATTATTGGAATTGACTTGGGAACAACAAACTCTTGCGTATCGGTAATGGAAGGCGGCGAGCCCGTCGTTATACCGAACTCTGAAGGCGGAAGAACTACTCCGTCCATTGTAGGCTTTACCTCAAAAGATGAAAGGGTTGTAGGCCAGCCTGCAAAAAACCAAATGATTACCAACCCTGAAAGAACCGTTTATTCGGTAAAGCGCTTTATAGGTCACCGCTACAATGAACTCACAGACGAATTAAAACGCGTTCCTTACAAAATCGTACCTCAGGGAGATGATGTACGAATCGACATTGACGGAAAACTTTATTCCACACAGGAAATTTCCGCCTTTATTCTGCAAAAAATGAAAAAAACCGCCGAGGACTATCTGGGCGAAAGCGTAACCGAGGCCGTTATAACGGTTCCTGCTTATTTTAATGATGCTCAAAGGCAGGCAACAAAGGATGCCGGAAAGATTGCCGGTTTGGAAGTAAAGCGAATCATAAACGAGCCGACAGCCGCTTCCTTGGCCTTCGGTTTTAACAAGGATTCTAAAAAAGAAAAAACAATCGCCGTATATGACCTTGGAGGAGGAACCTTCGATATTTCCATTCTTGAATTGGGCGACGGCGTTTTTGAGGTAAAATCCACAAACGGAGATACCCACCTCGGCGGTGATGATTTTGATAACAGAATAGTAAACTGGCTTGTTGACGAGTTTAAAAAAGATACCGGAATTGACCTGTCCAAAGACAGAATGGCCTTACAGCGTTTGCGCGAAGCCGCTGAAAAGGCAAAGATTGAGCTTTCTTCGGTTGCAAATACGGAGGTAAACTTACCCTTTATTACAGCCGATGCAAACGGACCTAAGCACTTACAAAAGAGCTTGTCCAGGGCTAAGTTTGAGCAGATGACGGAAGACCTCTTTGAAAGAACAAAGGAGCCTTGCCGAAAAGCCTTAAAAGATGCGGGTATAACTCCCGATAAAATCGATGATATTCTTTTGGTTGGCGGTTCAACCCGAATGCCTAAAATTTTACAGATTATAAAGGAAATTTTCGGCAAAGAAGGTTCTAAGAGCGTAAACCCCGATGAAGCCGTAGCAATGGGTGCCGCTATTCAGGGCGGTATCTTGGGCGGAGATGTTAAAGATGTTCTTCTCTTGGATGTTACTCCTCTTTCTTTGGGTATCGAAACGATGGGAGGCGTATTTACGCCCCTTATCAACCGAAATACTACGATTCCGACAAGGAAGAGCCAGGTTTTCTCGACGGCTGCTGACGGACAGACTGCCGTTTCTATCCATGTATTGCAGGGAGAACGCGGTATGGCCAGCCAAAACAGAACACTCGGCAATTTTGACCTCGTAGGTATTCCTCCCGCACCGCGCGGAGTTCCTCAGATTGAAGTTACCTTCGATATCGACGCAAACGGTATTGTTCATGTTTCGGCAAAAGACCTCGGAACCGGAAAAGAACAGCATATCAGAATCGAAAGCTCAAGCGGTTTAAGCGAGAGCGAAATCGATAGAATGGTAAAAGAAGCTGAAGCCAATGCCGAAAACGATAAGCTCGAAAAAGAAAAGGTTGAAGCAAAAAATAATGCCGATTCTCTTATTTATCAAACCGAAAAAACTCTCAAAGAAATGGGAGATAAGATCGGTGCTGCCGATAAGCAAAAAATTGAAGCTGCAATAGCCGATTTAAGACAGGCTCTTAATTCCGATAATACGGCTGACATTAAGGCAAAGACCGAAAGCCTCCAGCAGGCAGCCTATAAAATTGCAGAAGAAATGTACAAGCAGCAGGGAGCTCAAGCAGGAGCCGATCCTAATGCCGGCAGTTCTCAGGGTGCCCAAGCGGGAACCGATTACGGTACTTCAGGTCCCAAAACCGGCACTGCCGATGATGTTGACTATGAAGTCGTAAATGATGATAATGATAAATAAATTTTAAGCCTTAATAAACAGGAACCTCTAAAAACTGATGTTTTTAGAGGTTCCCAAATTTTTACACTGGGAGTTTTTAGTGCCGGCATCTAAAAGAGACTATTATGAGGTTTTGGGCGTAGATAAAAAAGCCTCAAATGATGACATCAAAAAAGCATATCGAAAATTAGCAATCAAGTATCATCCCGATAAAAACCAAGGGGATAAGGCTGCTGAAGAAAAATTTAAAGAAGCAACCGAAGCTTATGAAATTCTTATCGACGAAAAAAAGCGCAGCATGTATGACCAATTCGGTCATGCCGGTGTAGACGGAATGGCGGGCGGCGGAGGCTATGATCCTTCTGCCTTCCAAGGTTTTGAAGACATTTTCGGCGGAAGCTTTTCGGATATTTTTGAAAATTTATTCGGCGGAGGCTTTGCCCGCTCATCGGGCTTTGGAGGCCGTCATGCAGGCCCTATACGCGGTTCCAATTTGCGCTATGATCTTCAAATTTCTTTTGTTGATGCCGTTTACGGAAAAAAAGCCGAACTCAGTTATACCCGCAATGAAAAATGCTCCGAATGTCATGGAACAGGCAGCGAAAGCGGAAGCTCAAAAAGGATGTGCCCCGATTGTAAGGGTACCGGGCAGGTGCGTCAGAGTACCGGTTTCTTTTCTATATCTAGGCCATGCCCTACCTGCGGCGGCGAAGGCTCCATAATCGAAAAACCGTGTAAAAAGTGCGGTGGAAACGGCTTGAAGCGCAAAAAACAGCGTATAATCGTTACCATTCCTGCCGGTGTCGAAAACGGAAAACGGATTACTATTCCCAGTCAAGGAAATGCAGGTCAGGCAGGCGGGGATTATGGCGACCTCTTTGTATTTATCTTTGTTCAAGCTCATCCTCATTTTGAGCGGAACGGAATAGATCTTTACTGTGCAGTTCCCATCTCAATGACTCAGGCTGCCTTGGGCGGAGAAATAAACATCAAATCCCTTGACGAAAAAACCTTAAAACTTAAAATTCCGGCCGGAACACAAAACGGGAAACTTTTAAGAATCAGAGGTGAAGGTGTTCCTTCAGGAATAGGCCGAAAGGGCGATCTTTATATTCAAATTCAAGTGCAAATTCCTTCAAAATTGTCATCAAAATCAAGAAAACTTTTGCAGGAAATTTCAGAACTTGAAGGAGAAAACGAAAATCCGAGCCTCATAGCCCTAAAGGATTTACCTTAAAAATTTTTACTTTACACTTTATTTTTATTTTATTTTATGATATAATACCTCCAAAGCTGGAGAAGATCATAATGATAAAATTACGTAAATTACTTTCGAATATTCTGATAAGTATTGGGATGGGGAGTGTTTTTGCTCTCTTCTTGATATTTGTCAGCCCGAGATTTTTGTTTTTAGGTAAATTTTATTCGGCTAATGATATGACTCTGGCTTTGAGCAGGTTGGCTAGAATTCCTGAGATTACTCAGGTTCATCGTTTTATCATAGGAGCTTTGGTCTTTGTCATTGTTGCAATCTTTGCAGACTATCTTATACGTACCTCTTATAAGAAAATAGAAAGTAGAGAATATGATAAGCCTAAAACTAAGGTTTTTGCGGAATTTTTGAAAAAAACTCGATTTTGTTACACTATAGAAAATTTAATAGATGCCATAAATAATGAGCTTGAATATTCAGGTGACTGTTCGGTAATGCTTGTAGATTCTATAGAAAATATCGTTTTATATAACAGCGCTTCAAGATTTATTTCTTCTCCGGAAACTTATGCTTCTTTGCATGAAATCACAGTGGGATACAAACCAGGAGTTTATTTTTTTAATGCCGATATGCAGGGCTGTAAACTTAAAGATGCCCGTATTGCTGCGGTAATTTTAGAAAAAATGCAATTTTTTATTATTTGCGGATATTTTAATGAGGTTGAACCTGAGATTTTTAATACAATGTTTTCGGAATTTTTGACTTATCAAAACAGGGTTACTACTCTTGAGAAGCTTTTATACTTTTCAGAATTAAGCCAAGAATGGAACATGGTTGCCAACACACAAAAGGCTTTCTTACCTCAAAAGCTCCCTGAGATGCCTATGCTTGAGTTGGCGGCTTATTTTAAACCCCTTGTAAACGTATCAGGAGACTATTATGATGCTATAAAGATTGATGAGCATAAGACCCTCCTAGTTGTAGGGGACGTCTCCGGTAAGGGCCTTTCAGCTGCATTGGTTATGGGTATTGTTGTAAATACAATTAAAATAGCAAAAAATAAAGAAGACCTTCCTGCTCTTGTGTTGGCGGTAGACAGCGCCATAAAAAGAATGGGCCTTTTGGATAAGTATACGGTTTTATTTTTAGGTTTAGTTGACACCGAAAAAATGTCTATAAAATATGTTAATGCCTCAATGGAAGATCCGATGATTCTTACGGAATCCCCGTATGGCTACAAGGTAAAGGTTCTTGAATCTACCTGCAGTATTGTAGGTATCATTGACTTCGATAAAATAGAAGTGCGTGAAAGACCTCTTTATCGAGGTGATGTAATTTTGATGATGACTGATGGTGTTCCTGAGGCCATGAATGGCGAAGGCGTTGAATTAGCTGAGACCGATATGTACATGGAATCTATAAAATCTTTTGTTCAATCCAGCGCAGATGATATAGTGCAAAAAGTTGCCGGTATGGCTTATGCTCATACAGGTAGTCAGCCCATGCGAGATGATATTACTATAATGTGTGCTAAGGTTAAGGGGTAACATATGGGGCTGATTGTTTTTGAATTCTTTTTTCTTATTGTCTTAACGATATTGGCTGCAAGCCTCATTGTCAAAGAAGAGCCTTATGCGCGGGATCTTTTTATGGTTGCCGGGATGACAGTAATAACGACCTTGCTTTTTTTGACCTTAATATTAGCATTATATTTCAATTTTTCCGGCGTGGTTTTTATTATATCTAAAATTTTTATGATAGGGATGGTTTTGATTTCCTTTTTTACCTTGCAGTTTACCGTTAAAATGCCTTATTTTGAGCGTAAAAAAAATACTCCTTTTACAGTGCTTAATGGTATTTTGCATTTAGGTATTGCTGCATTGGCAATTTTCTTTATAAAAGGCTTCTTTTGGAATCCTCTATCAGGTTTTAAATTCACATCAGTTATGATAGCTGGAAATCCTGCCTCAGGCATTTTTGAAAGGATACTCCTTTTGGTTGTACCTGTTTTGGCAATGTTGATTTCTATATATAAAGTTTTTAGGGAAGGACGTAGAATTTACAGACAGCAGATGATAATTTATTTTCTGGCTCTTTTTTTTAGCGTAATTATTTGGAGCTTTGTATATTATCTTTCTACTATTTTTTCATGGGCAATAGCTATAACACCTCTTGGATATCTGCTTTTAGTATTTTTTACCTCATTCGGATTTTCAACCTCAATGGTATATGATAGAAAACAGCTGTCCCTTGCCTTATTCAGATTTTTGATTTTTATTTTAGTATTTGCTGCCGTAACAGGATATTGGGCTTCGTGGGTTCTTACCTATGTCCGTAATTTTTATCTTCAGATTGTTTTGCTGATTGTAGGAGCTCTAATTTTTCTTGTTATTAGGAATTTTGTTTCTCAAAAATTTAAATGGCTTTTGGGTGATACTTCAGAATACGCAAAAGTTATAGAAGAAAAATTGCAACGGGTTGACTATACGGAAGGCCGTGAAAAAGTCATGAACAATTTTTCTAATATTCTATTGGAACAACTAAATGCCGGTTCTATCAATATTTTGATTACAAGTGAAAATGAAATATTGGAACCTGTTTATTCGACCATAGATATAACTTCTACCTTTGATGCTGCTCAACCTATTTTTAAATTTTTATTGAATGAAAATATTCAGGTTGTAATGCGATCTCAAGTTTTGACAAACCCTCTTTTTTCCGATGTAAGAAGTGAATTAATAAGTTTTATGAACAGTACGTATGCCGAAATATTAATTTGTGTACGTGAAGGCCAAAAATTGATAGGTGTTATTTCCATTTCTTCTAAAAAAAGAAAAGAGGCTTATACCACATATGACTTTGATGTCTTAAATAGTCTTTATTCTTACTTCTTTTTAGTTGTATATTATTTGCGGAATATAGCAAAGCAGGATATAGTTCTTATTCTCGATAGAGAAATAGAAATGTCCGATCAAATTATCGGTTCAATCCAAAAGAATATAGATATTGTTGAAAAGAAAGTTATTGATGTGGATTCTGTTGCTTTTTCGGCTCACCAATTGGGAGGCGATTTTACCGACTTTATTCGATTGTCTGAAGATAGATATTTATTTTTGATAGGAGACGTTTCCGGTAAAGGATTAAGTGCAAGCATGTCAATGGTTATTTTGAAGTCTGTTATGCATACTTATCTTTCGGAAACTCCCGATTTTAAAGAACTTGTAGTAAAAATAAATTCTTTTATTAAGAATAATCTTCCTAAAGGAACTTTCCTTGCGGGGCTTTTCGGTATTATGGATTTTAAGACCTCAACAATATACTATCTTAACTGTGGTATTCCTCTCATGTCTATGTATATTGATTCTTATAAAAATGTTATCGAAATACAGGGAGAGGGAAGAGTATTAGGTTTTGTAAAAAATATACGTCCCTTTTTGAAGGTCAGAAAAATTACAATGAACCGTAATGATATTATAGTATTTACGACTGACGGTTTGTTGGATTCCAAGAATTTAAAAGGCGACAAATTCGGAAATGAGAGGGTAAGCCGTTTAATTGCAGCGAATAAGACTAAGTCTGCTAAAGAAATTTCTAATGCAATATATAAAACGTTCTTGGATTATATTGCTCATGAAATTGAAGATGATATTACTATTATGACATTTAAACATATATAAGGAAGTTTTATGGAAAATTTAATTATTAATGAATCAGAGGTATCCGGATGCTTATTATTATCTATAGAAGGTTCTGTTAATTTATATACATCCGGCGATTTTGAAAAAAGAGTATATTCGGCAATTAAAGATCACGATACAATTTTGGATCTATCAAAGGTAACATCACTATCATCGTCGGGAATTGGCGTGCTTATGTCTGCCCATAATGATAGTGAGGATAACGGACACAAGATGTATGTGTTGAATCCGGCCAAGGATGTCAAAATGGCTCTGGATTCAACAGGATTTTCAGATGTGTTTAATATTATCCATTCCGTCGGTGAGATATAAATAATTTTTATTAGATTTAAAATATGTATTTTACTCTAAAGAAAATTTTCTTTCTATTTTTCTTTTTTGTCTTTATATTTTCTATTTATCCGAACAATAAAATTTCCGATGAAGATGTATATAAAAAAGTATATACGTATATTTCAAAACGGTTTCCTAAGGATATTTTTAATAAAATAAATAACAATCGAAATATTTTTTTTAAGAATTTAAATAACGTATTAAATAATGAAAAAGAAGATGCTTTGATTTTGGTAGATAAGCTTAATCTTCTTGATAAAAATTATAAAACTAAAAATATTATATTACTCTATGACATAAAAGATAGAAAGTATGTTCTGGATCGTACCAATATATATCTTGCAAAAATTGCAGAACGTCCATTGCAAAAAATGGCAGAAGACGCAAAAAAAAATGGAATAGAAATAAGGGTAAGTTCAGGTTATCGTTCTTATAGCTATCAGTCAAAACTTTTTTCAAAATATGTAAATGTGCATGGTAAAAAAAATACTCAGTCTTTTTCTGCTCATCCGGGGGCCAGTCAGCATCAACTTGGTACTGCCATTGACTTTGGTACAATTACGGATGCCTACGCCGATACTGCTGAAGGGAAATGGATGCTTAAAAATGCGTGGAAGTATGGCTGGTCTTTATCTTACCCGAAAGGTATGGAGCATATTACAGGCTATAAATGGGAGTGCTGGCATTATAGGTATTTGGGCGTTGAGGCTTGTAAATTTCAAAAAGAATGGTTCGGCGATATTCAACAATATATGCTGGAATTTATCGACCTTTGGAAAAAAGAAAAAGCAAAACTTAATTAGTTGTTTATATCTTTTTCGGATAAACCGAAGCCTTCCTCTTCATTGTTATGAATTCCGTACGGTTCAATGTGTACCATTATATCATAAACATTTTCTATTTTTTCTTTAATTGCTGAAGTTACTTTTTCCGCTATACAATGACCTTCATAAATACTGATTGCGGCATCGACCTCAATATCCAAATCTATATCCAGAAGATTGGCCATACGTCTGATTCTTGCACGGTGAGGATTATGAGCTCCTTCAACGGAATTAACGGCTTCAAATAATTGTTTATATAAAATATCGTTTGTATTCCCGTCCATTAATTCGATATTTAGTTCCATAAAAAGTTCTATACCCGATTTCATAATCCAAAGGCTTACGAGGAGGGCTGTAACTGCATCGAAAATAGGAGCTTTAAAAAAATGTGAAATTGCAAGACCTGCTAAAACCGAAGCGGAAAGAATTACGTCATTTGTCATATTTTTTGCATTGGCTTGAATCATCATGCTGCCGGTTTTTTTGCCTATAATATACTGGTTTAGGGCTAAAAGTAATTTTACCGCAATTGAAGATACCGTAACAATAACGGCAAATATGTGAGGCATCAGAATAGTTACGGTTCCTTTATAAACATTTATGAGTTTCCCTGTTGCTGTGATAAATAATTGAAATCCGGCTATCATAATTATAAAGGCTAAGATGAGTGAGGCCATAGTTTCAGCTCTTTGATGACCCCATGGGTGTTTCTTATCCGAAGGTCTTCCTATTATAAAACTTACTGCAAGGGTCATAATAGAAATGCCGACATCCGTAGCAGAGTCAATTCCATCGCCGATTACTGAAAGACTGTTTGCATAAATTCCTATTACAAGTTTTGCGATGCATATTATTATGTTTCCGATAAGAGAAATTAGAGAGGCAATTCTTACAAGTTTTATTATATTACCGCTATTCATTTTTTTATTATATCAAAATAAAATAATAAAATCAATCTTAAAAAGGAGTTGAATATTATAAATTTTAATTGTAGAATAGGGTTTACTGGAGGTATTTATGTATTCAAATTCTAAATGCAATAAATTTTTAATGTATTTTATTTTTGTTATTTTTTTATTTTGTTCTTGCCAAACTTTTTACCCAAAAAACAGTCCTGAATTTTCTTTTATAGAAAATTCGGAAAAAAATTTTGTTTGGGAAAAATTGACAGAAGGGATTTTTCTTTCACATATTAAATATGAAGAATATCCTCTCATTGTACATGCTGTAAAAATAGATCTGACTAATCCTAAATTAAAAATAGTTGTAACTGAACCTGCACTTTTTAACGGCAAAGGTATGGTAAAAAGAGAAACAACTTTAAGTTTTGCTAGAAGGCATAATACTGTGATAGCCTTGAATGCCGCATTTTTTAATGTAATATCTTTTTCGTTTTCTTTAAGGGGTGAGCCTCTTGGAATTCATATCGATAAAAAAATAAATTTATCTAAGCCTTTCCCTAAATATGGGGCACTATGCTTTTTAGACGATAATTCTGCCTTTATAATAGAGTCCCAAAATACGGAAGACATTAAAGCTGATATTGAATATGCCGTAAGCGGTAATAGAATAATCTTAAAAGACGGAAAGCCTATAATAACAAATATCAGTAAAAAAGAAGATTCAAGAACCTGTGTAGGTCTTGCAGATGGAGGAAAAACTTTATATCTTTTTTTTGCAGAAGGTGAAAATAAAAAAAGGAGCAGAGGTATCACTTATGACCAAGCGCATTTTTTTATGAAAAAGCTTGGAGCGCAAGACGCTATACATTTAGATGGAGGAGGTTCCAGCTCTTTAATAATAAAAAAAGAAAATAAATTTTTTGTTGAAGTCCCTTCAATTTCAAATTTCGGTTTGCGTAGGGTTGTAACAAATTTAGGTTTTATAATAGAGGATTGATTAAATGGCAGGCAGTAAAGTGCCCTTCTTCCGTTTCTATTAATTCGGGCGGAATTGATTTGCACTTTTCAAAAGCCTTTGGGCAGCGTTTATAAAAACGGCAGCCTTGAGGGGGATTGATTGCACTGCTTATTTCTCCATGGATATGAATACGCCGTGCCGACATAGGGGAATCTATATCGGTACTTGGGATTGCAGAAATTAAGGCTTGAGAATAAGGATGAAGCGGTTTTTTATATAGGTCGGCACTTTTTGCAAATTCTACAAGTTTCCCCGAATACATAACGCCGACCTTATCGGAAATATATTTTACTATAGATAAATCATGGGCAATAAATAGATAGGTCATTTTAAATTCTTTTTGAAGCCTTATCAATAAATTTATTATTTGAGCTTGAATTGAAACATCGAGGGAAGAAATAGGCTCATCACAAACTATAAAGTCGGGCTCCACTGCCAAAGCCCTTGCAATTCCTATTCTTTGTCTTTGCCCTCCCGAAAATTCATGCGGAAATCTATTGGCATGTTCGGGAACAAGGCCTACGGTTTCAAGAAGAGAGTATACGCTATTCTCCATTTCTTTTTTTGTTTTATATAAATTGTGAGCTTCCATTCCTTCCGAAATAATTTGCGAAATTGTCATACGGGGATTAAAAGAAGCAAAAGGATCTTGCAAAATTATTTGCGCCCTCTTTTTAAAAGTATGCAGTTCTTTTTTTGAAGCCGAGTCGATTTCGGTTCCATCAAAAATTATTTTTCCGGCAGTAGGGCGGTAAAGGCCGAGGACGGTTCTACCTAAAGTGGTTTTGCCGCAGCCCGATTCACCTACAATGCCTACCGTTTCTCCGCGGTTTACCGTGAAGCTTACATCATCCACTGCATGTAAAATTTCTTTACGGCCCAGAGTAAAATATTTTTTTAAATTGCAAACTTCTAAAAGGGTATCAGCCATTGTTTTTTCCTTTTGCAAATTCATGTTGAAGCCAGCAGGAAGTAAAGTGTTCATCTCTTACCCGCATTTCGGAAGGTTTATGCCTAAGGCAAACCTTCATACACTTTTCGCATCTGTCGGCAAAAGCACAGCCGTCTGAAATAGAAAGCATATCGGGATGATTACCTTCGGGTGAATAAAGTTTATTTTCTTTTAATTGGTCTATTGAGGGAACGGCTGCAAGCAATGCCCTTGTATACGGGTGTTGTGCATTTTTAAAAATATCTTCGGCCTTTCCGCGCTCAATGATTTTTCCGGCATACATAACCTGAATGCGGTCTGCAATTTCGGCTGCAATTCCGAGGTCATGCGTGATGAGCATTACGGCTGTCTTTGTTTCTTTTTGAATTTTTTGTATAAGTTCCAATATCTCGGCTTGAATTGTAACATCCAGTGCCGTTGTAGGTTCGTCGGCAATTAAAATTTTAGGATTGCTTGCTAGGGCTATCGAGATTAAAACCCTCTGCCTCATACCGCCCGAAAATTCGTGAGGATATTGCTTGAGTCTTTTTTCGGGGTCAGGAATTTGAGCCAGCTCTAAAATTTTTATAGTTCGCTCTAAGGCTTCTTTTTTGCTCAACCTTTGATGAATTAAAATACTTTCCATAACCTGCTTGCCTATGGGCATTGTAGGGTTTAAATATGTCAGAGGGTCTTGAAAAATCATGGATATTTCATTTCCTCTTATGTGCTGCATTTCTTCTTCGGAATATTCCAAGATATTTTTATCTTCAAAAATAATTTGAGATTTTTCGTGTATGCGTGTTTTTTTTCCGGGGAGGAGTTTTAAAATTGAATGAGCCGTAACGCTTTTTCCGCAGCCGGACTCTCCGACAAGTACAAGAGTTTCATCCTCGTATAGATTAAAAGAGATACCGTTTACGGCATGGATTGTCCCGCCGTAATTTTTGAAAGTAACAGCCAAATCTTTAACTTGTAAAATAGGTCTCATTTGTACTTCCTTAAATGCGGATCCATTGCATCCCGTAAAGCATCGCCGATAATCTGCAAGGATAAAATTGTCAGACTTATAAAAAGGGCAGGAAAAAATAATTGGTAAGGATAAAAAAGCATTGTCTTTTGTGCCTCTGATGCCAACACTCCCCAGCTGGTATATGGCGGCTGAATTCCTAAGCCGATATAAGATAAAAAAGCTTCTCCAAAAATAAATGAAGGAATATCAAATGTTAAGGCGATTATCATAATGCTCACAGTGTTGGGAAGTAAATGTTCTATTATGATTTTAAATGAGCCCGTGCCCAAAGCCTGTGCCGCCAAAATAAAATCCTGATTTTTTATCTGCAAGACTTGACCGCGCACAAGCCGTGCAGTAAAACACCAGCCTGTAATTGTCATTGCGATGATAATCGAAAAAATTCCCTTGCCGAAAATAAGAGAAATTAAAATAGCGGTAATTAAATAAGGAATACTTGAAAGTATTTCGACTATACGCATCATTATAGTATCGGTTCTTCCGCCTGAGTATGCTGAAATGCCTCCATAAATTAAACCTATGCTCATATCGATTGCAGCTCCTATAATTGCAATTATAAGAGAAACCCTGCCGCCCTTACAGACCCTTGTAAATATATCACGCCCCAATTCATCCGTCCCAAAAAAATGAGAAAACGAGGGACTTAAATTTTTTTCTTTTAAGTTTCCGTCATCAGCCGACCGTCCGCTTAAAATCGGGCCGAATGAACATATCAAAATAATTAATCCCAAGACTGCACAAGAAAAAAGAGCTCTTTTGCTTTTTTTAAACCTCCGTCTTACATCTTCCCAAAAGCCTATACTGACCCTTGTTGTTTGAAGCGTCTTTTTTGTTCTTATAACGGGTTCAAAATCAGATGGACTTAAATTTAATTCTTTACTCGGATCATCATAGTTTGCAATTTTTTTTTCATCCATTTTTAAAGAACCTCATTTTTTGCTTGCACCTTAATTCTCGGGTCTAGCAAATTATAAGCTATATCTACTATAATAAGAGATGCTACATATAAAAAAGAAATAAAAATAGTTTGACCCATTACCATCGTATAATCTCTTTCTGAAATTGAACGCACAAAATAGGAGCCTAGTCCTGGAACCGAAAAAATATTTTCGATTATAAAAGTGCCTGTGAATGTAAAGGCTATTTGAGGGCCGAGCATAGTTATGATCGGTAAAAAAGCGTTCCTTAGAATATGGCTTTTTATAATTCTTACCTTTGAAGCTCCCTTTGCTCTTGCAGTTAAAATATAATCTTGGTTTATAATATCCAAATAATTGGATCGCATATAGCGGGAATATTTTGCGATGGGGCCTATGGCCAAGGCTAAAGAAGGCAGGACTGTATATTTAAAACTTCCCCAACCTGTAATCGGAAGAAGATTATGTTTAATGCCGAAAAAATATTGCAGCATTTGTCCCATAACAAAACTTGGGACAGATATTCCTATAACTGCGATTAGGATAACGGCATAATCGAATTTTTTTCCGCGTTTAGCTGCTGATAATATACCTAAACTTAAACCAACTGAAACGCCGAAAAATAATGCTTGCAGTCCCAGTCTTGCCGAAATAGGTGCGTGGGTTTTTATTACATCGGTAACAAGTCTTCCTCGGTAATAAAGCGAGGTTCCTAAATCGCCCTTAACTAAAAGATTTTTCCAAAAAACTATGTATTGAGTAAAAAGAGATTTGTCATATCCGTATTGAGAATAAAGCTCGGTTCGTCTTTCTCCAGGTAAATTTTCAGCTATGGTTTCAATGGGATTGCCCGGAATAATATGCACTAAAAAAAAGGTAATACTTGCAACGATGAACATTGTAAGAATACCGTATAAAATCCTCTTTAAAATAAAGTTAAGCATATTGTAAACCGAGCCTTTTGTTAAACTTAAGGCTCAGAATATCATAAATTTTATATAATAGGAAGAGGTTAAGTGTCCCGTTATATTTTGAATTTGCCGACCTCTTCTGCAAGGGCTTCAATATTCATTTTATTTTTTTGTGAAATACCCTTTACTTCGGAACAGGAAGTTTGTATTTGGTCTGTACCTGCCGACATTTCTTGGATGCTGTCATTTATAATCTGTGTTAATCCTTCAAGCCGATTCATTTCTTTTACGGCATCTTCACCGGCCTTTAGCATTTCGGCAGAGCCTGATTGAACTTCCAGTGTGATATTATTTATATCATGTATAGCCGACAGCACCTCGTTACTTCCGTTTTCTTGTTCGTTCATTGCAGTCATAACGCTGCTGCTCATTGATTTTACATTTTCAGCAAGGCTAAAAATTGCATTAAATTTTTCTTCTACGGTTTTTGAAGATTTTGCTAATGTTTCAATTTCTTCTGAGAATTTCTTAAGAGCAGAAGAAATTGATTTTCCTTGAAGACTTGATTCTTCGGCTAATTTTCTGATTTCATCCGCAACTACTGCAAAGCCTCTTCCGGCTTCCCCTGCATGGGCAGCTTCAATTGCAGCGTTCATTGCTAAAAGGTTTGTTTGACTTGCAATATGCTGAATTACATTTGAAGCTTCAATCAAGCTGCCTGACTCTTCTGCAATTTTTTGTGTAACCGAATTTGAAAGGTGGAGGGCGTCCTTACCGTAGACTGTTGCATCTGCCAACTCTTTAATTGCCGAATCGCTTTGGTCCAATATTTTTGTTACTGAAGAAATATTAGTAACCATTTCTTCAATCGCTGAAGAAGATTGCACAACATTTGCAGCCTGACTTTCAATACGGCCGTCTAACTGTTTTATTGTTTGAAGAATTTGTTCGACATTTGCAGTAGCTTCACTCACACTTGCCGACTGAGACTCTGCTTGGTCTTTTACCTTTAAAATATTTTTACTTATTTGGCTTATTGAACTTGCGGTTTCAAAAACGTTTACTGCAAGAGTTTCTCCTGTTTTTTGCATATCCAAAGTACTGTTTGCAACATTCCTTACCGTAAAACCTATTTTTTCTATTGTTTGATTAAAGGAATTAGATAGGTCTGCAATTTCATCCTTACCCTTTCCTATTAAGCGGGCTGTCAAGTCTCCATCTCCTTGAGCAATATTTCTGAGAGCTTTAACTACGTTTGAAATTCTCTTTGTGATTCCGTTTATTATAAATGTCAGAATGATTATTGATGCAATAAAGCCTGCCAATAAAATTATGGAAACAAGTTTAATTAAGTTTGTACTTTCTTCATAGATTTCTTTTTCCGGTATTGAAGTGCCTACAAACCATATTTCATTCGTTCGGCCTATCTTTACAGGTGTAAATACTTCAAGATGCTTATTTCCGTTTATTTGGGTTTCAATTAAAAATGGAGTAAGAGACCTCTTTGCATCAAAAAAGTAATCTGCTATTTCTTTGTTTTCAAATTCGGGAAGGGTTTTTGATATTAGGTTTTTATTTTTATGTGCAAGAACGGTGCCTTTAGCTGAAATGAGAATTGCATAGCCTGATTTAAAAAAAACTTCTTGTGAAAGTTTTTCCTGCATATAATCAAGGGAGTAGTCAATTCCTACAACTCCTAAGGATTTTCCTGTTTTGTCACGTATTGGGATTGCAGTACCTGCAACATAAATCATGTTTCCTTGGAGTTCATATTTATTGGGCTCAATCAAGATACCATGCTGCGAGGTCTTAGGTTTTTCATACCAAAAACTGCTTACATATTCGGTTAAGGGCACCATTGAAATTTTACCGTTGACCTTTGTCCAGTATGGAATAAATCTCCCGCTATTATCATGACCTTCAGTGTTTTTAAATTTGTAATCAAGCTTATCGAGAGCATTAGGTTCCCAAACAGTCCATACATCTATAAATTTTTCCGAATCTCTTAAAATTTCTTTTTGTAAACTATTGAAATAAGATCTTCTGTTTTCCGGCGGAATATCTTGGAAGGATTCAAATGTTTTTGCTAAGGTTTTATTTGTATCGTATACATTCTTGATAATCGTCTCGATAAAGAAGCCGAGGTTTTTACTGGAATCATATAATTTTACAACAGCGTTTCGTTTTGAAGTTCCACTTAGTTTTTTTACAAGAACTATACTTGTAAGAATCAAAAAAACAGATAGAACCGAAATTAAGGCAATCATGATTTTTCTTTTTATTGTTAAAATTGACGATCCGCCTATTCCACTATCTTTGAGATATATTTTCTCCTTGGTGTCATTCATAGACTCATCCTTAAAAATATAATATAAAAAACGAATTAAATAATGGGATGTGCTTTGCGAGCCTTAAAGAGTCAGTATTTTATTCTATTAGAATGATTTGTTATGCTTAAAGAATAACATACTATTCAAACAATATCAGCACACATTTATATTGAAAGTAATTGGGAGTTTACAAAAAAAATGAAGGTTAGTCAATAGTTTTTTTAATTTTTTTTTAAACTATTTTCTATTTTTCTTTAAGCTCTATTTTTACGCCTATGGATTTGAGCCTTTCGACCAGATGCTCATAACCTCTTTCTATCTGGTAGACATTCCGGATAATGCTTTCTCCTCGAGCACAGCAGGCGGCAATTACCATGGCCATGCCGGCTCTTACATCGGGAGAAACCAATTCGCTTCCGTGGAGGGAGCTTGGGCCCGAAATGACTGCTCGGTGAGGATCGCACAAGGTAATACGGGCACCCATTCCGATTAGCTTATCTACAAAGAACATTCTGGATTCAAACATCTTTTCATGAATTAAAACCGTGCCTTCTACCTGCGTTGCTATTACAGTCATTATACTCGTAAGATCAGGCGGAAAACCCGGCCATGGGGCATCGTCAATCTTGGGTATCATTCCTCCGAGGTCACAGTTTACCTGCATCTTTTGCTTATCGGGAACGGTAAGGGTTGTTCCTTCTAAAGACCAGCCTATACCCAACTTGCCGAAGGCTACACGCAGCGGTCTCATATCTCTCGGTTCTACATCGGTAATTTTAAGCTGGCCGCGGGTAACGGCAGCGAGACCGATAAAAGAGCCTATTTCCATATAGTCAGGGCCGATGCGGTGTTCCGTACCGTTTAATTTTTTGACACCTTCGATAGTCAGTATATTGGAGCCTACTCCGCTGATTTTTGCTCCCATCTTATTTAACATCTTACAAAGCTCTTGAACATGGGGCTCGCTTGCTGCGTTTGATATGATGGTAGTTCCTTCTGCGAGGCTGGCTGCCATGATAGCATTTTCCGTTGCCGTAACGGAGGCTTCATCTAAAAAGATATCTTCTCCCATCAGTTTATGTGCAATAAAAGAAAAATTTTGGTCGGTTTCGACTCTGGCGCCCAATTCCGTCAAGGCTAAAAAATGGGTATCGAGGCGGCGTCTTCCGATAACGTCTCCTCCCGGAGGGGGCAAAACAGCCTTACCTGTTCTTGCCAAAAGCGGGCCTGCAAATAAAATAGAAGCCCTTATCTTTGTCGCAAGATCCTCAGGTATCTTGCTTGTTTTTACCTTTTCTATTTGGAGCTTAAATACGTTTTTTTCTATTTTTTCGTAGTGCCCACCCAGAGCTTCAAAAACTTGAAGCATTACAAAAACGTCCTCAATTTCGGGAATGTTTTTAAGGATAATGGGTTCTTCCGAAAGGATGGCGGCAGCAATGCAGGGCAGGGCTGCATTTTTATTTCCGCTTGCTTTTATTGTTCCCTTTACGGGAAATCCGCCTTGTATAATATATTCGTGCATACTTAATCTCCTATAAAAATAATACGATGTTTATCGGGTTACTGAACGGTTATAACTGAAGCAACCCGTCCATCGGCCGTATATACATAATTTTTATTTGTATTATCCGGCAGCTGGCTTCCGCCTGAAAAGTAAGCATATAACCAAGTTCCGGACGGCAAATTTAAATTCAACTCATATCGTCCCGGAGAAACCTCGATAAGATCGTACATAAAGGGATCCCAATTATTAAAAGAGCCGGCAAGCCTTATGTTTTTTTTAGGCTCACCTAAGTAGGTAAATTTTACCAAACTTTTACCGCTTACCTCTGTTTTATACTCTTTTTTGTAAGGGACTTCAATACGTGAAATGCTCATACTGTGTATGTTATCAAAGGCTGTGTTACTATTTATCGGATCCGATGACCAAAGCCCGTCTATTACAAGTCTGTATTTTATTTCCATTAGCTCATCAGGAATCGGAAAAATATAGAACAAGATGGGCTCCTTGCCTTCATATAGTTCATTTTGGGGGAGCTTTTTAAAGGAATGGATATGTTTGTAATCTTCATGAGAAAAGGCTATACCTACATGCCGCCTTGCGGTTGAAGTAAAAATTATATGCCCATCCTTAATTTTAGGAGCTTCAACGCGGACAATAGACTCTACGAGTTTTTGGTAATCTTCTAAAGAAGCAGACTGTTCCGAAAAAGCAGTCATCAAAAAAAGACTAATAAAAATTAATAAAACCGGTATTTTTTTCATTATCGTTCCTCATTTTAGTTTCGGAAAAATAAAAAAAATCTTAAGCGGGACTTTAACTTTGAAGAGGCAGTACCTTAGCCCATTTTTTTATAAGAGATTGAGGCTCATCAGCTTCCAATAATTCTTTAAAAAAAGAGTCGGCTTGAGATACTTGGCTTTTTAGGACATCCAATTCGGATTGTGCAAAGCGGGAAAGCACATAACCTGAAATATCGGGGGAAGCATCTCCTCCTTGAGATGAAAAATCAGGCCGGCCTATGCCTATCCTTAGGCGGAAAAAATCTGCCGTATTTAAAACCGATTTTATGGAGCGTAATCCGTTATGTCCGCCGAGACCTCCCGACCACTTGAAGCTGAGAATACCGGGTTTTAATTCCAGCTCATCATGCACTATTAAAATATTTTCAGGCTTTAATCTAAAAAAGGAGGCTGCAGCTATTACGCTTTCTCCCGATAGGTTCATATAGGTTTCGGGTTTTAATAGATGTACAGTCCTGCCGGGCGTCATAGAAGAAGGCAGCTTTGCATATTGCCCCTTAAATTTACCCTGCCACACGGCATTTGTGCCTATCTCTATTGAATCGCATAAAACCCAAGCTGCATTATGCCTTGTATTTTCGTATTTTTTTCCGTAGTTGCCTAAAAAAACGATTAAGTCTATCATCTCATCTCCAATTACATTCTAAATTCTTCGCCAAGATATATTTTTCGGGCAATTTCCGAATTTAGAATTTCATCGCGTGAGCCTTGTTCTACAATTTCTCCGCTGCCGATTATGTATGCCCTGTCGGTTATCTCCAAGGTGTCCCTGACATTGTGGTCGGTTATCAAAATTCCGATGCCCTGATCGGCTAAAATACGGACTATGCTTTTAATGTCATGTACTGCAATCGGGTCGATTCCGGCGAAGGGTTCATCTAAAAGCAAAAACTTAGGTTCAATGGCTAAGGCTCTGGCTATTTCGGTTCGCCTTCTTTCTCCTCCCGAAAGGGTATAGGCTTGTTGTTTTCTGTTTGCCTTAATTCCAAATTCTTCAAGAAGGAATTCAAGCCTTTCCATTTTTTGCTCTTTGGAGAGGTCTTTGCGTGTTTCTAAAATCGCATAGATATTTTGTTCTACGGTGAGCTTTCTAAAAACGGAAGCTTCTTGCGGTAAATATGAAATTCCTGCGTGGGCTCTTTTGTACATTGGCAGGTTTGTTATTCTATTGCCATCCAAATATATGTTGCCGGAATTCGGTTTATAAAAACCTACAATCATATAGAATGTTGTAGTTTTTCCGGCTCCATTAGGGCCCAGCAGACCTACAATTTCCCCCTGATTCATCGAAAAACCGACATCCTTTACGGCATGTTTTTTCCTAAAAAATTTGTTTAATCCTTCAACCTTTAAAATACTTTTTTCGTCAAACATTGGGTTGTTCCTCTTGATTTTGGTCCGGTTTGTCTCCGTTTTCTTGAAGATTAGTATTGTCTTTTTTCTCATCTTGAGAGTTTTTATTATCTTCAGGTTCTTTTTCGTCTTTTCCCTGCTCGACGGAACCTCTGACTCGGCCATCAAGGGTTATATCTTCCGTATCCAAATTAACGGAAATCTTTCCGGCCCTAAATTCATCCTTTCCTTTTTTTACGACGGGACTGCCTGTTAATTCTACCTTTGATTCTTTTCTATTGTATAAAGCAAACATTGAATTACAATTTATATCTTTGTTTATTATCTTTACATTAAAACGCATGATAATTATTTCTTGTTTCTTTTTATATTCAATATTTTCGGAACTGATACTTACATCATTCTTGGTATCTTTAAGCTCCAATTTTCCGAACATTGTAACCGTATCCGTTTTTCTGTCAAAGTTGATTAAATCGGCCTTAAAACTGTACCCCTTTCCGTCGTCCTCACCCTTGACCGAACCGGTTGCATTTACATATCTATAATCTTTTCCAAAAATTTCGATACGGTCTGCAGATATGCTTAAGCTGTCTACCTTGACTTCGGCGTTTCCTATTAAATTGGTCGATTTCTTATTTTCAGATACCGAGGCTGTTACCTTATCGGCTTTAAAACTTATTGTTGATGTTTGAGCACTAATATTCATTAAAAAAAGGAATATGAGAAAATATACGGCAAAAAGTTTAAGGCTCTTGTGATTCCGAATTTCGGTTTGAATTTTCTTCATTTTCATTCTCCTTATTTTTAGTCTGAATTTTACCTTCTATGGAATTTAAAAATTCGAATTCTTTAGAAAGAGTGTTTGCTATAAAACCTGAGCCGTTTATAAAAAGCTCATCGCCCCTTTTTACCTTTACCGAACCGCCCTCTACTCCATATAGGAGATTTTCATTTTTGTTCCAAAAAAATGCATCTCCGGAAATCATAAGTCCTTCTTTTAAATCTTCAAAAAAAACCTTTTGACCCAAAAAGTACTGATTGGTTTTTTCGTCTATTTTGATAATTCCGGCTCTTCCTTTGAGTTCCGCTTCCGGTTTGTCGTTTTCAAGCGATTTTTTATCGATTTTAAAGAAACGCAGATTTTTACCGGCCCATATTCTATCCGAATCGTAAATCTCTAATTCCATAAAATTTATACGTAAATTTAAGGAATTTTCCTCATATTGATCCAAATTTGCATTTTTAAATACAAAATTCGGTTTTTTTTCAAAATTTTGTGCCTCTTTACTATAGTTTAAACTGCAAGAAAATGATATAATAGCAAGAATGGAGGCTATAATAAAAGTTTGAGCTTCCTTAAAATTCATAGTTTATTATACTATCTTTTTTAATCTTAGTCAAAAGCCTTTGACTGCCGATTGACATAATATCGTATAAGACATAGACTATGTGAAAGATTTAAAAAATAAATTTAAGTATTACAGGAGCCTAGAGTATGGCAGATTTTTTAACTGATCAAGAATTCCATATGTTCAGCGATTTAATATATACCGCTAGCGGTATTACTTTTTCCGATACTAATAGATCTATTTTGGAAAGCAGATTAAAAGAAAAACTTAGAGACAAGAAACTTGAAAAAGTGTCGGATTATTATGCAATGCTTATGAAGGATTCGGAAGAGCAAAAGAGCCTTTTAGACTCCGTTACAACAAACCTTACAAGGTTTTTTAGAAACCAGCCTCACTTTGATGCATTGGAAAATTACGTTATTCCTGAGCTTGTAAAGGTGAAAAGGGCAGCAGGTAAAAATAAAATTAAAATATGGAGCGCCGGCTGCTCAACCGGAGAGGAACCTTATACAATAGCTATGGTTATGAAAAAACACCTTCCCGCAGGATTTTCAGCTGAAATTACAGCTTCCGACTTATCACTAAAATGTCTTCTTGTAGGAAAAACCGGCTTTTATCAGGAATCCAGAGTTGCCGGAATTCCGGATGATTATTTGAAATTGTATTTTGATAAGTTGAATGACGGTTATCAGGTAAAAAAAGATATAATGCAAATGGTAAACTTTGACTATCATAACTTAAAACATGATTCAAAGCATACCGATTTTGATCTTGTGTTTTGCCGAAATGTTTTGATATATTTTGATGAACCTGCTCAAAAAGATGTTATTGATAGGTTTTGGCGTGCTATGTCGCCTAAATCTTTTTTATTTATAGGTCATTCCGAATCTCTTTTTGGTATGGAAACTCAATTTAAGTTTTTAAAAACGGATTGGGCTTGTTTTTATCAAAAGGGTTTTTGATTTTAAAGGTTTTATATAATTCTTCTAAAGGAGTTGTTTATGGAAGATATTCGTGTTTTAATAGTGGATGATTCTGCATTGATGAGGAACCTTATAGGGAAGATTGTTGATGCTACTCCGGGTCTAAAAATAGCCGATAAGGCTATGAACGGCCGTTTTGCTCTTCAAAAACTTGACCGTGTGGCTCCGGATGTTATCGTTTTAGACTTGGAAATGCCTGAAATGAACGGTATCGAATTTTTAAGAGAGTTAAAAAAGCAAAATATAAAGATTCCTGTAGTAATTTTGTCCAGTATTGCAAAAGAAGGTGCAAAAATTACTATGGATTGTTTAGAACTTGGAGCTTGCGATTTTATTACAAAGCCTTCCGGTTCGGAATCTGCCAATCTTAATACGGTTTCAGAAACTCTTTCCAAAATGTTGCTTGCTTACGGACGCCGTCATCAAATTGAGACAGGTACAAGAAGTACAGATACGGCGAAACCTTTCTCTGAGCCATTTAAGAGTTCTATCCTCAACCCTATGACAGCTGCTGAGCCTCAAAAAGAAGAAAAACCTAAACCTCAAAGAGAACATGGAAATATTCAGATTATTGCTATAGGTATTTCGACCGGAGGACCGAATGCTTTACGCCAAGTTTTTGCGTCCATCGATAAAGAGCTTCCGCAGCCGATAGTTGTGGTTCAGCACATGCCTCCCGGGTTTACAAAGGAATTTGCTTCCAGTTTGGACAAAATCTGTCCTCTTGAAGTAAAAGAAGCGGAAGACGGCGATCTTATAAAGCCCGGCCGTATTCTTATCGCTCCCGGCGGAAAACATCTGGTTGTAGAAAAACGATCTCTTGCCGCAGTTGCAAAGGTTATAGATACGGAGCCTCAAAGCGGCCATAAGCCCAGTGTCGATGTTCTGTTTGGATCTGTTGCAAAGGAATACCAAAACCATGCCCTCGGAATAATCATGACCGGTATGGGAAAGGATGGTGCCGAGAATATCACAAAGCTTTACACCGAAGGTTCCCGTACCATAGGACAAGATGAAGCTTCTTCAGTTGTATACGGTATGCCTCGGGTTGCATGGGAAATGGGCGGAGTTATGGAACAGGTAGGCCTTGATAATATGGCTGTTGCCATAAACCGTTACGGAAAGGAATTTGCTTAAAAATTAATAAAAAAACCGTCCGGAAGGACGGTTTTTTTTGTCAGAGCTAAAAGCTATCTTACAGTCTTATAAACCGAAGCAAAAGTTCGCCCTCTTTAGAATAAAATTTTATTTCATTTTTACTTATTTCAATCCTGCCGGTATTTATTAAATTTCTTTCAAAAGAGGAATCAAAGGATTTTCCTATTTTATTTGAAGGGTCTATAAGTTTTTTTCCGGTTATTTGAAATTTAAAAGAACTGTCTTTTTTATATTTCCATGTTCCTTCATAGTTTGTTATACCTGTTGTGGCTTGAAACTTTCCGTTATAAAAAAAATTAATACGGGAGCTTGTCAAATTTGCATCAAGCTGTACATAAAGTCCGTTTTCAAAATAGCAGCCTGCCAAGCGCCAAACTCTTTCTGTAAGGTATTCATCGAAAGGAACCGAAATACTGTCTTGTTCTTTTAATGTTTTTTTGCTATTAGCTGCATTAAATGTTTCACATGATAAGGTAAAGATAAGAAAAATCGTAATAAGGAATAAAAAATATAGATTTTTTTTCATAACTATTATTCTACGTAAAAAATTTGAAAAAAGCAAGATACCTGATTGCTTTTTTTTTTCATTTGATGTAACATCATGGGACGTTGTTTGTGAGAATCTTATTTACAGCCTTGGGGAATTAGCTCAGTTGGTAGAGCGATTGGTTCGCAATCAATAGGTCGTGGGTTCGATCCCCATATTCTCCACTATTTTTTTTCGTTAAATATTTTCCGGGAGCATTTTAAATGAACAACTCTTTTAAAAACTTTTTGGCTAAAAAGAATATCGAAATATCAGCTAAGCGTTATTTTATTGATGCTATGAGTGCGATGGCCATGGGGCTTTTTTCTTCGCTTTTGGTAGGTACGATTTTAAACAGTATCGGCCTTAAACTTAATATTCCTTTTTTGACCGAAACAGTCTGGCCGATTTGCCGAGATATGACGGGGGCCGCAATAGGCATAGCCATAGCCCATTCTTTAAAAGCCCACACCTTTGTGCTTTTTTCGGCAACGATAGTAGGCTTTGCAGGAAACAAGCTTGGCGGGCCTGTAGGTGCATTTATCGCAACGATAATCAGTACCGAGCTGGGAAAGGCCGTCTCCCGCGAAACAAAGATTGATCTTATCGTTACTCCTATGGTAACTATTATTTCCGGTACTATAATTGCGGCCTTGGTAGGGCCGGGAATGTCCTCATTTATGACATGGCTCGGAAAAATCATTATGGAAGCTACTGCCCTCCAGCCGTTTTGGATGGGAGTTACGGTTTCGGTGTTGGTCGGTGTCATTCTTACCCTGCCTATAAGCAGTGCCGCCATCTGTATGATGCTTTCTCTTGCAGGGCTTGCAGGAGGGGCTGCAACTGTAGGCTGTGCCGCTCAAATGATAGGCTTCGCGGTTATGAGTTATCGGGATAACGGCCTTGGAGGAAGTTTTGCCGTAGGCATAGGAACAAGTATGCTCCACATGCCAAATATTATCAAAAATCCTAAGATATGGATACCGCCGACCTTGACGGCTGCTGTTTTAGGCCCCTTGGCTACTATCATTTTTAAAATGGAAAACATACCCCTCGGTTCAGGAATGGGAACCTGCGGCCTTGTCGGTCAAATAGGAACTATTACGGCCATGGACTCTATAGGGAGGGGAGGTGTGAACACATATTTTGCTATTCTTCTTTTACACTTTATCCTGCCGGCTATTTTAGCATTATTTTTTACCTTTATTTTAAGAAAAATAAATTGGATTAAGGATGGAGATTTAAAGCTGGATCTTTAAAAGCGTGTTTGTAGAATAAATTTTACGGGAGAAATCAACAACACTGATAAAAAAAAGACGGTCTTAAAAAATAAGGCCGTCTTTTTTGTACTTATCGGATTTCCGTTTACCGGAAATTCAATAACTTATCCCCAGTATATTTTTAACATCGGGGCTATAACCAATGAAACCATTGACATAAGCTTAATCAATATATTGATGGAGGGGCCGGAAGTGTCTTTGAAGGGGTCGCCTACAGTATCGCCTACAACAGCGGCCTTGTGAGAAAGTGAGCCTTTTCCGCCTGCGATTCCGCCTTCAATCATCTTCTTTGCATTATCCCATGCACCGCCTGCATTGGACATAAAGACTGCCAATACAACGCCGGATACAGTTACACCTGTCAAAAGGCCGATTAACATTGCAGGGCCTCCTGCAAAGCCTACTAATATAGGTGTTACTATTGCAGCAATACCGGGTATGACCATTTCTTTTAAAGCGGCCTGAGTACTGATGTCTACACATCTCTTATAATCGGGCTTTTCGGTATTTTCCAAGATGCCTGGGTGCTGCCTAAACTGGCTGCGGACCTCTTCGATCATCTTGTGGGCAGCCTTTCCTACTGCCGACATTGTTAGGGCCGAGAACAAGAAGGGAAAAACGCCTCCCAAGAGAACGCCTACAAGAACATTGATATTTGTAATATCTACGCTTGCTACACCGGCCTGCTCTTTGAATGAAGTAAAGAGGATAATGGCTGTTAAGGCAGCTGATCCGATAGCAAAACCCTTACCGATAGCGGCTGTTGTATTTCCTACAGCATCGAGGCTGTCTGTAATATTGCGGACATCTTTGGGGAAGTTTGCCATCTCTGCAAGACCTCCTGCATTGTCGGCTATTGGGCCGTAAGCGTCAACTGCAAGCTGAATTCCTAAGGTTACCAACATACCTACAGCAGCTATACCTACGCCGTAAAGGCCTGCAAGCATAAAGCTTGAAAAGATTGAAGCTCCGATTAAAATCATAACGGGGAAAGCACTTCTCATACCTACGGCTAAACCTGAAATAATCGTGGTTGCAGCTCCTGTTTCGCAAGCATCTACGATTCCCTTAACAGGCTTTTTTCCTGTACCTGTGTAGAATTCGGTAATGATACCGATTAAAACGCCTGCGGCAAGACCTATTACCGTAGAAGCGAAGACGTGTAAATAACCTTGAGTTCCGTTAAATGTTTCGGTTCCCATAACAAATTTTACGGTAAAGAAAACGAAAATTGTTGCAATGATAGCTGCGCCGAAGGTTCCAGTATTGAGGGCCTTTTGAGGGTTTGAACCCGGTTTTGCTTTTACAAAGAATGTTCCGATTAAGGAAGCTGCAAGACCTACAACCGAAATGAGCAGAGGTAAAAGCATCATCCTCAATTTTAAAGAAGAATCCGGAGTGTTTACGATTAGACCTAAAATCATGGCTCCTACCAATGAGCCTACAAAGGACTCAAAGAGGTCGGCTCCCATTCCTGCAACGTCACCTACGTTATCTCCTACGTTGTCTGCGATAGTAGCAGGGTTTCGGGGGTCATCTTCGGGGATACCTGCTTCAACCTTTCCTACAAGGTCGGCTCCTACGTCGGCAGCCTTTGTGTAAATACCGCCGCCTACACGTGAGAATAGTGCAATAGAGGATGCTCCCAGTGAAAAAGCTGTAGCCAGAGGTAAAATAATATCTTTGAGTACGTTTTCCGTAGTTCCCAATATTGAAGTAGAGAGAATAAGAACGATAAAAAGACCTATAAAGGCAAGTCCTACAACGCTCATTCCCATAACGCTTCCGCCTGAAAAAGCGACTTTCAAAGCTCCGTTTAGGCCATGATCCTTAGCAGCCTGTGTTGTGCGTGAGTTGGCCTGTGTTGCAACACGCATACCTATATAACCGGCTGACATTGAAGCAAGAGCACCAAGCAAGAATGAAAGAGATTGGAACTTCAAAGCTCCTTTATTTCCTATCGCTAGAAAAACTGCAACTATGGCAATGAAAGGAAGAAGAGTTATATATTCCCTTCTTAAAAAAGCCATAGCCCCATCGGCTATATGGCCTCCGATTTCTTTTAAAGCCTGATCTGAAACCTTTTGTTTATAGATCCACAAGGTTCTTACAAGTGCATAAGCTAGGGCAACAATCCCGCCTCCGAGCACAGCATACAATGCGAGTGAAATACTCATTTTTTCCTCCTGTTGTGTTGTACAACTTGAAATAGATTATACGGTTTTTCCGTCATAATGTCTTTAAACTTAGCATATTTTTGGGAGTTTTTCAAGTGGTGGAATTTATTTAATAAAATGGGTTTTTATGCTGCGCAAGGTTATTTTAAAATTATTTTATTTTTTTACATTTTTGCTTGGACAAATTTAAGAAAGCATGTTAGACTATTTATTATAGGTTTATTACAAAACAAAATTTAGGAGGAATCTATGGACAATTATTTGAATGTTGCGAACTCTTGGGTTTTATGGCTTGCAGCTTTTCCGTTATTGATTGCGGTGTTGTTTCAAGCTGTAATTTTTAGCAAAAAAGCAAAGGATGCGGCTAAAATCGTAGGCTTAAGTGATGCCGATGTGCGGAAGTCTTTCCGTATCGGTATGACCTCGTCTATCGGTCCAGTTTTGGGCGTTTTTATCGTAATGCTGGGCTTAATGTCGGTAATAGGCGGCCCCCTTGCATGGATGCGCCTTTCTATCATAGGCGCGGCATCAACGGAGCTTGCGGCGGCACAGATGGCAGCTCAAGCCCAAGGCATTGATTTATCAAGTCCGGATTACGGCTTAATAAATTTTGCAAATGCAACATGGGTCATGGCACTAAACGGAAGTGCATGGCTTTTTGTGACGGGTCTATTCTCCGATAAAATGAATATTTTATCAAATAAAATATCACGCGGTGATCCTGCAAAACTTGCTATTTTAATGGTTACGGCAATGAGCGGAGCCTTCGGCTTTTTATGCAGTAATGAAATAACAAAAGCACTTCGATCGGTAAAAGGAAAAAATTATCCGGCTGTTGCTGCTGCCGTATCTGCAGCTCTTCTAATGGTTGTATTTGAAAAACTCGGTAACAAATATCCTAAATTAAAAGAATACAGTTTAGGAATAGTTATGATTCTTGCAATGGTAATTGCAATGGTATTTAAAGACTTAATTTTAAAATAAGGAGAAGCTAAATGAGTGACGAATTATATGAAAAAACTTTTACAAAACCGATTATAAGGTATGGGAGATTGACAAACCTATTATCCTTGGTTCTTTGCTTTCTGCCTTCCATTGTTGTTTGGACAGTTTATGGAGTAAAGCCGTCAACACAGGATATATTGACAGGCTGGGGCTTGGCAGCATCCGTATATGCAATCTATTCTATTGTTGAACCTGTCAGCTATTTCCCCATACTTGGCTTGCCCGGAACTTATATGTCTTTTCTTTCCGGTAATATCGGAAATGTACGCTTGCCTACTTCGGCCGTTACGCAAGAAGCTGTCGGTGTAGAACCCGGCACAAAGAAAGCTGAAATAGTTTCTACTCTAGGAATTGCAGGCTCGATAGTTACCAATCTTATAATTGTAACTATTGCCGCTGTAGGAGGAGCTGCCTTAATGAACATCTTCCCCAAAAAAGTGTTGGAAGCCTTTGCCTATGTTTCACCTACAATCTTCGGTGCTATGTTCGGAATGTTTGCCGTTAAAAACATAAAATACGGCATATTTGCTTTTATCTTGGCCATGTCTTTATTAAACATTATCAAAATACCGGTATATATAATGATTCCGGCCTGTGTATTCGGAACGGTAGCTTTCGGTTTTTTAACTTATAGAAAACCTAAGCCTAAAGAAGAAACTTAAGGGAGGAAAAAGTGGATATATTAAAAAAAGTAAAAGAGATAGAAAAAGACATAATTTCTTGGCGCCGCCATTTGCATCAAAATCCTGAGGTTGGCTTTGAGCTTCCTAATACAATAGATTTTGTATGTAAAAAATTGGATGAGTTTGGAATTGAGTATGATAGAAATGCGGCAAAAAGTGCCGTTATAGGTTATATTCACGGTGCAGAAAAAGGAGATGTTATCGCTCTGCGTGCAGACATGGATGCCCTTCCTGTTTGTGAAGCTACGGGGCTTGAGTTTGCTTCTAAGAATTCCTTTATGCATGCTTGCGGTCATGATGCTCATACTTCAATATTGCTTGGGACTGCAAAGGTATTAAACGATTTAAAAGACAATTTTAAAGGAACCGTTAAGCTTATCTTCCAGCCTGCGGAAGAACTGGGAACAGGCTCTGTAGACATTTGTGAAAAAGGAATCCTTGATGATGTAAAAGAAATCCTGGGACTCCATGTAGGCTGTATAAGCGATGAAGTAAAGTCCGGAGAATTCCTTTTTTCAAAGGGCTCGATGATGGCCTGTATGGATAAATTTTCAATTAAGGTTAAGGGTGTAGGAGCTCACGGAGCTTATCCTTCTCTTTCAGTAGACCCCGTTGTAATCGGCTCTCATATAGTTGTCGCCATACAGGAAATCTTAGGCCGCGAGGTACATCCAACGGAACCGGCTGTAATAACGGTTGGGCAATTCCATTCAGGTTCGGCATTCAATATAATTCCGCCTGAAGCCTATCTTGAGGGAACAGTACGGGCCGTAACAAATGAAACGAGGGAATTGATCGCAAAACGAATTGAAGAAGTTGCCTCCAATATTGCAAAGGCTTTTAGGGGTTCAATTGAATATCAATTCTTTAGACAGCCGCCGCCTCTTATAAACGATTCGAAGGTTACGGATAAGGTTATGGAAGTTGCCAAAGAACTTTTCCCGAATGATGTTAAGCTTATGCAGCGTCCTGTTATGGGAGGAGAAGATTTTGCATGGTACTTAGAAAAAGTTCCGGGTTCATTTATCTTCTTGGCAACACCTTCACCTATTGAAGGAAAAGTTTGGCCTCACCACAATCCCAAATTTGCCTTAGATGAATCGCAATTTTACAGAGGAGCAGCGCTCTTTGCAGCTTATGTAATGAAGGAACTTGGTAAATAATTTTAGACCGACTTAAGGTTTATAAATTTATTAAAAATCAAATTCCTAAAGCCGGTCTTAAACTTTGATGTTTAGGGCGGCTTTTTATATTTGCATTAAATATCCTAATATGTTATACTGGTTTTTATAATTCGGAATAAAAAAATGAAACAGCTTATAAAAATTTTGATTGTAGAAGATGATAAAACAATAGCCTCGGTCTTAAAAAAGAATTTGGAGCAATGGGACTTTAATGTACGCTGTGCAAAAAATTTCACCAATATCTTAGAGGAGTTTGAAGACTATAAACCCTCTCTGGTCTTAATGGATATAGGGCTTCCGGCATTTAACGGTTATCATTGGTGTTCCGAAATCAGGAATAAGTCTCAAGTCCCTATTATCTTTTTATCTTCCCGTAACGATAAGATGGATATTGTAATGGCTATGCAAATGGGAGGCGATGATTATATCGAAAAACCCTTTGATATGGATATAGCCATTGCAAAGATACAGGCCGTTATCAGGCGGACATACCAATTTACCGCTTCAATGAATGAAGTCGGTTTTGCGGGGACCGTTTTAAATTTGAGCACGCTCACTCTTGTGTATAATAATAAGACGACCTTATTGACTGCAAATGAAATTAAAATTTTAAAATGCCTTTATCTGGCTCAAGGCGAATTTGTTTCGAGAGAAAAAATTATGGATGTGCTGTGGCAAAATAATCAGTTTGTGGACGATAATACTCTTTCGGTAAATATAACCCGCTTACGCAAAAAGCTGGAAAATGCCGGTCTTTTTAATTTTATCGAAAACAAAAAAGGTTTGGGGTATAAACTAAATGAACATCACGGAAACAGGTAAGTTAAAATTAAGCATAATTATAAAAAGTTTTTTTAAAGATAATTTTTTATTTATATTTGTTCCGTTTCTTTTAATCCTCTTACAAGTGCTTATCTTATATTTAAGCAATGCCGAAATGGGGCTCGTATCTTATATAAGCTTATTAAGTGTTTCCATTTTGATTATCTTCTTTATATTAAAATTTATTTTTTACTATCGTAAAATAAAAAACTATTTTGACCTTGTAGAACAATATGAAGTAAATTCGGAAAGTTCATTTTTTGATAATGAAGAGTTTGAAAACAGGCTTGACCTTTCTTTATCGCAAATTATTTCATTAAAAAAGATAAAAAAAATAATCTTGGAAAGAGAAGCCTCTATTTATAATAACCGAAAAATGCTTACCGATCAAAACGATTATTTTTCTCTTTGGATTCATCAAATAAAAACTCCTATTACTTCTATAAATATTTTATTGCAAAATATGAATTCCTCAAAAGATGAAATATTTGAAATAAAAAGAGCTCTTTTAAGTATAGATAATTATACCCAAATGGCATTACATTATTTAAAGCTCCAAAGACCGGATAGGGATTTGGACTTTATTAAGTTTAATTTAAATGAAGTTTTGCAAAATATCTTCCGTAAATACAGAAGTATTTTTATTTATAAAAATATAGAGCTTAATTATAAACCTTGTGATCTAAACATTATAAGCGATCAAGTTCTTTTTGAATTGATGATTGAACAGATAATTTCCAACAGCCTAAAATATTGCGGCATAGACGGCAAAAGAGGAATTTTAAGCATCTCTATTGAAAATCAAAATCCTTCAGTCCTTATAATTGAAGACAATGGAATCGGAATAAGCCCTTCAGACCTACCTAAAATCTTCGATAAGGGATATTCCGGTTTAAACGGCCGTCTCAGCGAAAAAGCTACAGGCCTCGGCCTCTACCTTGCTCGGGAAATATCCGAAAGACTCGGCTGCACTCTTACAATAAACTCTCGTCAAGGTGAATGGACTAGGGCAGAGGTTAAACTCGGAACGGAAACCTCAATCCTTACAAAAATGTAAGTCAAAAAATCAAAATGTAAGGTTCCGTCAATGCAGGACTTTTAATTTTTTGATAAAATTGTTTAAGTTGGAGGCGTTTTATGGAAACATTGCTTGATGTTAAAAATGTTCAAAAAATTTACAGATCCCGATTTTCAAAACAGGGAACGGTTGCCTTGCGCGATGTAAGTTTTTCGGTAAAGAAAAATGAATTTACGGCTATTATGGGAGAATCCGGTTCGGGTAAAACGACCTTGCTTAATTTACTTGCAACCTTGGATAAACCTTCTTCCGGTGAGATATTTTTAAAAGGAGAACCCATATCAAAAATAAAGGGTAAGGATATTTCGGCTTTTAGGCGTAATAAATTAGGCTTTGTGTTTCAAGATTATAATCTCTTGGATCAGTTTTCCGTAAAGGATAATATATTGCTTCCTCTCGTGCTCTCAAATTATCCCATTGATGAGATGAATAAAAGACTTCTTCCTCTTGCTGAAGTCTTGAGGATTTCAAGCCTTCTCGAAAAATATCCTTATGAGATTTCAGGCGGGCAATGTCAAAGGGCCGCTGCTGCAAGGGCCTTTATTACAAAACCGCAACTCATCTTGGCCGATGAACCTACAGGCGCCCTTGATTCAAAATCCTCGGATATGCTTTTAGAAACTTTTTCTCAAATGAATGAGGCCGGGCAGACTATCATAATGGTAACCCATAGTGCACGGGCGGCTAGTTATGCAAAGCGTGTTTTGTTTTTACGTGACGGAAATATTTATTACGAAATATACAAAGGCGATATGGGACAGGCTCTATTCAGAGAAAGAATCAACGAAGGCCTTTTTATGATGAACAGAATGGATTCGTAAAAGGAATAAGGTACAGAGAGGAAACTTTATGAAACTTAATTTTTATTTTCAGCTTGCCAAAAAAAATATTTTGACGGGAGCAAAAACCTATATCCCCTACATTTTTGCCTGCTCACTTTCGATAATGATGTTCTCGATTATGTATACGCTTTCAAAAGAAGCCTTTAGTCAAAATTCAGCCGGTTTAATTACCTTGATGAATTTCGGTGTGATAATAGTAGGTTTCTTTTCAATGATTTTTATCTTTTACGGAAATAAATTTTTGATTAAAAACAGAGTAAAAGAAATAGGACTTTATACCGTTTTAGGGCTCGAAAAAAAGCATATTGCAGGTGTTTTATTTTTTGAATTCCTAGCCTGTTATTTTTTGAGTTTATTCTTCGGAGCAATCGGCTCTGCTCTTTTCGGAAAATTATGCTTTTTAATATTGTTTAAGGTAAGCGGTATTCCTTCAAAAATAAATTACAGTCTTTCTTTTAGCTTTTTAAAACCTGCGAGTATCGTATTCTTGTGTTTTTTTACAATAAATTATCTTTATAATTTAAAGAAGATAAGCCTTTTAAATTCTATTCAGCTTTTAACCGAATCAAAGAGCGGGGAAAAAAGATCGAAATATTTACGCTTAAAGACATTTCTTGCTATTCTTTTTATCGGAAGCGGTTATACTCTTTCAGTTTTAAGTCTTAATCCCATAGCTGCCTTAAAAACATTTTTACCTGCCGTTCTGCTTGTGATTGCCGGCACCTTTTTCTTTTTTGAAAGTATTACTATTTTTATTTTAAATAAAATGAAAAAACGCAAATCCTATTACAGGCCTGCAAAATTTATTTCCGTTTCTGGAATGATTTATAGGATGGGACAGCATGCAAAGGGTTTGGCAAGTATTTGTATTTTGCTTACGATGATCTTACTTACTCTAGCTTCAGTAACAAGTATTTATATGGTAAGCGAGAAAATCATATCAAAGGCTTTTATACGAAATCATCAATTGAATAGGCTCTTTAAAAAAGACAATATAGAATTACAAAATAAAGAGAACTTACTTGCAGACATAAAAGAGATAGGCTTAAAGTATAATATGGAAACAAATGATTTTTTATATGTAAGATATTTTTATGGAATTTCAAATATAAACGATAATGCTCTTTATGAAAATGATGATTCATATTTTTCCCGCAACAATGTTCAGATTATGTTGTGCAGTTTTGAAGATTTTAAAAATATTTTCCCTAATGAACTCTATAAAAAATTATTGACGGATGCTGCAAGTATGAGTGATGATGAGTTTTTTATTTTTTCTAATAAGAAGATTGACTATAAAAAGCCATTACAAATAGGGCAAAAAGAATTTAAACTAAAAAAACTTGAAAGCGAATTTATTTCTATAATGAATAACTCGCCTTATATTCCGTATTCTCCCTTTCCTTATATAAATCTGATAGCTAAAAATTCTGAAAATCTTGAGCTTATTAAAAATGAATTAAACGCATTAAAAGAAAATGCAAGGGCTCGGTTTAAAAACAAAAAACTGCTTGCACTTGAAGAATCATTGTTTTGGAATACTTCCGCCGATAATCTTAAAACTATCCCTCCAAACTACATTCAAGACATAAAAAAATTGGCAAAGTCTTCGGACGCAGGTTTTTTTTATGATAATAAATTTCAGTCTTATAAAGACAGAAGAGAATTTGACGGAAGCTTTTTATTTTTAGGAGGCTTTTTAAGTCTTATGTTTTTAATATGGCTCATCCTAATTATGTACTTCAAACAGATTGCTGAAGGTGTAGAAGATAGAAAACGCTATCAAATAATGCTAAAAATAGGAATGGACTCTTCTTTAATCAAAAAAGCTTCACACGCCCAGCTTGTCTGGCTCTTTGTGCTGCCTGTTTTGGTTTCTATAGTCCACTGCTTTTTTGCTTCTCCCTTGTTCAGTCGCCTCCTATTGGTCTTCGGCCTTTTTAACACGGCAGTCTTTTTTGCCGCCCTGCTTTTAACCGGAGGCTTTACCCTGATTTTATATTTGCTTTTTTATAAGATTACTTTAAATAAGTATAATAAAATTATCAATTAAAAAATCAACAACCCCGACGCAATCGTCGGGGTATGTTGTTCTCATAAGGTGGTTGCAGTCGGCTTTAATACCCTTCGTTACGACGCAAGCGTCGGGGTATTAGACCCTCCGCACGAATAAGGTACAATAGGTTCTCTGTTTATCCATCAAAACAATTTAGGCTGTGCGTCTTTTCTCTGCCCCTCAAAAGCGGTTAAATAAGAAAATATTGTATCGGGGGTGTATTCTATTCCGTTTTCCTTGCACCGTGTGTGGAACAAATTCATCAAGCGTGCATTGTGCGGACTTATAACGGAATAATTGTTTCCATAGCGTTGTATATATTTTTCTTTTAGCCCCGGAAAAGCCGCGTCGAGATTTTTATAAAAATATTCGCGGCTGCCGTCCCTGAGCGTTAAGCCCATGCCGAAACAGATGATACCGAACACTTTTGCCTCGATGCAATACTGTAAAATGCCTTCTATGTTTTCTATCGTATCATTTATAAACGGGAGAATCGGCGTGAGCCAGACAACCGTAGGAATACCCGCATCACGCAGTTTTTTTAGTACGGCAAACCTTTCGCTCGTAACGGCAACATTCGGTTCAAGTATTTTGCACAGACTATCGTTATATGTGGTCAGCGTCATCTGCACAACACATTTTGCCTTTTTGTTTACCGCCCGTAAAAGTTCGAGGTCGCGCAATATCAACGACGATTTCGTTATTACCGTAAACCCGAAGCCGTATCGGTAAACTGTTTCTATCGCTTTCCGCGTCATGCCGATTTTTTCTTCAAGCGGCATGTACGGGTCGGTCATAGAACCGGTACCGATCATACATTTGTTTCGTTTTCGACGCAAGGTGCTTTCAAGCAATTCTATTGCATTTTCTTTTATTTCAATATCTTCAAACATATGTTTTATTTGGTAACATTCACTTCTTGAATCGCAGTAAATACACCCGTGCGTACAGCCGCGGTACAAGTTCATTCCGTTTTTAGCTGATAAAATTCCTTTCGCTTGAACAAAGTGCATGTATTATTCCTAAAACTCCGGCAGCATTTGTGTTATCGTGCTCTATATTTTTTCAATGCTTTTTTTATATCCTTGATTGCCCAGTCATAATGACTGGAAGTTGCAGACACACAGTAACTTCCGAGAGTGGTTGTACCGGTCCAGTCAAAATATTTTTTTGAAAAAAGTTCATCATTGGAAAAAGTTTTGATTAGTTTCATAACTTCTTTATGAGTTTTTTTAAGCATTTTTTCGGCGTCGGCATAAGGGGTGCCTTGATGTTTTTTCCAAAACTCAACATTCATTTCAGGATAAGTTTTCCAGTTGTAAGGTTCAGGCAAAAAGGCTGCCGGTTTTCCTTTTGTGTTGGATTTTATCCAATTCAATAAAAGACAGTGCCATTCATAAAGATGAACCAACACATCGCGTACATTTTTATCGCGCTCGTTCGGATTTATATCGGCAGTTCTTTCTTTTTCGGTCATACCGTCAATTAAGTTCCACAGTTTTTCAAACTGTTCATTTGAAGCAAAAATCAAATCTTCTTTTGTTGTAGGTCTCGGCATAGGTTTCTCCCATAAAAATATGTAAACTCATTATAGCACATCAACCTGTCAGAATGTGTCAGGTTTTAAAAAGAATTTAAACTTTTCTATGCTTTTTCATAATTTCTTCTGCAAGTTGGGCGATTTCGGTTTTTAAGTTTTCCGGTTCAAGGATTTCTACTTCGGTGCCGAGCGACAAGATAAAACCGCAGACCCACGAATCAAAGGGGAGAGCTGCATTCAGGGTATATGAGCCGTCGGAATTTTTTGCGATAAGTTCAGGAGGAAATTCATCGTAGAGTCTGTAGGCGGTTTTAGCAGTGCATTTTAATTTAATGTTTGTAAGGGGAGGCGGTGCCGCTTTTTTATCGTCAGGTATTTTGCCGAGCAGGTCTGCACGGTTAAATGTTTTTAAAGTCTTTATAATAGAAAGTATACGGGTTAATCTAAAAAGTCTGCATGCGTTTTTTTCTGTACAATAGCATTCGGCATACCAAGCCTTCGATTTATACAAAAGACGTAAGGGGTAGACGGTTCGTTCCGTTTTTTCTCCGTATGAGCTGAGATATTCCAGCTTGACGGCTCTTCTTTCTAAAATTGCATCTTTAAGCGTTTTAAAAAGGTGATGATCGTTTTTGTTGTCCCAGCGGGAATAATCAATCCTGATCCAATCGGCATTTTTTTGAAAGATTGCAGATAAGCGGTTTAAGATAGATTCGGTGTGTATCTCATCGATTGGTGAAAGGCATTGCAAAGCAAGCAGTATTTTCTCCTGCTCTCCTTTTGTCAAAATTGATTTATTGATTGTGTAGCTTTCATCGATAAAAATACCTCCGCCGGTACCCTGCATCGTATACACGGGGATTCCTGCACTGCTTAAAATATCCATGTCGCGGTAAATAGTACGAACCGATACGCCGAATTTTTTTGCAAGTTCTTGTGCAGTTGTCTGCTTCCGATTGAGAAGGATAAATACGATTTCAAAAAGTCTTTCCGAGCGCATAGTAAACTCTTAAAAATTCAGGAAAACAACCACTACAGATATGACCTCCTGCCTAACATTCTTCCTGAATTTCTTCATATAATTTTAGTTTGGGAATAGCAGCCTGCATAAGCTTAAAATGTCTGTCCTTGGCCCATATTTGTATCTACCAAAATCATACAAGACTTTTTTCCCGTAGTTCAGTAACGGCATTACAATCTAAATGAATTTTCCCTGCCAAGTCAAAAAAGGCTTGCTTGCTTTTGACTTCTGTATGCCTAGTTAAAACACTATTTTGCTCCGATTGGAGAAACTTAATAAATACAGAAACAGACATCAAAAGTTGTTCCGGTAGAGTTCGTATCTGCTCAATTAATATATCATAAGACATAATTAATCCCCCATAAAAACTTTTTGCAAGGATTATCAAATCATGAAAAAAGTTTTTTCAAGTGTGTGCTATAAAAGCACACACACATATAATAATACGATGTTTTGTACTCAAAGTACAAAACTCGGTAGATAAACAGTGAGGTTGAATTCCTGCCGAACTGTTTATCATATCTCCTTGCTTTAATCATATCACAAAAAACACTAGGTTTCAAGCTAACCTGTACAAAAGATCGAAACGGACGAATGAAAAAAAATATGGTTTGATGAAGTGAACAGGCTTGTATACCGAGCGAGCAAAAATACTTTAGAAATTCTTTCCTGCAGCGGACATTACGAGGATTAATCGAAATGCGGTTACATATAAATAGAGAATCATCTAATTTTATAGAACAATACGGGAATCTCTTATATCGTCGATAATTTCTTCTGTGCTTCTCAAATCTTCCCATGAGCCTGCAAGTTTTAAAAATTCCTCTGTAGCATTTTTTGTTTTTACGGGAGCAGAAGTAAAATAATCTTGTAAAATTGTAATAACTTGCTGACTGATTGAGCGGTTATCTCGTTTTGCTGCGAATTTTAATCTATCATATAAACGATCATCCATATCACGGACTTGTAAAATTGCCATACTATGTCTCCAAGTATATTATATAAGATATTGCATGAAAAATCAAGCAAAATTCATTATATATGCATTTAGATTATGACAGCTATTTATAAAATAAAAAACCCGACAGGCAAAAGGAGGAGAAAAAACCTGTCGGGAAACTGCAAAGGAGGTATATTGAATTATTTGTTGTCGTTCAACATACATTAAACAAAACTATTTAGAGGGTTTTAGTTACACTAAAATTTAAAAATTTAAGAAAAATCTTTAAATTTTTATGTAAAAAGAGGATTTCTTTGCAAAAAAGTGTTTCTAAAGGTTTATTCTAAAAATACCGATAAGAAAATGTGGAATACCGTATTTTTAAGAATAATATTTTAAAAAAACTTGTTTTGTTCGTGTTTGTTTTGCTTTTTTCTCTTCTTTTTGCTCAAGAGAATGAGAAAAACGCTGAATTTCTCTTTAAATTCAAATTTATTGACAATGATGCCTATAAAGTTCACTCCGTTGTAGATGAAAATGTCTATGTAAACGGAAAATTTCATCATAAAGCCCAAATTATCAATAGAATTGAGGTAGAAGTCTCGGATATAGAAACCGGAGACGGCGATAAAACCTCTTCAGCCCTTTTTTCGTGTATGTTTATGACCAGTGAGCAAAATTCCAACAAAACATTTGACTGGTCCCGAAATTACCCGAGTGTTTTTAGGCGGGATGAAGCCGGCTTTTACTCTATAGGCGATGAATATTTTATGCCTGTGGTACGGAATGTGCCGACATTTCCAAAACATCCTGTTAAACCCGGTGATATTTGGACAGGAGAAGGCTTCGAGGCCCATGATTTTCGGGATGCCTTCGGGATTGAAAAACCTTTTACCTTTCCGTTTAAGGTTGAGTATCAATACATAGGCATTGCAGAAATAGACGGTCAAATCTACCGCCACATAACCGCAAGTTATAACTTAAACCATGTTGTACCTCAAGAAGTTCTTAAAAATTATAAAGGCGAAATAGATGTGCCTGTCAAAATTTTGGGAAAATCGAGACAAAATCTATATTGGGATGAAGAAAGAGGAAACCTCTTTTGTTATAATGAAGAATTTAGCATTAAAATGCTCCTTTATTCAGGTTATACATACTCTTTTATAGGAAACGCAAAGGCTGAAGTTATCGAAATAAAAAAGATTGATACCGCAACTGAAGAAGAAATAAAAAAGAGTGTTGAAGATCTAAATCTTGAAAATACTACTATTGAAAAAACCGATGAGGGCTTGACAATCAGTATAGAAAATATCCAGTTTTTGCCCGATTCTGCAATTTTAAGAGAAAGCGAAAAAGAAAAGTTAAAACAAATAGGCGAAATTCTTTCAAAATTTCCCGATAGGGAATTTTTGATTTCAGGGCATACAGCCTTAGCCGGTACCGAAGAAGAAAGACAAGCTCTTTCTGAGGAAAGGGCCGCAGCCGTAGCCAATTATCTTATTGACTTGGGCGTTCAAAAAAGAGAACACGTCTACACCCGCGGTTTTGGTGCCCGACGTCCCGTTGCCGCCAATAATTCACCTGAGAATATGGCTAAAAACAGAAGAGTCGAAATAACTATTTTAGATAAGTAAAAATTTTTGAAATGAAGTAAATCTATCAGGAGATAAGCGAGGGCTTGGGGGAAAGGAAAACTTTTATCCGAAAAAGTTTTCCTTTCCCCCTAAGTTTTAGAAGGGCCTATCAGCCAAATACTTGTATTCCTGCCACTGCCTCTTAGCCTTAGCAACAGCCTTATCCAAGAGCATTTGAGCTCTTGCAGGATCGGCGTTCTTTAAGGTCTTGAAGCGGACTTCTTTGTACATAAAGTCGGCAAGATTAAAGTCCGGTTCCTTGCTGTCAAGCTGGAAGGGGTTTTTACCCTGCTCGACAAGTCTCGGATCGTATCTGTACAAGGGCCATAAACCGCAAGAAACAGCTTCTTTTTGGTTTGTCATACCCTTTGTCATGTTGATACCGTGGTTGATACAATGACTGTAAGCGATGATAATCGAAGGTCCGTCATAGCTTTCGGCTTCGCGGAAGGCTTTGATTACCTGACTCATGTTTGCACCCATAGAAATATGAGCGACATAGACATAGCCGTAACTTATCGCCATCATACCTAAGTCTTTTTTGCTTACTTCCTTACCTGAAGCGGCAAATTTTGCAACTGCACCGATAGGTGTAGCTTTTGACATCTGTCCGCCGGTATTCGAGTAAACTTCAGTATCCATTACAAGAACATTGATGTTTTTACCGGAAGCAAGAACATGGTCCAAACCGCCGTATCCGATATCGTAGGCCCATCCGTCTCCTCCGAGGATCCAAACGGAGCGCTTGATAAAGTGGTCGGTTAAAGAATCCAGCTCTTTAGCCAATTCATCTTTTGAACCTGCTAACTCTTTTTTAAGCTCTGCAACAAAGGCTCTCTGATCTTCAATAGCTGCATCATCTTCTTGAGCGTTATTGAGAATCTTGTCGATTACGCCTGCTGCAATACCCTTTTCTTTTACCTTAGCGGCAACTTCGCGGGCATAAACTGCGAGTTTATCGCTTGTCAACCTCATACCGTAACCGAATTCCGCTGCGTCCTCAAACAAGGAGTTAGACCAAGCCGGGCCTCTTCCGTCACATCGTTTTGTATAGGGTGTTGTGGGCAGGTTTCCTCCATAGATTGAAGAACAGCCTGTTGCGTTTGCAATAACGGCTCTGTCTCCGAAGAGCTGTGAAAGAAGCTTTACATAAGGTGTTTCACCGCAGCCTGCACATGCACCTGAGAACTCGAAGAGAGGTCTCTTCATACCGATACCCTTGGGAACGCTTAAATTAAGCTTCTTTACATCAGGATCAGGAATATCGTTAAAGAAGAAGTTCCAACTTGCAACTTCCTGCTTTCTGTGTTCAACAAAGCTTTCCATATTGATGGCTTTAATTTCAGGATTTTCCTTGGACTTTGCAGGACACTGCTGAACGCAAAGACCGCAGCCTGTACAATCTTCTGAAGAAACTTGAATTGTGAACTTGGCTCCTTCAAATTCCTTACCCTTATAATCGCAGGATTTAAAGCCCTGAGGCGCCTTTGCCAAGAGCGAGCCGTCATAAGCCTTCATTCGGATACAGGCATGGGGACAAACCATTGTACACTGACCGCACTGAATACAGATATCGCTCTTCCAAATCGGAACATGTTCTGCGATAGCTCTCTTTTCGTATTGAGTGGTAGCTGTCGGGAAGGTTCCGTCTTCGGGCATTTCGCTAACTCTTATATCATCACCTTTTTGGATTGCAACCTTGCCCAAAACATTCTTTACGAATTCGGGAGCATCGCCTGTGATTGCAGGGTGCATCTTGAGCTTGCTTGTTGCTGTTTTGGGATAATCAACCTTTTCAACTCCCTCAAGAGCCATATCTATTGTCGTAATATTCTTTTGAACGATTTCCGGACCTTTTTTTCCGTAGGACTTTTCAATGAATTTTTTGATTAGGTCTACGGCTTCGGCTTCAGGCAAGATTCCGAAGATTTTGAAAAAGGCGGTCTGCATAACAACGTTAATTCGGTTGCCCATTCCGGCTTTTTCTGCAATCTTGATAGCATCGATTACATAGAATTTAGCTTCTTTTTCGATAATCTGCTTTTGAACCTCAACTGGCATATTATCCCATATTTCGTTCTTTCCGTAAGGAGCGTTCAAAAGGAAGGTTCCGCCTTTTTTAAGGCTGTGGAGCATATCGTATGTTTCAAGATAGCTGAACTTATGGCATGCAACGAAGTCCGCATTTGTAATTAAGTAGGGCTTTCGGATTGCGTGTTTTCCGAATCTCAAGTGAGAAATCGTAAAACCTCCCGACTTTTTACTGTCATAGGAGAAGTAGGCTTGCGCCTTATTGTCTGTAGCTTCACCGATAATCTTAATAGAGTTTTTATTGGCACCTACAGTACCGTCTGAACCCAAACCGAAGAACATAGCCTGATGCATGTCCTTATCTTCAAGTTTAAAGTTGGGGTCATATTTGATGCTGGTGTGTGTAATATCATCTTCGATACCTACGGAGAAGTTGGTCTTCTTTTCGCCTTCAAGGTTGTCGAATACACCCTTAACCATGGCCGGTGTAAATTCTTTTGAACCGAGACCGTAGCGTCCGCCGATGATAACGGGATAATGAGTAAAGGGGCATTTTTTTGCAGCCTGCATTTCGCCGATAGCTGTTCTTACATCTTCGTAGAGGGGTTCACCTAAAGAGCCGGCTTCCTTACATCTGTCGAGAACTGCAATTCCTTTTACTGTGGTAGGAATAGCCTTTACAAAATGTTCGGCGCTGAATGGCCTGTAAAGCCTTACTTTAAGAACACCGTATTTTCCGCCCTTAGAATTAAGTTCATCTACCGTTTCTTCAACAGTATCAGCACCTGAACCCATGAGGATTATAATTTGCTCGGCATCTTTTGCTCCGTAGTAGTCATAAAGGTGATATTGTCTTCCTGTAAGCTTTGCATACTTATCCATTTGTTTTTGAACAATTTCGGGAGTAGCAAGATAGTATTTATTTACGGCTTCTCGGCCTTGGAAGTAAATATCGGGGTTTTGAGCTGTTCCGCGAAGTTCGGGATTTTCAGGGCTTAAACCGCGCTTTCGGTGAGCTCGAACAAGCTCGTCGCTTACCATTTGGCGCATAATGTCATAAGAAACTTCTTCAATTTTTTGAATTTCGTGAGAAGTTCTAAATCCGTCAAAGAAGTGGAGGAAGGGAACTCTTGCTTCCAATGTGGCTGCATGAGAAATAATGGCAAGGTCCATAACTTCCTGTACCGAGTTGGATGCCAACATAGCCCAACCTGTCTGGCGGCAGGCCATTACGTCCTGATGATCTCCGAAGATTGAAAGAGCACTGCAAGCTACGGCTCGGGCAGCAATGTGGAAAACAGTGCTGGTCAACTCGCCGGCTATTTTGTACATATTCGGAATCATTAAGAGCAAGCCCTGAGATGCGGTAAAAGTTGAAGAGAGAGCTCCTGTGGTCAAGGCTCCGTGTACTGCGCCTGCAGCACCTCCTTCGGATTGAAGCTCAACAACATCGGGGACAGTACCCCAAATATTTTCTCTTCCGCGGGCTGAATATTCATCAGCGACCTCACCCATCGGACTTGACGGTGTGATCGGGTAAATGGCAATTACCTCGCTTAAAGCGTGGGCAACGTGACCGGCAGCAGTATTACCGTCGATCATTACAAGTTTTTTTTCTTGGCTCATAAAAACCGTCCTTATAAAAGTATTAGGGATTATTCAAGTCTATTACAAAGAGAAAATATGATTAAAAAGCATACTGCGTATAATGGAAATGAACAGTCCTTAAAGAAAGAGTATCATAAAACGAATATTTTTTCAAGGTGTCCGCATTGTAATAACTTACCGGCTGCTCCGTTGCCGGTTATTCACAGTCCAGCCGGCCTTCATTTATATAAAGGAGCCTGTCACAAAATTGTTCCGCTAAAATTTTATCGTGACTGATAAAAAGATAGCTTGATTGATGTGTATTTTGATATTCTTTTAACAAATGGATAATTTGTGCTTGGCTTACGCTGTCCAACATTCCCGTCGGCTCATCTAAGACAATCAGTTGAGGTGTAATGGAAAGAATCCTTGCTAAAGCCAAACGCTGTAATTCTCCGCCGCTCAATTCCCTCGGGTAGCGGTAAAGATGTTCTTCCCTTAAGCCCAATTCTTTTATATCCCGAATAATTTTCTCCGTTCCTTTTTCTTTTAAATAAATACGGTACGGTTCTTTTAGGCTCTCTATGATGTGCAGTTTGGGGTTAAAAGATATTTCTGGATGCTGAAAAAGGATTTGAATTTTGCGTCTTGTTTCCCGTTTAACGGGATATTTGAGCGGAAGGTTTTCAAAAAACATTTCTCCTTTTGACGGCTTTATTAAACCGGTTATAATTTGTCCGATAGTTGTTTTACCGCTTCCGCTGTCCCCGATCAAGCCGACGGTTTCTTTTTTATTTATGTAAAAACTGATATTTTTGATTGCTTCAAAATCTTTTTTGCGGGCATTTTTATATGTTTTAGAAATGTTTTTAAGTTCAAGCATATTTCCAGCACCTTACTTTCCTGTTTTTTTCTATATCTATCATGGGAGGGGTTTGTTTGCATTTTTCAAAGGCATATTCACAGTTGGGTGCATATCTGCATCCTGTTTCATAAACGGGGCGATACATACTCTTTGCCTTATATTGTAGACCGTTTTCGGGCATCGCCCTTATTATATCTTCGGTATACGGGTGATAAGGTTTTGCAAATACTTCTTCGGTCAATCCTATTTCTACACTATATGAAGAATGCATAACGCATAGTTTTTTGCTTATGTTTTTTGCAAAATTAAGGTCATGAGTAACGCAAACATAGGTTTCTTCTTTTAAGAGTTTAAATGCTTGTTCAACCATTTTAAGCCGCCTTGAGTCTAAGCCCTTTGTAGGCTCATCGGCAAATATTAAATGAGCTCCTGCGGAAATGCCCATTGCAATCATAGCCCGTTGCTTCATTCCGCCGCTGTAAGTGTGAGGATATTGAACGGCCCGTTCTTTTTCATTACCTAAATTGAATTTATGTAAAAGGTTTACGGCTTCTGCTTCCGCATTTTTTTTGGAATAACCGTAGTGAATTATAAGAGGCTCTCCGACTTGATAGCCCACTTTAAGAAGCGGATTTAAAGAGTTTCCGCTGCCTTGAGGAATGTAGGATATTTCTTTACCTCTGATGGAGTTTAAAGTTCTGCGGTCAAGGTTTAACAGATTCCGATTCTTAAAAAAAGCTGAACCCTGTACCGTTGCATTTTTAGGTAAAAGTTTTAATACCGCTAAAAGCATAACGCTTTTTCCGCTCCCTGTTTCACCTATAACTGCAATTTTGTCTCCTTCAAAAATATCTAAATTAAAATCTTGAAGAACTTGAGGAGCATTCTTTGCACCGAATGAAACGCTTAAGTTTTCTATTTTGAGAAGAGGAAGCTCAGCTAAGTTTATTTCAGTATTATTCATTTTTTGTGCCGTAATATCCTATAAGCATAAAACCTAAAACGGTAACCGAGATACAGATAATAGGAGGCAGGTACCACCATATTTGTCCGCGCAAAATACTGTGTCTAAAAAAAGCGTACCGCAAAATTGCTCCCCATGATTTTTCGCCGTAGGTTCCTAGCCCTAAAAAACTTAAACCCGATTCCGTTACCATCGCTGCCGAAACGGAAAGTACGCCGCGTATAAGTATTATATCTTTAAGGTTCGGCAAGATGTGTTTAAACATAATGACAAAATCGGGGACTCCCAAGGCTTTTTCTATTTTTATAAAAGGCTGTTCCGCAATTTCTTTTGTTTTTGCACGCAGGATTCGTGCGGTTCCCGTCCAAGAAGTAATGCTCATAGCGATAATCAAGTTCCATTTTCCGGGTTTCATAAACGCCACCAACAAGACCGTCAAAGGCAGCCCAGGAACAGACATTGCAATATTGGTAAGCACTGTTATAAGTCTATCGATAATACCGCCGTAATATCCTGAAAGCAGGGCAAAAACAACACCGATACCGGTAATAGTAATTGCCGCAAAAAAACCTACAAAAAGGGAAACCCGAGCACCGTACACCAGCTCGCTTAAAATATCCTGTCCGACATCATTCGTCCCTAAAAGGTGATCAAGACAAGGCTTTTCATAAATATTTCCCATTTCATACGGATCATACGGAGCGATAAAGGGTGCGAAAATTGCAATAATAGCTGCCGTCAAAACAATCATAAGCCCTGCCTTAAAAGAATACGGCATTTTTTTTATATTTAAAAATTGTGTCATTGCTCATCCCTTACACGCGGGTCTATTATGATATTGACAATATCGCTGATCCAGTTTGCAGCGACAACGCTTACCGCCGAAATTAAAAAACACAGTTGAGCTGTCGGAAAATCGCGCCTGCTTACCGCGTCAAACATAAGGGAACCCATTCCTTTCCAGCCGAAAATAACTTCAACTATCATCGCTCCCGATAAGAGCCAACCCAGCTGAATTGAAAGAGATGTTGAATATGGAAGCAGTGCGTTGCATAAAACGTGGCGGAATAAAACTTTTTTATCTTCCAATCCTTTTGATTCCGCAGTTATTAAATAATCTTCGTTACAGATTTGAGAGACGGAGCTTTTCATAAGCATAAAATTTCCTGCCGTACGCGAAAGAACTAAAATGATAAGCGGTAATGCCATATGGTTTAATAAACTCCAAAACCGTTCCATCCCCGAAAGACCGGGGCCTACCATTCCGTTTATAGGAAATATTTTAAGTTTGTACGAAAATATAATGAGAAAAATCAAGCCTATGCAGTTTGATGGAATTGTGTTTACAAACAAAAAAAACGGAGTCGTAATGCGGTCGAAAATTCCTTTTGTCCGCCACCCTGCAAGGGTTCCTAAAACCGCCCCTAAAATTCCGCCTAAAATCCACGTGGGGATAGAAAGCAGTAAAGTGCTTTTTGCCGCCCGCAAAACATTTTGTGAAACGGGTTGATGATTCGAATATGCCCGCCCGAAATCGAGCGTCGCAATACATTTTAAATATTTTTTATATTGCACCCATAACGAATCATCAAGTCCGAATTTCAGTTTTAATGCTTCAAGTTCGGCGGGGTATTGATCCAAAAGATAATAGTATTCTTCTTGCCCGACCAAATACATAATGGGTTTCCCCGGCATAATATGAATGAGCAAAAAGCTGAGCGATATTATCATATAAACCGTACATATTGCGTACAGAAATTTTTTCCCCGTCGATCTCATTTTTTCTTTAAAGCTTTATTTTTTTATTGTTCTAAGCTCAAACCATGTTGTAGGATGGATGACACCCCAAGAAGGATAGTTATCCCAGCCCTCATACTTATCCGTTCTATATGGGAAAAAACATTTTTCCCAACAAAGGGCCTGAGCAAAAGCTACATCGTTTGCCATAGCTTGAAGTTTTCTTACATTTTTGATGTAGGTCTCTTCATCGGAGGCGCGCTGCATGGCAAAAAAGGTGTCTTTAAATTCGTCATTATGAAAGGTTCCCCAAATCCATGTATTTTCGCCTTCAAATCTGGGATCGGCTAAAAAATACCTAAAGGCACTTGTGTATTGGGCCATTCCTGAAGTGGTGTAGCCGATTGAAATATCATAATTTCCGTCAATTATATTTTGTTCCCAAACTTCATCGTTCCTTAAGCTTTCTTCATCGACATAAGTCTTAACGCCTATGTTTTTTAACGAGGCCATAATTACATCGGACATACGGTTAAACAGTTCCTTATTTCTAGTTGAAAATTGCTGTGTTACCATAACTTTTAATTCGGAACCGTCAGGGTATTCTCTAAATCCGTCCCCGTCAATATCTTTGTAGCCGGCTTCGTCCAAAAGCCGTGCCGCTTCTTTTATGTCGGTCTTAAGAATGGGCAGCGACGGATCAAAGCCTTTACAGGAAGGCGGTATAATGCCGGCACCCGGAGCCGTACCGTATGAGCCGTTAATAACGGCGGCAAGTTTACCGTAATCGAATGCAAGCCTGCAAGCCTTTCGGAAAGCAATATCTGTGCACGGTTTTCTTTCCATGCCGTATGTAACCTGATAGTTTCCGGCATAATCGCTTTTACCGAAATCTATTCCGTCGGTTTCTTTAAAAGAATCGATTACGGTAACATCAACGGAATTTGCATAATTGAACATTGCATCGATTTCTCCGTTTGCCATTGCAAACATAAGCGTATCTTCACCCGAATAAGTTTGTACGGTAACTTTGTCAACGGTAATCTCGCCCAAAAAGGCATTTTGAGGAACCGCTTCATAAACGGATGTTTGAGAGTCTTTATCGTGAGAAACAAGACGATAAGGACCGCAGCCTAATGCGGCATCTTTTCCGTTATATTGGCGATAATCTTCAACACCTTCCCAAACATGTTTAGGTAAAACAAAACCACCTAAAACCGCATTATTAATCCAATAATAAGCATCGGGCTCCGAAAAGGTAAGAGTACATTCGTTTTCTCCGGTAATTTCCCATTTTTCCAAATTTTTCAAAGAGCCTGCCTTTCGTACATTCTTCATAAAATCGAACGTAAAAAGAATATCGTCTTTTGTAACAGGCTTTCCGTCATGCCAAACTGCCGTCGAAGGAAAAGTAAAGACAAATTGTTTTGCATCTTTGGAAATGCTAAAGGATTTAAAAAAATACGGGTGTAGTTTTCCGTTCTTATCGGCGTATACAAAATGTGCCTGCGTTAAAGCGTTGTACTGTAAGCCGTCTCTTTGCTTTTGCGAACTGAAATCGTTTTGCTGAGCGGAATTGGTACCGATAATAAGATTTTCAACATGCCCGCCTTTTTGGGCTTGCCGAGCTAAATCGGTTTTGGAACAAGCGGCGAACAGAACAAGAGCTGCAAATGCAGCCGACAAGATTTTAAAAAATGAGTTTTTCATAACTCCTCCAAAATGTTACCGATATCCGCTTTAATGCAAAAAATCCTCTTACGGGAAAAGCCCGCAAGAGGATTTGTAAATACAAGGAAGCACCGTACAATGCCGATAAGTATCTGCAATCCTCCCCGTCTCTCGCAAGGAGCAAAAGCTAAAATCATTAGGGCAAGTCTTCCGGCTTAAAAGTCGTCATTCTTTCCGCCTTCCCAAAAAAATCAGTGGCATATTGAAAAGAACTCTTTAATTACGGCAGCGGGACTGCATAGGATTTTCACCTATTTCCTTTTTAATCGGCAATTACGCCGAACCTTAATGTGATTTCGGTTATTTAATTTTAAGGAAACTATTTTCCAATGGGAATAAGTATATCCTTTTTTTATGTTTGCTACAAGAGCCATAGTACGGAAAACATAAGCCTCGCTCAATTGACTAAAATCGTTTTTTTGTGTACAATAGTAAATTGAGGATATTATGAGTGAAAGACCCATACAGAGTAAATTGAATAATGCATTAGACATCCTCAAGCAGGGAGACTTAAGAGGTTCCTATGCCGAGCTTGAAAGGTTATTGAAGAATGACCTTGAAAATGCGGATATTGACTATACTCTAAAGGGTGTGCGGTTTTGGGAAGATAAGCTTGAAAAAGCAAAAAAAGCTTCTACTCCTCTAGAAAGGGCAGAGATGATGATTTCTCAATGGAAGTCCTTTTTAGCTTATATTCACCGTCAGGGAGAAGAAAAAGAATCTATCATATACTCCTTAAAATGTGCTGTTTTTACGATTGCTTTGGAATTCTACGCAGATCTATTTAATGAAGAGTCAGAGCTGCCTGATGCAGAGCCTTACCGTAAAATAGGTCTTTGTTATAAGGTTCTCGGAAACTATGAAAGAGCTCTTGATTTTTTAAGGTATGCCGCCGAGATAGACAAGAATTCGGGATCGGTTTTAGCGGATTTGGCCGATTGTTATGCCCTATATGGGGAAATAAAATTTGCAAAAGCTTTTTTTAGGGAAGCTTTTTTTATAGACCCTGAAGGGATTGAGCTCCAATTTCTTGAGTCTGAAATTATTTGCAGGCTTATTAATAGGGTTTATAATCTTGGTTACAGGGTTGAAGATATTGCTGATTGGGTGCCTATTTACGGCGTTATTGACGGCGTTTTCAATGTAAAGCGTGAGCTCAGGGCCTTTGAAGTAGGGCAATTAAAGCAAAATATCTTTTTGATGGAAGGAGAGGTTCAAAATGCTTCTCAAGAACAAAAACATAAGCTTGTTCCGCGTTTAATAAACCATTATTTTTGGCTGATCGACCATTATGTGAGCGTAAATGAAAGCAAGTCAAAAATAGATGACCTGCTTTTGCGGATAAAAGTATTAGATCAAAATATATATAATTGCTATATGAGATAGCAGATTTTCGGAGGATTTATGGCTGATATACAAAAACAACTGATAGAGATGCTCAATGAAGAAAAATGGACTAGAGCAGCTATAGGCAACTACACAACAAAGAATTTTGAAGATCTATATAAATTAGTATCTACAGCAAAGAAAGAAAATGTTGTGGACGAAATCAAACAAATATGTGATGAACATTTAACACATACAAAAAACAGTATAATAGCTCTTTATATTTCAAGTATAATTTCTCTTTCAAATCAGCTTTTGGATGATTCAAATGTTGTAAGTCTAATCGGAATATTTACCGACAACCACAGAACACAAATAGTTGAATATCTTTGTAAAAAGGTTCTCGAATACGGAGAATCTAAATTTGCTCTTCGGACATTGGCAGAATGTTATAAGGCTGCAGGAAGTGAAGACCTTTATGATATTTGGGAGCGCTTGGTTAAGGTTGATTATGATGAGGCCGAGGTTGCCAAACTTTTAGCCGAAAAATATGAAAAAGACGGAAATACGGAAAAATCTATAGAATATTATAAAAAAGCCTTGTACCGCTTTATAAACCGCAAGCAAATAAACGGTGTAAAAGAAATATGGTCAAAACTTGTTACCTTAATCCCCGATGAGATTGACTTCTTCTTCCGTATACAGGCTAAGATTACCGGTGCTATGGATAATAGCCGCAGTTCCATATTGATGCAGGATGTTTACCAATATTACAGGGAAAATGAAAACTGGAATATTTGTATCGATATTTTAAAGCTTATTCTTTCTTATGATGAAAAAGACAACTGGGCTCGTGAAGAAATTACCGAATGTTTTAAAAACAAGTATAAAGATCACAGCCAGCTTGCAGAATGTATTAAGGTTTCGGACTTGAGCCAGCCTTGGCGCCCCGTATTTGATGCTATTGCCGACTTTGAAAAACATATTTCCTTTGATACAGGCTCCTTTGTCTTCCACCGCACATGGGGTGTAGGACGCATTGCTTCAATTAAAGATGATGATCTGGTTATAGACTTTGCAAAAAAACGCGGTCACAGCATGAGCCTCAAAATGGGGATTACTGCCCTCCAAACCTTGGACAGAGAACATATCTGGGTATTAAAATCTACGGTCAGCAAGGAAATTCTTACAAAAAAAATAAAGAGTGATCCCGAGTGGGCATTGAAGATTATAATAAAGAGTTTTGACAATAACTGCGACATGAAAAGGATTAAACAGGAACTTGTTCCGTCTCTTTTGACGGCAGGTGAATGGACCAGCTGGAATACAAAGGCTAGAAAGGTCTTAAAAGAAAATCCAATGTTCGGTATCAATCCTGATAACATAGACTTTTACAGCGTAAGAGAGCGCCCCATTGCCGCTGAAGAAAAGCTCTCAAACGAATTTAAAGCTCAAAAGAACTTTTTTGCCAGAATTGAACTTCTTAATGCCTATGATACCTCGGAGGCTTGCGATGATGAATCCGATACCTTCCGCGAAATGCTTGATTACTTTGAAGGCTTCCTAAAAGCCTTTAGTCAAGTAAATGAGCAGGTTATTTGTGCCTATATCCTCGTTAAAGAATTTATTGCAGATAAGCAACAGATTTCAGCCGTAAAGCAATATAATTTTGCAGAGCTTTATAGCCGTATTGATGATCCGATGGAGGTATATTCTCAAATAAAGGATAAGGTTTCAATAAAGGGGCAGACCCTCCGACAGAAATTCTTAAAATACATAAAAAATCTTATTCCCAATTGGGAAAAAGAATATATAAGACTCTTCCCCACGGTTTTATCTTCCGAAATATTGGACGCTCTGATAGAGGCCGGCTCTACCGATGATGTAAAGAATTTGGTAAAGGATTGCTTTGAAAACTACCGCATATACAGAAGTGCCGTTATTTGGTTCTTTAAAAATATTCAGGAAGAAGAATGGTTTAAGGAACTTGGTATCAGCGTAGAGCAGCAGCTTATAGTGCTTATTCACATTCTTGATATTACATACCGAGAAATTGCATCAAGAAGAAATACAACCGAAAACCGAAAAATCAATCATCAAGTACATACGATCCTATTCGGTAAGGATGAGCTTTTACAAAACTTTATAATGGAAAGCGATGTAGATACGATAACCAGACTTTATACTCTTATTGATGATATAAAAGATCTTGATCCTGTGATTAAGATGAATATTAGAGCTAAAATTGTTGAAAAACATAAGGACTTTAAATTCTTTGATATTGAAGAAAAGAGTGTTACGGTTCACGGCTTGATTGTTACGGCAAAGATGCTCGATCTTAAAAACAAAGAGCTTATCGAAATCAGGGATGTTAAAATTCCGCAAAATGCAAAGGACATCGGCTTTGCTCTTTCGCTAGGAGACTTGCGGGAAAATGCCGAATATAAGGCTGCAAAAGAAGAACAAACCCGCCTAGGAAATGCCTTGACCAGATTACAGGATGAACTTGACAGGGCTCAAATTTTTGACCCCACCACTGCAACGGCAAAGAAAGTTTACTTTGGAAGCCGAGTAAAAATCTTAAACAATTTGACAAATAATGAAGAAGAGTATACAATTTTAGGACCGTGGGAATCTGATCCTGCAAACGGAATAATTTCTTATATGTCTCCCTTGGGAAACGGATTATTTAACCATAAAAAAGGAGAAGAGGTTGAATTTGAAGTGAATGACGAAAAGAGGAGCTATAAGATTATAGATATTTCTATTGCGGATTTGAAATAATTTGATTGAGACTTGCAGGTCTTGATTTAGACATGCAAGTCTTCTAACTGCACCCCGAAAGGAGGAAAAAAATGTTTAAAAGAGTTTCTTTGTGTTTGTTTTTGTTTGTTATTTTTATGCCTGTTTTTGCTCAAAATACTGCTAAGACAAATGCTGAAATTGTCATCTTAATGGATACGTCAGGAACTATCCTTCCCTACTATGAAGACATTAATAATCGTGTTTTGTCTGAAATCAACGATAAATTTGTAAGAAAGGGTGATACCGTTCATGTTTTATCCTTTAATGCAGATGCACGCTATGAAATGTCGCAAAAAATTAACAGCGAAAAGGATATGTCCAGGGTTGTTTCAAGATTTTTGCTTCTATACCAGTTGGGAAAAAGTTCGGACTTTTTAACGGGACTTCAATATGCCCGCCAATATGGTTCAAATTTACCCGAAACAAAAGAAAAAATACTGATTATAATTTCGGACGGCATCTTTAACCCGCCTGAATCGAGTCCTTATAAAAATTATACCGATGATCAGATAAAAAATGAAATAGGGCTTCTTGCAGGAAGTATCAGAAAAAAGGGCTGGAAGGTCTATTATGTTAAACTGCCTTATCCTGCCGATGCCGTAATACGAGGACTGGACGGCCAAGAATTTTATAATCCCGGAAGCGGATATGCAGGAACGGGAAGCGGCGGTTCGGGCTCTCAGGGGTCAGGCAGCTCAACCGGCGGAGGTTCAAGTTCGGGAACTTCCGGTTCTACTTCAAGCGGAGGCGGTTATGCCGGCGGAAGCTCAACCTCAGGAACTGCCGGCGCAGGAAGCGCTGGTGCTTCCGGTACTGCTCAGGGCGGTTCGGGTAATACCGGAACAGGACAGGGTGGTCTTACCGATGTTTCAAAGGACTTTAAAGAGGCCTCCGGGGCTGCAGGCAGCGAACTTTCCAAGGATAAAAATGACAAGTTTACAATTACGGACAATGCAGAAAACCTACCCTTGGTACGATTCCCCGATGGAGGACTTGAAGCCCATGGTAATAAACTTGCTTTTTCATTTGAAGTAACAAATAACTCCGATGAAGATGTTGAGCTTCATTTAACTCATATTGTAATTGATAACGGTGTTAATATCAGCAAAATACCTGTTGATTCACAAAATACAAAGATAAAAGCAGCCGAAAAGGATGTGCTGATTCAGGTTTCGGCTATTCTTCCTGATGAATATAAGGAAGGTAATTATAATATTATTATGAGGCTTGAATTTGCAGAAGGAAAGAGGGTTTTACCTCAGGTTATGGAAACTTCCTTAGCTGTTTTCCCGACAAGCTTCCAAAGACTCAAAGATTCCAATGCTCTTTGGTTTATCCTTCTTGGCGTTATATTGCTTCTTCTCCTTATATTCTTGATTGTATTCTTTACAAGGAGAAGAGGTTCAAGCTCGTCCTCCAATCAAGTCCGTTATGCAGCTGCAGGCGGTCAGATCAATTATCAGGAAGAAGATAAGAGGTATCCCCATAAACTTTCGGATGAAGATGACCATGCGAGCCGTTTAAATGACTTTAATGCTTCATCAAATACGTCAATCTATTCTGAAACCAAATACACTGCGGGTGACGGAAGTTCTATGTATTCTGCAGATAATTTAGATCGAGTTGCTGCGCAAAAACAAGATGATGAAATTTTACGCCGCCGCGTTTTAGCTGCTTCTTTTGCCGCAAAGGAACCGAGAGGAACTTATATGTCTCCCGCCAATTTCTTTGAAACAATAGAAATAAAGCGTAATAAATCCGGCATGACCGAAATCTATGTTCTAAATCAAAATAGAAATATAGGAAGGCGTAATATTCATGTTATGAAACCGGGTACGAGTTTGACATTGGGAGGCGGTAAAACCGATAACTTTTTAATCTTCTTAGTGCCATTTCCTGCCCATCTGGCTCAAGTTAGATATGACGGTCAGGATTATCATCTGGCTATTCTTAAGCCTAAGTACTTCCCATATGAGAAGTCGAATGTTGTAAATAACTGTATCGGTAAAACCGTTACCATTGTATCGGATAAGGGATATCATGTTTATTTTACCTTTAGGGAGTATGAAAACCCAACAGAAAAATTAAACAGTATCTTAACATCGATAAAGTATGATAAGTAAATTGTGCTAATTATAAAAAAGCCGCGATCTTAAGATAAGATTGCGGCTTTTTGTTTAAGTTACTTTCTATAAGTTTTTTAAGTTTTAAAAAGCTCTTTATTCCGTTTTTAAAAGCTCTGCTATTTCACTTCTATTCCATCTTAGGGCGACTTGATAAGGTGTTTCTCCTGCAGTATTTTTTACATCAAGCTTTATACCGGGAAGAGCCAAGAGGTCTTTTAAAGTTTGTACATCTGCAAATTTGGCGGCATAATGCAGCATTCCGTCTCCAAGTGTATCGGTCTGCTTTAATGAGAACTCTGCTGCTATAGGAGTAAAGTCAGGATGATGTGTAAAAATCTCCGTCATAGCAGAAACTCCTTTATTATTGACTATAAAAGGATCCGCTCCTCCTGCTAAGAGAGCCCGTGTTATTTCTTTTTGACTGTTTTGAATTGAAAGTAAAAGAACCGTTTCTCCGTTTTTATTTCGCTTATTTACGGGATATTTCTTTTTCATAATTCTTTGGAAATAATCAAGGCTCACTCTTTCCTTTACTGCTATGTGAAGAGGAGTGTCTCCATCAGTGTCGGTTAAAAGACTGTCATTGCCGAGTACAAGATCTACAGTTCTTATATTTTTATTCAAGGCAAGACTGAAGGGAGTTTTTCCGTAGGCATCTTTGGCTAAAGGGTTACCTCCTGCATTGCGTACAAGAATGAGGCTTTCTTCTGAAATTTCTACAGCTTCATGCAGGGCTGTTCTTCCGTACATATCCTGCTGAACGGGAGATGCTCCATTTTTTAATAAAAGATCGATGGCTTGGGTTTGATTTGCAAGTACGGCTTCGGATAAGGGGGATCGCCCTGTTTCATCTGCTGAATTTACATCAACCTTGGCTTTTAAAAAGATATTGATGAATTTTATTTCGCCTTGTTTAGCCGCTTCATGTAAAACCGTTTTTCCTGCAAGATTTTTTGCATTTATAAGCCTTACATATTCTTCCGCGTCCTTGCTTAAAATAAAATCGGCGGATTTATAAGCTGACCATCTTACGGCTGCATGTAAAATCGTATTTCCTAAAAAGTCCCTTGCATCCAAATCGGCTTTTTTTGATAAGCCTCCACCTAATAAGGCTTTTACGGCCTCAGGGCTGTCGGTTTTGACTGCGTTAAAAAGAGGTGTTTCATTATTTGCATTTCTTGCATTTATGTCCGCTCCCTTATCGATTAAATAAGGTATCATCGGTAAAATTTGCCATTCGGCAGCAAGATGAAGGGGCGTATTTCCTGCTCCGTCTCCGGCACCTATTGTGTGGGAGTTTATCATCCAATCTTCTCTGCCCTCGCGTAAGGTCATTGCAAATTTTAGCGGACTGTCGCCGTTTAGATTAGCATAGAATATATCTGCATTATTTGCTATCAATATTTCTCCTGCTTCGCGGTAGTTCTTTTCGGCAGCTATGTGGAGAGGTGTGTTTCCAAGTTTATTACGCGTATTTATTAAACTCTTTTTTTCGATTAGATAATAAATAATATCGGAACTTGCCCTGCGGCTGACTGCTAAATGAAGCGGGGTAGATCCGTTGGAATCCCTTTCTGTGCTGTTTTTTTCGGTAACAACATGTTCGACCATCGGAAGCCCCATACTTAATGAATGAATAAAAGCTGATTCACCCGACTTATCCTCGGCATGTATGTCGGCTCCGTGATTTATCAAAAAATCCACTTGCTGTGTCTGATTTCTGTCAATAGCCAAAATAAGAGGGGTTTGTCCCTTTTTATTTCTTTCATTTATATCGGCGCCGGCTTTTAACAGTTGGTCAAGAATGTCGTCATTCATTCCAATTCGTGCAGCAATATGAAGAGGGGTTTCCCCGTAGTTATCTTTAAGGTTAGGATTAGCTCCTGCAGTAATAAGCTCATTAAATAATTTTGAGCGGGAGGCCTCCGGCATAACCAAATGGAGGGCTGTGTTGCCTGATGAGTTACGGCTGTTTGGATCGGCTCCTGCCTGTAATAGCAATATAGCGGCTTCCGTATTTCCGTTATAAACGGCTTCCTGCATTGCCGTTGAGCTCGAAATATCCTTTACATCAATTGGAACCTTGTTTTTAATTAAGAATTTTAAAAATCCGGTATAACCCTTTCTTGCAAAAATATGAAGCAAGGTTTCTCCATCGCTAAAACGCATTGAGTAGTTGCGGGCAAGGCTTGCCGTTTCAAATTCAGCAAAATCCTTTCCCATTGGCTCTATGCCTGCAAGTAAAAGAATGGATGCAATTTCGGCTGAATCTTCGACATCATTGTGGTTGTATGCTATACCAAGCGGGCTTAAGTTTTCTTTATTGTACATGGTTTCAGGGGGGGCAATAGCCAGAATTTGCTCTGTCAGCTGCTTATCAATCGCTTTTACTGCAAGGTGCAGGGCTGTGTCGTGGTTTTCATCTTTTTGCTTTATGGTTTGAGAAGTTAGAATTAAATTCGGGACATTGTTTTTACAAGCCGTATCGAAAGGCTTTACACCCTCGTTATCTTTAGCAAATATATTTGCATTGTATTCAGCTAAAACCTGAACGGCAGCATAGGACGAATTGTTTAAAGCTGCTGCGAGAGGTGTTTCTCCAACATTATTTTGTGCTTCTATATCGGCATCCATGTTTATCAAAAGACGTACGATTATAGGATTGTTTTTAACAGCGGCAATATGTAAAAGACTGTTTCCTTCTTCATCCTTCATATTTATGGCAGAGCTGTTAAGTCTTTCTTGCAGCTCTTCCGATTTTCCTGCCTTTATAAGATCAATTAGAGTTTCTTCTTTGGCAGGAGCTGTTTTGCACGACATAAAATTTGCCGTAATTAAAATTAAAATAAATGCGAGTATAAATATTTTTTTTGTTGTGAGAATAATATTTTGCATAAGCGTATAGCCTCCCTGCCTTAATATCGGCTTTAATCAAATTCCCCTTTAGAAGGGAATCTTTTAGAAAGGAGGTTAAAGGTATCCGGTTTTATTTATTTTTAATTGCAGCTTCAATAAAATCCCTAAACAGGGGATGGGGCTTGTTGGGCCTTGAGGCAAATTCGGGATGGAATTGAACGGCGGCAAACCAAGGATGGCTTTTTAGCTCAACGATTTCCACTAAATTGCGTTCAGGATTAAGGCCTGAAAAAATCATATCCGAATTATCGAATTTTTCCCTGTACAGGTTGTTGAACTCGTATCTGTGGCGGTGCCTTTCTTGGATTTCGTGGGATTTATAGGCTTTTTCTGCAAGGGAGCCTTCGGCTATCATACATCGGTATAGACCTAGACGGAGGGTGCCGCCGATTTTTACGTCTTTTTGGTCGGGCATCAGGTCGATAACCGGATTTTTAGCATTTTTATCGAATTCGGAAGAATTGGCTTCTTCGATGTGCAGGGCGTTTAAGGCATATTCGATGGCCGCAATCTGCATACCTAAGCAGATGCCGAAATAAGGAATTTTATTTTCGCGGGCAAATTGGGCCGTTAAAAGCATTCCGTTAATGCCCCTGTCGCCGAAACCTCCCGGCACGATAATTCCGTCTGCATCCTTTAAAAAGGCAGCAGCATCTTCCTTAGTTTCTATTTTTTTTGAATCGATCCAAAGAAGTTTGATTGAGGTTTTATGATAAATACCGGCTGCCGTTAGGGCTTCGGCAACGCTGAGATAGGCATCGGGAAGCTCTACATATTTTCCTACAAGAGCGATGGTTATTTCTTTTTCGGGATTGTAGTAGGTTTGAACCATTTTTTTCCATTCTTCAAGATTAGGCTCTTTATTTTCAATATTGAAAAGCTTACACAAAACCTTTCCAAGACCTGCTTCTTCCAGCATCAGCGGAACTTCGTAAATAGATTTTGCAGTTAAGTTTTCGATTATTGCATCTTGAGGAATGTTTGAAAAAAGGCTTAGCTTTTCTCGAGTCGGTTTTGAAAGGCGTTTTTCGCTTCGGCAAATTAGAATGTCAGGCTGTATACCGAAACTTAAAAGCTCTTTTACGCTGTGCTGCATCGGTTTTGTTTTGATTTCGCCGCATTCTTTTAGATAGGGTAAAAGACCTAAGTGAACGAACATGCAGTTTTCTTTTCCGACAGTGTAGCGGATTTGGCGGATAGCTTCGATAAAGGGGAGGGCTTCTATATCTCCCACGGTGCCGCCTATTTCGGAAATAACAAAGTCGGCTTTTGTTTGTTCAGCCGTTCCTATAATTCTGGACTGGATTTCGTCGGTAACATGGGGAACAACCTGAACGGTGCCGCCGTTATAGCCTCCGGCTCTTTCTCTGTCCAAGATGGCTAGATAGACTTTTCCGGCTGAGGTGCTGTTAAATTTATGCAGGGGAACATCGGTAAATCTTTCGTAGTGGCCTAGGTCGAGGTCGGTTTCGCCCCCGTCTTCCGTAACAAAGACTTCACCGTGCTGGTAGGGGTTCATAGTACCCGGATCTACGTTTAAGTAAGGATCAAATTTTTGATTGACTACGGAATATCCGCGGCTTTTTAAAAGCATTCCTATAGAAGCTGCCGTTAGGCCCTTGCCTAAAGATGAAACAACTCCGCCTGTTATAAAGATAAACTTAGATTTCATAATTTCCCCCCGACCAAAAAAAAACGGCTGAGCCGTTTTTAGGCTTCCAACCGTGCTTTAGTATAGCTTATTTTTGACTTATCCGCAAGTGGGCGGTTTGAATTTAATTATACGAACTGCAATTTAGCAGGTAAAATTTGTGAGTCTATCTAGGTTACAGCTTTTCAATTTCGGACTTGGTTTGTATCATTTCTTCTATCCTCCTTGTAAATTCACTTTTTGCCTTACCTGTTTAAATTCCTTTAATTCTTTGTCGTTAGTGTTCTTAACGACTCCTGAGTTTATTTTTATTTAAAAGCAAGAAATATTAAAAGCATTTTGAATTATAGCTTTATACTCCGCTATTGTTGAGGCTTGTACCAATTCTTGGCGGAGGCGAGAGCCGTCGGGTATGCCTTTGGTGTAGGCGGCAAAGCGTTTACGCATTTCGCGGCAGCCTTTTTCTTCTCCCTTTTCATCGCATAAAAAGACGAGCTCTTTAAAGCCGGTGCATATTTTTTGTTTCGTGCTTATTTCGCCGTATGTTCCATTGGTCAACAGTTCCCTTGTTTGAGTAAAAATAAAGGGGTTTCCCATAGCGCCGCGGGCAAACATTATGCCGGCACAGCCTGTTTCTTCAAGCATTTTTTTGGCATCCTCAGGTGAAAACAAATCTCCCGATCCGAAAATCGGAATTTGATAAGGCTTTGCAAATTGAACCAGCTCAGCAAGGATGTTCCAATCGGCCTTGCCCGAATACACCTGTGAGCGGGTACGGGGATGGAGGGTGAGCATTTTGACTCCCGCATCTATGGCAGCGGTGGCTGCTTCTTTCCAGTTAAGTTTGTCGGCGGTAAAGCCTGAGCGTATTTTAAGGGTTACGGGTATCTTATAAGGGGCCATAGCATCGTTTACGGCCTTTACAATCCTGTACAAAAGAGGAATGTCCGTCATCAAGGCTGATCCGGCTCCGTTTTTGGTAATCTTTGCCATAGGGCAGCCGGAATTTATGTCGATACATTCGGGAGAATATTTTTCGGCGATTATGACGGCTGTTTTTGCCATATATTCGGGGTTTGAGCCGAAAATCTGTACGGCATAGGCCTTTTCGTTAGGAGCTCTTCCGATGAGACTTTCGGTTTTATCGGAATCCCTCACGAGGGCTTCCGAGGATACCATTTCGGTGTATGTAAAATCCGCACCGCAGTCCACGCAGATGGAGCGGAAGGCCTTGTCGGAATAGCCTGCAACAGGGGCTAAAAAGATGTTCCCCGATAAAAGAAGCCCGCCTATTGAGACGGGCTTGTAAAGTAATTCTTCCATGTTTTATTCTGGCAGTCGGAAGAGCTTACAGCTGTTTTTCCAAAGTTGATCGGCAAGTTCTTCAATATCCATCGAAAGCATCTCAGCCATAAACTTTACGGTTTCGATGGTGTTGGCCGGCATATTCCTTTGGCCTCGGTATACCGAAGGCGGCATAAAGGGGCTTTCGGATTCGACAACGATGCGGTCAAGAGGAAGGGCCAATACAGTATCATGCAAATTTCTTGCATTGCGGTAAGTTAGATTTCCCGCAAAAGAGAAGTATAAAGGAAGGTTTAAAGCTTCTTTTGCATAAATATCGTCTTCGGAGTAGCAGTGTAAAACGCCTCCTTCTTTGGGAATCCTTTCCTTTAAGATATCAAGAAGATCCTTTCCTGCCTCTCTATTGTGAATAATTACCGGAAAACCTGCCTTTGAGGCAATGTCAAGCTGAGCGATAAAAAGCTCAATCTGGGAGCGTTTATCTCCGTATTTTTTGCAGTAATCAAGGCCTATTTCTCCTACGGCCACTACATTGGGTAATTTTAAGCTTTCTTCTATTGTTTTTTGCCAGTCTTTTCCGGGAGATGTAACTTCAGACGGAGATACACCTACGGCATGGTACACCGCCGGTGAAAACCTAAGAGTTTCATACACCTTGGAAAAGTCGTGGAGACTGTTACATATACTTACTATTCTTGTTACAGAGCCTTGGCGGGCTTCCTGTACAACGCGTAATTGCTCAATCGGATCGGAATAGATCAAGCCGACATGAGCATGAGTATCAAAAATCTGCATATTATTCTTCCATGTAAAATTGATATAATAAATTCTTACCCATTAATTAAGGGTAACATTACTGTCTTGTACAGAATAGCATAGAAATGCTTAATCGTCAACTTAAATTTTAAAAATATCTTGCTTTTTTGATGATTTCGGTATATGATTATTGTATAAGTATATTTTTGGAGGTATATATGTATAATGAATGTTTAGATCCTTGGTGTATCGCAGCTCTTGCTTTGTTTTTAGTTATTTCGATTATTCATTTAATCAAGTGCTTTCAACAAAGACAAAAATGGGCGGATATGACAAAATTTATGCTGATGCCGGTTTTTCTTTTATTCTTTTTGGCTTTCAGCTTTGTAAGTATTAAAACATTTTCGGTATTAAATGTTTTAATAATAATTGCTTTGATTTTCAGCTTTTTGGGAGATGCAGCTCTTCTTTTTGATTGGGAAAAACAGAACTTTGCTCTTGGAATCTTATTTTTTGCAATTACACAAATATCTTATATAGTTTTTGCAATACTCGGTGCTAATGTTGAATATATTCCCCTTATCCCCGGAATTGTAACAGCGGCGATTTTTTTAATTTCAATTGTTTATGCCGTACTGAGAACAAAAAAATACTTAAAAGGGTTTAAACCTATTATAATAGTTTACGCCCTTATAATCTCATCGATGAGCTGGCTTTTTATAGTTTTTGCCTTTGCAAACCAATCTTTAGGGTTTATATTGGCTGCTATAGGAAGTATTTTCTTTCTCATATCGGATACCATGGTTGCAACCAAATACTTTTTGGGCGGCAAGGCCGGAATGCGATTTCTTATTATGAAAACCTATATTCTTGCCCAACTTTTAATCGTATTAGGAGCTATAGGAATTATAGGAGCTTAAGAGTTTAAAACTCTCAGCATGAGAAGCGGCGGCGGGTATTTATCTGCTGCCGCTTATTTTTTGCAGTTACAACAGTAGGACCTTTTTTGAGCAAATCGGTATTGCTATTTGTAAGAAATCCCTGCCGCCTGCTTGACAAAATTTTTATTTTAGCTTAATGTCCTTTTACTGAATTTTAAAACTTATGGGAGGTGCTCTATGATTACATTATTATTTTTAACAAGCGGCAAAGACCTTACTCCCGGAAGTTCTTTATAGACCGCATTTTATCAAATCAATTTTATTTATAAGATTCTCACCTTAAATTCACTTGCTTGATTTTTATTTGTACTCAAGTTTGAAGATTTTTAAATCCGAATTTTTTGTGATGTATATCCCGGGAGAAAATAATTCTCTATTGAAAGGAAGACTTATTTTAGACAATGCAGGTGGCATTGTCTAAAAACGTTGCGAGTTTGCCTTACGGCAAACATCGCTTTATCGTATGCACTTTTTCATTTCATTGCAAAAGTGCGGAAATTCATCAATCCTCGACTTTTGATAAAGTCTACGGTTGATGAATTTAAAGGAAATATTATGGAAACAATTTTAAATTTCGGCTTTGAAGATTTTTTTAAAGATAAAAAAATTGAAAAAGAGGTTGGGCGTATTATTTTTTTTGGCGGGACTTCCTATAAAATAATATGTAAAGATGGCGAAAAAGAAGCCCGCTTAAAAGGCTCTTTTAAAAAAGAATGCGAGATATCAGGTACATATCCCGCTGTAGGAGATTGGATAGGTTTTGAGTCTCAAGAAAATTCTTCGATTGCACTTATAGATTTTTTATATGAGCGCAAAAATAAGATTTCCCGAACGGATCCTAGGTCAGGCATTGAGCTTGAACAAATTATTGCGGCCAATATTGATACGGCTTTTATATGTATGTCCTTAAATAAGGATTTTAATTTAAACCGTTTGGCTAGATATGTTTTTGCTCTGCAAAATGTTGAAAGCGTTTTACTTTTAACTAAGGCGGACTTATCCGAGACAAGGGATGATGCCGAAAATTTGATAAAAAAGATTTATCCTCATTTAAAAGTCTATTGCATAAGTATTTTTGAACCTGAAAGTTTAAAAAATATAAAGCATTACTTTAAAAAAGGAAAGACTTCGGTACTGCTCGGTTCTTCCGGTGTCGGAAAGTCAAGCCTCATAAACAGCCTGACGGGGAAAGAAATTTTACGTACAAGCGACATTAATAAAAAAATAGATAAGGGCGTTCATACTACAACGAACAGGCAGATAATTTCTTTAGGAAAAGATGCAGGTGTTATAATGGACACTCCCGGAATGAAGGTTCTGGGTATTTGGGATTCGGACAGCGGGGAAAATTCTTTTGCCGATATTACCGAGCTAAAATCCAAGTGTCTTTTTAGCGACTGTACGCATACATGCGAAAAAGGCTGTGCCGTTTTAGAGGCTCTTAAAACGGGCTTACTGGATAAAAACAGGTATGAACTTTACCTGCAATTATTAAAGGAGGATAGAAGAAAAATAAGACGGGAAAAACGGCAGGAAAAATTCTTGATAAAGAAGGAAGAAAAATCCAAGTCGGCAAAAAGGCGCTTTAAAGAAAAGAAAAACATAAAACAAACCTTTAAAAAAGATTTGGATGAACTTCTTTATGAATAAGTTTTTTGATTTCTTCCCCTGTTTTTTTTACTATGCACTTTTCTTTTGCTGGAAATGTGCTATAATGCTCTTAGGTGGTATGCATGATTACTGATAAGCAGAAAATAGAGGCTTTAGGAAACACCCCTCTTTTTGCAGGATGGGATGAAGTTTACTTAAAAGACATAGCCGATAAGGCTGGGATAGACAGCTATCAAAAAGGAGATATTATCTTTCAGCAGGACACAAAAGGTGACCGCTTTTACATTCTTGTAGAAGGAAATGTAATCATTTTATCTCCTGAAGATAATTCCGTTCTAGCCGAATTTGTAAGCGGTGAAATGTTCGGTGAAACGGCTATGCTTACCCAGGATGAGCAAAAGGCCATAGCTTCTGCCAATGAAAATTCTATTATTCTTTCGTTTCCTAAAGACGGAGTTCCTATGGAAGAGGTCTTTAAAAACAATCCTGTAACTTACGCTCAACTTTTAAAGTCCTACTTGGTAATGGTTTCAAGAAGAACTCGAAAAGCCAATTCTTTAATAAAAGAAAATTCTCCCATTATGAAGGAATTACAGAAGCAGGTTTATGGAGATAAGCTTACAGGGCTTTTAAACAAGGCCTATCTTGAAGAAAATATTGCGGACTTTATGAAAAGTTCTTTTTCTCTTATTATGATGAAGCCCGATAATTTTAAGGCTATAAACGACACCTATGGGCACGAGAAAGGGGATGCCTGTCTTACCTTTATAGGTAATCATCTGAGTCATTTTTTAGATACGGATTCGGTTTTAATGCGTTATCAGGGAAACGAATTTGCCGTTTTAACGCCTGATCAGGGCAGGAATGGGGCTGCAAGTTTAGCGGAAAAGATAAAGGTAGAACTTGAAAATTTGGATATATCCCCGGTCTTAAACAATTCTTTTAAGTTGAGTATGAGTTTAGGTATTTTACTCCATCCCGATACGAAGATTGCGAAAACGGAATTTATAAAACAATGCGCCGAGATGCCTCTTATCGGACGGGCCCGCGGAGGCTCAATGATTCTCTTTGAGGAGGATATAAATGAATAGCTCAAAACAAAGATGGCTTGAGATTTTACAGAAAGCGCGGCTTTTTGCTCATCTTTCGATAAAAGAAATAGAAGTCTTGGCTGAAGCTATGTTTTATTCCGAATTTGAAGCGGGGCAGACTCTCGTTTATGAAGGTGAATCGGGTAATGAACTTTTTATCATTGTAAAAGGTACTATTTCCGTTTCGGTAAAATCCGAAGGAAAAGAAATTGAACTTGTCCGTCTTGGAGCGGGAGATTTTTTCGGTGAAATGGCTATGCTCGAACAAGAGCACCGCTCGGCAACCTGTAAGGCTGTAGAATCCACCTCTTGCCTTGTTTTAAAATCTCAAGATTTTTCTTCTCTTATCATAGACCAGCCGAAAATCGCTTCAACGGTTTTATACAATATGCTTAAAATCACCGGCGGACGTTTAAGTAAGACGGACGGTCTTTTATCGCAGATAATCCAATGGGGTGATGATGCAAAAAAAAGAGCGATTACCGACGAGTTTACGGGACTTTACAATAGAAGGTATTTAGATGAATCATTTGAAAGCCTACTTAAACGCTGTGTCCGTCAGCACATCGGGGTAAGCTTTGCAATGGTGGATATAGACCACTTTGGTCAGCTTAACAGAGATTACGGAGCCGTCTTTTGCGATAAGGTTCTATTAGCCATTGTCGAAGTTTTTAAACGTAATTTTGATACGGACGATATTTTAATCCGTTACGGCGGCGATGAGTTTTCGTTTATTATCAGAGGAATGTTGGAAAGAGCCGCACATCAGTGCAAAAGAGTGTGTACCGAAGTTAATGCTCTGACTTTTCAAGAGCATCCTGAATTACGGGTTTCATGCTCAATCGGTCTTGCCTTATATGATGAAAAGATGACGACACCTGAACTTTTAAAATTTTCAGATACGGCTCTTTATTCTGCCAAAGAGGGCGGCAGAAACAGGGTATCCGTTTATCAAAAATAGGCACGGTTTAAGATTATTGTTAAAATAGCCGAATCTTCCCCTATTGTAATTTTCCTCAACAAGTGATAAAGTAAGCCAAGTAAGATTTTTATATTCTTTTTGGAGGCAAAATGAATTATCTTGAATCGAATAACCTCGCAATCATTGCTTGTCCGGGAGGAGAAGAGTTTGCAAATTTAACGATTAGGAATTTGAAGCATATTTATGCCCGTAAGCTGTACCAGCAAAGCGAAAAGTTAGCAAAAAGGTACAATACCTCCTCTGAGGATATGATTCAAAAGTTTAACTTTTATAGCGATTTGTTTGCCGGCAGAATGTCGGTAAACAAAGATACAAATAAAATCCATGTACCCAAATTTAAAGTAGATGCCCGTTTTACATATTTTATGAACGGGGAGTTTAAGACCGAGCTTCTCGAAACCGTCCGCGGAAAAGATGTCTATATTTTTCAGGATGTTGAAAACAAGCAGGAAATTACCATCAATGAGGGAAAAAACAAGGAGGTCTTTTCAGTAAACGATCATCTTATGTCCCTCATCGTAACCATAGATGCTGTCCGTCATGCAGGAGCAGGGAGAATATCCTTAGTTCTTCCGGTTTATCCTTACAGCCGCCAGCACAAAAAAAAGGGAAGAGAAGGCTTGACTGCTAGCTTGCTTGGGCATATTTACGAAGACCTTGATGTGGAGCAAATTATAACCCTCGATATTCACTCCCGCGAAATTGAAAATTCCTTCCATTCTGCACGCTTACAAAATCTTCATGCAAGTTATCAGATTATTAGGGAGCTTACAAGAATACTCGATTTAAGTGCCGATTCGGAAGAACAATTTGTAGTTGTTTCTCCCGACTCCGGGGCCGTAGACCGAAATAAATTCTATTCGTCGGGCTTGCAAAAACCCCTCGCCATGATTTATAAAGAAAGAGATTATTCCGTTGTTACCCAAAATGCAAAGCAGTCGAATATCATAAGCATTAAACTTTTGGGAGATGTTGAAGGAAAAAATGCCTTCCTCGCAGACGATATGCTGGGGACGGGCGGAACTCTTTTAAAGGCTATGGAATTCTTGAAGAGCAAGGGAGCAAAAAAGGTTATAGCCGCCGTAAGCCTTCCTTTCTTTACAGGCGACGCCATTCAGCAATTTGATGAGGCTTATTCCAAGGGGCTTTTTTACCGCATTATAGGAACGAATGCCGTTTATCATACCGAGCTAAAGCAAAAAGAGTGGTATATTGAAACCGATGTATCGGGACTCTTTGCTCAAGTTATCACGCGCCTTCACGAAAACCTCTCCCTTTCGAGTCTCCTCGATAACAGGGATATTATCGAAAAATTGCTAAAAAACGCTGCAATACCTAAAAAATGATTTTTTGTGCTGCCGTCTTCGACATAGGTACGTCTTCCCTAAAGGGTGCTCTTATAGCCGAAGACGGAAAGGTTTATACGCAAGGCCGATTGTTTTTTCCTCAAAACCTTGAAGCCGAAACATGGCTTGTTTCTTTTGAAAATCTTTTTAAGCAGTTTTCCGACTTTGCAAAACAAAAAAACATTAAGATTTGCGGAATCTGTATTTCGGGAAACGGACCCAGCTTGGTTGCCGTATCCGAAGATTCTGCAGAAAGAGATTTTTTGCTTTTATGGAACAAGGCTTCTTCCGACACCTTGAATAAAAACTCTAACGAGAACTCGAATGAAAACTCCGTGAAAAAAAATCCTCTTTACGGTAAATCCATCTTTTTGCCCCGTTTGGATTTTTTCCGAAATTCTTACCCCGAAATATTTCAATCTGCAAAATATATTTTATCGGGCCCCGAGTATTTAATTTATAAACTTACAAAAAAGAGGGTAACGGTTTTGCCCGAAAAACGCTATGTGTCCGCTTATTGGACTGATGAAGAATTAAAAGCCTTATCCATACCTAAAAACAAACTTGCCCCCTTTGTTCCTCTGGGAGAAGATTGCGGCCTATACCGGGACATTCCCGTTTTTGCAGGGCCTCCCGATTTTATAGCTGCCCTCATCGGCACAAACACATTGAAGCCGGGAACTGCCTGCGATAGGGCCGGCTCAAGCGAGGGAATAAATATCTGTCTTGAAGCTCCTCCGGCAAGCTCCAAGTTGAAGGGCTTACGCCTTCTTCCGTCTCCGATTCCGAACCTTTGGAACATATCTTACCTAATAGAAAATTCGGGGAATGTTTTTTATGAGTATATAAAAAAGCACGGAGGCAATTTTATGGACTTTGATGCTTTTGTGCATAATATAAATACTAAAACCGCAAATAAACAAAATGAAGCGGAAGGAAGAGCTATAATGGAAGCTCTTGCTTTTAAGGTAAAAGCGGGTATGGATTTACTTGAAAAGGCCGCAGGCTTCCGTCCCATATATACAATCTCCGGAGGGCAGGCCAATAATAAACTTTGGCGGGACTTAAAAGCCGAAATCACCGGCAGAGAATTTAAAGTACTTCAGATAGCCGATGCCGAGCTTTTGGGCAATGCCGCGATAACTTTTACTTCTCGTAAAACCTATAGCTCGATAAGCGAGGCGGCCTCTGTAATTGTTTGGTAATTGGAAACTCGCTTTCCCCTAACTTGAACTGCCCCCTCTAAACGTGTATAATGGCAGGCTATGCAAGAATCTAAACCGCTTATAATTCAAGGAGACCGCTCCATTCTTTTGGATATTCATGACCCGGAAGCTAACGATGCCCGCTTTGCCCTTATTCCTTTTGCGGAGCTTGAAAAGTCGCCTGAACATCTTCACACTTACAGGTTGACCCCCCTCTCGCTTTGGAATGCGGCAGGTGTCGGGCTTTCAGCCGATTCTATTATGAAAACTCTCACGGGTTTTTCCCGCTTTAAGGTTCCCGACTCTATCTTGGTTTGGATGAAAGAAACGATGGGCCGTTACGGTAAAATAAAGCTCCTCCCCCTTGAAAAGCCTCAAGAAGAGGGGGCTTCCGAAACCATTGAAGAAAAAGCGGAATTTTTGCGCCTTAAACCTGAAAATGCTCTTATCTTTAAAGAATTAAAAAGCAGCAAGATTCTTTTAAAATATTTAATAGAAGACCCCGATGAGGAAAATTCTTTTTTGATTTCCCTTTTAAACAGGGGAACTGTAAAGCAGGCTCTTTTAAAGCAGGGCTGGCCCGTGCAGGATGAGGTGCCCCTCCGCGACGGAGAGCCCTTGGATATTTCCTTAAAAGAAAAAACTTCAAGCGGTACCGAATTTGAAATCAGGGATTATCAGCGAGATGCGGCATCTTCCTTTGTCGGCGATAAGTCGGCAGGAACAGGTTTCGGCACAATTGTTCTGCCCTGCGGATCGGGAAAAACCATAGTCGGAATGCTTACGATGAGCCTTCTTAAAACAAGCACTCTTATTCTAACCCCCAATGTAGCTGCCGTTTATCAGTGGAGACGGGAGCTTTTGGATAAGACAAACATAAAAGATGAAGATATAGGCTTATATACGGGCGAGGTAAAGGAAATAAGGTCTGTTACGATAGCGACCTATCAGGTGCTCACTTGGAGGCCCAATACCGAGGCGGCCTTCCCTCATTTTAAGATTTTTAGGGAAAGAGCATGGGGGCTTATCATCTATGATGAGGTTCACCTATTACCGGCTCCGGTTTTTAGAATTACGGCAGAGCTTCAAGTTATAAGAAGGCTCGGACTTACTGCGACCCTTGTGAGAGAGGACGGCTGTGAAGGCGATGTGTTCAGCCTTGTCGGGCCTAAGCGCTTCGATGTGCCCTGGAAGGACCTTGAACAAAAGGGCTGGATAGCAAAAGCTTATTGTACCGAAATCAGGGTAAACATTGCACCTTCAAAAGAGATAGAGTATGCTGTAGGTACTACTCGCGAAAAGCACCGCATTGCAAGCGAAAACCCTGCAAAGCTCGAAATAGTAAAAAAACTTTTGACCAAGCACAAGGAAAATCAAATCCTTATAATCGGGCAGTACTTGTCCCAGCTCGAAACGATTGCAAAAGAAATAAATGCCCCCCTGATCACGGGAAAAAATACAAATGCCGAGCGGGAGCTTTTGTATGATTCATTTAGAAAGGGAGAGATAAATGTTTTGGTAGTTTCTAAGGTTGCAAATTTTGCGATTGATCTGCCTGATGCTTCGGTAGCTATTCAGGTTTCGGGCGTTTTCGGGAGCCGGCAAGAAGAGGCTCAGCGTTTGGGCCGAATCTTGAGGCCTAAAGAATGTGATTCCCATTTTTACAGCATTGTAACCCGCCAAACTATAGAAGAAGGCTTTGCCGAAAAGCGTCAAAAGTTTTTAGCCGAGCAGGGCTATGACTACTCGATTCTTACCGAAGCCGAATTGGATAAATAAATGAATATTGTTTTGTTTTCAGATGATGATTGTGCAGCTCCCGATTGTATAAACGATGGCTGTGTTTTTCATAAACACGATAAAAGCATAAACAACTGCTTTGTCTTTTACAAAAATGATGAACGCTATCTTCACATAAAAAAGATTCTGCACTTAAAAGAAGGCGATGTTTTTAAGGCCGGAATCATAAACGGAAAAATAGGCGAAGCTCTTATCTCTTACTTTTCCGAAGAAAAAATCGTTTTTTCTTTTTGCCCGAATACACCGGATAAAGCTGAGACGATACCTCTGCACCTTCCGCCCATAAAAATAATTCTGGGCTTTCCCCGCCCCATTCAGTTGAGGCGTATCCTTCGGGATGCGGCAAGTTTGGGCTTTGCCGAAATCGTACTATGCGGTACCGACTTGGGAGAGCGTTCCTATTTAAAATCGAACCTTTCAAGCCCCGAAGAAATAAAAAAATATCTTTTAGACGGTATCTCGCAAGCCGGCCAGACCATGCTACCAGAATTTTCTTTTTGCAATTCGGTAAAAGAAGCCTTAAAAAATTTAAAGACCGCCTCGTTCAAGGGCAGCAAGGTGCTCCTCGACATAGGACATTTTCCCTCCCTTTCAACATTTAAGATGAAAAAAGGAGAAGAACTGACTATAGCAATAGGAAGCGAAAGGGGTTGGACTCAAAACGAAAGGGAAGCTTTTTTTTCCGAAGGCTTTATTCCTTATTCTATGGGAAAACGCATTTTACGAACCGAAACCGCCCTTACTTCCGCCCTGTCCGTTCTTCTTGCAAACAACGGCTTTTGGGAATAGATAAGCTGGGATAACCCATGGTAAGTCTATTTTCAAAAAGGGTTGTTTTTATAGAGCTTCTACTTCTTTAATGCTTAAACCTGTGACTTTTGCGATATTTTCTATAGGGAAATTCATTGCAAGCAGGTTTTTTGCCGTTTCGAGTGCTTTTTGGTAAACCCCTTTATCAATACCACGCTCAAGGCCTTGTTGTATTCCCTCTTCAATGCCCTGTCGATAACCTTCACTTATACATGATGCCCTGTCATGTTCATATTTCATTCGAGAGTCATAAAGCCATTTATCTCTAGGACTCATTTCCATTAATTCTATCGTTGTATTTGCCTTTCTCATCATCGGCGATTCTTGTTCTAACATTTCCCGCACCTCCCAATGTTAGGGGAGGAAAGACAACCCGACAGAACAGGTTTTCTTTCCTCCCCTATAACCCCTCCTATCTTTTCCGTCTGCCAAAGGGAGTTCCCTTTGGAAACCCCTTCTTAATTTTCGCTATATTAAAATATATTACCATTGTTATAATAACATTCGGCTAAAGATTTTACAATAGTCTTGACCTTGTTTTATGTTTTCGTTGTACATTTTAGACCAATAATACAGGGTTCTTTCAGGAAAATCAAAATGCCAGTTGTTTTGAATTTCTATATCTATAAAAGTTCCATCTCTTAGCCTTAACTTGATGTCCAAAACACCGAGTTTTTCACTTAAAAGTTCCTTATGAAACTCCTTATCCAGAAGTTCCAAACCTGCGATGGTTTCAGGCGGAATGTCTAAGACACACTCCAGCAAGTCCTGTAGAACATCTTTGTTTTCTTCAACTCCGAATACTCGCTTAAAGGCATAGTCGTTGCGGAGGGTTATTTTAAATAGTTGCTTCATTTTTCAACTCCCATAATTTTTTAAAAGAGAAAAACTTTTCTCCTTTCATAATTATTATAGAGATTGTTTGCAATAGATAGTAAAATTTAGTAGATTCAACTTCACTTAAGGCCATCTTCCGCCCCTATATTTTTTCCTAAAAATATGATATACTCCCTAAAATATCGTTCGGAGGGTATCATATGGAATTGAAAGAAAACAAGTTTGAACAAATAAAATATTTATTATCCGAAAAACGGTATATTGAAGTACAGCGGACATTGGCCGAGCTAAACGAAGTCGATATAGCCGAATTCCTTGAAACCGAATCCGCACAAAATGCCATTCTTATGTTCCGAATGCTGCCTAAAAGCATGGCGGCCGAAGTTTTTACTCTTTTACCCACGGAACAGCAAAGCCGTTTTATAGCCGCAGCGACCGATAAGGAACTGGTTTCCATATTGGACGAAATCTTTTTGGACGATATGGTAGACATTGTTGAAGAAATGCCTGCAAATGTTGTTAAAAAAATCCTAAAAAATACCGGCAGTGAAGAGCGTATGCTCATCAATCAGTTCCTAAAGTATCCTAAAGACTCGGCCGGAAGTCTTATGACTATCGAGTACGTAGACTTAAAAAAAACTATGACCGTAAAGCAGGCCCTTGACTATATCCGCAAGATAGGTTTGGAAAGTGAAACCATTTACACGTGTTATGTTACCGATAAGAATAGAGTCCTTGAAGGTTTTATTTCTCTTAAAGAATTGGTGCTTGCCGATGAGGATAAAAAGATAGAACAGATTTTTAATAGAGAGTATATATGTGTAAACACCCATGATGATCAGGAAAAGGTTGCCTTCACTTTTAAGAAATACGGTTTTTTGGCTCTCCCCGTTGTCGATAACGAAAACCGCCTCATCGGTATTATTACCGTCGACGACATAATGGATGTTATGGAGCAGGAGGCTACCGAAGACTTTCAGAGGATGGCCGCTATGCAGCCTAACGAAGAAACCTACCTTGAAACGGGAATCTTTAAACTTGCAAAACACCGAATAGGCTGGCTTCTTTTACTAATGGTATCCGAAACATTTACCGGAACTATAATCGAACGCTACACCCATTTGCTTGCCTCAATGACTATTTTGACCGCCTTTATTCCCATGTTGATGGACACGGGCGGTAATTCCGGCAGTCAATCTTCAACCTTGATTATCCGAGGCTTGGCTACGGGAGAAATCGACTTAAAGGATTGGAAAAAGGTTTTTTTTAAGGAACTGGGCATTGCCGTGTTGGTGGGCTTTACCTTAGGCCTTTTCAGTTTTTTAAAATCGGTCTTCCTTGGGGGGAGAAATCCTATGATAGCCCTTACTGTGGGTGCAACCCTCGTTGCAACCGTAACTGTAGCAAAGATTACCGGCGGGCTTCTCCCCATTATGGCAAAAAAATTAAAACTCGATCCTGCGATTATGGCCGGCCCCCTGATTACAACTATTGTAGATACCGTAAGTTTGATTATCTATTTTAAGATAGCTTCAGTTTTGTGTGCAGGAATGTTTTAAGCCTATGAGTTTTTTAAGAAATCTGCGGTATAAAAAACTTTCTCAAAATGCAAGAGTCGAAGATTTGATAAAGGAAACCTTCCGCAAAACAATTCATCTTTGTGCAGCCCTTGTTCCTCTCTTTGCAAGATACTTTTTCTATCCCACAGTTATAGCCCTGTCCGCCATAACCTTTTTTTATGTTATCTTTGAAATTTTAAGATTAAAGGGCTACCGAATTTTTATGATTTCAAACATCACCGGTTTTGCTGCACGAGAGAGGGATAAGGGGAAATTTGTGCTGGGGCCTGTAACTCTTTCGATAGGCGTTATAAGCACCCTCCTTATCTTTCCGTTTAAGGAAGCAAGTATAGGGATTATGGCTTTGGCTCTCGGAGACGGCCTTGCAAGCCTTGTCGGAAAATTTTGGGGAAGACAGCATCTGAATATTTCCAAGGATAAAACCATAGCGGGAAGTATAGCCTGTTTTACGGCGGTTTTTATTTCTACCATTGCAATAAGCAGGAGTTTTATAAAAAGCTTTTTTATAGCAGCTATTGCAACGGGAACTGAAGCTCTGCCCTTAAAAGACTTTGATAATATACTGATACCGCTTGTCTGTGCAGGGGCTGCCTTAATATTGGCTGTTTAAGGTAGAGGCTATATAAATGTTAGCCTAAGGCTATCTTTAGGATTTCTTCAGGGCTTGAGATTATTGCATCAGCTCCGGCTTGTTCCAATTCAGGGCGTTTTCTAAAACCCCATAAAACGCCGATTGTAAAAAGCCCTGCATTTTTTCCGGTTTGAACATCCGTTGCCGTGTCTCCTATATAAAGAAAATCTTTTTTTTCAAGTTTGAGAATTTTTAAAATTTCATAGACACCTGCAGGGTCAGGCTTTAAAGCGACAGAATCCCGGGCTCCTAAGATACATGAAAAAGTGTTTTCGCCGAAGATTGTTTTAACAACCTTTTCTGTTGTGGGATGAGGCTTGTTTGAAAGCACATTTACGGAAATCCCGTTTTTGATTAAATCCGCTAAAAGCTTTTTAATTCCCGGATAGGCCTCGCATAGATAAACTGGATCTGCATCATAGGCGGCATTATATTCCGTAAGAATTTTTTCTTCCAAATCTTTATCGTTTTTTCCTGCACGTTCAAGAACTCTTTGTACAAGTTTTCTCGCACCGTTGCCTGTTAAGATTTTAAATTCTTCCGCATCTACAGGCGGTATACCGTATTTAGCCGTTTCAGCATTTAAAAAATGAGCTATCGAATAAAGGGAGTTGGTTAAGGTCCCGTCCAAATCAAAAATACATGCTTTTTTCATAAGGCCTCTATTCTAACAAAAATCAAAAATCTATTCAAGCTAAAAGATGTTATGCATAAAAATTAATTTTATGATAAAAAGGTATTGAACAAGGCTTTTCCGAAGGTTCATACCAAACAAAGCTTGAAACGGCAAAGCTGATGCGTATGCATAATTACCCGATTGCAGAAATTTGTACAATGACCGGCCTTTCCAAAGAAGAAGTGGAAGCGCTGAATTAATTGATAATTTAAGAAATTACCCATTAAAAATCTCCCCCAAAACGTTGAAATCCGTCGGAAAGCGGGTTATAATAACTATATCAGACATCTTAGTCAGTCCGCAAATCCTTAAGCCGATTAAAACAACTTTAACAGGAGGAGTCTATGAAGTTTAGAACAAACAAAAACAAGGGAGCCGCGGCGTTCATCACAGCCGCATTCATCGTACTTACCGCAGCACTGGTCTTTACCGGCTGCCCGAACAGTGCGGGCGGAAGCAGTTCGGGAGGCGGCAACATCGACGGCGTATGGAAAGCTCTTTCCTCAACAGTAAACGGCGGAACACCGGTACCATATCCGATATCCAATCCTAATCCGGGCGGCGGTACTGGACAGCTGTATTACTGTTTTTCGGAAGGTAAAGCATATCTCGCATTCAAAATAGAGGGAAATTCAAATCCCGGAGGAAACGGTCTTTTTAAAGGCGATCCGTGGGAAGAAGAATATACCTTTGAAAACAATATGCTTAAGTTAGTCGGAGAATCTCTGCCGTTTGTCTTAACCGGAAACACGGCAGCACTGACCACAACCGAAGGTAGTAAGACCATTGTAACAATGCTTGAGCGGGTAAGCTTGCCCACCGTAGCCGAAATTAAAGCGGCAAAGAAACCGTAATAGGTTGGAAAACAGGAGTTATTTATGAAACACAGTAACAAAAAAAGAGCCGCGGCGCTCATCACAGCCGCATTCATCGTACTTACCACAGCACTGGTCTTTACCGGCTGCCCCAACAATGCGGGCGGCGGAGGCGGGGGCGGTTCTACCGTCAGCATCACCGTAACAGGCGATGAGCACATAAACCTGCCGTCGAAGCCGGTTGCAGTACGGGCAGGTGCCAAGTGGGCGGAAGCGCAGTCAACGGTTAAAAGCAGGGTCAGCGCCAAGCCGAACTTTTTGATCGACTCGTGGCACTTGGGTGCTGACGAAAGCGCACCGGAACTGAAAGACACGGATACTTTTTACACGAACGCAACCGTGTTTGTTAAATCGCGGCCGGACTTACCCGACCTTTCAAGTATACAGGGCTCGGGCCCTCAGGTTAAAATAACTTTCGAGGTAACGCCTGAAGAAGGAGGTTCCATACTGGGGCCGAAGTCGATCAGCGTCAACAAGGGAACCCGTTGGAATTCGGTTCTTAAAACCTATGCCAAAGCTGCGCTCAAAGTGCACTACGGCTTTCAGTGTAACGGATGGAAAAAGAACGGCAATACGGTGAACGATACCTATACCTTCGACGACGACACAACCATCTTTGCAGAGCTGGAAGACCTGCGCATTAACATCACCGTAAAGGGCGACGGCAACGTGAGCGTACCGGACAGCACGCCGCTTGTTGTGCTGAGCGGAAGAAAGTGGAAGGACATAAAAGAGCAGGCCGCAAACAGGGTACAGGTCAGCGATCCTAGTAACATTGCCGTAACCGCATGGCACCGGGGAGAAAGCGATCCCGTGTTGACCGACGAGTACGAGTTTAAAAAAGACGACGGACAAAACCGCACTGTCTTTGCCAAAACGGGCGACCGGCGCATTAAGCTTACCGTTACGTACGGTTCAGGCTCGGGTACACCGGAGACCGCCGGCATTATCACCATATACGACGGCGATGAGTGGCACAACGTACAAAAGCAGGTTGAAAAACTGGTAACCGTTCCCGAAGACCATTCCATACACTGGTATTGGGATAATGCAGGCGGGGAGTTTATAGACTTTTTCTATACGTTTAAAGCGAGCGACGGGAATGCACGTACGGTGTATGCCAGAGTGTCGCCGCCCATAGAGCTTACCGTTACATACGGCAGGATTACGGGGGCAACGGTAACGCTCGGCACCGTAACCGCAAAGCACCGCGGGTTGTGGTACGGCGTACAAGACCGGCTTAAGTATAAGTATCCTCTTCTCAAAAATACGGAGGTGGAATGGCATTGGAATGATAAAAACGGAGAGCTTATAAGCGATACCTATGAGTTTGACGCCGGCAACGTGCCGTCGGACACGGTGTATGCGTTTGTCAGACCTCGAATAATTACGTATTACGGCGGACTGAGGTATCTTGCACCGATAGGCTCTGGCGGTTCGTATGAAGATTACAATATGCAGAAGATAGACGCGGTAACGGACGGCTATGTCGGAGGCGATGCCTACCACTACGTCTACAACGATCCGCATAAGGTCAGTTTAACCGCCTATCGGATAGGCACAACGGAAGTTACGCAAGAGTTGTATGAGCTGGTAATGGCACACAATCCGAGTTACTTTCAGGGCAGCTCACATCCGACTGCATCAGGCGAGAGCCAAGAAAAGCGCCCGGTAGAACAGGTAAGCTGGTTTGATGCGATAGCTTTTTGCAACGAGCTTACGCGCTGTTGTTACTCTTTGGGAGAAGCGCAATGCGTGTATACCTATAACGGGCATACCTACACGGTAGAAGATGCACAGGCACACAATGTGCCCGTCATGGATATGAGCAAAAAAGGCTTCCGCTTGCCGACCCAAGCCGAATGGGAGTGGGCTGCCCAAAGCGGCACTGCATGGCAGAAATGGGCGGGCACTAACGACGAAGACAAACTTTCATACTACGCGTGGTACGATGCGAACGAATACGGCAGAACGCACCAAGCGGGACGTAAAAAGGCAAACCCGTTCGGTCTTTTTGACATGTCGGGCAACGTAAGCGAATGGTGCTGGGATTGGTGGATCCAGACTACGCCTGAGGGCGGTACCGATCCTGTCGGGCCGCTTTCGGGCACTAATCGCACCACCTGCGGCGGCGGTTATTCTTTCTTCGACTCTGCGTGTTGTTGTGCGTATCGCGGCCTTGAAGAACCCGACAAGAACAAGGATACTACCGGCTTTCGCATAGTGTGCAGGTATGAGTTTTAAGCTTTCCGCCTAAAACATCGCACGCGTGGAACCACCGCACATCCTGTGCGGTTAAGCCAAAAGCGGACAGGATGTCTGCCTTACGGCAAACATCGCGTGTCGGTATGGGAATTGCACCTCCGTGTGCAATTTTCATACCGAGTTTGTCTTCGCCAAACTCGCAAGACTTATGACGTTTTTTTTGCTGTCCGTGACAGGACTCCGCTAAGGATAGGTTTACCGTGGAGTAATGGATTATTGGATTCATTACTAATTAATAACCGCTACTTCCATAGACCCTGCTTTTTGTGTATGATAAGCCCATGGGTAAAAAATTTGAAAAAGAATTGCCGGTTTGCGGCTTTGAAAGCTGTCTTGCTTTGGCAAAACATCATCCCGAAAAAATCTCCCGTCTGTTTTTTTCGGAAAAAAGAGCAAAGCAGTTCGGCGAGGTTTGTAAGTATTTGGCTTCCAATAAAAGGTTATATAGAATAGTTTCCGATGATGAATTGGAAAAGCTCTCGGAATCGGTGCATCATCAGGGCGTAACGGCGATGATCTTTGAGCCTGAAATTCCTGTTTTAGAGCATGAAGAAATAAACCTTTGGGCTCAAAATAAAGAGCATGTTTTAATGCTCGATGAAATAGGAAATGCAAACAACTTGGGAGCAATAATAAGAAGTGCCGCTTTTTTCGGTATAGAAAATATAGTTTTAACAAAGGAAGATAAACAGGCTTCGATTACCACCTCGGCTTATAGGGTCGCGCAGGGCGGAATGGAATTTGTAAAAATATTTAAGGTTTCATCGACGGCTTGGTTTTTGCGCCAGTGCCGAGGAAGGCTTACCTGTATAGGCACGGACTTAAGAGCTCACCACGAAATAGCCGACCTTGGAAGATTGATTGAAAAAGATGAGGCTTGTGTGATTGTCTTAGGAAATGAAGAGAGGGGAATCAGCGAGGAGGCTAAAAAGCTTTGTGCCCACCTTGTAAAAATAAAGGGAAGCGGCAATGTGGAAAGCTTAAATGTCGCCCAAGCCGCAACCCTTTTTTGCCATAGTCTTAGTGCAACAAACCCTCAATCTTTTTAATTACGTATTCTTTTAAGGGGAGACCCGCAATCTTAATGTCTTTCGGGTCTTCATAATTCGGAATAAGTTTAAAAAAGTTAATATAAATTTTATTTCCTTTAATATAAAATTCTTCTGCATGGGCAGGAATAAAGATGAGCTCAATCTCATCGAATTTTGTCGAAGCCTTGTACTTTTCCGTAAGCTCTGCAAGGTTTAAGGTTTTAATTGGAGCCATCATATTGTGCATAGTCTGTAAGTCTTCCAAAATCCACATATTGTTATTCCAAAAGCGGCTTTCGCTCAAGGTGCGGTTGTTCAGTTTTTCTCTATTGGAAATTGCAGACATAACCCTGCGGACGGAATCCTTAGAAAAGTCTTCATTGTAAACGACTTCCATCTGAGGCTTTTCGGCAATACTCATAAAGTAATCGTCACCCATCTTATCCTTTGAGGCTACGCTTTCCCAAAAGAAAATCATCATTTCCAAAACGTCAAAATCAATCTTTATATTTTTCATAAAGAAACCTCCATATTTTTTAACCGCTTAGAGTTTACACCTATTGTTGTTTTTTTTCAATGAGTAACAGTTAAAAGCTGGTACAAAAGTTATGACCTATAATTTTCCGACTTCTTCTTTAGAAAGCCCTGTGATTGTATAAATATCTTCAAGCGGATAATTCATGTTTTTCATGATTTTTGCCGTTTCAATGGCTTTTTGATGTGAACCGGCTATTTTACCTTCGGCCAAGCCTTCAGCTAATCCTATACTTCTTCCTTCAGAACGGCCTTCGGCTAAGCCAGCAGTCCGCCCTTCGGCTAAGCCCTCTCTTCTAGCTGCACTGCGTTCATCTTCCACATACATCCGATATTTTTCGTCAGAGAGTTCTATTGCCATTCGCCTCTCTTCATCAGTTACCCTAAAGAGTGTTGCTTCTGCCATTTTTATACCCTCCTCTAATTTACACAATTTTTCCAACATTCCGCTTTTTTTGTCTTCTTCATAGTTGGCCAAAAACCTTATCCAAAAATCTTTTAAGCTATACTCTTCCAAACTCTTTTTCATAGTATAAACTATTAGCTCGTTTAATTCAACATACATATATTGAATTATTGAGCTCTCAGGCATCTTTACAAGCTCTGCATTTTTAGGAACATCGCAGCCGAAAACGGAAAGACTTATGGCGTACAAAAAGTCGTCCTCTTTGGGCTCCGTTTTTAAAAAGCGGGAAGCGAGACGCATGAGGTACATTTGACTTCTGCGATGATAGTTTGTTTTCCAAAACTGCTGCATTTCAAGGTCTACAAGAAGGCCGTTGTCGGTTCTAATCAAAAAATCGAGGCGGTAAGTTTCTCCCGAAGGCCTATCCCTGATAAGCTCGGTGTTTATTATTTCTGCCTTATTGATTTTACCGTAAGAATCTTCCAAAAAAGCGTTTAAAAAGCTTATAAGAGCCTTATTTCCTTCTTCGCCTTTTGAAAACATCAACTTAAAAACCCAATCTGTTTTGGGGTTTAAAATAGTTTGTTCATTTGACATAACTTTTCTCCTTAATAATAATTTGCATACCAAATCAATGGTTAGGATAAAGCAAAAAATTCTTTTATGCCTTATCATTATTATTGTAGGATTTTATTTCATTTAAGAGTAAAATTTTGAAAAAATTATTTTTTTATTCCCGAAACCCACTTGGTGTTTAAGATCAAGATAACCGCAACAAGGCCGGCAGTGAGGTTTGAGAAAAGGTTTCCCCAATATATTGAATAATAGGAGAGATATCTTTCGGTTGCGAGAATGAAGATATAGCGTAAAAGCCAGATTCGCAAAATGCCGAGCATTAGGGGAATCTTTGTTTTACCGAGGCCTATAAAGGCTCCTTGAATTGTCATACAGACGCCGAAGCCTATGACTGAGTAGGTATAAATATGCAGTGCTTTAACGGCAATATCGCCGATTTCGGGCATTTCCGGCTTAAACATCGATACAAGATAGGCGGAGGAAGGCACAATAACGGCAATCAGCACTGCTCCGCTTATAGCACTTGTAATACAACCTAAGAGACAGGCTCTTTTTGCCTTTTTCGGATTTTCGGAACCTATGTTCATGCTGACCATAGTTGTAACGGCAGCGCTAAAACAGCCGGGGATATTAAAACAAATTGTAGAAATATTGCTTGCAATACTTTGTCCGTTTAAAATAACAGCTCCGTAAGGTTCCATTTCTCTGTTTATAAGGAAAAAGCCGAGATAAACAAAGGCATAATTTATCATTGCAGGGAAACCTACATGTAAGAGCTCTTTGAGAGTAGGAGAAGAAAACTTAAAATTTTTTAAACTAAGTTTATCGGGGTTCTTTTTTAAAAAAAGATCATAGAACATCCATGCTGCTACTACCATATTGGCTAAAAGGGAAGCTAGTACACAGCCGTCTATTTTCATTCTAAAAATATATAAAAAGATAAAATTGCCTATTATTTTGATTATAAGCATTATAATCATTCTAAAAAAAGGAGCTTCAGGCTTGCCGTTTGCATTTTTTATACCATTGTAGATAGCTTCCATGAAGCTGAGAGGCATTACAAAACAATAAAGCGAAATGTATCTAAAAACCAAGGGGGCTATTTCGCTTTTTAGGGTATAGCTTATTATTGTTCCTATTATAAATAAAAGAGGAATTGAGGCTATTCCCAATAAAAAAGAAAATACAAAAATTTGGGTTGCTACCTTTTTACTTTCATCAATATTGCCTCGTCCGTTAAGCTGTCCGATAATTGCCGTAGCTCCGACACTCAAGCCCTGTCCAAGGGCTAAGACAATGAATATAATAGGTTGAGAAAAGCTGACTGCACTGGCTGTTACATGGTCAGTAAGCCTGTTTATAAAAAGGCCGTCAGTAAAGGGCATCATAGCCTGAAGCATAGCCATCATTAGAGCCGGTAAAGAAAGAATGATTAGGGTTTTGAGAGGTGAAGCGGTCAAAATAAGCTCGCGCCTTTGTGCTGTGGTTTGTCCTATAAATTTAAGCTTCATAATCTTGATATTCTATCCTATTATTAAAAAATAGGGAAGATGTATAATTATAAAAAATAGTAAAAATTACTTGATATTATTGACATTTTGTATGTATATTATATTGTAGATATATCCATTTTCTATCATTTTTTTTATTTTGATTTAGATATATTAAAGATTTAAGCTATTTTAACCGATAATATATCGGTTAAATTGCCGAATGAGTTTAGGAGTATTTTATGAAAAAAATAACAATTTATTTGTTGATTATGTTTAGTGCCTTTAGTCTGCTATATGCAGGAGGGTCAAAAGATATAGATAGTGTACAGATGACCAATAAAGAAAGCTGGCATCAATCTATAGATATATCCGGAAAGAAAAAAGGAAAATATAATGTATTGATAAAGGCTGTAGATATAGCCGGTAATGAGGGTTATGTAGGGCCTTTTAATATGTACATAGATCCTAATTCCGACTTACCGATAGTAAACATAAGTAATCCTAAAACCGAGGCCGTAGTATCGGGCAACTTAAACGTAATAGGAACCTGTATAGACGATGATGCAGTAGACTATGTAGAGTTACGCATAGACGACGGAGAAAATATATACCGAGCTAAGGGTAAAGAATTTTGGTCGTATTATATCAACACTGAAAATTTTGAAGAAGGAACGCATACAATAGAGGCTTGGGGTGTAGACGTTAACGGCGTAAAGGGAAAATCCGTCAAAAACAGCTTTTACATAAACCGGTTATCTCCAATAACTCAGATAGGCAACAAGAGTTTAGGAGAGCTTGTTTCAGGCAAGATAACAATTGACGGAACAGTAGAAGACGGAAATGGTGTAGAAAGACTGTTATATTCATTAAATAATGGAGAAAACTTTGAAGAACTAAAACTATCCTATAATAAAAGAACAAAGCAGTCAAAGTTTTCATTAAGACTAAACACAAAAACAATAGAAGATGGGCCTAAAGTAATTTGGTTTAAGGCAATAGATAAACAAGGAAAGATCGGTATACACACATTTTTATTGTTTGTAGATAATACGTCTCCTTTAGTAGAGTTTATCTATCCCGAAGGCGATAGCCCGACTGAACCTGTATTTTCTGTAGCAGGAAAGGCTATGGATTCGGTAGGTTTATCAAGCTTATCTTGGAAGTGCAACAATGAGAGCGGCGAGTTTGAACTTACTCCCGGAAATAATTATTGGATAAAAGAATTCGATGTAAGCAAAAGCGGTGCTAAGAGTGCAGTTATTGAAATAACTGCAACTGATATTGCCGGAAACGTAGTAAAGATAAAAAAAACCATCGCAATAGATCAAAATAAAGGAAAGCCTGTAATAGAAATGCTGAGACCTGTTATGGATACGGAGGTTTTTGAAGATCTTTATATAGCAGGTGTAGTGCATGACCTATATGGAGCTAGTGAAGTACGATACAAAATAGATAAGGGTGAAGAAAAAATTATACCTGCATATACTGCCGGTTTTGGAGCCGTAGAAAAAGGAATAAATGCAGGAAACCATACATTAACAATATATGCAGTAAACAAAAAAGGAATATCCGGTATTCCGGTAAGTATAAATTTCAAAGCAGAAGGTAAGGAACCGGTTATATCATTTGGTAACGGTGAGACCATAATACCTGTATATAACGCTCAATCTAAGGCTTCTACATCGGTACATGTAAAGGCTCCTTCAGGTTTAAAATATATAAGTGCAGGTTTTAATGGAGAAGAAGAAGCCTCATTGCCCGTAAAGGCCGGACAGACGGAATATGTAATAAAAACAAATGTAAATACCAAATCCGAACCGGGCTTGTATACCGTTTCCGTTACGGCCACCGACATAAATGACAGAATTACCAAACAAACCTTAGTTATCCGAGTTGTAAATATGTCCGGGGCAGGTGCGGAAGAAAATCTTGCCTGGGCTAAAACCAATTTGAATGAGAATAATCAGGTTGTTTTAACTGAAGGAAAATCCTTATTCGGCGTTTACCAGCCCAGAGAAGGAATGGTTATAGAATCTTTGGGAGTTATAGGCGGTAAAAACATTGAGGCTGAATATGAAGGCAACTCAATAAAATTAACCGTAAACGGAGACGGTTTATATAAGGGCGTAGGTGTAAAAATTACCGACAGTGAAGGCTCTGTATATACAAGCCCTCTTGTTGACATTATTTCAGATATGGCTCCGCCTGCAATAAACCTTGATATGAGCGAAGGTGCAGCTTTTGTAAATAAGTCTATAAATTTAAAGGGCAAGGCCTCAGATGGAGCCGGCATTAAAACCGTAGAATACAGTCTAGGCAGCGATTCTTCTTATGTAAAGTTGTCTGCTGCTTTTAATGAAACTATAAATATAAGCGGGCAACCTGACGGCCCGATACTGCTTACCATAAAAGCCGTCGATTTAGCCGGAAAAGAGAGCTTTGAAAATAGAGTATTTTATAAGGACAGCGAAGCTCCTGAGGCCGTTATGGTATTACCTGAGACCGAAGGAAAGGTAAACGGTTCAATATACGCGGCTTTTAGGATAACTGATAGATTTCCCGGCGTAAAAGCAGAATATAAGGGTGCAAGTAAAGGTGCTGAATGGCAAATTTTTGAATATAGCTCCTTACCGAATCTTATAATAGGCAGTGCAAAAGAACCTTTAAGTAAGAACATGCAGTTTAGGTTTACCGACCTTGCAGGGAATACGAGAAATTTCAATAGTTATAGTTTTGACATAGACAATAGTGAAGATGCTCCAAAGGTAGACTTACATTTACCGAACGAGAATGAGATTATAACGAGCGATTTTGAAATATCCGGTATGGTATATGATGACGATGAAGCTGCTAAAATCTACTACAAAATAGATAAGGGCTCTTATAAGTCGATGGATATAAAAAACAGCTTTTCTATACCCATATTGTTAAGCGAGCTTACTGATAATGAGCATGAAATAACCATGTATGCTGAAGATATTTACGGAGTAACAAGCCAACCTGTAACTAGAAAGATAAGAGTGTCTTTAGAAGTACCTCAGGTTGGAGTATCTTATCCTTTGATAACAGACACAGTACAAGGGGTAAGCGTAATATCTGGTAGTGCCTTGGATAAAAACGGAATCAAAAAGGTTGAAGTATCGTTTGATAACGGTTTGACATATAATCTTGCAGAAGGCGGAGAAAAATGGCAGTATCGTATAAATACCCATATAATAAATGATGGAACCCATATAGTTTTTGTAAAGGCAACGGATAATTATGAGCAAGTATGTTTATATTCTACGTCAATTAACATAGATAATACGGTTCCTGTGCTAAAACTGGAATATCCGCTGGCAGGGTCTCAATTAGATAACAATCTTTTTGTGTCGGGGCATGTATATGATAACATTTCTCTTGAAGGAGTAATGCTAAAAATAAAGAGCCTTGATGGAAAGTCTGTACCTCAAAAATTAGCCGAGATGAAACTCGAAAAAGATATAATTCTTTCAAAAGATATAGATATAAGTTCATTGCCTGAAGGAAGGTATAATCTTGAGATAAGCGGAGTAGATAAGGCAAATAATACTAATGAGGCTGCTGTTAATTTTGATGTTTACAGAAAGAAGGATAGAAACAGGTTAGAGCTGTTATATCCTTTAAACGGTGAGACGGTAAGAGGCGAATTCAATATATATGGAAGACTGATAGTAGATAATGCTGTAGAAGAAGCCGCTTTATATATAGACGGAAAAGAACTTGAAAGGGTCTCTGTATCTAAAACCGGCTATGTTTGTTTTAAGATAAACAGTGAAAAGCTTTTAAATGGAGAGCATAGTATTGAGTTAAGGGCAAATCGTTCAGGTTTCGGGTCTCTTAATTCTGAAGTACATAAGATAAATTATGAAATAGAAGGTCCTTGGATCACTATTGATAACTTTGCTATGGGCGACTTTGCGATAGAAAGACCTTATCTTAGAGGAAGAGCCGGTTATACGGTATCTGAAGAAGAAAAGGCTCTGGTATCTTCAAAGGATGCTACATCTGAAGATAAAAGAGCTTTTAAAGCAAAACGTGTTAAATATGTAGAAGTCAGTTTTGATAACGGAAAAACCTTTACTCCCGTTAAGTCTGCTGCTAATTGGAAGTATAGAATTGAGACAGATGATATGGCAGAAGGAAATCACTTTTTATTGTTAAGGGCTGTTATGGAAAATAGAGAAACAGCGGTTTGTAGGACAATAGTAAAGATAGATAAGACTGCTCCAAAAGTAACATTAATATCGCCCGGAGAAGGAGGAAAGTACAATGGTGCGATAGAGTTTAGCGGTTTGTCTTCTGATGATGTAGAGCTGTCAAGTGTAGAAGCTCTTTTAAGGAAGGGAGATAAGGCGAGCTATGGATTACCTAAGTTTATACAAGGTTTGCATTTTGAAACGGCCTTTTGGGGCGCTTCTTTGTGGAATTTAGGTATAGGATTGAGCTTTTTTGATGATAACGTAAAACTGCAGCTTCATTATGGACAGTTTTTACAAAGTCAGTTTAAAGCATTATACGGCAATCACCAAATTAGATATGGTGGGCATATTGTTTCTCTGAAACTTTTAGCTAACGTATATGAACTGCCTTTCGGTTACTATTTTGGACCTGATTGGAAATGGTTGTATCTAAATGTGGCCTTGGGTGCACAGTTTTCGCTTTTTACGCATACCCAAAGCGGCCGTCCTCAAATCTTGTCGGCTTTGCTTACACAAATTGAATTTCCTCGTGTGAAATTCCATAAGCAAAAGTATTTTAGTTCTTTCTCAATATTTACGGAAGGACAGTTATGGTTTATACCTACCGATGTAGATTCAAAGAGTAAAAAATCTGCAATAAAATCGGTTGTTCCGCATATATCTGTAGGTATAAGAGTTGATATATTTTAAGAAAACTTTTTAGAGGGCTTTTATGAAGAAGAACAGAATTTTTTTTAGTTTTTTGATTTTAATTTTGTTTACGGTTATAATGTTGGTAACATGTAAACCTCTTGTATCCTTGGGAGCTACGATAGATGTCTTACCGCCCAGTGGTCAAATCCTGTACCCTGATGCAGGAGATACGCCTATCAAAGGGTCTTTTGTTTTAAAAGGAACGGCAAAAGACGATGACGGTGTTCAGTCGGTACAGGTCGTTTTTGAAAATATTGAAACCAAACAGCGTAGTATTGTATATGAGGCGGTAGATTTCACAAAAGGAAGCTCTTCTGTTTTATGGACAATAAACGTAACTAATGAATCTACCGGAGAAGAACCGGGTCATGAGCTGGTAAAAGTATATCCCATCCCTGACGGTGAATACACTGCAATCGTTAGCGTTATAGATAATGGCGGAAAGACGTCCACATTTACAAAAAACTATAAAATCGATAATACGGCTCCGGTGTTTATTGTGTCACGTCCGTCGACGTTTGCCGCTCTGTCGGAAAACCCGACAAGCGCCGATAAATACGGTGCTGTTTTTTCCGTACTCGGTCAAGCGGGGGAGCGGAATACGGTTTCCAAACTGAGTGTTGAAGTACCGGAAAAAAATCTTGCTGCAAGCGAAATGTTTGTAGGAAAAAACATCAATGCACAGCTTTTTGTACACGGCGAAGCTGAGGCAGCTGCATGGTACAACTATCAAAAAAATGAGCTGCACAATCAAGCCATAAAAGCCCAATTATTTTTGTATGACAACGCGCAGGAGTTTACCGGCGGTGCTCCCGGCACGGAAGGAAACAAAAGCGATTTCTTTTATTTAAAAGATGACATACAAAATACCGTTTTAGCAAAAGGTTATACCGAAGAAGTTATAAGCGATTATTTTGCAGGTAAGAAAGGTTCCGATAAAAACAAACACGATAAAAAAATAAAAGAGCTGCGTGCAGACAACGATGCATTAACTGCATTAAAAAATAACCGTAAAATGATGGACGGTACCGATGAAAAACGCAGTACCTTTAAATTGGATCCTAATAAGTCGCCCGGTTATAAAATTATCGGTGTAAAAAATCTTGCAAAAGACGGTTTGGATCTTGCCGCAGCCAGCACGATTGTTTTTAAAAGCGGAAATGCCTCCACGCTTTTAGCAGAACTTATTCCCAATAAAGATGGTACTCCTTTGGTAAGTCCTGCTACGGTTGACGATTATAAAAATAGCGGCATAAAAATAGTGCTTATGAAATGGGACGGGGCTTCAGGGACTAACGAAACCGACAGTTTTAAAACCGGTAACAACCTTGTACAAGAAGCGGTACTGTTCGATTTTGCCGGTTTAAATTCTCAAGCAGACTTGGATAATGCGATAATAAAAGAAGGAAGCAATTTACGGGTAAAATTCAATTTACCTACTTCTTTTACCGAAGGAAAACGTGCAATAAAAGTTATCGGTATGGATAGCTCAAAGCAAACTTCTAATACCTTTGAAGCATATGACGATTCGAATTCGGTAAACAACGGTTTATACATTTGTAATTTTATTTCAAGCGGAAGCGGCCCGAGAATAAGACCTGTGCGTATCGAAGGCTTTAAAAATCAAAATTTCGATATTCTTGCAGACATTACCGATTTGGAACCGGGCACAGCTTACTATAAGATCGGCTCAGATGCGACGGAAGATTCCAATAGAAAACTCGAACGACCTGATCCTGTCGGTGCTCCTGCGCGGTACAATGCTACCCTTGATATAAGCGGTTTAACCGATGGAGAATACGAACTCCACTTTTTGGCCAAAGCAAATAACGGAAGCCAAGACAAAGATAAAATAACTTTTACAGTCGATAAAACACCTCCGACGGTTGCATTAACTTATCCGGAGTCTAATGTTGCGCAAGCAGGCGAAGTAAGCTTTACGGGAACGATTTCGGACGCAGGTGCAGGAGTTAAAGCTTCTGCAACAAAGTTTTTAATTGCAAAAAAATCCATAGGAACAGTAGATGAAAACACTGCCGGTTGGCAAAATATGGTTAATTCTTCGGCGGGCAGCTGGAACTTTAAATATGATTTTGGTACTATGGCTAACCCTTCCGAGTATGGTGATACGAGTACATCCAACCCCAACTATTTTGATATTCCCATATATATTCTTGCGGAAGACAATATTGGTAACAAAAAAGTACATAAACTTACCATGATCTTAAATCCGGACGGGAACAAGCCGGTTGTACGTATATTATCGCCTGTGAACAACGCTGTATTGGGCGGTACTGTACAGATTTTCGGCACCGCGAGTGTCGCTATCGGTTCTCCGTCGGATATAGGTGAAGCGTATATTCAATTCTCCAAAGACGGTAATTTTGCAAGCCAAGCCGATGGAACGTTCGGCGGTGTTAACTGGTATAACAATGGAGACGGTAGGGTTGTAGACAATACTGATACAAATGGTGCTGTTCAATGGACGCAAATAATCAATCAAACCGGATCGTTTAATCCTCCATCACCCGGTCAGAGAAAATGGACTGTATACTTTAGGGTACGTGCCAAAAATAAGAATCCTTTAGTAAACAGGCTGGGGGAGTGGTCGGAAAAAGTTAAAATCGAAATCGACAAGTCGGCACCGACTATCGGAAGTCCTGATGCTATTAAAATTGTCAATTCTACAGCGCTTCCTCCTGTTTCGCTAGACTATGTTCCGCGCATGTGGGTTGGTTCCGGCATGGACCTTACCGGTTCTTTACACGATGAATCAGGAATAAAAAAACTTACTATTTCCGGAGACCTAAAAAATGGAGCGGAATACGATCTTAATCAGGCGCAGACGGCAGGATGGATTACGATAGATACTGCTCATACTCCTACATCCAGTGAATCCGGTAATGCAAAAAATTATAAACTTAAAATACCTCTTTCTTTAAATGATTTAAAACCTCAAGCCAAAGCAAAGGGAGAATTCAGCGTAAAAATATCTATTACCGAAGACACGGCTAATAACCTGAATTCTGAAAGAGAATTTACATTCCGGTTTGATACAGATAATCCTTCAGGCGGTTTTGGCAATATGCTTTACGTTGCAAACGGTACTTTTGGTACAACATCAATTACCAATTCAGCTCTTGCAAACACTATACGGGCAAATCCTTCAGGTTTAAAGATTCTTGTGGGGGATAAAATCGTAAACATAACCGGCATTTCGGGTATTATGCATAATACGGTAAACTTTATACCCGCTCTTGCTTCTGCGGGAAGATACAATTATGCCGTATATAGACCCGAAATTTTGGTAAAAGCTGTCAGCGGCAACGATTGGGTTGTGCGCGGTGTTGCAAACGACAACGGTTCAGGTGTTAAGGAAGTTACCGCCAAACTTGAAGTAGGTAGTGCTTCACAAAGCGTAACTATGACCGAGCTTGATCCTTCAAATAAAATATACCGACAGCTGGACGGTTTGTGTAAATGGGAAGGGAAGATCGATTTATCAAGCATACCTGATGGTAAAGGTAAACTTACCTATACCATAACCGACAACAGCGGCAACGTTTTTACTGCTCAGGAAGATGTGCGGGTAAAAAACAAAGCTTTACGTGTAACCACGGTAAAGCTCAGTACGGATATCGGCGGCACGCAAAGCACCTTTGAAAATACAAATGCAAACAACGCGCTGGTGGAAACAATCGATGCGAATTCGGATGCTTTCTTAACTCTTACCAGTAAACGCTTTGCCTTTAAATCTTTGACTGATTCCAAGATCAAAGTAGATTTTACCGGTGGGCAAGGGCAAATTAAATATACACTCAAATATAATGGCAACACATTAACCGGTCACAATATGAACAATATCAGTTCCGGCGATACTATAGCTTTGACTTCAAGTGATTTGAACACGATAGGCAATAGTACCGGAGGCAACACTAAAGATTTAGTGCTTGAACTGTGGGACAGTGCAGAAGGCTGTACGAAAACAGGAAGTGCTCCTCTTACCAAAAGCTCTTTTGCCGAGGTAACGATCAAAGCCATATTCGATGCCCTTGACACTCAAAAACCTACCGTAGTTGTGCTGCCATTCCATTGGAACGGCAAAGCAGATAACTCTCTGTACCAAAACAGCCGTGCAAATGGGCACGTGGAAATTGCAAAGATTAACAGCTTAGGCAACGATCACTCTTCCGTTTCGGGTAAAGTTACCCTACGAGGTTTTGCCTACGATAATATTAAGATAAATACGGTTAAGGCAACGTTACCTCATACAACATTGACGGCTACACGTCCCACTTCGGGAGCTTGGACGAACGGTTCAATGACAGCCGATGGCGCCGTATTAACCATTGAAAAACTGGGAGCAGATTACCTCGGATATTATATACAGTGGACTTTGGATTGGGATACGGAAAGAACAAGTGTAGATCTTGCAAAGGAAATTAAAATAACCGTAAACGACGGAACAAACGATTCTTTAGGGACTAAAGAACACATGCCTGCATCTGCAACAACTGTTATCAGAAACCGGCAGAATTCTGCACAAGGTACAGTGTTTACAGGTAAAAATGCAGGGCAGTTTGTTGTGTTTACAAACGGCGAGACTCAATACCTTACTCGCATTAAAGAGATCGACGGCGATAAAGTAACATTGGATGAAATGGTTCCTGTAGAAGCAAATCAGGTTTTTGTGTATGGTTATAATGCAAACGAAGCAAAAACAAATGTAAACATTATGCCTTTTATAACGGAAGTAGAAACCGGCTTAATGAGTGCGGATAGTGGTTTTAAAGGTTCTTTCTCTCGTGCTTCGACGGGCGAATATCCTGTGCGTGCAGGTGAAAGCCTTAAAATAAAAGGATTTAACCTTAACACAGGTACGGTTATGCTAGGCTCAACATCGCTTGGTACGAATTTGAATGGCGTAGCCATAGCATCATCTCATACCAGCGATGAAATTTCTGTACAAGTTGGCAGCAGAAAATCCATAAACAATATGATTGATGTAAGTAAGCCATATAATATTGAAGCAAATGGTGTAAACAATAATATATTAACTGTAAAGCGTAAGTTGTTTATATGGGAAACAAAAACTCTTATCAACAATGCCGCATTGGAAAGTCCGCAGTTTGTGATGGATAAAGATTCAAAATACTATTTGACGTACGGTAATTTAAAAAGTTTTGGTACTAATGGCGATGCTATGAGATTGTCAACTAAGATTAATGGAGCGGAAAATAATGACTGGGAAAAGTGTTACAGTAAATACCATAACACTGTCATTGCTTATGACGAAAACGGAAAACCCTATCTCGGTGCAACAAATACGGATAGAGCTACTAACAGCACGGCTTTTACACTCTTTTTCCAAGAAGCGCAAGTAGGAGCATACGCTTATTCCACTAATGGGCAAAAACGTCGTCTTGAGAATTCTAATAATGCAATTAGGGGAGTATATGATGTAAACCGTGTACAAATTCCGAAAATGGCGGTTAGAGGCCGCGGTACCTCCTCTGATCCTGCAAGGTTGGCGCTCGTGTATTTTGATAAAAATGTTGCAAATGATGCTCCTGTGAAATTCCGTTATGGTACGGTAAAATCGCCATCCGATGTTACAGGAGGATTGAGCTATAATATTGAACCAAATGGCAGTGGTGCACAGCCGAATAATTCGGGTTCGGCAAAAGGTTATGAAGTCGTTGCAAATAAAGGTTCAAACTATAAGGGCGGCGGATATGCAGCTGTAGGACTTACTTCTACAAACCGTGCTGTCGTTGTATGGTACGACGCGTCGCATTCACAATTGATATATAGCTATCGCGATATGGGTATTGGCAGTTATACAGAGCCGACGGATTCTGATAGGTTTACAAGTCAATGGCAGAATCATGCAGTTGTTATTGACAGTGGAGCTCCGCTTTATGTAGATCTCATTGTCGATGATCAAGATGGTGTTCACATCGGGTACTATTCAGGCAGCAATAACGGCGTTCGTTATGCATACCTTGCACCCGCAAAGGTAAAAGGGTCAAGTAAGCCGAACACCGGCGATTTTAAAATTGCAACGGTTGATACGTATATGAACCCGGGCTCTTACCTTAAAATAGGCGTGCGCAAAGAAAACAACAAGCAAGTGCCATATGTAAGTTACTATCATAACGGCTTTTTTGGATCAGCAAATGCAGCTCGTATTGCCTGGCTTAAAGACGGTATTGCTTCTGCCGCCGACGTTAAAAATGGCGTTGAGAACGGTAAGTTTACCGGTAATTGGGTGGTTATGACTGTGCCGGCAAGTAACGGTATTCAGCAGTATACAATTTGTCAAGGTGTACCTACGGGCGGTATTTATCAGGATAAAGTTATCGCCGCATATTTTACAAATGCGAATTATGAGATGGCAGTGCTTAAAAAATAAGCACACCCATTAGTGAGTTATCCCCCGTCGGATTATCCGGCGGGGGATTTTTATGCTATGAAGAAAAATATGAAAAAAATAGCGATAGTGGCAGGAGGCTCAAGCGGTATAGGTCTTGAGATTACAAAGGCCTTGATTCTAAAAGATTATTTTGTTTACACCATGAGCCGCAGAGAATTTTTAAGTTTGCCTCAAGAAAAGAGTAAGCACATTAGCCTTGATATTACGGATGAAGAAAATCTTACAAAATCCTTTTCCGATATTTGGGAAAAAGAAGGGCGGATTGATTTAGCCGTCTGTGCAGCGGGATTCGGTATTTCCGGCGCTGTGGAATTTACAAGCCTTGAAGAAGCAAAAAAACAAATGGATGTAAACTTTTTCGGAGCTTTTTTATTTATAAAGACTACCGCCTCGTATATGAGACCCCAGTCTTTCGGAAAGATATTTGTGATCAGCTCTATAGCCGGAGAAATCGCCATTCCGTTTCAGGGCTTTTATTCGGCATCAAAGGCAGCCATTGGCAAACTCTTAGAAGCTTTTAGAGCGGAACTTCATCCCTTTGGTGTGGACTGTACCCTAATCATGCCCGGAGATGTTGCCACCCCCTTCACGGCCGCAAGAAATAAGTCAAATCTTGGGGATGATGTTTATAATGGGAGAATTTCAAAAAGTGTTTCCAAAATGGAAAAAGACGAGCAAAAGGGGATGAGACCTGAAAGCTTAGGAAAATTCGTTGCCTCCCTTGCCGAAAAGCGGAAAGTCGGATTTCTTTATCCCTATAATCGGACTTACTCCTTCTTGCTGCTTTTATACAGAATTTTACCCCGCAGCCTCGCTCTTTTTATCGTAAAAAAACTATATGCCGAATAAAGATGCTATCAAGGCCCGATGAGTGAATAATTTGTAAAGGAGCTTTTAGCTAAAGCAATCGTCTTAGGCCTTGACAGCATAATTATTTAAAATGCCATTACTTTTTCTTCAATAAGGACCTCCTCCTTTGCTTGTGTTTTTTCGCCTGCATTTTTAAAGATGGGCTTAAACTCTACATGTTCTGCAACAACTTTTACTTTGCTGTAATTTTTCCCATCGGTACCGACCCACCTATCCTGCTTAATTCTGCCTACAACGCGGACTCCCCTGCCTTTAGCTCCGTTTTGTTCACACAATTTTGCAAGACTTGCCCATGATTCTACATCAAAATAAGAAGTTTCCTGCACAAAAGCATCGTCTTTTTTGTAGTTTCTATTTGAAGCAATAGAAAAAGTACAGATGTCTGTTCCGTTTGCCGTAGTTTTTAAAACAGGTTCCCTAACCATGTTTCCTTCAATAATGAGCGAATTTAATGATTTCATTTTATACCTCCAAAAATCACAAAAATAACGTCAATTTGAACACTTGTTCAATAATATTTCGAAAGATTGGGCGGCGCCGCTCCCTTGCCTTCATCTAATTATAGGCTTATAAACGCAATTTTTAGTAAAATTTTTAAAAAAAAGTTTATAAAATTTTAAAAAAAAAAGTTTTTTTTAAAAGCTGATCTCTTATTGACTGAATATATAAAAATATGATATTGTATTTCCCTATATTTGTATTTTAAATTACTTTAAAAAGGATGGGTTTTATGAATTTTATGCCTTTATTGCAAGGAACCGCTCAGGGCGGCATTGCCTCCTTCGGTTTTTTAGTACCAATGCTCTTGGTATTTGTTATTTTTTATTTTTTGCTTATTCGTCCGCAAAAAAAGGAACAGCAAAAAACCGAAAGAATGATTTCTCAGCTTCAAAAGGGAGATAAGATCATCACCATCGGCGGTATTCACGGTGTTGTAAGCTCCACAAAAGAAAAAACCATTATCATAAAAGTTGATGACAACTGCAAAATTGAAATTAACCGTTCTGCAGTAGGTGCCGTTTTAAAAGATGAGCCTCCTAAGCCCGATTTCGGCGGTGAAGGCGAAAAGAAGAAACCATTATTCGGAAAAAAATCCACCGATTCCGAAAACGGCGGCACAGTTTCAGAAAACTAATCAAAATAAAACAATTTGCGGTTTTAAGTTTAAAACCGCAAAGGGAGATAAATAATGAGAAAAAGATTTAGATTTATCGTTGTTCTTCTTGTCATTGCCTTGTGCTTTGTTTTCTTACATCCTACCCTTAAATGGTATTTTTGGACAAACCAAGAAGATAAAGCGTTAGCTTTGGCATCAAGAGAAAAGATTAAAGATTATTCCGAAAATATGGCAAGAGCTGATATTGATAAGCTCATAGAAATGGCAGCTTCAAACTCAACAGAACCTCTTTCGGAAAAATATGCTCCTATTATTAAAGAAGCTAAAGCTCGTCGAAAGGCCTTGGGTATGGAGATACCCTCACAGTGGACGGCTCAAGATGTTGCTGCAAGTTTTAAACTTTCCTCAAAAGAAAAGTTTATACCCATAGCCCAGTCTATCTTAGAAACTGCGTATAGGGATTCCATTTTAGGTATAAAAAACTATCAAACAAATGCCGTTAAACTGGGACTTGACTTATCGGGCGGTATGTTGGTTATTATCAAGGCCGACTTGGATGCTGCCATTTCTGCAGACGGGGCAAGCAGCGATACAATAGCCGACTCGAAGAAGGCTGCAATGACTTTGGCCATGGATACCCTCCGAAGCCGAATAGATAAGTTCGGTCTTACAGACCCTGTAATTAGACGCCAAGGGGATGATAGAATTTATATTGAAATGCCGGGAGCAGCCGATGCAGATAAGATAAACTCCATTATCATGGGCCGAGGTATTTTAGCCTTCCATATAGTGGATGATGAGGCTACTCAGGCATTTAGAGAATATTATCGAAACAATCCGGGAAAAACCTTTGATGCCGAATATAATCTTTTAAATCCCGAAATTATTCCCGAAGACTGTATGGTACTGGGTGTATATCACAAAGATGCCTACGGTATAGATGAAAGAGACGATAGAGAACCCTTCCTTGTCGTAAAAAAACAAGCAGGTCTTGAAGGAAAACACCTCGTAAGTGTCGACACTTCAACAGATCAAAGATCCAATAACCCGCTTGTAAACTTTTCTCTCGATGCTGAAGGAGCAAAGATATTTGCAGAATTAACTACAAGCAATGTCGGAAAAAGGCTTGCCATAGTTTCTGACAATAAGATAAAATCAGCCCCAAACCTCAAGGAGCCTATTACCGGAGGTTCGGGAAGCATAAGTGGAATGTCTGCAACGGAAGCAAACAATCTTAAAACCGTTTTACGGACTGCATGGCTAAATGTTCCGCTCCAGCTTGAAACTCAGCAGGTTGTAGGAGCCAGCTTAGGCGACGAAAAGATTAACGAAGGTATTAAGGCATTGCAGTGGGGCTTAATTGCCGTCTTGATTTTTATGCTTGTATTCTATAAGGAAGCGGGAATCAATGCCTGTATTGCTCAAATTTTAAACCTTTATATAATGTTCAGTATTCTTTCAGCCTTCAATTTAACTCTTACCTTGCCCAGTATTGCAGGTATGATTTTAACTATAGGTATGGCTGTAGATGCTAACGTTGTTGTTTTTGAAAGAATAAAAGAAGAACTAAGGCTTGGTAAAACAAGGGAAGCTTCCATAAACGCAGGCTTTGAACATGCTTTTTCTGCAATTATGGACTCAAACATTACAACCTTCATTGCGGCCTTCTTTTTATCAATTCTCGGAACCGGACCGATAAAGGGCTTTGCATACAGCTTAGCCATAGGTGTTGTTTCTTCAGTATTTACCGCTTTGTTTGTTTCACGATTAATATTTGATTTCGGAACTCAAGCATTAAAATTGGAGAAGATTCATATCAGCTGGAGGAAGTTATAAAATGAAAAAAATAATAAGTTTTTCTAAATTTTTTGTTCCGGGCATTATTTTCAGTATAGGACTTATGGCCTTTGGAATTATAGGCTATTTTACCAAAGGAATAAATTTCGGTATTGACTTTCAAGCCGGTTTTATCGAAAAGGTAAAAATAGCCCCTACGGCGATAGAGCTTTCTTATGAGGGGCCTTTAACGGTGTCCTTTTCTCAAGGTATATCCGATGTTTCGATTACTACAACATCTTTAGATGGTGAAAGTAAGTCCTATGTCTTCAATTTTACCGATAATCCGACTCTTAAAGACTTTGCTGACGGCCTTGCCTCTATTGATGGTTTAAAGGTAAAAGTTACCGCGTCGGAAAATGTGCTTCTTAAAAACCTGTTTTCCGACTCGGAATCTTCTTCCCGTCTTTCGGCCGCTGTGTTCCGACTTCATCATTTGGAAAAAGGGCTTCAACCGATAAATACCGATGAAGTTCGTCATGCGCTTTCTTCAATACCCTCGGTTTTGGTTCAGCAACTGGGAACACCGGAAGACAGGTATTTTCAGATAAGACTTGCCGATGACGGAAAATATGAAGATGCAAACAAAGAATTACGTTCGATTATAAACTCTGCCTTAAATGCAGCCTACGGCTCTGAAAACATTGCAGTTATAAGTACGGACTTTGTAGGTTCCCGTTTTTCTTCTTCATTGGCACAACAGGCAATATTGCTGGTAGGCGGTGCCTTGGTTTTAATCTTTGTTTATGCAATGTTCCGCTTTCAATGGAATTTTTCGCTTGCGGCAATTATTGCTCTGCTCCACGATACAATCGTAATGATTATGTTTATCTCATGGACACAGATGGAATTTAATTCTACGACGATAGCGGCCATTCTTACGATTATAGGTTATTCCATAAACGACACAATCGTTATCTTTGACCGTATCCGTGAAAAGATTAATCTTGAACCGAGACTTGAATGTAACGAGGTTTTGGATAAGGCCTTAAGCGAAGTGTTTACCCGAACAATTATTACAACCCTTACAACGATGGTTGCAGTTGTAGCACTTTATTTGTTTACCACCGATTCGATGAAGGATTTTGCCTTAGCCTTAATTGTAGGTCTTATAAGCGGAACCTATTCGTCAATCTATATTGCGTCTTATTTTATCGCTCTTACCTCCAAGGGTAAAAAAGCCGGAGAGATGATTACCAGAGGCAAAAAAGCCCCGGGTGAACTTTCAGGAGCGGTTATCTAACAAAATAGGATAAATCTCAGTAGAGAATTTTAAGTCAAGCGGCCGGTTTTAAAAATCGGCTGCTTTTTTTATGCGTTTTGAGCTATTTTTTTTAAGGCCTCGGCAGCCTGTTTGACTTCTTCAAATGTATTAAAAGAAGAAAAACTAAAACGGACTATGCCCTGCTCTTCGGTTCCGAGAGCCTTGTGTACCAATGGAGCACAGTGAGCTCCCGGCCGGCTTGCGATGCCGAACTCCTCATCGAGGCGGCGGCTTACTTCTCCCGAGGGAATATCTCCTATATTTATACCTACAACAGCTCCTGTTTTTTCGCTCCAAGGATTTCCGTATATTTTAAGATTGGGAATAGTTTTTATTTCCTCGATAAAAAGCAATTTTAAATCGGCCAATTTCTTTTGAATGGAAGTAATTCCTGTTTTTAAAACGTAGGAAGCTCCTGCATTTAAACCCATAAAGGACGGAACATTCATGGTGCCCGCTTCAAAGATGTCGGGCATCTCGGATGGGTGAGTTTTATCGAAAGAGTGAACTCCGCTTCCTCCCGAAAAAACAGGGACAAACTCGAAATTTCCGTTTACGATAATACCGCCCGTCCCCTGAGGCCCGTAGAGCCCCTTGTGGCCGGTAAAACAAAAAATACTTTGCCCATATTTTGATACGTCTATAGGAATTGTACCCGCACTTTGCGAAGCATCTACAATTAAGATTAGACCGTGTTTTTTGCAGATAGAATGAACATAGCCCAAGTCACAGATTGAGCCTACCACGTTTGAGCAGTGGTTTACGATAATTGCTTTGGTATTTGCTCTGACCTCTTTTTCGATAAAATCATAGCACAAAAAGCCGTCTTGAATAGGGATAATTGAAAGCTCAGCTCCATCTTTTTCGAGCTGATAAAGGGGGCGTAAAACCGAGTTATGTTCAAGAACGGTGGTTATGATGTGAGTATTTTCTTTGCCTGAAAAAAGGCTTTTTATTACGAGGTTTAAAGCAGATGTAGCATTTTGACAAAGAGCAACATTTAAGGGATTTTTTATATTAAAAAGCTTTGCTAAAGTTTGCCTTGTTTTAAAAAGCTCTGTCAGGGCTGCATGGGCCGTACTATGAGCTCCTCTCCCCGGATTCCCGAATTGATGTGAAGCAATCCCCTTAAATACCTCTTGGGCTACAGTTTCCGGCTTTTGAAGGGTGGTTGCACTATTGTCAAGATAGATCATATTTTTCCACAAACCTTTTATTTGTTTCTATTTTTAAAAGATACGTTCCCGTATAAGGAATTTCGGCCTCGGTTAAAAGGCGTGAAGTCATTTTTATACCTTCTTCATTTACCCGTAAAACCAAACCGCAGCCCGCAGAAATTTCAGGCGGAAGAGGAATAAGCCTCGCCTCAGTCAGGCCCTCAATTGCACTTGCAGCAGAAGAAAAATCTCCCGAAGTTTCCAATGCTTCAGCATCGGAAACTTCAGCTGAAGCCATAACTTCGCCAGAAGTTATGGCTTCAGCGGCTATCGCATGATGAGAAGACGAAAACGAAAAAACTCCGTAGGTTTTCAAATTTCTATTCCGTTATTCTTTTTTGCTATACTTTGGTAAACTATGGACGCACTACAAAGTGGGTGCGCATAATTTCGGTAATGCGGTACATATTTGTAGGAGTTCCTACCTTGAGCTTTTCTTTAAGTCCGTAAAAGTCAAGACACAAGCCGCAAGACAGAACTTCGCAGCCTTGAGAGGCAAGAGCCTTTAAGTCATTTACGGTTTTTTCGTTTTCGGTTGTAAGTTTTACACCCGAATTATAGCAGACAACAAACTTGGGAAGCACATCCTGTTCCGTGAGTGCATAGATAAAACCTTCTAAAAGCTTTTTGCCGAAGCCTTCATCTCCTGACCCCATCTGATCCGAGTTTATCACAACAGCATATTCTCCGCTTGAAGTTTGAGGAACGGCAACAGGATTTAAATTTACGCCGTCTTTTGCCTTTAAAAGAACTGTAAACTCCTTTTCCGAAATCTTGTTTACCTCAACCCCTATGCCGAGCTGAGCCGCCATCTTTGAAAGGTTTTGAGTTGCCACCTCATTATCCACCTTGACCGAGATATTTTCTTTACCCGTATTTTCCCTGACAGCCTTTTTTGCCATAATAACGGGAATAGGACAAGCCTGTCCCATAGCATTTACTTCTATCATAAAGACCTCGCAATATATTAAATTTTTAGATATATTATCATAAATGCTTATAATTAGTCAATGATGAGAATTATTAACATTATTTTGTGAATATTAGATATCTTTACTTAAATCGGCAATAGTTGTTTTGCTAAGCGAATCCTTCATTGCTTTTTGGGCATCATCCAATTTAGCATCAAGCACAAGATGAATTTTTCTTCCCACAGGACATTTAGGATTCGGATTAGGATGAAAATTAAAAATATCCCTCTCTTCCTCTCCCTCATTGATTGCGTTGTAAACATCGAGAAGCGTTATTTTATCTGAGGCTTGAGCCAAGTGCGACCCGCCGACCCCTGCGGCAGTTTTTACAAGTCCCGCTTTTTGTAACTGAAGCAAAATTTTTCTTATGATAACGGCATTTACACCTGTGCTTGCAGAAATAAAATCCGAAGTAACACGCATATCTTTTTCAAAATACCGGATACACAAAAGAGTATGTACTGCTGCCGTAAAACGAACACTTATTTTCATATTTCCAATTATACCATTTTCTTTAAGACTTCGCCAATATCGTCATTGATACAGATAGATTGCTTTTCTATTTTGAGCGGCACAACGGCTTCTCCAAAATTGATGCAGGCATAACCCGCATTCGGATTTTTTTCAGTCATTTGCCAAAACGGATACTTTATTATTCCGGGAGTATTTCCTCCAACGCCCAGTTCAAGAAACAGTATTTTCCCGCTGTTTGCTTGATGCTCTTGTTGACCCTGCGGACCGATTATATTCCGAGTTTGCAAAAACTTTTCATATTGTTTTGATGCCTTGTGCCAGCCTTTGTCCGTTACAAAAGTGTGGTCTGCCCGTAGGTTCATGCTCATCGGCTTTCCGCAAACAGGACAACGGGGAACAAGTTCTGTCGGAACTTTCATTTCATCACGAAATTCCCACATTGCTCGGATTTGTTTTTCATTGTCATAAGTTTCCTCATGACACGGCTCGCTGCATTGAAACAATCCGTAGTCGCCCTGCGTGTAAAATAGCCGGTTCTTGTCAAAGCCGGCTTTTTGAAAGCAATGGTCTACATTTGTCGTGATCACAAAATAATCCTTGTCCTTCACAAGCGAAAACAAATCTTTATAAACCGGTTTCGGCGGATCCATATAGCGGTTTATCATAATATAACGGCTCCAATATGCCCAATGCTCTTCGAGCGATTCAAAAGGAGTGAACCCTCCGGAATACATATCATGAAAACCGTATTTTACCGCGAAATCTGAAAAATATTTTTCAAACCGTTCTCCGGAATAAGTAAATCCTGCCGAAGTGGAAAGCCCGCTTCCGGCACCGATGACAATTGTTTCCGCTTCGTAAAGAACCTGTTTTAATTTCTCAATCTTCTCTGCCATACAAAATCCTCCCATTTTTAACGGCTGAAAATAAGCCCCCTGTAAATCTCCTCATCTTTTTCAGTGAACACATTAAACACAACCTTCATTCCGCCGGTATGGCCTGCCATGTTGGGGCTTGAACCGGATTTCTCGTTTTTTTCTTTCCATTCTTTGACGGCAGCGGCCGCGATTCGTGCCGCCTCTTCCTGCGGAAAACCGAAAACGCCTGTTGAAATACAGCAAAAGGCTATCGACCTAAGGCCCTTATCATGCGCCAAATCAAGACAAGATTTATAGCATGAAGAAAGCAAATCGCAATCAGTTTGGGTAAGCTGCCCTTCCACAATTGGGCCAACAGTATGAAGCACAAACTTACACGGCAGATTAAACGCAGGAGTGATTTTTGTTTGTCCTGTCGGCTCTTCATGCCCTTGCTTTTTTATAATCGAATCGCAGGCGGCACGGAGCCTTATTCCTGCAAATGTGTGTATGCAGTTGTCGATACAGGAGTGGCACGGCTGCCAGCAGCCTGTCATTCCGCTGTTCGCTGCATTTACGATTGCGTCAACTTTAAGTGTAGTGATGTCGCCTCGCCAAATGTAAAGATCATCACAAGCCGGAACTAAATCCGCGATGTCGGTAATTCCGCTCAATTTAATTTCTTCCTGCAAATACTCATCTTCAATATGCAAAAACTCTTCACTCGCAGGAACTGCATGACGCACATTCACAAGTGAGCGAAGAAGATATTTTTGCTCTGTTTCACTTTCAGGAATCTGCACTCCTCTATATTGTGAATTTTCTGCGAGAAGATATTCAATCAAAAAACGCCTCCGCTCTGTCTGTGTCATAATTCACCTTCTTTCGGGCATCTCTTGCCCGGTGTCTGTGTAAGTTATTCGAACTGTTGTTCTAATTAACTTACAGCTATAATATACAACAAATCGCTTGTAACGTCAATAGAACTTCTGATTTTTTTTATTTTCCTGCCTCATTTTTTAATTCATTTTCTAATTCCTCAATGCTATGATGATGACCATGTTTTGAATCAGAAATAAAATGATTATGTAAATGAGAATGGGATATTGTATGTGTGTGCGTTATGCCGTTATGTGTATGTGTAAATGTATGCCTATGTCCGTGTAAATGTTCTTTAATTAATGTATCATACACTATAAAAACAGTGCCTATAATCATTACAACTAACGCCGATATATATTTAATTGATATGCTCTCTTTTAATAATATAAATGCCAAAAATGTTCCTATGAATGGTGCAAGCGAATAATATGCACTTGTTTTAGCTGCACCCAAATATTTTTGAGCACGAATGTATGTAAAAATACTTAATCCGTAGGCTACAAATCCTAACAATAATGCGAAAGGAATATATTTAAGAGCAAAACCGATTTTACCGGAAACAAGAGCTACAATTATCGAACCAAATCCTGAACAAAGTCCTTTTATTGTTACAATCTGATATGTACTTTTATTTGATATTCTGCGGGTACAATTATTTTCCAATCCCCAGCAAATTGTTGCTCCAAGAACAAACAAAGAGCCTATGGAAAAATTTAATCCTTCAATACTTTCAAACGAAAGAATTATACTTGAAGCGGTAATAAAAAGAATTGCAAGCCATAACCTCCATGTCACTTTTTCCTTAAATATAATCAATGCAATTAATGCTGTAGCTACTATTTCAAAATTTCCAAGCAAAGATGCATTTGATGAAGTTCCGTATTTCACCCCAAGCATTAACAAAATTGGAGCGACAATATCAAGACCAATCATCCCCAAAGTATACGGTAAATCAGTTTTACCAAGGCGTTCAGATTTTTGCTCTTTTTTAAAATTGAATAAATACAAAATTCCTACACCAAGTCCTGCTCCAATATAAAGAAGCCCGGCCAAAAATACAGGTGAAATATTTTGAAGGAGTATTTTAGAACAAGGAACATTCAATGCATAAAAAGCTGCAGCAGCAACTGCATAAATAATCGCGATTATATTTTTATTCATTTTCAATTAAAAACTCCCTAAGATTCGCTTAACCTATATTGTATAGCAATATCAGTTTAAACCGGTTGTGGAATGTTCCTGATTCATTGCTTTTTGCTCCAAAATTCCTACTATTCTTTTGATTATATTTTTAAAATATTCAGCCCATTCTTTTATATCTTTTTCTTCAATATATCTAAGCCAAATGTCCGTATCGTTATTATATACATCTTTTACGAGTTCGTAATTTTTCAAAAACCATTTTTTAATATCATCAGACATATTTAGCAATGGATAATTTGAAGGCGGTTTTTTCATTTTTTTTCTTATTTCATTTTCTTTTTTTGTAATGTATTTTAATTCTTCTTGTGTTAAATAATGGCTTATTCTATTTCTCTCAATAGCCTTAGCACCTATTCCATCTGTTTCACTTAGCTGAAATTCGATAACAAATTTTGATCCTGTATAAAAATTAAAAGCACTTTGAGCACATTGAAACCAAAATATTACGTATAATTCGTTTATTTGCTTATAAAAACCAAGCATTCCGCCTTTAGTCTTTTTATATCCTAATGCTTTAAAATCTTCCTTAATTACTACATTTATAGTTTTATATACTTCAGTTGATTTCATTTTTTATACTTATATTCTATCATTTCTTTATTCAAAAATACATTTGCATAATATTCATATTCCCTTATTTCCGGATGTTTTTGAAAATCAATATATGGAGCTTTACAATAAGGACATCTAAAAGGATTGTAAAATTTAAATCTTCCATATCCTTTTTTTTCTAATTGAGAATCAATTCTTTTTACTGATTCTTCTGAAATATTTTTACATAACTGACCAGGCATATCTTTAATTGCATCATAAGGAACCATTAAAGTTTCGCTGCCATCATCTGAATAAAAATACTGGAAATAACCATTTCCTGCATGGTAACTATGAATATTAAAACTTTTTTTACATTCATCGCAAATGCAGCATAATCTGAAATTTGAAGGAGTTATAAATCCCGAAAAATGTAAGCCTCTGCTGAATAATCCCATTCCCTTATTTTCCGGATTATCATTATTATATGCATTTAATAAAACCGGCTGAAATCTTATTCCGTCTATCTGATTAATTTTCTTTTCTGTTTTAAATGGACTATCATCAATTTCGCCATCGATCATCAGACCAAAATTATTTAAGATCCGGATGCATAAATGAAGAAATTTCAGACTTGAAAAATTACTTTTATTTCCGGATTCAATTATATAATTTGCTATACATTTATTATCTTTAAAAATTATTAATTCATTACTTACCGGTTCCATTGTTGTTTTCACATTAACAACTTCAACTAATTCTTTTGGTGATATTTTTAAATTATTAATTTCTTTTTCTAATTCAGAGAAATCAATATTTATTTTATTTTTATTTATTGTAATTACTTTTTTTTCTAACATTTTTTTCCACCCAAGCACACCAGTGAGGGAGTCCACATAACTAACGCTTAAGTTGCATTTGCGGCTTGTCCGCAATGTCGGCTTGAAGCGGATGTTAGGTGATTACTCAATCAACAACTTTATATTATCTACAACAGCATTTATCTCTTCTTCTGTTGTTTTTTCTATAAAATCACAACTTCTTTTTTTATAATCAAGGTTCTTTACTTGGTCGCTAAGAATACAGCCATTTATCGAATGATTATCCAATACAATTTCAAAAGGATAGCCTTTTATATGGCTTGTAATAGGACAAAATAAAGCAAGTCCGACTTTTTGATTGTATCGTTTTTGAGAAATGCAAATTGCAGGACGACGACCTTTCTGCTCATGTCCTGCTTGCGGATTAAAATCAAGCCAAACTAAATCGCCTCTATCGGGAACATAATTTGAATTCACCATTCTTCGTTACCTACTGAATAACCTGTCGAAATTTCCGAATGAACATTTTCAGAAGTAACCATTGCCAGCATATCATCAAGATTTTTTTCCTGAGGAAGAATTACGATTTTTCCTTTTTCTGCGATTACTTCTATTTTGCTTCCATGCTTTACATTATTATCTTTTGCCCAAAGAGAGGGTATTCTAAATCCGAGACTATTACCCCATTTCTGAACTACAACCTGCATAATAAACCTCCATTATTTTTAGTATATACATTGTATAGTTTTTTGTCAAGGATTTTTTTCAAAAAAGCGGGCTTGCTCCACTGCCTAAATCGTTCATATTTGAAAACTATGATTTTCATGCCATATTCTTCAGCTGCTATATAATACATATAACCAATTATCCCTCCTCTCCGAATGCAGATTTTCATAAGATTATTATTCCATCAGCACCAATTATCTTCTGTATTATCACAAGTAATCTAAGTCAATTCAATATATTGTTCAGAAGGGATATACTCCATTTATCACTGTAACCTTTGCTTTAGCGATTAGAAATCCTGTACTTTGGCAACTACATAGGATAAATAGACTTATTAACTGGGAATATATTTCTTCATTTTTACCTCAAGCTGCCCGAAGGGCAGTCCACATAACAACTGTTTAAACCTCAAATCAGCCTGACTGGTTTGTCGGCTTTGAAACTTTGTTATACGATTATTTTACATCATTTATCCAATTATCTTCTATTCCATAAATTGGATATTCTTTGTTTTTATTAAAATATCTTAGAGTATTATTTTCTAAAGTAAAATATTCATTTTCATTTATTTTTAAGATATTTCCTTTTACTGTTCCAATATATGAATCTTCAGCAGATACTGCATACACACCGCTACTGTATATTTCTTCAATAGCCTTATAACTTTCGGAATCAATTTTCTTGCCTATTAAGAATCCCGTACCTGCAAATCCAATCTGTACATTAATGATTTTATTATTTATTCTGAAATAATCAAAATTTTCTGCTTCGGTATATATTCCTAGATTTATATTATCATCTGGCAGGCTTAACCTATCAGATGATCGTAACACAGCATTTAATAAAGGTTTGTGCCATTTATATTCTTTAATACTTAAAATTGATACTGTTGGAATAAAAATGAACAAAAATAGAATTACTATACCATATAAAATGGACCTTATTTTATTTTTTCTTTTTATATTTTTTATGAACCTGTATATAGCCAAAAGGAATAAGACCGTAATAATCACGGCTATTAGTATTACTGGAAATAAATACATTTTAGAAACATAGATTGAAGTTAGGCCATCTGCTCCGCCTATTGTTAAAATAGCTATTCCTTTGTCTAATTGTCCCATTTTTTACTTTCTCCACACGCCTCAGTTAGGGAGCTAGGCTTATTTTGTTTTACCAAACAGTTTTTACATCATACAACGGAATTTTTGTATCTATAATATCTTGGATTGAATTTTTATACTGAAGAAGATTACGGGTCTGTTTTATCGCAATTTCCCATAATGAAACTTTACTGTAGTAGCAAAATTCATTATTGATTATTTCTTTAGCCGTTTTAGATAGATTTTCACTATCAAACAAATACCAAAGAAGTGCATGAGTATCTAAAAAATATTTCACATATACTCCTTAAAATCTTCCAATGGTTCGTCAAAAGCCGGCGACATATAGAAATTCGGTTGCTTTAAAATGTCCGGCCGACGATTAGGAAATCTTTTTACAGATTTTTCATGTTGCTTTTTATAGAGTATTTTGTATTGTAAAAGTTCTAAATAATTATACACTTCAACCATGTATTCATCCGGAATTGATTCCAATTTTTCCTGAACAGTAGTTAACAGCATACATAGCCCCCTTAACATTTTTAGTATATCACAAATTGTCAAGTTTTTCTATAATTGATTGAGTATACTTAAAATCCGCTCGTCTATCTTTTTTTCTTAGTCAATGCACCCCTAAAGGCTATATCCAAAACTTCTTCAACATGGCTTACGGGGTAGAACTTGATGCCCTTTTTAATGTATTCGGGGATTTCGTCCAAGTCTCTTGTGTTAGCCTGAGGAATAATAACTTCCTTTATCCCGTTGCGGCGGGCGGCGATTGTTTTTTCTTTTAGGCCGCCTATAGCAAGAACCTGTCCTGTTAGCGAAAGCTCTCCGGTCATAGCAAGTTTAGGCTTGATGGTTTTCCCTGAAAATAGAGATAAAAGAGCTGTGGCCATAGTGATACCGGCGGACGGGCCGTCCTTGGGAGTCGCCCCTTCAGGTAAGTGAAGGTGTATTATATTTTTTTCGAACCAGTCCGGTTTTTTTATTTTTTGGTCTACGGCAAACATTCGAGTCCATGAAAGGGCTATGCCTGCGGATTCTTTCATAACGTTTCCGGCTTGACCTGTGAGCTTAAAGCCGCCCTTTCCGGCCATCGATGCAGTTTCTATCAAAAGAGTGTCTCCGCCCATAGATGTCCATGCAAGACCTATCGAGGTACCGGGGACATCGGCCTTTTTAATATCGTCATCGCGGAAGATAACCTTGCCCAGCATCTTTTCAATGTCGGCCTTTGTTACGATCAGCTTTTCGTCTTCTTTTCTTTTGCCGTTTACAATTTCGGTTGCAACCTTGCGGTGAATCTTATCCAGCTTCTTTTCAAAGTTGCGTACTCCGGCTTCCCTTGCATAAGAGTTGGCAATGTAAAGGAGCATATCCTGACTGTAAACTACCTGATTCTTTTTAAGGCCGTGCTTTTCAAGGCTTTTCGGAATAAGGTGTTTTTTTGCTATCTGCACCTTTTCGGAATCGATGTAGCCGGAAAGCTTTATTACCTCGGCCCTGTCCAAAAGAGGGCGGGGAATGGAATCGAGGGTGTTTGCCGTGAGAATAAAAACTATGTTGGAAAGGTCAAAGGGTAAATCCAAATAGTGGTCCCTAAAGTTTATATTTTGCTCCGGATCCAAAACTTCGAGGAGAGCACTTGAAGGGTCACCCTGATAGCTTTGCCCCATCTTATCGACCTCGTCTATCATAAAAACGGGAGAATTGGTTTTTACTATCTTTAAGCCCTGGAGGATTTTGCCGGGCATGGCTCCTATGTAGGTTCTTCGGTGCCCCTTTATTTCGGCCTCATCCCTCATACCTCCGACTGAAAACCTAAAGAAAGGCTTAGACATAGCACGGGCTATGGACATTCCGACGCTCGTTTTACCTACACCGGGCGGGCCCAACAAAAGAATAATCGAACCCTTGGTGTCCTTCTTTAATTTACGCACTGAAAGGTATTCTATTATTCGGGTCTTTACGTCTTCAAGCCCGTAGTGATCCTTGTTTAAAATCTTTTGAGCTTTTGCAATATCGTATTCTTCCGGCTCCGAATTTTTCCACGGAAGGGAAAGAATGGTTTCCAAATAATTGCGGGTAACTATGTATTCGGAAGAATAGGGGTCGAGCATCTTAAATTTTTCAAACTCTGAGTCCACAACCTCTTTTACCTCTCCGGTAAACTGAAACTCTTCTATCCTCTTTGCAAAATTTTCTTCTTCATTGGTCTTAGGATCTGTGGTCAGTCCCAATTCTTCTTTGATGGATTTAAGTTCTTCCCTTAAAAAATAGTCGCGTTGATTTTTTTCGACACGCATGTTGAGGTCATCCTGTATCTTCCGCTGAACCTGTAAAAGTTCTTGCTCTTTTTTGATATGAACAAAGACCTCTTCCATTCTCTTTTTTACGTTTAGAGTTTCAAGAATCTTTTGCTGATCTTCTTTTTGAATGTTTAAGATACTTGCGATAAAGTCGGCTATTTTTCCGGGATGGTCAATATTGATCATATTGAGCCTCATCTCTTCGGAAAATAAGGGATTGTTTTCAGAAAGCTGCTTCATTTCGCTTATGAGGGCTCTAGTAAGGGCTTCCACCTCATGGTTTTTTTCTTCTTCATCATCCAGATATTGAACGGCTACGACTATCGGATTTGTATCGTTGACGGTTTTGCGAATTTTAAAGCGTTTTTGAGTGGCTATAAAAACATTGAGCCCGCCGTCGGGCAGATTTATCTTACGCACGATTTTTGCGGCACAGCCTACCTTGTACAAGTCCTTGGCTTGAGGGTTTTCTATATTGTTTTTAAGAAGGGTAAGCCCTATAAAACCGTCGCCAGCATAGGCATCTTCGATTGACTTTATGTCTTCGGGAGCATTAATTAAAAGCGGCGTAAAAATGCCGGGAAAAATCGGCCTGCCGCTCAAAGGAACAATATTCAACTTTTGAGGCAACAAGCTTTCTATCGGAACAATTTCTTTTTTATCACTCATTCTTTAAATATCTCAATAATTTAAAAAAAAGTCAATCGGAAAAGATGATTATTTAAGTGTCAATCGTTTTCAATAAGGTATCCGACAAGGTTTTGCCGATGGGGCTTACCAAAACAAACTTGAAACAGCTAAAAACTTAACTGAAATGGGTTTTGCCGTGGAAGTTATCGCAAAAGCTACAGGATTAAGTATTGAAGAAGTGCAGAGCTTATCTACCTAAAACCTCTAAACGCGCCTAGATTAACTTAGAGTTCATGTAAAAATATTAAAGGCCTCTACGCTCTTTGAAGTTTCCAACGGCAAATAAAAAATCCCCCATCGGATAATCTGATGGGGGATTAAAAATTTCACCTTACAAAAACAACTACCTACCTATATATTTTACGACACGGTATACGCTGCCCGGCGTATAACCTACCGCCGCCTTCCAGTCAGTTACAGAAGACGGGGCAACGGCAATACAAGCACGTGCATCGCCGGCACGATGTTTCATTGCGGCAGTCATAATATTCCATGCGCCTGTTTGATCCGCAGAACCGTCAGGCTTCCATGTTTTTACCAAGCCTACATCGTAATACGCAATTTGAATGCCGTCATACGCATTTGTTTTACTCAAATACGCAACGTAGGGGGTCGTACCGTCTATCGTAAGCTCTACCCGTGAACCGTTTTCCGCAATAACAACGCTTTTTTCGAAAGTATAAGCGGAAGCTCCCGCATTGGCATTTGTGGATTTTACATAGCAAATCTGTCCTTTTGTATTGCGGAACACAATGTGCAAATAACCGGTAGAGTCGAATTGTGCGGCAAAATAATCCGCTGCACGCCCTGTATTGGCATCGCCTGCGGGAAGTACCTTTTGTACTTTCCAATCACTTGCAGCAGTAGGAGTTGCTGAAGAAGCCCGTGCAAGCCGCAGGGTACCTTTGTCGACGTCGGCATAGACAACGACCGGTCTATTTGAACCGTCCAAGGCAAGAGCACAGTATTCGGTAGTACCGCCGGTACGTTGAAGCCCGTTTTCGAATTGACTATTGGAAAGTACCGCAACAGTACCGACTCTCTTTAAATTAGAATCGTTTAGTACATCTGGGAGGGTACTGCCGTCCAAATCGACCCACGCTATTTCGCTGCGATTATTGTTAGTATCTAGCGGATCATATGGTATACTGGGGAAATTAATATCCGCATCCGTTGTTCCCGACTGAACCGTTGAATACTTAACGGATGCCGCCAAAGTATCATAATACGCTATGTGTATATTATTATCTTTCCTTGCGATACGGAAGTTCTTAAACTGCTGTAACTGCTTTTGGTGATAAAAAAGTTCAAACCGGTATATTTTTCCGCCATTATCATTATAAAACTTCAAATCCGGCGCATTTGTATCATAGCAATATAAACCTCCGGCTCCGTAGATACTTGCCTTCCAGCTTATTGGAAAACCTGTATGATAGTTAGCAGAATATAAAATATTTACCGTACCTGAATCCTTTACGCTTATCGCTGCTTCCTCCGGCGGGTCATAGCCGAAATAAACGTCTTGAGCGGTTCCACCTAACTTTGAGTAGTATACTTTGGATTCGGAGTAATTGCTGTACGCTGCATATAAATCTCCGTTTGAACCCATCGCCATACTCGGATACTTCGGATTATTGCTGCCTGTAAACTGTTCATCGTCTTTCCATACATCGATTATCAAATCATCAGTCCAATATTGAGTTTCCGGACGGTTTTCAATATCCTGCCGGTTATAGGGCTTGCTGTTGTTACTATCATTGTTAATAGCTTCTACCGCAGTAGCGGAGCCGGAAGGCTTTACGGTAATTTTAATCTTACCCGATTTTGCCGTTGCAGGAAGTGTAAAGGCGCCACTGGAAATAGTAATCGCTGAACCATTTGTGGTTCCATCAGGAATTATGGCTTTTACGGTTGCGCCTGTTCCACCGAGATTAAATCCGGTAACGGTAAACTTATCACCTCTTAATAGGTTGTACGCACCGCTAGTAGAGCGATTGGTATTATACCTTGACTCACGAGCAAGCGAAGTAATATACGGTACACTCTTTACCGATGTTTTTGTTTTATTTGCCGAATAGTCATACACAGCGGCTTGGTTCATATCAGTCGGTACAGAATTGTCCAATGTTATTGTATTGCCGTTTTTGCTGCTTATACGGGTAAGATATCGTTTTTGCTCCGTCTCAAATAAAACAAACTGCCCGATATTTGCCGAAGCGAAACTAGCGTGTGAAGCTGAATTTTCAGCAGCTCTAGTAACCGTTTCGAATGTCATGGAAATAGGAGCACCACTTTCTACGGAGTTTCTTCCGCCATCGTTCGCTATTACTTTAATATCTTTAGCTGTTCCCATCGGGATTTTTGAACTGTCAAAGCTGAGCTCCCACTTAACATAATAGCCCAAATAATCGGCACCCAAACGGGTAACTTTTAATTCCACATCATTTGCAGCCATAGTTTTATTGGAAGCCCATGTATTACCGGTTCTTGTCGCAGTAACATTCAGCGACGCTGCATCCTGGAATGTTGCTTCAATTTTATCCAGTTTAACATTATCATACGCAAACCCGCGGATTGTAACCTTACCCGAAACGGAAGAGGTATCAATTTCCACATGTCCGTTAGCACGGCTGTTTTGATACAGTGAGTTGTCGTCCTCCTTATTCCAGTGGAACGGAAGAATGACCACCGTCGGTGGTTTAGTATCGATAGCTTCAAAGAGCGTTTTAATCGTTATTTTTGCAAAAGTGGTATCATTACCTTGAATAAAGTCATGCGCCTGATCCCACAGCTCAAGAATTATCTTGGTAGGCGTACCATTTGAATTACCGATTGCAGTCAAATGATTTTTTAAATCAATTTCACTGCCGCTTGTAATGGTAGTAAGGGGTTGCAGTTCAGTCGTATCGTCGCCTTTTTTAAGCCGATATTTTACGGTACCCTGACCGCCGGTAAACTCAACCTTTATCTTTGAGTTATCTTTGTTTTTAAAGGCAAATTTCGTACTTGTAACGCTTCCAATAAAATCGCGGTTTGCATTTAACGCTCCGGACAAACCTCCGGTGAAGGAGCTCGGTGTACCGCCTATATCGGTAGAAAGTGTTATCGCACTTACCATGATAGGCTTATTTTTTACATGCACGTCTACACTACGGCTATATGTATTACCGCTGTTATCGATTATAGTGTAGTACAGTTTACCCTTTCCATCAGTGACAGGAGGGGTAGGAGCTAAATCGATTTTTCCTTGCCATGTAACCGTTCCACCAAGTTGTTTGGTTATCCTGTTTTGCGGATCGGTTTCGGTCATCGTTATTTCGGGCGAAGAGGTTCCGTTTACAACTACCTTTGCCTTCACTTCTTTTACGCCCGAACCGCTGTCATTCGCGACACCGTTTATAATCCAGTCACCGCCGCTTCCCTCATATATAAGCAGGTCCGGTTTATATAAGATATAGCTGTAATTTCCGTCGGTAAGTGCAGGCGAAGCGGTAAACTCGACAGTATTGCCCGTTACCTTCGTTACCGTAAGCACTGAATTTCCTGCAACCATTTTGCAGCCGCCGCCTGAAGAAGTCGTACCTCCCAAGTCGCGAACTTTTTGTGCAAGTTGTGCCTCCGTTATCGAAGAAGACGTAAAGTTCCCGATATTCATATATTTATCAGTGCCATAGTCCCCTATAGGATCAGTCGTATCAAAGCGGAACGTAAACGTTTGCTGAGTACTCAAAGCGGGCGTTACCGTATTTTCAGTAATGGAAATAGTTATGCTGAATTCTCCCGCATCTTTAGCCGACTGACTAAGTGTATCTAAATCAAGAGGAATATTCAATTCATAGTTACTGCCCGCGGCGGGAGTAATCCAGCCTGCACTTTGAGCTGCAGCAAGGTCATGGTTCACGCCGCCCGCCAATCCGCTTGATGTAATTTGAACGGCTTTGATACCTGAGTCATCATGCAGAGAACCAATCAGTTTTTTGCCGCGTCCTATCCACATATTGGGTGTGTAGTCCCTTGCATTTGCGCTGCCTTGGGGGGAATGACTTGAAACGTCGTCTACTTTGACAGCGTTGGGGCTTCCGATAGTGGGAGCCGACTTATCAACAATTATTTTTATCGGTGTTGTCCACTCCCCCAATCTGCCAGTGGTTTTATTTTTTGCACGAACTCTAAAATAGATATCCTGATTTTGCGCGGTTGTATGGTTAAAGGAGTTGTCAGAGTTGATGCTGATTCTCCAGTCTGCACCTCCTGTAACCGTACCCGGAACAGGCTGTCCATTCTGGCTATTATACCAATTGGTTGAACCGAATGTTCCGTCGGCTGCATTATTAAAATGACCGTCACGCGAAAACTGGATATACACTTCGCCTACAGCACCCGGACCACCTATGACGGCACTTGCCGTGCCGAAAATCTGTATGGTTCCGCCTAAGGTTGTGGTTGGAGTTGTCTGCTGCGGTGAAAGCACTTTTACAACTGGTTTCGTGCCGTCGGGGTTAAAGAGAATTTTTAATTCTTTTACGTCTTTATTCCCTATTTCGTCTTCCGTAAAAATATACAAAGGGATTTCGTTATATGCACCTACGGCGGTACCGTATTCGGCTGGGGGAACTTGATCCAAGTTGACGCGGACATTCCACGACCCCTTTGTCGAAGAGTCCATTGCTTTCCAGCCATTTGGTGCGGTTGTGGCATCATAATCGGGAGTACTTACAGTCGGTGCGGGAGTTTTTTTACCCAGTATGTATTTGGTACTTGTTGCCTTTACGCCGGCAGTCGGAGGCTCAGGTGTCAATCCTGACGGTGGATCATCAGAAATTGCTCCCGAAATTGTAATATCTCCTGCCTGAGGATCATCGGCTGTAGGATATCTTATTGTAACTGTAGGAGCCGTCTTATCGACAGTAAAATCGGTCGTATCCGAATCGGTCGAGCCGGACCCTGCTTTGACTAAAAAGTAAATTGTATGGGTTTTGTCATCAAGCCCACTTATATTGACATTCGCTGCTTTGTATCGAAGATCGTCCGGGTCGGAAGGGTTAACCTTTGTAAGCACTGTTGTCGGATAAGGACTGGTAGGTACCGGTGCGTCTATACTGTAATACACCACTCCGGTTGAATCTATGCCTTTAACATCGGCCTCTATATCTAAAGTTGTATTTTTAACACCTTTAGGTCGGATAGGCCGTATTCTCGGACCTGAGCCGGTAGTAAGGAAATTTATAATATAAAATCCGCCGCTTGCCGTGTTGGAATTGTCATATGCTTGAAATTTATGAGACTCTTCGTTGATAGTATCCGTTCCTTTAACCTTTACAGCATAATAGCCTTCACCCCAAGAAGGATCAAATGTACATTTTACGCGTAAATTTCCGCCTGGTACTGTAATATTGCTTGTATTCGACAAGGTTGAAAACTTTACAAGCGATTTTTCCTCAAGATTTGAGCCGGTTTTAAAACAGTTAGCTGCATCACCGGTACCATCCCATTTGAGCAAAACAATTTCGATATTGCTTGCGTTATAGTCTGCAAGATCGGAACCTCCTACCAGCGGAGTGTTGTCTTTATTACGGATAAGCTCTACCGAAAATGCCGTTTCTGTTCCGGATTTAAACAACATTGAAGTTGCTTGAGAAATATCTAAGGGTGTAGAACTAGTATTAGGGAGATTCTTTACACCGATAACTTTAAATCCCGGAGATTTACTCGGGTCAAGTTTAAAGGAGCTGCGTTTTTCGCTCATTTTTACCATTTTTTCTTTAAGTTTAGTCAAAGCGGTTATATCGGTGCGCAAAGCCTTTATTTTTTTATCGTGATCGTTTCTATCGGAACCTTGCTTGCCGGCAAAATAATCGCTGATGACTTCGGGGGTGTAGCCTTTTGCTATGACGTCGGTGTAAATGGCATCCCACTGATAGTACCAATCGGCTTTATTGCCTTCGCCGGAAGCGTTGCCGCCCTTATATTCGCGGGCATTGTCGTACAGATACAATGCTCCTTTGATAGGCTTCGTTGCATCCTGCGCCTGAAAACTGTATAAAGCATCCGTGGGAGTATAAACGGCAACCTGCGCGTTTATATTGTTGCCAACAAACATATTGGTCATATCGATCGGCGGCGTTGCTCCCGGAACATGCACATTCAGTTTTTCAACGGTATTTTTTTCGCCGGCTTGTCCTACGACCGAAAAGACAGCTCCATAACCGTCGGCCTGATCCGATGGCGAAGGTACGGCATTTTCGTTTATAATCGCCGACGGACGTTGTACGATAAATACCGGAGGCGTATTGTCTATTTTATAGTTTTTAGTTGTTTCATAAGTTCTGCCGCCCTTATCGGTAACAGTAAGAATGGCGGTATACTCACCATCGGGGATGGGGTATTTTTTTACCAACTCATGAGAAGGAGCTTCAACACCTTTAGATTCGTTATCAATATTGATTGACCATGAAACACTTCCATCTCCTTCAGTAAAGCCTCCAACACTATAAGGGCCGACAGTTTCTTTGGTCTCAATATTTTTGAATGATATAGTTATTGATTTTATTCCGTCATCATCACGAGCATAACCTTTCATTACAAAACTACCCCTAATAGGAGTTTCTCCTGCATCAGGATAAGTAATTTCTCCGTTTGGGCGTTCAATATCGATAGTGCCGCCCAAACCTACATTTTGTTTACAGGTAAAAAACATCATAATGGTAAATATAACCAATGTAAAAACTAATACGTTATTTTTCTTTTTCATAAACGTCTTCTCCTTCCAAATCCGGAATGTATTTAATCTTATGTCTCACAAAATATAAAGTTTTATGTATAACTAATATAGCACAAATATGTAAAAAAATCAAATTTCTACAAATTATTTATTAATATAATTTTTTGGGGAGGTTTTTGTTTTTATTATGAGTTGATTCGGCAATTAATCCCTTATCTCATCTAAGCTTATCCTGAATTCCTCTAAGAGCTTTTCTCTTATCGTTTCATCATCAATGCGGTTAAAAACGGGTTTAAAGGCAGCCTCGATTAAAAGCTTTTTGGCACTCAGCTCGTCAAAACCGCGGGTCATGAGGTAGTAAAGCTTAGCCTTGTTTACCGCCTCAAAGCTCGCTGCGTGCTCTCCTATAACGTCATCTTCATCGCAAAAGATTGTCGGGATTGTCGCACCCACAGTGGTCTTATCGAGCATAATCGTGTTATCCGAAAACCTTGCAATAGACTTTGAGCAGCCCCTGTTTAAAAAGATATTGCCCCGGAACATTTTATGAGCTATGTTCTTTAAAGCTCCCTTTGCCGTAATTGCACCTAGAGAATTTTTTCCGTTGATGATAAAATTTTGCTCCAAGTCGATGCGTCTGGTCTTATCTGCAAAATAGAGGGGATATATTTGAACATCAGCCCATTCTTCCGGCATATAGGTAGAAGTTGAAGCTCCGTTTATCTTTGCTCCAAGCTGAATATCATAAAGGGTAACTTGAGCCTTCTCCATTGCAGAAATTTTTACGGTTTCAAAGTTGATGCCGCAGTGACTTAAGTTTTGTACCTTTATAAATTCTACTTGAGAGTTTTTTTCGGCAACTATGCTTAAAAGTCCGTTTCTAAAAATATCTGCCTTCGAGCAATCGTATTCTTTTACATCATGATAAAAAAAGATTTTAGCCCTTGCCCCTTCTTCAATTACAATAAGATTTTGGTCATAAAGAACATTATTGGCTTGATCCATTGTAAAATGGATTAGAACATTGGCGATCTTTTCCTTATCTTCGCATTTTTTTACCCTTATATAAATACCGGAATTCCTTTTATCCTTTACTTCTTGGATATAATTATCTCCGAGGCCGCAATTTTTTTCGCGTTTTGTTTTCGTAAAATCAAAGAATTTTTCTATATTTTCCGAAGAGGCTGTTTTTAAAAATTGCTCTATCGGCATTTGCTCTATATTTTCAGCTTCAGTACAGCCATCGTCTCGGCCATAGGGCCGGCCATTAGCCTTACAGTTTAAATTGCAAAAAGGCTTTGAAGGGATATCCGTTTTTGTGTAGTCAAGCCGTTTAAAATAAGTTCTGTCACTCATATCTATCCTATAGTTCCTTCCAATTCGATTGTAATAAGATTGTTCAATTCAACGGCATATTCCAAAGGCAGTTCCTTGGAGATAGGTTCGACAAAGCCCTTGATGATAAGGGATTTTGCGGCAGCCTCATCCAAGCCTCTTTGCATAAGGTAGAACACCATTGATTCGCTTATCCTTCCGATTTTAGCCTCATGGCCTATGTCTACATCATCGATATGGGATTCTATAATCGGAATCGTATCGGAGCGGGATTTATCGTCAAGCATTAGGGATTCACATTCGGCCACAGCCTTAGCTCCGGTTGCATTTGCTCCTATGGACAAAAGGCCTCGGTAGTTTGCTTCCCCGCCGTTTTTTGCGATGGAGCGGGAGCGCATTTCTGAAACGGTGTTTTTTCCGATGTGAACAGTCTTTGTTCCCGTATCAAGGCACTGCCCTTCCGAAGCGAATGTAACCCCTGTAAATTCGGAACGGGAGCGGTCGCCTTTTAAGATGCTCATAGGGTAAAGCATGGTAACCCTTGAACCGAATGAACCCGAAACCCATTCAATAGCTCCGTCTTCTTCAACTATAGCCCTTTTGGTGTTTAAGTTATATAGGTTGCGCGACCAGTTTTCGATTGTCGAATAACGCAGGGTTGCTTTTTTTCCTACATATAGCTCGACGGCTCCTGCATGGAGGGCGTTTTTATAGTATTTGGGAGCACTGCATCCTTCGATAAAATGGAGGTAGGCTCCTTCTTCTACAATTATAAGGGTGTGCTCAAACTGCCCCGACTGCTGGGCATTCAGTCTAAAATAGGATTGAAGCGGAAGCTCGACCCTTACGCCCTTGGGAACATACACAAAGGAACCTCCCGACCAAACGGCACCGTGGAGGGCTGCAAATTTATGGTCATTCGGCTTTATAAGCTGCATAAAATGCTTTTTTACTATATCTTCGTACTTGTGAACGGCCGTTTCCATATCCAAGTAGACTACGCCCTGTTTTTCCAAGTCTTCTTTTAGACTGTGATAAACGACTTCCGAATCGTACTGGGCACCCACTCCTGCGAGGGAGTTTCGTTCGGCTTCGGGAATGCCCAGCCTGTCAAAGGTCTTTTTTATTTCTTCCGGAACGTCATCCCAAGTTTCGGCTAAGGGTTTTGTGTCGGAAACAATGTAGTGGATTATCTCTTGAATATCCAAATCGGAAATATCGGCTCCCCAGTCCGGCATGGGTCTGGCATTAAAGTATGCGAGGGATTTTAGGCGCAAGTCCAGCATCCAATCGGGTTCTTTTTTTCGTGCGGATATTTTTTTTACGACTTCTTCGTTTAAACCGAGCCCCGTCGAATACTTATAATCGATGCTGTCCTTTATGTCATAGACTCCGCGTTCTATGTCCGAAACAAATGTACGCTTTCTTTCTTGAAAGAGGGCTGCATCCTCCGGTGCTTTATCTGTGTTTTGGTTTATGGCTTTACTCATAGGCTTTCTTTTATGTTTTCGTACCCGTTCTTTTCAATATATTCTACCAGTTCCAGACGGCCTGTTTTGACAATAGTGCCGTCAACAAGAATGTGTACAAAATCGGGCTTTATATAATCTAAAACTTTATTATGATGGGTAATGATTAAAATTCCCATATCGGGGGTGCGTATTTTGGAAACGCCTTCAAAGACTATCTTTGTAGCATCAATATCCAGCCCCGAATCCGTCTCATCGAGGATCGCAAGTTTCGGGTTTAAAATAGCAAGCTGTAAGATTTCGTTTTTCTTTTTTTCTCCGCCCGAAAAACCGACATTTAAGCTGCGGTTCGCGTATGCAGGATTGATTTTAAGCTGCTTCATTGTGTCAGATAAAAGTTTATGAAATTTTATCGCAGGTGTTTTTTCACCCGTTACGGCTTCTTTTGAAGCACGCAAAAACTCTTCTATTTTTAAGCCCGGCACCTCTTCAGGTATTTGAAAAGAAAGAAATATACCTTTTCGAGCCCTTTCGTAGACGGGAACATCATTTATAAGCTCACCTTCAAAAAAGATTTTACCTTCGTCAATGGTATATCTTGGATTTCCCGTTATGGCAGCCGCCAATGTGGATTTTCCGGCCCCGTTCGGACCCATAACCACATGAACCTCTCCCTTGTTTATACTCAAATTAAGGTTTTTAAGAATTTGCTTCTCATCAACCGACATTTGAAGTCCTTGTATATCTAATAGTTTCATCATAACTCCTATAAAAACTTTTTGCAGCAAATATCAATTTGCGAAAAAAGTTTTTTCAAGCGGTTTGTTTACAAACCGCATACAATAACTCCTGTAATCGTCCATATAATATAACAATTTGAGGTGTAATATTCAATAAGAAAGGCGGATAAAAATTTTGAAGTCCGGTTGTGCCTTATGGACAAAATCCGCAACTATCGAGAATTACCAAATTTTCCCGGCCTTAATACTTCCTCTCTTGACGCTGATACATAGATAATCTATACTTATATTTATGGGAAAATTGATATTTATATTTAATATTACGCAGATCGTCTTATTCGGAGTAGGCTTGATTTGTTTTGTAGTATTGTTTTTTGTTCCGGCCGGATACGGTAAAATGATAAATAAAAAATGGGGTTTTTCTTTTAACAATAAACTCGGCTGGTTTTTAATGGAAGTTCCTACACTTATCACTATGATTGTCCTGATGTGTGTATGGGCTAAACCTGAAAATTTTGTGAGAATTATAATAGGCCTTTTTTTTGTACTGCACTATGCTCAGAGAGTTCTTATATTTCCTTTTTTACTTAAGGGAAAAAGTAATATGCCTATTCTCATAGTTTTGATGGGAATCACATTTAATACGATAAACACCTTTTTAATAGGTGCATGGCTTTTTTACCTTTCCCCCAAGGAAATGTACCCCATCTCATGGCTTTACAATCCCCGTTTTATAATCGGAGTTCTTATTTTTTTACTCGGAATGGCCATAAACATAGATTCGGACAAGTATATACGCTCCTTACGAAAGCCGGGAGATAGTGCGCACTATTTTCCGCATAAAAGAATGTACAGGTATGTATCCAGCGCCAATTATTTCGGTGAAATATTGGAATGGTTCGGCTTTGCTCTCCTATCATGGAGCTTTGTCGGTCTCTTGTTTGCATTTTGGACCTGTGCAAACCTTGTTCCTAGGGCCTATACTATAAATAAAAGATACAGAGAAGAATTTCCTGAAGAATTTGCAGCGTTAAAACCTAAGAGGGTATTTCCTTTTATATTTTAACGGAATGCGGACGAAGTTATGAAAAAAAAAGGCTTAGGTTTTCTTGTAATTATTTTTTCCTTTTTTTCTTTTAAAGCATCGGCTCAAACCCTTGACGCCCATTGGACCTTGGTTTTTGCCGGTAAGAATATAACGGTTCCCGTTTTTTGGAATGGAAACATTTATACGGCAGGAGACGATAAGGCCTTAAACTGCATTACCTCTCAAGGGACGTTTTTATGGCGAAGAAATACAAGTGAATTCCCAAGCAAGTTTTTATCGGTTTCTCAAGCCGGAATAGTTTTTATGGTTACCGCAAAGGGAAATATCGAGGCATTTTCTTCTCAAGGAATGCCCCTCTGGACCTATCCTCTAAAGAAAAAGCCGATTTTTCCCGTGCACACCGCACGGGACGGCCGAATTTTTATAATCCAAGATAATAACATAATTTGTCTCACCTCGGGAGGAAAACTAAAGTGGGAATTGCCCCTTGTTTCCGCCCCAGTATTTCAACCTGCAGAAACCGGTTCCAAAGATATAGTTTTGATTTTAAAATCGGGAGATTTCTTGCGTGTTTCTATCTTCGGTTCGATTGTAGAGCAGTACAGACTTAAAAAGACCGTTTCTGCTGTCGGAGAGGCTCCAGACGGTTACATACTCGCTTGTACGGATGGCTCAATTTCATACTATAAAACAGGCGGAGGTTCGGAAGCTCTTTGGCAAACTACCGAACCCGAAATCTGTAAAAATGTTTTTTATAAGGGCGGAAAAGTCCTTTATATGTTTGAAAGCGGTAAACTTGTTTTCAAAAATCTAAAAACAAATGAACTCATATGGGAAGAAAAGACTTCGGGCAATTTTTCGAGCGGAGTGCATTGCTATGCAATCGGCAACGAATTCAATATTACAGCAAAAGGATTCGGCTGTCTTATTACAGACGCAGGGCGCATAAAATGGGAAAAAAAGATACCTGAAACCAATTTCTTCCCTATAATAACCGAAAACGGACTTTTGGTCGGAATAACAAACGAAATTTTAAATGCCTACAGAGTAGAAACAAAGCTTTTACGAAAAGGAACAAAACGAACCGCTCCTGAAAATTTTTATTCTATAGTACAAAAAGATGACAAGGGCAAGGATGACTTTCCGTTTTTTGTTGAATATGCTACTACGGCAGAACTTTTAGATGTTATACAAAAAGAAATAGAAAACGGAACCGTAGGCGAAAAGGAGCCCCGCTATGCCTTCCAATTAAAAACTATCTTGGAAAATAAGCGCAAAGCCTCGTATTTTTCACAAGATTTTAATTCCTTTGATAGATCAAGGGCCGCAGAGCTTTTAGGAAGATTAGGCTCCTATGAATATCGGGACATTTTATTGAGCGGAATCTACAAAATAGATAACCCTGATGTACTTGCCGGAATTTTGCGGGGCTTGGAACATCTTGCCTACGATCCCGATGACCGCACAATGGAAGGCATCCGCCTTGTAATGGGAAAGGCAAAATACGATGATATAAACCTTATGGCTGCAGCCTGCGATTGTTTGACCGCCTTGATGCGATTCGGCTCAAATGAAACGGCATCTGCTGCAATTTCAAGTATTTTTTATATTATTAAAGGCCCTTATTCCAATATTATTCAAAATTATGCAAGACAAAAAATCAAAAATATAGTAAAATAGGAAGAACGGAGGATTTACTTATGAGAAGGCTATTAGTTTTTTCGTTTTTTTTAATTATGGTAGTTTTTTCAGGATTTGCAATTGAAGTTGATAAGCCTGAAATTGATTCTGTAAAAAATAAGACTATAGAATTTATAAACTACACGGGACCTCATGATGCAGTAGATAGTGCTGACACAATTCGGGGCATAGGTTCAAGTCTTGCAGGTGCCGTAAAAGCAGGCCGTGCAGGCGATATGAATAGGTACTCAGTTATTCACTGTGTCGACCCTGCAGTAAAAGAAGGCCTTGACGCGGATATTTTCATTATCGGAAAAAATGCCGGTGTTGATCATATTAACAACGTCAGGTTGATAATTGCAGGATATTTGAAGGCTGCTTACGGATATTCCGATAAGGATGCGGCAACTCTTGCACACTTTGTTACAATCTACAATGCCGTTTACCGCAAAAACATGGACTTTTTTAATCAAAAGTACAAGCAGGTTGTTACAAAGAATTTGACAAAAGAGAAAGCCGGTATAGCTTTGCGTTATGATGAATGGCCGGGACAAACCCAAATAGTTATTCCGCTGACAGACCAAAAATATGCAGGTACTATAAGCTCGGTAGATACAACTTCTATTTCCGATAAAAAGGTTGTCGAAAAAATGCGTGAAGATAAGGGTAAGGACCTTGAAAAACGCAAGGAAATGGTTGACCTAAAAGAAAGAGAAAGCGAGGAAGCTGCTAAACGTGCAGAGGTTGCAAAAAAAGAAGCTAATGTAAAACAAAAAGAAGCTGACAAGCAAAAGAAGGAAGCCGATACAAAGCAAAAAGCTGCTGAAAAGCAAAAGAAAGAAACAGAGCAAAAGCAAAAAGAGGCTAAAAAAGCTGAAGAGAAGGCCGCAAAAACAGGAAAACCTGAAGATAAAAAAGCAGCTGAAGAGAAGAAGAAGGAAGCTGAAAAGTCTCAAAAAGAGTCTGAAAAGAAGACCGAAGAGGCTAAAAAAGCTAAGGAAGTTGCCGAAGAAGAGCAAAAAAAGGCAGACGAGGCCAAAAAAGAAGTAAAAGAAGAAGAAAAGATGGCTGAAAAAAAGACTGAAGAAGCTCAAACGGACAGAAAAGACATTGCTTCCGATACACAGAAAATCATAGAAGAAAAGAAAGCTGAGAAAAAAGCTGAGGGAGATGCAGCAATAGCCTCATCAATTCCCGGCTATGGGTTGAAAGTTGTAGACGATTCAAAAATGCTGTCGGAACTTGTTCTTTTAGACCTTAAAACGGAAGAAGAGCTTAGGACTTCCGGAATTAATACAATCAGAGGCAGAAACCTGCACATTGTAGGAAAAAATCTTATGGCAATCGCAGGCACTAAGTCCGGTAATGCAGTTATAGCTTTAGTTCTTATCGATGCAAAATCCCTCGAAATTGTTAAACAAAGTCAAGAAAATATTGCAGGTGAAAGCGTTTTGGTCAAAAACGGAAACGATTATTATGCAGTAATTGATAATAACGGAAAATACTTCATCGGACGCTATAATGATAAGCTTGAACTTCAAGCTAAGTCGGCTGTCGATGTACTACCCTATACACCTATAACGATAGGCGATAAGGGCTTATTGGTTCAGGACAACAAAAACAGTATTCGGCTATTAAAATTAACCGATTTAACCAACATAGTTGTCACTGAAGCAGACTCACAATAAGGAGTTTATTTTTATGATAAACGGAAAGAAAAAGTATGAGATTTTGGGCATGCCGCTTACACTTTTCGGCATTATTTCGGCAGTTGTAATTGCTGCAACATGCTGGAATAAGCTGCCGGGCGGAATGATAGGAGCCCTTCTCTTGATGATGGTACTCGGTGAAGTACTAAATATTATCGGAGACAACACTCCTATAGTAAAAACATTCTTTGGCGGAGGGCCGATCGTAATTATCTTTGCATCCAGTGCCCTTGCTTATTATAATGTTTTGCCCGAAGGAATTTTAAAAAATATTTCGACCTTTATGAAAAGCGGAGGTTTCTTAGACTTTTACATTGCGGCTCTTATTACGGGGTCTATCCTAGGAATGGATAGAAAACTTTTGATAAAGGCTGCTATACGTTACTTCCCGTGCATTATAGGCTCGGTTGCGGCAGCATTGGTTTTGGTTGCACTAGGCGCTCCTATTTTTGGAATAAAGGCAACTGAAGCTATTGCCCACATCGGGATTCCGATCATGGGCGGAGGAATGGGAGCCGGAGCTGTTCCGATTGCTCAAGTCTTCGCTTCAGCATTAAAAATCCCTGCAGAGCAAATTCTTTCCAAACTTGTACCGGCCGTAGCCCTTGGTAATGCTCTTGCTATAGTGGCGGGCGGTCTGCTTGATAAACTCGGCAAAATTAAACCTTCTTGGACAGGAAACGGTCAACTTCTTGCAAGCGGAACGTTTGAAGTTCCTAATGATGAGGAAATGCAAAAGCATTTTTCGTTGCAGGATTTCGGAATTGCTATCGTTATCGCAACAGCCTTTTTTGCCTGGGGAAATATAGTTTCCAATCTATTTAAGCTTATCGGTGTAAATATTCACACTTATGCTTGGATGATTATAAGCGTTGCTGTTGTAAAAGCTGCAAATATTTTGCCCAAGAACTTTGAAAATGCTTGTGCTCTTTGGTATAAATTTGTCGCAAAAAACTTTACCGCAGCCCTCTTGGTCGGTATAGGTATTGCATATACAAACCTTGGCGACATCATCGGAGCATTCAGCATTTCTTATGTTGTACTTGTACTCTTGGTCGTAATCGGTGCGGTAATAGGTGCCGGACTTATAGGAAAACTTGTAGGATTCTATCCAATTGAAGCTGCTATAACTGCAGGCCTTTGTATGGCTAATATGGGAGGAACGGGAGACGTTGCCGTTCTTACAGCCTCAAAGCGCATGGAGCTCATGCCCTTTGCTCAAATCTCATCCCGCTTGGGAGGAGCCTTTATAATCCTGCTTGCCTCGTTCTTAGTTCCGCTGTTTTTCGGCGGCTAACAAGAGTTAAGCTTTTTATAAATCTAAAATAAAACCTCCGAATCCTTAGGACTCGGAGGTTTTTTCTAGCGGCTCTTATGTTCTGCCGTAAGGTTCTCCTATCAAAAGCTCGCAAATCTGTTTGGTTTTTTCGTCCGCATCTTCTTTTTTACCGCCTGCTTCTAATCTATTCAGTTCATCAAGAATTATTGTATGATTTTCAGGACTTACATTGAATTTAAGACCGAAGAAGATGCCGAAAAGAATCATAAAAAGAGGCATTATTATAAAAGAAATCTTTACACCCTTTAAGGTCATCTCCTTTTGCTGCGGCTTTTGAACCTGCCCTATACCGGAATATTTAAAATCAATCTTATCCAAAAGTTCCTTCAAATCATAAAGGTCATCTTTTGTATAAAAATCTTGAGGGGCAATTTTTTTATAAACTTCTCCCGATTTTGTATAAGAAGATTCTACCAAGAATTTCTTATCAATTTCATTAAACTCTTTTTTATTAAAAGAAGAAAGTAAATTTTCAAAAATATCTTGAGGAATTTCGTCAAAGTTCTTCCGTCCTTCAAAGAATGAAAAAAGAGGATTGGCATTTCCGTTCTTTTTTACTGTTTTATACATAGAGGTAATAATCTCATCAGTGCTTCGGCTCATATATTTTAGGTGGAAATTCCCGTCTTCCCGCAGAGAATAATACTTGTTTATATTCTCAAAGTTTTCATTATTTTTTACAGCCAAGTTTTGAGCTTCTTTAAATTGCTTTTGGGTCAAAATCGAGGGTACGGGATTTTTATAACCTATACCGCTTAAAACAAACCCGAGTGTAGTCATTATCACCAAACCTAAAAAAAGTTTTCGGGTAAGAGTCATAGCTGCAGAATAGGTTCCGGCTCGATTTTCTCCGCTCATAAGTTTGTCTATGTCAGACAAAAAAGGAAGAAGCTGATGGGGAATCAAATTGTTTGCCGAAATTCCGACACCCATAAGCACCATGTTTAATATCAAAAAGACCGGATTTGTTTGAGGCGTATGGAAAGACATAAGAACTATGGAAACGGCAAAGATGATTAGGGCTGTAACATAGACTGGCTTGTGCCCTCTCTTGTTTATTATGCGGTTATGAATTGGAAGGGTCGCCATCATGGTCAGTAAGAGCGCACCTTGGGCTATTACAAAAACACTTCCGCGGTTTAAATAATCCACAATATAGAACAAGACCAAAGACATAACTATATCCAAAGCTCCATAGGAGCAGACATACATAGCAATATGAATTCTACAAGATTTACTTTTAAAAAGGGATAAAAAGTTTTTTATAAATTTAGCATCCGATTTTTTTTGGCTCTTTTCTTCCGGCAATTCCCATGTTTCAAAATAAAGAGGAATCCATGGAAGGGCAAAGATAAGGGCAAAAACTATACTCATCACAAAGTAGCCCATCATGCTGCCGTGAAAAGCATCGATAATCGGCTGAGCCAAGAGCCCGCCCAAAAGGGTAGCTATAAAAGAAAACATAAGGCGGGAACCGTTAAGTTTATTTCTTTCCGAAAAGTCCTTAGTTATTTCGGCTGATAGGGCCGCATAGGGTATGTAGGAAACGGTCGCAACGGTAAAAAATATAATATAGGCGATCGTATAAAATATGAATTTTCCGGCCTGACTTTCTATTCCGGTCGGAAACCAAATTATGATAAAAGAAAGAGCGATTGGAACAATTGATACCAAAAACCAAACTCTTCTTTTTCCGAAACGGTTTTGCGGAGTATTATCGGCTATATAACCCATCATCGGATCCGATACGGCATCCCAAAACTTTCCGATAGCAGGGATAAGCCCTGCTAAAACAGGATGAAGTCCTATTACATTTACCAGATAATACATTGCAAATGTAGTAACGATAAAAAAACAGCCTCCGCCGTATAAATCGGCAGCCCCATAGGCGAGGTAAGTCCGCCAAGTCATCTTTTTTTGCTTGTTTAACATAAAGTCATTATACAATAGCTTTTAAGGGAATTCAAGCGTAAGTTAAATATTAGTATACTTGAAAATTTATAAATCTTCATATATACTTGACCGGTATAAATTAACCTGAGGAGTTTAAAATGATTTCACGAAATGCAGCTTTTAGAGAATCTAATTTGCCTCTCCCTTCAAAACAAACCGGAAAGGTAAGGGATTGGTACTCGCCGGAAGAAGGGAAACGCTTGATTGTAACTACAGACAGGATTTCTGCCTTTGACAGGGTTCTTACAGCCCTTCCATACAAGGGACAGGTTTTAAACCAGCTTTCTCTTTGGTGGTTTGAAAATACCAAAGATATAATCAAAAATCACATAATATCTTGTCCGGATCCTAACTGCATTATCGTAACTGAAGTAAAACCTCTCCCGATAGAGGTCATAGTACGGGGCTATATTACAGGCGTAACGTCCACAGCCCTTTGGTACAGGTATTCTTTAGGTGAAAGAAATATATACGGATATGATTTTCCTGAAGGCTTGAAAAAAAATCAGGCCTTACCCAAGCCGATTATAACCCCTACCACAAAGGGCGGCCCTACAGGCCATGATGAAAGACTTACCTGCGATGAGGTTGTTTCGCAAGGTTATCTGTCAAAAGAACAATGGGACTTTGTACAAAAAGCGGCCCTTGCCCTTTTTGCACGCGGCCAAAAAAGTGCAAAAGAAGCGGGCTTGATTTTAGTAGATACAAAATACGAATTCGGTGTGGACAAAAATAATGATATTCTTTTAATAGATGAGGTTCATACCCCCGATTCTTCACGCTATTGGAAACTCGATACTTACGAACAAAGATTAAAGGAAGGGAAGGAGCCCGAAAACTTCGATAAAGAATTTGTAAGAATGGCCTATGCAGCAAAAGGCTATCGAGGCGACGGAGAAATCCCCGAACTCGATGAAAATATCTGGAATGAGGCTATTCAGCTTTATATCACGGCCTATGAAAAATTGACAAAATCTAAATTTGTTCCGGGAGAATATCCGGCTGAAGAGCGCATAGTGAAAAACTTAAAAAAGGCAGGCTTAATGTGAAACCTCTTGTAATAATACTTATGGGTTCATCTTCAGATATGGGCCATGCAGAAAAAATAGCTTTGGAGTTAAAGGCCTTTGGAATCGAGTACGCTATAAGAATAGGCTCGGCTCATAAAACGGCGGAGCATGTTATTTCTATGCTAAAAGAATATGAAGCTCTTGATAGGCCGAAACTTTATATTACTATTGCAGGAAGAAGCAATGCTCTTTCCGGTTTTGTGGACGGTTTTGTAAAGGGGGCTACAATAGCTTGTCCTCCTCCATCCGATAGTTTTGCAGGAGCGGACATTTATTCTTCTCTTAGAATGCCCTCGGGAATTTCTCCGGCCTTGGTGTTGGAGCCTAAAAATGCAGCCCTCCTTGCTGCAAGAGTCTTTTCTCTTTATGATAAGGAAATAGCGGCTTCAGTTAAATCTTATATGGAATCAAATGCTCAAAAAATAATTGAAGACGATTCCAAATTAAAAAAATAAAATTTATGGCGGAATAAAATGCACAAACGATTTTTTTTAACGGTCTTATTATGTTGTTTTTTTGTACTTGGTCTTTACGCACAAAACACTGAAGAGCAATCTGATGATTTTCTATTGGCTAATAATACGGCTTATAAGATTGAAAGTGTTGAATACACCATAAAAGGCTTTACCAAAGAACGGCTATTATCATCAAAAATACCTATAGACAAAAAACGGATATTTTCTTCACTTGAAGAATTCGAAGCATATATTTCAGAGCTTAATGCGGAATTCCATAACACGAGAACAATTGAAAGCCATGAAATTAGTTTTGAATTTTTAGAACCGAAAAACAATATTATTCCGGTAAAGCTTAAAATATATGTTAAAGATACATGGAATATTATAGCCCTCCTCTACCCGAGTTTTGATTCAAACAGAGGTCTTCAGTTTAAGCTTAAATTAAAAGATTTTAATTTTTTAGGTTCGCTTGAACCGCTTACAATGGATTTAATATATAATAGGAATAATGCCGGCAAATCTTCTTTCGAGCTAGGTGCCGGATTTGCATTACCTTTCCATATTAATCAGGTTAAACTTCTTTGGAATACTAATGCGGGAATTAGCATAGATCAAGATAAAAAATTCGGCTTTGATTTCGGCACAGGTCTAAGTGCTTCATATAAATTAGGTGTTGATTGGATTACCTTAACTGCAGGTATCACACAAAGTATAGATGTCTCTGCTTCTCCGTCTGAAAAAGATTATTATCTGACAAACGGATTTTATACATCGCTTGCATTTGATATATATAAAAATCAAACATTAGGCACAATCACATGGACTCCTTATTTTGGTATAGACGGTAATTGGAAATTCACAAAAATTACCAAGGAAAATAAAAAAGGCTTAAACATTAATTGGTCACATAGTTTTGGAATGGGTAAAGTAAATTGGATAAATAATTTTAGACAAGGCTTTACGGTAAATCTTGATAATAGCTATAAATATAACACTTATAGAAAAGGTAATGTAGATATTTCTTTTAATTTGGAAACAAAGGGCTTCTATTCTTTTTTAGACCGAATAGGTTTATACGGCAGGTTCGATTTTTTTTATAATCTATTCGGAAAAACATCAAGCGAACATACCGGAAAAATTTTGCGCGGTATTTTAAATAAACGAATTGAAACGGATACGGCCTTTAGTTTTAATTTTGATGTACCTATAAAAATAGGCGTTTTTAAATGGGAAGAAATTACCGGAGTTGAATGGACTCGTTTCTTCGGCTTTGAGCTGCACATAACGCCGTTTTTCGATATGGCCTTGGTCCATGATAAAAACACCGATACCTATTACAATCCAAAACACGGATGGTATTCGGGCGGTTTAGAAATAATAATGTATCCGATCAAAATGAGAAGTATTTATGCTCGAATAAGTTACGGACATGATTTAAGAGAAATAAACAATAAAGATGATCATGCAAAACGTGACGGTAAACCTGTTTCCGAAATTTTTATCGGAATAGGTTTACATTATTAAAACGGAGGCAGGATGCGGTTTAGTTCCCATTACAAGATGGAAGGCGATGATATAATCGATTATGTCTTTGAGCACAGTAATTTTTTTGATTCGAATGAGAATTTAGTTTACAAAGAAATAGGTGACGGAAATATAAACTATGTCTACCGCATTTTTGACAAGAGCACAAAAAAATCCCTTATTTTAAAACAAGCTGATGTTCAAACAAGAGTGCGCCCCGATGGATATCTAAACCCGGATAGGAGCACCCGTGAAGCCGAAGTTTTAAAACTGTATAACGAATGTGCTCCCGGTTTTTCTCCGAAAATAATTTATGCCGATCCGGTTATGGCTGCAATCATAATGGAAGACATCGGTTCTTATTCTAATTTAAGAATGGAATTAATGGCCGGAAAAATATTTTACGGAATCGAAGAACTGATTACTCGGTTTATCGTAGACACAAGCCTGCCTTCCACAGATTTGGTTTTAGCTTATCAAAAAAAATTTCAAGCAGCAGCCAAATTTTATAATCCCGATCTTTGTAAGATTACAGAAGACTTGGTTTTTACTCATCCTTATAAGGATGTAAGGCAAAGAAATATTTTGCTCCCCGAAAATGCCGACTGGCTTAAAAAAAAGTTTTATGAAGATTCAAACCTCATTGCAAGGGTTGCAGTCTTAAAAGAAAAGTTCAATAACTATCCTCAAGGGCTTATTCACGGGGATCTTCATTCAGGTTCTATCTTTGTAAAAAATGAAAATGAAGAAACGAAGATAAAAATAATCGATCCCGAATTCGCCTTTTACGGTCCAATAGCCTATGACCTTGGGAATGTCCTTGCTCATTTTATTTTTGCTCAAGGCTATGCAAAATATTCGACTCTTTTTGTTGATAAGGAAAAGCAAAGAACTGATTTTTTATCTTGGCTTGAAAACGTAAAAAACAATCTATTTAAATTCTTCCATGTGTTTGCAAAAGATTTTCTTGTTAAGAATATAAAAAATCCGATTTATCAAAACGAAATTTTTATTGACAACTACATCGAAAAAATAAAAATTGATGCCGTTTCTTTTTGCGGTACCGAGTTAAACAGAAGGATAATCGGTTCTGCAAAAACAGCCGAAATTACAAGCATAAAAAAAATCGAAAACCGTATTGTCCTTGAAAGGGATTTAGCCGAACTGGGATGTGCCATGATTTTAAACCCCGAAGAAATTTTAAGAGGATTTTAAACTTGATGAAGGTGCTTGTGGGTTTGAGCGGAGGCGTAGATTCCGCTGTTGCGGCAAAACTATTGATAGATCAAGGCTATGATGTTACAGGCGTTACGATGCGGCTTTTACCGAAACTGTCAGGCATTTATAAGGACCAGACCGATGATATTGAAGATGCAAAAAAAGTTGCAGCTAAGCTCGGTATAAAGCACATCGTATACGATATGAGGGAAACTTTTAAGGCTGAAATCATCGACTATTTTGTAGAAGAGTACAAACAAGGAAGAACGCCGAATCCCTGCTTTATATGTAACAGCAAAATAAAATTCGGCCTTTTTTTAGAACAAGCCTTAAAGGACGGCTTCGATAAAATTGCAACAGGCCATTATGCAAAAATAGAAAAAACCGAAATTGAAGGCGGGGAAAGATTTTTATTAAGACAGGCTGAGGATGCTCAAAAAGACCAAAGCTATTTTTTAGCCCTTCTTAGTCAAGAACAGCTTTCCCGTTCTATTTTTCCTTTAGGTGATTTTACCAAAGAAAAAGTGAGATGCATAGCCGAAGATGCAGGCCTTATAAATGCTCACCGCCCCGACAGCCAAGACATCTGTTTTGTTCCCGGTGACGATTATACAAGGGTAATAAACGCCCTTGCTGCGGATTCTTTTAAAGAGGGAAAATTTATTGATACAAGGGGAAATGAAATAGGCCGCCACAAAGGGCTTCAATATTATACCATAGGTCAAAGACGAGGCCTTGCAATCGCAATGGGTTATCCCGTCTATGTTGTAAAAAAAGATGCAAAGGCGAACACGGTTACTGTAGGCAGGGACGAAGAACTCTTTGCCGAAAGCCTCATCGCCTCAGATGTAAATATAATCTCAAAAAAAACAATAGACAAAGAAATCGATATTGAGGTAAAAACACGATATCGCCAACAAAAGAAAAAGGCAAAATTGATTCCGCTTAAAAATGAGGAGTTTAAACCTACAGGAAAATTTAAGGTAGAATTTATAGAGCCTGAAAAAGCCGTCGCCGAAGGACAAGCCGCAGTTTTTTATTCCGGCGATTATATCATCGGCGGCGGCATAATAGAATCGGTTGAGAGGCTTGTATGATGAATTGCAGAAATGCCCTTAAATTTGACATCTTGCAAATGTTATATCATTAATATCAAAGACTTCATAGGTTCTCCAAAGCGAAATTTAAGCAGGGATCATTTTGATTTTTAATATCTTCAATCGTATCCATAATAAAAACATCAGGCGATATGCCCTTATTGTTAATTTCCATACCCTTGTACATTGTTTTTTGCAATGATATGGCAAATGAAAAATTATTTGTAAGTTTAAATATTCCGATGTTTCCTGTAGCACCTTTAGTATTTGTTCCGATTAGTCTTATATTTAGTTCTTTACAAAAACATGCAAAATCATCGCAAGCGGAACCGCTTTTGTAAGATGTAAAAACGGTTATATCTTTATTCTCGATTTTACACTTATTTGCTGCAGAGATAACTTTTTTTTTCTAATTCTTCCATTTCATTACTTTGCATAAGAAAGTTGTCTATTTGTTGTAATATTTTATCTTCTTCTGCCGGCATTAACAATTCATGAGCTTTCATTAATTTACCGTCGTTAATAAAAGAATTTAGTTTTGTAAGCGTATCATGGTTTATCACCTTTAAATTTGTATCTTTTATTGCAGTTAAAGTAATCAGAACGGGACTTAATCGGCGTTGAAAATCTTTAATATTGATTGAAGATATTTCAATATCGATTTTTCCTGTCAGTATTTTTAAAATTGTAAATCCTATACTTGAATTACCGCCGCTATTTTTTCGAATATCTAAAATAAGATGATCGGGATCTTCTATCAAAGGAATAATTTTTTCAATAAATTCATCTATCATATGATAATTTGAAAAATTATGTATTTGTATCAAGCTATATTTTTCTTTAATCTTATAAATCGAAAAATTACGGCTTGAATATATCTTATTCAATTTATCATAATAATCGGGGATTTTATTAAATTTTATATTGCCGATTTTTTCACTCGGAATTGAATATTTCAATTCCAAATTAACTTCATTTTTATTAATCTCAAATGTAAATTTTATTTTTTTATTTTGTGAAGAATATAAAAGCCGTTTTATCATTGAATTTTCAAAGGCATGAGGTGTTTTTACAGGAATATATTTTGCAATATTATTTAATAAATATTTTTTTACATCTTCATCATTAATTTTTATAAGTTCGGAACCTAAGGGTATTTTTATATTGTCCTCTTTATATAAAAGATAGTATTTGCCGTCAGCATAGTCCAAGCCGATAGGTAAAAAATAAAAAGGAGTGTTTGAGCCTTGTTCATAGAACACGGCTGCATGTCCGTCATTGGTTACAGCTAGCAACTCTTCAAAATAAGTGTAAATTTTATATTTATCGCTTTCATACATAATTTTATTTGAAAACTCAAAATATTTTTCATTAAGATTATTTAAAATAGCATCATTTAAAAAAGGAGAATATTCTTTAATATATGAATATAATTCGGCTAAACTTATAATATGTTTTTTATTTTGGTCCGATTTTAAGCCTTCAAGAGCTGCATCAGTATCGGAACAGCCTGAAAATATTACAATAATACAAATTATAAATACGATTTTTTTATAATATTGCCTCATACTTGGCATTTTAACATAAATTAGATAGCGTGTAAACAGATATAAGGTATGCATGATATAAGGTATGCAACAGTCTGTTATAAATTCCAAGAGACACTACCTATAAAAGTAGAAATTCCCAACTAAATATTTTATTACCCATTTCATAGGAATTTTCACTTAACCTACAAGACAAACTTCAAAAAAAATGTTATAATTCCAATCACTAGGAGATAGGAGATATGATAAACAGCTCGGCAGAAATTCAGCCTCACTGTTTATCTATCGAGTTTTGTGCATTGCACAAAACATCGTATTATTGTATGCGGTTTGTAAACAAACCGCTTGAAAAAACTTTTTTCGCAAATTGATTCGCTATCCGCTTTAGCGGATACGATAAAAAATTTCCTTGCAGAACAGAACCGCAAGGGTCTGATATTTGCTGCAAAAAGTTTTTATAGGAGATTTAATTATGATAAAACTTGCAACAATTGCCGGATCGGATGCATCCGGAGGGGCCGGTTTGGAAGCCGACTTAAAAACATTTCAGGAGTACGGTGTATACGGAATGGCTGCCGTTACGGTAATTGCAACGATGAATCCCGATAAAGAGTGGGGGCATGAAGTTTTCCCGCTTGATGAGCAAACCATAAGAGCTCAGCTTGAAACAATTTTTAAGGGCATCGGCGTTAACGCTGCAAAAACGGGAATGCTTGCAACAAATTATGCAGTTGAACTTTCTGCCGAATACTTAAAAAAATATAATGTAGAAAATTATGTATTGGATCCTGTAATGGTATGTAAGGGCGGAGACCTTGCCTTAAACCCCGAGCTCAACAATCTCATTATAAAAAAACTTTTGCCTTTAGCAAAGCTTATTACGCCGAACCTTTTTGAAGCGGGACAGATTGCAAAAATGCCGACACCTTCTACAATCGAAGAAATAAAAGAAGCCTGTAAGATTATTCACGGAATGGGTGTTCCCTATGTCTTTATAAAGGGCGGGCCCAAGTTGAATGGGGAACAATCGGCTATAGATATTTTTTATGACGGCGAACAATTTTTAAAAGTGGAAGGCGGGCTTATCGATACAAGATGGACACATGGAGCAGGCTGCACAACGGCCGCAGCTATAGCCGCAGGTTTAGGCATAGGCCTTGAACCTTATGAAGCCGTAAGAAGAACAAAAAAGTTTATCACTTTAAGCCTTCAAAACGGATTCCAACTTAATAAATGGGTCGGCCCCGGTAACCCTGCCGCATGGCGGAAGAGCTTTAATTAATTTGTAATTCCTGATGGGTAATGAGTGTATAAACCGCTTGTTCGTGAGGAGGGTTTAATACCCCGACGCTTGCGTCGGGGTTGTTGATTACCCATTTTAAATTTCAACCCTTTTTTAAAATTATAAAAAGTTTAAACCTTTTTCCTATGACAAATGTCATATTTAAACTCGCAAAAATATGACATTTTTCAGTTTTAAAATTTCAAAAAAAATGTATAATTATCTATAAAAGATTCGCTTATGGAGGAATTTATGATTTTAACGGTAAAAAATCTTGTAAAACGGTACAATGAAAAAACGGCACTTGATCACTTTAATATGGAAGTTAAAGAAGGAGAGATTCTCGGCCTTTTGGGGCCTAACGGATGCGGAAAAACTACAGCCATAAACTGTATGCTTTCCCTTTTAAAACACGGTAAAGGTGAAATCATCATTTTCGGTGAAGAAATGAAGCCTAACGCCCTGCACATAAAAAAAAGAATAGGCCTTGTTCCTCAAGAGGTCTCTGTTTTCTATGATTTTACCGTAAAACAAAATATAGATTATTTTTGCGGTCTCTATGTAAACAATACTCAAGAGAGGAAAAAGCTGGTAGATGAAGCAATCGATTTTGTAGGCTTAAACAATTATGCTTCATTCCGTGCAAAAAAACTTTCAGGAGGCCTTCTCCGCCGGCTCAATATTGCATGCGGCATAGCACATAAACCTGAACTGATTTTTTTGGATGAGCCCACAGTTGCCGTCGATGCCCAAAGCCGAAACTTCATTCTTTCAGGGATAAAGGAACTGGCAAAAAGAGGAAGTACCATCGTGTATACTACCCACTATCTTGAAGAAGTGGAAGAGCTTTGCGATAGAATCATTATCATGGATGAGGGAAGAGATATAGCAAACGGCACCTTAGAAGAATTGCACAAGCTGATCCGCACAAGCGAAAAAATGGTTGTTGAATTTGTCGAAACTAAGGATGACCTGCAAGAAGAACTGAAAAAAAATCCTCATGTCCTGGAAGTTACCAAAAACGGAAACGAGTTTTTAATCAGTTTTGAAAATTCGATTAACAACTTAAACGAACTTATTTTATTTATCAATAATAATAGTTTGGCTTATACCAAATTATATTCGGAATTACCCAGCTTAAACGACATTTTCTTGGAGCTTACGGGAAAGGAGTTAAGAGACTGATGAAATTCTTTTTACGCGAAATAAAATATTATAGTATCGGCATGTTTTATTCTTTAGACGGAATGTTTTGGACGCTTTTATATCCCATTCTTATGGCTGGGCTGTTCTTTACAATATTTTCGGCCGTAGGTAATTCCGATACCGGTAAAATAGAAATCGGAATTGAAAAAGACAATCCTGTTTATTATCCGCTTAAATTTACAGGGATGTTCAATACAAAAATAATAGATGAGACATCGGCAAATGAGATGCTCCGTACAAAAAAAATAAAAGCCTTTGTTGAAGCCGATCAATCTTTGAGGTTGAGCGAAGACGGATTATCTCAGACAATAACAAAAACCGTGCTGGATCAAATAAAACAAATCGAAGCCCTTAATATTCCAATGAAGTCTTTTGAATACGGTAAAAATTATGTCGAAAGTAAAAACGAAAAAATGAGTTTAAGCATTATATTGTTCTATTCTCTTTTGGCAATGGTTTCGATTTATACAATGTTCGGCTCGATAGATATAGCTGTAAAAATACAGGGTAATATTTCAAAAATCGGAGCAAGAATTTGTACAACTCCTATTAAACGCTTTTATTCTTATCTTGCAGGAATTATATTTTACATTATCTTTAACCTTACAGCCAATCTCATATATATTTCCTTTGTGCTCTTTGTTTTAAAGATACCATTTATTACCGATTTTAAAATTACTCTTTTGCTTTTGATCTATGCGAATTTTTTTGGAGCAGCTCTCGGCTTATTTATAGGCTCAACGCCTATTGGAGATATTCGGGCAAAAACTATGATATGTATTTTTACAAGTCTTTTTTTAGCCTTTTTATCCGGTATGATGGGGCCTGAGGTAAAAATGTCCATTGAAAAAACAATACCGATTTTAGGAACAATAAATCCTATAGCTCTTTTTACTACCAATCTTTACAATATAAATATTTTGGGAGAATATAACGCAGTACCCGTATTTTTTATTGTCTACACAATAGGCATCGTAATTCTTTTATCTCTTTCATTTATTAACTCAAGGAAGGTGCAATATGATAGTTTATAAAAACTTTTTAAGATTAATTTGGACAAAGGTAATAAGCACTATTATCTATGTTATTATTTTTTTGTTTATAAGTTTTATGACATTAAAGTCTGGGAATTCTCAGGTAAGCAAATTTGCAGAAACACCATTAACCGTAAATATAATCGATAGGGACAATTCCGAACTATCGAAACATTTAATTTCTTATTTGAGGTCAAAACATGATGTTATTATTATAGACGAAAAAGATAAGGCCGATGAAGAAATTTTACGCAAGCTAAAAAAGGATATTTCTCTGCAAAGAATACATGCTGGGATTATTATAAATAAAAACATGGAAGAAAATGTAATGAACGGTAAAAAGGCCCTTATAACTTTTAAAGATGACAGAAAAAAGTCGGGCTTTTATATGGATTTACAGCTTAATATGTATTTAACATTTGCTGCAAACATAAAAAAGGCTCAAGGATATTTCGATTTTCAGAGAATAGAAAAAGCTCTTCAAGTAAATACAAAGGTTAATAAGATTAGTTTTCAGAAGAATACTTCGGTAAATATTTGGTTTAAAATATTTTTTAACTTTTTAGGTTGGATAGTTTTTTCTGTTGTGCTTAATTCTGTAGGTTGGGCTATGTTCGAGGTAAATAATGAACGCTTAAAAATGCGGAATAATGTTTCTCCGGTATCGACTTTTCGCTTTGTTTGTGAAAACTTTTTGGCTCAATTAACGATAGTAGTGCTTATCCTTTCAATATTGATAGGCTTTGCTATTATTACAAATATAACGAGATTGGAAAACATTCCTCTTTTATTCTATACGTTTAATGCCTTAATGTACACGGCCGTTATTTTAAGCTTAACTTTTATGCTTAATTCTTTTTTAAAAAAAGGCTCTGTTATGGGTATAGTCGGCACTGTTCTCCCTCTTTCATTAGCCTTTATTTCGGGTATCTTTGTTGAACAAGAATTACTTCCGGATTTTATTGTAAATATCTCCCGCCTTTTCCCAACCTATTATTACATAATGGCAAACGAATTTACTCAAGTTAATTTATCGATTGATTGGAAAAATATCGGAATGCTATTTTTATTCCTATTCCTCTATTTTACGGTAGGTACCTACTTTTCAAAATTGGGCAGGTCGCAAAGCAAGATAGAATTTGCTCAGCAATAAAAAAAGCCGGTAAGATTTTTAGGTATATCTAAAAAAAATTTCCTTTTATCTTATCGGCTTTCTTGTTTAAATCATTCCTTCAACCATCAGCTTTTCAAACCATAAAAATTTTCCGACTGTAATCGTTAAGGTTCCGTTAACGGAGGGGGTTCCCTTTTTAACGTAAACGGTAATTCCATTATTTTCGAGCTTATTGAAGTGATCGATGTTTCGGGGCGTTCCGACATACACGGCCGGATCTAAAGTTGTCCCTCCTCACGAAGCACACATATTAAGCATACAGTGAACCGTATCCGCGTTTTTTGCTCTAATTTTGTCTCTAGCAGAATCTTCAACTATGATATTCATTTTTGGCCTCCAAAAAATAATTGTAATCTGCCTTTACCAATATCTTTATGAATTGTTTTAAGGCTCTTACAAACCTAAGATAAAAATTTTTTGAGTGAAAGTCAAGAAGTTTAAGAAAGTTTTTTGATATGATTAATGAGTAAATTGGAGTATAAAGTTTTTTGGAGAAATTATTTGTAAATTAGAACCATTAAAATCAGATATATTTCTGGTAATAATCATACTACAATCATGAGATTCAGCTACTGCATTTTGTAGAGAATCTTCAAAATCAGCCCAATCTGAGTCGATTGCTGACATAATTTCCTTATCGGAAATACCTGCCACTGTTATAATCTGTAGAATAGTTTTTATAAGGTTTTTAACTCTGATTTTGTCCCTCAATTCTTTATAAGCTATATAGTAGATATCTGTAATCGCTGATGCAGAAACATATGCCTGAATATTCTCACATGTAAGTTCTAATACAGCAATAGCATCTTGTACAAATGAAGCTCTATTTAATAATACATCCAGTATGACATTTGTATCAATTAGGACTTTCATATTTTTGTAATCTCTCTTTTCTGTAATCATCAAGGGATTTCCCTGTATCGGGAATTGCACCAACTATGGATTTTATAAGATTTATTTTAGAAGTTTGTCTTAAATTAGACTTAAAAACTCTATAAGTTATAACCACCTCCTGACCTTGCCGGAGCTTTACAGGAGAATCTAAAACTATTTGAGTTCCATTGTAATAACCTTTTACTGTTTCCAGCATATACTTACCCCTCCATATCATGATCATTATATCATTTTTAAAGAAAAATTTACAGCCTTTTTTTAAATCTTTCTACCCTTAAGCCGAACACTCACAGTCATCTACAAAGAGCAAAAACCAATTATCGGCAATATCGAAAAAGTAAAAGGTCTTTTTGATAAAGCCGCCGTCTAAGACAACTATTTTTAAGATTGCCCTATAGTTTTTTGGTAAATCTATTTTCAAGTTCTTTATTTCATCGCTTTCAAGACTTGAAGGATCAACGGCCTCGGGGATTTCTTTGACAATGGCACAATATACTCCGTCTTTATCTTTAGATTCTTCACAAAAGCCGCCGTCAGGCATTCGATTATAAAAGGGGATTGAGCCTCCGAATTTATTGGCCGAGGGTTTGGTAGAAAAATCGGCGCTTTCATCAAAGCCGAAGCCATCCTCTGCCGAAAAAAGAAGGGGAGCCGCACCGGGATTATAGAAACGCCTTATGCCGTAATCAGGGTGTACAAAATCGGCTAATTTTGGGCTTGAATTTTTTAAAATGATATTAAAGTTATTTTCCCAATACACATTCGATAAAAAACTAAAAGCAAAGGAGATGAGCTTTCCTTCATCATAAGATTTTTCATCTTCACTTCCTTCTTGAGAAACTGACGCCGAAGTCAGCTCAAAAGAATCTACTATATGAGTTAAAATATCTCTATATGTATCATACTCTTTTTTGTTATATTCAAATCTGATTGTATAGAACTTTTCATTTATAGCAAGAGCCTGGCAAAAAAACATCTTGTCCTTTGAATAGCCTTTTAAAATAAAACCGTCACGGCCCATATTTTTATCGCTTATCGTAAATTTTTCCGCTTCTTTTTTTTCGTAAAGGTCAGCGGTTTTAAAAATAAATTCAGGGCTTAAATCTTTTAAGTCCGAAACTGAAACGGATAAGTTTACCTCTCCGTCATTGCTAGTAAATACTTGTTCTGCAGGAGAGCCGTCCATAGGTTTTAAAATTTCTGAAGGGTAATCGATTTCATAACCTGCTTCCATATTTGTGTAGGTTAAATATTTCCCTGTAAATTCGGGATTTTGTTTTGAACAAGAAGATATAAAAATTAATGTAAAAAGAATAAAATAAACTTTTCTTAGGTTAAACATATTTTCCTTTTGGATAATCCATCTTTAAATTACAATTTGTATGATTTATAATATAAGATAATTTACTTTTCATGTCAATAAGCTATCGGCTATGATAATTTGAAGGCTGTTAAAGTAGGGAAGTCCATCTATGCCAAACACGATGATAACTATTATCTTGAGTGTGTCGAGAATTTGAAAGGCAAGGGAGCTAAGCTGGAATAAGAAAAAAATGCACTGCAAAACTTTTGCAGTGCATAAAAATTATTGGATTATTTCTTCGGCCATGTCGATGGTCATTTTCTTTATGTCTGTAAAATCTGCGGACATAATTATTTTTGTATTTTCATCTATAGAGCTTAAAGCGCTTATCCATTCTTGCGAAACGGTGAGTTTTGCAGCTTCCATACCGCCTTGAATTTGGGTAGAAGCGGCAATTTTTTTAATACCGTCGGCAGTGGCTTCGGCGACAGCAACAATTTCGCGGGCCTGACCTTCCGCCTCGTTTATCATTCTTTCTTTTTCACCTTCGCTTATGTTTACGGCTTCTTCATAAGCAGCTCTTGAAAGGTTGATAACCGTTTCCATCTCTCCGACCGATCGGGCTATTTCTGCACGCTTTTCTCTTTCGGCCTTCATCTGGTTTTCCATGGCATCCATAATAGAATCGGAAACTCTTATGTTTTGAATTTCGTAACGGGTAACTTTTACGCCCCAAGGATCCGAAGCTTCATCTACGGCTTTTACAACCTGAGCATTTATCTGTTCTCGTGCTTCAAAGGTATCGTCCAAATCCAGCTGTCCCACTACAGAGCGCATGGTCGTCTGTGCAAGCAAAATAGTTGCATAGCGGTAATCGCGTATACCGTAGCTTGCCTTAATCGGATCAAAGACTTGAAGATAGAGGATTCCGTCAATGCGTACCTGAACGTTGTCCTTGGTAAAACAGTCTTGGGCGGGAACATCTATGGCCTGTTCCTTTAGATTCTGCTTATACTTTACTCTATCCAAAAACGGAAATAGAATATGAAAACCGGCATCCAAGGTTGTGTGATACTTGCCTAAGCGTTCTACAATCAGAGCAACCTTATGCGGAACAATTCGTATGCTTCTAAAAAGAGCAACAATAAAAACTATGGCAATGATTGCCGCAATAACAATCGGGATTATAAAACTAAGCATTTTGACCTCCCTGTATGATCTTCACTTCTTTTCCTGCATTTTTAATAATGTCGGTAAAGGCTGCAAGGCCTGCAATGTTTTCGGGGTAAACCGAAACATTTGATTTTTTAATAATATGCTCGAATCTTTGAATATAGTTTTCAGCAAGACGGATGCCCATAGCCGTTCTTCCTCCCGGCTGAGAAAGCGCGTCGGCAATCAAACGCAAACCTTCGGCTGTCGCATTACTCGTTATCTCGATAGCCTTTGAGCGGCCTTCGGCAAGATTTATCCTTCGCTGCTTTTCGCCCATGGCCTTGTTTATAGCTTCTTTCTTTTTACCCAAAGAAATATTTATTCGGGACTGCTGTTTTCCTTCACTTGAAAGAATATTAGCCCGCTTTTCGCGTTCGGCCCTCATCTGTCTTTCCATGGCTTCAAGGATTGTGCGGGTAGGTGTAATATCCCGTATTTCGTAGCGGGTAACCTTTATGCCCCAGTTGTCGGAAGCTTCATCGAGAGCCTTTACTATATTATCGTTTAAGCCTTCTCTTCCGCAAAAGGTTCTATCAAGTTCCAGCTTTCCTATTTCGCTTCGCATAGTTGTCTTTGCAAGCTGGGCGACTGCATAGCGGTAATTATCGATTCCGTAACTTGCCTTAACCGGATCGAAGATCTTTAGATAAAGAATTCCGTCAACCTGTACCTGAACATTATCAGCTGTGATACAAACTTGAGGATCTACGTCCAAGGCTTCTTCCTTTAGATTTTGCTTATAAGCAATCCTGTCTATAAATGGGGTTAAGATATGGAAACCCGCAGTAAGAGTCCGCGAATATTTTCCAAGCCTTTCAATAACATAACTTTCCTGTTCCGGAACTACAACGGCTATCGAAAATAAAATAATAACCGCTACAGCTAGAGCAACATATAAAGCTATCATCAGAGCGACCTCCTAATTTGATTTTTGGATTATTAAAATTGATATTTTAATAATCGATAATTGATTGTAACTTGTTTTGTAAGATTTGTCTATAGTTTTAGCATGATGAATTTGCTTATATTGAGCTTTTTATCTTCTTGTAAATTTCTCATCTTTATAGTAGTATAAGCCTTCTTTAGTTTAAGGAAACATTAAATCTATGAAACAAGAGCAAGAAGAAAATAAGGACTTTCTTACCACACAGATAATTACATACCTCGGCAATAAAAGGACTTTGATAGATAAAATAGAAGAAGAGGTGAAATTTATTTCAAAATATTTACACAAGGAAAAACTTATTTGTGCAGATCTTTTTTCGGGTTCCGGTATAGTGGCCCGTATGTTAAAAAAATATTCATCAAAAATAATTGTTAATGATTTGGAAAATTATTCTTATATGATAAACTCCTGCTATCTTACAAACAAAGAAGAATATCCTAAAAAACTTTGTAATGAATTAAGAGATGAAATTATATCCTCTTCTTTAAATAAAAAAATCCCCGGTATAATTACTGAAAACTATGCTCCCAAGGATGACAATAAAATCGAAAAAGGAGAAAGAGTTTTTTATACACATAAGAATGCTCTTTTAATCGACACATACAGAAATCTTATCGATAAAATTGTTAGAGAGGAAAATTTAAAAAAGTTTTTTCTAGCTCCATTAATTATCGAAGCTTCAATTCACGTAAATACGAGCGGTGTATTTAAGGGCTTTTATAAGGATAAGAATACGGGGATAGGCTGTTTCGGTGCCAGCGGAAAAAATGCCTTAACAAGAATATTAGGCAAGGTAGAATTAAAAGAGCCTATCTTTAGTAATTTTAATTCCGAGCTTGAGATTTTTACAAAAGATGCAGTTCTTCTTTCAAAAGAAATAAAGAATGTTGATATGGTTTATATCGACCCTCCTTATAATCAGCACCCCTACGGTTCAAATTATTTTATGCTTAATTTAATTCTTAAAAATAGGCTTGATGTTCCTATAAGCCATGTCAGCGGAATTACCCAAGGATGGAAACGCTCTGTTTTTAATAAACCCTATCTTGCTCTAAAATCGATGGAAGAAATTATCTCTTCTCTTGATGCAAGCTATGCCGTCATCTCCTATAACTCGGAAGGTTTTATTTCTTTTGAAGAGATGACAAATATGTTACAAAAATACGGAGAATTAAAAACCGTCGAAATAAAATATAATACTTTTCGTGGCAGTCGAAATCTTAACAAGAGGAATATTCATGTTTCTGAATACTTGTTTGTTTTAAAAAAATAGATTAAAATATCATTGATGGAAGAACAATTATCAAACTTTAGAATTAAACAGGGCCGCAGTGTTTTTAATGCATACAATGGAATAAATTCGTTTTCGTTTGCACTCGTTACCGGAAACACAATTACTCTTTATGCTCTTGCCTTAAAAGCCAACAGCACCGTCATAGGGTTGCTTACAGCCTTTATGTACATGTGTTATTTTACCATCCCGTTAGGAAAACTTATGGCACGGCGTTTTACTATTGTAAAAACCTTTGCCTATACTTGGTTTTTACGCAACGCTTCTCTTTTGCCTATCTTGTTTATTCCATTCTTTTATTTTAGGGGCGAAAATGAGGCTGCTATCTTTATGCTTTTACTTGCTGTAGCTCTTTTTAATTTTTTTAGAGGGGCCGGTATTGTTGCAAACAATCCTGTTATAAGTCTTTTGGCTCCAGGCAAGGATCGGAATTCTTATATAGTTAAAATATCATTGACAAACAATACGGCCGCACTTGCAGCCATAATATTTTTAACCGTCTTTTTATGGTTTTCTCCAAGGCTTGGAATTGATATAGTTTCTACATACAACATAACTGCAATCATAGGAATTATTACGGGATTTGCAGCGTCTGCTCTTTTGCTTAAACTTCCGGATCCCGATTTTGAAAGAAGAATGGAAGCAGTGAAAGAGGCTAGGGCAGAAGGAAAAAGCCGGAAGGAAATAAGAAAGCTAAAAAGCGGAAATCAAAATATTCAAAAGGGCTCTTTTTTTTCGGCTTCAAAAGAAGCTTTTGGCGATAAAAATTTTAAGCTCTATATTTTTTCGTTTTTTATAATTCAATTCGGAATAAGTTTAGCCCGCCCCTTTATAATTGTTTACGGTAAGGCTGTTTATTCTATTCCTGATAATTTGGTGATTATCTTTTCTCTTGCTTCAACTATGGGCTCCCTTTTGGTTGGACTTTTAATGCGCCTCTTGATAGACCGGATGGGAGCAAAGCCGATGTATGTTATTTTTACGGCTCTTAGTGCGGCAGCCTTGATCCCTGCAATTATAGCACCTGCCAGAGAAATGTACTTGATTGCCTTTATTTTTTTGATTTTATTTTCGATGATAACAAATATGGGCTTTTCCGCGCAAATGGATGCATCGCAAGCTTATTTCTTCGGGATAGTGCCGTCAAAATCCTTGATGGATTTAAGTATGCTCAATTTTTTTGTGATGGGTATTACGGGAGCTTTGGGTTCAATCTTGGGAGGCAGTATTTTGGATATGCTTCAAAATTCAGGGCTTTCCAACTTAAGTATGTATCGTTTGTTTTTTTCGGGCGTTATAATCTGTATTCTCTTCGGAATGATTTTTCAGATTAGGCTTTTGAATCTTGGAGGCAGGCTTGTAAAAGATGCTCTTGCTGTTATCTTTTCTCCGCGTGATATGAAAGCCTTAAACCTTTTATATAAACTCGATTCAAGTGAGAGTCTCCAGACCGAAGAAAAAATTTTGCACGAGCTTACGGCAACGGCTTCTCAAGAATCGGCCGATAAGTTAAATCAGTATATGAGGTCTCCGCGTTTTTCTATCAGGTACTCTGCAATGGAGGCTTTGAATTCTTTAGAAAAACTTTCTGCAAAAAATAGAGAAACTCTTTTAGAAGAATTGAATAAGGGAGAATTTACTACGGCCGCTCTTGCTGCAAAAACTCTTGCTCATTTTAATGTGCATCAAGCTGTTGAACCTTTGCGGAAAGCTCTTGAAAGTAAAGATTATCTTTTGTCGGGGGAGGCGATGATTGCTCTTGCTCATCTTAAAGATGAAGCTTCACAATTTAAGATTTCGCAAATCTTATCCGAAACTAAAAATCCTAAAATATTGCTTTCCGGAATTAAAGCGATGGAAACTTACAGGTCGGTAAATTCCATTCCGTTTATAATCGATTTACTTCGCAGGGAAGGTCTTCCTTCCTTGGTAGAAGATGAGGCCTATTTAAGTTTGGCTTCAATGATGAAGGTTGAAGGCGGTTTTTATTTTGCTTATGATAGATTTAAAAATGAGGCGCGAGATACGGGGCCGATTTTTACCGACATGCTTGATGAAGCTTTTGCAAAAAGAAAAAAATCGGATCTTGAATTTAAAAAGATAATTTTAACATTTATAAGCGAGGCTTCAAATGATACCGAATTTATAAAATGGTTTTTGGATTTGGCAGAAAAATTTTTAGGAGTAAACTCTGCTTTGCTTTTAAGTGTTATAATGGATGTCGATATGGTTACAAACAAGTCCTTTAGATTTTTCTTATGCTATTGGGCTGTATCTATTTTTATGGAACCTAAGTTGGCTGAAATTTAAAAGATATTTTTATGAGATATATCTTAGGAGGCAGGATATGAATGAGATTATTAAGAACATGCTCACGCGTGTGAGTGTCCGTAAGTTTACGGCTGAGAGGGTTGAAGACGAAAAGCTTAAAACAATTGTAGAATGTGCTAAGGCTTCTCCGACAGGAAAAAACAGACAGATGAGGAAATTTACTGTTGTGCATAATCGGGAAAAGATACAGGAACTTGCAAGAGCTGTTTCTTCCGTACTCGACATTCCGAATTATAGAATTTATGATTGTGATGCTTTGATACTCATCAGCTTTGAAGAAGATGACCGTTTCGGTTACTGTGATTCTTCTGTTGCAATTCAAAACATCTATCTTGCAGCCCATGCTTTGGGTTTGGGTTCTGTTTGGATAAATCAGTTGAGGGAAAAATGCAATTCGCCTGAGATAAGACGGGTTTTAGATTCTTTTAATATTCCTAAAAATCATGTGGTCTGCGGAATATCGGCTATCGGTTATCCTGCAGAACACCCAGAACCTAAAACCCGTACCGAACCTGTGGAGTTTATAAATTAAGTTTTATAGGCGATGTTAAAAATTTCCCGTAGGTTTTACATAGGGGAGATAATCGCCGTAACCTTCTTTTTCCATTTTATCATAGGGGATAAACCGTAAGGATGCTCCGTTAATGCAATAGCGTAGACCGCCTGCATCTGCAGGGCCGTCATCAAAGACGTGGCCTAGATGGGCTCCGCCTGTTTTTGATATGACTTCAGTTCTTGTCATGCCGTGGCTTTTGTCTTCCAAATATTGAAGGGCCTGTGTTGTAATGGCCTTTGTAAATGATGGCCATCCGCAGCCTGCATCATATTTATTTAATGAAGAAAAAAGAGGCTTTCCTGTGGTGATATCAACATAAATTCCTTCAGCATCGAATTTATCATATTCGCTTGTAAAGGGCCTTTCCGTTGCCTTTTCTTGTGTAACCGAAAACTGTATCGGTTTTAAGGATTTTTTTAATTCTTCTTTTGACGGTACTTTAAATTTACTTTCATCATAAAGAGGTTTTAAAGCAAGGGTTAGGTCTATGTGGCAATATCCTCCCGGATTTTTTTGAAGATAGTCTTGATGATAGTCTTCTGCAAGAATAAAATGCTTAAGTTTTTCAACCTCAACAACAATGGGCCGCGAATATTTTTTTTGCATAAACTTTACAAAACTTTGTATTTCTTTAATCATAGAATCGTCTACATAATAAATACCTGTTCTGTATTGGCGGCCTGCATCGTTTCCCTGTTTGTTTAAAGATGTAGGATCGATTATTCTAAAATAATGGGCCAATAATTCTTGTAAACTTACTTTGGAAGCGTCATAAACTATTTTCACAGTTTCGGCATGGTCGCTATGATGCAAGCCTTTGTAGTTTGCAGAATCGCTTTTTCCGTTTGCATAACCCGTATCCGTTTCTTTAACACCGGGAATTTGGCGAAAATATCCCTCAACGCCCCAAAAGCAGCCGCCTGCAAGATATATTTCTTTAATCATTCCGTTTCCTCCAATGGGTAATTTTTGTTCTGCCTGAGCCTTTGTACATGATAGAAATAAAACTACCATCAGTAAAAAACTCAAGTGTACTAAAATGTTTTTATTTTTCATATCTAATTCCTCTCAAAAAAATGTACTTCTTTTTTTTATAAAAAACAAGGGATTTGATAAAATTTATTTATTTTTTTTCTCTGCTGCTTTTTTCTTGACGGCTCTGATAAGGCGGGTTACCGATGCAGAAATAATTAAGCCTACGGATATCGCTATTGCGATAAAAGCGGCTTGAACACCCTCGCTCACCCCTTTTTCCAATTTGTCGGTAACAAAAAAAAGCATGGTCTTATAAACCTTAAATCCGGGAACTAAAGGAATCGTGCCTATAACGATAAAACATGTAACCGGTGTTTTTTGGAGTACCGCAAATAAATCTGCCAGGAGGCCTACGGCCAATGCTCCTGCCAATGTTGCAAATATATAATTTATGCCGATGCTCTGAAAAAATATGAGGATTGTCCAAGAGACACTTCCGCATAGAGCACTTAAATAGATATTTCTTTTCGGAACCGAAAACAAAAAACAAAAACAAAAACTTGCGATAAATGATGCGATTGTATGTATGTAAAGCGGCATTATATTCCTCCCAAAAGAGAATAACCGAAAAGAACAGAACCTATACCGAAGGCTATTGCAACGGCTATGAGTACGGCCTCACTGGTCCGGGCAATTCCGGAAACTAAATCTCCCAAAATAAAATCCCGTATACCTGATGTAAAGGCTACTCCCGGTACAAGCGATAAAACGGCTCCGACTATTATCATGTCAAGATTTTTTACAAAGCTTATATGATAAAAAAGAATTGTTATTATACCGACAAAAAAGCCTGCTATAAAATTTCCTAAAAATACCGTTTTGGAAAACTGCGTGATTCTATCATTTAAAAAAACGGCTGCAAAGGTGGCAATAAAAGTAACTATAAAATCATTTAGTGTTCCGCCGAGCAAAACAGAAAAAAGTCCGCAGCCTATTCCAGAGGTGGTTAGTACAAGCCAATACGGATAACCTTTTTCTGCATCAATATTTTTTAAAATCTCAAGGGCTTCATTTTCAGAAATTTTACCTTGAGTAAAGTTTCTTGAAAATTCGTTGACCAAGGAAATTTTGTGTATATTGCTGCCTCTGACTCTTATGTTTTTAATATAAGTCGAGCCTTCCTTCTTGTCGTTTCCGATTAATATTACTGTCGGTGTTATAAAAACGGCAAGACCGGTAATACCGTGTGAAGAGCATATTCTTAAAATAGTTTCTTCCGTTCTATGCATCTCTGCTCCGTTTTTTATTAAAAGCTCTCCAGCCGTTAGGGCTATTCTAAAAATTACTGCTTCGTTCTTTTCTTCTTCCATTGTTTTCCTCATTTAAGGATGATTTTAAATTCTAAAAAAGAATATAGCACAGGAGATTTAAAAAAACAAGTAATCCTTTTAATGGTTTTATTTTAGGGCAAAATAAATTAAAGGCGAGTACTTTATTCGTGCGGAGGGTTTAATACCCCGACGCTCTGCGTCGTAACAAAGGGTATTAAAGCCAACTGCAACCACCTTATGAGAACATACAGTGCGAAACATTGAGCACTGTACCCCGACGCTTGCGTCTGGGTAAGTTGATTCAATGAAGGTTTTATGATATAATTGTTCAGATATGGATTATTATGTAGTTCAGGTAAGTACAGGCAAAGAAAAGAATTTTATTGAAGATGCGGAATTTAAAAATAAATTTGATGAGCTTTCTTATTCTATAGTTTTTCCTCAAAGGATTTTAAAGATAAGAAAGGCCGGTAAGGTAACGGAAAAGCAGCTGCCTGTTTTTGCAGGATATTTGTTTGTAGGCACTGACGAAATCTCTAAGGAATTGTATCAACATCTTAGAAGATGTAAGGGTTTTTATAGATTTTTACCCAATAATCAAGAACCGAGATTTTTAGAAGGAAGAGATTTGGAAATTCTTAATCAATTTATTTCCTTCGGCGGTCTTGCAAAAATTTCGCAGGTTGTATTTGATGAAAATGATAGAATAAAAGTTATCGAAGGACCTTTAAGCGGTCTTGAAGGTTATATTGTAAGAGTAAACAAAAGGAAGGGAAGAGCTACCGTTTGTCTGGATATGTGTCAAACGGCTTTTTCTATCGACTTAGGATTTGAAATACTAAATAAGGAAGAAAAAAAATGAACCGTCCTATTAAACAAAAGGCTTCTATATATATAGTAGGTGCAGGTCTTGCCGGAACTATGATTGCACATGAAATTTCGGCAAAAAAAATATTCGGTAAGGTTGCCGCTTTTTTAGACGATGATCCTAAAAAAATCGGAACTAAGATTGACGGAATTCCGGTATTCGGGCCTATAAGCGAAACCGTTCATCTGATAAGGATAGATGCAGGTGATGAGGCTCTGATTGCAATTCCAAGTATACGTTCCGAACGCTTGCGTGAAATATATGAGCTTTTAAAATCGGCAGGTTTTTCAAAGATAAAACTTCTGCCTGCAATTTCGCAAATCATTGACGGTTCAGCCCATTTGGTACAAGCCCGCGAAATAGATCCTCAGGATTTGCTTACCCGCACTCCCGTTACAATTTCTTTAAAAAAGAGTTTGGCATATCTTCGAGGAAAGCGTGTTTTAATTACGGGCGCCGGAGGTTCTATCGGAAGCGAGCTTTGCCGGCAGCTTTTATCAGGCGGTGCTGAGCGCCTCTATCTTTTCGGACACGGAGAGAATTCCATTTATCAAATTTATAAAGAGCTTAAGATATTGCAGGCAGGCGGTGTCGGCGACAAGGCGACAATTGTTCCGGTTATAGGTGAATTAAAAGACAGCGAGTACATGCGCTACATCATTAAGCAATTAAAATGCGATGCGGTTTTTCATACGGCGGCATATAAACATGTTCCTTTGATGGAAGAAAATCCTGTTGCGGTTATCGAAAACAATGTTTTCGGAACAAAAAATCTTTTAGATGCCTGTATCGAATTCGGAGTAAAACGCTTTGTTTTAATTTCGACGGATAAGGCTGTTGAGCCTGTTTCGGTTTACGGCGCTTCAAAACTATTAAGCGAGAAATTGGTATTGCAGGCTGCCGAAACCGTAAAAGAAAAAAAAGATTCAGCCTACATGTTTGTCCGTTTCGGAAATGTTTTGGGGTCGAGAGGGTCTATCTTTCCGTTATTTGTAGAGCAGATAAAAAACGGAGGCCCCGTAACCGTAACCGATAAAAATATGATTCGTTTTTTTATGACGATTCCCGAGGCTTGTTCATTGGTATTGCAGACAGGCGGTGTCGGAAAATCGGGGGAGTCCTATCTTCTCGACATGGGAGAACCTGTAAATATTTATGAAACGGCTAAGCAGTTGATAACTTACATGGGTTTTGAACCTGAGAAGGATATTAAGATAGAAATAATCGGCGTTAGGGAGGGGGAGCGTTTGGAAGAGCCTCTTTGGTCATCAACCGAATATCTTGAAAAAACGGATTATGAAAAAATCATGCGCCTGTGCGATAAAAAAGAATTCGATTCTAAAAACTTAAATGAAATTTTAAATACCCTTTATTCGTTTTGTTTTTATAGTGAAGAATACAAAGACGATTTCCGCAATAAAGAAAAAATGCGTAAATTTTTGGAAGAAAATAAATTATTAATTTATAGAAAGGAGTAATAAAGGGTGCATAATTTATTGTTCATATATGAGATAATAAAAATAAAATTTCGTCAAACGATTAAAAAAATTAATATGAAAAAATTAATAATCAGTCTTATAATATTTGTTTTTGTTTCCGTGTTTGTTGCAATAGCTCTTAGTGTATCGAAAAAAAATGATATAATATCAGGTTTTATTTCTGCTGAAAAAATGAAGGCCGACTATGAATATTTTTGGGATTTTATTTATAACGGTTATCCTTTTACCGAAGTATGTGAACGCAAGGGAGCGGATTTAGAACAAATAAAACAGTCCGGATATAGATATTTAACGGATCCCATGATGCAATACGGGTATTATTTTTTTTATAAAGATTTATGTAGAAAAATTACGGGAAATAGATATATAGGTCATCTTTATCCTTCCGATTATTTTGATTATTATTTTAATTATGAAAAGATATTTAAAAATGGTGCCCCTCAGACTTCATTAATTAAGAAGCGGGCTTTGATAGATAACTTTTATTTTCATATATATCAAACAGAGGTCATTAGTGATAAAAACTATATGGTGTATGCCGGTAATAATAGAAATTCTTTATTAATAGGAACTCGTAAATATTCAAAGCCGTTTATACAGATTATTGAGGCCGGTCATATTGCATATATAGAAATCAAATCTTTTCTTACAACGAAAGCAGAAGAAAAACAAGAGTATCTAAAAGCCTTGGAAGATTTTTTTATTGAGACTGCAAATTATAAACACATAATAATAGATATACAAAATAACGGAGGCGGACATTCTGAAAATTACGAAGCAATAATATCTCCCAATATAAAACAAGATATGAATATAATTTCTTACGGACTTTATAACGAAAATAAATATACGAATACTTATTTGGATATGTTTTTTAAAAATTATAAATCAGAAAAAATAAATCACCATGAAGTTCCTTATATAGAAAATTGCAGTACTGTAAAAAACGATAAGGCCTATAGATTGGAAGAGATAATTCAAGCTCGTCCTATTAACGGATACAAGCCTTGTGAAGATAAAAAATTTTGGCTTCTTGTAGATAGCGGCGTATATTCGGAAGCAGACCGGTTTGCTTATGTCTGTAAAAAAATCGGCTTTGCAACAGTTGTCGGAACTAATACGGGAGGTTCCGGAACAAACGGTAAATCGCCTATGTACATCGTTCTTCCCAACAGCGGCTTACTGATAAAGTTTGATTTTATGTACGGCTTAACCGAAGACGGATACTGTACTGATGAAACAGGTACTGCTCCTGATATTTATAATCTTCCCGGCAAAAGTGCCCTTGGAACCTGCTTGGAAGAAATAAGAAAATTAGGGGAAAAGACGAATTAGGGGAAAAGACAAACTTTTGATGGAGCAAAAGTTTTTCTTCTCCCCTGATTTAGAGGTATGGATTATCATTAAGACAAACCTACGGTTTTTCTTAATAATCTTTTCTCTTTGTGTTCGCTACGGTTATTAAAAACAAATAAATAAAATTGCAAACTTCTAAAATAAACATTGTCTAAAATAAACACTTGACAAATAAATAAAGTATGCTATACTTTTTTATAGAAAATAATATTGAATTTATTTGCTTATAGGTCTAGCGGTCTATAAAAAAGGGTTTTATATGAATAAAAGAACATTATTTACACTCATCACAATTTTAGTTCTTGCCGGAATTGCAGCTTGCGTTATCTTTATTTATTATATTCCATATCAAAAGGAATATGCTTTATATAAAGATACTTTTATGCCTAAACAAAAGATGCAAGATGATTTTGATTATGTTTGGGACTTCGTTGAAAACGGTTATCCTTTTAAAAATGTATGTATCAGAGCCGGGACCGATTTACAAACCATTAAGGAAGAGTATTTGAATCGTCTTAACGAACCTAGAAATGAATATGAGTATTGTTTATTTTATCTCGGTATGTTTAATAGAATAACAGGCAATAGACAGATAGGGCATCTAAGCATTTATGATCCTAATCAAACAGATACTAAAACAAGAAAGGTTCAAAACACACGTATTTACGATACGGATGATGAAGTAAACCGTTTTTATGAAAAAGCTGTAATGAATATGGTCCAATCTCTAAAACAAGATAAGCTCGGAGACTTAGAAAAAAAATATGAAGTCGAGATACCTGTAGATAAACGCAGCTTTGACGAGGCAAATGCCGCAATGCTTGAAAGCCGAATAATTGAAGATAAAGCAATAGCTTATCTCAATGTAAAAAGTTTTTCACCCTATGGAGCTCATGATGCTTATATCCAAAATTTAACCGGTATATTAAAAGCCTTTGAAGGATATAAACATCTTATTATAGATTTGCGTGAAAATTCAGGCGGTCATTCCTATCTATGGCGTAAGTATATAGTTGCGCCTCTTATTAAAGAGCCTATTGAATATTTTATTCGAATTGCTTATAACAGCAAAAATAAATTTTATAAAATACTTGAAGATAATTTTTTTGATAAGCCTTTCGGAACAAAGGACAATATAGATGATAGTGATTTTGCTAATTTAAATAAGGAAGATAGAAAAGAATTTGATTCATGTATTGATTATGTCCGTACTATAAGGCCTTCTGAAGAAAGAATAAATTTCCAAGGCAGAGTATGGATATTGATAGGCCCTGACACTATTTCTGCTGGAGACCAGTTTGCATATTTTGCAAAATGTAAAAATGATGCCTATATAAATTTTGCTACAGTAGTCGGTGCCAACACTGGAGGAGAGGGTCTCAATCTTTTACCAAATCGCCTTTATTTAAAACTTCCCCAGAGTCACATGCTAATTCAAAGCGATATGGGCTACGGATTTAATCCTGACGGTTCATGTAACAGTGAGACGGGAACATCTCCGCATATAAAAAATCTCCCCGATAAAGATGCTTTAGAGACTTGCTTAGCTGAAATACATTTAATTGAAAGTCAGCTAAAAAGGAATTGATAAATAAAAAAGTTAGGGGAGAGGACAAACTTTTGATGGAGCAAAAGTTTTTCTTCTCCCCTGATTTAGAGGTATGGATTATCATTAAGACAAACCTACTGTTTTTCTTAGTAATCTTTTTCCTTTGCGTTCGCCGCGGTTATTAAAAAAATAAATAAAAACATATTTATAAACATTAGTTGACAAATAAATAAAGTATGCTATACTTTTTTATAGAAAATAATATTGAATTTATTTGCTTATAGGTCTAGCGGTCTATAAAAAAGGGTCTTATATGAATAAAAGAACATTGTTTACATTCATCACAGTTTTAGTTCTTGCCGGAATTGCAGCTTGCGTTATCTTTATTTATTATATTCCATATCAAAAGGAATATGCTTTATATAAAGATACTTTTATGCCTAAACAAAAGATGCAAGATGATTTTGATTATGTTTGGGACTTTGTGGAAAACGGTTATCCTTTTAAAAATGTATGTATCAGAGCCGGAGCCGATTTGAAAAACATTAAGGAAGAGTATACCAATCGTTTGCATGAACCGAAAAATGAATTTGAATATTATTTATTTTATCTTGGGCTTTTTAATAAAATTACAAAAGAAAAACAGGTGGGGCATTTAAATATATATGATATGAGTTCTGTACATCCTGTTACAAAAAATGTGCAAAATACACGGTTTTATGATAATGATGCCGAGGTCAGGCAGTTTTATGAAAAAGCCTTTATGTGTTTGAATGATGTAAGCGGAATTCACATAAATAAATTGGAAGCCTTGCTTAAAAAATATAATGTTAATTTACCTATTAAAGATAGTGATAGAGAAAAAATTGATGAGAGTATGCTCATATCTAAAATTATTAAAGAGAAAAAAATAGCCTATATCGGTATAAAAAGTTTTTCTCCATATAACAAGGCCGAGTACATAAATCGTCTTTGTAATATGTTAAAATCTTTTGAAGGATATGAACATTTAATTATTGATGTACGTGAAAATATAGGCGGAGATAAGTATATTTGGTCTAAATATCTTGTTTCTCCTATAATTAAAGAAAGCGGTGAGCTTTATGCTAAAATAGTTTATGACAGTGAGAATGAATATTTTAAAAAATATGAATCAAATTTTCTGCAACGCAAAATGGGACAATCGGGAAATATTGAAAGTTTTCAATTTGCCGAACAAAATAAAGAAGATAAAGTCCTCTTTGATTCTATAATAAATTATGGTTTCGGTATTCACCCGGGAGATAATGATACTAATTTCACAATTAATTTTACCGGCCGGATTTGGCTTTTAATAAATGAAAAAACTCAGTCGGCAGCAGATCGGTTTGCTTATTTTGCAAAAGGAAAAAAAGGAAATGCTGAACCCTTTGCAACCTTAGTAGGAGAAAATACCGGCGGCATAGGCCTTAACCTATTGTCAAGCCGCTTATATTTGAAGCTTCCCGAAAGTAATATGCTGATACAAAGCGATATGACCTATGGGTTAAATCCTGACGGCTCTTGTCATGACGAAGTAGGTACCGCTCCTGATATTTATAATCTTCCCGGTAAAGATGCTTTAGAAACATGTTTGGAAGAGATACGAAATTTAGGGGAGAGGACAAACTTTTGATGGAGCAAAAGTTTTTCTTCTCCCCTATAACCCCTCATCTTTTCAAAACGCCATTTAAGAGGGGGACATTTTTTAGCTCCCCTCTTAAAAATCTCCCCTGATTTAGAGATATGGATTGTCATTAAGACAAACCTACGGTTTTTCTTAATAATCTTTTCCCTTGGTGTTCGCTGCGGTTATTAAAAAATAAAAATTATAAGTTTATGTAAAAAGCACTTGACATATTGCAAAAGTATGGTACACTCAAAGTAGAGCCTTTTTAAAAGACTAAAAATATTTGAGTTTAGGTGTAGGAACCTAAACAAAGGAGTTGTTTTATTAAAGATTTATTCGTTCGGAGGGTTTCAGCCTGTGTCTGAAACGGAGATGGTAATGGTTGAGGGAGGTTGTCCCGATCCTTTTTGTTTTACTGATTGTACAGCCGCTGGTACAGACAGTTCGAATGATAATTAATTACTTGAACGGTTAAAGAATTTTAAGATTAAAAGGGATAATGTAACAATAGATTGGGAAGGGGGTTCATTTTGATTTTTCAAACTTTGATTTAGATATTGGTGGAATTGGAGGTGGTCGAGCCGGAATAAAAGTTACAATACCGCTTTAAATATTTTGATTTAATTCGACAATGGGAGTTTAAATGAAAAATAAATTTCTAATAATGTTGTTGTGTGTATTTGTATTTTCTTGCTCAACAATGAATAGTAAGCATGCAGCTAAAAATAAACTACCGATTTATATATTATCAGGAAAAGTGCGAATAGAACTTATATGTCAACATTCTGTATATCATCATCAAAATGATTCTATAATTAAAATTCATAGGCAAGGTGTAAATAATGATTTAGTATTCAAAAAAATAATGTTTTTTACGGCGGGTGAGATGTTTGATCAATCATTGGTATTTTATGACTCTATTATAGCTAAAGTTTTTGCAGAGGAGCAGCCTGCTGAAATAATGTGTAGCGGAAAATATTATAAAATTACTCCTGATAACAAATCTGGGATAATTTTTTCTTTTTATAAAAATTAATAAAAAAGAATTATTGACACATTTATAAAAAATACTTGACAAATAAATATTTTTTGCTTAACATAATATACAAATAGTGTTATAACGTATTTTGAGGAGAGATCATGAAAAAATATTTTTTATATCTAAAAAAAGGCTTAAAATGGTCGATACCAACGCTTGTTCTAATTCCGTTCATACATTATTTATTTGTAAATTCTTGGTATGACTGGAAGTGGTTTGCTCTTGCAATTCCCATATTTATACTACTCGGCGGTCCGTTGTATGTAGCTGCAAGAGAAAGACGGTTTTAGTTTTTCTGCAAGTGGAACGTCTGCAGATATCAATTATAAAACTGGAAATACAACTTTATCTTCAGGCATAATTTTTTCTAGTGGAAAAGGAAATGGTTGGGATTTAGAATTTGGAAACGGCTCATTTGTTAAAGTTTCAGGCGGAGGAGGTTCTTTTTCAGTTCATTCTATTAGATTTTCTATAGGTTTTAGTTACTAAACTATTAAATTAAGGAAAGAAAATGAAAGTTGTTCAATCTAAAAAAATTATCACAAAAAAAATATTTGCTATGAGTGTATTGATTCATATTTTTTGCTTTGCTGATTTGCTTTTTGCTTTCGATTTTGCTCCCTCGTGGGATTTTGGACACATCAACATTGCAGGAAGTTTTTCAAAAGATTCACAAATCCTATATGGTTCTGGAACTTTATTTGATATAAACCTATCAGATGCTGATACAGGGGTAGCATTTTCTTTCTCGCCTTTAGAAATAGAATCAAATCAGCAATTAGGGAAAACCGATCTGTTTTTTATAAATGCTGAATTTTCATATAACACATTTAATAATCTATATAAAATATTTCGCTTAGCAGTATTTGCTAGAATAAATTGGCTTACAGAATCTAATACTTATAAATATAGATTTATGTCCGGTCTTGAATTTTCAATAATGGCGGAAATGTCTCCATTTTGCGATTGGAAATTTCCACTTATTTTTAAGGCTTTTTCAGCTAAGACAGGTTTCAGATTAGACTATCCGGCTAAACCCTCTTTTTTTTGTAGTGCAGGAATAACACTTTCACTCCCCTTTTATGGATTAAGTCAAAGAGCTAATAAAAATTACTAATACTAATATAGGAGAAAATTAAAATGAAAAATATATCATAGTTATTTGCATCTTTTTTGAAATGTTAATACTAAATAAAGATGGAGTTATAACAAATCTTAGTTTATTGGAATACACTGTAACCCCTTCTCGACAAAGACTTTTAAAATTGAAAAAATTTAAAGACCTGATTTTTGAAATATTTTAAAAAATACTTGACATATTGCAAAACTATGGTACACTTAAAGTAAGGTCTTTTTAAAAGACTAAAAATATTTGAGTTTAGGTTTAGCGTCCTAAACAAAAGAGTCGTTTTTATTAAAGATTTATTCGTGCGGAGGGTTTAATACCCCGACGCTTTGCGTCATAACAAAGGGTATTAAAGCCGACTGCAATTACCTTATGAGAGCAACATGCCCCGATGCTCTGCGTCGGGGTTGTTGATTGAACAATGGGTTTCAGCCTGTAACTGAAACAGAAATAGTAATGATTGAGGGCGGGAGTCCTACACCTCCGGGAGTTGAACCCGGTCCTGCTCCTGACGATGCAGGACAATATCCTATAATGGGATATCCGAAGCGTCCCGGCCATCCTAAGAAAGGCGGCGGAGGTCGTGATACTAATAATGGAAATGCCGGTAACTGCTAATTAAAATTTTTATGCTTGGGGTTATATATTCTTACCTCAAGCATTAAGGATGTGAATATGAAAATAACTTTTAATAAAAAATTCATTATTAAGTTTTTACTATATTCTTGTTTAGCAGCTTTTTTTATTTCGGCTATAATATTATCGAAGAAAAAAGAAGAACCGAAACGGTTTATTTCTTTTGAAAAAATGAAGACTGATTATGAATATTTTTGGGATTTTATTTATATAGGTTATCCTTTTACTGAAGTGTGTGAAAGACAGGGTGTCGATTTAAAATACTTAAAAGAAACTTCCTTTTCTAATTTAGAAAAGGTTTATACCGAAAAAGATTATTACGAGTTTTATAACCTGCTTTGCAGAGCTATTACATCAGATAAATATTTTGGACATTTATACCCTAATAATGTATCTTATTCTACATATTTTGACGGCAATTTTTCATCAAAACTTTTTGATGAGTACCGTTCTTTGGTACATAATTTTTATTCTAATTTTGCAAAACAATCCGGATTAAATCTTAGACATTCTGTGTATCCTGCAAAAGATTCTCCGACTGAAATTTATGTTTCACAAAAAATACTTGAAGATAAAAAAATAGCTTATATAAAGATAAACTCTTTTCTAATTAAAGGTATTGGACAAAAATTACAATATATAAAAGACATAGATAAATTTTTTCTCGAAACATCCGGTTATAAACATATAATAATAGATATAAGGGATAATGGCGGTGGAGCTTATGAAGATGCTCTACTTCTTATAGAACCACATTTAAAAGAAAATACTTATTATAAGCGTTATGTGTTATATAATGAAAACAAATACACAAAACCTTACTTGGATTTTATGTGTTCACGCCATCAGAGTATTGAGTCTATAGAAAAATCAAATATACCTAATATTCAAAATTGCGGAACTATTAAAAATGATAAAGCTTACGCAATAACCGAATATGCTGCTTTAAGACCGATTATGGGATATAAACTTCGTAAAGATAAAAAGTTCTGGCTTCTTATAAATAACGGATGTTATTCTGCAAGTGATAAATTAGCAAGTGCTTGTAAAAGAATAGGTTTTGCTGTGTTGGTAGGAGAGAATACAGGTGGGGCAGGAATGAATGGGCTTTACCCCATGCACTTCGTTTTACCCAATAGCGGATTAATATTCTTTTTTGATTATGTTTACGGACTAAACACTGAAGGTTATTGCCAAGATGAAGTAGGCACCGCTCCCGATATTTATAATCTCCCCGGAAAAGATGCCTTAGAGACATGTTTGGAAGAGATACGAAAATTAGGGGAGAGGACAAACTTTTGATGGAGCAAAAGTTTGTACCGTTTAATTTAACTACGAAAATCCGTCTTATTGCATAATTCTTAAAATTTTAGTATACTTTGCTGTTGATTTTATGCGGCAAAGGACTAAGATGTATGCAAGATGTTCAGGCTAAAAAAACAATTCCTTTTTTTACTCCTTCCTTTTCTGAAGAAGAAGAAAAAGCCTTGATGAGGGTGCTCCGCTCAGGGTGGCTTACTACGGGGAAGGAAACCCTTGAGTTTGAAAAAGAATTTGCTTCCTTTACGGGAAGTAAGACAGCCCTTGCCGTCAACTCGGCTTCAAGCGGGCTCATGCTTGCAATGGATGCTTGCGGTATAAAGAGCGGAACTAAAATCTTGACAAGTCCCTATACCTTTATTTCTACGGCAACCTCTGCCCTGCACTTAGGCGGCGATGTGGTTTATGCCGATATCGAAAAAGATTCTTACAGTATAGACCTTGAAAAAATCGAAACTATATTAAAAAAAGATAAGGGTGTACGGGCTATTGTTCCGATTCATATTGCGGGAAATGTTTGTAATATGAAGGCGATAAATGACCTTGCAAAAAAATATTCCGTTGCCGTGATAGAAGATGCGGCTCATGCCTTTCCTTCAAAAACGGAAGAAGGTTATGCCGGAACTCTCGGTACCTGCGGTGTTTTTTCCTTTTATGCGACAAAGACGATTACGACAGGCGAGGGCGGAATGATTTGTACCAACGATGAGAAAATTGCAGAGCGTATAAAACTTATGCGTTCTCACGGTATAAACCGCACAATCTGGGACAGGTACACCGACACAAAGGCTTCATGGAAGTACGACGTTACGGCTGAGGGCTGGAAGTGTAACCTGCCCGATATTCTTTCTGCAATAGGAAGGGTGCAGCTTAAAAAGGCTCAAACTTTTTTTGAGCAGCGTAAAAAAATTGCAGAAAAATATAATACCGCATTTGCAGGTGATGATTCTTTTATTCTTCCTCCCGATGGAGAAGGGAATGCTTGGCATCTTTATATTTTACGGTTGAATCTTGAAGCTTTAAAAATAGGAAGAGATGAGTTTGGTCAAGCCTTACAAGAAAGAGGCTTGGGTATTTCGATGCACTTTATACCTCATTTTGAAATGTCTTATATAAAAGAAAGATACGGTTTAAATAGTTCCGATTTTCCGGAATCGAATAAAAAATATTTGCAAAGTTTAAGTTTGCCCTTCTATCCTTCAATGAGCGAAGGCGATGCAGATTATGTTATTGAAACGGTAATTAAACTTGCAAAATTGAATAGGCGTTAATTTATGGATAAAACTTTTGTTTCAGATTTGGAATTTGAAAATCAGGAATGGGCACGCCTCATTCGTTGTAATGATGCAGGTGCCAATATTATAGACATAGAAATTCCTGATTTGCCTGAAGGTTTTTCTTTTTTTTCTGCAAAGGATATTGTGGGGAAAAATTCAATCAGCTTTTTAAAAACAGAAATCCCTGTTTTTGCCGATGAAAAAATAGAATATGCCGGTCAAGCTGTAGGAATTTTGACAGGCCCCGATAAAAAAAAGCTTTTAGAGCTTTCAAATCTTTTTCAGATCAAAACACAATATCTTTCACGCCCTAAGGCTCAATTTACTTTTGAAGAAGAAGAAAAAAATTATTTTGACTATCCTATAGTTTCTAGGGAAAGTCTAAGTTCGGGAAATGCTGAAGAGGTTTTTGAAAAAAGTTCACAAGTAGTTTATTCTACTTTTTCTTTTAAGCAAAGATATCATTATCATGCGGAAACAGCCTGCGTTAAAACAAACTGGGTTGATGACAGGCTTGAAATTCATCTTGCAACTCAATGGCCTTATCAGGTTTTAACTTCCGTTTGTAATGTTTTAGATGTACCTAAAGAAAAGATAAATGTAGTTTCACATGCAGAAGCCGAGTCTCTTGACGGAAGAATTTGGTTTCCTGCTTTACTTGCTGCACAAGTTTCTATAGCATCTTTTTTAACAAAAAAAAATATAGTAATTGAATTTTCACGGCAAGAAGATTTTTTATATACTGTAAAGACTCCCATTGTTATGATTCAGCATAAAACTTCCGTTTCCGAATTGGGAAAAATTACAGCTATGGATGTTTCGATAATTGTGGATTCAGGTTCATTTAATCCTTTTATAACTCAAATGCTTAAGCAAATGGCCGTAACTGCTGCCGGTATTTATCATGTGCCTGTTTATATGATTAGTGCTGTTGCAATAAAGACTGAAAAAGGTTTGACTGGGTTATTTTCAGGCTGGGGTGATTCTTATGTAAGCTCTGCATTAGAAAAACATATCAGTGAGATAGTAGAGCAGCTGGATTTATGTCCGATTCAATTTAGACTTCAAAATAATTTGAAAGTAGGTCAAAAAACAATTACGGGAATAAAAAAAGAAGAAGATTTTGTTTTTGAAAATATTTTAAAGGCTGTTTGTAACACCAGTGATTTTTATAGAAAATTTTATGCTTATAGATTGATGAATAAGGGCCGTAAAGACCGTTATGATGGAAATTGGAGGGGCATAGGAGTTGCCGTAGGCTGCCAATATAACGGTTTACATATTCTTGTAAAATCGGGAATGAATTATAGTGCAGAAATAACTTTAACAAAAGACGATAAGGTGTTGGTCAAGGCAGACCCCACCTCGGAGGGCTTAAAGCGTATTTTAAAAAAACAGATTGCAAAAGAATTGGAAGTTGAAGACAGCCAAATTGTTTTTTTAGGAGCTTCAACCGATGAAATGATTCCTACAGGAGCTGCAACTGCCTCTTGCGGTATCAGTATCTTGTCCGACCTTATTGAAAAATGTTGTACAGGAATAAAAAACCAAAGGTTTAGAAAACCTCTTCCAATTACCGTAAGCAAAACCTACAAGCTGCCCCGCTCTAAAGATTGGGATAACGAAACTTTAACTGGTAATCCTTTTATTTCGGAAACTCCGGGGGCTTGTGTTATTGAGCTTGAACTTGATCCTAGTACCTATCAAATTATTGTAAGAGGTATTTGGTTTGCATGTGATCCCGGAAAAATATATTCAAAAAAAATGGTACATAGAAATATTCATAAAACAATTGCAAATGCAGTTTCAAATATTTCCGTAGAAGACATTAGAGAAAATAATTTACTTCCTTCCAATTATAAAATAATTGCAACAGGAGCGATTCCTCCTATAAGAGATTTTATTTTAGACAGCGAATTAAAAACTCGAGGTTTGGGAGAGTTAGCCGAGAGCCTTGTCCCTGCAGCGTATATTTCTGCACTGAATCAAATTATGATTAACCACAAGCGAATCGATTTTTTACCTGTTTTTACCGAAGATATTTTTAATGCCGTTACAAAAAGTGAGGCTGTAGATGAAGATTAATTTTAATTTAAATAAAACCGCAGTTCAGATTGATGCTCCTGCAAATGAAAGACTTTTATCGGTTCTAAGACGAGAGTTTAATCTTTTAAGCTTAAAAAGTTCATGCTTAAGCGGTCAGTGCGGAGCCTGTACCGTTTTAATGGACGATAAACCCGTACCAGCATGTTTTATTCCCATTTTTAATGTTGAAGGAAAAAACATAATAACCTTGGAATATTTTAAAACAACAGAAGAATATAAAATAATTGCGACAGGCTTTGATCAAGCCGGTGTTGAAATGTGCGGCTTTTGCGATGCAGGAAAAATATTTTTTACATACGCAATTTTAAATTCCAATATAGATATTGATGCTCCTGATGCCGAAGACAGTATAAGAAAATATTATTCGAGTACAATGTGCCGGTGTACAAGCTTTGAAGATTTATTTTCGGCTATTGAAAAAATAAATAAAAATCAACGGAGAAAATAGAACTTATGACTGAATTAACTAAAAATAGCATTGTTTATAGAGTCCGTCATATGCAGGAAATGCAGACCATCTTAAAAAATATTTCAAATATAAAACCTATTGCCGGTGCAACAGGTTTTTTAAACCATCAGACCGATGAGATGATCTATTTACCGGAACACATTTTGGATTTAAATTTTTTACCTGAATTAAAAGTTATTTCAAAAACCGAGCGCTATTTCGAATTCGGTGCTGCCGTTACATTAAATGAGATATTGGATTTGGGTAAAAAAAATATTCCGCCTTCCTTATATTATGCTGTAGAAAAAATAGCGAACAATGCCATACGTTCTCTTGCAACGATAGGCGGCAACATAGCAACGGCGAATCCGCTTTCAGGAACTTTTTTGCCGATGCTCGCTCTTGATGCAAAGTTGGAAATTAGAACAGCCGAAAATATTGAATGGGTGCCGTTTGCAAGATACATTGATAAAAGCTATGCCGAAAAGAGAGAAGAAAAATATATTATCAGCCGAATTAGAATTCCCAATGAAACATGGACAAAGAGTTTTTATACAAGAATTGGTACTTCGGGATATATAGGTAGTGATACGGCTTCATTTTTATTTTTAATTCTCATTCAAAAAAATATATTATCCGATATGAGGTTGTTTTTTGCATCTGATAAACTTATAAGAAATAAGGAATTCGATAACTTGCTTTTAGGAAGATCTTTGCCTCTTTCTCAATCTGAAGTTCCTGTGATTATGCAAAAAGCAAAACAGATTTTTACTCCTGAACAATTTTCTTCGGAGTTTCACAATTCTTGTTTTTATAATTTACTTGAGGATAATTTATACAATCTGACTTAAAGCGTTTTAAATATTATCTGCGGTATATTTCTCTATTTTATTTCCGGATTTGCAAGCTATTTCATATAAGCACATATCCATAACTATGTTTTGAAGACTTGTGCCTAAAGACCGTAACTCTAAATCCGTTTCCGATAAAAGAGCGATTATTTTTACGCACTGAACCTCATTCCAAAGTTTTGCAGCTCTTTTGTATTGTGCTAATGCGGTTTTTCCCGAAAACCCGAAACGCTTCAAAGCAAAATCATCCAAGTATTCATTATCTCTATGTATTTTGTGCCAGTCTTGTAAGCGTCTAAAACAATAGCTTAATCCTGCAATAATTTGAACCGGCGAAGAATTTTTTGAAAGTATTATCTTTTGGCTTATGGACAAGGCTGTTTCAAGGTTTCCCATTGTTAAGGCATTAAAAAGGCTGAAAGGAGTTTCTTCTTTATTGTGTGCAAAAAGTTTTTCGATATTCTCTTGATCGATATGTGAACCTTTTTGAAAATAGAGCACCAAATGAGAGCAGGCCGTTTTTAAAGCATCGGTATTGCTTTCAACTAATTCCAAAAGCTCATCAACGGCTTCATCTTCAATTTCAATGCCTTCTCTAAAAAGAAATGAACGCACCCATTCTTGTTTTTTATTTTCAAAAAGCTCCCAAAATATTTTTTGCTGAGTTTTAGGAACGGTATCGCTTATTTTTTTTGCAATTGACGTTTCATCTGAAATTAAAATTAAAAAAGAATCGCTTGTGTTTTCTTTTTTTGAAACCGATTGAATCCAGTCTGTAAGTAAATCGATGTCCTCTTTCTTTTTTATAAGCTCTGCAGATTTTAATATAATGAGTTTTGCAGAAGAAAAAAGAGATGCATTTTGCAGGAGAGAAATTATATCTCCCATGCCGGTATCTCCTGCATAGACAGTATGCGTTTCAATATCACCGTATTGTTTTGAAAGAGTTTTTAATACCGTATCAACAGCTGCATTTCTTTCTCCGATTTCAGGCCCCATAAAAAGCCAAACAGGATTTGCCAATTATTTCTCCTTAAAAAACATGTTTATAAATATCAGTATACAATAAATATGGAACTTTGTCAGCTGCTCTATTATTCGTCGATGATTCCGTTAAAAACTAAGGCTATTACTTTTGCTATAGCAACTGAGGCCGATCTATGGGCTTCTTTTTCGGTAAAACCGGCTCCTCTTTTGCTTATATTTTTTTTATAAAGAATTTCTTGTGTGTTCGGATTTTTTATTTCTATATCTGCATTAAGCCGCACTAAAAATCCGTCGGCAGCTTTTGAGACTTCATCTGTTTCTATCCTTGCATAAATAAAAAAATCTGCAGCCGGATTTTCGTTTTTTGCGGATATGGTTTTAAAATTCATATCTTTTAAAATATCCAAAATTTTTTCTTCAATGATTGAGTTTTTACTGTCAGCCTGTTCAATAAAAAGTGAAACTGTCCCTTTTTGTTCTTTTTTTATTTTATTTTCCGGCTTTTTAAATTCAAAATTTATTATTTGCTTAAAAACTATTTGCTGAAGCTCCTTAACGGCTTCTTGATATTCATCAAAATCTTTAGAGCCGAGTATTTGCTTGATTTCGGAAATATCCAACTCTATTCTTATGCGGGCTTTGGGTTCAATTTTTTCATCATGTAAAATAAAATTTGCGGTTCCGTTTTGATCCGTTTCAATGCCTTCAATTATGATGGTGGTACTATTCTTTACCTTTGTTTTGTAGCTGACTAATAAGGGAACTCTCTCCTCAAAGGTTCCTATATTGATAGGAATTAAAAAATCGTTTGATGTATTTTCAAGGTTGTCTTTTTGCAAATTAAGCTTAATCTTTTTTAAACTTTCTTTTGCATTTGAAATATTTTGCCTAAATTTTATATCCCCGTTTTCTATGCCGGAGCTTAATGCGGCAGAGGCGGCCTTAGTGTAATAAAGGGCAGCAGAATAATATTTTTTACTTGCAACAAATTCATCTGCCTTTTTTTGGGGCTCACTTACCGATAAAATTTTTTCTTCTGCAATTTTTAATAAGCGGTTTCTTTCTTTACGGAGCTCATTTTTATCGTATTCAGCCAAAAGATAGACGGTAAGGCTGTCTTTGTTTTTTTTGGTATAGCGGTTTTTGATTTTTAATTTTTTTATATTAGCAGCCGAAGACTGAGAAATTTCCGATTTTAATATTTTTTCAAGGTTTTCTACGGAGCCTAAAGCGGTTGTTGTCGTTTCGGTTTTTATTGAAACTCCTAAATACCGTATGATTTCGTTTATAAGATTATTTTTTGCGTCCGCCTCTGCAAGAGTAAAATTTTTATTTGTTCCTGAGGCCGTAAAGTATTCGTAATCTGCATCGCCGGCCGGCACCTTTTCTATCCAAGCAGGCAGCTCTTCCTCAGGTTTATTTTTATAACTTGCACATGAGAATAAGGTTAAAGTTAAAATCAGTAAAAGTATTTTTTTTAATAGTTCTTTTTTCAGCATAGTCTTTGTTTTTTATTATAGATGATTTTTAAGCGATAAACGGAAGAAAGAAAATTTTATAGCTTTTACTAAAGACCTTTCTTTCTTCCGTAGGTTAAAAAGATTTACAGACCTTCTGAAAGAGCTTCCTTTACTCTTTGACGGACAGCCTTTTCTTCTTCGCTCTTGGGTTTATCTTCATCTGCTCCGCTGATTGCATTCTGAATGAGCTTATCCAATGTTTTTTTGGAGATGCTGTATAAGACTATATATGTATAGTCATCTCCATCAGGATTTCCATCGGCATCAAAGTATCTCATCTGAACCCAATAATCGGTTTCTTTTTTAAAGCCGGAAAGTTTTGTGGAGGTAATTGTTTTGACTATATCTTCAAGATAGCCTTCAATCTTATCCTTATCGCCTGCAGCGGCAGCAGCTGCCTTGCTTTCTACTCTTACCTTAACCATTCTGGCCATTTCGGAAGGGACCGAAAAATCTCTTGTCCATAGTTCGGCTCCTTCCAGGCTCTTTGATCTGGGCGATTCAAATTTAAAAAGATAAACATCCTTACCCTTATAGTCAGCCGTTTTTTCGATGACATTGGGTTCTTCTGCGACCCAGCCGGGAACAGGCTTATCCCATTTAAGGTTTTTGTGATCGAGCATTTCCGGTTTTTTAATCTTGCTCGATACGGTTCCAAGCGGTTTTAATTTGTTTGCACAGCCTGCTAAGGCTATAACTGCAAATCCTGCAAGGAACATAATCTTAATTGCTTTTTTCATATCTTGCCTCCTAAAATAATGCAAATATATTTTTAAAATTAGGCGTAATCTACGTCCAATTTAAAAGCCCGATTTAAATGTTAAGGTCTTGCCTCTTAGCATTACCAATTTTATGTTTTCAAAACCCGGAACGGAATCTGCAGTATCATAGATGACAGCTTCAAGGTCATCAATAGTTCCGAAAAATGAAACTGCATATTTTGTTTGTGCCGAGGATTGATATAAGGTTTTTATATCGTTTACATTTCCGTTTAAAGCTTTTCTAAAACGTGCCATGCTCTTGCTGTCAGGTGTTTCGTTTATGATAATTTCATAACGTATTCCGCGGGAATAGGCTTTAGCTAAAAGAATCTTTGCCTGATCTACAGCCATGGGCAGAGCCTTGTTTACTGCGGATTGAATTGCATTTGATTGAGCATCATAGCTGCTTACTCGGCTAAAAGTTTTTTGGCTTGTGTACGGAACAGAACCGAGTAACTCTCCTGTAGACGGATTGAATATCTTTAAGGTTATCTTTGCCGAACCGTAATAGCCGCTTGTTTCATAACCGCCTTCGGTTACCGCATCAATTTCCATATATACATCGGCATTTAACTTTTGGGCTATCAACTGAATAGCCGACATTCCTTCATCGGTGCTTTCTTGGTAAATGAGGGCATTATCTTTTTTTAGCTTTTCGACCTCTTTTGAGTCTATTGCTCTATATCCCTGTTTTAAAAGAAAGGCATTTCCTGTTTCTACTGCGGCTTTAAGTAAAAATCTATCGGCATCCGATTCTTCGGCATCAAAAACCATGTAGGTCATGTTTTCGATATAATTATTTAAAAATTGAAGATTTTTTTTGCCTTCGGCAGAAGCTTGGGCTTCTTTTAAAATAAGATCTGCATCCTTAGGTTTTTGTGCGGCATTAAAACTTTCTTGAGTCTTGCCGTTTCCGAAAACTATATCATCCATTGAAGCTCCGCTTGAGGGACTACCGGAGCTTATACCTGCCGATGAAAGAGCTGCTGAAACCTCATTCATTTTTACGGGGATTTTAATTTTAATTATGTATACTTCTCCGTTTTTGGATTTTTGCAGTACGTCCATTTTTTCGTTTACTACATATTTATTCGGATATTCGGTATCGTATATGATACTTTTAATTTTTTGGTAATTAGACTGCTCAGTTTGAAGGCCTATAATGTCGATAACTCCTTGCCTTATCGCTCCCACTTTTGCATTATTTATAGCCCGTAAAAGGGAAGAATCCTCTCCCATTGAAGTATACTCTTTTGTTTCCTTATAAGCAGGCTTCTTTACGTCTAAGGCATCTTCAATACTTGCACATGAAAAAAAGAAAATAGGTGCGGTTAAAAACAAAAAAAGTAAAATCTTTTTCATCATAAATCTCCTAAAGTTATAATTTAATTGTAAAGCCGATTCCGGCGGTAAATCTTAAGATTCCTCCTATCCCGTTATAAAAGGTTGCTCCCGTTTTTACGCCTACGTCGCCTCCTATTTTAAAATTCTTTGTTACAAGAAAACTTGTATGTACAAAGGCTTTAAGTCCGACTCCTGCAGGAATCGGAATAGTTTTTTTGGAATCCGTTACAATCATTGTATAATAAAATTGAATTGTAGGCAAGATTTGTAAACGCCTAAGATATGTATTTCCTATTTCAGCACCCCCGAATATGGTTATAGGCGCTCCTATAGAAAGAATTTTAGGACTTTGAGAGTCAAATGTCATCTCGGCTCCGAAGCTGGGTCTAAAGCGGTAAAAGCCTCTCGTTCCCGAAAGATTAATGCCGAAGGTTCCTCCTCCGTCATATAAACCTCTTTCGGTAAAGAACAAGCCGAATTCTCCCAGAGCGTAAACCCTGTATTCAAAGGGTCCGTGAGGAACTTCTTTAATCGCATCCCCTAAATTTAAGGGCTTTTTTGAAAAAAGGATTAAGCCTTTAGAAAAGTCATTTTCGGTTTTTGTAACAACAATTAAGCCAAGCTCTTTTTTGCCGTCCTCGCTCAAAACAACATATTCGTCTCCAAGTTTGACACCCATTTTTTTTCCGAGTTCAAAGTGAACGGTTCCTTTTTCTGCCTTGATTATTCCTGTTTTTATGGTAAACGCTTCTATCTTACGCAGCTCAAGATCCAATTTTTTCGATAGACTTTTAAGTGCCGTGTTGTATGCTTTCTCATAGGTTTTGTCAATAGAGCTTATTTTTATATCAATTTTTTCTCTTAAATCTTCTTTTGAAGAATATATGTAGAATTCCAAAGCAATTTCTACCCTATATCCGTCCGTTTCTCCCAAAAACAAATCATCATATCGTTCCATCGAAATTGAATAATCTTTAATTATAGGCATCACCACATAATAAGAATTGACCGTTTTTTCCCAGTCTTCTTTTGTAAAGGCTTCTAAGCCCATTAAAACGGATTCGGGCAGTTCCGTGTTTTCTTCTCGCGAGCGGTTTATAAGCTCAATAAATATGTCTACATCTGTTGAGGCAAGTCTGTATTCCAAGCCTATTATATTAAAACGTTCAAGGTTAAAAAAAACATTCATAATAGCTTCATCAATCATCTCAATGAAATCGTTTGAAATATGCCGGCCGTAATAGGATGTTGCAAAGACGGCAATATCCTTTTTTTCGCTGACTTTTTGAGCATAAAAAGGCCTTGAGAAAAAAAATACGATTAAAATGACAAAAAAAAGTTTTTTATTCATTTCTTTTAAGGGGATAAACCAGACTACCAATTAGCTAATCGATTCGACTTCTTCTTGGGTGAGGCCGGTAGCTTGCATTATCTTTTTTACGGAATCCCCAAGCTGTTTTAAAATCCGAGCCGTTTCGAGCTTTGCTTGACGGGAACCTTCAGCAAGACCGATGGATTTACCTTGTTGTATGCCTTCTTCCCGTGCGTCCATTTCAAAGCCCGACATAAAGCGGTATTCCTTGCGTGCCTGTTCGTTGTGTTTTACTGCCTGTATCATCGTTTCTATCCTCCCTGTAAAGTCAGTGTGCGCCGCACCTGTTTTTAAGTATTCCAAAAAGCCTTTGAGTTCCGCATCTTTGGCTTTGCCGAATGCTTCCGCATTGATTATAACCTTTTTTGTTCCGTCCTGTAAGGGTGTTTGCCGGTCTTCAAGGCACATATTTTCAAATGTGTAGAGCGGCTTGCCTTTCCCGATAGCGTCGAAAAGACAAACGAAAATAATATAGCTGTCGTTCAAGGCTTTGTAGTGGGTTCCTTTGTCTAAGAATGCGATGTCAATTGCTGCCTGATAATAACGCATACGCTTGGGGATATTGTGTTCGTTCACAACCTGCATTTCGATATCGTAAGATTTACCGGTTTCGTCTTTTACAAGCAGATCGAGGCGCACCGATTTGGATTCCGAACCGGTAAAGACGGCATCTTGCGATGAAAGGTAGGTGATTTTCCCGATTTTATCTGCCAAGACCATTTCGAGAAACTCTTTACAAATACCTTCGTCCTGCATGACTTTGCAAAACATAAAATCATCGGCAATGGTAAGTTCGTCAAAGCTTTTTTTCATATCCAACCCCTCACTTGTTGTATTATACCAAAGTTTACAGGATTTTAAAAGGGATAGTTATCCTCTGTTCATCGGTACACCGTTGAGCGGTGCCCGATTTCGATGACGGTGATAATTAGCTTATCGTCACAGATGCGGCATAAAATGCGGTAATCGCCGACGCGGTACCGCCATAGCCCTGAAAGATTTGAAGTGAGTGCTTTCCCGCGGGAACGCGGATTATCAAGAAGCTCAATTTGTTCAAGGTAATCCAAAACACGCTTTGAGATTGCCGCGTCCAACTTTTTTAGTTGCTTTTTAAATGTTTCCGTCAAGACGACTTTCATAGACCCAACTCGTGCCGCATTTCGGCGATGGTGTATGTTTTTTTCCCGCTTTTTTCAAAGTCATTCCACGCTTTTTCGGCACACACTGCGTCTTCGGCATCTTCCTTCAATTCGGCAAGGTAGCGGCTTAAAGCGTTTTCCAAGATGGTATCTTTTGCCGCTCCGGTCATTCGGGCTGCTTGTTCCAATTCTTGATACAGTTTATTTGTCATGGTCATTGTAGGCATAGTTTCCTCCTAAAATAAACGATATTTCATCAGGTGACAGCCTGATGAAACTCGAAGTTGAAGCGAGCGGCACTATTTGAGCTGTGAGCTTCAACCGTCCTCCTGTTTTTATTATATCACAGATTAAATGACTTTAAAAGGGAGCGATGTGAATATTTAAGAGTAGAAAGCGCTTACCCCCGCACAAAAAAAACTGCTGAAAAATGTACATCCAGAGTACATTTTTCAGCTTAAAGTTTTAGTCTTCGTCTAAAACTTTCAAGTTTGTACCACCGCCATTCTGAGGCGGGGTTCTTAGGGGCAGAGCCCCTAAGCGGTTCTTTTGAAGAAAGGAGGGGTCATAGGGGAGGAACGGAACTTTTATCCGAAAAAGTTCCGTTCCTCCCCTAATTCATCAATACTCCACAATCGTGCCGAAGTCTTTCCAGCCTTCTGCGGCTTGGTAGAGAGCTTTGGAGCCGGCGGGGACGCGGAGCGTTGCGGATGCGAGGGGTACGTTTTTAAACACGTGGTCGCTTGCCTTAATGGTCGGCGGAGTTGCCGCTTTGCACGTTACCGTCTTCAGTTTATGATCGCCCGAAAATGAATACCACTTTATTTGGGTAAGCGTTGAAGGGAGCACGACCGACGTCAGTTCGGGGCATCCGGCAAGAAAGTAGCTGTCAAGAATTTTTATGTTTTCCGGCACAACCATCGAACTCACTTTTAAGTCCTGTATTGAAAAGTCGCCGATAAATTCCAGCGAAGACGGCAGGTTAAGCGTTGCAAGGTTGGGACAGAATCTAAACACATAACTCGCGATATCCTTTAAGCCGTCCGGCAGTGTAACGGAAGTCAGTGCGTCAATGTTTCTAAAAGAGTTCTCTTCCAATTTTGTTACGCCTGAAGGAACGGTGTAAGAAGCGCCCGGTTTGCCTTTCGGATACCAGAGGAGTACGGTTTTATCTTTATTAAAGATAACGCCGTTTTGGGAAGAAAGGTAGGCATTATCGGATGCGACCGTTACGTTTTGCAGTGTAGTTCCCCAAAGTTGAGGGTGCTCTATGCCCGTTACCGTGTAGGTTACGCCGCCGTGGGTAACTTCTTTGGGTATGGTAAGCGATGTTCCCGTGTACGCCGCATAGTTTGAAGAATCTGTCTTTGCGGTTACGCCCACCTCTCGCTCATCTTTGTCCGTTACGTGGTAGCGTATGCCGCCTTCTTCAAAGTAGTCGGGTATGACGACGGCAGGTTTTACGGTAATGGTACCTGAAAGGGCGGTTTGTCCGTTTACCGTGTCGGTTACCTTTATGCGCGTTGAGCCGGCATTGCTGCACGTTACCGTAATATTGCCGTGACTGTTCAAGTTAGCCGTATCCAGCGCGATGATGCCCGCCGTTTCAGGTTCTGCCATGAAGTTACCCGAACCTCCCGTTACGAACCGATGTGTAAACTCATCTCCTGCCGTTTTGGTAAATGCCGTTGTGTCCACCGTGAGCGCAGGTCCGGTATAGGTACTTTTAAACTTTACCTTGATGTTTGCCGCTGCCGTTACGGTGTGGTTGTAGGTTGCGTTTGTTCCCGCTCCCGCGATGGGCGTTCCGTTGTTCGTCCATTGTTCCACTTCACAGCTTGAACCGGCAGGCTCTGCCGTAAAGACGACGGTTTTGCCGTGTTCGACCGTATCGCCCGAATTGATTTCGCTGCCGTCAACTTCCGCCTTGAGCGTGCCGTTTCCGCCGTCTACGCCGAAATCGATTTTACATAGTACCTGCTTAAAGGTAACCGTTACGGTAACGTCTTCGGTGATTTTAAGCGTCGCGCTCGTGCTTCCGTCGGTACCGCCTAGTAAAAATGAGCCCGCCGAAACCGTCCACTTATCTACCGCATAGCCTGCATCAGGTACTGCCTTAAAGGTAATTTCGCTGCCATAGGGCACATTGGGCGGGTTTGGAAGCTCGGGAACGGTCGTTACTCTGCCGTGTACCGGCGGGGTAAGCGTAACCGTGTGCAGGACAGGATACATCCCGGCCTTCCGTTTAAAGAATACCTTAACCTGCGCATTTGCCGTAACTTTGAGCGTGTAGGTAAGCTCCGTGCCGTTTACTTCTGTGCCGTTAAGTTCCCACTTTTCAAGCCTGTAGCCTCCGAGCGGCGTTGCCGTAAAGGTAAACTCGGTGTTTTCGGCTGCCATGCCGTCTTCAGGCAGTGCAGGCGTTACTTTTACATTACCGCCTATAGTGTGGTCAAGCTCTACCTTGTACTTCGGTACCGGCGGCGGTGTGGGCTCAGGCTTGCTCCCGCCCGCGTTGTTCGGGCAGGCTGTAAAAAGCAGTGCCAGCGTTAAAACTGCGGCTATGATGAGCGCCGCTCCTCTTTTCTTCTTGTTGTGTGTTCTAAACTTTGTCATAAAATCCTCCAAAAAATTGTTTGTTTTAAGGGGAAGGTTCCCCTTAGACCCCCGCTCAAGAATGTACATCCGTGTACATTCTTGAGCTTCGAGTTTGCGGTGCAAACTCGTACGACTATCCTGGGCAAACATCCTGTTTGCCGCGCTGCCAAAGGGTGGAACCCTTTGAAATCCCCGTTTATAGGCGGGGTTCTTAGGCGATTGCAAGCTAGCGTAGCAATCCAAGCCCCTAAGCGGTTCTTTTGAAGAAAGGTGGGGTTATAGGGGAGGAAAGGAACTTTTATCCGAAAAAGTGCCGTTCCTCCCCTAATTTGGATTGACAAGTCCCAATCCATAAGAACATTCCGATTATTCCTTTGCAAAGTTGAGCGAAGCTCAAGGCTTGGCAGGCGTTGCGGTTTTTTATGTGAGTAAATTTGTTTGTGTTTGATTGTAAATTTATTTAGGCATGGGAAGGCCTCAGCTGTGAAGCTGTGAAGCTGCGAGGCTGCGAGGCTGCGAGGCTGCGAGGCTGCGAGGCTGCGAGGCTGCGAATTTTGCCCGATACACACAGTTGTGTCAAGTAGTTTTCACAACTTTTTGCATTTTTTTGCTGAGAACTTTTGTAACTGCACTCGGCGTATTTTTCTATCATCATATACAGTATAGACCGTTTCTAGACCTATTTCAAGGTTTTTAAGATTTTTTTAGAAAATATCTCGGTTTAGATATACATCTTGATTAAAATGCTAAAAACTGATATATTTAAGGAGATATTTAGGAGGACTTTATGTCAGAAAAATATGATTTGGTTATAATTGGAGGCGGTCCCGGCGGTATGGCCGCAGGAATTTATGCAGCCCGTTCAAAATTAAAGACGGTTATTCTTGAAGAAAAGCCCAATCAAGGCGGACAGTGCTATATCACTGAAGAAATCGAAAACTACCCCGGTTTCCCCGAATCTTCAGGTCCTGCTCTGACCGAAGCCTTTAAAAAACATGCCGAAAAGTTCGGTGTTGAATTCAAAAGAGCAAGAGCCGAAAAAATCGAACTTGTTCCCAATTCACCTACACGCATTGTTCACGGAAGTGACGGCGTAAAGTATGAATGCTTGGCTGTTGTTGTTGCAACAGGTGCAAGTGCCAGAGAGCTCGGCTGTAAGGGCGAAAAAGAGCACTGGGGCAAGGGTGTTTCATACTGCGCAACATGCGACGGTGCCTTCTTTGAAGAGTGCGAAATCGTAGTTATCGGCGGCGGAGACTCTGCTGTTGAAGAAGCTATGTATCTTACAAAATTTGCCGACAAGGTAACTATTATTCACCGAAGAGACGAACTTAGAGCTGCAAAATCCATTCAGGAAAAGGCTTTTGCCAACCCCAAAATGGCCTTTAAATGGAATGCAGTTGTTGAAGAAGTTTGCGGAGACGGCCTTGTAGACAGCGTTATCTTAAAAGATACAAAAACAGGCGAAACCTCCAAATTCGATACCGAAGGCGTATTCGTATTTATCGGACACAATCCTCAAACCGCCTTTATTCAGGGCTTGGTAGACCTTGATGAAAACGGCTACATCCTCACAAACGGAAAAATGGAAACAAACGTACCCGGTATTTACGGCGTAGGCGATGTTATTCAAAAAGAATCACGGCAGGTTGTTACGGCAGCTGCCGACGGTGCGCTTGCCGGTATTTGGGCAGGCCACTATATCGACGATATCAAAGCCAAAATGGCTATGAAAAAATAAGGAGAAGAAAATGATTGAATTGACAAAAGAAAATTTTGAACAAGAAGTTCATCAGTCAAAGGGTGTAACCTTTGTAGATTTTTGGTCGGACGGATGCGTTCCCTGTAAACAATTAATGCCGGATGTTCACGCAATGGCAGAACGCCATGCCGGAAAGGCAAAGTTTTGCTCATTCAATATTGACGGTGCAAGACGCGTTGCTATGAAAGAGCAGGTTTTAGGTCTTCCCACAATGCTCATCTATATTGACGGTGAGAGAAAAGACAGCGTTACCGGAAGCGATTTGACCATTAATCAAATCGAAGAGATGGTAAAAAAATACATCTAATCTTAAGTTTTAATCTTTTAAGCCGGAAAAAGACGATAAGTTTTTTAACGGCTTTTTAAAGATACGGTTTAATAGACCGTGGGGCAGGTTATCCTGCCTTAAAAAATTTATCCTAGGAGGATGCTATGGTTGATTTGAAAACCAAAAAAGTCATCATCATCGGTGACCGAGACGGCGTTCCCGGGGAGGCTATTAAGCTCTGTGCAGAATCGGCAGGTGCTGAGGTTGTATATGCTGCAACCGAATGCTTTGTCTGAACAAGCGCAGGAGCAATGGACTTGGAAAACCAAAAGCGAGTCAAAGATTTAGCTGAAAAATACGGTCCTGAGAACGTAATCGTTCTTTTGGGCGGTGCAGAAGCCGAATCTTCAGGTTTAGCCTGCGAAACTGTTACAGTAGGCGACCCGACTTTTGCAGGTCCGTTGGCTGGAGTCTCGTTGGGACTCTTGTGCTATCACGTGGCAGAACCGGAAATTAAGAGCCAAATAGACCCTGCGGTCTATGAAGAGCAGGTAAGCATGATGGAAATGGTTATGGACGTCAATGCTATTATCGCGGAAATTTCGGAATACCGAAATAAAGGCTGCAAATTCCTGTAATGCCTTTCGGAGCTTATGCGTTTTACACCCTAAGCTTCTTTCGTGTTAGTCGGCGGTGCAGTAGTACAAGAATGACCCCATTCTTTAAAATGGAGCATTTTTGCCGCTGTACCGCTTTTTTTATTTGCTTAAACATTTAATGGTCTTTAATAATTGTGAAAAGGTCTTACAATAAGTATAATCGGCATACTCTTGTCTTTCTTTTAAGGAGAGAATTTTTTTGTTTAGTTTTTCTGCATATTTTATTAAATCTAAATTTCTACTATTTATACCGTTAAAAGATGCACCGCAATCTATAATGATTTCCGATTTTTCGATCACGAGTTTTGCTTCATCAAATATTTTATCGTTTATAGCTTCAAAAGAATTTTGAGTCAGATGGTTTGTACTTAGTGCTTTTGCTATTGGCGTATCCAAATCATTTTCAAAGAGTATACCTGAGTTAAAATTGATTTCATACTTATTGAGCAGCCGATATACAGGAATTCCTTTGCCTTCACCTCCGACAACAAAAATTTTAGAGGAGGTATCTCGGCGTGCCAGTTCTATATTTCCTAAGAGGGTATTATATGAACCGTTTTTGATATCAAAGGCCTTACGAATTGATGTATCGCTTATAATTTCTTCCGGTGTGCCGTATAGGTAATTATCCTTGTCCAAAATTAAAATGATTTTATCTGCAATCTTAGGTATCAAATCAAGTTCATGTAAGGAAAGAATGATAATCTTGTTTTTTTTACGGGCCAAGGTTCGTAAGATTCCCAAAAGGTCAATTTTATATCTGATATCTAAAAAAGAAGTCGGTTCGTCAAGAATTATTAAGTCGGCTTCTTGGCAAATCGCTCTTGCAATCATGATTCGCTGTTTTTCACCATCGCTTAACGAAAGAAATTCTTTGTGTTTTAATGCCTCTCCGTCTACGATTTTTATTGCATCATCAACAGCTATGTAATCTGCTTCCGTCATTTTTCCGAATTTATTTGTGTGAGGGTATCTGCCTGTTGCAACGATTTCTTCGGCAGTCATAAGATGAGGATTTATCCTGTCGGTCAAGACTACACTCATTTTTTTTGCTTGTTCTATATTACTGAGTTTTTCAATATCCTCTTCACCTATAAAAACTTTTCCGCCTAATTTTTTTATATGTTGTGTAATTGTTTTGATTATTGTTGACTTACCTGAGCCGTTAGGTCCCATAAGGCAAAGTATTTGTCCGTGCTGTAATTCTATCTCAACATTCCCGACGATAACGGAATTACCGTATCCGACATCAAGCTGTTTTAATTTAAATAGATCCATATTTTTTATTTTTTCCTACCATTAGCCAAATTACAATGGGAGCTCCTATCATGGATGTAATTGTACTTAGGCTCAGCTCTGTTGGTGCAAATAAGGTTCTGGCAAAATAATCGCTTAAAAGACAAAAACTTGCACCCATCAATGTAACTGCCGGTATCAGTATTTTAGGCTGTGATGTTGAAACTGTAAGGCGTGTTAAATGCGGGACCGCTATACCTACAAAGGATATTGGTCCTGCAAAGCCTGTAACGCAGGCAGAAAGAATGCTCGATAGAAAAATAAGGACCAGTCTGAAATTTTTAATATTAACTCCCATGCTTTTTGCATAGTTTTCTCCGAGGAGGTAAGCTTGTAATGGCTTTGACAAACAGAATACTCCGATTACGGAAGGAATAATAATTATACTTGAAATCCGAATCATCTTCCATGTGATACCTGAAAAACTGCCCATCGACCACATAGTAAGGCCCGCAATTTTATAATCGGAAGCAAAAGCTATCATAAAATTAGTTCCTGCAGAGGCTATGTAACCTATCATAATACCTACAACAATTAATATTGAAATATTTCTTACCCGTTTTGCAAAGACTAATACCAAAAGCATTGATAAAAGACTTCCTATGGCAGAGGCTAAAAATACTAAGAAGAGGAAATTAAGGGCAATGTTAAATGTAAAATTAGTTAAAATTATAAATCCTACAAAAAGGCGTGCACCTGAGGAAATCCCTAATACATAAGGCCCTGCTATAGGGTTCCTAAAAAAAGTTTGTAATAAAAATCCCGATATTGATAAGGCAATACCGAAAAGAATAGCAGCAAGAATCCTCGGAAAACGTATTTTAAATAAAACATTATATTCTAAGGTACTTGGAGTTCTTTCTCCTATACAGATATCCCAAATATCTTTTAAATTAAAAGATACGGAACCTGAAACAATATTTATAAATACCGCAACTATAAATAAAATTATTAGGATTATAAAAACTATGGTAATCCGCCTCTTCTTTTCGGTATTCATGTGTTATTTTTTTTCTATAGGAAGCGGTTTACTGAATAAATAAAAATATTCTGTTTCGGTTAACTCGCCCGGTTTTGAATGAATTATCTTATTTAATTCTTCAATCATATCTGCAACATGATCTGCACTTTGATAGTAATTAGGCTTAACTCCCCAAACCATATTTTCTTTTACTGCTTTGAGATCTTTTAAATATTCGGCAAAAGCAATTAAATCTGAGGTGCTTTTAATGGCACTTCCGTTTACGCTGTCGTAAAAGAAGAAGTCTGCTTTCTCAGCTACTTTATAAAATTCTTCAGCATTCATTTTTGTGTTTCCGTTTTTATCGGGATTTAAGTCTTTGAAAATATATTTGATTCCAAGTATCTCAAACATTTTTACATTGTAATCTCCTGCATTTCGAACATAAAAGATATCCTTAGACATAAAAGCCGAAGCAAAGGTAGTCTTATTTGCAGATTTTTTGTTCATTTCTTCTACCGCATTTATTTTTGCCAATTCTCTTTCATAATACTTATTTGCTTCTTTCTCTTTTCCTGTTATTTCTCCGGCAAATTTTATCCATTCAAGACGGGCTCGTGGGTCGGCTTCTTGATGATTTGAAACTCCTATCCATTTAAGTCCCAGTTCATTAAACTTGGAAATTATACCGGGCGTTCTTGCCATATTTTCATAAGTCAATAAAATGGCGTCTGCATTTAATGCATGAAGCATTTCATAGTCTAAAGCATTTTTACTACCGACAAATTTTATTTTACCGTCATCCATTCCTTTTTTTATTTCAGGAATTTTCCATGTATCGGATTGTACGGATGTTCCTGTAACTTTATCCAACTCTCCGATAGGACGAAGAAGGGTTGCATGTACTGTAGATAAGATAACTAAAGACTTGACAGGTGTTTCAATGACATTAAGATTTTCTCCTCCCTCTATTGTTTTACCTCTTGGAACGAACCAAACTTCACGGCCTTCAACATCCTTATACTTTTTTATTCCCTGTTCATAATAGTCCACAGAAAAAGATTTAGCATACTTTAATTCCAGTTGACCTATTTTTTTAAGGCCCATTTCACTTGTTGTTTCTTGACTTCCCTTTGCCCATGCCGATGTAAAAAACAGCATCAGTATTGCGGCAAACCAAACAATAATTCGCTTTTTCATCATAATCTCCTTATGAAATTTTATTTTACTCCGTTTTAAGCGTCGGAGTACTACGCTTTGCGGCTGAATAAGGTATTTCAATCTGTATTGAAATAAATTAAATGGACTCTGTTTTTTGTCAAGATTTTTTTTATGATACTCAAAATCAAATAATTTGTCTATAGATATGGTTTGGTTATAATTTTATTCTCCGTAAGATTCCAAGTCTGCTTCCATGTCAAGGAATATGCGTTTTAATTTTTCAAGACTTTCAGGTTTGGCAGCCCACATCTTACGCTGATTTGCTTCAAGTAAACGCTCGCTTATTTGATAGGCTGCATTTTTATTAACGGATCTTATCCAATTTAATGTGTCTTCATCAAATAGAAAAGTGTTTGCAAAATCTTCATACATCCAGTTCTCTACATTGTCTGCTGTAGCATCCCAACCGAAGATGTTGTCCATAACCTTGGATATTTCCTGAGCGCCTTTATAGCTGTGCTCTTTTAAACCTTCAAGCCATTTCGGATTAAGAATTCTGGAGCGCATAATACGGGCGGTTTCTTGATCTAAGGTCATGGTTTCAGGAATATTGATATCGGCAGTGTTTCCTACCGAAACATAGGGCTTTTTTCCAGACTTTGCTGTTACGGCAGCTATAAGGCCTCCGTGATAATTATAAAAATCATCACAATCCAAAAGATCTATTTCGCAGCTTACCTCGTTTTTGATAGTCATATCGGTTTTGCTTAAAAGATTTTCAAAGGCTCTTGTATCTTTCTCTCCGTGAAATTTTTTGGAATAAGCGTGGCTGCTCCATGTTATATATGCTTCGGCAAGATCTTCAAAGTTTTGCCATTTTTTTGACTCAATTAAATTTGCAACTCCTGCTCCATAAGTTCCTGAAGGAGCACTAAAAACTCTTACCGATGCCCTATCTCTTGCCTTGTCCGGATGTATCCCTTCATCTACAAATTTTTTAATTGTTTCCTGAATATTTTTTTTAATCGGATTCATCTCATCATCCTCATCAAGAAATGCAACCGCATTAACAGCCTCATCCATTAAAAAAATCAAATTTGGGAAGGAGTCTCTAAAAAGACCTGAAATGCGCATTGTAACATCAATTCGGGGCCGCCCTAGCTCTTCAAGAGGAATTACCTCCACTCCACATACGGTTTGTGTGTTTTTAATATATACGGGTCGGATACCCATAAGAAAAAATATTTCTCCTATATCCTCTCCATAGGTTTTCATTGTATTTGTGGAATATACAATTATAGCTATATTTTTGGGGTAAGCCTTATGTTCTTTATAATATGTCTTTAATTGAATGTCTGCTAATTTTTTTCCTGTTTCATATGCAGCCTTGCTTGGAATTTCTTCAGGATTAATCGAATAAAAATTTCTTCCTGTGGGAAGAAGTTTGATATTACCTCGGCTTGGATTTCCGCCAAGGCTCGGCAAAATAAATTCTCCGTTTAAACCTTTGATAAGGAAGCGCTTTTCATCATCAGTTTGTATAAGACGAGGATATACTTCTCTGCAAATAAATTTAAGGGTTTTCTTTAATTCTGAATTATTAGATTTATTGTTTTGAAAAAAAAGCAGCCTATCAATAAATGATTCGTTAAATTCTATTTCGTTTATTTCATTGATTAATTGTTCTGCAATCCTATTTGCTTCTTCTAAAATTTTATATTCATTAAAATTATTTTTTTCGGTATCGCTTAAATTTTTTCTGATATCCTTAGGATTATGCCCCAAAGAAATTATAATTGAATCTTCTAAGCCCTCCGTATCTTCTTGTCCGATTACGGATAACCCTCTTACTAATTGCAAGAGACGCTTTTTTTCAGGCACTTTTCCATATATGTGAAGCCCATCTCTTACTACGGAGTTTTTTATTTTGTGAATCCAATTATGAATTAAAATAAGATTTTGCTCCGGATTTTTAATGGCATCATCATATTCTATTTTTAGATCCTTTAAAATAGAATGTTCATCTGCAAGTTTGAAAATATCTTGTATTATAGTATCTTGTTGCGAGGGGGCAGACTGTTTGGCATGCTCATATTTTTCTAAGGCCTCTTCTATTTCATGGAGGTAGTCATAGGTATCCGAATCGGTAAAGCTTGGAATCAAATGACTTAAAATTGCAGCATGTGAGCGCCTTCTTGCCTGCATTCCTTCTCCCAAGATACCTAAATTATAAATATAAAGATGCGGAATAGAATAGATATTTATGTCAGGATAGCTTTCTTTTGATAAGGCTATCTCCTTTCCCGGAAGCCATTCTAATGTACCGTGTGTTCCAACATGGATAATAACATCTGCCTTAAAAATTTTGTCAATCCATTTGTAAAAGGCTAAGTATGAATGAGGCGGCGGATTGTGAGTGTCGTGATAGGTTTCTACAACTGCATCTTCGGGGCTTCGTGCCGGTTGAAGCCCGATATAAATATTTCCGTTTATAATTCCCGGAATTACAATATGGTCATTCATAATCATTGAAAGGCCGGGAGGATTACCCCATTTTTGTTTTAAGTCACTGCGGTTGAATTCCGGAAGATTCTTATACCAGCCCCCATATGTTTTAGAACTCACTTTATCGGCTTTAAATTTCCAAATTGTTTCAGGTGATGTCCATTTCCATTCATTTGTTCCCCTGCGTATTAATTCATCTATAATTTCCTGCCCGTTTAAAAAGTTAAAATCCAAGTTATAGTTTTCTTCTTTTAAAAATTGAAGTATATTCCATAAAGAGTTCGGCGTATCCAATCCATGGGCTGAACCTATTAGGTCGTTTCTTGGAGGATAGTTGTGCAAAATAATGGCGACTTTTCTTTCTTGAGGCTTTTTATTTTTTAGTTGGGCAAACCTGTTTACAAGTTCACATAGGGCCTTGACCCGTTCTGTTATTGGTACGAAGACTCTCCCTACAATCCCATCTTTTTCTATTTCTTCGGAAGTAGCTATCGGAATAGTAATAATTTGTCCGTCAATTTCAGGTTGATATATGTTTAATGATACAGAGGCTATATCCAAACCCGAAGGTGAGTTTTCAAATTCTTCCTTTGAAAGGTAGCTTGTAATAGCTTGAAATACCGGAAGATTAAAATTTTCAAAACAAGAATGAATAAAATTTTTAAATTCATTTTGATAGTATGAAGATATGGTATATCCCGTTGTTAAAATTATTGCGTCTATAATTAATTTACCGTTAAAATAAAAATATTTTTCCATTGCTTGCAGCACACCATCATTATCTTGCGGGCCTAGTCTTCCGATAATACAAAGGTAGTCTGCGCCTTGATTTTCTAATTCTTTAATAATAGCATCAACATGTCTCATGTTTTGATTGAGCAAAAAAGGATAGTGTGCAACAAGGCCTATGATATTTCTGTTTGAATTGGCAATATCGGATAATACTTTTTGTTCTTCATCTACATTAAGTAAATGTCCGTCCTTATATATTCCTATGGCATTTCTTTCTTTTGGAGGAGTTAAGATATAATTTGTTCCTATTGTAATGTTTGAAAATAACTTTATAAACTCTGTAATTTGATCCGTTCCGCCTGCCTTAAAATAACAATGCAGCCTTATATATTCTTCCGGTTTAATAGAACTGTAAGACATAATTGATCTGATTTCTTCAGGGATTGAACAATCAAAGAAAATCTTTTTACCTTTTATAATTCGGATTACCGTTTCGAGGTTTTGTAAATGAGCGGATGAACCGTGAAAATGCATAATTACCGCATCTGAATCTTTTAACCTGCTGCACATTTCTTGAAAGATGTTTTTATCGGAGTTTACTTTTATGACATCAAAGCAAAAAATATTTAAATTTATTTTCTCAGAGTCTTTCAACTGTTTTACAGCTGATTTAAATTCAAAGATTTTGGAGTCTCCGTAAAATATTCCTGTTAAATTCATCGCTTGTCCTCCATAACATCAATTCTGGATAGAGAGTATTCTGTGTTTTGATGTACAATCTCGGTTAAGACCTCAGGTTTTATATCTTCTATTTGGTAATATCTTGCATTTAAGTTTTTTGCAATCTCTTCGGCAAGAGCTAGTTTTACAAAGCCTGATTCGGTATCTATAACAACAGAGTAAATATTTGCATTTTTTATTTTTTTTGAAATAAAAAGAGCATCCTTAATAGGCTCATCAAAAAAAACGGAACCGTGATTAGTCCTTCCGTCCGTAATTAAAAAGAGCAGGGGAATCATATCCTTATTTTTTAGTCTATGTATTTTAAAATATTCCAAAGCCTTGTTTAAGCCTAGAGCTAGAGGCGTTTTCCCGATTGTAGGGATAAGCTGCAATTCTCTTTTTGCAAGTAAAACGCTTCTTGTAAAGGGTAATATTATTTCAGCCCTTGTTCCTGCAAAAGTGATCATAGAAACCTCATCATGCTTTTGGTAAGAATCCATCAATAAAGATAGAATAGCGTTTTTTGTTTCTTTCATCCTCTTCATAGCGCCCATAGAACCGCTTGCATCTACCAAAAAAATAATAGAGGCTCCTATACGGGTTTTTCTTCTTTTGAATTTATAATCATCCTTGTTTATTTTAATAATGCCTTTTTTCGGTTTTATTTGATGCAAGGCTGCCGATTTTATTGTGGGTATAATAGCAAGGTTATGAAGATTTTGACTTGACCTTGTATAGCCGAAGGATTTTCCCTTTAATTCGTTGGTGCGTGTTTTATTTCGTTTCCCCATACCCTTTCTAAAAGAATTATCTTCATTAATGCTTAAAAGATTTTTTATCTTAAAAATTTTATCTGCAAGCTCCGTATCCAAATTCTTATAGCTTATTCCATTTTGATTATTGGTATTATTGCCGTTATGTTCCGTAGCGTCGTTTTCATTATTCGAAATTCGGGATTTTGATTCTATTTTTTGATTGTCTTTTTCATTAGGTTTTTCTGCCGTTTTATTTTTATCTGATTTTGTTTTATCATTGTTATCTTTGTCCGATTTTATTTGATTTTTATTTTGGGTTTCGGATAAGATGTTTTTTCTATGTTTAAGAACAAGTTCTGCAGCTTCTTGAAAGTTTTCGTCTGTGATATATTGATGATTGTCTATAGCTGCTAGAGCCCTTGCCGTGTGTATAAGACAGATGCCGGCCCTGTAGCCGAAGCAGTTTGCTTCCTTAATGAGAACCTCAGCTCTTGTAATTATAGACTCCGATATTTTTATTCCGTTTAATCTTTTCTTTGCATCATGAATTTTATTCGATAAAATTTTATCTTCTTTTTTTAGAGCTTCAATTGTAATTTTGTCTTCTTTATCAAGGCTTAAATTCCTTTTTAATATTTTTAGTCTTTCTTCTTTATTTAGATTTGAATCCGTTTCTACATAGATTGAAAATTTGGCGGTAATCGAGTTATTTAAAAATCCTTCTTCAGGATTCATTGTGCCTATGAGCTTAGACTCTATTATTTTTTTATTGGAATGTCCATCACGCTCTGTCTGGAGAAAACCTGTTTCTATTACATTCAATATTGTGTTGATATATTCGTTAGGAAAGAGGTTGATCTCATCAATATATAAAATTTTATTTTCGGCTTTACCTAGAATTCCTTGCTGAAATTTGCTTTTACCTGATTCAAGGCTTGCTTTAATATCCAGTCCGCCAAATAAATTATCTTCCGTAATATTGAGCGGGATATTGACTATGGACATATCGGAAATATTTTTCATACTCCGTGCTGCAATGGTCTTTCCTGTTCCTTTCCCTCCGGCTATAAGCAGGCTGTTTATTTTATCGCTGACGGCAAGAACAAGGAGTGCCCTTATTAATTTTTTTTGACCAACAAGGAGGCTAAAAGGATAATCAAAGCCTTTCATTTAAGATGTTCTCAATATCTGCTTGGTTTAATGGATTTATTTCTTCAAAGGGCTTTTTCCTAAGCCTATGAGAATATACCATTTGTGCTAAACGGATAATATCTCCTTTTGTAACCTCATTCCTTCCTTGAAAGGCTGCATAGGCCTTGGCAGCTCTAACTAAGGTTAGGTCTCCCCTGTGGCCGTCCACATTTAAGCCTACCGAAAGACCTACAACCAAGTCTAAAATATCATCTCCTACTTTAATATCGGGAAAGATTTTTTGAGCTTCTTTTATTTTTGATATTAAATCTTTTTCTTCTTTATGCGAGGAGTTTATAAATTCCACAGGATCATTTTCAAAAGCAAGTCTTTTTTTTATAATTTCTTTCCTTAAGTGTCCATCCTTTTCACTTTTTACATCTACCAATAAACCGAATCGATCTAAAAGCTGAGGCCTTAGTTCCCCTTCTTCAGGATTCATTGTTCCTATCAGGATAAATTTGGATGAGTGGCTGTATGATATTCCGTCTCTTTCTATTGTGTTTACTCCCATGGCGGCCGCATCCAATAAGAGGTCGACTATATAATCTTCCAAGAGATTTATCTCATCCGCATACAAAATATTACCGTCAGCTTCTGCTAAGATTCCTTTTTGAAGAACTTTTTCGCCTGTTTTTAAAACTCTTTCAATATCGATTGAGCCGGCGACTCTGTCTTCAGTAGCATTTATAGGAAGCTCTATAACTTTAAGGTTTTCTCCCTGTCTTTGCATCAGCTCCCCTATTCCTCTCACAATTGTAGACTTTCCTGTTCCTTTTTCTCCACGGATTAGAACACCCGAAATTGCAGGACATATTAAATTTAAAATTATTGCAAGCTTTATATCTTCCTGTCCTTCAATTTGCACAAATGGAAAAATCTGTTTTTCAGTCATAAAATCTCCGTGATGTTTACTCTGGTATGTAAATAAAATCTGAGGGAATACTAACATTACGATAGGTGAAAGTCAAGGAGAGGGGAAATTTCTTCTTTGAAATGGAGGTGGTTAATAGGATATGGAAAATAATTTATCTTAAATACGGCTTCATCTGACTTGGCAATTTATCGATAAAAGGTTATAATCTTAAATCTCTAAGGTTTTATATACAGAACAAATTATGTTTATGAACCTTAAAAAAACTATAGTAGGCAGAAAAAGCATGTAGAGGCCGATATGGTACCCCATTCTTTAAAATGGAGCATTTTTGCCGCTGCACCGCTTTTTTTGTTCAAATAGGAGGTTAAGTGTGAAAAAGATATTTATATTTCTTTGTTTTTCTGTTTTGAATTTTTTGTGTTTTGCTGACTTGCGAGACTATGTTTGTATTGTAAGGCCTAACTACAAAGAAGATGTTGTTGATTGTGTAAACGAAGCTGCAAATATTTTAGAAGATATGGGCTATGCAGATTTCGCAGAAATATTTAAGCTAAGAGTTGAAAAAGATAACTCATTCGGATCCGGTTTTATTTATATCTTTAATGGAAAAAGTTATGTTGTTACAAACAATCATGTTTGTGCATATGCCGATTCTGTTTCTATAGAAATGATGGATGCGGATGGTAAAACCATAAAAAAAGTTGAAAACTGCAAGATTATTGCAAACAGTGCTGAGGATGACCTTGCTATTGCCGAAATTCCTGCAGATGCAGATATAAAAAAAGGCTTAGGTCTTTATCAAGGTAATTTGCGTGAAGGTATAGATGTATGGTCTGCAGGCTATCCCGGATTAGGCGGTAAGCCCTCATGGCAATTGGGGAAAGGAACATTAACCAATAAAAAAATCAAATTTGATGATCCTTTCTATCCGAAAGACAGCTTTTTTTTACAGCATTCGGCTCCGATAGATGCAGGAAATTCAGGCGGGCCCCTTTTGGTAACATCCAAAAATGCTGTAGAAGGATATGAAGTAATCGGTGTGAATAAAGCAAAAGCCCGCAAACGGGAAACTACAAACTTTGCAATACCTTTTTCTACGGTAAATTCTTTTTTTAAATTGGGCTTCTCTAATTTAAATGCTGCTGAAACCGAAAAAATGTTAAAAAAAGTTGAAGCTGTCTTTTTGGAGCAGGCTTCGTATCCCAAGGAAAATCTTTCCGATGAAAAAGAAGTTGAAGATAGACTAAGGCGTATCTATACTATTGCTTCTTTTATAAGTACTGACTATGCCAAAAAAAATGGACTGGATAAACTAAAGGATGCTCTTCTCAGGGGTCCTTCCTATGTACGGGATGCTCTTATAGAAAGAATAATATTTTCTTTTCCCATCGACTCGTTAAAATTTGCGGTTGCATATAACCTTGAAAAAGATATAAACGATTATAAAACATTTTCTTCGGTAGAAAACAGGTCCGATTCACAAAATGCCGGAGGAAAATACATAGTATTTAAAAATAATAACGAAGATAAGTTATATTCACTTTGGATAGTTGAAAATAAAAACTGGAAAATAGCCGATTTTTCACTAAATAATGAGCTTACCGATGAAAAACTTGTTGAGTCTTCCAAAAATAAACAAGAAAAGAAGAAAAATAGAGAAAAAAAGTCGGGATACTCTTCAGCAATCCTTTTTGCATCGCCGTATAACCATATGTATTTTGCTGAATATAACGGCCTTTTCACTCCTTATGGTTTTTCTTCCGGAGGAACGATTGGAATGATATTGAATTATAAGTTTTTTGGTTTCGGTATGATGTTCAATGTAAATCAGCGTCCTAAACTCGCTAAAAGATCCGGTACTGGTTCAGGCTTTTTTTTGTTTGATTCAGTTTCAAGTTCATTTTTAGCATTTGTTGAACCTAACATTCCTATGTCTATAAATAGCAAGGTTACTATAATGCCTTATTTACAAGTAGGTGTGGGAGCAGGAACTCCGATTTTTAACTCGAATTTTATTAGTTTTCACGCAAAAATTTCTCCGGGTGTAAAATTTGTTTTCGATATCAGTGGTAAGAAGCTAATGTTTGGGACTGCTTATGTCGGAAGATATGCAAAATTTAACAAAGATAGGATGTTTTTACACGGATTTGGTGTAAGTATTGGATATTCATTTTAAATTTTACGGAGGTATTTATGATAAAATTTAAACTAAACAAAAAATATATTTTTTTGTTGCTAACTTTATCCTTGGTTCTCTTTTCTTCATGCTCCAGTATCGGCGGCTATGTTAATGGAAAGACGTTGAACAAAAAAGAATTCGGACCGCCTGAAACTCATACATTGATGTTCGGTCATATGGATGTTGAAGATGCTCCATTGCATTTACCGGTTAATAATACCGCTAAAGATTATCAGGAGTATATTCAGATGAATCCTGAAAAAGAGCCGTTAATCTTTTTACCTATTTATTTTCAAGGTTCGGTTATGTCCTTTTATCCGATGGAGCCCGGAGTAAATTTGAGACTTATGTTTTCAAGATATTCTATAATGAGGTTTTATGGAAATTATACCCACACAACAGTCTATCAGTTTTGGCCGTTTTTAGGCTGGCCCGAATCAAGTACTCTGTGGTTTTCATGTAAAAAGCCGGGGCTGCAATACATAGGTTCTTATATCCGCACAAAATCGGGATATAAAAAAGATATGGAAAAGGATTCTGCTAAAAATGAACTTTCTGCTTTAGAGGGTATTAAAGCATATTACAAAGGTACTTCTTGGGAAACCGTTATAGAGAAAAGAATTGAGGAGCTTCAAAATGAAAAAAGCAATTAGTATAATATTTATTTTTTTGTTGAGTTGTGCTGCTTTTGCACAAAATTATTCCAAACCAGGAAGAAATGAGGTCGTTTTGGTTTTTTCGGTGGAGATTAGACCTTCGGTTAACAGAGAGTTTTTTAAGGAGTATCTGAGTATTCCCTCAATGCCCATGTCTGATTTAATAATCAATGAGACCGGCAGACCTGTCAGCAATGATCCCGGTGATTCAATATCCTTATATTGTGAAGGAGACGATAAACTTGATAAACCTACTGTTGTAGCAGATGTTGAGGAAATTATTTCAATAAAAGTTCCCGTTCCCAGGTCCGGTGAGATAGTTTTAAATTTTTGCACATATAACTTTTTTAAAGGGACTGCTTTTAGGTTCTTTTTACCTTTTGCTGTAAAGATAAAAGTGCAGCCCGATTTTAAGTATTATTATTTGGGGCACTTGGAGTATAAGAGGAAGGGCGGTATGGAGTATGAAATTGTTGATGTAAAAAAACATGATAACTATGATGTAGTAGTACCCATAATAAAAAAACGGTATGGTGAAAATGCGGAACTCGTTCGAGCTGCCATGACCTCTATTGATAAAAAATAGTTTTTTAAAATTTAAAAAGCTGCACTCTGTTTACCCTCAGTGCAGCTTTTTGTTTGCTTTTATTTTTTCTTCAACCTTACTTTCGGTTCGCTTGCGATGCCGAATTTGGGGAAGATTCTGTCGATACCGAACAGGGTAAATAACAGAATGGTTATAACCGAGATATGGGCCATAAAGTTGTACTTTATTATCTGTGTCTGACTGAATTGATAAAGAGGATAAACTGTGCCTGCAATGCCTATAAAAAAGCTTAAATAAACATGCCAAGGAATCAGCTGGGAACCGAAGATGCCGAGGGCTGAGGAGAAGGTTGCGTTCCTCAATTTTAAAGAATAAAGATCCTTTTCATCGCCTTCTACGTTTTCTTCCGTGATGTCTCTTATAATCGGGCCGACGGTAACTATTTGAGCCATCTCGTCGGCGAGGGCTGCATTTCCTAATAGTGAGATTATACCGTTCCAGAACATCAGCTGTCTTACGTTTCGGGAAAGTTTTACGGCAAGGTTTGATAGAGGTCTAAAGGCATCCATTTTCGACATGATTCCGCCGAAGGCTGCGACCCACATCATCATTATGATAACCCATGAACCGGCACCGACAAAGCCGTTATACACTATGTCAAAAAAGGCAAGAAGGCCTGAAACCGTTCCTGCAAAGCGGCCTAAGATAAAACATGAAACTATACCTGCTCCAAGGCAAAGGAGGGTAGAGTAGCCTTTTAAGGCAATCCCTATAACCAGAATGAGCGGAATTACCATGTAAACCGGAACTCCGTTTTGTACTTGATGGAGGAGGTCTACTGCGACCGGCTTTTCTTCAGCCAATTTTGCCCAAACATCTTGGGGAATAGCCTCGATGGCTTTTTGCGGACTTACGGCATCTCCCGGGAGGCTCAAGCCTGCAATTAAAAATAAGGCTCCGGCCAGCACCAAACACATTAGAGACCAAAGTCCCTGATTTCTCATACGGTGGGTAACTTCAACCCTGTGAATACCTGAGCTTACGACCGTTGTGTCCGAAATAAGACCGAGGTTATCGCCGAAACATGAGCCGCCTGCAATAGCCGCAATGCTTAAAACCATGTTTCCGCTTAAAATATGGGTCATCCACAAAAAGATAGGAGCACAGGCTGCAAAGGTTCCCCAGGAGGTTCCCGTAGCAACCGACAATACTGAGGAAACCAAAAAGGCAACAAGGGCTACTGTTCTGGCGGAAATGCCTATGTTTAGGCTTAAAGTTATAATCGAGGCTCCGACTCCTGTAGACATAAAGGCATCGGCCATCGCATAGGCAAACATAAGTATAAAAAATACCAACTGCATTTCCTTAACATTGTCTACGGCAGAGTTTAAAATATCGTTGAATTTGAATTTTTCGGTTATCATAGCGACAATGGAAGCATAGATTACGGCTATGGGGGCTATGATTAAAATGTCCAGCTTAAATCCCAAGGCAGTTGAAAATGATTCTATGTTTGAAATCATCATCAAGCCTGCAAGCAATAAAACCGGAGAGAGCTTAAAAAAAGCGCGCATAAAGTCTCCTTTTATGTGAAATAAGGATGCCAGTTTATCATATTCATAAAAAAAAGTGTATAGGATTGGCTAAAAGATAAAAGCCGGTTAAATGTTTTTAAATATTACATGGGGCTTTTTTTCTTCGTCATAAATGATTTTAGCCTCCACATCATATAAGGTTTTAATTACTTCTTCTGTGATAACCTCATTTACACTGCCTGCGGCGATAATTTGTCCTTCTTTTAAAGCATATATTTTATTGCAATACATTGCAGCTATATTTAAATCATGGATTGCCGATATAACGGTTATTTTTAAATCTTTTGCAAGGCTCATAAAGTGCAGCTGATGTTTTATGTCCAGATGGTTTGTAGGCTCGTCGAGGATTAAACAATCCGTGTTTTGCACTAAGGCACGGGCTAAAATAATTCTTTGCTTTTCTCCACCTGACAGGCTTGAAAAATTGCGATCGGAAAAATCTTTCATATTCACTTGTTCAAGAGCCTTGTACGCCAGTTCAATATCCTCGGCAGAATCCCTCTCCATAAATTTTTTATGAGGCGAGCGGCCGATTAAAACCATCTCAAGTACGTTAAAGTCAAAATGAGTGTCATTATGCTGGGCAACTACAGCCATCTTTTTTGCCGTTTCTTTAAACTGGTAGTCATTTATGTTTTTGCCGTCAATAAATATGGTACCGGTTTTGGGCTTAAGGACTCGGTATATACATTTAAGCAGGGTGCTTTTTCCCGAACCGTTGGGACCGATTATGCCTACAATTCCGTTATCTTTAATTGAAAGGTCTATATCGGCTAAAATATTTTTGCTTCCGAAGTTAAATGAAAGAGAGCTGATGTCGAGAACCATTATGCTTTACCTCCAAACCCGTATTCTTTATTTATCAATAAATATAAAAATACCGGAGAACCTATAAGCGAGATTACAACCCCTACGGGTATTTCACCTAGGCTGGAAACGGAGCGTGCCAGTACGTCTGCCCATATAAGAATTATGGCTCCTATTAATACGGATGACGGAATTATGTTTTTATGATTTGTTCCCCAAAATATCCTTGAAATATGCGGAATTATTAAGCCTATAAAGCCGATTATGCCTGCGTTGTATACTAAAAAACCTACAATGGCGGAACATATCAAAAGATAGACTTGGCGGTAAATATGCAAGTCCTTTCCTAATGTAATTGATACGCTGTCGCCGAGGAGCATCAGGTTAAGGGTGCGGTATTGCGTCATAAAAAAGAAGATTCCTAAAAATATAACTCCGGCAAGGAGTCCGAGGTTTTCCCATTTTGCTCCGCCGAAGCCTCCCATAAGCCAAAAGGTAATGCTTCTTATAGCTTCCCTGTTTTTTGTAGTAAAAACTATAAATGAAGAAAAGGCTGAAAAAATCGTGCTTATGGCAATACCTGCCATCAGTAATTTTGCGGAATTGGCTCTGCCTTTTATGTTGGCGGCATTTATTACGATTAAGGCTGTTCCAAAGGCGGAAAAGCAGGCACACAAGCCTACATAATTAGGCCCCAGTTTTGCACCCACGCCCAAAGCGATTGCAAGGGTTGCCCCGAGAGAAGCTCCCGATGAAATGCCCAATATGTAAGGGTCTGCCAATGAGTTTTGTACTATTGCCTGCATGACAACTCCGGTTACGGCTAAGCCCATTCCGGTAAGACAGGCTAAAAGTATCCTAGGCATACGGACAATCCAAACTATGTCGATAGCCGACTTTTTAATTCCTTCAAGGCTTCCGGCACCTAAGATTTTAAATTGAGCGATTTTTAAGATTTCGGCGGGAGCTATGCGTACTGCTCCGAATCCTACCGATAGAACTATGGAAATTAAAAGTCCCGCCAAAAGAAAAAGAAGTGCTGAAGATAGAAAAACTATTTTCAGCACCTTGTTTTTATTGTTTTGCATATTATAGGTCAGGATATAAACCTGAGATAATTGTCTTTATTCCGTCATAGGTTCTTATGCCGCTGGCATAAACTTCACTTAAATTAATCGGAAAAACTTTTTTGTTTTGAAGTGCTGCTATGCTTTGTAAAGCATTATCTTTTGTGAGCATTTCTATAGATTGGTCTTTTTCAATATAGTCGCCGAAGTAAACCGTAAAGATAACATCGGGATTAAGCTCGATTAGTTCTTCCTTGCCTATTCCTTTTTTATCCTTACCTACAAGATCGGCACCGACCTGCATTGCAATTTGCCCGCCGATAGTCCTTTCCCCATAAACACGGTACTGGCCTTCTTTTTCTACTTCAATTATTATGGCCTTTACCTTTGTTTTGCCTTCGACGTGTTTTTTTGCTGCGGCAATTTCAGTTTTCATCTTATCGACAATTTCTTGAGCCTTGTCTTCTACATTGAAAATTTTACCTATATTTAGAATATCCTGATATTCGTTTTCGAGAGCATCTTCTTTTTTTAAGCCTGAGTTTTGCCAAATGTAGGTTTTTGTACCTCTATCATGCCAGAATTTTACATCTCCATAACGCTTTTCACCGAATAATGATGTCCATGCAAAAATAAAATCCGGTTCCATGTCGATAATTTCTTCTTTCTCAGGACGCTTGTCGCGGTAATCCACCTTGCTGAAAGCTTCTTTAAATTCGTCTTTAACCGGATCATCAAGCCCGACTGCAAGAATAAGCTTATCGGAAAGACCGAGAGCGAGCATTGTTTCGATAGGGCTTTGGTAAAAGGCTGCAACCTTTTCCGGAGCTTTTTCAAATGTAAGGTCTACAGGTTCTCCCGCATAGTTATATGTAGTAATTGTTACAGGATAATGGTCTCCTTCCATTTTGGACATTGCTTTGCCCGAATTTTGTGATTGATCTTCCTTAGGACTGCATCCTAAAAAAACCGAAACTGCCAATAATAGCAGCATTGAGCGAAAAAAAATCTTTTTCATACTTCCCCCAAAAATATTGTGTTGATTTTACGGCTTTAAGCCGAATTTCGACGCTTGTATGGTTTGAAATTTGTGAAATAATTCTAAAACTTTTGTAAATTAATGTCAAGGTAGTGTTTTTTTTCGAAAATTTACAAAATTTATAAAAATAAGTCTTGCTAAATCCAATTAATATGATATACTTAAATAGTATGAGATGCTGTGTGATTTTATTATTTATCTGTTGTGTAAATTTTTTAGGGTGTAAAACACTTAATAAACAACCTGATGATGAAGTTCCTTCTGTGCCTGATAAAGAGGCGGGCGGGAATCTCGGTTCTTCTTTTAAAAATCCTGAAATTTTGAGTAGTCCGCTGCCGGAGTCTATGCAGTATGTTTATGAAATTTTGATTCAAGGGAATAATTTTAAAACCGGTTTACCATCTATTGTCAAAAGCCAAGAAGATTTGCAGACTCTTTATTCCGTTCTGTATGGAAATTCTTTAAAAGCACCGGTGATAGATTTTTCAAAAAAAGCGGTTGTTATTGGTGCCGCAGGACCTTTTAATACGGGCGGATATTCCATTGTGCCCGTTTCTGCAATAAAGACAGGGAAGGTTATTAACATAGTTTTTGAGGTAAAAAGTCCCGGGCCTAAGGATATGGTTACGCAGGCTTTTACCTATCCTTATGTGGTAGTTTCGGTAGATGCCGAACCGGATACAGTAATTTTTGTTGAAATCAATGGAGATGTTAAAAACGGTAAATTAGATTTTTAAAATCTATAATTAAATAAATATATAGGAGGACGAATATGTCAAAAAAAAGATGGAACGCTGCGGCGTTATGGTGTATCCTTTTATTGGTGTTTTTATTCGGTTCTTGTCCACAGCAAAAGTCGGCAAGTGAATCCGAAAAGGATCCGTATCCCATTCCGGCTGATGCCGTGAGTGTTGAAATCACCGTTTCGGATTCGGTAAGCGGCACTATAGTGGATGGAACAAAGCTGGTAGTTTTTGATTCTGCTAGCGGCAAACAGGTTACTCATCAACTTTCCGTAAGGAATGGGAAAGTTACTGCAATGGTGAGCCCCAAAAAGAAGTATAACTTTGTTCTTTTAGGTGAAAAAGGAAAATGGGCCGGCTCGATGCTGCAGGATTATTATGTACCTGAAGGCGGACTTAATGGGGATAAGAGCCTTATGATGCTCCAATTTGAACACGGGCAAATAACAAGAGATGTTACCCCCCCCCCATATCGACAAGGTAACAATTGAAAATGCATCCGGCGCGGTTATAAACGATGCTCATGTCATTAATAACGCGGTAAAAAAAATATATGTCGAATTTTCTTCCAAAGTGGGTGCGGTGGAAGATGTTGCTTGGAACGGTTTCGGTGCAAAACTCGGTATCGGTATGATGCCGACGAGTTACGCAGGTATTTACGGGGTGTACAGTCCCGATAATACTCCCGGTGACGGTGTTTTTACATCGGAATACGTTTTTGATATAGAACATGCGGCAATGCCTGACGGCAATACCGAGTTTATAATAGTAGGCTACGACGTTGCAAACAACAGAGTCGAAAAACACATTCCCGTAAGTTTCAATAAAACCCCTGCTGCAGCTCCCCTTTCGAATGCTATATTTGGAAGGGCTTTTGTGATAATGGAAAGGGTTCCCTTTACAAACAATACATTCTCAACCGAACCCGGACAGGGACTTGTGCAGTTAGACAGCGGACACGAAGTGATGCCGCAGGCTTTAAACCCCATTGAAGGGCATAATTCTTCATATATGGCAGCCTTCGTCTTCAGCGTTGTAGACAATGCTCCTCCGAACGCTCCAGTTCCTATTATGGGCTTCAATTTATTACGTAGGGAAAAGGGCAGCGGCGAGTTTAAACCTGTAAGCAGAACTCACTACGATAGGCCTAAAACCGAAACAAGACCCGGCTGGGGTGGACATCAAGGCTTTGATACATCTTCAGAACTTGAAGAAGGTAAAGAGTACGAGTACAAAATTGAAGCGTTTACCGCAACGGATATACTTGAGTCTCCCGTATTGACGGGCAAAGTTATGGAAGCCTTTACCTATTCCCTCAAAGCTCCCGAAAACCGTAAAAAGATTTCGGTTGCTACTGCTGCAAACATGTCATATTCGTGCACAATAAGCAATAAAAAGCTGCTGACCAAGGAAGAAGCCGATTGGTGCGACTTAGGCCTATTGATCCTCGACGGACAGGGTCTGGCTCTTTTCGGTTCAAAATTCCGCTATGTTTTTGATGGTGTTACTGTCGATATAGGCGGCGGTAATACTACTACCGGCCCCGATTTACTGATTGATACTATAGGGTTTGCTCCGGGCAACAAGCCTAGGCGCTTTTCATATAAACAGCATCTCGCAACACCATTGCAAATCGACTACGGTATTAACAGCCTTAACTACCTTATAACCGTTAACTCTTCCACAGGTCTTATCACAATTACCAATAAATTTCTAAAGATAGCACAATTTAACGTAGTTGCGGGTACCCCGATGAAATATCAAGCGGGCGTAAGCTATCAGTGGGATATTCAGGACTGGGGAGATAATGCGTACGGTTTGAACGATGACCGGGCTCTTAGGATTGTTAAAATGTATGATTCAAATCAATCTCGCACAATGGGAAATAACAGCCCTAGCGGCTCTAACGCTATAAACGGCAGATTTACCTTTGTAATTGAATAAGGAGGCCTTTAATATGAAGAAAAAAATATTATTCTTTTTAATTACAATAGCTTTGATTGTTTCTTCCTGTAATTTCGGCATGAATACTGCCGTTATCGGTAATAAGGATAATGGAACGGTTTTAGACGGCTATACGGGAGGATTAGGAAATTCATCTTCGGTTGAATTACCGGATGGTGCAAATTATAAGCCCGATGATAAGGATATAGTTGACGGCTATTTTATCGTTAAGACAAAAGACGGCTTTGACAAGACTCTTTTTGAAGAAAAAGGTTTTATTGTCAAAGGAAAGATTTCCCTTACAGATACGGGTTTTACTTACTGGTATCTTAATAAGGAAGGAAATAATAAAAAGAATCTATTGCGTGCCGCTTCAATAGAGGGCGTTCTTTCAGCCGAACACGATTATAAGGTTGTAGAACCGGACGGAAGTAAGGCTCCGAATCAAAGCGATGCCCCTGTAGACCCTTTCGATGCAGGAACTTACGGTCTGACAGACGGAAATTATTTGGATGACCCTGAGGCAAATAATGCCGATTACGGGCTTTCGATAACCGATGCTTTGCGCGCCTACAAGGAAATAGGCTACGGCGATAAGACGGTTGTTGCAGGCATCATCGATACCGGCATCAATATGGCCCACAAAGATTTTAAAGATGAACACGATAAGTCGATAGTGCTGTATGCAAAGTCCTGTGCTACGGATAGTACAGGGAATACATATATCGGTGATGGAAGCTCCTTTACCGAAATTCCTATCGGACAAAACTGGGATAAGGGAGCGCACGGTACCCACTGTTCGGGCACTATCGCCGCACGCGGCAATAACGACACCGGCATTGCAGGCGTTGCATGGAAAAACACAAAACTCATTTCATATCAATCGCTGGGAGTTGAAGGCAGCGGTAGGAATTGGTCTGTTTACGGCGCAATGCTTGACCTTACGAAAATAGTTACGATTTTGCGCAAGCCTAAGGCAAGCAGAACTCCGGCAGAGATTAATGAGTTGCCCTCTTACTTGCAGAATGACGATTTTCAAATTACACAAAAAACGGTTCCCGTAAACATGAGCTTGGGCGGTTCTTACGGAACCGAATTTGCATTTGCGGTTTTAACCAATGCAGTAAAACACAATATACTCCCGGTAATTGCGATGGGTAACGAAGGCCGTTATACGGCAGCTTATCCTGCAGCTTTCCCGGGCGTATTGGCGGTTGGAGCTACCAACGGTAAAGACAAAAAAGTGCATTTCAGCAATTCCGGTGCATGGATAAGCGTTTCGGCTCCCGGCGACGGTATTAAATCCTGCGGCATATACGGCGAGGACGACTACGAAACGATGAGCGGGACTTCAATGGCAACCCCCTTTGTAACAGGTACAATCGCCTATCTTCTTTCCTTCACTGGAGCCCATGATTTGACTCCATATCAAATTAAGGCTCTGCTTGAAAAAACTGCGGATAAAGTTGATGGGGCAACAGGCTTTACCGACAGATTGGGGCACGGCCGAGTAAACGTATATAAGGCTGCAAAGGCTATAAAGGACGGTAATATTCCTCCCGAAAACGGTCTTTACACTGAAAAGGAAGTGCAGGTTAAGGTTACAAACGATGACGGAGGAGGGGCTGAAGATATCCCCTGTAAGATTACTCTCGTTGATGAGGTAACACACGCTCCCTTAGCCTATGTTGCGGGGCTTGGAAATACTCCTATCACCTTTAAGGGCCTAATAAAAGGCAGAAGCTATTCCGTTTACGGTGCCTTTTTAGGTGATTTAAAAACAGAAACCTTTACGGCGATAGACGCCAATAAAACTATTACCTTGCAGTTTAACAAAAAAATCGTATGGGTTTCGACCGTGCCGAATAAGCACTATAACGGCGGTAACGATAAAACCGATACTAAAATTATGGTTTTTAAAGCGGATGCGAGCGGTGATTTGGATCTTGGCTCCAATCCTACGCCCATTGTGAATTATGACCAATATGAGCTTGATACCACCTATTTTGAGGCTGAGACAGGCGCAAAATACTATGTGCTGATTACCGGATTTATGGACGGGGGCGTATTCAAAGGCGGCAACTATGCCTTAAAAATCGGCAGGACACCCCTCAGTCCTAACGGTGTAGATATCGACGATGCGGCAAGAAGTCCCAACGATGCTGCAACGAACGACAGCCATGAGGACGACGACACTCCCGCCGATGCAAAGTCAAAAGGCAATGCATGGGGGCAGACAAAGGGCTGCAATCTCGTCGCTCACCCTATCGGTACCCCTCCCGCTAATGTTGACTTGGATTGGTTCTATGTAGAATATCCTTATTAAACGTTAATACGGGTAATTAGGGCGGCGCACTTTTTAGGTTCGCCGCTCTTTTTTTGACAAAAACAAATTTTCCTATTGACATTTTTTATTCTTTATGGTATAAAGTACGCTCGTGTTGAAATTATGATTTAAGGCCTAAAAGGGCTTTAGATCGGTATTCTTTAGAAGTTTTGCATTGCCGTAAAGCCTTTTTGGCAGGCGGATGCCGTCCTTATTTAAGCAAATGAGGAAAGAAATCTTTAAAACTTCGCAGGATGCCAAACCAGTCATCGGAGTTACGGTTTACAGGTGATCAGGTGGGTCCAAATGCTGTCCGAAAACCTATGGGCGGTGGATAAAAAGCGTTTTTCTTTAAAAAATAAAGAAAATGCTTAAATCTTATCTGATTTTAATTACTGTCTTATGTTTCTCCGGTTTATTTCTTTGTTAAGCTTGTTTTTCGGTTACGAAAGACCGGTTAACTTTTTAATCTCGTCATTTTTAATGCGGGAAATATTAGACTTGCCTACGTCTTTTAGGAGGATCTCATGGCAAAGGAAAAATTTAACAGAACGAAAGTTCACATGAATGTTGGTACCATCGGTCACGTTGACCATGGTAAGACCACTCTTTCGGCAGCGATCACTACGTATTGTGCAAAGAAGTATGGTGATAAGCTTCTAAAATATGACGAGATCGACAATGCTCCGGAAGAAAAAGAGCGCGGTATTACTATCAATACCCGACACTTGGAATATCAGTCCGATAAGAGACACTATGCACACATCGACTGCCCCGGCCACGCTGACTATGTTAAAAACATGATCACAGGTGCTGCCCAGATGGACGGCGGTATTCTCGTTGTTTCCGCTCCGGACTCGGTTATGCCTCAAACAAAAGAGCACTTGCTTCTTGCCCGTCAGGTAGGTGTACCTTCAATCATCGTCTTCCTTAATAAGGTTGACCTTGTTGATGATCCCGACCTTATAGAATTGGTAGAAGAAGAAGTTAGAGAAACTTTGGCATCTTACGGTTTCCCTGAGGAGACTCCCATTATCAAAGGTTCTGCTTTTAAAGCTCTTCAGGAGGGTGCAACTGCTGAAGATACGGCTTGCATCGAAGAATTGCTCCAGACAATGGACAGTTACTTCAAGGATCCCGTCCGCGATTCGGATAAGCCCTTCCTTCTTCCTATTGAAGATATCTTCACAATTCAGGGACGCGGTACCGTTGTTACGGGAAGAATCGAACGCGGTGTTATCAAGATGAACGAAGAAGTTGAAATTGTAGGTATTAAGCCCACAAAGAAAACCGTTGTTACCGGTATCGAAATGTTCAACAAGCTTCTTGATGAAGGTGAAGCGGGAGACAACGTAGGTCTTCTCTTGAGAGGTATTGAAAAGAAAGAAGTTGAACGCGGACAGGTTCTTGCCAAACCCGGTTCAATTCATCCTCATACCAAATTTGAAGCTCAGATTTATGTTCTTTCAAAAGAAGAAGGCGGACGACACAGTCCTTTCTTCTCAGGTTACAGACCTCAGTTCTATTTCAGAACTACCGACATTACCGGAACTGTAAACCTTCCTGAAGGAACAGACATGGTTAAGCCCGGCGATAATACAAAGATTCTCGGTGAACTTATTCACCCCATAGCTATGGATCAAGGTCTTAAACTCGCTATTCGCGAAGGCGGACGAACTATTGCTTCGGGTCAGGTAACTAACATTATCGAATAAATGATGCAAAAAACGGCGCTTGCTCTTTTTGTAAGTGCCGTTTGCATCTCTTCGGAGGAAATGATGACAAAGGAAAAGATTCGCGTAAAGCTTCGCGGATTCGATGTAGAGTTGGTTGATCAGAGTTCAAAGGCCATTGTACAGGCTGTTCAAAAAGCAGGCGCAAAGGTTTGCGGTCCTATTCCGCTTCCCACTCGGATTAACAAGTTTACAGTGCTTCGCTCGCCTCACGTAAATAAAAAGTCACGTGAGCAGTTTGAAATGCGAACGCACAAAAGGTTAATCGATATTATCGAACCTTCGGCAGAAGTTATGAATGCTTTATTGGCATTGGAGCTTTCAGCCGGTGTTGATGTAGAAATTAAACAATAAGATTTAATCAAATCAATGGTAGACGGCCTTTAATCAGGGGTGCGTACCTTAGGAGAATTTAAATGATTGGACTGATTGGAAAAAAAATCGGCATGACCCAAATCTTCAATGAAGTCGGTCACCTTATGCCGGTTACGGTTATTCAGGTAGAACCCAATACCGTTGTTGCACTAAAAGACAAGGAAAAGTTCGGATACTCTTCAGTAGTGCTCGGTTTGGGTGAGCTCAAAGAAAAGCACACCAGCAAACCCTATGCAGGACAGTTCAGCGGAGACATCAAGCCTTTAAAACTTTTAAAGGAATTCCGTGATTTTGACAAAGAAGTCGCAGTAGGTGATAAGCTCGGTGTAGAGGCTTTTGAAAAAGTTTCGTATTTAGACATTACGGCAATTTCAAAAGGTAAAGGTTTTCAGGGTGTTATGAAGCGATGGGGCTATGGGGGCGGTAGAGCAAGCCATGGTTCTAAGTTCCACCGTGAAGCAGGTTCGACGGGACACTGTACAACTCCGGGTCGTTCTTTTAAAAATACGACAATGCCCGGAAGAATGGGTTTTGACAAGGTTACCGTTCAAAATTTGCAAATCGTAAAGATTGATCCTGAATTGGGTGTTATAATGGTTCGCGGTTCTGTTCCGGGTAAAAAGGATGCAACTGTATTCTTAAAATCCGCAGTAAAGCGGGCTAAATAAGGACGGTAGAAGACATGGAAAAGAAAGTCTATTCAGTCGATGGTAAAGAATTGAGGACAATTAATCTTGATGACAAGGTGTTCGGTCTTCCCGTAAATGATGATGTTATTTACTACGCCATCAATAATGAACTAGCCAATAAACGAGTCGGAACGGCTTGTACAAAGGGCAGAGCTGAGGTTCACGGTTCAAATTCCAAGCCTTACAGCCAAAAAGGTACAGGACGTGCAAGACGCGGTGATAAAAAATCCCCTCTTTTAGTCGGAGGAGGAACTATTTTTGGACCTAAACCTAGAGATTTCAGCTATTCTATGCCTAAAAAAGCAAAAAGATTGGCTATGAAGTCAATTTTGAGCCTTAAAGCTCAAAACGACAGGTTAGTGGTTGTAGAAGATTTTACGGTAGAAAGCGGAAAAACCCGCGACCTTGTAAAGATTTTAAATAACTTTGCAAAGGGCGAGCGCGCTGTTATTATTCTAAAGGATGATGATTCTTTGGTAAAAAGAGCAGGACGCAATATTCCGCATCTTTCATTCTTGGCATATAACCGCCTTCGAGCTCACGATTTATTCTACGGCCGAAAAGTTATCATGCTTGAATCTGCCGCAAAAAATCTTTCTGAATTTTACGGATGTAAGGAGGCCGAATAATAATGGAATACAATGATATACTTATCGCGCCTGTTCTTACGGAAAAAAGCACAGAACTTCGCGAGCAGGGTAAATATGTTTTCAAAGTAGCGCCTAAGGCTACCAAGATTCAGATAAAGGAAGCAGTACGAAGATTGTTCAATGTAAAAGTTACCGATTGTACTGTTGTTAATGTTCGAGGAAAGACTAAGCGTCTCCGCTACAAGGAAGGTAAAACTTCATCTTGGAAAAAGGCAACCGTAAAGCTTGCTAAGGGCGAGACAATTAAGATTTTTGAAGGTGCGTAAGCCTTAATGTGCTTATGCTAAGGGGATAGCAAAATGGCTCTAAAAGAATATAAGCCGATGACGCCCGGATTGCGCGGACGAATTGATTTGCGAAAAGATGAAATTACAGCTCAAAAGCCTGAAAAGTCTTTGACTACAGGCAAAAAGAACAGAGCAGGACGCGATTCAAGAGGACGCATTTCAGTTCGAGGCCAAGGCGGCGGACATAAACAGAAATACCGACAAATCGATTTTAAGCGAAACAAATATGGTATTCCGGGCACTGTAAGGACAATCGAGTATGATCCTAACCGCAGTGCAAATATTGCATTGATTTTTTACGCTGACGGAGAAAAACGATACATCATCGCTCCCAAGGGCTTAAAAATCGGTCAAAAGATTATGAGCGGCGAAATGGCTACATTGGATGTTGCAAATGCTCTTCCTTTGGAAGCGATTCCCGTCGGCTTTACCGTGCATAATATTGAGCTTACGATCGGAAGAGGCGGACAAATGGCGCGTTCGGCAGGTGCCGGCGCATTGGTTGCTGCAAAAGAAGGCGAATATGTTACCATAAGATTGCCTTCCGGAGAAACTCGCTTGGTAAACAAGAAATGTTATGCAACAATAGGCGAAGTCGGCAATGAAGATCACATGAATACAAGTCTTGGCAAAGCCGGTCGATCAAGATGGCTTGGAATCAGACCCACCGTTCGCGGTATGGCTATGAACCCGATTGATCACCCCCTCGGCGGTGGTGAAGGACGAGGAAAGGGAAGACATCCCGTTACTCCTTGGGGTCAGCCTTGTAAGGGTTATAAGACCCGCAAGAAGCGCAATCCTTCGGATAGCTTCATTGTCTCAAGACGAAAGAAGAAGAATTAGGGGGCTGCACAAGTGTCAAGATCAGTTAAAAAAGGACCTTTTATTGCAAAGAGTCTTTTTAAGAATGTAAATGAGATGAACAGATCGGGTAAGAAGAAACCGATTAAGACTTATTCCCGCTGTTCTACAATTATACCTGAAATGGTCGGTAACACTATTTCGGTACATAACGGCAAGACGTGGATTCCGGTTTATATAACCGAGAATCTTGTTGGACATAAACTTGGAGAGTTTGCTCCTACGCGTACATTCCGCAAACATGCAAACTCTGACAAGAAGGTTGGAAAATAGGTGAATGAAGATGACTGAAAGAACAGGATATCGAGCAACAACGAAATTTCTTATTGCATCACCTACCAAGGTAAGACCGGTGGCAAACGTCGTAAAGAACAAGCCTTATCCGGAAGCAATGGCTATTTTGGAAAATATGCCTCAAAAGGGAGCCGTCTTAATTTCTCAGACTATGAAATCGGCTGCCTCAAATGCTCTTTACAAAAATAAGCAGCTTGATGAAGATATGCTCTTTGTTAAGGAAATTATGATTGACGAAGGGCCCAGGCTAAAAAGAATTTGGTGTCGCGGCAAGGGCCGTGCAGACATTCTCTTAAAGCGAATGTGTCATATCACAGTTGTCGTTGACGAGAGAGCAGGAGAGTAGATATGGGACAGAAAGTAAACCCTACAGGATTAAGACTTGGTATAAACAAAACTTGGTCGTCTCGCTGGTATGCAGGCCCCCGAAATTATGCCGACTTGTTGCTTGAGGATTTAAAGATTCGAGCTATGATTCAGGAAATTCCTGAATGTAAAAATGCCGACATTGCCGAAGTTGAAATCATCCGTCATCCCCAAAGGATTACGATTATGATTCACACGGCTCGTCCCGGCGTTATAATCGGTGTAAAAGGTGCCAATATCGAAAATATCGGAGCCATTATACAGAAAAAGCTCGGCAAAAAAGTGCAGATCAAGATTAAGGAAGTAAAGAGAGCCGAATTGAGAGCTTCTTTAGTTGCCCAAAACGTTGCACGCCAGCTTGCAGGAAGAGCTTCTTTCCGAAAGGTATTAAAACAAGCTTGTTTTAATACGATGAGGTCAGGTGCTCAAGGTATAAAGATTAGAATTTCAGGACGCTTAGGCGGTGCTGAAATGTCGCGAACCGAAGAAATGAAGGAAGGCCGAGTTCCTCTTCACACACTTCGGGCAGATATAGACTACGGTTTTGCTGAAGCGGATACAACCTATGGAAAGATAGGTGTTAAGGTATGGCTTTACAGCGGAATGATGTTTGGCGGAGAACAAAAAGAAGATGCAGGTGCCTTGCTCAAAAAACAAAGACGGCCTCGCTCTGAAAAGCCCGCTCAAGAAGGGAGGCAATAATTATGTTTAGTCCCAAACGTGTAAAACATAGAAAGGTTCAGCGCGGTAGAATCAAGGGCGAAGCTACTCGATGCAATAACATCGATTTCGGTGATTACGCCTTAGTTTCTCTTGAGCCTTTTTTGCTTACAAACAGACAGATTGAAGCTGCCCGTGTTGCTTTAAATCGTAAGATTAAGCGAGGCGGAAAATTGTGGATTCGAGTTTTTCCGGATAAACCCTATTCAAAGAAACCCGCTGAAGTTCGAATGGGCGGCGGAAAAGGCGCCCCCGAATACTGGGTAGCGGTTGTAAAACCCGGAACTATTATTTTTGAATTAGCCGGTGTTGATAAGAATTTGGCCGAACAAGCTATGACCTTGGCAGGAAGCAAACTTCCCTTTAAGACAAGGTTTGCCGAGCAGATTCAGGCCGACTAAGGAGCGTTTAAAATGAAAAAGAAGTCAAAATACAGAGAAATGTCGTATAAAGAACTTGTTTCAAAACGCAATGATCTAAAGCAAAAATACATGGATTTGAGATTTCAAGCTGTGGTAGGCCATTTGGACAACCCTCTTGAAAAGAGAAGTATGCGTCGTGAAATAGCGATGTTAAATACCTTTATCCGCCAAAAAGAATTGGCCGGCGAAGGTGCAAATTAGGAGCTTAACCCGTGGAAACAACAGAAAATACAAAAAAAATCGGGAAGCGCGAGTTTGTCGGAATCGTAACAAGCGACAAGATGAATAAAACCATCGTCGTTGAAGTCCGAACTAAAAAGCTTCATAAGCTTTACAAAAAATACGTATCGAGCAGTAAAAAATATAAGGCTCACGATGAAGAGAATACGGCTCACATCGGCGATACCGTAAGAATTGTAGAGCATAAGCCCATCAGTAAGGATAAGGCTTGGATGCTTACTGAAGTTATTGAGCGGGCTAAGTAAGGCAAGGAGTTAAGGTAAATGATACAGGTTGAAACAAGATTAAACGTTGCCGATAACTCAGGCGCTAAACTCGTCGAATGTATTAAGGTTATCGGCGGATCAAAACGCAGATACGCAGGTATTGGGGATATAATCGTTGTGGCGGTAAAAGAAGCCTTGCCGACATCGGTTATTAAAAAAGGTACGGTAGAAAAAGCCGTTATTGTGCGTGTTTCAAAAGAATACCGCCGTCCCGATGGAACTTATATTCGTTTTGACGATAACGCTTGCGTAATCGTTGACGATAATAAAAACCCTAAGGGAAAACGTATTTTCGGCCCTGTAGCCAGAGAGCTTCGTGATCATGATTTCATGAAGATAGTTTCTCTTGCTCCGGAAGTTCTTTAAGGAGAGTTTATGGCAGGAAAGATGAAAATTCACCGCAATGATAATGTTGAAATTATTGCAGGTAAGGAAAGGGGCAAGCGGGGCGAAGTCGTAAAGGTCTTGCAGGAAGATAACAAGGTTATCGTCGGCGGACTTAATATGATAAAGAAAGCCATGCGCAAAAGAAGCCAGCAGGATCAGGGCGGAATTGTAGAAATTGAAGCTCCGATATCTGCATCCAATGTTATGATTATATGCAAAAAATGCGGAAAAACCCGTATTGCATACGAAATAAAGGACGGCAAAAAAACAAGAATTTGCCGTAAGTGTGGAGAAGCGTTATAATGAGTAATTACGTACCTCGGCTTAAGAAAGTCTATACAGAACAAATCATGCCCGAGCTTAAAAAGGAATTTAACTACAGTTCCGTTATGCAAATTCCTCGGCTTAAAAAAGTCGTAGTAAGCATGGGCGTTGGTGTAGCTCTCACGAATAGGAAACTACTTGATGCTGCAGTAACTGACCTTGAAACAATCACCGGTCAAAAAGCTGTGAAAACAAAGGCAAGAAAGAGTATAGCAAACTTTAAACTTCGTGAGGGAAATGAGATTGGGGCAATGGTAACTTTGCGCGGTGCTAGAATGTATGAATTCTTAGACCGCTTTATCAATGTTGCTTTGCCGCGTGTTAAGGATTTCCGCGGAGTTAACCCGAACGGTTTTGACGGTCGCGGAAACTATTCAGTGGGTATTACCGAGCAGATCATCTTCCCCGAAATCGACTTCGATAAAATCGAACGCATTTCAGGATTGAATGTGAACGTAGTAACTTCTGCCGAGACTGATCAAGAGGCAAGATCGCTTCTTGCAAAGTTTGGTATGCCCTTTAGGAAGTAAGAGAGGATTTCATGGCTACAGTTGCAAAAATTAATCAAGCTAACAGAAAAGCAAAGTATCCGACACGGCAGTATAACAGATGCAAGGTTTGCGGACGCCCTAGAGGTTATCTGCGAAAATTCAAAATGTGCCGTGTTTGTTTTAGAAAATTGGCAAGCGAAGGGCAAATCCCCGGCGTTACAAAGTCGAGTTGGTAGGAGGAACGATAATGAGTGTTTCAGATCCGATAGCAGATATGCTTACTAAAATTAGAAATGCTGCTTCAGCCGGTCACGAATCGGTTGATGTTCCTTCTTCAAAGATGAAGTGGGAAATTATCAGTATTCTTAAATCGGAAGGGTATATTAAAAACTTTAAAAAAATGACCCAGGAAGGAGCCGGCAATATCCGTGTGTTCTTAAAATACGATGATAAAGAATCTTCGGTTATTCACGGAATCGAAAGGGTTTCCACACCCGGCCGCCGAGTATATTTAGGTTATAAGAGCTTACCGAGAGTTTTTAACGGCTACGGTACTCTTATTGTATCGACTTCAAAGGGTATCATTACCGGAAAAGCTGCCGGCGAAAGCCAAGTAGGCGGCGAGCTTATTTGCAAGGTTTGGTAGGAGGAGCAATATGTCAAGAGTTGGAAAACTGCCTGTTGCTATTCCTGCAGGTGTAAAAGTGAATGTTGCAAACGGTATCTTTACCGTTGAAGGTCCCAAGGGGAAACTTTCACAAGATTATCACACAGAGGCTGTTGATTTTAAGGTTGAAAGCGATCATGTTCTTGTAACAAGAAAGAATGATGAGCTTCAAACAAGGGCTTATCACGGTTTATATCGAAGTCTTCTTAACAACATGGTAACCGGCGTAAGCACCGGCTTTACAAAGACCTTGGTAATCAATGGTGTAGGTTACAGAGCCGAAGTTCAAGGCAAACTCCTTGTAATGGCTTTGGGTTATTCAAACGACTTTTCCGTTCTTATTCCCGAAGGAATCGAAGTAAAGGTTGACCAGCTGAAGGTTATTATTTCAGGAGCTTCAAAAGAAGCTGTCGGACAATTTGCTTCACAGGTACGAAAGTTGAGAGGCCCGGAACCCTATAAGGGCAAGGGAATTCGTTACGAAGACGAAATCATCAAACGAAAAGTCGGAAAGTCCGGTGTAAAGTAAGGGTAGTATTATGGACAAAAAACGTAATGATAAAGATAGAAAAAGATTTAAGCGAAAGATGCACATTCGAAAGTCTATTTTCGGTACTGCAGAACGCCCGCGCATGACCGTGTTCCGAAGCAACAAACGCATTTCGGTTCAGGTTATTGACGATGTAGAGGGCAAGACATTGGCTGCCGTTTCTACAATGGAAGAAGCTCTTCGATCGCTTAAGGTTAATGTTGAATCTGGGGCAAAAGTCGGTGAAGAAATCGGCAAGCGCCTCAAGGAAAAAAATATTGACACTGTTGTTTTTGACAGGAACGGATATCTTTACCACGGTGTTGTAAAGGCCGTTGCCGATGGTGCAAGAAAAACAGGAATTAAGTTTTAGGAGAGGTTATGAGTCATCAAAAAGAATCAAAACATGATAACCAGCATACCGATAAAGAATATGTTGAAAAGCTTGTTAAATTGAACCGAACGGCTAAGGTTGTAAAGGGCGGACGCAGGTTCTCCTTTTCTGCTCTAACTGTTGTCGGCGATCAAAAAGGACGAGTAGGATACGGTTTCGGTAAGGCAAATGACGTAAGCGATGCTATTCGAAAGAGTATCGAAAAGGCAAAAGCCAATATGGTAACCTTTCCGCTTAAAAACGGCACAATTCCTCATGAGGTTCAAGGCAAGTTCAAGGGCTCGTCAGTTCTTTTGCGCCCTGCTTGTTCCGGTACGGGAATTATCGCAGGCGGTACAATCCGTGCTATTATGGAAGCTGCCGGTGCAACCGACTTGCTTTCAAAGTCATTGGGATCAAGCTCCGCAGTAAATGTAGTTAAAGCAACCTTTGATGCTGCAAGTCTTTTGATGGACGGCAAAAAAATTGCTAAGAGCCGCGGAAAAACCCTTTTGGATGTATGGGGGTAAGTAAATGGCAAAGAGAATTAGTATTAAATTGATAAAAAGCACAATCGGGCAAAGACACCATGTCCGCGCGACGGTACGCTCTTTGGGATTAAAAAAGATCAACTCTGTAGTTGAGCATGAGGAAAATCCTGCTATCTTAGGTATGGTAAAATCCGTTGCTCATGTAGTTGAAGTTAAGGAGTTAAACTAATGTCCGAATTTAATTTAACTGTTCCTGCAGGAGCAACTCATAAAAAGAAGATTGTAGGACGCGGTTCTTCTTCCGGCTGGGGAAAAACTTCCGGAAAGGGACATAAGGGTCAGCAAGCCCGTTCAGGCGGCAAGGTTTATGCCGGCTTTGAAGGCGGACAGATGCCCTTGTACCGACGTGTTGCAAAAAAAGGATTTTCAAACTATCCTTTTAAAAAGGAATTCTATGTTGTAAACCTTGCCATGCTCGAAACAAAGTACAGCGACGGCGAGACTGTAAACAAAGAGTCCTTAATGCAAAAAGGTCTTCTCCGAAAAGGTTCTCTTTACGTTAAAGTTTTGGGAACGGGAGATATAACAAAAAAATTGACGGTTGATGTAGATAAAATTTCTGCATCGGCTAAGGAAAAAATAGAAAAGGCAGGCGGAACAATAGTTCAGTCTGAAGCATAAAAGGCGGTAAAAATGGCTAATAATGTAGTTGCAAATATGTTCAAAATAAAGGATTTACGAAGCCGTATTTTCTTTACGATCATAGTTTTAGCAGTTTTCCGCTTAGGTTCGGTACTCACCATCCCCGGTATCGACCCTAGTGCTCTTACAGCATACTTTCGACAAGGTCAGGGAAATGCTTTTGCAGATCACATGGACTTCTTTGTCGGAGGAGCGTTTTCGAACTTTTCGGTATTTATGCTCGGTGTAATGCCCTATATTTCGACTCAGATATTGATGCAGCTTGCCATGATTATTTTCCCGCGCCTTAAAAAAATAGCGGAAGAAGACGGAGGACGCAAAAAGATTCAGGTTTGGACAAGAATCGTTACCGTCTTTGTTGCTCTTCTTCAATCTTCCGCTGTAGGTACATGGGCCAGAGCAATACCCGGTGCTGTTGTAATTTCAAGTCCTGTTTTACACTTGTTTATTACGATGGTTACGGTAACGACGGGTACTATGATTACCGTTTGGATGGGTGAACAGATAACTGCAAGAGGTATCGGAAACGGTATTTCGATGTTGATTTTTGCAGGTATCGTTGCCCGTCTTCCTCAGGCTGTTTGGGAATTGATCAAGCTTGTAAGCAATAACGAATTAAACCTTGTTTTTGTAATTATTGCTTTTGCGATGTTTGTAGGAATTATAGCCTTGGTTGTTTACGAACAACAGGGCCAGCGCAAAATACCGGTTCATTATGCAAAGCGCGTTATCGGCCGAAAAATGTATGGCGGACAGAATACTTATATTCCGTTTAAGATTAACCCCTCGGGTGTTATTCCCATCATTTTTGCTTCATCGTTTTTAACCTTTCCCCTCATGCTTTCGCAGATGTGGGGCTCGAATGTTTCTTGGTTGGCTTCAGTTGCAAGATTTTTGCGCTCAGACGGCTGGGGTTATAACATTATGTATGTTGTTTTGATTATTTTCTTTGCTTACTTTTACACACAGGTTGCACTTAACCCAACGGAAATAGCAAAACAAATAAGGGAAAACGGCGGCTCGATTCCGGGAATTAGAACCGACAAGACTGAAGAATATTTACAGAAAATTTTAAACAGATTGATATTGCCCGGTTCGCTTTATTTGGCTGCGATTGCAGTACTTCCTACTATAATTCAGTGGGCATTTAGTTTCCCCAGAAATATTTCTATGCTGATGGGCGGAACTTCATTGCTGATTTTGGTTGGTGTTGACTTGGATACAATGAGCCAAGTTGAAGCTTTGCTTAAAATGCACCATCATGACGGCTTGCTTAAAAAAGGCAAGATTAGATCAAGGAACCTATAGAATTTTTTTTAAGAATGATATAGAATACATTCTTTGAAGGAGTGAATATGAAGGTTAGAACAAGTGTAAAACCTATTTGTGATAAATGTAAGGTTATTAAGCGCAACGGAATAGTACGGATAATCTGTACAAATCCTAAGCATAAACAAAGACAAGGTTAACGGAGGACACTGGATAATGGCTCGTATTGCGGGAGTTGACCTCCCTAACAAACATGTTAATGTTTCATTAACGTACATTTATGGAATTTCGACTTCATCGGCAAACAAAATTTGTGAAGCTACAAAGGTTGATCCGATGAAAAAAATGAATGATTTGGATGAAGCCGAGTTAGCTGCAATCCGTGAAGTGATTGACAGAGAGTACAAGGTAGAAGGCCGCCTTCGAACCGAAGTGGCTTTAAATATCAAGCGTCTTCAGGATATCGGCTGCTACCGCGGTCAAAGACACAGAAAGGGTCTTCCGGTACGCGGACAGAGAACTAGGACAAATGCCAGAACACGCAAGGGTAAGAAGAAGACCGTTGCCGGTAAGAAGAAATAATCGTGGTTGGAGGTAATTAAAACATGGCTACTGTAAAGAAAAGAAAAGAAAAGAAAAGCATATATGAAGGCAATGTTTATATTCAAGCAACCTTTAATAACACAATTATTACGATAACCGACTTAAAGGGAAATGTTCTTTCATGGGCATCTTCAGGCGGCTTAGGCTTTGCCGGTGCCAAAAAATCGACACCCTTTGCGGCTCAGACCGTTGCAGAAACAGCTGTACAAAAGTGCCAGCCCTACGGCTTGCATGAAGTTCATGTTTTTGTAAAAGGTCCCGGAGTCGGCCGTGAATCGGCTATCAGAACGCTTGGAACAATGGGATTAAAGGTTCGCTCAATCAGCGATGTAACTCCCATTCCGCACAACGGCTGCCGTCCCAAGAAGACGCGCCGAATATAAGGAGACGTGAATGGCCCGTAAAAATCTTTTAAAAGGATTTAAGAAGCCGAAAGGCTTGGAATTTGCTCAGCAAGAATCAACCGAAAGCTATGGTAAGTTTACGGCATCCCCTTTTGAGACCGGTTTTGGAACAACCATCGGAAATTGTTTGAGGAGAATTTTATTATCATCAATTCAAGGTTATGCTATATCGGCAGTGCTTATAACATCGCATGATGCCGACGGCGTACCCCACACAATTTCAAGTGAGTTTGAAAATATTCCGAACGTCTCTGAAGATACGCTGGAAATTTTGAATAAGCTAAAGCAGATCCGCCTCCGTTTATCGGATGAATCGGAACAAGGTGACTTTCATTTTGAATTTAAGGGGCCTGCGTCGATAACCAGCAAAGATTTTGCCGTTGAAGGACAGCTTGAAATTTTAGGCGAACCTTTCCATGTTATGGAATTGATGAAGGGTGCTAATATTTCGTTTGATGTTCAAGTAGATTTCGGCCGAGGTTATGTACCGGCAGAAGTTAATGAAAAATACATTGAAATTGTCGGAACTATTCCGATGGACGCAATCTACGGTCCTGTTTTAAAGGTAAGCTATGCTATTGAACCTTGCAGAGTAGGACAAAGAAACGATTACGATAAGCTCATTCTTGAAATTTGGACTGACAGTACGGTCAGACCTGAAGATGTTTTGGGCGAAGCTGCAAAAATTGCAAAAGATCATTTTTCCATCTTTATTAATTTTAACGAAAATGATTATCTCGGTGAAGATGAAGATGATAATGAAGAAACGGTAATTAAACAGCTTTTAGCAACTTCAATTACTACTCTCGATTTTTCCGTTCGGGCTAAAAATTGCTTGGACTCGGCCGGTATTAAAACTCTCGGCGAACTGGCTCAGAAGTCGGAAGATGAGATCGAAAGTATGCGCAATGTCGGCAGAATGACTTTAAATGAAATTCATGCTAAATTGGCGGAATACAATTTGCGCTTGGGTATGACTGATTACAGTCATCTAAAAAATACGATAAAAGTATCAAGACAGAAGGAAGAAACAGATGAAGCATAAGAACGGCTTTAATCCGCTTTCGCGTACAACTGCACATCGCCGTGCTTTGCACCGAAATATGGTTACATCGCTATTTAAGTACGAGCGGATTACGACAACAAAACAAAAAGCGATGGAAGTACGCCGAACTGCGGAAAAATTGATTACACGCTCAAAGGTTGATACATTCAACAACAGGCGTCATGCTGCAAAGTATATCTGGGATGATGATATTGTAAAAAAACTATTCAGCGATATCGGCCCTAGAATGAAAGACAGAAACGGCGGTTACACCCGTATCTTAAAAATCGGTTTCCGTGAAGGCGATGCAGCTGATGTTGCTATCTTGGAACTTGTAGACTATGACTTTGAAAAAAAGGAAAAGGATACAAAGAAAAAAGATGATTCAAAAAAATCCGATGACAAAAAGACTTCTAAAAAAGAAGCAGGATTTAAATCGTCAAAGAGTGAATCCGAACACAAAAAGAATACCGATCAGGTAGTAGATAGTTCATCAAATCGGAGGTACAACCGTGTCAAAGGCTCATAGAGGTAAAGGAATCCGCGCAGAGCAAAACCGCGGACGCGGGGTATGCCCCGTATGTAACAAAACCGGAATCAAAGTTTTGTACGAACAAGAGATTAACGGTGCAAAAACAAAGATCTGCAAAATATGCAGAGCAAACATTAAGAATAAAAAGGCTGCGGAAGCCCCTGCAGAAAAACCCGCTGAAGAAGCTTCAGCCGAATAGATTTTTAAGCCTTTTTTGCACAACGCCCGCCTTGGATGCGGGCGTTTTTTTATATCTCTATATTTTTTTCACGGAGATTAGTAATACATTCCTGCATATATTTTTCATCATGCTCCTTGTAAATAGGACTTGTCTTTTTGATTTTCTTTAGGTCGCCGTATGGAGGACATTTTTTGCCTCGATAGTTTTTATCTAACCATTCTTCCGAAACCTTATACCCTCTTTTGTTCATCTCTTCCATTACCAGTTCGTGATATTGAAAAAGTTTGTAGGGTGAGTATAAAAATACATAGTCCACAACAGAATGCTTTTTGCCCCAGCCGTTTCCTCGCAATGCACAGCATTCCCTATGTTGCCCTAATAGCTGTTGTGCGGGTAATCTGTTTATCAGGTTTTGATGCCATAGTCTCATGTTAATTTTCCTCTTCCTTAAAAATATTTGAATTTTCTAAATATTTATTAGGATATTTTTTTAGCAAGGTTAAAAGATAGATTAAAATTTCTTTTTTATTTATTTTTCCATATTTATATAGCTCAATCATATTTAAAAAATTTTCTTTTGCGTTTTTTTCTGCGCAATTTTTAAAATAGCCCCATATGTGCTGAAGGGAATTGATTACTTCTTTTGGGTTTTCTTCAAGTTTAATGGCTTGATCAATTAGGAGCTGCACTTCATCAGGGGCTATGTCTTCTTTTTTTAAAAGCTCTCTTATATCCTTATAAATTTTTTGAGACTTGCTTAAAACCAAATACTTGTTTTGCGCCCAGAGCTTTTGGCTGATTTTTTTATTATCATTCATTAATCTTATCTTTAAATCTTGACCATAGCATGGGATTCATTTTTTTTCAAGCATTTTTTCACAAAATTCCATATTTTTGTATATAGTTTCTCCGATTGACAAAGGCTTCCATAATAAATAAAATTAAGGCCGATGAAAAAAAATAATTTGATAAGCAATTTTCACACCCATACTTATTTGTGTAAACATGCTGAAGGGAAGCCGATCGATTATGTAAAAGAAGCGATTAAGGCCGGCTGTTCGGCTCTAGGTTTTTCGGATCATTGTCCCTATCCCGATTCTTCGTGGGATTATTGCCGTATGGGAGAATATGAGGTAAATCTCTATAAGAGCATGGTAGAGGAAGCTGTCATTGATGCTCCTTTTCCCGTATATTTTGGCTTTGAATGCGAGTGGCATCCCCGCTATAAGATCTGGTACAAGGATTTTTTGAGGGAGGAACTGAAGTCGGATTTTTTGGTTTTGGGTTCTCACTGGTATGATGTAGACGGCCGCTTGGAATATGCGCCGACCCTTACAAAAAAAGAGCTCTTCGGTTATATTGATTTTACGATTGAAGGAATGGCATCAGGCCTTTATAATTTTTTAGCCCATCCCGATCTTTTTTTAGCTGATGTTTCAAATATAGATTCAGACCATCTGGCTTGCTCAAAGGCATTGATTCAGGCGGCCATTGATCTTGATATGCCGATAGAAATAAACGGATACGGTACCTTTAAAAGAAAAATTGTGCGTGCCGGACGCGATGAGTTTATTTATCCGGTTAGGCAATTTTGGGAACTTGCTTCAGATATGGGGGCAAGGATTATCTGTAATTCTGACGCTCATTTCCCCGAGCATACTATTTTGGGCTGTAGGAATGCAATAGCTTTTGCGGAGAGTATGGGGATTAAGCCTATAGATACTGCCGAAGCCCTAGGTTTCCGGAGTATCAATGGATAAGGAGGCTTTGAGAGCTCTTCATATTATAGTTAAAGGAAGGGTTCAAGGTGTGGGATTCAGGTATTGGACCCGTTCTCTTGCAAAGAGCCTCAATGTAAAGGGCAGAGTCCGCAACCTTGCCGATTACTCTGTCGAAATTATTGCCGAAGCCGATACCGATACTTTGGGAGAATTCCTTTATTCTCTCAAGCACGAGCATCCTTATGCCCGTGTTGAAAGCCTTAATTCCGAAGAGGTAAGGCTTAGAGGCTATGCAGATTTTCGGATTGAAGTATAACAAAACTAAACCTGCCCTATAAAGTTTAAAAAATTATTCTACCTTATCGTGTTTTTCCCCTCTGGTAACCTTTCCCATCATAAGCCATGCGAGTAGAAAAAAACATGCACAGTATACAAAGACAGCTCTGTGTCCTGCAAAGTCGATTATAAGACCTGCAAGGAAGGGGGCTATTATTGCCGCTCCTTGAGAAAATGTATAGTATAAGCCTGTGTAAAGTCCTATGTGCGAAAAGCCAGCCATCTGCCAAAGCATGGGGAAGGAGTTTGCTATTATACAGATCCAAAAAATACCGAACACAAACATTAAACCCCAAAATAGGTATTTTAATTGTCCTCCGGCAAGGCCTAGAATACCTGCAATTTCGGTTAAGAAAAATTGAGCCAAACACAAACTCGCAACAACTACCAAAGCGATTCTTATCATTCTTTTTCGTCCCCACTTACTTGCAGCATATCCCATTGGAATGGCTGATAGGGCTGAGGCGATTCCTACCATTCCTGCAGCAAAGGCTCCCTGTCCTGTCGATACACCGAAATGTTTTATACTGTACTCGGCGATGTATGGCAGCATTCCCTGATAGCCTAGGAACCATAAGAAAAGCGAAACAAGAACAAATAGGGCACTCTTATCGGGTTTTTCCTCGTCTTCGATTTTTCTGCCTGCCAATACGGTTTTCATTGCCTGTATAAACGGCACTTTTTTTTCTTCTTCATTTTCAGAAGAATTGGACGGCGGAACATTTTTTTCTTTTACAAAGAAAAATAGCATTAGGGTTGCAAGGATAACCAAAAGACCCGCTGCCGGAAATGAAAGAACATCCTTTGTACGCCCTATAATGGGAAGGACAGTATCTACATCCATTAGACGGGCTAAAAATAAGGTGCCTACTATTGCGGCAATGTTTCCCATAGTGTTGATAACTCCGTTCCCTTGAGAGCGGAACTCGGCAGGAACAATGTCCGGCATTAAAGCTATGACGGGGCCTCGCACCGATTGCTTAAATAAATTCAGCAGGGCAAGAATAATTATCAATGCCGCCAAAGAATTTTTTGCTGCATATGGAATAAAGCTAAAAGTAATTGCCGACAATGGGAGCAAAATTATAATCCACGGCATTCGTCTTCCTATTTTTGTTCGGGTTCTATCCGACCATGCCGAAACTATGGGAATTAATAATATTGCCAGAACATTATCGAGCGACATCAATATTCCGACAAGCCATTTAAAAGGAATATAACGGCTTAAAAAAATAGTTACATAACTGTCATACAATGGATCCATGAGCCCCATTGTAAAAAATCCTGCTCCGATTAAAAAAGTTATCGGAAGGTATTTTCTAAATCCTTCTTTTTGTTTCATAGCTTCTCCAATATTTATTTAATACCTTAACAGTATAAACTATATTTGCTATAATAGCTATAGTAAAAATTGTTTAATTTATGAGGAAAAGGAATATGCATAAAAAAATTTTGCCTAATGCAAAAAGGCCTCTTCTTTTTGGTCATCGAGGAGTTTCAAGTTTAGCTCCTGAAAATACGATTGCCTCATTTAAAAAGGCTGTAGAGCTGGGAATCCCCGGAGTGGAGCTGGATGTGCATTTAACCAAAACCGGAGAACTTGCGGTTATTCATGATTCCTCAATTAAGCGTACAGGAAGAATTTATGAAAACGGAAAGATTATTGAAGCTCCTGATCTAAAAGTTGAAGATTTATCTTGGGAAGAATTACAAAAATATGACTTCGGTATTTGGTTTTCAAAAGAATATGAAGGCGAAAAAATTCCTTTACTTTATGATGTCCTAAAACTTCTAGGCTCCGATATCTATGTCGATATAGAAATAAAAATAGATAACCTAAAATATAAGGGCGTTGTAGAAAAAACTTATCAGGTTTTAAAGGATATTTTAAAAGTTCTGCCTGAAAATCCTCACAGGTTTTTGGTTTCTTCTTTTAATCCCTTTGCTATAAGATATTTTTCAAAGATATGTTCGGATATTCCTACGGCCTTAATCTATGATAATCATCCCGATAATCTCTTTTTTTTAAAAAAGGGCAGGGGTCTTCTATTTTGTAGGCCGGATATTTTAAAGCCTTCTTATAAATGCTTTACGAAAAAGAAAGATAAAGAATCTTGGTGTTGGACTGTTGACGATAAAGAAAAAGCCGAGGTCCTTATCAAAAAAGGAGTAACGGGGATTATATCCAATCGCCCTCAGGATTTAAACCAAGATTAAGACTTCCATTTTTATAGGTTACTCCATGGTCATTGTATAAATATTGGATTCAAACTCCATATCCGTACCGCGTTTTTTAAATGCTTTTGTCTCTTTTATTTTTAATCCGCATTTTTCCATTACTCGGCACGAGGCTTTATTTTCTTTTGCAACTGTGCAATAAAAATTACGCACGCCTAACGAGTATGCAAAATTTATCAAAGCTTTTACCATCTCGGTCGCAAGCCCTTGACCCCACAAGCCTTTTTTTACCGTATAGCCGAAGCCCCAATGATCTTTTGGCCCTTCCGTCCCTAAGCAGCAGGTTGCAACGGGTTCTCCCGTATTTTTACAAACAGCAATAAAAGGATATTCATCTTCCCATTCGTCAATATCATAAATTACCTTTCTAAGTTCATCACCGTTTTTATACGGTTCATCTGCAAGATACTTCCCGTTTTCCGGATCACCCCAAAGCTTTGCTGCAAAATCCGCATCGTCAAGTGTCATACTGCGTAAAATTAGCCTTTCCGTTTCAATATCTTTTGTTTTCATTTTTTACTCCATAAAAACTTTTTGCAAGGATTATCAAATCATGAAAAAAGTTTTTTCAAGTGTGTGCTATAAAAGCACACATATATAATAGTACGATGTTTTGTACTTTGAGTACAAAACTCGGTAGATAAACAGTGAGGTTGAATTTCTGCCGAACTGTCTATCATACCTCCATATTTTTTTCCTAAATAATTTGAACAAATCCGCGCTTGTTGTACCAATTTATTGCCGTTTTATTTTTTGATTCGACATCAAAATAAATTTCCAAATTTTGATTTTTAAAATAATTTATAACTCTATTTATAAGAGATATTCCGATTCCGCATTTTTGATATTTTTTTAGAACCGCAATAACACTGATGTAAGCCGAATTTTCTTTTATAAAAGAAATAATAAAACCTGTGTACTCTTCATTATATTTTGCAAGAAAACAAGAGGCGGGATTAAAAAGATCTATTTTATACCAATCACTTTCCCATGCCTTATCGCAAAAGGCATCGGCATATATTTGAGGAATAATATCTTTGTGTTCAGATTCATTAAATTCTTCGATTTTAATGTTTTTATTTTTATTATCCAAAAGTGTTTTAGGTATTCGATATTTAATCCAGTCTTGCATTGCTATTCCTTATAAATTGTACATACACCGGAACAATAAGATATTTTTATAAAATCCGTTTTTAGATACGGAAACCATAAATTAAATCTTTCGGCAATTAAATAATATTCTTCATCATCCCATTCTTCATAGTCTTTTTTTCTTGCAGCTTCCATATCTTTTTCCGTTTCAAATGCAACATCGCCGAAGATAAGAATACCCTTTGGGTTTAAGGATTTTAACAGCTTCAGAATATATAATTTTTTTGCTTCGTCATCTATGTGATGAATTGCATAGGTACTGAGTATAACATCGAATTGTTTTTGCTCAAATTCCTTAGGGAGACCATCGGTAAAATCAAATTGCAAAAGTTCTGCATTAGGCATTTTTTGTTTTGCCTTTTTTAGCATCTCATTTGAAAAGTCTATTCCGTAAATATTATATCCGTCGTCATAAAGTTTTTTTGCTAAAATACCTGTGCCGAATCCTATGTCCAAAATATTTTTAGGATTTTGCTTGCGAACCTTTTCGTATACCGTACTTAGAACTTTTTTATAGCCGGCAAAGGGATAAACATTTTCTTCATCTGATATTTCTACTTGTGAGTCGTAATTATCTGACCATAGGTCAAAGCCTTTACTGTCCAACATCTTGCTTCTCCTTAATTATGTAATCAAGTTTTATTATATTTTTTGATTTCCAATCATTAATTTATTAAACTGTTAATATAAAATCTTCATTATAATATGGGATTAATGAATCATGAGTCATGAGAAACATATTTTCTACTTTTGCTTGGCAAATTAACATGCGATCAAAAGGATCATTGTGCAATTTTGGTGCATTTTTAGAATAAGTAAGTGTTCCAAGAGCAATCACATGACTTGGTTTTATATACAGGCAAGATAAATTCGCTTTAAGGCTTAGCTTATCCAAATGTTCCTCCAAACATATCACTTATTTCGTCATCATATGCGTTTATGTCATCAGGTATTGGAAATTTTCCCTCTGCAAGTCCTATAATAGGAGCTTTTTTTGAAAGGCGATTTTGATTTAAAAAGGAAATCTTATACTTTAATAGTTCAATATATTCCGCCACAGATTCAAGATATTCTTCCGGCAGCGTTTTCAATTCTTTTTCTAATGTGCTATAACTCATATTCTACCCCCTTTATCTTTATATAATAGCATATTTTTTATGTAATTAGAATACCCTGATAACTAGTTTGAAACCTAAAATTGAAAAAAAGACTAAGTATGCACGTTTCATAATCCGGCATGGATGCCGGTGTTTCTATGCTTGGCGAGTTTGTGCTTGCCGCAAACTCGAAGTTGAAAATCGGACACGGATGTCCGATTTTCAACGGTAGTATACTAATCATTATTTTTTTAATATAATGTATATATGAAATCTATTAAACTGTTTTCTTTATTTTTAATTTTGGTGAGTCTGTTTGCTTTGTTGACAGGCTGCGCTAGTATGTATATTCACGGTTCGACTCCTGTTCAAAGGGCTATATCCGCTGCCGACCTCCTTATTGGCGGCAATGTATCTGATGATTACATAAGGGTTTATAACACTGAGGTCTCTAAGGCTGAGCGGTCGATTATGGATATGATTAGCAAGGCCGAAAGATACGATATATACTATGCCGATATTGCAGATAATATTTCCGATTGGATGCTGCTTTATAGCCGTATTTCTACTCTTCAAAGAATGTATCCCGAAGGTCTACAGGGAAAAAAAGAATTTGCGGTCTTTGAAGCTAAAGATTATAGCAGCCTAAAAGATACGGCTTATACTAGAGCAACGGAAGCTCTTTACAATGAAGCTTTACGCATTGTGAAGATGCCGGGGAACGATCCTAAAAATATTTCTAAGGCATTGGAGAATTTAAAACGTGCAAAAAAATATTCCCGCCATCTGGATAATGAGATAAATTCGCTGGGTGCAGAGACGGCTTATAATGCGGCCGAAGCTCTTGCTTATACAAATAAGCCGGATAATCTTCTTCAAGCATCCGAATACTATATGCTTTCAAATTCATGGATTCCGGGATATAAGGGCTCTTTGGAAAAAAGCCGGCTTGCAAAAGAAAAGGCAGCATATCTTTACATCGAAGAAGGTACTTATAACTTAAAGCTAAAAGATTATACCGCTTTCCGCCAGGCAAAAACCTCTTTTAAAAAAGCGGAAAAAATAATTCCGGGAATAGCTTCAAGAGAAATTGCGGAAGTAAACCGTAAGCTTACAATTAGACTCGCTATTGTGAAACCGGATAATAATTACAATGATGAGGATCGAATAAGGAGTGCAATAAGGTATGAACTTAGCGCTTCAAAGTATGGGCCTGAAATTATAGAAATAACTTTTATCAGAGGCGGTATGAATTCTATATTTAATCTTATCGATATTCGGGATGCCGATTTAGTTCTTATTCCTTCCGATAATTATGGTAAGGTGAAAGAGATATATGGGCCTGTATATCCTGTAAACAAAAATGTATCAAAGACTATAAACGGAGTTGTATATAACGGTATAATAACTGAGCAAAATCAGCTTGTTACCGTTTATGCTCAAAATGATTTTTTCTTATATGATATTAGAACATGGCGAAAAACAGAGCTGCGTTATTTTAGCAATGAAACAAATAAATTGTCTAAAAATTTTACGGCAAGATATTATAGCGGTGCGCCTGAAGCAAAACCTGCAGATTTTAATCCCGGATTTTTATATGAATCAGGTCAATATAAAAAATTCTTTCCGGAATTGATGAATGAAAATAGTTCTATGAATTTGATTACTAACTACGGCTCTCTCAGCTCATATGGAAAAGAATTGTGTAATGAAATTAGAAACCTGCAATATATAGAGCGGAGGTAAACTTTGTGTATTACAAGTTTAAAAAATGGTCTTTTTTAGTGTAAGTAAAGTAAAAAGTTAAATTGAGTTTATGGTAGGTAATGGAATTCTTATCTTATAAAAATTTCTAAACCATGTAATGTTAGCCGCTTGCTCAATTATACTTTGATTATTTTTAGATTCAAATGTTGTACAGTCTTCATCATTCTCTTCATTATCTTCAGTAATCTCTGAATTAAGTTTTTGAGGTTCCGGATAGATGATAAGACATTTTATTTCGGTGTTTTCGTCTAAATTAACTCCAAGTGCTTTAAGTATTTTTTTATCTCTGGCATAACCGCTTATTTGACGTATATCTTCAAGCATGTTTGCATTTGAATCACGATAGCGGGGTTTATATTTTGCATCAATAATCAGCTGTTCATCTTTTTTGATAAAATCTACTGCGGTTTTTCCGTGTCCTTTTACCTGAAAACAGATAGTGTCTAATCCATATCTATCAACAAGCGTTTTATATACATACAATTCATATAGGCGGGACATATCAATCCAATAGGGCAGTGTTTCCTGTTCTGATTTTACTGTATTACTGATAGCATAATCATAACGGCGTAAAATGATTTTGGCTAATTTTAAGGCAGAATTGTAATGAAAAAATAAGGTGTTTGTACGGAAATATTTTATTTCGGTAACGTTAATATAATCGGAAACAGATTCAAAGCTAGTTAATATACGTGTAAGCCTTTCTTGTAATTTCTTTCCTATAGAATGAGCTTGAAGGCTTTTATTATGTGCAAGTATTTTCTTGCAAAAGAGAATAGCTTTTTTTAATAACCGATTTTCCGGAATATCATGAGTAAATTCCTGGAAGATACAGATATTCTTATAAAGCCGTTTTTTACAAATATTTCCCTTAATATTTTTTGAAATTGATATTCGCCCTTTTATTTTACCGGTAAGATTTTCTTCTTTGTACACATATCCTTTTTTTAAGCCCTTGTGTACTATTTTTTCAACTAATGCAACAAACTGTGTAATTAGAAGCGGTGTAAGATAGTTTGACATTTCTTGATTAAGTTTGATTAAAGATTTATTAAAATCAATACCGTAACAGGTTGAAAAATATGCTATTTCATTGCTGCTTTCAATTGAAAAGGCTGCATCAAGCATGGCCAAATAATCAAGCTCCTGAATTTTCGGGCTGACTGCAACTGCTATTTTATTCTCTATTAACCAGCAGGTTCCGATATAGTAGCTTGCCGTTATGTTCCAATTAATGCCTAGATAGGCAGGTTCTTCATCAATTTTGGGATTTCCTAAAAATTTAATCTCAGAATTTTCTTTTTGAGCAAGCTCTCGTACCTCCTGAAATAATATTTTTTCATCTTCCGATTCTTGATGAGGAGCTTGATGTTCTTTAAAATATAAAACTTTAGTTTGTTTCATTTGAACTGAATGATTTTAAAAGTAAGCCGTCTTTATAGTATTCTTGCAATAGCGGTTCTACTTCATATTCTATTTTTTGCTGTAATTCTTCTTCCGTGTTTGCCATAAAATAACTATGACCTGGCATTAAATCATCAAAATCCAATTCGGATTTATACTCTTTAATAAAAGTTTCTATTTTATTAAACATTTCGAGTGCTTTATTTTTTAGAAGATTATTTTTATTACTTATATTATTGTCATAAAAATCTTTGATAGCGTATTTATCCGATTTGAGGGTAATAAAGGCAAAACGTCTACGGAGAGCATAATCGATTGATCCTGTGCTGCGGTCAGTAGTATTCATTGTGCCTATAATATACACATTAGGAGGGACGGCAAATTTTTCTTTTGAATATGGAAGCTGTAATGTTATCGGATGTGATGCATCTAATCTTTTATCTGCTTCCAGTAAGCTAATCAATTCTCCGAATATTTTTGAGATATTGCCTCGGTTAATTTCATCGATGATGAGAATATAATTTTGTTTCATGACTGTATCAGTTGCTCTATTATGGTTATTTTGTAAATCATCTTTATATTCGTTTTTATTAAAACGAGTAATTAGTTCAGTTATTATCCATCCGTATTCTATATAATCAATGGTTTTTGTATTTCCAGCAGTTAAGTTTGAAATTAATTTAAACCATTGATCTTTATTGTATGATGATACATCGCTAATATTATTACTAATAAAATATTCAAACAAAAGTTTAATATTTTCTTTTTTTTCTGTTCTAGCTGCTTGTTCTCTAAAGACAATTCTTTTTCGATCTTCATCCCAACTAATGGGGATATTTTTACTATTGGCAAATTGATAATTTGTAATACTACCATTTTTGATATCTCTAATTATGGAATCATAAAGTCTTTCAAATATATCCAATTCATTAAGATATGTGTGGATATTTTTAATCATTATATCATTGTTTAACTGTTCTAGCGTTTTTTTACTATTAGAATAGTTTCCAATTGCTGCCTTACATATCTTTTTAAATATACCGTCTTCAACAATATAATTAATACCAGTCAGATTATCTTGTTCATCTTTTAAAATTTGAGGTTTTAATCCTTCAATAAAATCTTCATAATCCATTGATTGATGGAATGTGACAAAGGCAATTTGTCCTTCATCAACATATTTTTGATATGTTTCCATTATTTTATAATGATTGGAATAATCTATTTTTTCTCCTATTAGTGAGAGAGCAATTTTAGCTGTAGCGTATGTTTTTCCTGTACCCGGTGCACCTTGTAGGATGATGTTCTTTTTTGTTTTAAGTAATTGTACATATTTTTTTATATTAGTATGTGCATAAGAGTTCTGTTCATGCAATTCTATTTCAGTTTTGTTGTTTTCGTCAAAGTTTACCCATTCTTTCCAAAGTTTTTCACCATATTCATATAAATTTTTACCATTATAACTACTAATAAGGAATCTTTGAATTTCAGATATCTTAGCACTTTTCGCATTTTCCATTTTATATTTCTCAGCAAGGTATCGAAGAGTGTCTATCTTATAAATATGTAATAACTTCATATTTGAATATAAAAATGCTACTTTCCATTTGAACATATTATCTATGTCAATGTTGTCTATTTTTTCATATTCACCACTTTGGGCAGCTTTGGCAATTAAAACTATATTATTTCTTATATTCTTAAATACTTCATCAACTGTTTCTCCGTATTTTGATCTCCATGAATATTTATCATTATGGCTGAAACGATTATCACTGGATAGTGTATTGGATTCATTAGATCTGAATATCCCGAATTTATAGGCATTGTAACCTCCTATTGCTCCAAGCTTATTTAGTTTATATTCAACCCAATAACAAAAAGAATCTGATTTATTTAAATTCGTATATTCTATTAGTTCTAGCTTTTCAAGCCGTTGTAAGGGGAATTCTTTTAAAAACATTTCATGTTGTTCTATGATCTCTTTAAATATACCCGTTTTATTATTATTTTCAATTAAATCTTCTAGATTTTTAACTGATGTACTAGAGTTTTTATTACTCATAATGTCACCTCTTTATTATCTGATTATCGATTACTTCACTTAAAATGTAAATCATAATGTATTTTTTTTCAAGTGGTGTAATTTTTTATCCGACAATCATCAATACCTTTCTTGAACGTTATGATTTTGCCGGTAAGAAGATCGTTTTTTTGCCATATCGGGCGGAAGCGGTTTTGGCAAAGCTGTAGCCAACTTACAGCCGAGTGCTCCGAAAGCAACTATTATCGAAGGTAAGTTGCTGAATGGGCCGCTGAATAAGACTGAGCTTGCCGAGTGGGCTGCTCGGTTTTAAGCGGGACTCGGCAAAAAGATGACGCTCAAATGGCTTGATCAAATTAAGAAGGACAGATAACCGTCAAGGATCTCCGCACTACGGAAACGGATTTTTATCTAAAAGCGGTATAGGTTGGCTAAGGCGGAAAAGCTGTTTGCCGTTCTGCCTTAATCTTTTAATTGCTAAAACTTTCCGGCTAATCTGTAAAAGGATTAGCCGGAATTTTGTTTTTAAAACAATGCTCTTGCTTTTTGTTATTATATACCCTATAATTACACATACAGAGGAGGTTTTTGTATGAAAATGAAGGAAAAGAGCGGAAAGCTCTTAGGTTTAGGTGTAGCAGTGCTGCTGCTTGCTGCGATGATGATAGGAGGCTGTAAATAGGTGCAGGGGAATAGCAGCAGGGAGGAAAAGTATGAGGTAACGGTTAGTGCAGGCAGTAACGGGAAGGTAACGGTAGCGCCTGAAGTTCCGACGGATAAGAAGGTGGCAAAGGGTCAGGAATTGACGATTACAGCAACGGCAAATACAGGTTATAAGGTAGACACGTGGACGGTAACGCCGCATAGTGCACTACAGTCCGGTAGCAAGGCTGGTAGCAACGTCGCAGTGGTAAAGATAAGCGCAGATACAACGGTGAATGTAACGTTTAAGCCGGTGGGCGGAACACCATCTACACCACCTTCCGGCGATGTCGGTAGTTTTGAAGATACAGGCGACGGCTTTATAAAAATAAGTCCGCCTGCAGCGGGGATTACCGGTAAAGATCCGACATATACATTGCCGGGAATGGGAGAGGAGTATTGGAAAGGGGTATTCCGCGCAGGGCGGAAGGTAAAATTGAGCCCTTATAAGCTTGGCAAAACGGAAGTGCCGTATAAACTGTGGAAAGAGGTATACGATTGGGCGACACAGCCTGCGAATGGATACAAGTTTGCCAATGCAGGAGTAAAAGGTAAAGATGGAAGCGGGACTGAAGAAGAGCCAGTAACGAGTGTAAGCTGGCGAGACTGTATTGTATGGTGCAATGCGTATACCCAGAAAATCAAAGGGGAGGGGGAATGCGTCTACCGCAAAAAGGACGATCATACCGTCGTATTAAAAGACGCAACGGACGGAGATGCCTGCGATAATGCATCTGCCGATATGAGGAAGAAAGGGTATCGCCTTCCGACGGAAGCGGAATGGGAGTATGCAGCTCGGTGGCAGGGAAGCGACAACACCAATGCTGACAAATACGGAGAAGTATGGCTTACCAAACTGAACAGCGCGAGCGGAGCAAAAGCTGACTGGAATAATGCGGATGAGACAAAAGCGGTTGCGTGGTGTGGTGATAATTCAGACAGTAAGACCCATCCTGCAGGGGAAAAACGGAAGAATGCACTAGGCTTACACGATATGAGCGGGAATGTATTGGAATGGTGTTTTGATGGGTATGATAATGATCCTAGAGCAAATGATGCTGCTTATACATCCGGCGGATTTGTAGTTGACCCGCAGGGTGCTGCATCCGGTGATAACCGCGTCATACGCGGCGGTAGCTGGGGCGATTACGCGGGGAGCTGCGTCGTCGGTAATCGGAACAACGGCTACCCCGACTACAGCTTTGTCTTTCTTGGCTTTCGGCTGGCTTGTCTGCCTTAAGTTCACACATTTTGGCGGAGAGGTACTCAAAATCGGACATCCGTGTCCGATTTTGAGTTTCGAGTTTTGCCTAACGGCAAAACATCGCAAGAATGGAACCACCGCCGTCCATGGCGGTAAAGCGGTGAAACCGAACAGGCAAAATGTGTGGTGTGGTGCACGTTGCAATCAGTCGGTGCAGGAAGTATTGTAATAGGATTTTATGCCGGTAATGCTATCGGCCGAATGTCAATGGCTTTAAATAGTATCAAATTTTTCAAATCAACAACCTCGATGCAGAGCATCAGAGTTGTTGATTTATAAATCTTTCTCAATATCATTTTGCATTTTCTTTTCTGTAAACAAAGGCTCTTGCAAGGATTGTAACATTTGAGGCTGCAAAATTTTTTTGTTCTTTTTTTACGGAAAGAGAATTGATTATTCTCCAATTATCGGGAGTAATCTCTTTAAATTCAATATTGTCGGGAGTAGGGTGATTAGTTTTCATGTGACAGCTTTAAATTCCCTTCATAATCCAGATCGCCGTCCAAACCGAAGGCTTTGAAAATTGCATTTTTATCTTTTTTGTTTGCCGGATTATTTAAGCTGCCGCCGGCTGCGGGATAAAATGGAGCATTGGATTTTGCTTTTATACATTCTTCCAATTTGTCTATCTCCAAGAAACAACCTATTAATTCCGCTCTGTAATTTTTATGATACCAATCTTCATCCTCGTATAGAGCATATTCTTTTAAAGACATTTCTTTATATATCAAGCCGTATTGAAGATAGGCAATATCTCTGTCCTGATAATTTATACTCTCGCTTGTCGATATCGGAGCATCATTTAAGTCTTGATACGTAACTTTTCTGTTTCCGATAATTTTATATTCGCCGTAATAGATATTGTTATCCATAAGGGGCTGTGCAGGGAGGGATAAGTTTTTTTCCAATTCATCAAGATCAATGTTGATGCTGTCGCTTATTTTATGATAGACCTTTACAATTAAAGCTGTTCCCATCAAATTGTTAAGACCGTAGTTTTTATTCTTTTTAAATTCGGGTGTTTTTCTTAACTTAACAATATCGATTAAAATTTTACCGAAGCCGTATTGCCGTCTTCCTATTTTAAAAGCAAAGATATCCCCTTCCTTATATTTTTGATGCTCTCTTTTTTCATTTTTAAAATTTTCCAAATCGGCTAAATCTTCTTTCGATGTTTCCTTTATCCATTTTTCAATCCAAGAATTGAGAGCGGAAGCCTTGCTTTCTTCCAACCTTTCGGAATAATATGTTTTTTGTGTGGTGTAGTTTCCTATGCAAACATGTCTGCTTCCAAATGAAAAATATAAGCCTATTCCTCTAAATGATTGAGTTGCCGTAAAGTTTAATTTTTTCGGTTTTCCTTTTGCCGTTTTAGGCAGTACAATAGTTCTGTTTTCGGCAGTTTCAATATTAAGCTCGTTTTCTTTATAATAAAAAGCCTCGCCTTCAGAATCCGATGCCGATATTTCTTTTTTGATAACATCGCCGTCAAAGTAATAGAGGGTGCCTTTTATATTCATTACTTCCCAGTGATCTTCAATCGGATTTAAGCCCAGATATTTTCTTTGTTCGTTGGTTAAAATAAATTGTTTATTCATACTTTTAATCCTCAAACCGGCAAAACTTTATATAACGAGCTTTTCCAGATATGAAAATATTTTAGAAACGGCCTGCTTGTTTTCTTCGGTCATGTTCATAGCTCTGTCTATCTCGCTTGCAATAAGCTCCGATTTTTGATTGATCTCATTCATGTTATTGCTTATGCTCTTAGAAATGTCTACAAGCCTTGTCATTTCTTTTCCGGCTTCGGTGTTTCCTATAAGCATTTCTTCCGAACCGCTTCTGACTTCAGAGGTTATCTGCATAATATTTTTTATTGCTGCAAGAATTTGAGAACTGCCGGTGTCTTGTTCATTCATAGCATTCATTATTTCACTGTTTCTGTTGTTGACAAGGCTAAGAATATGCATTACTTCCGTAAACTGTGTTTCGCCCATAAGAGAAGATTTGGTTACTTCTTCTATCTGATTTTTTAATTCCGTTAAAACGGTGGTAATTACCTTGCCCTGAGTGCCGGACTCTTCAGCGAGTTTTCGTATTTCATCGGCAACAACGGCAAAACCCTTTCCCGCTTCTCCTGCGTGAGCGGCTTCAATGGCTGCATTCATAGCCAGAAGGTTTGTTTGACTGGCTATGTTTTGTATGACCGAAGTAGTTTCTAAAAGGCCTTCGGATTTTTCGCTTAAGGACTTAACAAATTCGTTTGTTTCCGAAATGGATTTTCTTCCCTTTTCGGCTGCGATATTTAATTCTTCCATAGAACCTAAGTTGTTTTTTAGAACTGAGGTAATTGACTTTATATTTGCCGTCATCTCTTCAATAGCGGAAACAGATTCTGTTACAGCCGAAGATTGGTTTATAATATTTTTATCAAGTTGTTCAAGATTTCTTGCAATTTGCTCCAGAGTGGATTGAGTTTGCAAAACTCCCGATGATTGGTTTTGAATACTGTTGTTTATTGAAGAAATATTTCCAGTAATTTGATCCACTACATTTGAAGCTGTTGTCATATTCGATAAAAGGTTATGGGCAATATCTTGTGAGGTTTGACTTGAAGCTTTTACATCATTAAAAAAATTCTTATTAAAGTCTAAAAGTATATTAAAATCTTTTATTAAAAGAGCTGTTTCGTCCCGTGAATCTGCCATAAGAAAATCTTGATGATAATTTCCTAAAGATAGATTTTTTATTGCAGCTTGTAGGTTTGATATTTTCTTTTTGGTCGACTTGGTTATAAGAACTATATTTATTATTGAAAGACTTATTCCATAGATAAAAAGCGGAAGGACCTTTGTCAAAAGCTGCATATAAATATCATCGCTTTGTGTCCTAACTAAAGGCGCTATTGCAAAAAAAGAAGTTGATAGAATACTTAAAATACTTATGATTGCAGTTCTTCGTGTCATCGAAAGGTCTAAATGCTTTTCTTCAAAAGGTAAAAAAGCTGCCCATTTTTCCAATGCCCTTATCATAAAAGAACCGAAAAATGTTCCCATTAAGAACATATTTCCCATAGTTATACTCATATATGAGATGAATGTTCTTGTTTGAGAAATTAGACCGGATTCCAGCGAAGTAAAAAACGGCCCGAAAAAAGCAATCATTCCCGGTATGGCAAATGTAATTTTTACATATAAAGAAATATATTTTTGAGCTTTTATCGGGTTGTTCTGCTGCTTGATTATTGCAGGAATTAAAAACTTCCACTTTAGGATAGGATTAAAAATTGAAGTAACCATTATAACTACGAAAGCCTTAGTGCTGAGGATATTCATAATGTTTCCTGAGCTTCCTACGATGCGGTTGGTTAAAATGGTCGATAAAATCCATGCCAAATTGGTTAATAAATCAAATATCAATATTTTTCTAGGAGGACTATAAATGTCCACATTTTTTTTGCGCATAGCATACTCCTTCTATATTTTTGAGATGTTTAATTTTACTGTAAAATGCGTATTGCGGAATTTTATTGGGAAAAAAGAGCATGATTCAGTAGTTTTGTTAGGCTACCATATAAATAAATTTTCAATAAGTAAGTTACTTGAAAATAGATAAATTTTTAATTTTTTTGCCATTTGGTGATGCCCGATCTCAAAAGCTTGAATTCCCGTATTATCAAAATAGATATGGGTATTGCACTTAACATTTCAATTAGAAATGTACCATAATAGATCCCTGCAATACCGGTAAATACAGGAAGGATTAACATTACCGGAATGTAAAAAACGATTTGCTGTAAAATTCCCAATATTGAACTGATTTTTCCTTTGTTGACGGCAGGAAAAAAAGCTAGGGCAAAAAATACTAGGGGCATAACCGGAAGGAGAGCCATGTAAATTCTAAAATAGGAAATATTGTGAATATTTAAGTGAGGATTTTTCATCATCAAGGAAACCGCTGTTTGAGGAAAGATAAGCATTAAAATCCATAATGGAGCTATCAAAACAATGGCTGCAAATACAAATCTCTTAAAGGCTGAAATAAGGCGTTCCGTCTTATCTGCTCCGAAATTTATTCCTATTATGGGGGAGAGGGCAAACATGAAACCTCCTATCGGCTGTAGTATAAATGAAAAAATGCGGGTAATGATTCCGTAAAAGGCAATGTCGTCCTGTGAGCCGTAGTGGTTTAATACATTTAAAACTAAAAGCATTTGGATCGTTCCCATAAACTGCATTATAAAACCTGCTAATCCCATCGAAATAATCTTAGATATAATTTCGCCGTCCATTCTGATTGTAAATATGGAAACAGGAGAATCGATTTTCTTTTTTGCAAAATAAACTGTATCGATGACAGCCTGTACTGCCATACCGATATTTGTTCCTATGGCAGCACCTTTTATGCCGAAATTAAAAATTACCATAAGTGTATAATTTGCACATCCATTTACAAGCAGGCTTATCCCCATAATTGCCGCTGCGGTTTTCATTTTTCCTTCGGAACGGATGAGGTTGTTAAGAGCAATGGCATATATCCAAATCGGAGTGCCCCATAAAATGGTGCGGTAGTATTTGCCTCCATGTATTAGGGCATCGCCTCTGCCGCCCATTAAAAAAAGAGTTTGCTCCGAAAAAAGAAAGCCTAAAGTCATCACGATTACACTTATTATAAGTGTCAAAAAATTGACATTGCCTAAAATCTTTTTTTGAATATTTTTATCTTCCGCACCGATTGCAATACTTGAAAGAGTTCCGGCTCCCGAGCCGATGAGAATGCCTAAACCTATTATCGTTATGAGTGGAGGCAGGGCTACCGAGATACCCGCAAAGGCACCTTCTTCGGCAAAATGTCCGACAAAGATTCCGTCCAACACATTGTTTGCTCCCAGTAAAATCATTGCAATAACGGCAGGCCATGAAAGATCAAAAATAACTTTCCACAAGTTTCCGTTTAAAATAAATTCTTTTTGTTTTTCATTTTCCATAGTGTAAAAATTCCTAAATCATATAATGCGGAATTTAGCTGTCTTTGTCAATAGTTTTTCTATTCTCAAATCAATTCTTGACAAGAATCATGTAAGCTGTTATAATTCTGAATGTTAGCTTATGCTTACGAAAGGAGGCCTTAATTGTTTAGGTTTATCATAAAACGAAAAGTATATTTTGTGCTTTTTTTTGTTTTAAGCGGAATCGATTTGTTTTTTACGATGAAGCTTCAACTATGGAAGGGGCAGCTTCTTGATACGGCCTTAGGGAAAACCGCTTATTCTCTTTATACCTTGATGCTCTTGTGTTTAGGAGCGATGGTCTTTGCTTCTTTATTTTCTTATCTTTACAGTCTTGTAAAATCGAAACTTGTGGTAACTGCCGAGGCAGATTTACGGAAAACTTATTTTGATGCTCTTCTTAAAAAAACGATGGGAGAATATATCAATATCCCTGAAGGAAAAATAAGTGCCGATTATACGGATAAGATAGATGTTATAAGCGGTCAGTATTTTTATGTTTGGACGGCTTTGACCGACAATGCCTTGATATTCTCGGTAACGGTAATAACCCTTTTGACAATAAATATACAGGCGGCAATTGTTACTGTTCTCTTATTAATGATTCCTCTTATTGTTCCGACTGTTTTAAAAAAGATTTTGGCTAAGGTTTCAAAGGAAAAGATGGAAGCAGTCGAAAAACATTTTTCAGCCGTGAGAACCTGGTTAAAAGGAATTGATATTATAAAAGTCTTTTCTTGTGAGCAGTATATAATTTTCAGATACGATAAGATAAACGAATTTTTGAGAAAAAAACAAATGGATGCTATAAATGTAAGTTGTCTTGAGATAGGGGTAAGTTTTTTTGTATCGGCTATCGTTAATTTGCTTATGACGGCTTATTGTGCATATTATGTTTATAAAGGTGTTTTTTCTATCGGAGAGTTTTATACCATAATGAGCCTAATCGGGATTCTGTCCAGGCCCATGTATTGGACTGCGAATTTATTAAAGACTTTCTTTTCTTCCCGTCCTGTCCGTGATGCAATGATTGAATTTATAGATGCTAAAACGGAAACAGGCGAAATAGGAAACTTAAACGGATTTAACATTGATGCTGTAGACTTATCGTTTTCATATAATGAAAAGAAGGTTTTAAATAATACCGATTTTACATTTAAGCAAAACGAAAAAATTTTGATCCTAGGAGAATCGGGTTCAGGAAAGTCTACGATAATGCGGCTCCTTTTGGGAATGTATGCTCCGGATTCCGGTTCGCTTACAATAGGCGGAGCTGCTCCGAAAAAAATAAAAAATATTGCCGATATAATTTCGATTCAGCAGCAAGAAGCCTATATCTTTAAAATGAATCTCTTGGATAATTTATTTTTAGATAAAGACATAAGCGAAGAAAGAGTAAAAGATGTTCTTGATTCCTTAGGTTTAAATAAGTACACGCAAGATAAATATTTAAAAGAAACCGTCATAGGGGAAACTTACGGTTTTTCAGGCGGAGAAAAAAAGCGCATAAGTATTGCAAGAGCTGTTTTGCATAAACGCCCGATAATGATATTCGATGAACCTCTTGCCAATATAGATAATGAAAATATTGAACGGGTAAAAAAAATAATTTTCGGTATAAAGGATTCTACCGTAATAATTATTTCGCACATTGCAGATGCAGAAACAAAAAAAATGTTTGATCGAATTTATAAATTTGATACAACCGAAAGGAGATTATATGAAGAAGCTGTCTAATCTTGAAAAATCGTTTATATTTTTTGCTCTTCTATTTTTAATTTTTTCGGCAGCGGCCGTTACGGCTTTTTCATGGCTAAGCGGAAAAATAGCCGATGCTGCCGTAAGCAAGGATATTGAAAAAATAATTATCTTTGTATCTGCATATTTTGTTGCAATACTGGTGAGGGGAGGAGCTCACGGGCTTTACTCTTATTTTTTCGGAAGATTTAAAACAAACCGTTTGAAACTTTTACGGCAAGGTCTTTTCCATTCTTGGGTAAAAGCCGACTATGAAGAATTCTATAATATTGAAGAAGGAAAGAAAATTTCTTATTATCAACAGCAGCTTCCTTCTCTCGAAGGGATATACTATCAATCCTTCTATGGAATGGGACAGATTCTTATGGAAACGGTTTTTGCTTCTGCCTTATTTTTATATGTTAATATAAAATTAGCTATTGCGGGGCTCTTTTTTATTTTTATTACTTCGATTATTCCTCAAGTTTTTAAAAAGCTCTTGGATAAAACTCAATCCGAATCCATAGAAAGCGTAAATGAGCACATGGGAGAATTTTCCGATTGGTTAAAAGGCTTTGAGGTAATAAAAAATTACGGAAGCGAAGGCCGTTTTCAAAACCTCTTAAATAAATCGGTAGAAAAGCTGGCAAAAAAACAATTTTCGGTTTCAGCAGCAAATGATGCATCACAGAGTCTTTCATTTTTTGCATCTCAATTAAGTATAATTGCAGTTGCTTTTTACGGCGTTTATATGATTAATAAAAATGAATTAAGCATAGCGGAGTTTATGATGGCTAACGGCTTGGTTGTACAGCTAAGGTCTCAAGTTTATTATATCTCTATGTATGTGAACCGCTTTATTATGAGTAAGGTTACCCTTGAAGGTTATAAGACCTTGATAGTTAAGGAACCGGAAGAAGAAAAGATTGAAGCTGAAATTTCTTCGGGCGATATATCGTTTAATGATGTAAGTTATTCTTATAGCGAGCTGCCTGTTCTTCAAAATGTAAATAAAAAATTTACCGATAAGGGAATACATATCATTTACGGAGAAAGCGGAAGCGGAAAATCTACGGCGATGAAAATTCTTTTAGGTCTATTAAAGCCTAAAGGCGGAAACATAGTATTGGATGGAAAAAATATTCATTCCATAAAAAACAGGTCAGACCTTATTTCGTTTTTAGCCCAAGAAGCCGTTTTCTTTGATGATACTTTAAAAAACAATTTAACATTAGGCGAAGATATTGCAGAAGAAAAAATATTCGGCTTAATGGAAAAATTAGGCTTGGAAAAATTCGCGAATAATGAAGCCTTAAATATGGATTTTACCCACATCGAAAACAAATTTTCAGGCGGTGAGTTAAAGCGTTTAAGCTTTGTGCGCACCCTCTTGAGGGATACGCCTGTAGTAATTTTCGACGAACCCTTTGCAAATATAGACGCTCAAAATATAGAAAGAGTCGAAGACCTTATTTTAAGTCTAGATGATAAAAAAGTTTTTATAGTAACCCATCAGCTTAACGAGAGGATCAAAGAAAAAGCTGCTTCCCTCTGGAAGATAGGAGCTTGACGGTTGAAGTAATGGATAATTACAGCCTTATTGTAATTATCCATTACGAATTAAAAATTAACCGATTAAACTAATACACCCATTTTTCTGTGGCTGTAGACTTATCAATCATGTTTTTGTACAATTCGGATTTTTGCAAAAGGTCCGAGTGTTTGCCTTCAGCTTCTATTTTGCCTTCGTTCATGACGATAATTTTATCTGCATTTTCGACGGACTTTAATCTATGCGAAATGATGATAACTGTTTTATCTTTGATAAGTTTATTTAAGCTTTCTTGAATCTTCATTTCGTTTTCTACATCGAGGGATGCACTGATTTCGTCCAAGATAATGATGGGTGCATTTTTTAAGAAGGCGCGGGCTATCGAAAGACGCTGACGTTCTCCTCCTGAAAGACGGCTGCCGTTTTCTCCGACAAAGGTATTCCAGCTTTCGGGCAGGGCTTCAATAAACTCGGTACAGTTTGCAAGACGGGCGGCTTCCTTTACTTCTTCATCAGTAGCATTTTTATTTCCGACGCGGATATTTTCCATAATCGATGTATTGAATAAACCTACATCTTGGAATACAATCGAAATCTTTTCAAAAAGACTGTCGGTGTCGATTTTTGCAATGTCCTTTCCATCGATGAGAATCTGTCCCTTGTTGTAATCATAGAGGCGAGAGGCCAAACGGAGTACGGTAGTTTTTCCGCAGCCCGAAGGACCGACAAGAGCCGTAACCTGATTTTGTTCGGCGGTAAAAGAAATGCCGTCGATAATTTTTTGCCCATCATTATACGAAAACTCAACATCCTTAAATTCGATGCCGTATTTTTGTAGGTTTGCAGGAGAGCCTTCCTGTACCTCGGTTTCGCGCAGCTCATTGATACGCTTAACGCGTGAATCGATGTACATAATCTCTGCAAGGTTTGCTTCGACAGCTGCAACTGCGTCGATAATGCGCGAGGCTGCAATGACATAGCCGATAAAATACAGAAGAGAGGCGGTTCCGGCTAAGTACATTTTTAAACCGAAAAAGACCGTTATCCCGACCGAAAACTTGAGTGCCGCCATTGCGATATTGAGCGGAATCGCTTGATGGGCTTCAACCGATAGGTGAAGTTTTTCAGCCTCATCGACATTGCGGTTTAATTTTTCTGCAACCGTATCTGTGCGGCCGTAGCTTTTAATTTCCTGTTGAAGCTCAATCGTTTCCTGAAAAAATTCGGAACGCTGTCTTTGTTTGTGGAAGTCTCTTGTGGTTTCCCGCACTTGAATTTTCTTTGATAAAATAAGCAGGATAAAACTTACTACTATCGGTGCAAAGACACAAAGCCCCAAGGCAGGATGGGCTATAATCATCATTGTGCCGATAATTGCAAGATAAATTACCAGTCCTATTGTTTGCGGAATGGCGTGGCTCAATGCGTGTTCAAGAGTTGCAACATCCGCCATAACGGCTTGCGACAAATCTGAAATATCGTGCTTGGAAAAATATGCAAGCGGTAATGCTTTTAAGCGGTTTGCAATTTCGATACGCAGTTCCTTACATTCTTTAAAAGTTACCGTGTACAGCGTGTTGTAATTTATGTGTAAAAGAATATACATTACCACAGCAAGAACCGCAATAACACCGGTATAAAAGTAAGCCGTTTTAAGCGAGCCTTCAAAGTAGCCCTGCAAAAAAAACATAATCAAAAACATCGGCAGGATATAGGCGATGTTAGAAAACACCGACCATACCGATGCTGTAACCAAATCCCGAGCACCATGCTCGGTAACTGCAAATAATTTTTGTAATTTTCGTGTCATATAGATCTCCATTGTTAGGGGAGGGAAGACACTTTTTCGGATAAAAGTTTTCTTCCCTCCCCTATGACCCCTCCTATCTTCAAAAGAACCGCTTAGGGGCTCTGCCCCTAAGAACCCCGTCTTTTATTGCTAGGATTGGGGGTGTTTTTAGGTTGAAGTACTTAGTGCTATTTAGCCGCAGACTTCAACATCCGATTTACTAATTGCAAAGGTTCATTTGAATTTTGCATCCTATCATTTGACTTAATTACCCGTTTCACATTAATTTTTTCTTTTCCATATTGACGGAATACAACGGTTTACTCGTTTGCAATAGTCTTCGAATTCTTTTCCGTATAGGTTTAAAAGCCATTTTTCTTCCGTAAGTTTTATAAAGATGGTCAGGTAAAGCCAGTATACTGGCGGCAGAATAAGCAGATATAAGTTGCAGACCAGTAAAAGCGCACCTGAACAAGCAAACAAAAATGCGGAATAAATGGGATTGCGGACATGGGCATATATTCCATCAGTAACTAGTGTGTTCGTTTTTATTTTACTGTCAATTCGCGACATAAATACTGCCGAACACCAAAGGTATATACCTGTTGCAATTAACATAATGCCTGCAATACGGAATACCAAGTCAAATCCGCTTACTGTAGGCGGAATAATTTTGAGCTTAGTCAGAATAATACTTGCAACCGTAACGGCTATTATCGGTACAACATAGATAGGCCCCACACCGACAACCGGCAAATGATTTTTTTGTTCACTCATAACTTCAATCCTCCGATTTCCTTTACTGCCTCTCCTTTTGAAAATAGGCGAGGTAAGTACAAGGAGTTAGGCAAAAATAAAGCGGAAACGTATTTTTATACGTTGAGCATTTATTTTTGACGTGCGACGCAGTAATTGCCCGCATATTTTCAAAAGCGCCACTCGTTTGCCTTAGAATACAGTTTTTGCAGCTTGCTGTATTTTCCGCCCTTTTCCATAAGCTCTTTGTCGCTGCCTCGTTCTATTATGTTTCCGTCTTCGACAACCAGAACCTCGTCGACATTTTTAATCGAGCTTAATCTATGAGCAATCATGATTACCGTTTTGTTTTTCATCAAATTGGAAAACGCCTGCTGAATTTCGTATTCGTTTTCGGGGTCGGCGGCAGCTGAGGCTTCGTCCAAGATGATGATGTCGGCATTTTTCAAAATAGCGCGGGCAATTGCAACACGCTGGATTTCTCCGCCCGATAAATGCACGCCTTTAGAGCCGATAAGCGTTTTTTCGCGTTCGGGGAATTTTGCCAAAATGTCTTCGCAGCGGGCAAGCCGAAGGGCATTCATGACATCTTCATCGCTTGCATCCTTATTTCCCATTTTAACGTTTTCAAAAATGCTCATCTTAAAAAGTTTCGAGGTTTGAAACACAAAGGCGATGTTTTTCATCAAAGCATTTCTTGAATATAAAGCAATATTTTTTCCGCCGATTAAAATCTCGCCTTCATTTATTCTATAAAAACCTGAAATAAGTTTTGCTATTGTACTCTTTCCTCCGCCCGATGAGCCGACAAGGGCGTATGTTTTATTCGGTTCAAGTTTAAAGCTTACATTCTTTAAAATCTTTTCTTCATTATAGCCGAACGAAACATTTTTAAATTCAATACCGAAGTTGTCAAATTTTTCTTCCGTTCCGTGGGTTATGTTATCCTTGCTCATTTCGGTAAAAAGATTTTCCAGTTTGTCTACGACGCTCTTTGCCTGAAAGTTATACATGCCGACATACATAACACGCATAAAAGAAGCAAAGAGAACTCCTGCAAAGCATACATAAAATACGATTTTTGCAATGATGAGATTTCCGTCCGCACCCTTATTCATAAAATAAATTGCTGCAGGGATTGTAAAGGCGGCAAACAAATTGAACAGCACTTGAAACATAACATAGGGACTTCGGCAGCTGAGCGTGTACTTGTATGCCAAATCGGAATAGTCGGTAATTGCCGTATAAAATGCCTTAAATGATTCCACCGTGCTTTTAAAGATTTTTACTACCTGCATCCCGCGCACATACTCCACCGCTTCGCTGTTCATCCTTTCCAAGGCGGCCATGTATTTCTGCATAAAGTTCTTATTGCCCATCATAAACATCATCTGCACACCGCCGATTATCGCGATAATGCTGAGTAAGATACCGAGTTTTATGTCTACCATAAAAACAATGACGAACATTAAAATCGGAGTAAGAAGGGCTGCTACATTGTCGGGAATAAGGTGAGCGACAATCATGTGCGTTTCCTGTGCATTGTCATCGATGATTTTGCGAATCTTTCCCGAATTGTTTACATCGAAAAAAGCAAAGGACGCATTCATCAAATGTTTGATCGCCTCTTTTCGTAAATTCGATTCAAGACGGAAACCCAAGACATGCGAAGCCCAGAGAGACGCGAAATACACGAACGAGTAACCGAGCATAAGAGCGACAATCACCGTTGCATAAAACGAGCCGTCCATAACGCTTTTTGTAACCAAAAAGGCATACAAAAACTTCCATAAATACCAAAATGCTCCCATTTGGCAAGCAACGCCTAAAGCGGAGCAAATAATGGAAATATACACGCAATGTTTTTTTTCAGGAGTATATTTCAACAATCTTTTATATGTGTCCATTCAAGACCTCCTATATTTTTTGAAAATATGCGGGCATCTGCTGCGTTGCTTTACAAAAATTAATCCTCACCGTACACAAAGTACGGCTCCGGTTAATTTTTGCTCGCGTCTTGCATCTGCTCCACCTATTTTCAAAAATGTTTATTCCATTTATTACCGATCTCTATGCCGATTCTGAAAATGCCATTATCCGTATACTGAACTCCTGCTGCTTTTTCGATCTTGTATAAACTGCACAACTCGCTGATATTCATCGTTTTGTATGGCATCTTTTTTAATACTGCGTTCCAAAAATCTTTTATGTTTATCATCCTTTCACTTGTTCCATCCAATATTGTTTCCAGCCGGCACAATGGTATACATTAAAGTCGAGCACATATTTCACCGCTTCCGATTTTTTCAAATTATGATAAAAGATCTCTTTTAAATTTTCAAAATGGGACGTTACCATGACATGAATAAAAAACCGTATACGGCGCGACATTTTAACGCCGTCGAGTTTTAATAATTGAAAGGTATCTTTTTCAGTTATATCGATTGCCTTATCGAAAATACGCTCATAGGAACTTCCCTTTGAACAGCAGACAATCAGTTTCATTGCATCCCAATTACCGTAAAAAAAATCTATCATTCTTAAAAACCGGCGTTGCGATAGTTCAGTAATTGCGGAAAGGTCGCTCGTTTTCATACCGAAATTTTCAGCGTCAAATACATCACGATGTGCCATTATGTTTAAGAATTCATCGAACACGCCGCGTACAAGAGCTTCGAATATACCGTCCTTATTATCAAAAAGGTTATACAGTGCCCCTGTCGTAACCCCCGCCTTTTCTGCAATGGCACGCACGTTAGTATCTGCAAAGCCGTTGGTAAAAAACTCCTGTTTTGCAGCGCGTAAAATCTTTGCCCGTGTGTTTAGCTCATCCTTATCGGCTAATATTTTTCCCTTATCCTTGTCCATATTTATAATAACTCTTCTACTAATTAATAACAATGTTACTAAAAAGAACTAAAAATGTCAAGCGGGGGTTACTATTATCATCGCAGTGCAGGAACCATAAATGGGATAAGCCTTGCCGGTTCAATGAAGTGAGCCGATTCTCCCGGTAGTATAGTTCCTGCAAATCAGTTAAACCGCGGACATCAAGCGAGACAAGCTCATTGCTGCAGCAGTTCAGCTTAGTAATTATTCTCCCGCAGCCAGTTTCCAGCTTATGCCCGATTGGAAGTTGTTCCACATGCTGTTGTACATGCCGGTCTTTGCTAAAAGCTCTGCATGAGTTCCGGTCTCTTCAATTTTGCCTTCATTGATAACGCAGATTTGATCTGCATTGACAATTGAAGAAAGACGATGAGCAATCATTATTACCGTTTTGTCTTTAAGTAATTGACTTAATGTTTTTTTGATTTTATGTTCGTTTTCTGCATCGGCAAAGCTGGTGGCCTCATCGAGAACAATAATCGGAGCATCATGCAAAAGGGAGCGGGCAATTGCAAGCCTCTGTGCTTCTCCTCCGGAAAGGTATATTCCCTTAGTACCGTATACCGTGTCTATTCCGTCAGGCAGCTTTTCGATAATATCCATGCACTCTGCTTTTTGCAGTACTGCAAGGACTTCTTCGCGTGTTGCATTTTTTTTACCGTAGCGGATATTTTCAAAAATGCTTTCGTTAAAAAGTTTATTTTCCTGAAACACAAAGCTGATAAGGTGCATGAGGTCATCTGTTTTGATATCTTTGATATTTACGCCGCCGATGGTAATTTCTCCGGAATCGGCTTCCCAAAAGCGTCCGAGTAAATTGACGAGGGTGGTTTTTCCGCCGCCCGAAGGTCCGACAAGGGCGGTCAACGAATGTTCGGGAAGTTTAAGCGATATGCCGCTGATAGCCTTTTTAAAAGACTGTTCGGCGGTTTGAGTCTCTTGTGTTCCTTCTTTATAAGAAAATACAACATCCTTAAACTCAATATCGAATTTTTTCGGCATAACCGAATGTTCCGGTTCGGGGGCGGGCTTTTCATTTAAGATAGCTTCGATGCGGTTTAGGGCATCTCCTCCTTGAAGATTTAAAGTTGAACCGTACACGATTTTTATCATCATATTAAATAAAACAGGCGAAAGAGAAAGATAAAAAATAAAACCGTACAAAAACTTTGCATAAGGCTCGCCATCTCCTGCCGTTCCGGCAAAGATAAATGCGGCGGGAACCAAAAAGATAAAGCCCGCTTTTAATAGAGCAAGAAAAACTGCAAAGCCGTTTTCCCAAGCAACGGTATACTTTAAAACATTATCGCGGTAGTTTATAATCGAACTGTAAAAATCCTTAAAGCGGTGTACCGATTGATTAAAAGTTTTAATAACCGAAATACCGCGGATATATTCCGTACCGGCACTGTTCATTTTTTCAAGTGAGTTTTCGTAGCTTTCCATAAATCCCATTTTTTTGCCCTTTGCCATCATCACACCTTGAAGAACAAAGGCGATAACAAGTGTCAAAAATGAAATAAGGCCGAACCGCCAATCAAAAAAGAAAAGTAAAAACAAAACGGCAATCGGACTAACTATATTTTGTACGACATCGGGCAGCATGTGTGCAATAAGACCTTCAAGCGAATGGACATTTTTTTCAAATACCTTTCGCACAGAACCGCTTGCATGTGATGTGTGCCAGCCGACCGGAAGGCGGGCAAATGTTTCCGCCAAGCGCATATTCATATTCCCCATTAAATTGAATGCGGTAATATGCGAACATATAAGAGCACCGAAGTACAAAAGGAAGCCTGCTGCAGCGGAAATAAGAGCCGCCGCTCCGTAAAAAATCATCCGGTTTATATCGATCGGCACACCCGACATATAAGCTGAAATAATATCGCGCATAACATAAAATACAACTGCATACGGAATAAGCAGTGCAACCGTACTCAAGCTCGATAAAAAAAGCGACACATAGATAAAGGGCTTATGCTTCCCCGCATAAGAGAGAATGCGGCTTACAACCCCAGCCTGTTTTTCCTTTTTAGCCTTCTTTTTTTCTTCATTTTTTTTCATAGTATTACTCCTTTAAAATAATTTGTAACTTGTAACGGATAATTCGTAATTGGAATTATCCGCCGCCCTCCATGGCGGTTCTGACAAGAGGCTTCTCCTAACTCGCAAATAGGTGGAGCAGATGCTAGGAGCCAATAAAAATTACCTCAGTGTTTAGCTCGGCATAAATAGCGGGAGCAGATACAAGGCGCGTGCAAAAAACACCCGCAGGCGTATTGTAATACGTCGAGGACTGTTTTTTGCTAAGCAACGCCGTAGATGCCCCGATATTTAGGCCGACCATGATTCACTTTCCTTTTGCAGCTTATACATCACCGGATACGATGACTTTCCTTTCATCAACTCTTCATGTGTACCTATTTCTTCTATCGCTCCGTCTTTGAGAACAACGATTTTATCGGCATTCTCGATTGTTCTTAAACGGTGAGCAATGACTATAACTGTCTTGTTTTTAACGAGCTTGCTCAATGCTTCTTGAATTAAGGTTTCATTTTCGGGGTCGAGGGCTGCCGTAGCTTCATCGAGGAGAATTATAGGTGCATCTTTTAAAAGAGCACGGGCAATAGAAAGTCTCTGTCTTTCTCCGCCTGAAAGGGTATAACCGTTCTCGCCGATTACCGTGTCATAACCTTGCGGCAGTTTTTCGATAAAGTCGGTGCACCTTGCAGCCTTTGCGGCGGCAAGAACCTGCTCCCTTGCTGCGTCTTTATTCCCGACAAGGATATTGTTGTAGACTGTGTCATTAAAAAGCACTACATCTTGAAAGACGATAGAAAAAGCGGTCAAAAGGGTTTCAGGGTCTACGGTAGAAACATCCGTTCCGCCCAAGCTCACCGTGCCGGAAGATGCATCCCAAAAGCGGGCTGCAAGACGGGCAATTGTTGACTTGCCGCAGCCTGAATGTCCGACGAGGGCAGTGATTTCTCCCTGCTTGGCAGTAAAGCTGATATTGCTTACCGTATCGCGGCTTGCATTATCATTGTATGAAAACGAAACATTGTCATATTGAATATCGTAGCCCTTGGGGTTAAAAGTTTCGCTTCCTTTCTGCTTGGGGTAGTTTATGATTTCCATTTGGCGTTCGACTGCCGTGCGTGCGTGGAAAAACTCGCCGAGCAGCATAAAAACGGCGGTAAGGGGTTCAAAAATTCTTCCGGCAATCAGTAAAAAAACGAGGTAAGTAAAAAGCGGGAGACTTCCTTGTGCATATAAAACCGCTCCGACTGCAATAACCAACGGAAATCCGAAGCGGATAATTATGATGGAACCTATCATAGTCGAGCCGACAAATAATTCGGCTTTAACCGCTTCCTTTGTGCTGTGTGCAATATTGTCTTTTACCTTTTGTACATAGCTTTCTTTTTTGTCGGAGGATTTAAGCACCTTGATATTGTCGAGCATTTGCTGAATGGAATTATAAACGCCGAGCAGTACTGTGTTAATTCTAATTGCATAACGGCGGGCTTGTTTGCGTGATGAGTATACAAGCAAAAATCCGAAAACGGAACAGCTGAAAAGGGCAATCGTCATGCGCCAATCAAAAAGAGCAAGCATTGCCGCCGATACAATAATTGAAATTGCCGCCCCGAATAACTCGGATGCCGTGTGGCTTAGTGCGTGTTCCATTGTAGCAACATCGTTTAAAAGCGTTGCCGTCAAATCCGATAAGTCTTTTTTTCCGAAATACGAGAGGGGCAGCTTCCTGATACTTTCTGCAAGGGAAATACGCACATTAGCCGACTCATCATAACAGCTTGCATAGGTTTTGCGGTACTTGAGTTTTTCAATTAAAAAAAGCACAATAATGATCAGCAGACAAATCCCTAGATAAATCCACGGATTAAAAGCTGCAAGGGAACCGCCTTGAATGGGCTTTAAAAGTTCCTGCAGTGCATAAAATGAAAGTCCCAACGGAACAATCAAAAACAAATTCCCGAAGGTAGTAACAGCTACCGCCTTGTTTAGATCCCGCGCTCCCTTGTCTGACAGCGCAAAATAATTCTTTAACATAATTTCTCCTTTGTTTGACAACCGAAAAAATATCAATTTTTGAGGGCGTTAAACACCGCCGTTTCGCAATGTTAATGAGAAACGGCATACTATAATTCGAGTTTTGCGCTTGTGCGCAAAACTCGAAGTTGAAGCGGAAGGAACCATTTGTTCCTGAAGCTTCAACGAATCTCCTATAACTAATTCATAATTTTTAATTCATAATTAGGAATTGAATTAACTCCTAATTAAGTACTCCATCTTTCAAATAATTAAAGACCTCTTCGGCTTTTTCTTTTGTAAATTCCGAATGAGAAATCACAGCTCCTTTTTCCATTAAAATTATTTCGTCGGTAACCAGACTTAAAAATTCAAAGTCGTGACTGATAATTAAAATAAGAGTTTGATTCGAGCGTATGGAATTAATTAACTTGGCTGTTTCTTTCATGTGAAAGTAATCCATTCCTGAGGTCGGCTCATCCATGATGATGATACGCGCACCTGAACTGATAGCCGCTCCTATCGAAACACGCTGTTTTTGCCCTCCCGACAAACTTAGTGGGTGCTTATCTTTTAGCTCTGTTAAATTCATCGCCTTTAAAATAGCTTCAACATCGGGAGCTCTTTCTTCCTTATTTTCAGCTTTAGTGTTTTGTTCAGGTTTAATCTTTTTATTTTTTCCGAGAGCTATTTCATCTTCAACGCTTTCGGTAAAAAGCTGATAGCCTACATCCTGCAATACCATGTACGAAAGCTCAAGCCGTTGTTTGGTATTAATCTTTTTTCCGTTTAATAGAACGGAATCTTTTTTTGCTTTGAGTAAGCCGGTAAGACATTGAGCAAATGTGCTTTTGCCTTGACCGTTTTTTCCGGTAAGAGCGATAACCTTGCCGAATTCCATTTTTAAATTTTGCACACGGAGAAAATCATCTTTTTCTTTTTTAAAACGATAGAATAAATTTTCTACAGTCAGATGTGCCGATTTTGTGTCTTCCGTATTTTTATCTTCTTTATTTTTACGGATAGTTTCCGAGCTTTGCACCTGCATATAATCCGAATCTTTCAAACGGTTAAAAACATTTTTGTTCATTGTTATGGGACGAAGCAATAGTTCTTTTCTATTTTGTTCCGAAAGAGCAAGGAATTCTTGTTGAGAAAATTCTTTTTCAAGCTTGCCTTCTTTTATTAAAAAAGCCCGATCTATAAGTTCATTTAAAAAATACAGGCGGTGTTCACTTATGATTAAAGTTTTACCCGACTTTTTTAAAAGACTAATAACCTCAGCTATTTTTTCTATATAATATAAGTCCAAATTGGATGTGGGTTCATCCATAACAATAATATCCGTATCGGCAGCAAGAGCTGAGGCTATAGCAATCATCTGTTTTTCTCCGCCTGAGAGATTAAAAATATTCCGGTCAAGCAGATGTTTAATATTCAAAAATTCCGAAATAAAGTTGAGCCTTTGATGCATCTTTTCAAAAGGCGTTCCCATGTTTTCAAGAAAGAAAAGAATTTCCGAAGTGGTATCCAAATTAAAAAATTGGGATTTGGGGTTTTGGAAAACCGTAGAAACTTTTTTTGAAATATCGTAAATAGGTTTTTCTTTTATCGATTCTCCTAGAACTTCAATTGAACCTAAAAGTTTTCCTTCATAATAGTTTGGAATCAGACCGTTTATTGTGCGCAGCACACTTGTTTTTCCGCAGCCTGAAATTCCGGTAAGTAAAATACATTCTCCTTTTTTTATCGAAATGGAAATATCGTTTAGTGCGGATAAGTTTTTTGTGTTTGATTGATCCGTATTTTCATAAGCTTGATAATTAAAACAGAGGTTTTGAAGATTGACTGCCGTTTCCATTATGCATGTATCCTCGTTATTCCTGCAGCGATAAAGACCGCTATTATGTAAAGAAAAATAAAAGCATCGGCCGCCGTAAAGCGGGAAGTTTTATAGCGTACTTTTTTTGCCGGAGCGTCTACGCCCTTGGTATGTCCCGCCGCAGCAAGTTCATCTCCGATTCTTGAAGCGGATGAAAGGAGGGGAACCATCATATATTCAAGTGTCAAAATAGGTTTACTGATTACATTTACCGCATTAAGACCGATACCCCTCATCTTCATTGCATTTTTAATATGCCCGTATTCTTCTTTAAGTGTCGGAAAAAATCTGAACATAACCGCAATGGTGATCACAACTGAAAACGGCAGTTTTAATTTTTCAAGAGCGTTCATCAAAAGACCTACAGGTGTTGAAGAAATTAAATAGTTTCCGGCAACAATGGGCATCATAAATCTGCGGATCATAAAACCTACAGGCATTACAATACTTGTAACGCCGGGAATATCTTGAGGCAGATAGGTAAGTCCTGCAAGAAATAAAAAGACCGTCATCAATTTTATTGCCGATTTAACTTGCCTATTCATCACAAATAAAAAGGCTAAAAGAGCGGCACTTAAAATCTCTACATATATGGGAACAAGAATTGTGATAGATGCTCCCATTGCCAGAACTAAAAATATTTTTGTCCGCGGATCAAGGACCAATATTGCTCGTTTTTCCATTCAATTCTTTTACAGAAGACCTGCTTTTTCAAAGTGTTTCTTTAAAACTTTTTTACCCAAAAGCCCGCCGAGGAGTCCGCCTAAAAATGCTGTAACATAAAGTATAGGCATAATCCACCATGGAAGATTTGTTAATTCTCTTGCATAGTCGGCTCCAAACATTTTTTCGGTTAGAGCAAAATATTGATCTTTTAAAAGGAAGATTTGCCAAAATGCTCCGCAAAGCCATAGAGACATTATTGAATATCCTACGATACTGCCCTTTGCGGTATTATAGCCGAGTACTTTTCGTACGATTTCTGCAAGGGCTGCAACGATTAGACTGTGGATTGCAACTACAGGTGTGTGTCCCATGAGGGTCATAAGACATCCGGGAATTGCTGCAAAGATAAAAAGGCCTAAGGGCTTTTGCACCTTTGCAAGCAAAAACATTACCGCAATTCCTAAAATTAAACTTACGGTAAAGGGGAATGCCAAATAGGTTATAACCAAAAAACCTAAGGGCGCTCCGATTACAAAAAGTCCTACAAAATAAATAACGGAAAAAATGCCGATATTGATTAAATCCTTTAAAGCCAACTTGTTGTTCATAAACAACCTCCTTATTTTCTTATTACCGAAAAATACAGCCGCCGGTTAAAGTGACGGCACCGTCATCAACAGCTAGCATTATACAAAAAAATAGAAATTTAGTCAACTGTCGGTAACTTTTTTTCGGGGATTATGCCGATTATAAACGGTAAGCTGTCCGGCCATTTTTTTTATAGTGTTATTAACAAGTGATTTTGTAGTCCTTGTTTAATCTTATTATTTTGTGTAAAATTGAGGGATTACAAATATTGATTGCCATATTAAGATATTACTTTTATGGAAGATAAGGAGAAATCTATGAGTATTACAAAAGATATTGAAAGCTTAATCCCTCACAGAAAACCTTTTTTGTTTGTGGACGAGATTATCAGTGCCGACGAAAACGGGAGTGTGAGTGAACACGTCTTTACCCAAGACGAATTCTTTTTTAAGGGGCACTTCCCCGAATACCCTGTTGTGCCGGGGGTTATCCTTGTAGAAACAATGGCACAGGCCGGAGGAGCTGCTTTGAGTTTTCAAAAGATTTTTGAAGAAGGCTCTTTATTTTTCTTGGCTACAGTAGATAAGGTTAAATTCCGCTCTCAAGTTAAGCCCGGCGACAAGGTTAGAATGGAGGTTACGAACTTGCGTGTATCTCCCCGAATGATTAAGCAGGCAGGAAAGGCCTATGTAGGAGAAACCCTTGCCGCCGAAGCCGAATGGATGTGCCTTGTCGGCAAGGAAGCTTAATATCAATATTACTTGATAATTTTTATTTTATCAATTATACTTTTTGACATGGAATACACAAAATCGATTGCGGAATGTATCAGAGATATTGAGGTTGTAAATTGTTTTGGAAACGATAAATCTCTTATAAATTCTACGGAGTATGATTCGCGTAAGGTTCGGCCTTGCAGTTATGATGATAAGACGGGCTTAAAAAAAGGAGCCGCCTTTTTTGCTCTTCCCGGAATTCATACCGACGGAAAAAAATTTATAAATTCTGCAATCGAAAACGGAGCCGTTTGTGTTTTTTATGAGGGAGATTTAAATAATCATTCTTGTGATGAAATTTGTTTTGTTCAGGTGAATGATGTACGCAAAACTATGTCCAAGGTTTCTGCCCTTCTTTATGATGAGCCCTCAAGAGCACTAGGCCTAATAGGCGTTACCGGAACCGAAGGGAAAAGCAGCACAGTTTCTTTTATCTTTCAGCTTTTAAACCTTTGCGGAAAAAAGGCCGGTTTTTTTTCTACCGTCGAATACTCCATAGACGGAAATGTAATTCCGAATCCGGAACATCAGACCACTCCCGAATCTAACATCGTTCAGCTGCGTCTGGCTCAAATGAGGGATTCAGGCTGCGGCTATGCCGTAGTGGAATCCTCTTCTCACGGCCTTTCTCCGAAAACGGCCCGTCTTGAGGATGTGATCTTTGATGTAGGTGTTTTTATGAACGTAACTCAGGAGCACTTGGAATTTCACGGAACTATCGAGCAGTACCGATATGACAAGGCTAATCTTTTTAGGGCTCTGGATAAAAATCCGGGGAAGGGATTTCCCATATTCGGAATAGTAAACTATGAAGACCCGTCCGCTCCTTATTTTATGGAAACAACTCAAAAAAATGTCTACCCTTTTAGTACCGAGCCTAAAGACCTAAAAAAGATTGAAGAATATAAAGGTCTTTTTGCAAAGGATATTGAAGAGTCTTCAACCGGAATTAAATTTACGCTTTGCGATTTTTCCTCAAAAAAAGAATACGGATGCGAATTAAAACTTGCAGGAATCTTTAATGTAAAAAATATTCTCGCCTCGGTCTTGGCAGTACAAAGAATTACGGGCCTTGATATCGCGTGCATAATCGAAAAACTTCCTCTTGTAAAACCTGTAAAGGGAAGAATGATGCTGATAGATGAGGGACAGGATTTTGAAGTGCTTATTGATTATGCCCACACGCCTTCTTCCTTTATGACAATATTTCCTTCAATAAAAGAGCGCATAAAAAAATCGGGAGGGAAGGTTATAAGTCTTTTCGGTTCAGGCGGAGAAAGAGACGTAAAAAAAAGGCCGGAACAGGGAAGGATTGCAGCCCTATATTCCGATATTGTAATTCTTGCAGACGAAGACCCTCGAGGCGAGGATTCCGTTGAGCTTTTGGAAATGATAGCCGCAGGCTGTCCCGAAAAAAAACGCGGAGAAGAACTCTTTATAATACCAGACCGTCCCTCTGCAATCAAAAAAGCCTTCAGTCTTGCAGGTAAAAACGATGCAGTCCTCCTTTTAGGAAAAGGTCACGAAAACTCCATCATCTTTAAAGATAGAACCATGCCCTACGATGAAGAAACCACGGCAAGAAAATTGTTAAAAACATTGCACAATAGTCTGGGTTCTTAGGGCGGAGCCCTAAGCAGCGCGAGTACAACCGGCAGAGCTTCAAGGTAAAAAGGTATGGGGTTTTAGGGGTGCCTAAAATTGGATGTCCGTGTCCGTTTTTGAATCAGCCTCTTGTAAATAGGCGAGGCAGATACAAGGCACGAACAAAAAACACCCGCAGGCGTGCTTTTTGCACGTCGAGGACTGTTTTTTGTGAAGTAACGCAGTAGATGTCCGCATATTTACAAGAGATTTATAAGAGAATAGATAGTAACATAATATCCGAAGGCCTAATCCCCCTAATCCGGCTTGCTTGCCCTATGGTTTCGGGGCGTACTTCTTTTAGGCGGGCTCGTGACTCGGTAGAAAGGCCGGAAACTGCATCATAGTCAAAGTCAGCAGGAATTTTAGTGTTTTCCATACGTTTCACTTTGGCTATCTTTCTGTTTTGAACGGCTATATAGTGTTCATACCTTATTTCAAGCTCGGCCGATTCTAAAAGTTCTGCGCTGTAATCCTTGGAATTTTCATCTATTGAGCATATACATTCAAGGGAAACTTGAGGGTCATGGAGGGTATCGGCAAGGCTCTTCCCGATATGGTTTTTAAGTTCGGGATTTTTTGCAATGAGCTCCCTCGTAATCTTTATATCCTTCCATAGCGATATTATTCTTTCTCTGGTTAAAAGCTTTTCCTTTAGGCGGTCAGAAGCCTCCTTGGTTTGAAGCCCTATTTGATAAGCCCTTTCCGTAAGTCTTTCATCGGCTGTGTCATGCCTGAGGTTCAGTCTGTACTCTGCACGGGCCGTAAACATTCGGTAAGGCTCATCCACTCCCTGAGTTACAAGGTCATCTATCATAACGCCTATGTAGGCCTCATCCCTCTTTAGTACAAAGGGAACATATTTTTCGTCCTTAAATTTTAGAGAGCGTGAAAAAAGAGCTGCGTTTATACCGGCGATTATGCCCTGACCTCCGGCTTCTTCATAGCCTGAAGTTCCGTTTATCTGCCCTGCCAAAAAGAGGCCTTCAATCCGCCGTGTCTGAAGATCCGATGAAAGCTGGATCGGCGAAACATAGGCATAGTCTACGGCATAGGCCGGGCGGGTAATTATTACCTCCTTAAAGCAGGGAATGGTTCTTATCATTCTGTCCTGCACATCTTCGGGAAGGGAGGAAGAAAGCCCGTTTATATAAAGCTCTTCCGTGTTTAAACCTTCCGGTTCTATGTAGACATGGTGGCGATCCCGTTCGGGGAATTTTTTAATTTTATCTTCGATGGAGGGGCAGTAGCGGGCTCCAGTTCCTGTGATTTTGCCCGAAAAAAGGGCTGCCCTGTGAAGGTTTTCCCTTATTATATCATGGGTTTCCTGATTGGTATGAGTTATATAGCATTTTGCATAGGGCCTATGTATTTCCGCATTTGAAAAAGAAAAGGGACGCATAATCTCATCGGCTTCCTGCTCTTCGGTAAGGGAAGAATCAAAGGAGCGGCGGAGGATACGCATGGGCGTTCCCGTTTTAAGCCTGCCTACGGTAAAGCCCTTCTTTGCAAGGGCGGGGCCGAGGCCTATGGCTGCTCTTTCGCCAAGCCTTCCGTCGGGAGATTCGTATTCGCCTATGTAAATCTTGCCTTCCATAAAGGTGCCGGTTGCAAGGACTACCGCCTTAGCCGAAAATTCCCTACCTCTTTCCGTCTTTACATACTGAACGCATCCCTTTTCTACATAACCCGATTCATTTGTGTTTGAGGAAACTATATCGATAACGGTGTCCTGAAAAACATGGAGGTTCTTTTCAAGCTCTATTGCGTGCTTTGCCAGTTGAGAATAAAGAAATTTGTCGGCTTGAACCCTCGGTGCCTGAACAGCCGGCCCTCGGCTCTTGTTTAAAAGCCTGTACTGAATCATCGAGGCATCTGCGAGTTTCCCCATTTCGCCGCCGAGGGCGTCTATCTCGCGGACTATGTTTCCCTTGGAGATACCGCCTATCGAAGGATTACACGAAAGGCGGCCCGCGCTGTCGAGAGTCTGGGTAATCAGCAGGACAGTTTCCCCCATTCTGGCGGAAGCTAGGGCGGCTTCAATGCCTGCATGTCCTGCACCTACGACGATTACATCATAATCGGAAAATCTATACATTTTTTTGTAAAACTCTTATTTGTAAAATTCTGCAAAGGCCTTTGTAATATATTCCTGATCTTCGGTGCCTCCCAATTCCCGCACCGAATGCATACCCAAGATGGGGTTTCCGATATCGACGCTCTTTATGTTAAGGTTAGAAACGGAAATCGGGCCTATCGTCGAGCCGCCGGCCATATCGGAGCGGTTTACGAAGTTTTGACAGGGAACCTTCGCCCTTGCACAGATATCCCTAAAGATTGCAGCCGATATACCGTCTGTAGTATAGCTCATGGAAGCGGCAACCTTAATTGCGGGCCCCTTGTTCATAAGCGGGAAGTTTGTAATATCGTTTTTTTCCGTATAGTTGGGATGAAGGGCATGTGCCTGATCCGCAGAGATTAAAAAGGATTTAGCCAAGGCTTTTTGCAATTCTTCAAAGGCGTTTTCCTTTGCGGTGCTTACGATTATTCTTTGCAATGTATCGTGAAGAAATGGGCTGCCCGCGCCTTGGGCTGTCCTTGAGCCGACTTCTTCATTGTCAAAGATAGCTGCAACCTGCACAAAATTTGAAGGAAGGGCATCGCCTAGAGCATCAATGGAGGCACAGGCCATTCCAAGGTTGTCTATTCTTCCTACGGAGAAAAACTCGTTGTTCGCTCCGATAAAGCAGCCGGGCTGTCTGTCATAGAGGTATAGGTCAAAGTCCAAAATCTTGTCAACCGTTACTCCGGCTTCTTCTGCGATAAGGTTCATCAAAAAGCCCTTTTCTTCAAGTTTTTCGTTTATTAAAGCGATTAGGGGGAGGGTGTCTTTTTGCTTGTTGAATTTATAGCCGTCATTTATCTCCCTATTCATGTGAATGGCAAGGCTTGGAATTGTCAAAAGGTTTTTATCAAAGTTGATAAGTTTTACTTCAGGTTTTAAAAGATCGCCGGTTTTTATGATAACCCTTCCTGCAGCCGAAAGGGGCCTGTCAAACCATGTTGAAAGGATTACCCCTCCGTAACCTTCGGTGTTTAGTTTTAGATAGTGATTGTTTACCTTAATTTCGGGATTGGGTTTTATGCGAAAAGTAGGAGAATCGCTGTGGCTTCCTACAATCCTAAAACCGTTTTCGGCATTGCCGGACTTGGGCATTTGCCATGCTATTAAAGCACTCCCGTTATTTGTTACAAAATATCTTCCTTGAGGCTTTAACTCAAATGTGTCTTCTCTGTTTAAATGAACAAAACCCTTTGCTTCTAAAAATTCGCCTGCATTTTTTATTGCATGGTAAACCGATGGGCTCTTGTCGATGAACTTCATCAATGCTTCCGCTTTTTTCATATTCTAAGCTCCTTATTCTGATGTACTGAAGATTATATCAGAATAAGGAATTCAAGGCAATGCGTTCCCTTATAAAAATGTTGTAAGTGTGATATAATACAATTAACATCTACTATATTAAATATGGAAAATTACAGCTTTTCAATTTCCGATTCGGGAAGCCCTGTTATTTTTTTAATTAAAGACAGTGTCATTAACAAGCGATTTTGTAATCCCTGTATACATTTTTCTTAAAAACTGTTATACTCATTCCTCAATACAAGGAATTTTTATGAAAGAACGATTGGATAATTTAAGAAACAGACTTGTCGAAGTCGAAAAAGAAGTTGAAAACCCTAACCTTATTAAAGATGTTGCAAAATATAAAGAAACCATGAGGGAACACTCCTATCTTTCAAAATTGATGGAAGAATACGATAACTATCTTTCTATCGAAAAACAGATAGAAGATTCCAAGCTTCTCATTCAGGAAGAAAGCGATGCCGAACTTAAAGAGATGGCGAGGGAAGAGCTTCACTCTCTTGAAGCCGCCTTTGAAAAAAGCGAGGCCGATCTCAAGATGCTTTTAATTCCACCCGATCCTCTGGAAGAAAAAAATATTATTATGGAAATACGCGGCGGTACAGGAGGCGATGAAGCTGCCCTCTTTGCGGCCGATCTTTTTAGAATGTATACCCACTACGCCGAAATGAAAAACTGGAAGTACGAGGTTTTGTCCCTAAACGAAACCGAGCTCGGCGGCTACAAAGAAATTACCTTTTCCATTTCGGGAAAATATGTTTACGGAAGTCTTCGATACGAATCGGGCGTTCACCGCGTTCAGCGTGTTCCTGAAACGGAGGGCTCAGGCCGCATTCACACAAGTGCGGTAACCGTTGCGGTTTTGCCCGAAGCCGAAGAAACCGAAATCGAAATCAATCAAGAGGATTTGCGTATCGATGTTATGCGTGCAGGAGGCCCGGGAGGTCAGTGCGTTAATACCACGGACTCGGCAGTCCGCATTACCCACATACCTACCGGCCTTGTTGTTATTTGTCAGGACGAAAAAAGCCAGATTAAAAATAAGGCAAAGGCTATGCGTGTTTTGCGAAGCCGCCTTTATGATTTGGAAGAAAGTAAAAAGCAGGCAGAACGGGCTCAAAACAGAAAAAGTCAGGTCGGTTCCGGCGACCGCTCCGAGCGTATCCGCACCTATAACTTTCCGCAAAACCGCGTAACCGATCACCGCATTAACTTAACCCTTTATAAATTGGATTCGGTTATGCAGGGTTCTCTCGACGAGTTAATCGATGCCCTCTGTATCGCCGCCCGCGAAGAAATGATGAAGGCCGCAGATCATCACTTGGAGCATAAATAAAGCTCAATGCTTTTTTTTACCGTAAAGGATGCCCGTCTTTTTGCTGCTCATTCCTTTCTTTCTTCGCACCTTTTAACAAGGAACGGATACGGAAGGAATGAGGCTCTCTTTGATGCCGATATTTTGATAGCCCATATCTTAAAAAAAGAGCGCTCATGGTTATTGTCTCATTCCGATTTTGATTTTTTACCATACAAGAATGAGTTTGAAGCTTTTGTTCAAAAAAGAAGTTCAGGTATCCCCATTGCCTATTTAACCGGAACAAAGGATTTTTTCGGAAGAACTTTTTATGTAAATGAAAATGTGCTTATCCCCAAGCCCGACACCGAAACCTTGGTAGAGCACGCCTTAAATTTTGCAATGGAGAAGTTAAAAAAAAATGAGCCTCTGTTTGTTTTGGATATTTGCACAGGGTCGGGCTGTATAGGTCTATCTCTTGCGGCGGAACTTTACGAGAGTTTAAGCCAAACATCTGACGCATTTGATAAACTGCAGAGGGCGCAAAGAACGCAAAGTTATTTTGATAAAAGTTTTTTTTTGATTCTTGCGGATATTTCGGAGGAGGCTTTAACAGTTTGTAAAAAGAATATGGATTCGCTTTTGCCTCAATCTCTTTATAAGAGGGCTCTTGCAGTAAGAGCCGATCTGCGTTTTTCTTTTCCCTGCGTGCCGGAGCCGAAACAAAACTACGATTTGATAACTGCAAATCCGCCATACGTTCCGTCAAGGCTTACGGAAAGCCTTTTAGAAGACGGCCGCTCTGAACCCCGCCTTGCCCTTGACGGCGGTATTGAAGGGCTGGACTTAATTCCGCCCTTGGCAGAAAACTCTTATTTAAGCTTAAACCACGGCGGAAAACTTTTTGTCGAAGTAGGCGAATACCACGCCGCCCAAGCTGCCGAGATTTTTAGAAACGCAGGTTTTTCTCAAGTTCAAATTCATAAAGACCTTGCAGGAAACGACCGAGTCATAGAGTGCACAAAGTTCAGCTTTTAAAGAAATTGTTTTTTTTGACATGAGCAGATTTCCTGTCTTGTTCCGGCGGTATGATTAATGTGAATCTACAGTAAATGCTGTCCGAAGCCTCTCTCTGTCCAGTTTTTGTCCGATTATTACGGCTTTCGATTCGGGCATAGGATCACAAACAGAAACTGTATACTGTCTATCGACTATATCGAATTTTGTCCATTGCCCATCGATAGGTACAAATCCTTTTGCACGGTAGACTCTGCCGAAGTATCCTCGCAAAAGGGAAACCAGCAATTCCAGCAGATCGTTAACGGTATCAACGGTAATGTCTGTAATTCCGATATTTTCCAAATCGGGTGCGAGGTCTTGCGGCAGTAAAGCGATAGCTTGTTGTTTATTCAGCGGAGTTTGCAGCAGCTTTTCCCACCATTCCATAGGCTGATTTTGATATGGGGTATTTAGGATTTCCGCATCAGGATTCACCGTGCGAATAAGCGCACTAACACGGCTTAAATCTTCAGCAGAAATATTTTCGATTTTAGAAAGAAGAATGCGCTGCGTATTTTTAAGCTGGTCGGTATATATGTCCATGAACTCTTTCAGATAATGGTCTACGCAGTGTACATCTACAACGGTAACCGGCTCAAGGAGGCGTATGCGGTTATATTCGATTTTACCGATATTGTGCAACACTGCACTGAGTAAACCAACGCCGGTTGGTTCCACTATCAAATATTCGGGATTTAGTGTATTGGCTATCGTCAATATGGAAGAAGCAAAATCGGATTTGAGTGAACAGCAGATACACCCTTCGGTAAGCTCCCACACCTTTAATCGATCTTGTTTTAATAGTGCTCCATCAATTCCCGTTTCGCCATATTCGTTTTCCATAACAGCAAATTCTTTCCCTGTTTTTTCGGAAAGCGTTTTGATAAAGGTTGTTTTACCTGCTCCTAAAAAGCCGGAAATCACAAAAATATTCATAGAATAAAGTATGTAACGCCGCTTAATCCATAATCAGGATTTAGCAGCGGTGTTTTTATAATGAGTACCCTGCAAGGGATGGAACCGTGTTTAGATGATAACAACCGGTTTAATTAAGTCGGCCGGCTTATCTTTCATCAAATAGAGTGCTTTTTCGACATTCTCAAACCCTTTAAAAGTATGGGTGATGAGTTTTGATAGATCCAGTTTACCAACTGAAACAAGACTGCTCAATTTTTCCATACGGAGCCTTCCGCCTGGCATTAAGCCGCCGTTGATTTGCTTGTGTCCCATTCCTACACCCCATTCTACTCTTGGAATTTTAATGGAAACTCCCGAACCGAGATAGTTGACGTTTCCGATTTTACCGCCAGCTTTTAATGCCTTGACTGCTTCATCAAAGGTATCGACGGTACCGCCAGCGATAATGACCTTATCGACACCTTTGCCGTGTGTCAGGTCGAGTATTTGCTTGTCGATAGGACCGTTCTTGTAGCTGATAATGTCGGTTGCACCGTAGAACTTTGCAGCTGCAATACAGGCTGGGCGTGTTCCTACTGCATAGATCTTTGAAGCACCGCGTAATTCCGATCCGGCAACGGACATTAAACCGACCGGACCTATACCGATTACCAATACGGAATCCCCATACTGAACGTCGGCAAGCTCGGCTCCGTGGAAGCCGGTAGGTACCATGTCGGACAGCATCGGGGCGTGTTCAATCTTCACGCCGTCGGGAATGAGGGCAAGGTTTCCGTCCGCATCGTTAACATGGAAATATTCGCCGAACACTCCGTCCTTAAAGTTTGAAAATTTCCAACCGGCAAGCATACCGCCGGAATGCATTGAATACCCTGCTTGGGCTTCCAAAGAATTCCAATCGGGAGTAATCGCGGGAACCAATACCTTGTCGCCCGGTTTAAAATCTTTTACCAACGATCCGACTTCGACAACTTCACCGCATCCTTCGTGTCCTAAAATCATATTATGCCTGTCGCCGATTGCTCCTTCCCAAACCGTGTGTACGTCGGATGTACATGGAGCAAGGGCTAACGGTTTACAAATCGCATCGAGCGGGCCGCAAACGGGTCGTTCCTTTTCAATCCATCCCGTTTCACCTAATTTAAGCATCGCAAAACCTTTCATAGTTTTCCTCCTATAATATAACGATATATTATTATATATAAAAATATAAAAATATGCAAGAGGATTAGATAAAAAAATATTTATTTATTTTCATAAAAATTAGTTTTGTCCGCAATATGCCTTTGTTTGATTGAAATTTATTATGTATGCCGTATTCATTCACGTAGAAATATAACCCAAACAATTTGTCAACTGTCTGCTCTTAAACTGTTTTTACATATCTCATTTCGAGTGCCTTCAAAGCTTCCTGGACTTGTGTTTTGCCATCAGGCTTAAAGCCGTGATGCTCATAAAAACTTCTTGCGATCCGGTTTTCTTGAAACACCCAGATGCATAATTCATGTATGCCGGCTTCTTTTGCTTCTTTTTGAAAATGAGTAATTAATTTTGAACCTACGCCCGACCTTTCAAAAGCTTTTTCTACATAAATAGCCATAAGTTCAAAACTATCGGGTTTATCGTTGTCCCGGCACATTCCCGTAAGCATCATCCCTTTTATTATTCCGTATTTGTCATCTTCATAAACATATAATTTTGATGTACTGTTTTGAGTATTAACTTTTTCCTTTAAACGCTCGATAGATTTTTCAACAGACAGCTCGCAAAACAAAAAATTATCGTCGACGATACCCCTATAAGTATTTCTCCAACCGTAAACATTTATTTCTGCAACTCTTGATAAGTCCTTTAATTCTGCAAGTCTGACCATTGTTTTTCTCCTTTTTTGCGGACTATTCTACCTTGAATTTTTTTATCTCCGATGAGAGGTTTTCAATACTCTGTTTATTTTTTTGAGTGATTTCATTTACCTCATATACGGCCTTATTTATTTCTGTTGTTCCTTCCGACATTTCATTCATACTATTAGCTATTTGATCCGACATTGCAGAAAGAGTATCCATTTCATTGGAAACCAATGTGCTGCCTTTGAGCATCTCATGTGATACATCTCTTATTTTATGAGTTATATCGTCAATAGTGCTCATTGTATTTAAGATACTTTTATTTCCTTCATTTTGTGCATCGATTGCATTCATAATAATATGTTCTTGCTGCTTTGTTTTTTCTACAAGATCAAAGATATTATCAAAGTGTTTTTCTATACTATGAGCGGAATTATTTACCTTATCTATCTTTTCTTTTAAGTCCTTGAGCATGATGTTTATCTTTTTCCCTTGGCTGCTGGATTGTTCGGCAAGTTTTCTGATTTCGCCTGCAACCACTGCAAAACCCTTTCCCGCTTCTCCTGCATGAGCGGCTTCAATTCCTGCATTCATTGACAGAAGATTCGTTTGAGCCGAAATATTTTGAATGATTGCGCTTGTTTCCAAAAGAATATCGGAACTGGAATCTACAGCCTTACTTAATTCAACCGTTTCTGTGATCAATGTTTTTCCGCTTACTGTTGCATTTTTAAGTTCTTCAAGAGTTTTAATATTCTCTTCAATAATTCCGAAAATCTCTTTTATATTTTCAACCATTTGTTTGATTGATTCGCTTGAAATATCTACCGTAGAAGTTTGAATATCTATTGAGTTATCAAGATTTTCAATAGTTCGCATCATTGCTTGGAGTGAAGAACCTATTTCGATAACACTTCCTGCATGCGTCATCATTTGTTTTTTTATGCTTGAGATGTGTTCATTTATTTGGTATATCGCACTTGCTGTTTCGTTCATATTGACGGCTAAATCGTTTCCGACTTCCTGCATAGTTTCGGTATCCTGACTAACGGATTTTACGGAATTTGCAATTTTTTCTATCGTTAAATTAAAGTAATGCGATAGGGATGTAATTTTGTCATTCCCCCTTATCGGGAGACTTGCAGTTAAATCTCCATCTCCTTCAGAAATGTTTTTAAGTATAAGTGCCGTGTTTTTTATGGGATGATTTATAAATTTATTTATAAATATAATAAGCATTATAATAAATATTATGAGTATGCTTATTGAGATAAGCAAGGTCCTTATAAAAAATATCTTTGTCTCGGTTATAAGTTGTTCAATACTGTAACTGAATTTGACATAACCTATGAGATTATCCGAAAAGTCTTTAAGCCCATAATAAGCTATTGCTTTGTTGTTTAATTTTTTTATAAGAAATTCATTATTTAGTTTACTTAAGATTTCTTCCGGATTTTCGGTTATGTCCTTTTCAAAATTTGAACCCATTATTTTATAATTGCCGTCTAATGTTTTGGCATAAACGCTTATATCGAGTCCGTAGTTTGCAACCTTAGCAGAACAAGTTTCCATAAATTTTTTGATGAATTCACTATTTATAGCTCCTCCATATTCTACCGTACCCAAGTGTTTCCCGGCTTCATTTTTTAAAGGAAAAATTACACGGAATCCCAAATCGCTTACACCTGTTTCGAGACCGGATATTACTTTCTTTTCGGTATTTGCCTTTACAACCGTTTTTCTAAAAGAGGAAAGGTCGTCTCCGAATTTTTTTGGATTTTGAAGTCTTAGGAATGAAATACTTTCAGGAGTATGGAAGTGAACTTGTTTTGCATTATATTTTTCTTTTAGATTTTTATAAATTGGATCCATGACTTTTAAAAGAGTTTGGCGGTCTCTTTCTTCAAAGGCTTTAATTACAGCTTCATTCGTTGATAAACTATCGAGGACTGCATTTCCCGTTAATGAATAACTGTTTATTGCATCCATAAACGCCAAGTATTTCATATCGGCTATGGATTCTATTTGTGTTTTTGAAAATCTTTCTAAACTAAGCCAATCCTTGTAGGTTAAAGCCGTGTACTGTAATAAAAGTAAGGCAAAAACACTTATCAATAATTTTATTTTGATTGAAAATTTACGTTTTTCCGAATAAGGCCTATTTTTGTTTATAGCCCTTGAATCATTATTTTTCATTTTATTCTCCCTCATATAAAAACCCGATCCAAGGTTTTTATTTATAATAAAATTCAGTGTAAAGCTCAAAGGTTGGTAGTTATTATGCTATAAAATGTACGATTTATACTAAAGTTACTGTTTTTGTGAAGAAAATTATGAAAAAAAAATGCTCTTTTAATAAGCTAATAAGCGCTTTCGGCTGCGATCTCCGCCGTCCATGGCGGTAAACCGAAAGTCTTATTTATTTTTATAAAAATTAGTTTTGATATATTTAAACTTAAGGTTAGACCTTTTTAGTCTATATATAAACGTTTTTGGATTTTTCTTTGCTGCGTTTAAAAATAATTCTGCCCGTTTCTCAATGAAAATTTGTTCCGGAGTTTTATCTTCATACATATTTTCATCCACACTAGACCTTTGGTTAGATTGAAATTTATTATACATGCTTGACCTTCAACTTTTTTTATTATGTACATTAATAAGCTTGGAGATTTTGCATAATTATTTGGATAGAAAGGCTCTATTGTACAAACTAAATACACTTACTGTTAATAATATCGGCATAAATAAATATTTTTTTAGTTTTTTTGAAAATGTTTGAAAAATAATCAGTTACTTGCAGAATTAAATCTTATATGTTAGAATAAACATATAATTTTTGAAACTAAAATCAAGGGAGAAGAAAATGATAGGTATCAGCGATACGGCAACATTGACATTGCGTAAAATATTGGGTAATGGTGTAACATATGCAGTTCCTAAGTTTCAAAGAGATTATTCGTGGTATACTGAAAATTGGGATGATTTTTGGCAAGATATTGAAAATTTATATAAAAATATTGAAAAAGCTCATTATATGGGGTATCTCGTTTTTCAAACATTCGACAATAAGGCTTATGCAATAATAGACGGTCAGCAGCGGATAACCACTATTTCAATTCTAATTATGACAGCTCTGAAACGCTTAAAAGATTTGGAAGAAGAAAATATAGAACCTGAAAATAATAAAAAGAGAAGGGAACAGCTTCAAAATATGTATATAGGCTATCTTGATCCTGTAACCTTGATAGCTTCAAATAAATTGACACTTAATCACAATAATAATGACTTCTATAAAAGATATATGATTCCTTTAGAAGAATTTCCTAAACGCGGTTTAAATTCATCCGAAAAATTGATGAAATCCTGTTTTGATTGGTATTATCAAAAAATATTGAACTTTAATGATGGATCCGAAATTGCGAAATTTGTCGATACTATAGCCGATAAACTTTTTTTTACGGTGATTACCGTAAATGATGAGCTAAATGCTTATAAAGTTTTTGAAACTCTTAATGCTAGGGGCGTTCAACTTTCTTCTGCCGATTTACTTAAAAACTATTTATTTTCTGTTGTTGATCCCAATACAAATAATAAAAAAGATCAGGAATTAAATGAACTCGAAACTCTATGGACCAATATTGTATCTAAGTTAGGAGTTGAAAAAATACAAGATTTTTTGAGATATTACTGGAACAGTAAAAATAAGACAGTCAGAAAAAATGAGCTTTTTAAGGCAATGAAAAATAATATAAAAACAAAAAAAGAAGTTTTTTCTTTTTTGAGAGATGTTCTTAAAAAAGCGGATGTCTATGTTGCCCTTTTAAATCCTTATGACGAATTTTGGCTTGTAGTTCGGGATAAAGATGGAGTAGAATATAAAAATAAAATTGTAAAAGCACTGACGGAATTAACTCTTTTTGGAGCCAAGCAGCCTCTGTCCCTTTTAATTTCAGGGTATTCTAATTTATCTATAAAAGAATTTATAAAACTTGTTGAATGTATAGCTGTTATTTATTTCCGATATAATATCATAGGCGGGTTAAACCCAAATGATGAAGAAAATGTTTTTAATAATCTTGCTATAAAAATAAATGATTCTAAAAAATTCGATAGACAAGTTCTCAAAGAAATTTATCATCCTGATGAGCTTTTTAAGCCTGACTTTTCTAATATAGAACTAAAAAATACATCAAGGAATCGAAAAATAATTAAGTATATTTTAACTAATATAGAAAATTTTGAAACCAATACTAAATATGATATTACAGATGAACAAAATACTATCGAACATATTTTACCTGAAAATCCTGATGAGTCATGGGGGCTAGAGGGTGGTTTGACTGAAAGGTATATATACCGATTGGGAAATCTAGCCCTTTTAGAAAAAAACAAAAATAAGGATATTCAAAATCTTCCTTATTTTAAAAAGAGAGAAGTTTTTGCTTCATCTTCCTTTAAAACTACAAAGGATATTGCGGATATTTATTCTGATTGGACAATTGATAACATCGTTAAACGACAAGGGACTATGGCTAAAAAAGCTGTAAATATATGGAAGATAGATTTTTAATTTAAAAGCCTCCCCTTGCTTTTTTACCGATAATTTATTATTCTTAAATATATTGATTTAATATTACATTTTTAAATATCCCTTTGCGCTCTTTGCGTCTTTGCGGTTTATTTTGGAGGTTTGTTCAACCCAAGCTCCTAAGATTGGCGTCGCTTGGGTTGACTTTAAAGTTTTGCACGAGGCAAAACTTTTGATATAATATGCACTTTCTCATTTTATTACGAAAGTGCGTAAAAAAACAATGCTCGGGATTTGAAAATCCCTCAAGCTTATTTTTTTTGGAGGTTGATATGGCACAGTACAAGTTTGAAACTGAAGTGAACCAGCTTTTGTCGCTCATTATTCATTCGCTTTATTCAAACAAGGAAATCTTTTTGAGGGAGCTTGTCTCCAATGCTTCGGATGCATTAGACAAGTTAAAGTATTTAACCCTTTCCGATGAGGCCTATAAGCAGATTAAATTCGAGCCCAGAATCGACATCTGTTTTGACGATACGGCCAATACACTTACCGTGCGGGATACCGGCTTGGGTATGAACGAGGAAGATCTAAAAAATAATTTGGGAACGATAGCAAGATCCGGAACAAAGGCTTTTTTAGATCAGCTTGCCGCAGCCGATAAAAAAGATTCCAACCTTATCGGTCAGTTCGGTGTAGGTTTTTATTCGGCCTTTATGGCAGCCTCTACCATCGATGTTATTTCCAAAAAAGCCGGAGAGAGCGATGTTTGGAAGTGGACTTCGGACGGAAAGGGTGCCTATGACTTGGAAAAGGTTGACGATACGGCCTTCCCCATAATAGATGATGTTCCCGAAGGAGCAAACGGAACCTGTGTTATTCTTCACTTAAATAATGAGGACTCGGAGTATGCTACCCGATGGCGTATCGAAGAAATAATTAAAACATATTCCGATCACATTGCATTCCCAATCTATCTTCATTTTACCGAAAAGCAATATGACGATAAGGGAAAGGTAAAATCGGAAGCCTTTAAAACCGAACAGATAAACGATGCCGGAGCTCTTTGGCAAAAACCTAAATCGGAATTAAAAGAAGAAGATTATTTTAACTTTTATAAATCCATTTCGCACGATTCCCAAGAGCCTCTACTCTATGTGCACACAAAGGCGGAAGGAACTCAAGAATACACAACTCTCTTTTATGTTCCGTCGAAAGCACCCTTCGATATGTTCCATGCAGATTATAAGCCGGGAGTTAAGCTCTTTGTAAAGAGGGTCTTTATTACCGATGATGAAAAAGAACTTTTGCCCACATACCTCCGCTTTGTACGCGGTGTAATAGATAGTGAAGATTTGCCCCTAAACGTAAGCCGCGAAATTTTACAGCAAAATAGAATTCTTTCAAGCATTAAAAACGCTTCGGTTAAAAAGCTTTTAGGAGAGTTTAAAAAGCTCGCAGAAAACGATAAAGAAAAATACAATAAATTCATCGCCGAATTTAACCGCCCCTTAAAAGAAGGCTTGTACGGCGACTATGAACACAGGGAAGAACTCGCCGACTTGGTACGCTTTAAGACAACTTCGCCCGAAGTAAAAGAAGATGAGTGGACCAGTTTTGCCGATTATGTTTCAAGAATGAAAAGCGATCAAAAGGCTATCTATTACATTACAGGTGAAGATGAAAAGACCTTGCGTCAATCTCCTCATCTTGAAGTTTACAAACAAAAGGGCTTTGAAGTTTTAATTATGCCCGATGAGGTTGACGATATAATTATTCCTTCATTGGGAAAATACAAGGAATGGGAATTAAAGGCGGCAAACAGAGCCGGCTCCGACAAGGAACTTAATACCGAAGAAGAAACTAAAGCAGCCGAAAAAAAAGAAAAGGACTTTAAGCCCGTACTCGAAAAGATTAAAGAGGTTCTCGGCGATAAGGTAAAAGAGGTACGCTTTTCAAAACGCCTTTCCGATTCTCCTTCATGTATAGTTGTGGACGAAACCGATCCCAGCTTGCAGATGGAAAGAATGATGAGGGCTATGGGGCAGTTTAATACAAGTGCCGTAAAACCGATTTTGGAAGTAAACGCCGATCATCCCTTGGTTCAAAAATTAAAGGATTCGAAGGATAAAGAATTTGTAGAAGATATGTCCAACCTCCTTTTGGAACAAGCCCTCTTGGTCGAAAGCGGAGAGCTAAAGGCCCCGGTCGACTTTGTAAAAAGGCTTAACAGGCTGATGACAAACTTAAAATAGATTTTATTGATAAAGTAGTAGACGGCTCGGCATGGATTCTGCCGAGCTGTTTATCTTTATGTTATAGGAGGAGATATGTATTTAGATAAAGCGGCGGCGATGGAGCTTGTAGACGGAGACATGGAAATATACATAAGTTTACTTGAAACATTTATCGAAGCCTATGAAAAAGATCATGCAGAGATAGATCGTTTGAACCTTCTCTTAGGTGCAAGTGCAGAAGCTGTTTTAAGTGATGATGTTTTGCGTGAAAATATACGGAAAACGGCTCATAAGATAAAGGGAAGTTCCTATACGGTCGGTGCAAACATCTTGGGAGACTCTGCAAAAAATATCGAAAAGTTTTTGGTTGAACCTTCAAATATTAAAAGCCCTGCAAACGTTGAATTGCTTGACGGCTTTCTTACAAAGTTTAAAGAAAATTATGCTGGCACCTTAAAAGAGATAAAAACGGTTATTGCATAAAGATTTGAAGGCTTACTGTTAATCAATTTGCCGTATTGGTTGATAAAAAACTACAGTTTCTCTATTTCAGATTCAGGTAGGCCTGTTATCTTTTTAATTAAAGACATATCCAGCTTTTCCATTTTCATAAGTTTAGCTGTTTCTCTCTTAGTTTTATAAGCCCCTCTATCCATAGCATCCATCTCAAAAGTAGACATTAATCTATATTCTTGTCTTGCTTGCTCATTATTTTTTACTGTTTGTATCATAGCTTCTATCCTCCTTGTAAATTCACTATTTGCCTTACCTGTTTTAAGATATTCTAAAAATTTCTTTAATTCTTTGTTTTCAGTGTCCTTAAAGGCCTCTGCGTTTATTATAACCTTTTTTGTTCCATCTTGTAAAGATATGTTTTTATCTTGAAGACAGATATTTTCAAAAATATAAACAGGCCTTTTTTTACCTATAGCATCAAAGGTACAGATCAACAACCCCGATGCAGAGCATCGGGGTATGTTGTTCTCTTAAGGTGGTTGCAGTCGGTTTTAATACCTTTTGTTACGACGCAGAGCGTCGGGGTATTAAAACCTCCGCACGAATAAAAATTATAAAGCTGTCGTTTAAGTTATTATATAAATTACCCTTGTCCAAAAAAGAAATATCTAATGCCGCCTGGTAAAATCTCATCCTTTTAGGTATATTCCTCTCATTGCTTACCTGCATTTCAACATCATAAAATTTACCGTTTTCTGTCTGCACCAACACATCAAATCTTACAGACTTTGCTTGTTCATATGTGTTAATACTATGCTGTACCGAGATATAAGCAATTTTACCTATTGTATCAAATAATATCATTTCAATAAGTGCTTTACATAAGCCTTCATTTTGCATAACTTTACAGAACATAAAGTCATCCTTTAATGTCAAATCTTCAAATCTTTTTACCATTTGTTTTCTCCTTGATTTTTATTTTCCCCTTCCCATTATATTTATAAGAATTATTTGAAAAAAATAGTATATTTTAACGAAAATTAAAAAATTCCTCTGTGCCCTTTGCGCTCCCTGCAGTTAAATAAAAAAATTAAAAAAATTTCCAAAAAAGTTGAAATCTTTGTAAAAACGTACTACACTATACTGTAATGATAGATAAACGATTCGATAGAAATTACAAATATTCTCACGAAAAAAATGCGAAAAGAGAAGTAAAGCACTTGACGCGCCGAACAGTGCCTGACACAATTTTTAGCAACAAGCAACAAGCAACAAGCAACAAGCAACAAGCAACAAGAAACAAAGCGGCATAAGTGCGCAATCTGCACAATGCACCCAGAACACACACAAATTTCCTCAACTAATAACACGCACAGGACAGGAGCACTGTCTTCGTGCGTTTTTTATATTACACCGTTTAAGAAAACCGCAAAGAACGCAGAGTCTTGAGCTCCGCTCAACTTCGCAAAGGAATAATCGGAATGTCATACAGATTGGGATAGGTCAATCCAAAAAAACCTTAAACCTACCGGGATTCCAAAGGGTGGAACCCTTTGGTAGACGGACAAAGAAGGAGCAAAAAAAATATCAACTAAATAAGGAGTTATTTTATGAAAACAAGTAATTCAAAGACTAAGGCATTTGCCTTAGGAAAGACGGGGGCAACGGCGCTCATCACAGCCGCAACTTTAACACTGGCACTTATGTTTACCGCCTGCCCCAACAGTGCGGGCGGGAGCGGAGGCGCGAGTGCACTCGGACCTAAGGTTAAGGTAACGCTTAAAAAAAACGTCGGCGGCAATGTAAAAGTAGAGCCTGCACTGCCCGAAGACAGCATGGTAGCCGGAAACACCGAGCTGACCTTTAAGGCACAGCCGCTTGCAGGTTACAAGTTTACAAAGTGGGTAATTGATGACGGCGCAAAAACCGTTACCGAGCCTGAATACAAGCACAAGGTACAAGGGGCGGTAAAGATAAAAGCCGTTTTTGCAGTAGAGAATGCGGGTGCTATTACCAAGTACAACGTAACACTCACCCCGCCGGCATACGGCACGGTAACGAGCGATCCCGACATCCCATCCGATAACCGACTGCCCGAAGATACCGAAATTACCTTTACGGCACAGCCGCACACGGACTATGAGGTAGGCACATGGACGGTTATGCCGAGCGATGCACTGAAAGCAGGCGGCACCGCAGGAAGTACCACTGCAACCGTAAAAGTCGAAGCAAACACCACCGTAAAGGTAACATTCCGGCACGGGGAAACCTACATAGTAGGAGGCGTACGCTTTAGAATGAAAGACATTGCGGCGGTAACAAACGGCACCATCGGGCACTCCGATTACAGTAATCCTCCTTACGGCGGTAAGAATCCAGAGCACACGGTAAGCCTTTCCGCCTACCGGATAGGAGAGACCCAAGTAACGCAGGAGCTGTGGCAAGCGGTGATGGGCAATAATCCGAGTTTTTTTGATAATACGGGAAACAAAATGGACGGTCATAACACCTATGATACAAGTCCTGCAAGCGGTGAAGAGCAGGAAAAACGCCCTGTAGAGAATGTAAGCTGGTATCATGCAATAGCATTTTGCAATAAGCTGAGTATCGCTTGTAACCTTGATCCGTGTTACACGGTAAGCGGCGTCAACTTCAACACACTGAGCTTTAGCGCTATACCGACATCTGATAATACAACCTGGAATAACGCCGTATGCGACTGGAGTAAGAACGGCTTCCGATTGCCGACGGAGGCTGAATGGGAATGGGCAGCCCAAGGCGGCACTGCGCGGCAAAAATGGGCAGGAACGAATGAAGAAAGCGAACTTGTAAACTATGCGTGGTACAGTGCAAACAGCGGTAACAAGACACATCAAGTAAAAATAAAGCAGCCGAACGCTTTCGGGCTCTACGACATGAGCGGGAACGTATATGAATGGTGCTGGGATTGGTACAGTGAGAGTACACCTGCGGGCGGACAAACTAATCCGACGGGCCCAGTTTCAGGCTCTTTCCGCGTTATACGCGGCGGCAGCTGGAGATCTTCTGCGAGATACACCGCTTGTGCCTATCGGGGCAACGACATCAAGCACAGAGGAGAAGACGATACCTTTCGTGTGGTCTGCCGTCCGTGAAAATCGTCATTTGGAAGATGGTTTGAAAAGTGCACGTCCGTGTACGCTTTTCAACTCGAGTTTTAGGCTAATGCCTAAAACATCGCATACTTACAGCTTTACCGACTTCCATGTCGGTACTGATAAAAGGATTTATTTGGGGTGATAAACAGTCAGAGGCACGGGTCGGGTTCCCATCCGCGCTCTTGTACAGTTTTTTAACATTAATACTGAATAATCAAGGGTGCCGCGGCAGTTGAATCCAGAGTACATTGCTGATGTACTCTGGATGTACATTCTCCAACCGGCACGGATGCCGGTGGTTTAAATCAGTCCTGCAAAGCCTCCGAAGGCCATGGAAAGAAGGGCTGCCGCTATAAAAAGAATGGGCGTACCTTTTAAGAATTTCGGAACAGGGGCATTATCTATTCTTTGCCTTAAGCCTGCCAAAAGCAGGAGCGAAATCATAAAGCCTAAGGCAGAACCTGCCGCATGAACAAGGGCTTGTACAAAGGTATAGCCTTCATCAATGGCATCGATTGTAACGGCAAGGATTGCACAGTTTGTCGTAATCAGGGCCAAGTAAACACCCATCGAGCTGTAAAGGGCAGGAGCCGCTTTTTTTAGATAGAATTCTACCAGCTGAACCAAACTTGCAATTACCAAAATAAAGATAAGGGTCTGAAGGAATTCGAGGTTTCCTATCAATACATAATTGTATATGGGATAGGTTACGGCTGTGGCCAAAAGGGTAACAAAGAGTACGGCCCAGCCCATGCCTACCGATTTTTTTACGTCGGAGGACATTCCTATAAAGGGGCAAAGGGCTAAAAAGCGCATTAAAACTACATTCTTTACAAGAATTGCAGAAAGAAAAATACTAAGTGTTTCGGGCATTTTTTTACTCCTCCTCTTTTTTAGCTTCCGGCTCGGCTTGCGGAGCAGGCTGGCTTTGAATCTTCTTTTTAGGTCTTTCTAAAAGCATTTTTGCAAATAGGTTTATCGAAATCATAATCCCGAATACAAAAAAACCGCCGGGTGCATTTGCAAAAAAGCGTATGTGATAGGCTTCGGGTATAAAGACATTTCCTGCCAAGGCTCCCGAGCCTAAAATTTCTCTTATGGCCGAAATAAGCACAAGCACTATCGTGTAACCGACTCCCATTCCCAGAGCGTCCAAAACGGATTTTCCGGGGCTTTCTTTTGAAGCAAAGGACTCGACTCTTCCCATAATAATACAGTTTACAACAATCAGCTTAATAAAAAGCCCCATCGCATCCGAGAGGGCAGGGGTATAGGCCTGCATCAAGAGGTCTACAATAGTCGTAAAAGAAGCTATTACTATGATAAAAACCGGAATCCTTATATCCTGAGGAATTAATTTTCTAAAAATACTTATAATCAACTCGCTCATAACGATAACAAAGGTCATTGCAAGACCCATTCCAAGGCCGTTTAATACATTGGTTGTAACGGCAAGGGCCGAACAAAGACCTATCATCAGTACCAAAAGAGGGTTGCTTTTTATAATCCCGTTTGTGAAAATGTTTAAGTTTTTCATTTATTTTCCCTCCTCCAAGTTATTTTTGGTCATATATTCTATTGCCGTAACGGAAGCATCTTTTACGATGGCTGCAACACCCCTCGAGGTTATCGTAGCTCCTCCGATTGCGTTTATATCGGCATTTACTTCAAAGGCCGAATCAAGAGCCTTTCCGTTAAACTGTCCAGCAAAGGGTTCTTCTGCAGCCTTGCTTCCTAAGCTGGGCGTATCGGTAAGCTCTAAGAATTCTATCTTGCGTATTGTTTTGTTTAGGTCCATAGCTATCAATATGGTTGCACTTGCATAGGTGGGACCCTTAGCGGTTATGGTAAGACCTACGGTTTTTCCGCCGTTTACTGCCGTATAAGCATTTAAAAACTTGGTTTTATTTAAGCCTTCGGGGATTTCCGCACTTATTTCTTTAAAGTCTTCAGCTTCAGGAAAAACGGCCTTTAATGCTCTGTTTGTTTTTTCCGCCTTTACTTCAGCAATTTGTGGGGCTGTAAAGCTGTAAACTGCCGCAAGGGCTAAACATGCTATGACCGCATAGGCTGAAAGGGTAAGGGCTAACTTTATCATCTGTTTCATTTTGCAGCCTCCTTGTTCTTTTTGGGCGGTTTTACATAGCCGTATTTTACGGGTATAATTTTGTTTAAAAACGGAACTACGGCATTCATTATAAGAATACTGTACATAACGCCTTCGGGCATACCTGAAAATAAGCGGATAAGGCCGGTTATAAGGCCGCAGCCTGCTCCGAAAAGGAGTTTGCCTTTTGGCGTTACGGGGCTTGTTACATAATCGGTTGCCATAAAGACGGCTCCGAAGGCTAAACCTCCCGAAGTCAAGGTTAAAATAGGATTGATACCTCCAATTGCGGTAATTGCAACGGCTGTTACCATCATAGTAACGGGCGTTCTCCAGTCGATAACCTTTTTAAAGAGGAGATATGCAAAACCTAAAAGAATCAGGAGTATGCTTGTTTCGCCTATACAGCCTGCATGGTTTCCCAAAATAAGCTGAGTATAAAGGTCTGTGCTTGAGCCCAAATTTAAAGTTTTGGCTATTTCGGATGCACTCAGTGCAATGCCTTCTTTTGCATTTATAAGCTTTAAAGGTGTCGCAGTGCTCATTGCATCAAAAAAAGAATTCCCCGGCTGTATCCAGCTTGTCATTGCTCCCGAAAAGCTTACAAACATAAAGGCTCTTCCTACCAAGGCTGGGTTAAATACGTTTGCTCCAAGCCCTCCGAAAAATTCCTTGCCTACAACTATTGCAAAAAGACAGCCTAAAATAAGCATCCATATCGGAAGATTAGGCGGAATTACAAGGGCTATCAAAAGACCTGTAATCACTGCTGAAAGGTCTTTTACTCTTATATCCAGATTACATATAAGCCTAAATAGGCTTTCAAAACCTACACAGCAAAGAACCGAAACTATGATTCTAACCAAGGCCGGTATCGAAAAAAGATAGATTCCATAGGCTGTCAGGGGGAGCAGAGCTATAATTACATCCAGCATTAATGTTTGAGTCTTAACCGGTGTTACAACATGGGGTGCCGGAGACATAAATATTTCGTTTTTATCTGATTCTGCCATTATTTGCCTCCTTCTTCGGTTTTTTTAGCCTCAGACTCTTGTTTTTGAGCTTCAGCTGCTTGTTTTTCTGCGGCTGCGGCCTTTGCGGCAGCTTTGGCCTCTCTTTTTTGCTTTTCTTCCCTTGCTATTTGCTTACCTACCTTAAACCTTTGAACAAGTTTGATACGGGCAGGGCAGGTATAAGCACAGGTTCCACATTCTACGCAGTCCAAAAGACCGCAGCGGATTGCTTCTTCGGTATTTCCTGCTTTTAAGGCTCTAACGATTAAAACGGGAGAAAGCCGGCAGCTGCATACGTCAATACACTTACCGCAGCCTATACAGGGGCTTTCTTCTTCTAAAGAAACTTCTTCCTTTGTTAAAAAAAGCACTCCTGATGTGTTTTTTTGAATAGGAAAGTCGGCGTTTTTCATAGCAAAGCCCATCATCGGTCCGCCTGAAACTATTTTTACAACTCCGGGTTTAAGGGAAACTACGCTTGGAATAAGGTCGCCGACACAGGTTCCTATAGGAGCTATTACATTTAAGGGCTTTTCGCAGGCACCTCCGCCTATGGTTAAGGCTCTGTCGATAAGAGGTTTACCCAAACGGAAGGCTTCTGAAATAGCTTTTAAGGTTCCTACGTTTTGAATAACGCAGCCTATTTGGAAGGGAAGGCCTCCTGAAGGGATTTCCCTATTTACGACTGCATCCGTAAGAGTTTTTTCTCCGCCCTGCGGATATTTTGTTTTACAAAGTTGAATGCTTATATCGTAAGCACCTGCAGCAATCGGATTTGCTTTGATTTTTGAAATAGCCTTTTCCAAAACCGGAACCAAATCTTTTTTATTGTCTTCAAGGGCTATAATTCCTTGCTTTGCGCCTACTATACGCATAGTGATGGCAAGACCGTCAACAATGCTATCCGAATCGTTAAAAATTGTGGCAGCATCCGTGCAAAGATAGGGTTCACATTCCGCTCCGTTTGCAATTACATAGTCGATTTTTGCATCGGGAGGAGGGCTTAATTTTACATGAGTAGGGAATGATGCTCCTCCCATGCCCGTAATGCCTGCATCTCTTACTCTTTTAAGAGCTTCTTCCTTGGTGCATGTAAAAGGATCGAGGGGAGGCATAAACTCTTCCCTATTTTCTTCATCGATTTCGATTAAAAAACAAAGATTTTCCGTATTTCCGGTTACAAGATGAGGCTCAATCTTTTTTACCTTTCCTGAAACGGAAGAATGGACGGGAGCCGACATAAATTTATCGGTTTCGGCTATCTTTTGCCCTCTGGCAACCAAATCCCCTACGCTTACAAGAGGTGTATTAGGCATGCCTCCCTGCGTAACGGGAATCCAAACTGATTTATTTGACGGTAATACCTTAACGACGCTGTCGCTTGATAAGACCGCCTTTCGCTCGGGCGGATGCACTCCGCCTTTAAATGATTTTATACCCATACCGGCTATTTTATACATAAATAATGAAACTTTCAAGAGGATAAATCATTTTGGGACAATACATTTTGCACCTTATGTAAAATTAATTCTTATCGTTTCCTTATTTTTCAAGTTTAAAAGAATATTCGGCAACTCCGTCAATAGAGTTATAAATTTCCGTGTAGCCCAGATTTATCAACTCTTGGGCCGTTCTTGAAGAGGCTGTACCTACATTACAATATAAAAGCAGCTTTTTATTCTTGTCAGGTATTTTGTTAAGATTATTTTTTACTTCATCCATAGGAAAGGATATAGCCCCTTCTATGTGGCCGTTGTCATAAGAAGATTTATTTCTGCAATCAAGTATTAAAACATCGGGCTCTTTTAACATTGTTTCAAAAACAATCCCTCTTACTGAGGTATAATTAATGGTGTTATAATCATATTGATTAACTCCGTCTGCATTATAAATTTGTGTAAACCTATTTTCAACCAGTATTTGGGCTGCTTTAAAGCTTTCATCATTAGTTATTGAATATATGTAAATCGGCTTGTTTTTCCAATCTGTTATTTCTTGCAGACGGTATTTGATTTCATTTACCGGAATGTTTATAGCATGTATAATATGTCCTTTTTTATATTGGTCATAGGGTCTGACATCAATTATCAATATAGAATCTTTATTTGACTCGGAATTTAAGTGTTCAAGTCTTGAGCCTTTAACATCTTCAACTTCTACCTCTATACCGCATGAAATTAACGATATATTCACAATTAAAACGATAAAGAGCAAAAACTTTATTTTCATAATTTAATCTCCAAAAAACTTAAATACTCTGAATTTATTATAATGACTTTTATTTTTATTGTCAAAAGGTTTATATTTCTCTTTCAAAGACAATGGGCTCATCGCCTGTAGGTGTTACATCATTTATACTCAACTTAATTTTTTTCCAAACCATCCGCTGTACATTTTTCTTTTCACTTATTTCAAGCAGATAAAATTTAGTTGTATCTTTTTCCGATTTCATTTGCATTATTATCTTTTCATTTATTTCAAATATATTAAAATAACCTTTTTCAATATCTTCAGATTGTTGAAGAGTATAAGAATTTCCTAAAAGGTCTAAAAAAGTGTTATTTACCGATTTCCACTGATTCGAAGATTTTGATAAAATTTTTTTTGCTTTTTCCGCATTATTTTCTTTTTCATTTGTGTTATTTAAAAGTAAATTGGTGTTTTTTTTATAGTTTCCGTTCCAAAGAGATGCCGTTCCGAATTTAATTCTTAAAACGTCTTCTATTACACGCACCTGTATTTCATCAAGTCCCTTAATTTCAATTTCGACCCTTCTTATTATATTTGGAATCGATTTATTGTTTGTTGTAAAAAATAAACCGTATCTTCGAGGCAGGGTTGTTTTTATTTCATAGATTTCTTCAACATTGTCTAAATTAAAAATAATATGACTGTCGTTTTTATCAAAATAAACACTCCTGCCTGTTTCTTTATTTCCATCTTCTTGAAACCATAATCCGGATAAAAAGTCTATAAAGGATTCCATATTTCCGCTTTGAAGTTTTCTTAAAAGCTGAATCTCTATTTTTTCACCCGGAATTGTCTTTTTTAAACCTTCTTCATATTTTTTTGTTTTTGCATTCCATGTGTATTCGGTCTCAATTTGGTTTAGAGTGTTTGGAGCCGATGGGTCGGAGTCATAAGTGTATATACGATATGAAGATAGGCTTAATTCGCTTTCGTTCTGAGTTTCAATCTCCTTAATCCTGATTTGCATATCCGCATGTAGGTCGGCTATTTGATCAAGCTGAACACTATCATTACTTTCTTTTTTGACGGTATGTATGGATAAGACCTGCCTGTTATCCGATGTCATTCCCGAATAAATAAGGGACTTGGGATCCCGCGTCAAATTCATAATGTAGAATGTAAGAGATTTAGGCTGTGTGATTGTTGTTCTTATTTCTTCAACCCTATCCCATTTTTGCGTTATTGGGTTTTGAATTGAAATAATCAGGTATAAAAAAGGATCCAATAGTTTTTTTACTGCGATAATTTGGTCTTCTACGCCGTCTTCATTTAAATCATCCGAAATAGCATCCACAAATGATTCATCATTGAATAATTCCAAAAATATTTTTGCTTCGGAATTCGGGGTATAATTTTCGTTTTTTTTATTTTCATTATCTATTTGTGAGGAAACTATGGGAATTATTGTTTGTGTAACAATTTTTTCTTCACCTTTTGTATTTGACCGTATAAACTTTAAATAAATTAAAAAGCTTAACAAAGCCAAAACAACAAGAGCCGAGGTAACATACATTATGCGTTTGAACATTCTTTGTTTAAATCCTTATTCGTAATTATGGTTACGGATTATCTTTTTTGATTAAGGCTGTGTTTTCGTCGGATTGAACCCTGTCTTTGCCTTCGTTTTGTGTTAAATCCGAAAAAAGAGCCTTGCTTGTTTTTATAACCCTGTCTTCAAGCCCCATATCAACCGTAATTTCATACCAATTATCGTGTTTTATAATTCTTGACTCAACTAAATAAGGACTTGAAAACTTTTTTTGTTTACCGCTGTATTTGGATGTTATAGGAGCATCTTGTTCCAGATCCGTCAACATAAAAAGAACCTTATACCTTCCGTTTTCGCCTCTTTGGTTTACGGCTTCCCGTATTTTATCCAGTGCCTTTCCTACATCGGTAAATCTTCCGTTCGGGCTGATTTTATTTACCGTTTTAATTATTTTGTCGGTGTCTTCTTTGCCTTTTATTTCAATTGAAAGCAAATGTTCGGGACTTTCATAAAACTGATAAATGCTTATCCAATCGCCGGTGATGATAATTTGGCCTATCAATTCGTCAAGAACCCACTGCTGCATACTGTCAAATTTTCCCGGATCCTGCATGGATAATGACTTGTCAATCATTATAATCATGTCGACAGGCATTGTTCTTTCACCTGCATTTAAATTAAATAAAACCACTGCCAAAAGCAAAAATATAAAAAAAACCTTTTTAATTTTCATAAATACTCCTTTTTTATGCTTTATATACAGTATTATACAACATATTTGAAAAAAAATCATCAACTTTAAATAAAAACTCTTTACATTATGCAAAATATGTTTATAATTATATAATAGTGATATATATTGTAATTAAACAAAATTGCTAAAAGTAAGGAGAGTTAGGAATGGCAAATTTAGATCTACCACAGAGCCCGAATGTATTCCATCCCGAGAAGCCCAGTGCTGTCGGTTCGAGAAACTCATTGGCTCAAGACTATCGAGATCAGCAGAAAGAAGTTAATCAGCTGATTGAAGAAGAAACAAACAAAGTGTTACACCACTTGACCACAAAACTTCCCAAAGAAGTCCTTGAAAGATTGGACGTAATGGGCGGTGTTAAGGAAAAGCTGTATAACTACTTTAACCAGAACTACCAGAACATGTTCAACCGCTACATGGTAACGGCTGAAGATGAAATGCTCAAAAAGGTACGAGGATTTATCGATCGGGAAGAAATGAAGGTTTTAGACCGCTATACTCCGAAAGAAATCGCAAACCTTCTTGATGCAGTTGGCGGTGCTGACAAGTTTAACACAGGCGAAATCGAAAAATCGATTGTAAACATGTACGGACACTTACAGGGCCACGTACAGCGCGGTGTTAATGATTTGGAAACCTTAACAAACTCATTGTTAAGGCAGAAGACGGACGTAGGTGCCTTCGTTCGAGGTGAAAACGCATACTCAATTGTAAAGTGTGCATTTAAAGACAACCTCTACAAACCAAAGACTGTAACCGATGTTAAGCTTTCCGTAAACATTCTTGATACGGAACTTATCAGCCCGATCTTCCAGTATCAATCAACAGTCGAATATCTTATCAAAGACCTATTGTCAAATCATTATATGGATGTAATTGACAAAGAAATTGAGAAGATAAAGGACAAGAGAATTGATCAGGGATTGGATGAATTGTCTGACGGCGAAATCCTTTTTGCAAAAATCGATAAGGTAGATGGTATTACCGATGATGATGTTGAAAATCCCAAGAGCAAGAGATATGATGTAGTATCAAAGAAGCTCATGGAAAGAATCAACAACTTAAGAGCTGAAATCGATCCTGAGACCTTTGATCAGCTCAACATCAGAGAAAACATCAAAAAGATTATCGACCTCGAAAACATCAGAAACCGCGGATTTAACACGGCTATTAACTCGATTACCTCAATCCTTGACACCTCAAAGATGGGATATCAGTACATCGAAAACTTAAAGAATGCCCGTGAGCTTATCTTGCGCGAATATGATGATACGGATATCGCCAATCTTCCTGATGAAAGGTATCAAATCCGTCTCAAGTACTATGACAACGCTCAGTTACTTGCAGAACGACAGGCTTATGAAGTAATGATGAGTTCTTTTGAGACTGAAATTCAGCACTTGTGGGATGTAGTACGCGCTACATACGACAAATCCAAGTTTATGACCAAAATCACAGACTTTAGCGATTTGGCTGCCAACTACAGGAAATTCATCAAACGAAAGTACAAGGATCAGTCCGGTGAACCCGTATACGAAGATACCGCTAAGGTTTGGGATGAAATCTCCTTCGTTAAGCCTCCCGAAACTGAAGTTGAAAAGATGAACAGAACCTATGTCTACGAAAAGGATAAGCTCCGCAAGAAGCTCATTATCATGCGCAAAAGAATGAAGGATTTATACGATTATCAATATCCTATCGAAAGGCGCGTTATCGAAGACAGACTTTCATTCATAGAAGCCGAATTCAACAAATTCGATTATTTGATCAACCCCTTCCACATTCAGCCCGGTCTCTTGCTTGACCTCGATATTACATCAATCAAGCGAAAGAAGGCTACATTGGATGGAATGGCCAACGTGCTCAATGAATTCTTGCACGGTGTATCAAAGGGCTTTGCCGACGCAGCATTTGCTTCGTTCAGCCGCCGACGATCCACAGTTCGTGCCGATATTGCACAGAGCTTTGCTGCCGTCGAAGATGATGATCCCAAAGCCAGTGGAGCTGCAGGTCGCTCTCAGTTTATCGATATGCTGAACAGCACTCCTGCCATTGCGGCTCCTGCAGCTGAGGCTGTAAGTTCTCCGGCTAAACGCCGAGGACCCAAAAAGGGTGCCGCTAAGGCAAGAAAGACTGGCTCTGTTGATTCAGGACGAGGCCGACGAAAGGCTAAGTCAGGAATTAGAGAAATTTAATTTGGAATTTTAGAGCTTAACTGATTCAAATTTAAGCCCCTGGAACAACCCCGTTTCGGGGGCTTTTGCTTAAAAAGGAGTAATTATGGTTAATATGACTAATTTTTTTGTTCCTCTTGCTAAAAAGGCTGATTTTAATGTTTCCGTTAAACATATTCAGTCTGTTATAGAAATTTTAGAGGACTGTAATCCAAAAGAAAACATTGCGGACAAGATAAATCTTATGATAAGAGAACAGATGATTAAGCCGGAGCAGGTTAGGGCTATTCTTTCGGTTTCTCTGCTTGATAAATGGAATTATAAAGTTGTATCTGAAAATTTGAAATTTATTTTGGATGATGCTTCCTCTTTTGTTGCAGAGGTTGCCAAGTGGACCGGTATTGATTTGGTTTTCGGCTATGATCATCCGGATTTGGGTTTTATCGTTATAAACCCGAAAAATCCTGCAGCTGCCCAAGTTATTCAGGGATTTAGAAAAAATGAGCTTCTCTTAATATTTGTGGGAAAACAAGACAGGGGCTCTGTTGATTCCGATCTTGCCGGTTCCGTTGTTTCCGCTATTCATAAATTATTTGAAAAGAAAGCTTGTTCGGTGCCTGCATCTGTAAAAGCAGGTCCATTTATATATGTTGAACCTAAAAAAGCTGCTCCCGTAAAAGTTAAAAAGACTGTTACAAAAAAAGCGGGTAAAAAAGTTAAGGCTGCTGCTCCTGTTGCTGTTGCAGCTAAAGTGCAGACTAGCTCGGCCGTCCCATCACATTTGGAGCGCCCGTCTGCCGTGTCCACAGGGCCTAAAAAGATGTCGCAGCTTGTTTCTGTTCCTGTTTCGAACGAATTATTCCATAACGGAAATGTTGAAGCATGGAAGAGAATTATACGAAGTTATACAGCTAAATATCAAGACGCCGAAGTTATGGTTTACTATGACGGAGAGCGTATTGTAGATATAAATACCTTATTTAAATGGGGAAAGGTTAAACACGGAAGCACAATTCAATTTGCCATTTCTGCAGCAGAAATTAACGACCTTTCAAAGTTATCAAAATATTTTAGGCAGGGTGCCAGCCCTATGTTTGAAGCTTTTTTGCGCGGCTCGCCTGATACCGTTTTAAATCTATTTTAAGGAGTAAAAAATGAAAATTTCAAACAATATCCATTTTTTTAACAGCAAAGAAACCGTCGGCAAAAAAGTTGACAAGAATTTATTGGGTATCCGAGGAAGGCAGGCAAACGAATTTGCAGAATTAAAACTTCCCATCTTGCCGGGTATCATCATAGATGCTTCCGTAATGCAGGATATAGGGGATGCAAATATATATACGGAAATATCTCCTTATTTAACAAAATTCGGTGCAGATGTTAAAAAGAAATACGGGGATGATGAGTCTCCATTACTTTTAAAATTAGTTATTTCGCCCAATATGCTTATTACAAGCTATCCCACACTGCATAACTTCGGTCTTACCAAGGATACTGTAATAGGATTTCAAGAAAATGTAGGCGAGGACTTTGCTGCAAATGAAGTTCTGTTTTTGCTTAATGGAATTTTAACCGTTGTTCTAAAAATCGCAGAATTAGAGAAAAATGAACAGAAAGTTAAAGATTTGGAAAAAGTTTTGCATGATATAAAAGAATCAATGAAGATGGGTAAAATCGGTTTAAAACCCGGTGCCATCATGGATAAATATTCCAAGTTCTTACCTAAACACTTTTTTGATGATTGCAAAGTCCAGCTTGAAGAGTCAATCCGCCTTATAGGACAGCTTTTAACCCTTGAAGAGGATACGGACCATGATGTGGCTCTTTTGATTCAGCCCATGGTTTACGGTAACTACGGTAAAGATTCATATTCAGGTTCTTTCTTTAGCCGCAATATTGTAAACGGCGAGAAAAAATTGCAGGGGCAGTTCTTTGCAGAAAAGTTCAATGAGTTAAATGCAGGCGGTAAGGATATAAACTCCATCAAGCCTGAATACCTGAAGCACCTCCAGCAAATTGCATGGCAGCTTGAAGATTATACAAAGGATATCCGCAATATTCGGTTTACCATTGAAGCAGGAAGACTTTGGCTTATCGAACAAAAATCGGTTGAAGCTAAGAGCACCATCTCAATGGTTCAGATTTTGCTCGATTTATATAATCGAAAAATAGTAGATGCCGAATATGTTGTGCGTGCCGTTAAGCCCGGTCAGTTAAACGAGATTTTACATCCTGTTATAGATATCATGAGTACAAAAGGTATGAAGTCATCAAAGGGCGGTATAGCCGGTGCTCCTGGTGCCGCAGTGGGTAGAGTCTATTTTACTGCCGACTCCCTTATCGAAGCTCAAAGAGCGGCGAAACTTCAGGGACTGGACACAAGATGTATTCTATGTATGCCTGCAACCTATGCAGGAGACGTAAAGGGCATAGAGGTTTCTACAGGTGTTATATCGAATGAAGGCGGCTATTCGGCCCATGCTTCCGTTGTTGCCCGGCAGTACGGTAAAATATCTCTTGTACGCCCCGATATGAAGATAAGCGGAAAAAAGGCCGTTATTGAGGGCGTTACTATAAACGAAGGCGATTATATTACGCTCAATGTTCCTTATTACGGTGATTCTACCGTTTATTTCGGTGAAGCAAAGCTGATTGAACCCGATCCCGAAACATCAGGTCTTTTAGACTTTATAAGCCTTGCAAAGAGTTTCTTATCCGGCTTCCATGTAAGAGCCAATGCTGACAGTCCCCGTGATGCTCAGCTTGCTTTAGATTTCGGTGCCGAAGGTATAGGCCTCTGCCGAACCGAGCACATGTTCTTTAATGAAAAGAGAATAAACACCTTCCGCGAAATGATTTTAGCTCCAAGCGAAGCCGAAAGAAAAAAGGTGCTTGATAAACTTCAAAAAGTACAAACGGAAGATTTCTACGGAATCTTTAAGGCTATGAACGGCAAAGAGGTTACTATCCGCTTGTTGGATGCGCCTCTCCACGAGTTCTTGCCTCATAATGATGTTGAACTTGACGGTTTTGTAAAATACTTGACGGCTCAAAAGAAGAAAATAAGTAAAAAGGACTTAACTGCGGAAATAGAAAAACTTTCGGAAATCAATCCTATGCTTGGTCACAGGGGATGCCGAATTGCCATAAGCTATCCTGAAATTTATGCTATGCAGATAAGAGCTATTTTTGAAGCCGCATATAAGCTAAAAAAAGAAAAAGTGGATGTAAAACCTGAAATTATGATTCCTCTTATAATGAACTTTAGAGAATTAAAGCAAATTATTTACGGAAAGAAGATTGAAGGCCATGCTTACTTAGGCATCGATGCTATTGCCGAAGAAGTAAAAGCTGCAGTAAAAGGCGGAGACCTTGATTACAAGGTTGGAACCATGATAGAGCTTCCGGCTTCAGCCTTAAGTGCCGATGAAATTGCAAAATATGCAGAGTTCTTCTCTTTCGGTACAAATGACCTGACACAGACTACCTTAGGTCTTTCACGCGATGACTTTAACAGCTTTATGCCTGACTACACCATGTATGACCTTATCGACGGAAACCCCTTTGCAGTGCTTGACAGCCGCGTAAGGGACTTAATCGAAATAGCAATTCAGCGCGGAAAACTTACCCGCCCCGATTTGCACTTAGGTCTTTGCGGTGAACACGGTGCCCGTCCCGAAAACGTACGCTTCTGTATGGAAGCCGGATTGAACTATGTTTCATGTTCGTCTTATTCCGTTCCTATTGCCCTTCTTTCGATTGCACAAGTTGAGCTGGAGAATGCGGAAAAAGCCGGAATAAAGCTAACACCTAAAGCTCTTGTTTCGCGAAAGTCTTCTTCGCCAGCACCTAAAGCTGTCGAAAAAAAAGGAGCTGCAAAGACTACAAAAGCAAAGCCTAAAGCTGCTGTAAAGAAGGCAACCGGAAAAAAGCCTGTAAAGGCAAAGTCTGCGCCTGCTAAAAAGGCTTCTTCTGCCAAGAAGAAGACTGCAAAAAAATCTAAGTAATTTTATGCGGCTCCGCTTGGAGCTGCTTTAGATTTATGAAAGCCTGCAAAAAAGATAAGTTTTTTGCAGGTATTCTTATCTTAATCTTTTTTTAAGGAGTTTTTTTATGGAATACAAAATTATTGGAGATGCTTTTCCTGCCGTTGTTTGTAAACTTAGAGCGGGGGAGAAAATGATAACTCAATCCGGCGGAATGGCATGGATGAGTTCAGGGATTTCTATGGAAACCTCTGCCGGCGGAGTCGGTAAAGCCCTCGGAAGGATGTTTTCGGGAGAAAGTTTATTTTTAAATAAATACACGGCAACTACCGATGGAGAAATCTCTTTTGCTTCAAGGTTCCCCGGTGCTATAAAAGCATTTGAAATCACTTCGGGTTCTTCTCTGATTGCACAAAAAACCGCTTTTTTAGCTTCAACTGAGGGCGTTGACCTTTCGATTCATTTTCAGAAAAAGCTGGGTGCAGGATTTTTCGGCGGTGAAGGTTTTATAATGCAAAAACTTTCAGGCAACGGAACGGTTTTTCTTGAAATTGACGGTTCTGCAGTAGAGTATACTTTGGGTGCCGGAGAAACAATGCTTTTAGATACGGGATATCTTGCAGCAATGGAAGAAACCTGTAAGATGGAAGTAGAGATGATAAAAGGTGTAAAAAATATCCTTTTCGGCGGAGAGGGATTATTTAACACGAAAGTTACCGGTCCCGGAAAAATAATTGTACAGACAATGCCTATTCATGCGGTTGCTCAATCTTTGATTCCGTTTTTACCACATGGAAAATAATCGGTTTTAAAGCCTATTTTTATGAGCCGGTGAGAGATGCTTACCGGCTTTGCCGATAGATGTCCTTATAGTTATTTTGTAACGTTAACTTTTCTTTGTGTTTTTACAAACGCTTAATCTGGAGAATCCTATGGCTAAAATGCAGATAATAAAATCCGAAGATTTCGGTTATGATTTTATTGATGGTAGATATTTACCGGCCGGTAAAGACGAGTATTATATAAGATTTAATCAAACTAATCACCAAAAACATAAGTACCGTCAATTGGATTCGGAAGAAATTGAGCGTCTGATAAAAAACGGAAATTCCAGTACGGATTGGTCGATGGTTTTGGTTGAAGACCCCTTTGATACCGATTTGATAACAAACAGTCTTTTTGCCGGTTTGGTCCGCATTGCTTCAACTCAAAATTTTTACTTAAAATATCATGATTTTACGGTTCCTGTAGGTATTACAAACAGTAAAATTATTTCCTGCGATATAGGCGAAAATTGTGCAATCCATTATTGTGCCTATCTTTCACATTATATCATAGGCGACAGGGTTATTTTGAGCCGTATTGATGAAATGTGTACGACCGACCATTCAAAATTCGGAGAAGGTCTTGTAAAAGACGGAGAAGATGAAAAGGTTCGGGTAACGATAGATACACTCAATGAGGCCGGCGGAAGGGAAGTTTACCCCTTTTATGATATGATTACGGCGGATGCCTTCTTATGGGCAAGGTATAGGGATGACGCCGCTCTTATAAAAAAGTTTGAAGAAATAACTCAAAATTCTAAAGACTCAAAAAGAGGTTATTACGGTGAGGTTGGTTCCGATTCCGCAATAAAGAGCTGCCGTATCATAAAGGACGTTAATTTCGGTTCTTCGGTATATGTGAAGGGAGCAAATAAACTTAAAAACTTGACTATAAAATCAACTGCTGAAGAGCCCTCGCAGATAGGGGAGGGAGTAGAGCTTGTAAACGGTATAATAGGCTTGGGTTCCAGAGTGTTTTATGGAGTAAAGGCTGTCCGTTTTGTTCTCGGCAATAACTGCGAATTAAAATACGGTACTCGGCTCATTCATTCCATAGTCGGCGATAACTCTACCATTTCCTGCTGCGAAGTTCTCAATGCTCTTATCTTCCCGTACCATGAACAGCATCACAATAACTCTTTTTTGGTTGCAGCTATGATTCAAGGGCAGTCCAATATGGCTGCAGGGGCTACTGTAGGTTCCAATCACAACACAAGAGGAAACGATGGCGAAATTATCGCAGGACGCGGATTTTGGCCGGGGCTTTCTTCAACTCTAAAACATAATTGCCGTTTTGCTTCATTTGTTATTTTGGCAAAGGCAAACTATCCTGCAGAGCTTGATATTCCATTTCCTTTTAGTTTGGTTTTAAATGATCCCCACAAGGATAGACTTGAAATTATGCCGGCCTATTATTGGATGTACAATATGTATGCTCTTGAACGCAACAATAAAAAATTCTTAAAACGGGATAAAAGAATAACAAAGACCCAGCACATTGAAACCGCCTATCTTGCTCCCGATACAGCTGCCGAAATTTTAAATGCCCGTAATCTTCTCGAAAAATGGATATGTGCAGCTTGGATTGAGGCCGGGAATAAACCTTTAAGCATAGATGAAATTCTCAAGGATAAAAAAGATGAGGCAAAGAATCTTTTTGTAAAAGGTGATAATATTGAAAGGTCTAACCGCACGGTAAAAATAATCAAGGCTGTAGAATCTTATGAGGCTTATCAAGATATGCTGATATGGTATGGAGTTACAACTTTAGCCGAGTATTTTGATAAGGGTGTAGATAATATTGGAATGAGTATTGAAGAGTTTAAACCTTCAAAGGAGTTTGATTTTAACTGGGTAAATATGGGCGGTCAGTTAATCCCCGAAAAAAAACTAAATTCAATTAAAGAAGACATAAAATCAGGAAAACTTAACACATGGGAGAAAATTCATGCTGCCTATGACAAAGCGAATTGTTCTTATGTTGTTGATAAGGCTGAAAATGCTTATGCTGTTCTTTGCAGGCTTATGAATGTTAAAAAGATAGATACGGCCCTTTGGAATAAACTTTTAGACAAGGCAGCCGCAATAAGAAAATATATTGAAGAACAAATATTCTATACAAAAAATAAGGATTATAATAATCATTTTAGGGATATAACTTACCTAAATCCTCAAGAAAGGAATGCTGTTTTGGGCAGCGTAGAAGATAATGCCCTGATTATTGAATCAAAAAAAGATACTGAATATTATCTTAAACTTTTTGAAAAGTGCAGGGCTTAGATAAAAATGGAAAAAGAAGTCGAAAGTTTTAAAGGAACAAAAACAGCCGAAATGATTTTGCTTTTGGATAAGGTCTATAAAGAAATTGAAGAAGCTGAGAAAGAGTGGATGTTAAAATGTCCTATTAAGTGTATAGACGGGTGCGGAGCCTGCTGTGTTCATTTTGAACCGGATGTTTATGAGGTTGAGGCTCTTTATCTTGCCTCCTGGCTTCTCTTTCATCAAAGAGAACGGGCTTTGCAAATACTGGAAGGCCGTTTTAATGAAAATGTTTTAGATAAAAAAAACGGATGCCTCCTATTCGATATCGATAATCCTTATCATTGTACCGTATATGAAGGCCGTTGTTTAATATGCCGCCTTTTCGGTTATTCCGGAGATCACGGCAAAGACAGATCCGTACGCTGGCGCCCGTGTAAATATTTAGTTTCTATGGATAAGAATCTTTCTTCTTCAACGATTAAACAATACTCACAAGAAGATTTGCTCAATACTTTTGGTACACTGCCTCCGGTTATGAGCGATTTTTCTTCGCGGATATTGTGTTTTATGACTGAACAGGCGTCTCATACCCTTCCGCTTAGGAATGCTTTACCTGCTGCAATTTCTAAAATTCTCATGCTTGAAAGATATTCTAACAATCCGGAATTTGAACCTGATACGGATCCTGAAACTCCGCCTCTTGCTTCTTAAAATAAATTAGCTGAAACCTTATTCCCTTTTTTTTCTCTTTGTGTTAGTATCGCTGCCATGGAAAATTCACAATTAAATCAAGGAGTCCTTGAAACGGACTCCATTAAGAAAACGAATTTCTTGCCGGTAATTTCCGGACTCTTTGTAGGCGTTTTGGTTTTGTCGAATATTCTTGCGGCAAAGATGGTACAGCTTGGACCCTTCGTTTTTGACGGAGGCACTCTTCTTTTTCCTTTTTCTTATATTTTTGGAGATGTTTTAGCTGAAGTCTATGGTTATAGGGCTTCAAGAAAGGTTATTTGGGCCGGTTTTTTTATGCTTCTTATTATGAGCCTGAATATCTGGCTTATAAGTGTTCTTCCTGCCGAAGCTGAGTGGATATTTCAAAAAGACTTTGATAATATTCTTTTACAGATGCCCCGCATTTGCGCCGGCAGCCTTTTCGGTTATTTTATTGGAGAGTATTCCAACTCGGTCGTTTTGTCTAAGTTAAAAGTAATAACAAAGGGCAAGTACTTATGGCTTAGAACTATAAGCTCGACATTGGTTGGAGAATTTTTGGACAGTGCCGTTTTTGTAGCCGTTTCTTTTCTAGGCCTTTACAGTATAGATGTTCTTATTATAATGGCTTTTTCAAACTATCTTTTTAAAACATTTATCGAAGTTATATTTACGCCTTTCACTTACAAGATAGTTGCCTTTGTAAAAAAACATGAACAGATAGATGTTTATGACTACAATGTAAGTTATAATCCCTTTCCGGGAAAATAGGTTAAAAAAATACCCATCCTTAATTTTTAAAGATGGGTAAAACTCATAACTTTATTACTTGATGATTTTTAATTTTATGCTAAACCTTAAATTTCATTACCTCATCTGCCAATCCTTCTATACTTTCTTTATTCTTTTGGGTTATACCTTGAACTTCTTGAACTGCATTATTTATTTGTAATGCTCCTGATGCCATTTCGTTCATGCGGTTGGTAATTGTACGCGTTAATTCGTCAAGTTTATTCATTTCTTTGGCAATACCTTCTCCTCCTTTTAACATCTCTGATGAACCTTGTTTGACTTCCTGCGTTACAGTGTTAATGTTTCGGATTGCACTTAAGACTTCTTTACTGCCGTTTTCCTGTTCACTCATTGCTTCCATGATGCTGTTACTCATCTCTTTTACATTTTCTGCAAGGGTGAAGATTGAGTTGAATTTTCCTTCAACGGTTCTAGCCGATTCAGCCAAGACCTCTATCTCTCCCGAAAGGTTTTTAAGGGTAGAGGTAATGCTTTTTCCTTGGGCACTTGATTCTTCTGCAAGCTTTCTTATTTCGTCAGCTACTACTGCAAAGCCTTTTCCGGCTTCCCCTGCATGTGCCGCCTCAATTGCCGCATTCATCGCCAAGAGGTTTGTTTGGCTTGCAATATGCTGTATAACATTGGAAGCTTCCATCAAACTTCCCGATTCTTCGGCTATTTTTTGGGTTACATTGTTTGCCGTAGAAACATTATCTTTTCCCTCCGCTGTAGCATCGGCCAATTCCCTTATAATATTATCGCTTTTACCCAGGGTTTGTGTAATCGACGCAATATTTGCAACCATTTGTTCAATAGACGAAGATGATTCGGCGACGCTTGCTGCCTGTGTTTCTATGCTATTGTTAAGCTGTTTTATTGTGCGTATGATTTCCTCAACTGTTGCTGCCGTTTCGGTTACGCTTGCGGCTTGAGTTAAGGCCTGATCTTTTATGTTGTCGATGTTTGAGTTGATCTCTTCTACGGCGCTTGCCGTTTCAGTCATATTACTTGCTAGTTCATCTCCTATAAACTGCATGCTGTTTGTATTTGTTCCGACCGATTTAATGGAATTGCCTATTTTCTCAATAGTCTGGTTAAAATATTTTGACAGTAGAGTAACTTCATCATTGCTTGTTACAGGCAATCTTACCGTTAGATCGCCTTCACCTTGGGAAATATCTTTTAAAGCCAGAACAACTTTTTGCAGAGGCAAGATCATTTTGCGTGTCACAAAGAATGTCGATATTAGAGCGATACCCAAAAGACTAAACCCTGTTACAACCATCATGTATTGCAAACTTGCTACTGTGTCCAAAAAATCGTTGACAGGAGCCCTTATTACAACCATCCAGCCTGTAGATTTCATAATAGCATAGGAGCCGATATTTTTTTCTCCATTAAAAGTGTAATAACCTATGGATGGTTTGTTTGACTGCATTGCCTGTTTTGCAAAATTTGCAATTGATATTAATGCAGGATTTGTTTTAGCACTTTCTTGAAAATTATCTTGATTCAGAACTAGCTCTCTGTTGCGGTGAGCTACGGCATTTCCTGTTTTTCCCAAAATAAAACAATATCCGCTTCTTCCGACAGTGATATGGTCTATGTCTTCTGAAAGCTTTGTTCCCGGTGTATCTGCTGCGAGTACACCGATTATGTTATTTTCATAGTCATATACGGGAACCGCGATGGTATTTACCAGTGTTCCTTCGGCTTTTGAACCGTAGGGCTCGCTTACGAATTGCTCTCCTGCTAAAGCTCTTCTAAACCATTCTCTATCATTTACATCAAATATCCGTCCGTCAAGTGCGTGACATTTCCCATTTATATCCGTTATTGAAAACTCTATTATTCTGGGATTAAAAGCCGCTTCTTTTTTTAAATAGGCTATCTTGTCTGAGTAGGGTGCGTTTATATCTCTTAACTCGGATGCTCTGGAAGCACTCGAAACAAAATTCAAAAAAGAGTTAACCATTGAATCGATCAGATCGGCAGTGTCTGAGGCCTTGTCCTTTAAATGTATTTCTACCTTTTCAAGAATAGCCCTTTTTGACATAACTGCTCCTATTATTCCCTGCGTTGATACGGAAATAATAACTATTGCCGCAAAAAGAATAAGAAGCTTCTTCCCCATTGAAAAAATCTTATCTTCCGATACACTATTTCGTGTAGCCAATTCTTTTTTTGCAGCAGGTTTTGCAACAACTATTTCTTTATCTTTCATTTTTTTCCTCCTAAAAAATACACTTTATATTATGTCCTATAAATAGTTTACACCAGTATTGTAAATAATGCAAGATTTTATATTTAAATTTTTAAAGATTTATAGAGAATCTCTAAAAATATTGCCGAATTTTACTTCGCTCCCTGAGGAATAGAGATATCCGGCCTATTTTGCCGATATTTCAATATTTTGCCTATTTTTTGGAGTATGAGCACATTGAGTACGGACACTCCAGTTGACGAAAATGTTTAAATATGTAATAATGAACACTTAAATAGGAGGCTTTAAATGCTAGCACTTATTATTGGTATTGTTTTAATCGCTTTTACGGTTATTGCAGCCCTCCCCATGGGCTTGGCTTGGGGACAGGATATTCTCTTATTCTTAAGAGGCGGTTTACCTATTTTTGCAGCCTTTGTCGGCCTTATTTCCGTATTTATCGGAATTGCCGATATTAAAGATAAGCAAGATGCAAGAAAAGAAGAAGCAGCTATGAAGGCTGCCGAAAATAAAGCCGAATAATTGTTATAGCCTTAAGTTATTGACACTTATTCTATATTTAGTTATAATATCAGAACCCACATTATCTGCATATATTGTTTGTAGAAGGTATACATTAAATGAAAACTATTTTTTTTAAAGAACATGAAGCGCCGCGCTCTTGGTACGTTATTGATGCCGCCGGGAAGCCGCTTGGTCGCGTTGCTGCTAAAACTGCAGCTATGCTGAGAGGAAAACACAAGGTAAGTTTTGCACCTCATCAGGAAATCGGTGATTATGTCGTTATTATTAATGCCGAAAAAGTAGCCGTAACAGGAAATAAGGCTAAAGATAAGATGTACTATACTCACTCCGGTTATGTAGGCGGTTTAAAGTCTATCAACTTTAACGGCTTAATCGCTAAAAAACCGGCTGAACCCTTGATGATTGCAATTAAAGGTATGCTTCCTAAGGGACCCCTTGGAAGAAAACTTTTAACGAATGTTAAGGTCTATGCAGGCCCCGAACATCCTCACCAAGCACAAAACCCCATAGCGGTTGAAGTATAAGGAGCGTAAAGTGAAAAATATTGGAATGGGAACAGGCCGACGAAAAACTTCAGTGGCGCGAGTATACATTCGGGATGGAAAAGGTCAGTTAACGGTCAATGATAGAGACATTAACGAATATTTTGCCACTCCGGAACAAGTCCAAAAAGCAAAAGAACCATTAATGGTTACTGCAGGTGAATCTAAGTATGATATTATAATCACTGTACGAGGCGGAGGTCTTACAGGCCAAGCCGGTGCGTGCTCTCACGGAATTGCAAGAGCTTTGGCCCAAGTAGATGCATCAAATCATGCATCCTTAAAGGCTAACGGATTGCTTACACGTGATTCACGAATGGTTGAACGAAAAAAATTCGGTCAGCGCGGTGCAAGACGAAGATTCCAGTTCAGCAAGCGTTAATCCTTTTTCTATTGCGGATATATGCAGCACTTCTTCAGATTTGGTGAAAATCATCAATTCTGAAGGAGTGTCTTTTGTAACACGGCCTGATTATTTTGATGAAGATGACTTTGACGGCCTTGTTGCTGAATGCGGCTGCCCTATAAGCGATGAATCGCTCGAGGCACTGCTTAATGCGGTAAGAATTTATGAGGCTGAGTGTACCGCTGCGGCCTATTTATACAGAGCTGAACATTCCAGATTTCAGTTGGAATTGAAGCTCAAAAAAAAAGGCTTTTTAGCTTTTGAAATTAATCCGGCACTCGACTATCTTGTGAGGATAGGATTGCTTGATGATGAACGGTTTGCCAGAGCTTGGCTTAATACCAGAGCTATAAGTAAAAAAGAAGGCCGTAATAGATTGGCCTCCGAGCTTACGATAAGAGGAGTAAGCTTTAAAATTGTGAAAGATGTGCTTGATGAGTTTTTTTTGGAGCATTCGGAAGAAGATATTTGCCGAAAAGCTTTGAAAAAACAGCTGATAAATGGGGTGGATAAACCTCGGTTGATGCGTAAAATGTATAGACTGGGTTTTTCCGTTAGTACTGTGAATATATGTTTGGAGGAACTTGAAAACATAACCGACTCTTTTTAAGGTTTGTTTCATTCGTATACTATGGGTAAAAGCGAAAGTAGAAGACGAGTTAAAATGTACTCCGCTCTTGAAGTTGCAAATATCTGCGGAGTTGTAAATCAGACAGCCATTAACTGGATTAGAAACGGCTATTTAAAAGCGTTTAATACGCCGGGCGGACAATATAGGGTATATTATGAAGACTTGCTCCTCTTTATAAAAGAAAGAGGAATGAAGGTTCCTCCCGAATTACAGGATTCAGTGGAAGATGCTCATTGGAATTCTATCATAGTTATAGATGATGACGCGGTTTTAAATGAGGCTATTGCTTCATTTTTAAACAAAAATCTTCCTAACTTGACTGTATTCAAATCCCTTGACGGTTTTGATGCAGGAACTCAACTTGTAAAGCATAAACCGGGCTTTGTGATTTTGGATATAGACCTTCCCGGAGTCAACGGCAAGGAAATATGCAAAAAAATAAAAACCGATCCTTTTTTCGGACAGCCTTATATAATTGTTATTACAGGACTGGATGACGAATCTTTAGAAAAGCAGATGAAAGATTTGGGTGCTGATTCCTTCTTTAGGAAGCCCATAGATTTTAATGCTATATTAAGAGAGATCAACGAGGTTGTGAGCTAGAGCTGATGACCCTTGATGAAGCAAAAAGTATTATAATAGAGACGGGAAAGAAGCTTTTAACGTCCGGTCTGACGGTACGTACATGGGGAAATGTCAGCGTGCGTATAGATGCCGATACTTTTGCTATCACTCCTTCAGGCTATGGTTATGAGAATTTAAAACCTGAGCATATAGTTGTTCTTAAAATCAATAGGCCTGAAACTTCCGGGCCTGTCAAGCCTTCTTCAGAGAGGTTTGTTCATGCAAGTCTTTACAAAGCCGATCAAAATATAAAGTTTATAATCCATACACATCAAAAATTTGCCTCTGCCGTTTCGGGCTGTTTTTCTTCCATACCTGTTGAAAATGAGGATCTTAGTTCCATCTTAGGGGAATCGGTTCCTGTGGCAAGGTATGCTTCTGCCGGAACAAAAAGAATAGCCCGCCATATTGTAAAATGCTTAAAAAAACCTGCCGGGGCAATAATTATGGCTCAACATGGGACCGTCTGTTTCGGTGCTGATGCGGCGGAAGCTTTTGCCCAAGCCGAGGCTCTGGAAGAGCTTTGCCGTAATTTGATTTTTGCTGAAGTTCCGGGTCTGGCCCTTGCTTACCGGCGATATGAAAGAAAAGCCTTGCAGCCTTTGATTAATTTTTACGCAAGCTGCCGAGAGGGCGATTCATGCACTGTTTACGATAAAAGTACCGATATTACCGTTTGCAAGATGGATATAAAATCCGGAAATATAATTGAAGGCCTTTTTGATTTTCAAGCCGACTTACATCGGTGCATATACGATACCTACCCGGATGTTAATTTTATAGAACAAAGTTCTCTTCCTGCGGCTCTTTTTGTTTCAAAAAAAATGAACATAGATAACTGCATACCGGCTTTTTTGGATGATTTTGCTCAGATTGCCGGCGAAAACGTTTTTTTGTTTCCTTTTTTTGAAAGCCGAGCTGAAGAGATGAGCACGGAAATTGTAGATGCTTTAAAAAACCGCTCTTCTGTTTTGATAAATGAAAGCGGTGCTCTTTGTTGTGTTTCCGATAAGAATGATATCAGCGCCTTAAAAGAAATCTTGGAAAAAGATCTTTTGGCCCTTGTTCTTTCATGGAAATTTAAAAATTATTTTCCGATCAGCCGCAGGAGTGCAAAAAAAATGAGAAGCGGTTATATCGGAGAATATTCTAAAATGAGTTTACAAATTTAGAGGTTAAAATTAAGATGAAAAATCTAAAAAAAATATTGCTTGTAGTTTTTATCGGCCTTTTATTCGGCTGCGGACGCGAAACTCCTTTAGAGCTTGAGAGAGAAGAAAAGTTCAGCCTTAATTACGGGCTTTTTGAAAACGAGCTCAATCTTTTTAATTTGAACAGTACCTATTCACGTCCTGACACACAGATTTTGATGAAAGAAGGTATATTCTACATAGTTAATTCGGGCGGACAAAAAATATTAAAGCTTTCGTCATTCGGAGACTTGCTTACCTTTTTTTATAACCCCGACTCGAACATGGAGCCTTCTTTTATGCAAAACGATTCTCAGGATGTTAAGGCGACTACAAGGGGCGCTGTAAAATATCCCTTTAATCATCCTGCTCTTTTAACCGTAAACTCTTCCAAGCATCTTTTTGTTGTAGATTCCGTTTTGGATGAAAGAATCGAGTACGATCATGAGGAAAATTTGGCCCTAAGGGATATAATCCTGCATTTCGATGAAAACGGAACTTTTATAGATTATCTGGGGCAGGAAGGTTTTGGCGGAACGCCTTTTCCGTCTATTGAGGGGATTCATACGAATTCTTCCAACGATATAATAGTCGTTTGCCGAACACAGACAAGTTTAAAAATTTATTGGTATAATAACAAGGGCGACTTGTTATATAAGATACCTATCTTTTTTAATGCAGTGCCTAATCCATATGAAAGTTCTAATAAAATATTTTCTTCGATAGATAAGATAATTCCCGATTTTGATGAGCTTTATTTATATATTAAAATTGATTACTATCTTGAAGAAAAGGATGCTGCAACGAGGGCAAACCTTGGAGTAAGTTACGATAAAAGCTGTTTATATTTTTTAAATATCAAAACGGGTAAGTATGATAAAAAAATGGATATAGATGCTTATGAGGAAATTGAAACATCTGGAACCGAAACTTTTACCTTTAAAAAGGTTTATGAGATGATGGGTATTACGGAAAGTAATTGGTGTTACTTGTTGACTCCTACTACTAAAGGATATGCTCTTGAAATGATGAATTTAAAATCTCAAAAAAAATATAAAAAAGATTTGATTGTTTCAAACGATGAAACATTTTATAATACTTTCCATGTTTCCTCTAAGGGAATTATTTCGGCCATTCTTGCCCGAGAAGACAAGGCCTTAATTGTATGGTGGCGTGCCGATAAAATTATCGGGGATAAATAATGAGTGATGATTTATTTGAAACAAGGGATTCTTCTTCCTGTGAAGTTTTTACCCGCTATAATAGGGAAGATAGAATTAAAAATGCCTCAGAAAAGGTCAGGCAGTTACACGATCCTGATTTTGTAAGAAAAAGAAGTTTTATAAAAAGTGTAACCGAAAATCGAGGCTTAAGGTCTGTATTTTTTGTTATAGTTGTTCTTGTAAGTATTAACATAGCCTTTTTTATTACCCGTTCCGACAGAAATAGCGGTCGTATTTATGGAATAAAAACTGAGCTAAAGTCCTTTATTTATCAAGATAGGGCCTTGGCAAATTTGCGTTTGAGTGAAAACCTTAAATTTTTAGAAAGCTTAAAAGAGAGTGAAGAAAAAGACGGAGCTTTGGTAAGAGTAAACTTTATTTTTTTGGATGATAACGGAAACAAATTATCGTCTTCGTTGCAGACCGGTATTTATACGGGAGGAGAGCTTAGGTTTTCTTCTCAAAATGAATCCGGAAATGCAAAAAAAGTTCAAGCCGAAATTTATATTAAAGAAAAACTTTTGGTTTTATCGTCAAAAATAAAATGAGAAAATAAAATGAGTGTGAACAAAAAATATAAGTGCCGATTATGCAAGGTATGTAACGGAAAAGCCTGCATAGGAGAGCTTCCCGGAATGGGCGGAGTCTTTGAAAGTGCTAATTTTATTTTAAACTGTGCCGAGTGGAAAAATTATTATACATCTGATTCCTATCCTATGCCGAGGCTCCGTCTTGCTCCTATGACGGGGGCCATAGAAAATATCGGCTATGAGGACGAAAGGCAATTTTATTTTGACCTTATAAGGGCATCGGTTAAGGCCGGCCTAGCTTTAAGCATTGGGGACGGCTATCCCGACTTAAAACTTTTTTCAGGGATAGAAGCCTTAAAGGATGTTAAAAAAAAAGGTGCAGTCTTTTTAAAACCATATCCTCAGATGAAGCTTTTTGAAAGAATTGAGACCTCAATGGAGGCGGCGGAAATTATCGGGGTAGATACGGATGCTTATAATATTGTAACTATGCGGAATCTTGTTCACCTTGAAAAAAAGACTGCAAAAGATTTGGCTGCTTTAAAAAAATATGCAAAGCTCCCCTTTGCCGTTAAGGGTATTTTTTCCTCCTATGATATTGAAGTTGTGAAGGAGCTAAAACCCGACATTGCCATAATTTCAAATCACGGCGGCCGTATCGAAACCGATAGGGGGAGCGTTGCCGCATTTGCTCACTCTCATTTAAAAGAGATAAAAAAATATTCAGGCGAAGTTTGGGCTGACGGCGGCTTACGGAAAAGAGGAGATTTTATGGCAGCTTCTTCCTTGGGAGTTGAAGAAATTTTAATAGGCCGCCCCTGTATTACCGCCCTCCTTAGAGACAAGGAGAATGGAATAAAAAATTGTATCGATTCTATTTTAGGTAAAGATTTAAATAAAGAAGCTTGCGGCTCCTTAGGGAGCAGCCCTTTAAGGAGCTTTGAAAAACATTGAAAACCCGTTTGGATAGAATATTGGCCCTCAGCGGTTTAGGCTCTCGAAGTGATGTAAAAAAAATGATACGTAAAAAAAACTGCTGCGTAGACGGGGTGCGTATTGTTTCCCCTTCCTTTATTTTAGACACTGACCTAAATAAAATAACTATAGACGGGGAGCCTCTTGTGTTGAGGACAAATGTTTATCTTATGTTTAATAAGCCTCAAGGCTGTGTAACTTCGACAAGCGATCCCGAGCATAAAACCGTAATGGATTATATAAAAGCTCCCTTTGACAGGATGAAGCTATTTCCTATCGGCCGGCTGGATATAGACACCGAAGGCCTTTTGATTATTACCGATGACGGCGAGATTACCCACAAGATTACCTCGCCTAAGTCGGGAACGGTAAAGACTTATTATCTGGAGTTAAGCCGAGAGCCCTCCGATGAAGAGTTTAGAACTTACTGCGAAGAGTTTGAAAAAGGAATTGTGTTAAAAAACGGTTATAAGTGCCTTCCTGCAAAATTCGAAAAATGCGAAAACAAAACCGGTTCTTTTAGAAGCGGATTTTTAATGCACATAACCGAGGGAAAATTCCATCAAGTAAAAAAAATGTGCTTAAGCGCAGGGAACGAACTTTGTTACCTGCGCCGTATTGCAGTCGGTTCAATTGTTTTAGATGAGAACTTGAAGACCGGAGAATACCGCGAGCTTTCTGCCGAAGAGATAGATTCGCTCAGAGATTATTGAGGGTCTCGCTAAAAGCATCGAATTTTATAGAACCTCTAAAAACATCAGATTTTAGAGATTAATCCTTTTAGCTGAAAATTATCCTCATAAATCGTTTTTTACCGGCACGCAAAATCATCTCCTTGTCCTTGTCGAGTTTTTCTTTTCCGATTATAGCCTTGATTTCAGAAATTTTTTCTTCGTTTATAAAAGCTCCTCCCTGCTCGACAAGGCGGCGGGCATCGCTTTTGGTGGAGGCTAGTCCGGCTTCGGCAAAGAGATCTAGAACACCGATGCCCTCATTTAATTTTGAAAGACTCAAATTTGCCGTGGGCATGGCTTCCTTATTTCCTCCGCCTGAAAAAGCCGCCCTTGCTCCTTCCAAGGCTTTTTCCGCTTCTTCTTTTCCGTGAATAAGGGCTGTAACTTCAAAGGCTAACCTTTCCTTAGCCTTGTTTATGTCCCCTGCACAAACCGATTTTATTTCTTCTATAGGAAGGAATGTAAAAAGCAGCATAAACTTTTCGACATCGGCATCGGCTGTGTTTCTCCAATATTGGAAAAAATCGTAGGGAGAAACAAGGGACGGATCCAAGAAGAGAGCTCCCTTTTCGCTCTTTCCCATTTTTTGGCCGTCGGCTCTTGTAACCAGCGAGAAGGTGAGGGCAAAAACCTCGCCGCCTCCTTTTCTGCGGATAAGGTCGCTTCCTGCAACCATGTTTCCCCACTGGTCATCACCGCCTATTTGGAGTTCGACATTGTAGTTTTGATTGAGCATTAAAAAGTCATAGCTTTGCAAAAGCTGATAATTGAATTCCAAAAAGGAAAGCCCTGTTTCCATTCTTTTTTTGTAGGCTTCAAAGCTGAGCATTTTGTTGACCGAAAAATGAGAACCTATATCTCGTAAAAAATCGATGTAGTTTAAATCGGCAAGCCAATCCTTGTTGTTGACAAAGCGTACATTCTTAATATCTTCCGCTAAAAATTTTTCAATCTGGTTTTGAATTGAGGCCGCATTTTTATCGAGTTCATCATAAGAAAGCATCTTACGCATTTCTGTTTTTCCCGACGGGTCTCCTATTCGCGAAGTGCCCCCGCCGACTAAAACGACTCCCTTGTGTCCCTCACGGCATAGATGCTTTAAGGCAAAAATCGGAACCATGTGCCCTATGTGTAAGCTGAGCCCTGTCGGGTCGATACCTGTGTAAAAGGCGATTTGCCCCTTGTCCATTCTATCGGAAAGGGCTTGCAAATCGGTACATTGCTGGATAAAGCCCCTCTCCTGTAATATTTTTAATGCTTTGTTCATGTTTTGACTATACAATAATTTTTAGCTTAGGTCAACAGATTTATTAGGATTAAAATTTTACTATTTATTGCAAACAATTTCTATAATAATTATGAAAGGGGAAAAGTTTTTCTTCTTTTAAATAATTATCAACGAGGCTTAATTATGGAAAAACTATTTAAAATCACCCTCCGCAACGACTACGCTTTTAAACGAGTCTTCGGAGTAGAGGAAAACAAAGATGTTCTACAGGACTTACTGGAATGTATCCTAGACATTCCGCCTGAAACAATCGCGGGCTTGGAACTTTTGGATAAGGAGTTTCATAAAGAGCTTTTAAGTGAAAAGCTAGGTATCTTGGACATCAAGTTAAGGCTAAAAGATGGAACCTTTGTCGACATTGAAATTCAAAACAGTTGGCATTTTGATTTTCCTGAAAGAACCTTATATTATTGGTCTAAAATGTACAATGAAGCCATAAAACAAGGTCAAGACTATACAAAACTGCCAAAGTGTATTACAATAAACTTGATAGGAAAAGGCTTTGATAAAAATAAGCGTTTGCACAACAAGTATCTTGTTTTAGAACAAGACACAAAAGAGCCTTTAGTTTCAAAACTTGAGATTCATATATTGAACCTTGAAAAGGCAAGGCTCTTAAAGGAAGGTCAATATAAAAATAATAAAACAAAACGCTTATTAAACTGGCTGAAATTTATCGAAACTGATAATCCGGAGGTGAGAGAAGTGTTAGCAGAAAATTCAGAGATAATGAAAAAAGCAAATACCGCTATTTATGTAATGGAAATGAGTCCTAGAGATAAATGGCTATATGATTCCCGTATGAAATATGAACACGATAGAGCATCATGTATAAGTGAAGGTTATCGCCAAGGTATTGATAAAGGTGCGCACCAAAAAGCTCTCGAAACGGCAAATCTTATGAAAAAAGCAAATTGTGAAGTTGACTTTATCATACAAATGACCGGTCTTAGCAAAGAAGAGATAGAGAAACTATAATAAATTTTGGGAATGGACTACAACCAATGCAGCTTCAAGGCAAAGCTGTTCTGTCGGATTGTCTTTCCACCGCTTAATGATGTATTAGAAAAAGATTAAAACCAAAACTTAACCTTTATTCGCCGGGTTTAATTACCTTTCTCGGACGGAAGTTTGAGCAAAAAAGAATAATTATTGGTGTGATAAAATGAAAAAAAATATTTTATATTTTGTATTTATATGTCTTATTGTTTTTGAAGTATATTGCGAAAAATTGACATATATAAAATATGCAAATAATTATAATGTTTCAGAGCATGATATTGAAAATATTCTTGGTACATATATGGAAAAAGACCGAAAAGGATTTCTATTTTGGGTCGAGACCGAATTTTCTTGGGGTCCGGGTATTACGGATACATTTAGAACTCTTATTCAAATTGATGTTTATGATGATGAATCTTTATATGTACAGGAAATGTGGGATAGATATAAAGTATTGAAAATTATAAAAGTATCTGACAATAACTATAAATTGTATACAAGGTATATGGGTGAACTTGCTAATAATGCAATAGTTGATGTATGTTTTGAGCTTGATTTTGAAGATAGTGAAACGGTAAAACTGAATTATGATGAATCTGTCGCTGTATGGAATAGAACTCTTCCTTTGCGTATGATAAAACTTTCAGGCCCCCTTATAAAACATAAACCCCTTGCCGGTAATTATGTAGTTGCAGTAACTCCATACGCAAAAGACGGGCGAGCTTATGATTCATTTGAAGCTTTAAATGAGGGAGAAAAAGAGTATGTCCGAAAACTAAAACAAAAGAAAAAAATTAGACCTTAAAATTATTAAATTCAAATTAAATTCAATATAATTGACACTCTCCTCTTTTTTTGCTATAATGAACTTTCGTTTGCCCCGATGGTGGAATTGGTAGACACGCTAGTTTCAGGTACTAGTGCTTAACGGCATGGGGGTTCAAGTCCCCCTCAGGGCAAAACTTTAAAACCTACAATGACCGTCATAAGGATTTTTTATGGATGCCGGAGCTTTAACAGACAAAATAATTATTATTCGTTTACTTTTAAGTTTTTTAGCCGGTTGTTGTATAGGTATGGAGCGTTCCGGTAAAAGGCAGGTAGCGGGCTTACGCACTCATATCTTAATTTGCGTAGGTGCCTGCGGGATGATGATAATATCCATCTGGCTTCCCAAAATGAGCGGTAATGGAGATACGGCCAGAATAGCTGCTCAGGTTGTTTCAGGTATGGGTTTTTTAGGTGCCGGAGCTATTTTAAAGATAGGAGCCAATGTAAAAGGACTCACAACAGCGGCTTCAATATGGGTAATTGCAGGAATAGGCTTGGCTATAGGAAGCGGGCTGTATACTGCCGGAATAGTGATGACGGTTATTTCCCTGCTAACCCTTTCCCTTGTAAACAGACTTGAACTTAAAATTTTTCCTGTAAGGCAAAATAAATTCTTAGAAATATATTTTCACGGAAATAAACCTCCAATGACGGAGATAATAAATGTTTTATCGGATTACTCTGCATCTATTGTGTCCACAAATGTCCGCTCATCAAAATCGTCCAAGGAACATTCTAAGGTCGTTCTTTTTATAAATGTTCCTAAAAAGCTGGATATTTCCAAGATGACCGAAGACTTTCAAAAAATCGAAGAAATAGATACAATAGTACTGCGAGAAAAAATAACTTAAAAAATTCTTAAGGTAAAACAAGAGGTATTGTTAATTGAAAGACACAAACAACGTCGATATAAATAACGAATTATCCAAAATGATATTATCCGCCTCAGGCTGGAGGAAGGTTTTTGCCGACTCAGGAAAAGAAGAAGACGGAAGTCCTGATATAAAATATGAAGATTCCATACTATTATGCCATGCGGCCTTAGCCTTTTCAGAATTTTTACAGACAAATTTTCCAAATATCGAAACCATAGTAATCGGCAGGGACAGCCGCCCTACAGGTTCTGCTATCGAAGAAGTTTTTATAAAAACTCTTATTTCAACTTCTTATGATTTAAAGGTTGTAGGCTGTACGGCTGCTCCCGAAATTATGGCTTATTCAAAATCTATAGGTGCGGCCTTTGCTTATATTTCCGCCAGTCATAACCCGATAGGACATAACGGCCTTAAATTCGGTTTGGACTCCGGGGGCGTTCTTGACGGAGATCAAGCTAAAATTTTAATCAACATGTTTAAAGAAAGGCTTAAAGCAGATGATGCCGAAGATACTGCTTTAAAAATCTTACATGATTTTAATCTAAAAAAATTACAAGAAATACAAATGCAGACTGTCTACATAAAAAAAGAAGCCTTGGATGCTTATTATAATTATTCTAAGGCTGTAATTACAAATTCGGCTGATCCCAAAACACAAAACAAATTTTTTGATAAGTTAAAAAAGGCGGTTACTGCTGCAAAAAAAGAAGGTCATCCTATTTCTATAGTTGCCGATTTTAACGGAAGTGCAAGAGCTGCATCCATTGACAGACAGTTTTTTACGGACAATGAAATAGCGTTAATCGGTATAAACGAAGTACCCGGAAATATCGTACACGGGATATTGCCTGAAGGAGCTAATCTGGATTTTTGTGCAAAAAAGATAGAACATCTTCACTTGGATCCGGATGCAAGCCTGTTGGATAAAAATTGCTTTTTAGGTTATATGCCCGATTGTGATGGCGACCGCGGAAATATTATCTATTGGAATGAGGAGCTTAATAAGGCTGTTCCTCTTGAAGCCCAAGAAGTATTTGCTCTTTCGGTGATTGCAGAAACGGCTTATTCTTTCTATTGTAAGAGAGAAAATAAAAAGCCCGCTATTGCCGTAAACGGTCCTACTTCTTTGCGGATTGAGGAAACGGCAGCCTGTTTTGGTGCCGAAGTTTTTAGGGCTGAAGTAGGTGAGGCTAATGTGGTTAATTTAGCTGCCGAATTGCGGAAAAAAAATTATAATGTTAGAATTTTAGGAGAGGGGTCGAACGGAGGAAACATTACCCACCCTGCCAAGGTAAGGGATCCTATAAATACTATTTTTGCAATTTTAAAGCTCCTTTTAATAAAAACGGAATTTATAAAAAAAGGGCTATTCCATATTTGGTGCGAAAAGTCAAAGCAAATGGATAAATATAAACCCGATTTTACCTTGACCGATATTTTAAAAACCTTACCTCAATATACAACAACTCCCACCGGAGAACAAAGAGCTATTTTAAAAATACGTACTGAGGATCATGCTATTCTAAAGGGCAAGTATCAAAAAATATTTGAAGAAGAATGGGCTAAAAAGAAAGATGAACTTAAAAGCAGATTCGGTATTGTAAGGTACCGCAGTTTTTCAAATAACGGAACAAGACATACTGAAGACCTTAAAGATTTTTCGGTTTCGGGTAAGGGCGGCCTTAAAATTCAGTTTTATAATTCAAAAGATGAACCTGTAGGTTTTATCTGGATGAGGGGTTCTGGAACGGAGCCGATATTCAGAATAATGGCCGATATAAAGGGCTTATCGCTTGAAGATGAAAAATACTTGGTTGAATGGCAGGGTGAAATGGTAAGGCGTGCCGATTTAGGCGCATAGTTTAGAAAGAATTATTATTGGAGATTCGATAAACATTACGGCTTGAAATACAAGCCTCCATGTTTATCTTCGAGTTTTGTGCTGGGCGCACAAAACATCGTGTTATTGTATGTAGTTTTGCATAGCAAAACTACCTGAAAAAACTTTTTTCGCAAATTAATATTTGCTGCAAAAAGTTTTTATTGGAGAAAATTATGGGAATTAGAGGTGAACTTTTTACGACTCAGGTTTCGGCGGAAAACCGGACTTATTTTTTTAATGTTAAAGAAAATACAAAGGGCGATGTTTTTTTACAGGTTGTCGAAAGCAAGGTTTCCGAGGGGCTTGGCTTTGACCGCCATGCCGTTGTTGTTTTTGAAGATGAAATGAGGCCTTTTTTGCAGGGGCTGGATAAATGCATAGAATTTATCGAAAAAAACAGAAAAGAAAAAGCGAAGGCTAAGGCGAAGAAGGTCAGTGATGCAAAAAAGGCTGCCGAAAAAAGCGATAAGCCTGTAAAGCCTCGTGCTTCCAAGGGACAAAGTACTGAAAAGAAGGATGGGGAAAAATCAAGGGTAAAAAAAGTAATAAAAAAGAAGACCCGCTGAGGCTGCTAAGATAACGGAAAGTTTTTCTGTAATTTTATGTTTAAGTTACTTGCACCTTGTTATATCGCCTGTTTTATGATAAAATGAGTTTTGTATGAAAAATTGGCTGCTTGTACCTTTAGTGTTTATCTCGAATTTTGCCTTAACTGTTTTAGCATTTTCCGTATCGGTGGGAATTTGGCAGTCTCTGATGTATGGAGATGCATCGGGCATGTTTTTCTCTGCCTTTTTATATTGCCTGTATCTGATACTTCCCATAGCCTGTATTATTTCGATATTCGCAGTCTATGTTTTTATGATGAGACATTACGAAAAGCGGAGACTGTCTTTTTTAGCCTTGTTTATATCATTTGCGGTATTTTTTGCTTTAATTATTCCGCTTGTATATTCTCAGGGAGAAAAAATAAATCAGGCCTTTAACTCAAAAGAGAAGGTGTTAATTGATGATAAGCATCTGGAAACTTTTATAGAACAGCCTGGCTTTGTGCAGGCCGCAAGCGGCATAGTATGCCCATTTGTGCATGATATATATGAACAGTATAAAATTTCTTACACATCCTATCTTATTTTTTCGGGTTCGATTTTTTTGCTGATATTTTCTCTTTGGGTATTTACAACAGTAACGGAATGGAAAATAGTTAATTATACTCTTTTACCGCTTTTATTAATCTTAATACTTTATGCTTATAGTTATATACGAACCGATGATTTTATGCTGAGTATAGAGGATATACTTCCTTTTACAATTCCGAGGTTTTGGATAAGGCCTATTTTGTTTTGTCTTTCAGCCTTAGTGTTTTTTATTTATACATCGATATTGCTGCTTGTAAGGCGTGCAAAAAAAATGCCGAAAAAACAAAAGATTAAAAAACAAAAAATAAAGGTCCCTAAAGTGAAGAAACCTAAGCCTCCCAAAATTAAAATGCCGAAACCCGTTAAGCCTAAAAAAGGCAAGAAAATAAAAGAAGAATTTGATACCTTCATTCCCGATACCCTAGGGGACTTTAGAGAGGCGGATATTGATGCATAAAATTTCAAGATTTTTTCCTTACCTTTTTGTTCACTTTTTACTTGGTCTGGTTGCTTCCTTTGTTTATGTTTTTTTTATGCCCATAAAAGAAACCGTTCTGCCGGTGTCTTTATTTTCATGGAAAATTCGTGAATCGATATTGTTGTTTATTTTTTATTTTCCCTTTATCTATACGTCTGCATTAATCTTTGCCTATCCTGTTATTTTCGGGAAATTCGGACCGGCAAAAATGCAGAGGCGGTCATCTGCTATGATTCGCTTTATTCAGCATTTTTTTATTTTTTCTCTTGTTATTTTATCTTTCTATGTGGTTTTGGCCGAGGTTGTTAAACCTATTTTAATGGAGAACCAATCGCGAGCCGTTTATCAAACCCTTACACATAAAGAATATACTAAACTTGCAAAAGAAGCCTATGACAGGAATGACTATAGTCAAGCCGGAGATCATATCGGAAGGGCTTTAAGCATATGGCCTCAGTCGGAAGAGGCGATTAAATTGAATGAAAAGATTAAGATTGCCAAAGAAAAACTTTCCATTGATAGCACCGATTCTGTTTTAAAGAAAACCCTTTCGGTGGAAGATAATGCTAGCAATCTGACTGCCGAAGCTGCCTTAAAAAGAGCGGAAAGAGCAGCTTTAGCATTCGATTTTTATACGGCTCATTATTATGCAAAACTTGCTATGCAAACTTTTCAGGATGGTAATCCTTTAAAAATTGATGCAGAAAATCTTGCGGTGCGGGCTTGGGCCGAAGTTGAAAAAGGCTTGGCTTCATATAAAGATGCTCCCTCTATTGCCTTATATAAAAGTAAAAAGGCAGCCTATGAAGCTTTACAGAGAGGCGATTATATAAGGGCTTATTATTCCTTCTTACAAATTGATTCGTCTATGCGGACTTCAAATCCTGATCAAAAAGATCCTGAGGTTGAACGGTTTTTAATGCTATCTAGGGTTGAGCTTGAAAAAAATATATTTTTTACCGATGAGCTTAAAAATATTCCCAACTTTATAATGAGGGGGGATATAATTTTTACCGTGGGAGAGCATAGCCATGAATCTGCCGTAATAAAAATACATGGAATCTCTCATGGAAGTTCCACTTTACGTAATGAAATATATCTTATGAATGTTTCATATACACGTTTAGGAATATCCAATGCCGAAAAATGGTCTATAATTATTCCTTATGCAAAACTTATAGAAGTTGTAGACGATGAAGGAAAAAACAGGTTAATGCTTCAGATTTGTTCGGTTGATAGATATTCTGAAGAAAATACCGTTTATCCCAAGGTTTTGTCCGGAGAACTTCCAAGGGAAAATGCTCATAATATTTTACTTCCCATGACCATGACCGATTTTCTTTTAATTGAAAAGTCTATAAGCGGCCCTTCGGCTATGAAGATATCCGATTTGTACTATTTTAGTTTGATAGCCGAAAAGTACGGTTTAAAAAAGGAAGCCTATTTGAGCGAGGTACTATACCGCTTGACTGAACCTCTTTTATTGTTGATAGTTTCTTTACTTGCTCTTATATTGACTTGGCGCTTTAGAGTTTCTCCGGGCAGGCGGTTAAATAAACGCTTATTTTTATTTTCGCCTCTTTGTCCGTTTTTGTCTTATATTTTAATGGAAACCCTTAGATATGTATTTAAACTGCAAATTGCGTTTTTTGTTTGTTTGACGCCGCGGTATGTATCTCTTATAGTTTTTAGCGTGCCTATCATAGCCCTTATTTTTCTGATTATTATGCTTCTTTATCAGCGTTCGGAATAAAAGACCTTACAATTCTTTGAAAACTATGATAGAATACCAAATATAATTTTAGGGAGGCTTTAAAATGTTGTTATTATTTTCCAGTTTTAAAATTAAAAATATAGAGCTTAACACAAAATTGGTAATGCCTCCTATGGCTTCCGAAAAGGCCGATGCCGGCGGAATTGTGAGCCAAGCCCTTTGCGATTATTATGATGAAAAAACTAAAGGCTTTTATGTGGGGCTTGTAATAATAGAACACTCTTATGTCAGCCCCGAGGGAAAGGCCAGTACAGGACAGCTATCTATCTCTGATGATTCTACAATAGAAGGTTTTAAAAGACTGGCTTCCGTTTTGCATAAAAACGGAGCGAAGGTAATAGCTCAGATTTCCCATGCAGGAGCTGCTGCAAAACATAAAATAACCGGATATGATGTGTTAAGTTCAAGTTCAGTTATGATTCCGCGTAAAGCCCCTGATTATGAGCTGCCCCGTGCTATGACGCAGGATGATATAAATAAGGTTATAAACGATTTTGTTCAGGCTGCAAGGCGTGCAAAAGAAGCCGGCCTTGACGGCGTGGAAATACATTCTGCCCACGGCTATTTATTGAACCAGTTTTTTTCACCTATTATGAATAAACGAACAGACAAATACAACGGCTCTTCTATCGAAGGCAGAACAAGACTTCATATAGAAATTATAGAGGCCATTCGTAAGATAACCGGCCCCGGTTTTTTAATTGCAGTCCGTTTGGGTGCCTGCGATTATATTTCCGGAGGAAGTTCTCTCGAAGACTCCGTAAAAGCTTGCCTTCTTTTTAAAGAAGCCGGAGTTGACTTACTTGATATTTCGGGAGGTTTTTGCGGATATACCAATCCCGAACTTGAAGAAGAAGGATGGTTCAGCCGTATAACTCAGGCCGTAAAAGAAAAAGTAGGTGTACCTGTAATTCTCACCGGAGGAATTGTAAGCCCCGAAGCTGCCGAAAAAATTCTGCAGGAAGGAAAAACCGATCTAATCGGTGTAGGACGGGCTCTTCTAAATGATTCCGGCTGGCCTAAAAAGGCAAAACAAAAATTGGAAGGCTAAAATTAAAAAGATTTGGAGATATAGAGATGAAAATTTTTTCCTTTTTAGAAGAAGTGTATGGATTTAAAAGCCATAAAAAAGGATATTCCGGACGATACCAAGGATTTTATTGCGTCTGTGATGTAGATTTATCTGCAAGAGAATGTAAACTTTCTTTTGGGGCTTATAAAGACGGTGATGAAGCTGCTTTGGCTCAGTTATTGGAACCTCTTAACGCTTTAAAGAATGTAAAATTCAATGTTGAAAAGGCTAGGATTATTATCAATTATAAGATGCTCAGTGCCCTGACGGCATCAAAAGAGAACGAAAAGAATAAAGAGTTCTTTGACCGGATTACAGGTATTCTTATTCCTATCTTAAAAGAAAATAATTATCAAAGCGGCGGTTTTGTCAGCGGTAAAGATGACGGTTCTGTAAAACTTGCAAAGTTCGGAAGCGAATATTTATTTTTAACCGAAAACGAATTCCAAGACCTTAGTATGGATTTAAAATTTAAAAAAGAAGCCGACAAGGAAAAAAGCGAAAATTTCTTATTAGGAATTTTAGGTATTATTGGAGTTGCCATTGTAGGCATAGTTTTATATGCTTTGGTAGGGCGAGCCGGTTATTATGTTTGGCTGGTTCCGGCTTTATTATCCATTGGTGCATCAAATTTATACAAAAAGTTAGCCGGAAAATTAACAATAAAGGCCCTCTTCTTTATGTTTATAATTTTAGCTGCAGGTTTGATTGCCGGAACATATTTGGAATATGCTTGGCGTCTTTATGATATGGTGCGGGTCAAATTTGATGTAACTTTTTCTGAAGCTTTTAAAGAGCTCGGCTCTTTAATTTTTGAAGAACCCGACTTAAAAGCAAGTTTATTAAAAGATTTGGGAATTAACGGCGGCATTTTAATATTTTGTACCATCATAATGTTTGTTTCGGCTTATAAAACAGAGATTAGATTTAAAAAGCTGGAATGGGTATAATAAAAAAAATAATTTTTTTTTAAAAAAGGAGAAAAAATCTTTTTTATTTATACAATATTAGTAGAACAAGAAAATTTTTTATAGGAGAATATTGTGGCAAAAACAAAAAATGAAGTACCGGCAGTTGGAAATCCGGATGATAAGTTAAAGGCTCTGGAGGCTGCCCGCCTTCAAATCGAAAAACAATTCGGGCAAGGCTCTTTGATGAAGCTCGGGAATAATTCCGCTATCGGAAACATAGAAATTATTCCTTCGGGAAGCATTCTTTTGGATGAAGCTCTGGGAATCGGCGGTTATCCTCGCGGCAGAATTATCGAAATATTCGGTCCCGAATCTTCGGGTAAGACTACGATAGCTCTTCATGCCGTCGCCGAGGCACAAAAGCAGGGAGGCATAGCCGCATTTATCGATGCCGAGCATGCCTTGGATCCCCAATACGCAAAAGCCTTGGGAGTAAACATTGATGAGCTTTGGGTTTCACAACCCGATACCGGAGAACAGGCCCTTGAAATAGCAGAAAGCCTTGTACGCTCCGGAGCAGTGGACATAATAGTAATTGACTCGGTTGCAGCCCTAACGCCTCAGGCAGAAATTGCCGGAGAAATGGGAGACTCTCACATGGGCTTACAGGCCCGCTTGATGAGCCAAGCCTTGAGAAAACTCACTGCCATTATAGGCAAGTCCAACTGTATGATAATCTTTATCAACCAAATCCGAATGAAGATAGGCGTTATGTTCGGAAGTCCTGAAACAACTACGGGAGGAAATGCCCTTAAATTTTACGCCTCCGTCCGGCTGGATGTACGGAAAATTGAAACTCTCGGCAAGGACGATGATGAAGCATGGGGAAATAAGATTCGTGTAAAGGTTGTAAAAAACAAGGTCGCTCCTCCTTTTAGAAAGGTTGAAATGGAAATCCTTTTTGGGAAAGGCGTTTGTCCTTATGGAAGCCTCTTGGATTCTGCCGTAAAACAAGAGATAATAGGCAAGAGCGGATCATGGTATTCTTACGGGGACGATAAAATCGGGCAAGGCAGGCCCAATGCCGTAAAATTCTTAGAAGAAAACATCGACATAGCTCAGAAGATTGAAAAAGAACTGAGAGAAAAGCTCTTCCCGGGCAGGCCATTTGTTTCGAGTTTTGTAGAAAAAACAAAAGAACAAAAAGAAGCCCAAGAAAAGGCCGTAGAAGCTCTTAAAAAAGAAGAAGTCTCAAAAGAAGATGCTGATGATTCCGTTCAAGAAAATTCGGATGCTTCAAAGCCTAAAAAAGCTGAAACTGTAGGCCTTCCGGCTGACGACAGTCTTTTTTAAGTTTTTTAAAAAAATGCCGAACAATAAAAGAGGAGCGGCATAATGAGTACACAAGCTTTAAGTCAGATTGATACGCAGGAAGTAAGTTATTCCAATACGGAATTTAAGGTGCATAATTTTGAAGGACCCTTAGACCTTCTTCTTTTTTTGATAAATAAAAACGAGGTAAATATCTACGATATTCCGATTGCAGAAATAACCGAGCAATATCTGGAATACCTTGATTATGCAATTGAACCCGATTTGGATAACCTTGTCGATTTTTATTCGATGGCCGCTAATTTAATTTATATAAAAAGCAGAATGCTTTTGCCGGTTGAGGTTTCGGTTGATGATGAAGACATCGAAGACCCGCGTTCCGAGCTGGTCGATAAGCTCATCGAATATCAAAAGTATAAAAAACTTTCCGAATTGATGGAAGAAAAAGAAAGCGAAGCGGAATGGTTTTTTGAAAGAAAAAAGATTCAGCATGCCCTGCCTTTTGGAGAAGAAGAACTTTGGGAGCGGGTCGATACTTGGGATCTTTTAAAAACCTTTTCTCAGCTTATGTCCAATTATAAGGCCGAACACATCTTAGACCTTTATGAAGAAGTTTCGGTAAACGAGAAGATCACCCTTATGAACGAGTTTTTGGAAAAGAAGGGTGAGTGTATGTTTACCGATTTGATTGTGCGCAAAGGGAATTTAATGGATGTGGTCTGTGCCTTTATGGCAATTTTAGAAGCCGTTAAATTTAAGATGGCAAGCATCTGGCAAAACAGAATGTTCGGCGATATAAAAATACGCCCATGGGAGCAGGATAATGGTTCAGAATTATAATTTGGAAAAAGAAATCTCCTTGGTTGAAGCTATCCTCTATTTGGAAGGCGACCCTTTAACCGATGAAGCTCTTTGTAAAATTTCAGGGCTTTCGCCCGAAATAGTGAGCGATGCCATCAAGGCCTTGCAGGAATCCTATGCTTCTCCCCAAAGCGGAATCGAACTTGCCAAAATGATGGGCGGCTGGGTGATAATGCCGAAAAAAGATTTGTGGGAACATTTAAAAGACCGCTACGGCAAAAAAAATGAAGGCCGGCTTTCCCGTGCCGCGATGGAAACCCTTTCTATAATCGCTTATTCCCAGCCGGTAACAAGGGCCGAGATTGAAGCTATCCGCGGCGTTTCCGCCGACAATATGATTCGCCTCCTTATTGAAAAGGACCTTATAAAAGAAGTCGGCAAAAAAGATGTCCCCGGGAAGCCTGCAATGTTCGGCACCACAAAGGAATTTTTAAAAATCTTCAGACTTAACAGTATTGCCGACTTGCCTAAACTCGATGAAACCGAAAGAGAAAGGTTTGAGCTTGCTCGATAAGAGAACCTTCGATTAAGAGAATCTTTTAATTTTTATGATAGACGAAATAAGACTTCAAGTTTATTTAGCCCGTTGCGGAGTTGCTTCAAGGAGAGCCTCTGAAAATCTCATCTTAAACGGAAGGGTAAGCGTTGACGGCAAAATAGTAACCGAACTCGGTACAAAAGTTTCGGGTAAAGAAAAAATATGTCTTGACGGAAAACAAATTTTCCCCGAGGCCGAAAAACGGTATATTCTATTGAATAAACCCGAAGGCTATGTTTGTTCATTGGCCGATGAAAAAGACAGACCCATCGCCGCATCCCTTTTAAAAGATACCTATACCGAAAGGCTTTACAATATAGGCCGCTTGGATATGCTTTCGGGAGGAGCCATTCTTTTTACAAATGACGGAGATTTTTCTGCAAAGGTTGAGCATCCTTCTTCCGAAATCGAAAAAGAATATGAGGTAATAACCGTTTTTGAATACCCCGATGAGGTTCTCCAAAAATTTTTAAGAGGAGTGCGTATCGAAGGTGTTTTTTATAAGGCTCTTTCGGCAGAACGCATATCTAAAAACAAAATGCGTATAGTTTTAATTGAAGGCAAAAACCGCGAAATCCGCCGAGTCTTAAAATTCTTTAATATCAAAATAAAAAAACTGACACGGGTCAGAATAGGCTGTGTTTATTTATCAGACCTCCCCTCCGGCAAACACCGCCCCTTAACTTCTGAAGAGATTAAAGGGCTGTTGGGGTAAGGGGGATTTCTTTTAACGGCTTTTACCAATAAAAATTAAAACAGCCTAAAAAACTTTTTATGCGAGGGAGACCTTTATGAATATTTTAGAAAACACATTGAATTCGATTAAACCCGTTTCGGAAGAAGAAGGAAAAAAGGCCAAGCTTTTTTGGGACAGCCTTGCTCATCCGCCGGGCTCTTTAGGAGCTCTTGAAGATATGACGGTAAGGCTTGCAAAAATCAAGGGCTTTGACAATTTAAAAATCGATAAAAAAATAACGGCTGTTTTTTGTGCGGATAACGGAGTTTATGCAGAAAAAATTACCTCCCAGCCCCAGATAACCACCTTCTTGCTTGCAGAGATTATGCACACGGGAAAAACAGGTCTAGGAACAATTTCAAAATGGGCAGAAAGCGGTGTTAGAGTTTATGATGTCGGGATGATAAAAACAAGTGCTCGGAAAGATGTCATCAATAAAAAAATAAAATTCGGTACGGAAAACATAGCCCAAGGCCCTGCGATGAGCAGGGAAGACTGTATCCGCATGATTGAAACCGGAATAGAGGCGGCCTTTGAAATCGCCGATGAGGGCTTCGATATTGCAGGAATAGGGGAGCTGGGGATTTGTAATACTACCACAACAGCGGCTGTACTTTCGGGGCTTTGCGGGGTAGAGCCTGAGCTGACCGTAGGGCGCGGAGCTTCTACGACAGAGGCTATGTATGAGCTCAAGATTAAGAGCGTAAAAAAAACTATCGAAATAAACGCCCCCAAAAAAGGCGATTCAATCGATTGTATTTCGAAAGTCGGGGGCTTTGATATTGCGGCAATGTGCGGCTGTTACATAGGCCTTGCCGCCCGTGGAATTCCTGCCGTAATCGACGGCTATATTTCGAGTCTTGCAGCCCTCTGTGCCGTAAACTTAAATCCTCTTGTAAGGGATTACCTTTTTGCTTCTCATAAGTCGGAAGAAAGAGGAGCTAAGATATGCACCGCTGAGCTTGAAATCGAGCCCGTCTTAAATATGAAAATGCGTTTAGGCGAGGGAAGCGGCTGCCCTCTATTGTTTAAGATGCTTGAAGGGGCGGTCTTCACCATGCAAAATATGGGAAAATTTACCGAAACCATGATAGACGGAGCCGATTTAGTGGATATCAGAAAGCAGACAAATCCTTAAAATTCCCTATTGACTAATTCTTTTCTTTATAGTATTATGCTTTCTTACTCGTATTTTCATTAAAACACGGGTTTTTATATTGAAATTTTGGGTTAATCCCGGGAGGTTTACGTGGTAAAAATCAGACTAAAAAGACTCGGAACTAAAAAACGCCCTTATTATCGAATTGTTGTTCAGGATGTAAGAGAACCCCGAAACGGCAAAACCATCGATGAAGTCGGCATTTATCATCCGATCGAAACGGCAGAAAAACAGATTTCTTTTGATGCCGATAAGGTTAGAAACTGGTTGGGAAAAGGCGCACAGCCCACCGACACGGTTAGACGTTTACTTAACAAAAAAGAATTCACGCTATAAGTGTAAAATCACTTGACAGGTGAAAAGGAAAACAAAATGCAAAAAGATTTAATAGAATACATTGCCAAATCCCTTGTTGACGATCCTTCCGCCGTAACGGTATCGGAAAGTGAAAACGAAAAGGGAACGGTCATTGAGCTTAAAGTAGCCTCAGGCGACATCGGCAAAGTAATCGGAAAGCAGGGAAGAATCGCAAAGTCGATCAGAACCTTGCTGAGCGCAAGTGCAGGAAAGTCGGGAAAGCGTTATTCGCTTGAAATTGTAGACTAATAATGGATTTGCTTGCAACAGGACGAATCCGCGGCACCTTCGGGGTCGAAGGATTTGTAAAAGTTGAAAGTTTTTCCGGGGAATACGAGCATTTTTTAAGTTTTGACAGAGTTTTTTTAAGTATTCTTAAGGAAAAATTAAGAGAGCAAAAATATAAAGACGGCTGGTTTGAAATTGAAGAAGTTAATTTAAGAAAGGCCGATGCTCTTGTAAAATTTAAGGGGATAGACAACCCCGAAGCCGCCAAGTGTTTGACGGGTTCGGAATTGTTTATTCCTAGGGACAAGGCAGCTCCCCTTGATGAGGGCGAAGTTTATGTCCATGATCTTTGTAATTGTAATCTTGTATGCGAAGGAACTCTTGTTGGAAAAATAACAAGTGTAGCAGAAGGCGGAGGCGGTTACCTCTTAGAAATAGCCGGCAAAACCTCCGAGGCTGCTGCGGAATCGAGCTTTTATGTTCCATTTAATAAGGAATTTATCGGAAAAATCGACTTAAAAGCCAAAACCGTGGAGCTCATGCACCGCTGGATTCTTGAATGAGATTCGATGTGCTGACCTTATTCCCCGAAATACCCGAAGCTTTTTTTAAAACTTCGATTATGGCCAAGGCTGTAGAAAAGGGAATTATTAGCTGCAACTTGGTAAACATCAGAGACTTTGCTTTCGACAAGCACCGCTCATGCGATGACATCGTTTACGGCGGAGGGGCCGGAATGTTACTTTTGCCGGAACCTTTGAGCCTCGCATTGGACTCGGTTAATGCTTCTTCAAAACGAGTAATCTATGTTACTCCGTCAGGGAAGCCTTTTAACCAAGAGCTGGCAAAAGAGCTTTCCTCAGAAGAGGCTCTCGTCTTTGTCTGCGGAAGATATGAAGGAATCGATCAGAGAATAATCGACGAGTATGTTGATGATGAAATCTCGGTCGGCGACTATGTTATGTCCTCAGGCGAGCTTGCAGCCCTAGTGATAATCGATGCGGTTTACCGCCTGATAGACGGAGTTATTTCCGGCGAGTCGCTTGAAGAAGAAAGTTTTTCAGGCTTTTTGCTTGAGTACCCGCAATATACAAGACCAAGAAATTTTAAGGGAAGAGAGGTTCCCGAAGTGCTCCTTTCAGGACACCATCTAAATATCCATAAGTGGAGGCTAAAAAAGCGTATCGAAAAAACGCTTAAAACGAGGCCCGACCTTATCGAAAAGGCAAGAAATTGCGGGATGTGGACAAAGGAAGCAGAAAAAATACTTAAGGAGTTTGAAAATGAGTGATCTGATTATGAAAATTGAAGCTCAGCAAAAGGCTGAAAACCCTCCCGTTTTCCGTGTAGGAGATACGGTTAAAGTTCACTTTAAAATCGTTGAAGGAAAGACCGAGCGAATTCAGGTTTATGAGGGCTTGGTAATCTGTTTTAAAAATTCCGGAATCGGAAGAACATTTACCGTACGGAAAAATTCTTACGGTGTAGGGGTTGAACGAGTTTTCCCCCTTCATTCACCTCGAATTGCTAAGGTTGAAGTTGTACGCCCCGGAAAGGTACGCCGAGCTAAACTTTACTATATTAGGGATAAGGTAGGTAAGGCCGCTAAGATTAAGACCCTTATCACCAAAAAGAACTCATAAATTTCGAGTTTAAACTTTTAAATCGGCAAAAAATTTGTGATTTATACGGACGGTACAAAAGTTTTTTTTACCGCCTCAAGACGGGCTGCCTCAGGTTCGATGAGCTTAAAAAACGGCGATATTGTAAACGCTAAAATTTTAAGCTTAAAGACGGATGGGGCAGCCCGTATTTTTTTTAACGGAAATATTTTTGAGGGGAATGTTTCAGGAAGCCTAAAGGAAGGCGACAGTCTGAAAATGAGAGTTGTCATCGACTCTGACAGAGTTCTTCTCATTCCCGAAAAAGGAGATGATGCCTCTTCTGCAAAGGACATCTTTTCTAAACTTGGACTTCCGCAAAATGAATTGACTTCAAGTATTCTTGCCTTTTTTACGGCGATAGAAAGCCGCCTTGATGAAAAATCGATAAACCGCATTTTTAACTTTTTGCACAAAAAAACGGCAGGTAAGGCATCAGGCCGAGCTTCTTTAAACGAAAAGAAAAAAAGCGCCTTTGCCGCCTCTCTTATCGAAAGCAGGGGCATTGAGCTTTCTGATGAGCTTTTTTCGCAAATCTATGAAGCCATTTTCGGCGGTGGCAGTGAAAAAAATGATGATGAGGTTTTGGAGATGATAAATCACTTAAAAGGTGAGGGGCTTCATTGGATAATCCTTCCCTTTGACAGAGAATTTGATTCTTCCAAGGCCTCAGGCTCGTTGGCTCTTCTATTGGATATAAGTTTAAAAGAACTTAAGTCTCTGGTACTTCGCTGCAATTTTAAAAATTCCGGCGAAGACGAATCTTGGATTTTTTCTTTGAAGGATAAAGAGTTTACATTTATGCGTGAAGACTCCGAGCTTTCACAAAAAGAAAAAACTGATTTGGAAAAGCTTTTTACTTCCTGCCTAACGGAAGCTGGATTTTTCGATTCGGATACTGCCTCAGTTTTTGTCCGCTATGGAGAGCCGTCAAAATACGAACCTCCTCTTTCAGTCGATGTAAGAGTTTGATACTTTTATAAAGAATTGTTCCGGCGTACAGACGTGAACTCTTGCCGATTTAAAATCGCCTAAATTTCTTGAAATTATGTAGTCAATACTATTTTTTACGGAACTTACTTCAATTACAGCATCTTCGTAATCCTTAACCGGAGAAAATAAAGCTTCTCTTAAAATTTTTTCATCAATAGGGATTATATTAAACATATCAAGAAGAGCAGAAATAATATCAGCTGCCTTGTTTTTATCTTTTTTTTCTTTTAATAAAAAATAAGATAGGGTTGTTATTTCGTGAGCAGCAATGAAACCGTATAGCTTTTTTTCGACACACATATTTATAATGTTTGCCGCTTCCTCGTGAAAATTACGTTTGTTAAGAAAATCTAAAATTATATTTAAATCAATTAGAACCTTTTTCATAAAATTCTTTCCGCAATTCTTTTTTATCCGGTATAGGGCGTTTTTCAAAGATTCCATACAAGGCGGCTGTTTTGGGGTTAAGCTTGTGTTGGTTATCGGTGTTCCGTAAATTCATAAGATATTGTTCAAATAACCTTGAAATAGATATTCCACTTTTTAGGGAGTAAAGATGGGCAAAATCTATCAGTTCATTATCGATACTTAAAGTAAGTTTTTTTGACATATTTACCTCCATACGTATTAAGTATATGTTATTACGTATTAAAAGTCAATATAAAATTATTCTAGAGATAACTTTTTTGATCGTATTTTTGTCAGATTTATTTTCGTAGGCTTGACAAAATCTTAGGGCTGGCTTAGAATTATACTATAACCGGAGGTAAAGTTATGAAAAAGATGTTTATGTTTACAGTGCTTTTGCTTATAGGTTTATATTTGTATTCCGAAGAGACTGTAAAACAAACTAAGGAAGATGATGAAAGTTTTTCTTATTATTTAACTGTGAATCAACTTATAAGTAAAAACCTTTTTAAAAACAAAGATTTAATCTCTGAATATTCTCAAAGATTAAATAATGAGCAAATTTTATTGATTCAAAAAAAATACCAAAAAGACTTGGCTGTGCCTCTTTTGTTAAATGGATTTGTCGGGTTCGGCAGCGGTAATTTTGCTTGCGGAGATATGCTGGGCGGAGGCATTCATGCCGCTATCGACGGTTTATCGGTATTATCTATGCTTACTATGCAATTTATTAATTTGGTAGATCTATTTTCCACCACTAGTTCGGACTTTCATACAGGTCTAGCCGCTTTTGATAGGAGAATGAAGATATTCAGTTATGTGGCCTATTCAGCCGGAAGTATTATGCTTGTTAACCGTATTGCTTCATTAATTACAGCGAGCTTATATGTAAAAAGGTACAACCAAACCTTAAATGATGTGTTAATAAAAAAGATACCTAAGGTTTCATTTACTCCTGTTCCTGTCATTAGTCCTGAGGGAGCAGGGCTTGCTTTGAATATAAGATTTTAGATTATTTTGACATAAAGAATTATTCCTGTTGCTCTGATTCCTAAATGAGGGAGAAGTACATAATTTATAGTTGATTTTTAAAACTTAAGCCCTTTAATCCAATCTGCGATAATAGGTTCCAAGGTTTTTATATCGAAGCCTAATTTTAATACTTGAACTCTCTGTTCTGAGATACCCCAATTTTGGTAAGGGTTATCATAGTTTTGATCAAAAAAATCGTAGATATAGTTTTCGGCATCGTTTTGTTCATTGCCGAACATGGAAATTTTTTGAACGGCGGACTTTTCGAGTACTTTTCTGATTGAAGGCCTTATTCCTTCAAAAAAGAGTCCTTTATGAATTTGATATTTATCGCCCCTCATGGTCTTAATCATTTCCGAGATTGAACCGGAAGGACGCATCTCAAGTTCATGCCTTTTATGTTCATCATTTTTTTTCTCGGGTAAAGATTTTTTATTTTGCAATGCGTTTTCTAAATTTGCTTCTTCTTTTTTAACTTTCTTTGTTTTAAGAATTATCTCTTTTTGAACATGTTCCGTTTTAGTATCTGTTGATTTTTTTATCCTTACCTTTTCAGCTTTTTTACCGGGAGCCTTTTTTTCTTTTTTCGGTTTTACTTTTTTTTCTAAAACGTCCTCTGTATCGGAAGCTTTATCAATAAGTTCTTCTTTCTTTTTTACAGGTTCTACCGAAGCTTTTACCTTAGCCCATTCTCTTTGAAGATAGAGATCTCCGCTTATGCTGTAGTAATAACCGTTTACCAAATTCAATAGGACGGCTTGTAGAATTTCTTCATCCCTCCAACTTCTAAACCTTCCGATTTTTACGGCTTGAAAAATATTGAAGTTATTGGTTCTGTATTTTCGGCTGTACAATAAAACGATATTTTCAAATCCGCCGTCAGCATAAACCGGCCAATACTTTAAGGTGTAAGCAATAACTTGATCTTCAATCCGTTTAATATCCGGAGAAATAATTATTGCATCTACTTGTTCTTTTGTAAAAACAATCTTAGAAAAGTCAAAGGTAGTGGGAGGTTTATAGGATGCCCGTTCTCTTTTTTGACGGGATAATATTTCATCTTGTTCATCCCTATAAGCCTTAACGGAAGAAAGAGTATCGGTAACATAGAGCCGTATAAGCTCTGCCGATTTTTTCATAGCAGACTGTTTAAACCCTATGATATTGGCATAGCGCGCATATTTTTCGGTAAACGAGATAGAAGCAAACCTATCGGAAGAAATAGACGACACTATTTTTTCACATTCTTGAATAACATTATAAACATCATTTGTATCAAGATTGGCTGTTTTTTCGGTAATAAAACCTATTACCTGCTTAATCTGCATGATAGTTTTTTGAGCAAGGTTGATTAAATTCTCAGTCAGTAATTCCTGAAACCTGTGTGATTTCAGCCTATATGATGACATCAGTTCATACCGCATAGAGTCATCGGGGTACTTCCGCTTTAACTTTCCATTGTATAATAAGAGAGCTTCATTCAGATGTCCGGTTTTTCTAAGTTCAAAATATCTTTCGATATCAAGATCTTCCGAAAAACTCACTTGAGGATACTCTTGTTTTAAGACTTGTTTTTCAAGTTCCGTTATTTCCATAAAAAGCCGCCGATTTTAGGTAAAAATCACAATGTAATAATATAGTAAAAAAAGAAAAAAAACAAGGTCGGATGTTGAATTTTAAAAAATAACATGGTTTTAATCTTGTTCCATATTGACATAAAATCCGTTTTTTTTTATACTTATTCGGTTGATATAACTATAATCTATAAATATTTTACTAGGAGGCAAGTATGGCTGGTGCAAGTAAAAACTCACGAACTGCTGCTGCTACTCAAAAATTTAATTGTCCCTGCGGCGGAGATATCGTATTAAAAACAATGGTCGATAACGGTAAGATTAAAAATATTGCAGAATGTTCAAAGTGTAAAAGAGTTGAACGACGACCTAAAGACTTTCATTAATCGATCAGGTTTAAAAGTTCTTAAAATGCCGAAAAAGGGAGGCTCTTTCTGTAAGATGAAAGGTCTCCCTTTGTTGTTTTTTTGATTAGATTTGAGGAGAATTTGAGAAAATGAACAAGGATGATATTTTTAAATCGAGTTTAGGGGAAGAATGCGGAATTGCAGCTGTCTGGGATTCGAACTCCTATAAGGCAGAAAATCCTGAAAGGCTTGATGACGTTGCCCGCTCGGTTTTTTATGCTCTTTTTTCTCTTCAGCACAGGGGACAAGAAGCTGCCGGAATGGCTGTTTCAAACGGAAAACATATCCGAGTCTTTAAAAAGCCGGGACTTGTTTCCAACATTTTTACCGAACACGATATATCGAACCTTCAAGGTTATGCTGCCATAGGCCACACCCGCTACTCGACTACAGGTTCTTCTTCTTTTGGAAATATCCAGCCCTTTTATATAGAAACAATGCACGGGCCTATAGCCCTTGCTCATAACGGAAACCTTGTAAACGCCCCGCATTTAAGGCAAAAACTTTTGGAAAGAGGGGTAGGTCTTTCTTCTACCTCGGATACCGAAGTTATGATTATGATGCTTGCCGCTGCCAAGGGCAATTCTTGGGCGGAGCGTATAGCTTCATGTATGCGAGAATGGGAAGGAGCTTTTTCGATTGCCGTTTTAACGGTTGAAGGAATTTACATAGCCAGAGACCCTTGGGGTTTCAGACCTCTTTGTGCCGGAAGTTTTCAGGAAGGGGTATCGGTTGCGGCAAGCGAATCTTGTGCTCTTTTAACGCTGGGCTGTAAAGATGTTACTGAGGTAAAAGCCGGTGAGATTCTAAAGCTTGTCGATAACGGAGCCGAGCTTTGTATGTGTATTCCGCCTAAGGAGCCTCTTTCCCCATGTATTTTTGAGTATGTCTATTTTGCGCGCCCCGACTCGGTTTGGAACAATGCCTCGGTTCATGTATCCCGTGTAAATTTCGGCAAGGAGCTTGCAAAAAACTCCCCCGTTGAGGCCGATATAGTTATAGCCATTCCCGACTCGTCCCGTTCGGCAGCCATAGGCTACTCCCAAGAATCGGGTATTCCATATGATGAGGGCTTTTCAAAAAACCGCTACATAGGACGCACATTTATTCAGCCTACACAAAAATTGCGTGACCAAGGCGTTGCAATGAAGTTCAATGTTCTTTCCGAAGCTATCGAAGGAAAACGCATCGTAGTGGTCGATGACAGTATTGTCCGCGGAAGTACCATGGGCCCCTTAATCAAAATGCTTAGGGGTGCGGGTGCAAAAGAAGTACACATCAGAATATCTTCTCCTCCGGTACGATACTCCTGCTTTATGGGTGTAGATATGGGAGACCCCGAAAACCTTATCGCCCACAAAAAATCGGTTGAAGAAATCAGGGAACACATCGGTGCAGACTCCTTAGTCTATCTATCCCAAGAAAGTATGCTCAAAGCGATGAAGGATGCCGGAGCAAACACCCGCTTTTGCTGTGCCTGCTTTGACGGTAAGTACCCCGTCGATGTCAGCGGCGCCGCCGATAAGAACAGCTTTGAGTAGAGAGTATTTCTAGGTCCTATTGTAACTCCATAATAAGGCTAAAGATTCCTGCTATATGTTTTTCTTTTTTTTCAATTGCAAAATTTGCCTCTTTTTGATATAATATCCCTAGTAATTATTTAGGGGGAAATATGATTTATACATCGGAAAGTCTGCTTGAAGCTGCAAAAAACGCCGTTCCTAAGGCGGAGCTTGTAACTTTACGCATTCACCGCACAAGGGATACTTTCTTTGCGGCTCAGGATGGAGCTTTTGAATCTTCCGGTTATGGGCTTGATCAGGGTTTTATGGTTGAAGTCTTGTATAAGGGGCATATTGCTTATGGGGCAAGTCAAAACATGACGCCTCAAGGGGTCGCCGAAGCTGCCTGCCAAGCTTTTAATGCCGCTCAAACCGCTTCAGCCTTTAAGATTGCCGATTTTGACAAAAATGTCAGGCCGGATACGGAATTAAAATACGAAACTCTCAGGGGTAAAAAGACCCGCCCTTCCAAAACGGAAATTTTCGATTATCTTTTTGAGATATGCAATATTTTAAAAGTCTCTGATGAGGTTATTGACACTCATGCTTATGTAAATTTAGGCGAAGAAGTAATAGAGCTTTTAAGTTCAGGCGGGGCAAAAATCTTGCAAGATTTTTACACAATAGGTTCAAGTTTCGGTGCTGCTGCCCGCCGAGGAGACATAATTCAAAGACGGACTTATAACGGTTCAGGTGCCCGTACCTTTCAGGGAGGCTATGAGTTTTTAAACTTTGCCAAATCCAAGGTAGAGGCCAAAAGAGTTGGGAATGAAGTAATAGAGCTCTTGGGAGCCGAGCCCTGTCCTTCCGACAGGCGTACTCTTGTTCTTATGCCCGACCAAATGCTTTTACAAATTCACGAAAGCGTCGGCCACCCCTTGGAAATTGACCGCATTTTAGGTGATGAAAGAAACTTTGCAGGCGGCAGTTTTATAAAGCCTGAAGATATAGGAAGCTTCCAATACGGCTCACGCCTTATGAATATCTGCTACGATCCTACAATTCCATATCAGCTTGCCACCTTTGCCGCCGACCAGACGGGAGCTCAGGCAAAGAAAACCTTTATAATCAAGGACGGAATTTTAGTCTGTGCCTTGGGAAGTCTCGAAAGTGCAGGCCGCCTCTATGCAGGTAAACCCGTTCCGCCGGACAAGATGGTCGCAAACCAAAGGGCAACCTCGTGGAACCGGCCGCCGATAGACAGAATGGCAAACCTAAACCTTGAACCGGGAACCAGCAGCTTTGATCAAATAATTTCTTCAATTGAAAAAGGAATTATTATGACATCTAACCGCTCATGGTCGATAGACGATTACCGCAATAAATTTCAATTCGGATGCGAATACGGCCAATTAATCGAAAACGGAAAAATTACCAAAACCGTACGCGACCCGAACTACCGAGGTGTATCTCAAAACTTTTGGCGAAATCTCTGTGCCGTAGGCGACAAATCCACATTCCATGTTTACGGAACGCCTAACTGCGGTAAGGGAGAGCCGAATCAGGTTATCAGTGTAGGACACGCAAGTCCTGTTTGTGCATTTTCTGATGTAGAAGTTTTTGGAGGCGGAAAATGAAAATGAGTTTTAAAGAATATTTTGAATCGATTGCCGATTTTATGCTTTCGGAACTGTTTGAGGGAGAAAAGATTTCAATTTCTTTTTCGGGCGAAAAGAGCTATTTTATGCGCTTTAGCAAGGCTAAGGTACGCCAAAACGGAATGGTTGATCAAGGTTATTTTTCTTGTACTTTTTGGAAAAAGAACCGCACTCACAATTTCCGTTTCGGTATTCAGATGAGTATGGAAAAGGATAAGAGGATGGCGGCTGATGCTCTTCAAGAAGCTAGAGACTCTATAATGCTTCTGCCCGAAGACAAATACCAGTCAATTCCCGAAGCCTCGCAAACCTCTTCGGCAATATATACGGGAAAACTTTTGCCCGAAGATAAGATACCCGAAACTATTTTATCTCCCGTTAAAGATCTTGACTTTGCAGGCCTTTATTCTCAGGGCGTTATTTGTAAGGGTGTTATAACTTCCGCAGGGGCAAGCCATTGGTTTCAGACCGAAACCTTTGTTTTGGATTATTCGGTTTGGCTCGAAAACGGCCGCGGTATAAAATCTCTTTATTCGGGAACGGAATGGAGTGATGCTCAATATAAGCTAAAGATAGAGCAAGCTCGAAAGGGCTTGGAGGTTTTACACACGCCTCAAAAAAAATTAGCTCCGGGAAAATACAAGGCATTTATAAGTGCCGATGCTCTTCTTGATGTGACTGACTTTTTTTCGTGGAACGGCTTTAGCGAAAGGAGCATGCAGCAAGGCTCAAGTGCTTACCTTGCCTTAAAAGAGGGAAGAGAGCATTTTTCCGATAAGTTTAATTTGACTCAGGACTTTTCGCTTGGGCTTGAGCCTGCCTTTAACTCAAACGGAGAGTTGGCTCCCGAAAAATTAAGCATAATCGAAAAAGGTAAACTTAAAAATACCTTGGTCAGTTTAAGAACCGAAACCCAGTACGGGGTAAAATCCAACGGCGCTCCTTTAAGCGAGAGTATGCGTTCAATAGTTATCGGAACGGGAAACTTAAACGAAGCTGATGCCGTAAAAGAGCTGGGTACGGGTATTTATATTTCAAACTTTAACTACCTAAACTGGAGCGATACCTCATCGGCCCGCGTTACGGGAATGACCCGCTTTGCCTGCCTTTGGGTAGAAGACGGAAAAATCGTTGCCCCCATTGCCGATATGCGTTGGGACGAATCCTTGTACAATATGTTCGGGGAAAACCTTTTGGCCGTAACAAAGGAAAGCCGCATCTTTGCAAACACCGGCACTTACGGCAGAAGAAGCACAGGAGGAGCTTCGCTTCCCGGCATCTTGGTAAAGGATTTTAACTGCACGCTCTAAGGTAAAAATAAATGTTATTAAAGCAAAGGCAGCAGCAGATTCTATCTCAAAAAATGGTGATGAACCAGCAGATGCTGAATGCTGTTGCCCTGCTTAATTTATCGAGCGAAGAACTTCAGGAAGAGGTAATAAAAGAAGTAAAGCGGAATCCTGCCCTTATTTTTAAAACCTCTTCCCGAGTGAGTGCTGCTTCCGCTGAAGAAGGGGATAAGCATCAAAGCTTTTTGGAGAGCATCGAAGATGATTCCCGCAAAACCCTTCAAGCTCATCTTATTGAACAAGCCGGAGAATCGATTGCGGACGAGTATGTCTTAGATGCGGCAATGCTCATAATTCAAAATTTGGATCAAAACGGTTTTTATTGGGTCCCTCTTGAAGAACTCTTTGCAGATCTGCTTGCCGAAAAAAAAATAAACCATGCGGAAATAAAAAAAGCCCTTAACATTGTCAGGCGTTTTGAACCGATAGGCTGCGCCTGTTCCGGTTTTAAAGAATCGCTTATTGTGCAGGCCGGAATCCTTTGCGAGTCGCCCAAAACGTATGAAATCCTTGATATTTATAAAATCATACATTCTCTTTGTGTAAAAATAATAAAAGAACACTATGAAATTCTTGTTTTTGTTTCCGATTTAAAACTTTTTATAAAAAAACTTGCTCAAAAAAAAATCCTTATAGATTTGGAAACAGCAGAAGAACTTGCAGAATTGATAAGAGCCTTAAACCCTAAGCCGGGGCTTGCCTATTCACGCAAAGGAGACGGCGAAAAATTTATTACACCGATTGCCGAGATAAAACGGGAAGGAAATGAGCTTAAGATTATAATAAATGATGAAGAAGTTCCTGCCTTGGAGATTTCACCCGAATATGAAAGAATAAAAGATTCGGGTTCAAAAGAAGAAAAAAAAGAGGCTTCGGAGTTTTTAAACAAGGCTGCTCTTTTTATGAATGTGCTTGCCTACCGCAATCAGACTATACTAAAAGTCTTAACTGCCCTTGTAAATTTTCAAGAGGCCTTTTTTTTAGGCCGCCCCTGCAAACCGTCCTCTGAAGGGGAAAGTGAAAAAATGCAGGCAGGGTATTTAAGGCCCTTAAAACAAATCGATATTGCAGAAATTGTGGGCTTAAGCCCTTCTACCGTTTCGAGAGTTTCAAACCAAAAGTATATAAGATGTGAGTGGGGGCTTTTTGAAATTAAAGACCTATTTTCGCCGGAAGTAAACGGCGGCCTTTCAAAAGACTTTGTAGAAAAAGCCATACAAGAAATCATCGAATCGGATACCGAAAAAAAAACCGATGCCCGTATTTCTCAAATCTTAAAAGAACGCGGAATCGATATCGCCGTGCGAACTGTAAATAAGTACCGCAAAGAAATAGGCCTTCCTTCTTCTTATCATCGCAATTGACATTTTTACAAAATTGCCGTATAAAAAAGATATGGAAATTACGGAGATTTATACCGGCCCGCTTTTTGTAAAAACTTGGGCTCTTCCCTTGGATAAAAAAACGGTTCTCCTCGTTGATCCGGGCGGCACGGATGAGGAATTGATGGAATACCTAAAAAACAAGAATGCAGAAAGACTCGAAATTATGCTTACCCACGGACATTTTGACCATGTGGGCGGCGTGCCCGAGCTTATGCTAAAATATCCCGATTCTTCTTTATGGATTCATCATGCAGATGCAGACTATTTGGGCAAAAACGGAAAAGAAAAGCATATTGCGTGTTTTAGTCAAATCCGTGCAGAAAGATATATAAAAGCTTTGAAATACGATTTTCCGGAGCCTACTGCCTTGTTAAAAGACGGAGATATTGTAAACGGTTTTAAGGTTTTATATACTCCCGGGCATACAGAAGGCTCGGTTTGCTTTTGGAATGAGGAAGCAAAAGTCCTCTTTTCGGGAGATACCCTTTTTTACCGCTCTCATGGAAGAACAGACCTTTTGGGCGGAGACGATCAGAAGATGAAGGCTTCACTAAAATCTCTTTTAAATTTGCCTGATGAAACTACCGTTTATCCCGGACACGGTTCCAATACCTCGATAGGTGCTGAAAGGGTCTGGATAGAAAAGATTTAGATGAATCTTAAATATTCCCCGGATAAACATATTTTAAATTTCTTTGAGCCGTCTTACATAGGCGCCTGATTGTTTCAGGTCTTGTGGGAGTCTTATCCCTCATTTTGTAGGCAGGATAGAAGGCCGAGATATGAAGGGGTATGTCGGGTCTTATTTTTGAAAGCATTTGGGAGAGGGCTTCCATTTCATCATCGCCGCTGTTATATCCTTCTATAACCAAGCAGGTAACTTCAAGATGAATTTCTGAAGCTGCTTTTTTTATAGTGTTTATTACAGGTTCTATTTTTCCTTTACAGACCTTGGTATAAAACTGCGGGGAAAATGACTTTAGATCGATATTCATAGCGTCAACCATAGGAAGAATTTTATGTAAGGGTTCTTCTTCGATAAAGCCGTTTGTTACAAGCACTGTTTTTAAATCTTTTTCTTTTGCAAGCGGGAGAACATCCTTTATATACTCATACCAAACCGTAGGCTCGTTATAAGTAAAAGCTATGCCGATAGAGGGCGTTTTTAAAACAGCCCCAATCAGCTCCTCAGGACTGACCTCATCCCGATAATTGTTAGGTTTCTTTTCTGTTTTTTCCTCTATTGGAACGGAATGAACGAGGGAATGGTTTTGACAAAATAGGCAGTCAAAGTTACAGCCGAATGTTCCTACCGAGAAGATATAGGATGAAGGGTAAAACCTGTATAGGGGCTTTTTTTCGATTGGGTCGAGAGCTGCTCCCAAAACCTTGCCGTAGTTTAAGCTGTAAAGTTTTCCGCCTATGTTTTTGCGGCTAAGGCATCGGGAGCTTTGTCCTTCTTTTATAAGGCATCTGTGAGGGCATAAAAGGCAGCGTATTTTATCGTCTTCATTTTCTAAAAAAGAAGATTCGTTTTTCCAAAATTCCGCTTCTTTCATAGCCCTCCTAAAGTTCTTTTAAAAAACTATTTTTTTAAAAGTCAAGGTTTACTTCTTTTTTGCAGTTCCCTTTGAAGGTTTGGCTGCCGGTTTCTTTGCAGCTGCCTTGGGAGCCTTTTTTGCAGGCTTCGCCGGTTTTTTAGCGGCAGGAGCCTTAGCTGTGCCTACCTTTACTGCGGCAGGTTTTGCATTCGGAAGCTCGATTCCGAGTTTTTCGCTCAATTTTTCGAGCATATCCTTTGTCATGCTTTCAAGGTTGTACTTGGGTTTCCAACCCCATTCTTTTTTGGCACAAGAATCATCGAGGGAGTTGGGCCAAGAATTTGCTATAGCCTGACGAACGGGATCGACATCATAGCTCATCTTAAATTTGGGAATGTGTTTTTTGATTTCTTCAGCTATCGTTTCGGGAGCAAAGCTCATAGCCGTGATATTAAAGGCATTCCTGTGTTTTAATTTTGCAGGGTCTGCTTCAAGAAGTTTAAAGATAGCGTTTAAGGCATCGGGCATGTACATCATGTCCATAAGAGTTCCTTTTTTGATAAAGGAAGTATAGGCGCCTTGCTTTAAGGCTTCATAGTAGATATGAACAGCGTAGTCGGTTGTTCCGCCGCCGGGGAGGGCCTCATAGGAGATAAGGCCGGGGAAGCGTACACCTCTTGTGTCTACGCCGAATTTTTGGTGATAGTAATCGCACAAAAGTTCTCCGGCAACCTTTGTAACACCGTACATTGAGGTAGGCCTCTGGATTGTATCCTGCGGAGTCTTATCGGCAGGGGTCGAGGGGCCGAAGGCTGCGATCGAGCTGGGTACAAAAAGAGAATATTTTTGTTCTCGTGAAAGTTCCAACATATTGTGTAAACCTGTAAGGTTAATCTGATATGCTAATTGAGGATTTTTTTCGGCAACGGCTGAAAGAAGGGCTGCAAGGTGGATGATCGTGTTGACCTTATATTTTTTGCAAACCTCAAGAGTTTTTTTGCCGTCAAGGACATCGAGCTTTTCAAAGGGACCGCTTCCAATAACCTTGGGTACATCTTTTTTTTCGATATCGGAAGCTATAACATTGTCGTTTCCGTACTCTTTTCTTAAAAACATAACCAATTCACTTCCGATCTGTCCGAGTGAACCGGTAACCAAAATTTTTCTTTTAGTCATACTATCTCCTTTTTTTTGCAGTATGTATTCCTGCTAAAAAATCTATTTTTAATTTTACCATATTTTTATTTTATGTGCTAGATGTTAAAAAGCCTGCTTTTAAGAAAAACTTAAAAGCAGGCGCTTTAATTTATAATATTTAACTATACAATATTATAAGGGATTCCCTCTAAAAGTTAATGTTGACTCGGCTGTTCCTCCTGAGGTAACTTTTACTTTTATAGTACCATCTTTGTTATCGGTAATTGTTGCAGTTATTTGTTCGCCGGTATTATGGGTGGAACCGTTAAATGTATAGCTTGAACCGTTTCCAGTGATTGTACCGTGGTAGCTTTTGTGATTATGATTTTCTTGTATTGATAAACCTCCTTCGATTGTTCCATTAGGTGATTTCCTTGCATTTATACTGGAAATCCAAGATGTTTCAGGAGATGCCGGATGGTAATTCCAATCCCCTCTATTTTCATACCAAGGTTTTGAAGGATTGTAAACTACCTTTGTTTCAAAGCTCAAATTTCCTTCCGAGTTTTTTACTATAGAGTAAGTATAGGTACAAGGTTCTTTGGCTTCTTTTATCTCTTGAGCGTAATTTTGTTGGTATAATTTTTTAACTTCAGCCAATATATCTTCTATTGAGGAAGCTTCAGGTAAACCATATTGTATAGCCATTTCTTTTTTTAATCTTGTAAGTACGGTTTTTATTTTCTCTGTTTGTTCTTGAGAGTTAAGAAGTATAAAGTCGTTATATTCCATACCAAGGCGCCTTTTTAGAATTCTTTCAAAAACTTGTTTATCAGTTAATTTTGATATATCGGCAGGAGAATAATTTTTTAAACCTTTTTTTAGATCCGAGATACTTATAGTGGGTTTACTTAAAAGAGCATCAATACTTTCCAAGTAATCCTTTTCACGAGTAAGCTGCATGTCTATGATAAGACTATAGTATTCTTCAATGGTAGTCCATTTATTGTATTCCGGTGAAAAAACTGATGTCAGCCTTACGGTAATTTTTTTGTTTGCATCATCTAATGTGTATGAGTACAGGGTACCTCGTAAAAGCTTATCATCCTGAAATCCTTTTATAGTTATACCGTTTTGTGTAAACTCATAAACTTTTTTATCGTTCGGACCATTGTTAATTTCAATCTTTACAACAGGTAAAACTGTAACTTCAAATTTTTTTGATTTTCTGTTTACTGTTGCTTTAAGTTTAACTTTACGTTCTACAATATCAAACGCAATTAGGGCCTTTGGATTTGTTCCTGAGTTTTCAATTTTTATGATATTTTCATTTTCAGTTGACCAAGTAATTGCTGTGCTCTCTGTATTTTTTAATTCTTTAGGTAGATCAAAATCGTCGCTTACCGTTGTGGGAATAGTTAAGGTATTGAAATAGTCATCTTCTGTGGGGGTATCTCCGCTTTTAAATACTTTTACGGTAAAATCCCTTGATTTTGAAATACCGTTTTTTGTTAGGGTAATAGTAATTTTTACATCTGCGGTTTCCGTAGGTAATGCTTTGACCTTCAACTGATTAGGTGCTTTATATTCGATAAGTTCGATGTTATTTGAAGCTATTCCAACCGTTGCCTCCGGTATTGAGGGTAAATCGGAAATTGTAATAGTTTCAGGGGCTGTGGTAATAATAGCTTTATTTAAGCTTATTTTTCCTAAAAGAGCTGTCAACTCTGTTTCCTCTGCACTGACGGCTGGCGGGGTTAGCGTTCCTCCCGAATTGCTGCCGCTTGAGGGTCCTGTTCCAGTAGGACAAGCTGTAACTAAAAATACGGCACTTAAAGCTAAGATTAAAAGTGCGGCCATTGAAACAAAATTCTTATGTTTCATAAAAACTCCTTGTTCTGCATTCTGCAGGATTATGATTTTATGAGCTTTCATTTTTTATATAAATCCGTCTAAAACAGCCTTATTGCAAAATATGAAAACTTTCTTCTATTATACCCCCCCCCCGAAAAAGTCAATACTTACAATATTTTAAAAATTAATCTGTAAAAGTATTGATATTGCATAAAATATGATATATAATAATTTTCTCAATTATCGAGCAACACGGTATTATTAATCATGAAACTACTAAAATATTTTTTTATCATATTACTCATTATGTGCACAAATATTTATGTGTTTGCAGATAAGGTTTCAATCGGGATAAAATTTATTAGCTTTAGTACTCATCCTAAAGGTGACCCAAATGCTCATTTGATGCCGTTAAAATTTGATCCTAAGGGTGTGATTGTTTTTAATCCGGGCGGGACTTTAAATTTTGATTTTTTTATAAAAAACGATTTTCTGTCTTTAAAACTGGTACAAGGTTTTTATGCCGATTGTGCTCTTCAGTTTTTAGGCTATTCTCATTTAGGATTTAGATTAACACTGTTTCAAACGAAGTATGCCTCTATGAATCTTGGGATCGGTCCTACATTTATCTATAGACAGAGCTGGTATAAACTGTCCGGTTATAAGGCGTATCCTAATTTTTTTAACGGAACAAAAAACGAAAATTGGGAATATTCCTTTATATGGTATGGGGGTGAAATTGAGCTTAATTTTCCAATATTCAAAAATACGGATTTTTCCATGTCCATTATCCCGGGAGGCCTTCAACTGATTAATGTAAGTTTCGGCTTTAGATACACTGTTGATATTTAGAAAAATAAAGATCGTACTTGAATTTTACTGTTTTAAGAATATTCAGCACTCTTGACTTTTATCCTTTTAATTGATATAATCCTCAATCTTTAATGTGTATTATCCTTAACGGGATTATATTGAAATCTTTGAATGGAGACCCCATTCTACAATATAAGGAGTCTAGTTTATGAAACGGACATATCAACCAAGTAAAACAAAACGGGTTCGACGCTTCGGATTCCGTGCACTTATGAAAACAAAGGGCGGAAGGGCTATTTTAAGCCGCCGCAGAGCAAAGGGCAGACGCAAGCTTTCAGCTTCCGACGAAAAAAAACCGTTCTAAGTTTCTCTTGAGTGAGTAATTTTACATTTTCCGTAGAAGAACGGTTAAGGGATAGGTCATGTATTAAGGCCGTATTTAAAAAAGGTCTTAAACTTAGCTTAAACGGAGTTAGTTTGTTTCTCCTGCCTAATGGATTGGAGTACAATCGATTCTTATGTACTTTTCGACGAGGTTTCGGTTCCGCAGTGATGCGGAACAGGTCTCGGAGAATATCGAAAGAAGCCTATAGACATATAAAACATAGGTTAAAAACGGGAAACGACATTATCCTGCTGGTTTTTTCAGAAAAGGATTCTTATTCTCTTCGTTTAGAACAGCTTACCACCCTCTTTTTAAAAGCGAAAATGTATAATGATGAGGCTTTATGAGAAAACTTTTAGTAAGTTTTTTGTGTGCTTGTATAATCTTTTATCAAAAGGCTGTTTCTCCTCATTTTCCGCCTAGCTGCAGGTATGAACCTACTTGCTCGCAATATGCTATCGAAAGCATAAAAAAATACGGCCCGTTTAAAGGTACCGGTATGGCTTTACTTAGGATTTTGAGGTGTAATCCTTTTTGTAAGGGAGGATACGATCCTGTTCCTTAAAATGATTAACCTATAAGAGTTATGATAAACAGCTCGGCAGAAATACTACCTCACTGTTTATCTTCGAGTTTTGTGCAAAGCACAAAACATCGCATTATTGTATGTAGTTTTGCAAAAGCAAAACTACTTGAAAAAACTTTTTTCGCAAATTGATATTTGCTGCAAAAAGTTTTTATTGGAGTTACAATTGAAAAAAAATACTGTTTTGGCCGTTGTGCTGTCAATGCTTGTTTTCGGAGGGTGGCTGTATATTCAGCAAAAATACTTCCCTACCGAATATAATGTTCCCCAAAAACCTGTTGCTAAGGTTCAGGGGCAAAATCCGGCTCCATCTGAAAATGCCGTTCAAACTTCTTCAAATCAAATTTCAAATTTGATGATTGAGGCTGTTACAGATTCGGACTTTCCATCAAGAGAACAAACCTACGTTATTGAGACCGATATTATCCGTGCTGTTTTTACAAACAAGGGTGGAGATATTATTTCTTATAAATTAAAGGAACATGCTTCAGCAGGAAGTGATGAGCGTGTTGAAATGATAGAGAATGTTACCGAAACGAACAGAGCTCTTTCTTTGGCCTTCGGCGGCTCTGAAGCTCAGGCTGTCGATTTACTTTTTAATGTAAAAGAAGAAAGTCTTTCCGACGGGCGAAAGCAGATAGGCTTTTATCGGGACATAAAGCTAAAAAATACGGACGGTTCGGAAACCGTTTTTACTCTTGCAAAACGCTATACATTTATTCCCGGCGATTATATGTTTACCCTTGAGGTTACTATTGACGGAAAAGACGGAATGAAGGGGCTTTCTTTCGGGGACAGCGCTTATACTTTACGAAGTGCTCCTCAGATCGGCCCTGAATGGGATAAGGTAAACGATAAATACGAATACAGAGCCCTTTCTTATTTTGCAAATGAAAAGAAAAAAGAAGACCGAGGTATTACAGACGGAAAAACAAAAGCTGTAAACGATTTAGCTTCATGGGTAAGCGTTTCAGGTAAGTATTTTTCCTTTATCATTATACCCAAAGATCCAATCCAAAAAATGTTTTTTTCAGGTATAAAACAAGAAGGTGCAAAGTTGCACAATTCCCAGTTTTTTATTTCACGGCAGCCGATTGTGGGAAATGCAGCCTATGACCAATACAGAGTTTACATAGGTCCTAGTTCCGAAAAGATATTAAACTCTTATAATTCCGTTGCAGCCAATAATTACGGTTATGAAAATTTAAGAATAGACAGCCTTGCTGCCTCAAGTGGCTTTTTAGCTCCCTTGGAAAGAGTCTTAAAATTCGTTATGGAAATTTTTTACAAAATTATTCCTAACTGGGGTGTAGCCCTTCTATTACTTACTCTTTTAATGCGTATCATCTTTTTCCCGCTGACCCAAAAGAGCTCGAAAGCTACAAAGCGTATGCAGGAGCTTCAGCCTCAGATTAATGAGCTGCAGCAAAAGTACAAAAATAATCCTCAAAAGCTCAATGCTGAGATGGTTAAATTCTATAAAGAAGCAGGTTATAATCCTGCATCCGGCTGTCTGCCTCTTCTTATTCAGCTTCCATTCTTGTTTGCGATGTTCGGACTATTCAATAATTATTTTGAATTCCGAGGGGCTAGTTTTATTCCCGGCTGGATTCCTGACCTCTCGGTGGGTGACAGTATTTTAAAATTCGGTTTTACTATTCCGTTTTTAAATTGGACGGATTTAAGATTGCTTCCCATCATTTATACGGCATCTCAGCTTTTGCACGGTAAGCTGACACAAACTCCGGGGCAGTCTCAGCAAAATCCTTCTATGAAGATGATGATTTATTTTATGCCTTTGTTCTTCTTCTTTCTTTTTTATAATGCACCTTCGGGGCTATTATTGTTCTGGACCTTTTCCAATATTTTGATGCTTTTACAGCAGCTTATAATCAATAAGTCCATGAAGAATGAAGGATAATTATTTTAATACTAGGAGATGAGATAAACAGCTCGGCAGGAATTCTGCCTCACTGTTTATCTTCGAGTTTGCCTTTCAGGCAAACATCATTTGATTGTATGCGGTTTGTTTACAAACCGCGTGAAAAAACTTTTTTCGGAAGTTGATTTGCTATCCGCTTTAGCGGATACGATGAAAAATTTCCTTACAAAACAGAGCCGAAAGGCTCTGATATTTGCTGCAAAAAGTTTTTATGGGAGAATAGATATGATATATGAATTTGAAGGAAAGACGGAGCGGGAGGCTATTGATATTGCGGTAGCTAAGCTCGGTCTTGAAAAAGATCAGTTTGATGTTGAAATTTTAGAAATTCAAAAAAATTCTTTGTTTAAAAAAGGTCATGCAAAGATACGGGTACATGTTGATGAGTCTTTAAGGTCTAACATGAGAAATAATTCCGAACAGTCTGAAGAAGATCAAAATCTTGAAGAAGATAAGGATTTAAGAACCTCTGAAGATATTTCGGATGGAGCGGAAAAAACAAGGCTCTTTATTCAAACCCTCGTTGAAAAAATAGGTTATGACTGTGCTGTTGCATTAATCGCTTGCGATAAAAAACATTTTTCTTATAGAATCAACTCTAAAGATGCTGCCATGCTTATAGGTAAGAAGGGTAAAAATCTTGACTCTATACAGCTTTTGGCAAATGTATATGCCGGTGCCATAGGTCATGCCTATGCCAGAGTATCGGTAGATTGTGAAAGCTATAGAATGAGAAGAGAGGAGCTGCTTATCCGAATGGCTTATGATGTTGCCGATAAGGTCAGAATGACAAAGAAATCTCAGCTTTTAGAGCCTCTTAATCCTTATGAACGCCGAATTATACACACAACCTTAAATGACGTAAGCGATATTGAAACCAAAAGTGAGGGAAATGGTTTATATAAGCAGGTTCGTGTGTTTTATAAAGGTATATAAGTATAGCAGGCGGACTCAATCTCTCACAGAGAGCAACAATGAATTTTAGGAGATTTTTATGAAAAAAATTAAAACGCTATTCATATTTTTTGCAGTCTGCCTGTTTCCGCTTTTTTCAGATAAAGGCGTAGATACACGCAATATTGAACAGAGACTCTCGGATATTCTTGATCCAAAGATAGCTGCCGAGCTTGTTCAAAAAAAAGAAATAATTAAGTTAAAATACGGGGCTTCGAACATGAAACCCGAAATGCTGCCTGTTTCCGCATTTTCAGAAAAAATGTTGTCTTTATTGTCGAAAAAAAAGCCTGCTTTTTTAGGTGAGTTCATATCTTTGTACAAAAAAGAAGGTCCCAATAATCCTGACGTGTCTAAAATATTGCGTCATATTTCCGGTCTTGAAGGTATTGAATACTTTTCAAACTCTTATCAGGAAATGAGGACTCTTTATTTAACATCCCATGCAGTAAAAGAAGTAAAAAGGCCGGGCGGTGTTGTTTATGAGCCTATAGACGACCCTTTAAATGAGGAATTTGACGGCTTGGAAATTTTTGCCCGCCAAATCGATCCAACCTTCGGAGATTTTATTTATAAATACCGATATTTAAAAGAAGATAATGGTATTGGTATGATATGTGTAAATACACAGAAGATTACACATCCTGATATGAGCCTTATTTCTCTTCCGCCTGATGCGATGACTTTATCTTTGGCTATATATGATCTTGATGATTATATTTTAATCCATTGTTTAAGTAGTGCAAAATTTCCTACAATACCGTTTATAGGCGGCAGGATAAAAAGAGCTTTTTCTTCACGTTTGACGGCTGTGTATAATTGGTTTAAGGATGAATATAAATGTGCCGAGCAAGGTATCGAATATAGTGCCAAAAAAAAGAACAATTCTGATAATTAAGGAAAGATAAAATGAAAAAATTATGGATCATGGTTATTGCTATTGCGTTTATGATTTTAGTTGCAGGAACGGCTGCTGCTATTATAATAACAAATTCCGGCTTGGAAAAAGGAGATAAAAAAATGAGCAAAGTCGATTTAACAAAAATAGAAGCGTTAAAAGAAAATGGACTCTATGCTGCTATAGATACGGATAGAGGATTGATTGTTCTAAAGCTTTTTTACAAAGATACGCCCTTAACGGTATGTAATTTTGTAGGATTAGCTGAAGGAACTCTTGATGCCGCAAAGGGAAAACCTTTTTATGACGGACTCACCTTTCACAGGGTAATAGCTGATTTTATGATTCAGGGCGGAGATCCTACCGGCACAGGTTCGGGCGGACCCGGTTATAAATTTCCCGATGAGATTGTAGAGAATTTAAAGCATGACGGTCCCGGTGTTTTGTCGATGGCTAATGCAGGTCCCGGTACTAACGGTTCTCAATTTTTTATTACCCATGTTGAAACTCCTTGGCTTGACGGTAAGCACACGGTTTTCGGGCGGGTTGTTGAAGGTCAAAATGTTGTAGATGCAATTCAGCAGAGCGATAAAATGAATAGTATTAAAATTATCAGAACCGGAGATGAAGCAAAGGCTTTTAAAACCGATCAAGAGGCCTTTTATAAATACCTTTCAGATTCAAAAGAAAGTGAAAAGCGCAGAGCAGAGGCTGTTGCAAAAAAAATGGAAGGCTTGATTAAAACGAAATATTCTCCTGCAAAACTTGATGATGACGGTGTATATTTCTTTGTTATAAAACAAGGAAAGGGAGACACTCCTAAACAAGGTCAAACCTTAACTATGAAATACAAAGGCTCCCTTTTGGAAAACGGAAAGGTCTTTGATGACTCCGATATGCACAAGCCTTTAGAATTCCCTGTGGGTGTAGGCCGGGTTATTCCGGGTTTTGACTCTCAATCGGCAAAAATGACTTTGGGTGAAAAACGAATTATCATTATTCCTCCTCATCTTGCTTACGGCGAAACAGGTGCAGGCGGTGTCATTCCTCCGAATGCTTATCTGGTTTTTGAACTTGAATTGTTAAATATAAAATAACATAAAAAATAAGGAGTTGTTTATGAAAGTAAATTTTGTTAGAAAATTTGTTTTACTATTGTGTGTTTCGTTATTCGCCTTTGCTTCTTGTACAAAGGAAGACGTAACTTCAAAATCTGAACCTGCAATGCCTGAGGCTATGGATTCAATGGAGAAAGATACTCCTAAAGAATCAATGGGAGAAGTAAATGCAGACGGAGTTATTTATGTACATCGTGCAGGACTCTATACCGAAACTGATGATGGTAAAATGAAATGGGCGGCAGAAGCTTCATTGGGAGACGTCGCTATGTACCTTGGCGAAGAAAAAGAAGCACAGAGAACTGACGGTCAAAAGCGGAAATTCTTCCATATTTCTTTAAAAGATAAGGAATATTGGATTCAAGACTATTGTTATGAGCCTAACACGGTTGCAGGATTTATTTCTGCAGCAGACACAGTTTTATACAAATCGGATTCTTTAACGGCAGTTACGGATGAAATCATACCTCAGTATTTTATTGTTGCCGTTTATAAAGACAGTTTAAACAGCTCTAATCAGAAATTTGTAAAGATTGCAGCTTATTGCCCTGAACTGGTAACTTCGTGGATTATAAAAGAAAAGTATGCCAAAAGAGATACTGTAGAATTTCAAAAAGAAAATGTAGCAGCAATGGTTCTTGCTCAAATTGCAATGGAAACTCAAAGTGAAACAAGCAGAGCCGAACTGTTTCAAAACGCTATTGAAATGAATTCGAGATATAGTGATGATATAGCAATTTTACAAAATCTTGCTCATGTGATGGATGCTGAGGCTGCTTTTTTAAAGAAACTTGAAGCCGAAAAAGTAGAAAAGAAATTTACGGCAAAAAAAGATATAGAACTTTTGAGTATTCCGTTTTTAGACGGAGAGCTAAGAGTATTGGCATCCGTAAAAGCCGATACCATTCTTCATGCTTCAAAAAAAGTTGTAATTGTTGATGGCGATGGTTCTCAAACCGAATGGTATTATGTACAAAACAAACAAAAGAAAGGTTGGGTTCAAGCTTCATATCTTGAAGAAAAATAAGTTTTTTTGTTTAGCAAAAACCGTCTTGGCTTTAAAAGGCCGGACGGTTTTGTTTTAGATTAGTTCTATATTAGACTAATATCTATCGTCAAAATGAATTTTAATTTTTTAAGTCTTTCCGATTTTGTTTTTTTGCACATTAATTTTTTTATTTTATTGGCTGCAATCATTCTTGATTTTATTTTAGGGGACCCTTATTCTTTTCCTCATCCCGTAAAATTTATCGGTAGCCTTATAAAAAAAGAAGAAGTCCTTGCTAGGTTTTGTTTTAGTTCTCCGCGAGGTTTAAAGTTTGCCGGTTTTTTAATTGTTGTTTTCAATATTATTTTCAGCTTTTGTCTTGTTTTTTTCTTTTTAAAATTATTATATCCTTATAAGGTTTTATACTTTGTTTTTTCAGTATGGATCAGCTATACCTGCCTTGCAGCCCGCTGTCTTCAAAAAGAATCTATAAAAGTTTTTAAGGCCTTACAGATAAGTATTGAAGAGGGAAGAAAGCAGGTTGCAAATATTGTAGGCAGGGATACCGAATCTTTAGATAAAAAGGGAGTGAGCCGTGCCTGTGTTGAAACCATAGCCGAAAATACAAGCGACGGGGTTATAGCACCACTGTTTTTTATGATGCTTTTAGGCCCTGCAGGCGGTATAGCTTATAAGGCTGTAAATACCATGGATTCTATGCTCGGCTATAAAAATGAAAAATATGCCGACTTGGGATTTTTTCCGGCAAAGATTGATGATATTGTAAACTATGTTCCGGCTCGCCTTTCTGCCTTGCTCATTCTTGCAGGTTCTTTTTTTTGTAAACTTATAAGACCGGCACAAAGAGGTTTGCAAAAAAGAATTTCAAACAAAATAATTCTGAAACTAGCGGCAATAAAAAGAGGTTTTAAGATTTGGCGGCGGGATTGCAGAAAACATTCAAGCCCCAATTCCGCTCATCCTGAAAGCGCTGCTGCCGGTCTTTTAGGTTTAAAGCTGGGAGGCCCGAACTATTACGGCGGAGTGCTTGTCGAAAAACCCTTTATAGGGGATGATATTTTTGAAATTGAAGATGAAGATATAAAAAGATGCATACAGCTGATGTATGCATCCGAGATTTTTATGTTTGGGCTTTATGCTTTTTTTATTTTTCGGGAATATCTTTTCGGTTTTTAGCTATTTTTGAAATAAGACCGTATTCTACGGATTCTTCTGCATTGAGCCAGCAATCCCTGTCCGTATCCTTTGCAACCTTTTTTTCATCCGTGCCTGTTTCTTCCGCAATGAGCTTATTTATTTTTACTCTCATCTTTTCAAGCTCTTTGGCGTGTATTTCTATTTCGGTTGCAACTCCCTTTATGCCGGACAATGGCTGATGGATAAGGTAGTGGCTGTTAGGCATACCGAAACGGCGTTCCTTGCTTGCGGCAAGAAGAATGATGGATGCTGCACTGGCAACGAGGCCCATGCCTATTGTGTAGACGGGTGCCTTGATAAATCTTATCATATCGAAGATTGCAAAACCTGCATCGGCATCGCCCCCAGGGGAATCTATATAAATATAAATAGGCTTTGTTGCCGACAAGGATTCCATGAGTAAAAGCTGGCGTACTATTTTTTCGGAAAGCTCCTTGTTGATTTCTCCGGCCAAAATAATTTGGCGTGTATTAAGAAATTTTTGCATCAAAGCATCGTCATCATTTGTTTTATTTTTTTTCTCTTCGTTAGTTTCATTTATAAAGTTCATGTAAGCTCCTAAAATTTTTTCGTTCACAAAGACTAATATACAAAAAAATTAAACTATTGTATAGAGGGTAATTTTTAAACCCTATTGTACAAGACATTCCAAAGTTGTAATTTTTCGGTCATCTCGCAGTTTTCGTAAGAGCCGGTTGTCCTCCATTGCCAGTTTCTTCCGACTGTTGAAGGTGCATTCATTCTTGCTTCCGAATTTAAAAATAAAAGATCCTGCATCTGCACGGCTGCAAAATCCGCCACGGAAGAAAAAGCTTTTCGGATTATTTCGGAGGCTAATTCTTTTTTAAATTTATAAGTGTTTAAAATGGAACAAATCCTTTCATTTTCTTTTTTTCCGTAAAGATAGGTGTAAATAAATTTTAGCATCTCATCGGAAGAATTTTCAAGCCATCCCATGATTGTGTCGTTATCGTGTGAGCCGGTATATACGGCACAGTTTTTTTTGTGGTTATGAGGCAGGTAAGGATTAGTCATACTTTCCGATTTTAATTCGTTTAAGTCAAAGGCAAATTGCAATATCTTCATCGTTGGAAAATTAAAATCATCTCGTAAGCGGGCAACTTCAGGGGTTATAACTCCCAAGTCTTCAGTTAGTATAGGAAGCTCGCCCCTGTATTTTTCATCCAATGAAATCAGATCCTTTTGTATTTCTTCAAAAAAATGGTGGTCAGGCCCTTTCACCCATTTTCCTTCTTGAGCCGTTTGTGCACCTTGGGGGATAGACCAAAAGGCTTCAAAGCCTCTAAAATGGTCGAGGCGTATTATGTCAAATAGTTTTAGGGTATGTCTTATGCGTGCCTTCCACCAGAGGCAGCCGTCTTTTTTCATCTTAGCCCAGTCATAAAGAGGGTTGCCCCAAAGCTGCCCCGTAGGACTAAAAAAATCGGGAGGCACACCGGCGACGGCTTTAGGCTTAGCTTCTTCGTCCAGTAAAAATAAGCTTTGGTTTTGCCAAACATCGGCTGAATCCATTGCCGCAAATATCGGAATATCTCCTATAAGTTGTATGCCGTTTTTTTCAGTGTATTCTTTTAATTTTTTCCATTGCGAAAAAAAGAAAAACTGTATAACCTTTTGAGCTTTATATTCTTCTGAGTGTTTGCTTAAAAAAGCTTTTACTGCGTTTTCTTTATTTAAGGCAAGTTCCTTGGGCCAAACTTCATTCCAGATTCCTTGCACTAAATTTTCTTTATTTGCTCTTTCTTCATAGTCTTCTTTAATTGTCATAAAGGCTGCATACCCGTCCAGCCAAAAATCTTCTTCTTGATAGAAATTTTCAAGTTCTTTTTTTAAAGATGAGTCTATTTCCGTTTTGTGCAATAAAAATGCTGCCGCTTTTTTTAATATTTTTGTTTTATGGTAATGGATTAAACCGAAATCCGCTCTTTCAGGATCAGTGTTTTCTTGTACGATTTTTTTGTATTCGTCAAAATCTTTTTTTTCTAAAAAGCCTTTTTCACAAAGATCTTGAAGATTTATAAGATAAGGGTTTCCTGCAAAGGCCGAAAAAGAAGCGTAGGGTGAGTCTCCATAACCTGTGGGGCCAATCGGAAGCATCTGCCAAACTCCCGTTCTTGTTTTTTTTAACCAATCGATAAAGGTAAAAGCCTCTTTACCGATTGTCCCTATGCCTTCATCATTTGGCAATGAGGTAGGATGTAAAATAATACCTGAACTTCTTTTCATGGGTTTTCCTCCTTTAGCAGCTTATAATTTATCAGTTTATAATTTTCGGCTATGTAAAATATAATTCCCGTAATTCCCGGAAATATAAATAGGGCAGGGAATGAAATAAATAATTTTAAGGCACTTAAAAATACTATCTTATATGTAAAAAAAGAATTTTCAAAAAAAAGATAAAAGGATTTTTTTAAGTTGCCGATTATTCCTTCATTTTTCTTTTGAAAAGTGATTATGGCCGGATACCAAAAAATAGAAAGCTCAAAAATAAAAAAAATAAAGAGAATGAATACTGAAAGAAAATATCCCGTAATAGTTTTTAGCTTTAAAAAATATCTTAATAAAAAAATAAGTGCCGATAAAAATGATAATTTTATTGCAGATATAATTAAAGCTTCTATAAAATTTTCTTTTACACCGGCTATAAGGCTTTTTATATTTGCCTCATCCTCTTTATAATAAAAAGAATATGAGGCAAAACTTATTGCCTGAAAGATTATATAAAAACATATATTGAAGCCAATAGCTGTAAAATAAGTTTTAGGTAAAATTACCGGCATAAAAATAAATAGAATGAATAGAAAAATAAAGATTATGTTTAAAAAAAATATTTCTTTTTTCTTTTTTATCATCATGCTGGTTAAGATTGACGGCAGGTTTTGAGCTTTCTGTCTGCCTTAAATCTATCTATTGCAAGTTCTATTAAGTGCATTATAAGCTCGTTATATGGAAGACCTGAAGCTCCGCACATTTTAGGGAACATCGAAATCGAGGTAAATCCCGGAATCGTGTTTACTTCGTTTAAGTATATCTTGCCGGTTCTTTTGTCGATAAAAAAATCCACGCGGGAAAGGCCTGAAAGATCCAATGCCTCGTAGGCCTTGATAGCGGTTTCTCTGATTGTCTTTCTTTGAGTTTCATTTAAATCGGCCGGAATCTTTAATTCGGCTCCATTCGGATCGGTGTATTTTGCTTCATAGTCATAAAATTTATGGGTGGGAATTATTTCTCCCGGAATGTAGGCTACCGTTTTTGTGTTTCCGGTAACCGAACATTCTACCTCTCTGGCTTCAATACATGCTTCGACTAAAATTTTATTATCCCATAAAAAAGATTCTTCTGCCTGCTCCAAAAGTTCGTTTCTGTTTTTTACCATTCCGGCGCCTACAGAGCTTCCAGCCCTGCACGGTTTTATAAAGAGGGGATATTCCAAATCCTTTTCGGCCCTTGCTAAGAGTGTTTTTTTCTTTTCAGGATCATCCCAGTCCTGTTTTTTGATTGCTATATAGGGTACAATGGGAAGGCCCGAATAATCCCAAATCATCTTGGTTTTTTCCTTATCCATCGAGATGCTTGTGGACATTACATCGCCCCCTACATAGGGAAGGTCTGCCATTTCAAAAAGACCTTGAATTGTGCCGTCTTCTCCGAATCTTCCGTGTAAAACGGCAAAGACCGCATCAGTCGGTAAAAAGTCGTCTCCTGCTTTTAAACCTTTTTTTGTGCCGCCTCCGGGAATGACTGTTACTCGCTTAGCCTCATCTTTTTTTATTTTTAAAACGGCCTTTTCGTTTTTTATAATTCGCTCTCTTTCTTCATCTCCATGTAAATACCATGCTCCGCTTTTAGAAATACCGATTAGGTGAAGTTTGTATTTTTTATCTATTGTCCTTATAATCGATGATGCCGACTTTAGGGAAACCTCATGCTCGCTTGACTTTCCGCCGTAAATGATTGCTATATTCATACTTACCTCTATAAACTAACTTAAATTCATTCTACCATTATTTTATAAAATTTTCAATCAGATGTGGTTGTTAAAAGCAATTAAAAACTTCAATGCTTTTATGAGTAATTTCATTTTTATTATCCGATAAAAAAACTTCTAAGATGCTGATTGTAGAATTTTTAGGGGCAAATTTATTTCTTAAAGAAAAATTATCCAAGGCCCATGCGAGAGCCATTGTTATTGTGCCGTAGTGAGTTACGATGATTATGTTTTCATCTTTTAAGGCTGCTTCTTCTAAAAAGTCGGAAGTTCTCTTAAAATGTTCAAAGGAGGTTTCGCCTTCAGGCGGGGCTGAGCTGTCATTGTTTTCGATCCACTTTTTTGCTTCAATAGGATATTTTGTTTGAGCTTCTTCAAAGGTCAAGCCCTTAAAAATACCGAAGTTATATTCTTGGAGTCTCTTATCTGTTTGAATGTTTTTAAGACCTAAGTACTCGGCTGTTTGTAAGGCTCTTTTGAATGGGCTTGAATAAACTTTAAAAGAAGAAAAATCCTTTAGTTTGGGCTTTAAACCGTCAAGCATGGGATAGGCTTCTTCCGCCAAGGGACTGTCGTCAAAACTAAAAATTCTTTTTTTGTTTGTTACAGTGATTCCGTGTCTTATCAAAACTATTTTCATATTCTATCCTTGGATTTTATAAATGGACGTTTATAAAAAAACTTGTGCTTAAAACTGCCAGTTCCGTTAATTCGACAATGAGGCCGTTTACATCTCCTGTGGTGCCGCCTATTTTTTTATATGAAATTCTTATTATGATAAATGTTAGAATAAATGCGGTTAAAGGAAGGAGTAAATATTTTAATCGTTCTGCTAAAATAAAAGTTCCTTGTATTTTTGAAAAAGCTGCTATCTCAGGCGTAAAAAGAGAAAGGAAACATACGAGGATCAGCCAAAAGAAAAAACTAAACTTTGATGCCGACTTATGGAAGATCAGGCCAAGTCCCGTATCCTTTGCAGGTTTTGAAAAAACTACAACTGTCAAACCTGAAAGCCTCGAAATTATTCCGGCTAATATGAGCAGTCCTGCATCAGGCATTATGCTAGAATAGTTTATGTACCTAAGAAGCAAAAATACATTAAGCCCTATTGTTCCGTATGTTCCTATTCTCGGATCCTGCATAATTTCCAATATTTTTTCTTTTTTTCTTGCAGAAAAAAAACCGTCTATAGTGTCTCCGACTCCGTCAAGGTGAATGCTGCCTGTTAAAAATAAATAGAGGAGCAAACTTATAAATCCCGACATTGCAATATATTTTTGCGGGAGAAAATATATTGGAAGAAGAACAATTCCCGCAATCAGCCCTCCTATAAGAGGTAAAAAATAAAAAGCTCTTTTAATATTTTTTTCGTTAAAGTCTATGTTTATGTTGATGGGGATGCGGGTAAAAAACTGCAAGGCTAAAATAAAACCTTTCATATTGATGCTCCGTCTTTTATTTTTATAGGTAGACCGCAAACGCAGAGAACAACCTCATCTGCAAGCTCGGCGATTTTTGCATTTACTATTCCTTGAATATCCGAAAAAGCTCTTGACACGGGATGCATCGGTACAATAGAAGACCCAACCTCGTTGGTTACAAGAATTAAAGAGCCGTTTATTTTTTTTATTTCTAAAATAAGATTCTTAATTTGAGTTAATGAAGTTTCTATTGTCTTTTGAATATCTTCTTCGCAGGGCTTTTCTTTTTCTCCTGTTATTTGAAAAAGAATTTGAGAAATTAAATTTGTTATGCAGTCAAGCAAATAGTGTTTTTCTCCGTTGACGGCTTTTTCTAAGTTTAAAAAGCCCTCATAGGTACGCCACTTTGGGTTGCGTCTTTTAATATGCTTTTTTACTCTTTCCTGCATTTCATCATCATAGATTTCGGCGGTTGCTATATAGACAACATCATTTATTCCGTCTAAAAGTTTTTCGGCATAGGCCGATTTTCCGCTCCTCGATCCGCCGGTTATAAGTGTTATCATAAGATAATTATATCAAAAAAAAGGAAAATGGTAAGAGGGTAAAGAAACTGCGTAAGGGGTTTTAAAGAGCCTTATTTTTAAAAAATGCCAAACGCATAAAAAAGCCTTTTACGGCAGGAAGACTTTCATAATAAACCGTTCCGTCCGTTTCTTTTACTCTTTCTTCGATAGCTTTTAAGCCTATCCCTTTTTTGATGTCGGTACAGCCGATCCCATTGTCCTTCATAGTAACTATGAGAGAGGTTTCGGTATAGGAAAAGTGAATCGTAATTTTTGAAGCATTGCTGTACTTTGCAGAATTGGATAGAAATTCCTGAGCCGCCTTATATACTGCATGACTTTGTTTTTCGTTTAAACTCCAAATATCTTTTGAAAAAGTAAACTGTACATTGATATTTGTCATTTTTTTAAATTCCCCTATAAGATTGTGGACTAGGATTATTATTTCATATTTATTATAATCTACCGGTTTTAATTCTCTCAGAGCAAACCTGACTTCTTCTAAGTTCTTTTTAGCAAAGGCATTTAAATCTAAAATTTTTTGAGGTAAATCATTGTTGTTGTTCTTTGCAGCGGCATAGAGTGCATTTAGCTGAATAATCATTGTAGAAAGTCCGTGTCCTACGCTGTCATGTATTTCTCTGGAGATGCGGTTTCTTTCTTTTAAGGTCATAAGATCTTCTATCGACTCATTGTAGATTTCCAAATCATGAATGGAATTTAAAAGCTCTTCTCTTTGAATGCTTAATTCTTCTATTTTATTTTGGGAAAAAATAATTTTATTTTGATTTAGTTTAAAATATTCTAAAACCCCTCCGCTTAAAATAAAAAGAGCCGTATAGTTTATGATTATTCCCATATCAAAATTTCTTAGTGAAAATATACAGACTGCAAGTCCTATTATTCCCAATATATAGGTATACGGCTTTGAATTATAATAAAAACCGTCTATCAATGGAATTAAAAATAGAAAGAAAGGAATTACTAGGCCTGTAATATGTAGAAAAAAACAAAGAGCCCAATCGGCTAAACAAAGAATAAAAAAAAGAGTTTTATTATTTATATAAAAGAGCCTAAGATTAAATAATATAATAAAACAAAGATATAATAAAAACTGAATTCCTGTAATCCTATCTCCGGTTACACTTATTTGAATGAGGCTTGATGCTATTAAAAAATAATGAATAAAAATAAAGAACTTATTTTTCATAAAGCCGATTATATTATAATAATTAAGTTTTTACAAGCTTGCTACTTAAAAAAAGGAGGCAGAAGCCGCCTCCTTTAAATTGATTTTAATTTATCTCGTTGTTAAATTCTTTTATTTTCCAGCTTCCGGCTGTAAAAATAGCGGCAGTCATCGCCCAAACTATCAATATGTTTGGAAAAAGTTTTTCTTTATCCAGCATTTCCATCAGCCAATATAGAGGCGAAAACATGGAAATATTTTTAAACACAGGCGGAATTGAAACAAAGGGCATTACAGAAATAATAGCAAGGAAAAATAAAACTATTGTAAGAAGGCTTGTTATATTCGAAGCAAGAGCCAGTTGAGATTCTTTTTTAAAAATTCTTGCTATTAAAATAGCTATGGATAGAGCAAAAAAACTTGTTGAAACCACGGCTAAGAATATCAATGGAAGTCCCGTAATTTTTAATTTAAATATTATTGTCGCAGAAATAAAGACTATCATATTTACTACCACTTGAATAAATACAAAGGCTAATAAAAAGCTTCCCACGATTTTAAATTCTGAGTTTGGGCTTATTATTGCGCGTGCCAACATCTTTGTTTCTCTAAATTTTATTAAGTCGGTTACAATCGCTGTAGAGCCGAAAATAATTATATACAATACAAGCAAGGTCATTATTTTTAAACCTAGACTTATAATGTTTTTATTATCCGGTGTTTTAAATACAATATTTATATTGTTGTTTAAAAGATTTTCTTCATTTTCGACTAGGCTCGAATTTTTAATAAAATTATTTAAAAGACAAGCATTGATACTTAAATTGAGTGCTTGGAGCCTATTGTCAAGAATAATGCTTTCTTCCGTTTTGAAAATTTCAAGTTTAGGCTTTTTATTTTTTGAAATTTTTTCGGAAAAATCTTTAGGTATAATTATAAGGCCGGGTATTTTTCCGGTTGCAAGTTTTTCCTTAACCTTTGCTAATTCTTCTTCTCTATTTTCAGGACGGACTGTAGACTCGGAACCGGCAAAAAAGTTTTTCCATAGATCTCCCGTATCATCGACAAAATACCCTACCTCACCCATTTGAACGGTATAATCGGTCTTTTTAGTTTCCAAATCATCAGTATCTTTCGGATCAAGAACAAATCTTATTACAAAAATAAGAATTATCATTGCAAAAGGGAAAATAATCAACATACTTGCATTTGTTATATTTTTTAATATTCTTTTTAGCTGTGCTAAAAATAAACATACGAATTCCTTCATATCATACTCCTTAAATTTCTGTCTTTCTAAAATTTACCATTAGTAAACCCAGAATATAAAATACTGCACCAAAGGCGAGCATTATAAGCAAACTGCCTATCATTCCTTCAAAAGAATTTTCCACAACAATGTTCTTAAGAGGATTTGTTATAATTTGGGAAATGTTATATTTAAAAAATAGTTTCGTAATTCTGTTTTCATTTGGAATTGAAAAAAGGACAGATCCCAAAACACCGAAAACAAAAAATATGATCATGGTTATTGCATATACAATTTCTTGTTTATTAATGCTTACCAGTGAACAAGCAAGGGTTCCGGTTACAAGGGAAAAACTTGCAGCATATATAAGAAGAAGAATTGGGTTACCCATAAAAGAAATTCTTAATAATCTAAAGATTAAAAGATAAATTGTGATAGCAATAAATACTTTTAAGGCTATACTTATTATTTGAGCATTAAAGATATAGGTCGAGCTTTTAGGTATTGAGTTAATGCGCAGGGTAAGACCGGCTGTCTTTTTCTTATATGAGGGAGTAAGGATTTCCATAACAAACATAAAGAATAAAATGATACTTATGGATATTGCATAGACTTCATAACTTGACATACTGTGAAGAGCCGGGTGCATAAGAATTTTGCCTATAGGTTTAGCCGCTTCTTTTTGAATATTAAGATACTGATTCATAAGCTCCGTAGATTGATTGGAAGCTGTAATCGCCTTAGTCATTTTATAATTCCCGTTAATGGAACTGCTTATGTTTTTAATTATATTCGATAAAAAACTAATTGATGCAGAAGACTTTTCTTTACCGATAATAAAAATATCAAATTCTTTGTTTTCCTCAACTGCGGTTTGATAGCCTTTGGGAATTTTGATTTTATATTTGGCATTTGTTTCATCTTCAATTTGTATAAAATCTTTTAAGATATTTGAATTTAAAGTATCGGCCAGCTGTTCCGATAAAAAAGTCTTATCTTCATCATCTAAAAAAACTGAAATAGCCTGTTCATTTGTTTCAGCTTTAAAATCCGATTTTCGTAAAAAACCGTTATAGCCTACAAAGAAAATCGGAAGACAGAGGTAGAGTAAAATAAAGGTAATAAAGTTATCTTTTACCGCTATAAGCGTAATTTTTAAAAATGCTTTCATCTATATCATTCTCCCTACTCACGCAATTTTTTCCCTGTGAGCTGTAAAAACACCTCGCCTAAATTCAGCTCATTTATTTGTATGGCCTTTATTACGGCCCCTGATGTTTGCAAAATTTTAATAAGCCCATCAAGGTTGACCTTATCTCGCTCATAAAGGATATTCAAGGTGCCTGCTTCTTTTTCTACATTTAAGGCTCCGTCCAAAAGGCTAATTTTTTCTATTATATCTTCATTTATGTTGTCGGCCTTTATTTCGATGGTTACGGTTCCGTTGGTCTTTTCCTTTACGGAATTAAGCGTGCCGTAGGCAATCTCTCTCCCTTCATCGATTACAAAGATATTTTTACAAAGTTCTTCGACCTCTTCCATGTAGTGGGAGGTATAAAGAATTGTAGTTTTATCTTGTGAATTTACCTTGCGCAGATATTCAAAGATATTGTTCCTTGACTGAGGGTCAATACCTACCGTGGGCTCATCTAAAATTAAAAGACGGGGCTTGTGCATAATGGCTGCAGCAAGGTTGAGTCTTCTTTTCATACCGCCTGAAAATTTTTTCACCTTTTCTTTTTTCTTTTCGGTTAAGCCGGCCACTTCCAAGGCCTCGTTTACAGCTTCTTTTAATTTTTTTCCTGAAAGGCCGTATAGGCTTGCAAAAAAATTGAGGTTGTCGATTGCCGATATATCCTCCGATAGGGCTAGTTCTTGAGGGACGAGGCCTATGAGTTTCTTTGCTTCTATAGGCTTTTTTTTGATACTGTGTCCGCCTATAAGTACCTCTCCGTTTAACGGATCCAATATTCCGGTTATTATATTTATCAGGGTGGATTTTCCGGCTCCGTTAGGTCCGATTAAACCGAAGATATCGCCTTCTTCAATATCAAAAGAAACACCGGAAAGGACCTGTTTTTTTCCGTATTTTTTTGATACATCCTTAACTTCCAATATTTTCATAAAACACCTCCAAAAGAGTTTTTTGATTGATATGCCTCAATTTTAATCGATTTTGCTTAAAATAAAAGTGCCGAAAGTCATTTTTTATAGGGAAAATAGTAATGATTTTTTTCTGGCATAGGCTCTTGTATAAAGGGCTTTTTTCTGCGAAAATGAACATGATGAATTTTTATGATGAAATAAGAAGCCGATACGGGAATGTAAAAAGGGCACGGGGTTTTTATCTTTATACCGAAAAAAATGTAAGACTTTTGGATATGTACCTTGACGGGGGAATGTCAATTTTGGGTAGAAAAGAAAATCAAGCTCCATTGGTTTTTAAGCAAAGTATAGATAGGGGCTTAAATGCCTTCCTTCCTTCTTCCGGAGATCACCGGCTTAAAAAAGCCTTGAATTCCCTTTTTCCGGAACATCCTCATTTTTATCTTCTTTCGGAATGGAGCAAGGTTTCTTCGTTTTTAGAAACGGAAGATAATAAAACCTGTCTTGACTCTTGCATTATGGAAAATGTTTGGAAGCCTTTTTTGCCCTCATCTGAAAATTTAAAGAAAAAAAAAGTTTTTTTTGTAAATCCTCCGTTTTGCAGTTCAATAAAAATTGCGGTTTCTAAAGAGGCTCTTCCTATTTTGTCTTCTGAAGTTTCTGCTGCTGAAAAAGAAGTTTTAGCTAGGGCTTTTTTTGACTTGATAAGAATCATTAAACTGCGGGAACATGAGGATAGGCTTTCGGATGAAGAATTGATAAATTCGGCCCGAGGACAAAAGAAAAAGCAGCAGCTTGGAAAAAACATAAAATCTTATAGAAGGGCAGCGGAACTATGCTCCCATTTTTGGAATATGGAAGGTCCCTATCTTTTCCCAAAATTGGATGAGGAAAAATATGAGGACTTTTTTAAGGCTGCCTTAGATTTCCATATTCTTTTGTCTCCTTATTTTACTATTCCGTCGATATTGCCGAAAATAAGAGTGTACACCGAGCTTGAGAATTTTCTTAAGGCTCAAACACAAAATGTAAGGATTAAATAATGAATGATTTAGTTAAATTTTTATCGGAAGGTTATCCTATTTTATTATTTACGAAATTGTTTTTAGGAGCGATTGCCGTTTTTTTTGGAATTATAGTATGGAGCAAAACCAAGAGACCCTCGATGATTCTTTTTGTGCTTGGCATGTTTTTGATGTATATTTCGATTTTAACCGATACGCTTACATATTTCGGTTTTGTAAATACCAAATTTTTTACTATCGGGCGGCTTCCTCTTCTTTCTCTCATTTTTGAAAGTGCACCAATAGCTCTTTTTATTGCGAGTTTTTGTGTTTTTTTGCGGGAAAGGATTTTTTAATTCCGATTTTGTTTTTGAAAGTTTAGCTTTTGCAAGCCCTTACAATATAGACAGGATTTTCTCCCTTAAAAAGGCCTGCCCTTCCCATTGAGGCGGTTTGAACAAGATCGGCCTCAATCTCGGTGTATCCGTATTTTGGGAGGAGTTCTAAAAATTCGTTTAAATTTTTTATAAGAATAAAATTAGCACAAATTATTCCGCCTTTTTTTAAATGGCCTTCCAGATAGTTAAAAATATTTTTTAACTCACCGCCGCTTCCGCCTATAAAACACTTATCGAATTGTAAGTCTTTATATTCGGCCGATAAAAGAGCTTCGGGGGCTTTCCCTAAAATCAGATTTATTTTAACTCCGATTTTTTTTGCGTTTTCTTTTATGAGTGCATAAGCCGTTTTATCAAATTCAACTGTTGAAACTTCTGCTCCCTGTAAGGCTGCCTCAATCGAAACGGAACCCGTGCCTCCGCCGATATCTAAAAACTTATCTCCTTTTTCTATTTGAAGATAAGCGATAGACAGGCTTCGTATGTTGAACTTGGTCATCGGCACTTCGCCTCTGATAAATTCGGAATCTTTAATATTTTTCATTTTGAACCAATACCGTATTTAAAAAAGATTTTACTATAATTTTATCGCCTATGGTATATTCTTCAATCGATTCATCGGGATATGAAAGGTTATAGCCTACAAAGAGTCTTCCTTTAAAACCTTCTTCTTTTAATCTTGCCGAAATTGTGTCGGGATTGTTTGTTTTATCGGTAAGAATAAAAAAGCTATCCTTACTGTGCATTTCCGTAAAGTCTGTTTCTCTTCCGTGAAAGGAAAAGAAGGGCAGGGCTTGCCACTGTTTTTGAAGTTTACTCATAAAATACTGCATTGAAGATATGCCGGTTATTACTTTTTTTATTTTTATATTTTTATTTTTGATGAATTCCGTAATTCCAAAAAAACAGGGGTCGCCTGAAGCAAGGACTAAAACTTTTTTTGTCTCTATAGGGAGATCAAGAATTTCGGAGATTCCCTTTAGAGTTTTTACGTCATTCCTTATCGGTTTGACATCGGAAGCTATACGCTCAAAGCCTGCAACCATATCCGCATCTTTGATTGCACATATAGCCTCTTGGGTTAAAAGTTCTATATTTCCGGGCCCTGCCCCGGCGACCGTTAAAGGCATAATTTACTTTGAGGCTACGGCTTTTAGGGCTTTATCAAAAAGTTTTTCAAAACCTGCCTTATCTAAACCTCCAAGGTGAATGGTTCCGGGGATAAGTTGACCCTTTTTGTCTACCATAAAGCTTGTAGGAAAACCTGCAACCTGTTCGTATATGGGCAGAAAGCTGTCAACCGTTACAAGTGCTTTAAAGGTGCATCCCGCATCTTTCCATATTTCTTTGGCTAATGCCAGAGTTTCGGCATCGCCTTCAGGAAGGTCGGCTGTAAGGCCAATAACGTTTACTTTTTTATCGGCATAAGCTTTATAAGCGGCTTCCAAATGAGGTAATTCGGTTTTGCAAGGGCCGCAAAATGTTCCCCAAATATTTACCAATGTAGCATCGTAGTTTTCAAAAATTTCGCTGGTAACCATATTTCCGTCAAGATCCTTTGTTGAAAATGTAAGACGATTTTCACTAGCGCTTAAAATTTTTGATTCTGGTGCTGCTGCAACTTCTTTTGCAGTTAAAGGTTTTTCTGCTTCTGCATTACCCTGTGTTTCGGTTTTTGTGCATGAAGCAAATAAAATACCCGCAAAGATTGCGGTTAGTACATAAAAATGTAACTTCTTCATTTGTAAACTCCTATAGTTTAAAATAATTCTAAAATTTCCTAGTCAATATACTTACTACTTACAGAATAATCAAGGGTTTTGAGAAAATTTATTATTATTTTTCGGCTTTAGCTTGGGTTTGATTGTTTTCCGTAAAAAGAAAGCTGTGCTCAATAGCTTTTACGGGACAGGCCTTGATACATTCTCCGCATCTTATACATTCAGGGCTGTTGGGGGTCTTATATGTCGGAATATCCAGCTTACAGGTTCTTTCGCATTTTCGGCATTTTATGCACTTGCCGTTTATTTTTAAGCGGTATAGACTTATAGGGTTGAACATTCCTAAAAATGCTCCGAGGGGGCATAAATAGCGGCAAAAGGGTCTGTAAAAAATCATTGAAAGCATTGAAATGATTGCTAAAACCGTAAATTTTAGGCCGAATAAGGCTCCTAAAGAGTTGGTGAGAGCTTGATTCATCGAGATAAGCGGAATTGCTCCGAATAGGATGCCTGACGGGCAAATATATTTACAAAAATAAGGATCGCTCAGTCCGTATTTATCCTGCAAGGCAAAGGGAAGAACAAAGACAAAAAAGACAAGGATAAAGTATTTTAGATACTTTAAAACTTTGTTTACTTTTTGCGGAACCTTAATTTTTTTTAAGGGAATCTTATCCAATAGGTCTTGGAAAAATCCGAAAGGGCAAATATAGCCGCAAAAAAGTCTTCCTGCGGCTATTGCAAATAGCGACAATAGGCCTACCACATAAAAAGCAAAGTCAAATTTTCTGCTTCCAATGGTTGCCTGTATTGAACCGATAGGGCATCCGAACAAAGCACCCGGGCATGAATAACAGTTTAAAACGGGCATACAGACTTTTTTCATAGGGCCCTTATAAATTTGCCCCTTTAAAAAGCCTATAAGATTTCCGTTTACTGCCAACATTCCTAATGCTTGAATTGCATGGCGTTTTTTATTCAGTGTTTTTTGTTTATTTTGTTTAGCCAATTCCTATACACTCCATACATATATTTACAGCTTTTTTGAGGACTACAGCGGTTTCCCCGCGGTATATTCCTATAAGGGTAAAGCTTAATGCTAAAATAATAACAAGTATTGCCGCTATTTTCTTTTTCATTTATTTTCCTACAGCTTTTAAAGCTTTTTCCATAGCTTCGGTAAATTCTGCAAGATCGCGGCTTCCAATGATGATATCATTAACGGAAGATGCTATAATATTTCCTTTTTTGTCTACAAATATAGTTGTAGGCCAAGCCGCAAGATTATCCAATATAGGCTTTAATGTGTCATTGTATTGAACTACAGTGTACTTACAGCCGGCTTTGGAAATTAATTCTTTGGCTGTGGGAAGGGCATCTTGTGCATCAGGGCTTACATCACCGGTAATACCTATTATGTTACAACCCTTGTCCTTAAAGGCTTCATAGAGTTTGCCAATTTCAGGTAATTCGGCTCTGCATGGGGGACACCATGTTGCCCAGATATTTATCATCGTAACATCGTATTTTGCGAGGATATCACTTGTTATTTTGTTGCCTTCAAGGTCAATAGTGTCAAAGGTTAGGCCTTTTACGTTTTTCATCATTGCAGCTTCAGCAGAAATAGGATCGGTACACTGAATTGTCGGGATGATGGGCTTGACTTGCGAAATCATATCTTTATAAATTTCAGCAGCCTTTTCACTTAGGCCTTCGGCATTAAAATCGGCGATAGCTAAAACTTGTGTGAACTCTTTTGTCGTTCTGATGACTTCATTATTTGGAAGGCCTGTAAGTTCGGCAAGTGTTTTTGTACCTATCAGGGGTGTACGTAAAACAACGAGTTTATAAATCGGTTTAAGATAGGGATCCACTTCTTTGCGTATCTTTTCAATTTTTTGGTCTCTGCTTAACTGCTTGTTGCTTACAATTGCATCATATTTTTCATTTAATTCATCGGAAGAAAATTCATACAAATAAACTTTGTATACGACCTCATCGGTTTTCTTGTCTTCTTCCCCGACACTGCTGTCTGCATTGACATTGTCCTTGTAGGTATCAAAGAATGCGGGACGGTGCAGCTTAAATCCGATGGCTTTAAAGTAACGCCATCCGGCTTCTTTTTCTTTCTTTGTCAGTTCCTTAATTCCGGCCTCTTTGGAACCGCCTGCGAAAGCTGCCGATGTAACAAGCAAAAATACAACGGCTGCTATAAAGATTTTGTAAAATTTCTTCATGCAAATCCTCCTAATAATTGAAATGCTCTTTTAAGTATATAGGTTTAGTTATAATTCGTCAAGTGAAATGTTTTTTTGTTTTGTTTTTGCAAGCAAAAAACTTATTTGCTCACGCTTACCCATGTTACGGCTTGTGAGGCTTTTTCAAGTTCTTGAACATTCATGCGGACAGCCGTGTTTTCGGTTCCAGCTGCAGGATAGACCCAATCCAATGACCTTATGGATTCGTCTATATAAACAGGAACTTGAGTTTTTAGGCCGAAAGGACAGACCCCGCCTGCAGGATGGCCGATAAAATTGAAAAGCTGTTCTTCATTCATCATCTTTGTTTTGCAGTGAAAGGTCTTTCTGAATTTTGCATTGTCTATGCGGGCCGAGCCTGCAAGAAGGATTAGTATAGGTTCTTCTTTTACCATAAAAGCTAGGGTTTTTACGATGAATTCGGGCCTACAGCCTACCGCCTCTGCCGCAAGATCTACGGTTGCGCTTGAGGTATCGAATTCTATAATCCTGTCTTCCAGTGAAAAAAAGCTTAAATGGTCGCGAGCTTCTTTTAATCCCATAAGTTTACCTTTTAAATCCCCCTATATCGGAACTCAAGTGTTTTAAGGCTCTTACTTTATCATTCTCTTTTATGGCATAAATTATGTTTTCATGGTCTGAGCTGAAAGTTTTTTTTGTAATTTCTTCCCATTTTTCCCAATAATTCTGGATAAAAAAACGGGTCATTTTTTTCATTGTATGCTCCAAACTGAGTAAAGCATGAGAATTATTATGCAATTTGAATAAGCCTATATGAAATACGGAATTGTTTTGCCATTCACTTACCGCATTAGTATTGCTAAATTCCCTTGTATGCTCCAGTAGGTCATTTAGTATGGCGTGATCGCTATTAGCGACTTCTTTCCAGTTTTTCTCCAAAAAACCGCATTCCAGTACTAATCGGTAATTCAGCATTTCTGTCAAATCTTCTTGTCTGAGCGTTATTAGTTCATATCCATAGCGGGGGATACTCTTAAAAACGTTTTCATTGCAAAGTTCTATTAAAGCATCTCTTATTGGAGCTCTGCTTATTTTTAAATATTTTTCCAGATCCGAGAGGTTTATTATATCTCCGGGTTTGATTGTATTGTCAGTTACGAGGTCGTATATCTTTATATAAGCATCCTGCTTTAAGGATTTTTTTTTCGTTGTCAATTTATCGGTTGTCATAGTAAATTTTATTATACAAGTTTTTTTTCCTTAAAGTTTTATAAATTTAAAATATGTATACTACAGTATAACATAATTTAGGGTATTAGAACAATTATTTTTCATTATATTATTTTAGCTTATAAATTGTAAGAGGTATAAACAAAAAAAATAAATAAAAACATTTTTTTTGTATTTTTTGTTGACAACCGGAAAATTCTGATTTACAATATAAATATATCAGTGATATATCAGTAATTAAAAATGATTTGAATGGAGGTACTGATGTTATTGCAGCAACTAATTAATGGTTTGGTTATAGGAAGCACTTACGCACTGGTTACAATAGGCTTTAATATGGTGTACGGTGTGTTGGAGTTGACTAATTTCGCTCATAGCTCTTTTTATATGTTAGCCGCATATATAGGTCAATTCATTTTGTTAAAATTTTTTATGAATATATCGGTTCCTATTGCTCTAATTATAACATTTTTAACCTCCATAATTATAACAGCCTCTTTAGGTGCTCTTATGGATAAAATTGCTTTGGAGCCTATAAGAATAAAAAAAGGTGCTCCTATTTCATCTTTAATAAGTACTGTCGGTGTTCAGACTATAATCAATAACTCCGTTCTTCTAATTTTCGGCACAGTTCCTTTATACTTTCCTGATTTATTAAAGCTTGGTAAATTTACTATTTATGGCGGAACTGTGGTTCAATGGATTCAGATTCTCATATTGATTATGACTTTAATTATAATGCTTGTATTAACTTTTATTGTTACGCGTACACGCTTAGGAAAGTCAATGCGGGCAATTTCTCAAAATCAAATTGCTGCAAGACTTATGGGAATAAATATAAATAGAGTTATAACCATTACATTCTTTATAGGAACTACAGTTGCCGGTATTTCAGGTTTGATGGTTGCAATGTATTATCAGAGAGTAGACACCTTAATGGGGGCATCTGTAGGATTAAAGTCATTTGCTGCAGCAGTTCTTGGCGGAATGGGCTCTCTCCCCGGAGCGGCTATAGGAGGATTATTGATAGGCTTACTTGAAACTCTTTTTGCCGCTTATATAAGTTCAGGATATAGGGATATTGTTGCCTTTGTGATATTGATATTGGTTCTTCTTATTCGGCCCTCAGGCTTAATGGGTAAAAAAAGCGTAGATAAGGTATAGGAGGCCTGTATGAGAAAAAAGTCGATTATCTTAGATAAAATTATTAAAAAAATCGCTAAAAATCAGATATTTGTTTTAATTATACTTGCTGTTCTGGCAATATCTTTCCCGATTTTTGTTGACAATAATTACTATCTTGGCATAGCAATAATGTTCTTTATATATTCAATATTGACCTTATCTCTTAATTTAGTTACGGGTTATGTTGGATTTACACTTTTGGGACAAGCGGCTTTCTTCGGTTTGGGGGCTTATGTTGCTGCAATACTTGGAACGCGTTTTCAAGTTGATTTTATTATCGGATGTATAGCTGCTTCTTTATTTGCTGCTATTTTTGGAGCAATGCTGGCTCTCCCGACTTTGCGCATACGCGGTCGATATTTTGCAATTGTAACTCTAGGTTTTTCTGAAATCATGCGAATGATAGAGCTTAACTGGATGGAGATGACGCGAGGCCCTCAGGGAATTTCAAGGATACCGGGTATAGTAATTTTTGGGAAAGAGTTTGACTCATACAGATTTAAATACTATGTTGGGCTGGTTCTTTTAATATTTGCCTTATATATAATTAATTCAATTTTAAATTCAAAACATGGGCGTGCCGTACGCGCAATAAAAGATGACGATTTAGCTGCCGGAGCCATTGGAGTAAATGTTTATAAATATACCGTTGTTATTTTTTCTATTTCGGCGGGTATTGCAGGAATGGCTGGAGCCTATTACGCTCATTATATGAGTTTTATTGATCCTAATGCTTTTAATTTTGAACAATCAATTTTAATTTTATCGATGGCCATATTTGGAGGATTGGGAAGTTTGCCCGGAAGTATTTTAGGAGCCTTGGCATTGACGATTTTACCTGAGGCCCTCAGATTTTTATCCGATTATCGGCAAATTATATATGGTCTTATATTGGTTTTGATAGTTATATTTAAACCCTCAGGTGTTATGGGGAAGATAAATTTTGAACGGATACGATCTATAGCAAATATGGAAAAGGAGGACTTAAATGTCGAATCCAATTCTTAAAATAACGGATGTAACCAAGCGTTTTGGCGGTATTACGGCTGTTGATAATATAAACATGTCTGTATATCTTGGAAAGATTCAAGGAATTATAGGTCCTAATGGAGCCGGAAAAACCACTCTTTTCAATTTAATATCAGGTATATATAAACCTACATTGGGGTCTATTCATTTTTGCGGTGAAGATATAACGAATTTGAAACCTCATAGAATAAACGAAAAAGGGATTGTGCGTACATTCCAAAATATACGCTTATTTAAGAATATGACAATATTGGATAATGTAATGGTAGGTTGTCATAACGAAGAAAATGAAAATATATTAGATGCTTTATTTAAAACTAAAAGACATAAAGTTGAAGAACAAAAGAATAAAAATAAAGCTTTGAGTCTTTTAGATAGAGTAGGCTTGATTCATCTTAGGTATGAAATGCCTGATTCTTTGCCCTATGGTCTACGGCGTAAATTAGAGATTGCGCGAGCTCTGGCATCAAATCCTAAACTACTTATGCTTGATGAACCTGCAGCAGGTATGAATGAACAAGAAACAATAGAGCTGACTGAATTTATACAAAGTTTAAAATCAAAAGATATGGCTATAATGCTGATTGAACATGATATGAAATTAGTTATGAGCCTCAGTGACAGTGTTTATGTTATAAACCATGGACTAAAAATAGCGGAAGATTCTCCTGAAGAAATAGTTAAGGATAAAGCCGTTATTAATGCATACCTTGGAGAGGAGGATGTTTAGTGCTTTTAGAAGTTAAAGATTTACATGTCAGTTACGGAGAAATAAAGGCAATCCGTGGAATTAATTTTAATATTAATCAAGGTGAAATTGTAACTATCATAGGCTCAAATGGGGCCGGTAAAAGTACAACTTTAAACAGTTTAGCAGGGTTGATAAAACCGGCATCCGGTACGGTTTTATTCAATGGTGAGGATGTTACAAAATTAGAGTCTTATGAACTTGTAAAGAAAGGAATTTCTTTGTCACCAGAGGGGAGACAAATATTTCCTAGAATGTCGGTAATAGAAAATCTTGAGTTAGGAGGTTACTTTAGAACTAGGGCTGAATTAGAACAAGGGAAAAACAATGTTTTTGAATTGTTTCCTATTTTAAAGGAACGCAGTTGGCAGTCTGGCGGAACTTTGTCCGGGGGTGAACAGCAAATGCTTGCAATTGGGAGAGCTTTGATGGCATCGCCTAAGATATTGATTCTTGATGAACCTTCATTGGGACTTGCTCCTATAATAGTTAAAGAAATATTTAAACTGATTAGGAAAATTCGAGATGAAGGGATTACGGTTTTATTAGTTGAGCAAAATGCAAAAATGGCTTTGTCGATTTCCGATAGGGGCTATGTACTTGAAACTGGAAAAATAAGATTGGAGGGTAAGAGTGAAGAATTATTAAACAACGAAGAAGTGCATAAATTATATTTAGGAGGCATATAGTGGTCATAACAAATGTAAAGCAAAAAAGCAGTCCAGCTTTGGATGGACAACGTAATATATGTCAGAGACGCGCTGCTACTATCAGTAATATGATAAAGTGTGCAGCTGAACGCGGGCTTGATAAACAATTTGCAAGAGATGCAATCTATAAGTACGGGCAAGACATTGCAGCAAATATGAAAAAGTCTTTAAAAAAAGATTTTAGTATTGATGAATTTCTTGAAGCGTTTGCCTCACAGCCTCACTTTGATATTTATGAAATGGAAGTCGTAAAAAAAACCGAAGATATGTTCTTGATTCATTTTCACTATTGTCCTTATGTTGAAGAATGGACAAAACAAGGTTACTGTGATGATGAACTTTCTGAGTTATGCGACATAACAATGGAAGGTGACAAGGCTATAGGAGATTGTTTTCCTAATTTGAGATTTACACTAGGAAAAACAATAGCACAAGGTCACTGTGTATGTGAATTATTATTTGAAAAAATAAAGGAGACGGAAAAATGAAAAAAATAAGGATCTATATTTTAAGTTTATTAAGTGTTATATTGATATTAAATTCTTGTACAGGAAAGGATGAAGCAAAAGCAACTGAAGACAAGGCAAATAAGCCTATCTATTTTGCTTGGTACGGTCCTTTGACCGGAGATGCAAAGCAATACGGTGATACTGAAAAGATTGCTGTAGAGCTTGCTTTAAAGGATATCAATGATGTGGGAAATGGTGTGCTCGGCGGAAGAAAAATCATTGTAGATTTTTATGATGATAAAAATGATGCAAAAGAAGCGGTTAATATTGCAAATAAGATTGTTGCAGAAAAAAAATATCTTGCTGTAGTAGGAGGTTTTGGTTCTACACCTTCAATGGCTGCCGCTCCCATATACGAGAAAGCAAAAATTATCAATTATTCACCCACTTCATCACATGCGGATTTTTCATCATTGGGTAAATTTATGTTTAGAAATACTCCTACGCAAGAAATTGAAACCAAGCAGTATGCTGACTATGTTTACACAAAACTTGGAATTAAAACTGTAGCTATTCTTAATGTAAATGACGACTGGGGAAATAATATTGCAAAAATATTCACCAACCAATTTGTAAAGCTTGGCGGAAAAATAACCGATCTTCAAACTTATATACCGAACCAGACATCAGATTTTACTCCGATGATATCTAAAGCAAAAACAACAAACCCTGAAGCTTTCTTTCCGGTTGCCTATTATCAAGATTCTGCAAATATAGTAAGACAGGCAAAAAATTTGGACTTTAATGTTCAAATGATTCTTTCAAGTTCTACACTAAAACAAGAATTGATAGACTTAGCCGGAGATATAGTTGAAGGAGCTTTTATAATGAATGCATATTCTCCCGATATAAATACGCCTGAATTTATCCGTGTAATTGGAGAGTATACAAAGAGAACAGGAAAACAGGGAGATGCTTTTGTAATGCAAACTTATGATGTCGTTAAGCAGCTAGCAACAGCAGTAGATATGGCCGGCAGTGACGACCCTGTTGTTGTAAGAGAAACTTTAGCTAATATGAAGGGATATAATGCCTTATCCGGACCTTATAACATGAATGAATTAGGCGACGCTGTAAGATCTCTTGTTCCTATGTTTATTAAAAACGGTAAATTTACTAGGATCGATGATTAAGGAGCTCTTATGAAAAAAATATTAAATAAACCTGAAAACTTTGTAGATGAAATGGTAGAAGGAATTTTATACGCCTATCCAGATAAAATAATGTCGTTAAATGGGGATAAGCGGGTTATTCTTAATAAAACAAAAAAAGACAATAAGGTCGGTATTGTTACTGCCGGCGGCAGCGGTCATCTGCCTGTTTTTCTCGGTTATGTAGGTGATGGAATGCTTGACGGATGTGCTGTAGGTAATGTTTTTGCTTCTCCATCTGCCAATAAAATGTATGAGATGATTAAAGCCTGTAATTTCGGAAAGGGGGTATTATGTCTGTATGGAAATTACGGAGGAGATAAACTCAATTTTGAAATGGCAATGTCGATGGCTGAAATGGACGGTATACAGGTCAAAGAAATAAGAGTGATGGATGATATTGCTTCATCACCGATTGAGGCGAAGGATAAGCGGCGAGGAGTAGCAGGAATGGTTTTTGCTTACAAAGTTGCAGGGGCTGCAGCTCAAAGAGGTTATGATCTTGAAAAACTTGTTTCTGTTACGGAAAAGGCTCTTGATAACATACGCACGATGGGTATAGCTTTATCGCCATGTATAGTTCCTGAAGTCGGCAAACCGACTTTTTCAATCAAGGATGATGAAATGGAAATAGGAATGGGTATTCACGGAGAGGTAGGTATAGAGGTTTCAAAACTGAAAACTTCAGCCGAGGTTGCAAAAATGATTTTTGATAAAATCGCAACCGAAATTTCTTTTTCGAAAAACGATGAAGTTGCCGTAATGATTAACGGTCTTGGCGCCACTCCTCTGGAAGAGTTATTTATTATCTATCGGGATCTATTCAATATTTTAAATGGTCTGGGTGTAAAAGTAATAAGCCCTCATGTAGGGGAATTCGCAACATCAATGGAGATGGCAGGGCTTTCTATCACAATTATGAAATTGGATGATGAATTAAAAACCTTGCTTCTCCATGATGCAAATACGCCCTTCTATACAAATGCAAATAAAAAATAGGATGACGGTATGATTACGAAGGATATAATTTTAGATGTATTAATTGAAATAGCAAAGACTATGGAAGACGAAAAAGATTATCTTGTTGAGCTTGACCAACAAAACGGGGACGGCGATTTAGGTATTTCTATGAGTACCGGATTCAATGCTGCCGTTAATGCATTTAAAGATGACAGTGGAAAAGACATCGGTCTTGGTCTTCTCAAAGCTGCAATGGCTTTTAATGAAAAAGCTCCTTCAAGTTTAGGTACCATATTATCATTCGGATTAATGGCTATGGGAAAAACTTTTAAAGGAAAGCAAGAGTTGACTCGGGAAGAACTTGCATTGGGCTTTTCAAAATTTAATGAAGAGATTATGAACAAGGGAGGTGCAAAGCCCGGAGAAAAGACCATTGTCGATACATTCATTCCTGTTGAAAAATTCGTTAGGGAAAATTTGGGTAAAATTCCTGATAATGAATTGATAAAAGAGTCTGAAAAAATTGCAAAAGAAGGTTCTGATTCAACACGGAACATGAAATCTGTTCATGGCAGAGCCGCTTATTATGCAGAAAAAAGTATCGGCGTTCTTGATGGAGGTTCCTATGCAGGATATTTGATATTCAAAGCACTAAATAATTTTACAACATATGGAGGAAAAAAATGAGAGAAAAAAGAAAATTGGTTTTGGATGCTTTTAGCAATAAGCAGATCCAAAGAGTTCCTGTAGGTTTTTGGTGGCATTTTGCCGATGAGTACAGACAGTTCCGTGGTTTACTGGATGACGGAATTATTCAAGCGACGATTGACGGCACAAAAAAAATGTATGGCGATTTAAAACCTGATATGGTAAAAATAATGTCTGACGGTTTTTTCGGCCATCCGTCAATTATGAAAAATGACATTAATAACATTGACGATATTAAAAAAATAAGGTCGATAGGAAATTCGTCGCCATGGTATGATAAGCAAATCGATATGGTCAATAGTATTTTAGATTACTTTGACGGAGAGGTTGCTGCATTTTATAATATTTTTGCTCCGCTCAACTATATAAGGTTGTATACGGAGTGTTATAAAAAACAGCCTGATTTGTTTGTTAAACTTTTTTTTGAAGACCCGAATGCTATGTTGGAGGCTTCTTTAGAAATTGCTAATGACTTGCTTGTACTTGCGGATAAACTCAAAAACAAAACAAAACTTGACGGAATATATTACAGTGTTCAAAGTGTTCAGTCACAAGATGCCGATTTAAATTTCCATCAAAAATATGTTTTGCCTTCGGATAAAAAAGTTCTTGATAAAATAAATTCTCTTTGGGACAATAATATTCTTCATATCTGCGGGTATGCCGATTATACTAATGATTTATCCTTTTATAAAGATTATAAAGCTAAGGTATATAACTGGGCTGTAAATACTGAAAAAGTTTCTTTAGCAGAAGGAAAAAAATTCTTCGGCAATGCTTGTGTCCTTGGCGGGTTTGATAATAATAGGGGAACTCTTATCGATGTAGGTACCGATATTGAGATTGAAAATTATGTTGATAGTTTGATAAAAGAAGCGGGAACTACGGGTGTTATTATAGGTGCAGATTGTACAATTGCTCCTGAGATCGGATATAAAAGACTTGAACAAGTAAGGAACTATGCTGAAAAGTATAGTAAATAAACCTCCTCCTATTTTAATTGAACAGCGAGTGGTATTGCTGCCCGCTGTTCTCTTTTTACTTCCTCCTTAAAAGGTAAACGAAAAAAGGGCCGCCGACCAGGGCCATCAGGGTACCGACGGGTAATTCTATGGGGGCTGCTATTGTGCGTGCAAAGGTGTCGGCTATCAGTAAAAATATCCCTCCGTTTAATATCGAAAGGGGTAAAAGATATTTATAGTTGGGACCGGTAATAAGTCTTACGATGTGGGGAATTACAAGGCCTACAAAACTTATGACTCCGACGAGGGAGGTGGAAATAGCCGCTAAAAAGGAGGCCGTGAGCGAAATTAGAATTCGGCTCCTTGTAATGTTTAAGCCTAAACTGCCGGCCTTTTCGTCTCCGAATAAAAGGAGATTGCTCGGACGTATGGCAGCAAGGGCGGCTGCAAGGCCTATGAGGGAGTAGGGCAAGATAAGCTTAACATCGTACATGCTGCGTCCCGAAAGGTTTCCGCTTAGCCAAAGCATGATGTTTTGAATCTTGTCGTTGTTTAAGATTGTGATAAGATAGCTTACGCCTGCAAAAAAAGCGTTTACTGCAACACCTGCCAAAATAAGGCGGACGGTTTTTACTCCACCCTTCCAAGCCAAAAGGTAAACCAAGACTGCCGCCCCCATAGCTCCTATAAATGCGAATAAGGGGGCTGCCGTAACAAATTGCGGAAAAATCAAGAGGGCCAGTAAGAGTCCCAGCTTTGCTCCGCTCGAAATGCCTATTATTCCTGGTTCTGCCAAGGGATTTTGAACAACCGCTTGGAGAAGGGCTCCTGAAGCGGCAAGGTTTGCTCCGACCATGAGGGCTAAAATAATTCTGGGAATTCTTATGTCCCAAATAATTATGGAAAAATCTGAATTCTCACGGTATAATATAATTTTTATAATCTCACTGATGGGAATCCTTGTGCTTCCGAAATAGATTGCAGCCAAAACGGATAAGGCTAGAAGAATACAAGAAATAAAGAGAAAGATGAGCATTTTTCTTCGGCGTTTATCCGGCATTTTTTACCCTTTAGAATTTAGTCTTCGGTTTCTCCGTAGATTATTTCTTTTAAATTCTCGACGGCCTGCATTATTTTAATATTCCGTGAAACAGTGTATAAATTACTGTCAAGGTCGTAGATTTTATCTTCTTTTACGGCCTTTACCTTCTGCCAAATTTCATTCTTTGCGAACTCGGCCCTGAGGCTCTCGGCAGTGTCTTCGGAATTTGTGTGGGTAAGGCGTATGATGACATCGGGCTGATGTTTTACGATTTCTTCTATATTTATGGGAACGTATGATTTGTCGAAGTTTCCTATATCGTTTGCGATATTGTGAATTTTTAAAACTTCCATCAAGCTTCCTGTGTAACAGTTTTTTGTTCCCATCATCAATTTTTTTGGAGAACCTAAAAGCATCAAGACCTTGGGGCTTTTTTTGCCGTAAATGGCGCGGCGTACTTCAAGGGTTTTAGCTTCAATGGTTTGAATGACATGTTCCGCCTCCTTTTGTTTTGAAGTCATTTCTCCCAGATATCTGATAGTATTTAAACATGCCTCATAGGAATTTAAATCGACATATTCCGTTTTTATGTTTTGGTTTTGGAATATCTTATCCAATGTAGGTTTTGAACCTAAAGAAGCCAAATAGATATCCGCATTCAGCCGTTTTACAGTTTCGATATCCGGCTGCATGGGCATTCCTATTTTTTCGGTCTTTGCATAAAGCTCAGGCATAGCGTGACGGCTTGAAGGCACGCCTGAAACATTTTTATAGCCGAGGTCATCTAAGATTTCGACTATGGACATGGTTCCTGCAATAACGCGAGGCCCTGCCTCTGGTGTTGTGCGGTCAGGCAAGTCTTTTTTATCTTGTTTAAAAAAATCATTAATTTTTGAACAGCTTGCGGCGAATAAAGTTAAGGAAACAACTAATACGAAGTATATAAGAAGTTTATTTGTTTTCATAGCAGAATATTCTTGTTATACCTATTTCTTTTTAATATGCAGTTCGGGTAGATTAAGTTCGGTATCGCGGACTAAGGCTGCCCTGTTTTCATTTTGGATTTCTTGATAGATTTCTTCACGGAAAACCTTGACCGAAGGCGGTGCATCTACACCTATTTTTACCTGATCTCCCCGAATATCGATTATAGTAAGCTCTATGTTATCGCCTATTAGAATTTTTTGGTTTGTTTTACGGGAAAGTATGAGCATCAGTTCCTCCCCGCCGCATTTAATTCGGCAAGAATGTCGTGTTTGGTATTCCATTTTCCGTCATTTAAGACAGCCTGAAAAGCCTTCTTATTCTTTTTGTTTATGATAAGAGGTCCCTGCAAATTTGCGGTAATCGGGCTTCCTGCAGGCGGAATGGTAACAAGGGCAAAAACCAAAAGGTCTTTAGGAGATTCTGCCTCTATCGGTTTTAATAATTCGTCGTCTATATCAAGTTCATAATCGGGTCTGAACAAAAAGGGATCTATAACAATAAAGGCTAAATTTTCATCGTCAAGGGATTGAACCCAAAAGAAGGGCTCTTTTCCCGAATCCAACAAGGCGTATTTATGAAATTCTTCAAATCCGTAAAATCCGTCAACCAATTCTATTATCTGTTTATCCTGAATCTCAACAAGCCCCATAGCTTTTGTCTTAATTTCCATCGTAAATTCCATCCTAAAAATATCGGAAACTTCTAAAAACATTGTTTTTGGAAGTTGTCCTTAAATTTAATGCGATGTTTTTCATAAGTCATTATTTATTAAAAGACTTATGAAAAACTCGTCAGTCAGCTCTGAAAGACTTATCTTAAGTTTTTCAGAGCTGACTTGTTATCTTAAGTAGTTTAAAAGCGAATCCCTGTAAAGTCTTCCCAATACGCTTAAAGAAGCTTGATGCGTATGTTCAAACATTTTTAGGTCGGTTATCGCCTTTGTAATGTCTAAGTCGGCTTCGCGCGACTCTGCTGCCGTTACATTTAATGTTTGCGTATCAATTCGTGCCAAGATAACTTCGGCTCTTGAATACTTGGAACCTGTTTCTGCCATTCTTGTAGTAAGATTATGTATGCCCTCATCGATGATACCCAAAACCTTTCCGCCCAAGGCTTCTTGATCTCCCGAAAGGAAGGCATCGCGGACTGCAATGGCTGCATCAAAAAGAGAGCCTCCAGAAACGCGTACCGAATTTGCTAAATTGTAGGGCGGTCTTTGTTCGGCCTTTATCAAACCCAATTCGGATAAAACGGTGCTTCCTTCAGCATCTCTTAGCCAAAGCTGGCGGGCATCGGTAGTTGTAAGGTTTAAGCCGCTTGTTATCGGGTCAAGGCTTGCTTTTACTGCGGCTCCCGAATCGTTTATCTTTGACATAATTGCATAAACATTGTCGCCTGCAATTAAGGGAATCTCAACCCCGTCAACCTCGATGCTTGTGTCTTCTTTTATGACAAAGTTTCGGGCATCGGTTTCCGAGATAAGAATTTGCCTCTCGGCCCAAAATACCCTGTTACCGGCCTGATCTGCCCTCATAAAAGAAAGCTCATCGGTTTCAACTTCCTTTGAATCGACCGTGCCGTTGTATCTTACCTGAGTTATAAGGGCGGAACCTGCTCCGTCCACATCTCCCATTACGGTTTCAAAGGGCTCGGTAAAACTTTTTGTTCCCGAAAAAACTCTGACACCGTCCGAGTTTACGGCATTTCCGTTTTGAACAAGTTCTTTTAAAAGTTCATCGGCCTCGGCTGCCATATCTTTTAAGTCGTCCGGCGTATAGGTTCCGTTTGCTCCCTGTACTGAAAGCTCTCTTAAACGCTGAACAACTTGGAGCGAATTATTCATATAAGTTTCGGCCGACATATATTGATCTCTCAAGGTTTTTGTGTTCTTTTCAAACCTTTCGAGGCGGGCAAGGTAGGACTTATATCTTACCGAGTGTCCTGCGGAAACGGGGTCGTCTCTAAGCTGGTTTATCCTTCGTTGGGACTGAATCTGATTATTTAGATTATGAAGCCTCGACTCCTGATTCCTCATCGAAAAATTGCTGTCCGTGTGCTGAATATTCGTACTAATTCTTTTCATCATATTTTACTCCAAAACTTAAAAGCTAGACACCCATTCTGTTGATAACCGTGTCTATCATTTCGTTGATTACCGAAACAAATCTTGCAGAAGCGTTGTATCCGTGCTGAAATTTGATAATATCCGATAGTTCTTCGTCTATGTTTACGCCCGATACGGAATCTCTCATATCGTGTAATTCCTTCACAATGGCTATTTGTGTGTTTAAGGTCATTTCTGCCTGCTCGCCTTTTAGACCGATTTCGGTTACCGTATCGGCAAAAAAGTCGTCAAATGTGGCTGAGTGCCCTACCATTACGGGAGTATTTCTGATTGCGGCTATTGCAAGAGCGGCTCTGTTGTCTCCCGGATAGGCGACACCTTCGGGACCCTTATAGCCCGAAGCTATGTTTTGTATATCGCTTTTGATTACGGGATTTATTTCCATCCAGCCTGAAGGATGGGCTATAGGAGAAACCGCATATTGGGCTCCTGCCAATACATCAACCGCATTTGCTCTTCCCCAATCATAGGCACCTTCCGGCCCGGCCTGAGAAAGCACACCCGAATAGCCTGCTAAAAATCTTCCCGAATCCTCGATATGACGGATAACAAAGTCAGGATTTTCTTTATCAAGGCTTGTCATACCTTTTAAAACAAGTTTATTGTTTTGGTCAAGGTAAGCAGCCACTTCGGAGCCTGATCTGTTAATCCTTTCTACAAGATCTGAAACCATATCCGTCGAATAATAGGGTACCTGCACAATACCGTTCCCCGAAGAAAGGGTTAAAGTTCCTTCAAGTCCTATTTGTTCACGCGGATCAAGGGTGTTGGTGCCTGTAATTCTGAAGATATAGGAAGAATCATATTCTCCATCGCCGTTTCTGTCAAAATTACCGAGGGTATTGTTTATAAAATATTGTTCCTTAAAAAAATCGATGCCTGTTTTTCCGTTGGGACTCATAGCATTTCTGTGTACATCGTTTACCAAATCGACAAAGTTCATTGTCATTGTATCCAGTTTTCTGATTTCGTCCCGAATATCCGTATCCCTAAGCTCAATCAAAGCGGCTAGTTTTCCCGATTCAAAATGAGCTAAATTACCGGAATCTTCCCAGATAACATCCGCATATTTATCGTTTTCCATTGAGGCCTTAAAATCGAATGTTCGGTGTGTTCTTCCCTGTACTATTTCCAAACCGGCCGTATGAATAACATAAGTTTCGTCTTCATCTCTTTTATCTACGGAAATATCAATAAGAGAAGAAAGTTTTTCGGTTAAAAGGTCTCTTTTATCCATCAAGTCATTGGGATTGTCCCCCATAGCCTTAACTTTAACTATTTCTTCGTTTAGTTTGGCTATCCGGCCTGTTAAGTCGTTAACCTGCTTTACGGTTGCTTCTATGTCGCCGTGTACCATGTCCCTTATGCCCTGTAAACCTCGGAATTGATGATGAATGGCATCCGTTAAGGTTTCGGTTCGGGTGCGGACAACCTGACGGGCAGCATCCGACTCAGGGTAGAGCGACAATTCCTGCCAAGCCTCCCAAAATTGGTCCATTCGGGTTCGGACGGAAATGTCTTCGGGTTCATTGTGAACCTGTTCCAAAAGGGCAATATAAGAGTTTCTTGTTTCCCAATAACCAAGGTCATCGGTAGCCCCTATAATTCTTTGATCTAAAAGTTCATCCCTTAATCGGGTAATCGAACTTATGGTAACACCCTGTCCTATTTGCCCGGGTGTTTCAGCTCTGGTTAAATCTGGTCTGTAAATAGGCTCAAAAGCCTCGAGGTTTACCCTCTGCCTCGTATATCCCTTCGTCGAAGAATTCGAAATATTGTGACCTGCCGTTTGAATCGACTGCTGGTGAGCAAACAAACTCCTTTTTCCTAATTCTATTGCATCAAATGTCGCCATCTATACCTCCATAAAAACTTTTTGCAGCAAATATCAATTTGCGAAAAAAGTTTTTTCAAGCGGTTTGTTTACAAACCGCATATAATAAATTACGATGTTTGCCTGAAAGGCAAACTCGGTAGATAAACAGTGAGGCTGAATTTCTGCCGAACTGTTTATCGTACCTCCATTTACTACCTTCTATAAGACCTCATTTAAAACGAGGCTTGTTATTTCCGTATTAACCCGCTTTCCTGCTGCCGTATAACACTTTCCGTTTCTTTCTTCCGAAATAATATCTACCACGCCCTTAACCAAGGCTTGAGCGTGTGAAACATAATTTGAGAAGACATCATTTTCAATCTTTGAATAAAAAACTTTTTCTTTTAGTTTTTCATATAAAGAATCGATCTTTTTTTTATCCGATGAAGTAAATTGCTTTGTATGCATGTAAAAGTCGAATTCTTGATAATCTTCCTCATCAGCCTGCAAAAGTCCGTATAATCTCTTATCCAAATCCGAAAATTTTACGGAAGCCTCATTTAAGGAACTCAAATTTTTTTCACTTTCCTGCCAGTCTCTATCCAAAACGCCTTGGTACATAGCCTTTTGCAAATTATAGATATTATCAATTAAATCGATTTGTTCATGTAAAATGCTTTTTATGTCTGCTGCAACCGAATGTTTTTCCATAGCAATCTACTCCTCAGAACCAGTATCGGCATATAAAGAAAAAGCATTAGATATTTTTTAATTTATGAAAGGGGTAAATTTTCAGTTGACGTAAGCCGAAAATAAATGTATTATAAATGATATGAAAAAGAATTTTTATTTTTTAGGCTTATGCCTTGTTGTAATTTTAATAAGTTCATGTGCATCCGCACCTGAAACAAAGCCTGTTTCTGTTGCAGAAACTCAGGTAAATGAAGAAAAGCCTCAGCAGGCTCAAAAACCCGCGGTTGTTGAAAAACCTGTAGAAGAGACAAAACCTAAGGCTGAAGCAGCCAAGTCGGCAGATGAAGAGGTTGTAGCCCAATTTGAAGGCGTTTCAATTACCAAAAAGGACAAAGAAATAGCTAAGTCCGAAATTGAAGAGGTTGTAAAAAAATTAAACGAGATAACGGCAAAAAAGGACTATGGACGCTGGAGATACTGGCTTTCAACGGAATATAAAAAAGAGTTTTCAAAGCCTGAAGTATTAAAAAAAACCAGTGAGGGCCTTCCTTCAAATTTAAAGGGAAAGCAGTTAAAAAGCATCGAAGATTATTTTTATTATGTCTTTGTACCATCAAGGCAAAACGGAAGGGTAGATGACATTGTTTATCTGACCCCGACAAAGGTTAGGGTTCTAAAGATAACGGCTACACAAAGTTTAATATTTTATAATCTTGAAAAAATAGGTGATAGATGGCTTTTAGTGCCTTAATAAGATCTAAAAATAGAACTAAAAGTGAAAAAAGTCTATTTTACTACTTGACTTTACAATGAAAATGATTGAAAATAGAGGTATATGTACCAAACTAAGGGGGTAATTGGAAATGCGACGAAAGTCTTTAGTTTTTATAATGATGATATTGTTTTTAGGATCAGCCCTAGTCTTTGCACAGGACCAGAGCTCCGATTCTATGATGACTGTCGAAGAGGCCTATCTTAATTCGATGGAAGGACTAATTATTAGAGAGATGGTTCTTTCTGAAGGAAGAGATGCTAAGTTTGTAGCTTTACAAGTAATTGAAGAAGCTATTGACGGCGGAAGGATAACGCCGGAATTACAGGAAGCTCTTGATTCTCTTGCGACTGTAGGTCTTACCACGCTTGTACGTGAAAACGGTAGGCTTGCAAACAACTATCCGGATGTTAGAAGAGAAGCTTGCCGCCTTTTAGGAAAAGTTAAGAACGAACAGGCAAAGAAGTCTCTTTTGACGGTTATGTACACCGAGAATGAGCCGGTAGTAATCATGGAAGCCGTTAAATCTTTAGGTGATTTGGGTTTTAACAATAACGACGAAGTTGTAGATATGATAAATTTTATCAACCGCAAATTCGACATTATCAATCCTACAAGCTCCTTGGCCCTTGAAGTTCTTAATGCTTATGAAAAATTAGCTCCCACTGTAAAGAATAGGAGAGGGATGACTGAAAATATCATGAGAATTGCCAATAACTTTAACTACGTAACTCCTGTCAGAAACAGAGCTCTGGAAGTTTTAAAATCAGTAATGATCGGACAAAATAAGAACTAAAATTTAACTAAAAATAATGAAAGAGCTGATTTTAGCCTCTGCATCACCCAGACGAAAAGAGATTCTCGATTCGCTGGGTGTTTTATTTTCCGTTAAAATTTCAAATTTTGATGAATCTTTAATAACCGAAAAAGACCCTGTAAAAAAGTGTATATTAACAGCACGCGGAAAGGCTGAAAGCCTTTTTAAAACCTTGCCGCAAAATGAGGGCTCGCAAAAACTGATATTGGCGGCAGATACCCTCGTTTTTGCCGAAAATACAGCCTTTTCAAACGAAAAAATAATCTTCGGTAAACCTAAAAACGAAAAAGAAGCCGAGATGATGCTTAAAAATCATTCCGACTCGGTTCATTTTGTGGTTAGTGCAATCTGCCTGCTCGATTGTAAAACAGGTCAAATAAGTGAAAAGCACAGTGTTTCTAAAGTTTTTTTTAAAAAGCTTTCCGATAAAGAAATTTCCGCTTATCTAAAAACCGAAGAATGGAAGGATGCTGCAGGGGCTTATAAAATTCAAGGTAAAGCTTCCTTTTTTATCGAAAAAATTGAAGGCTCCTATACCGGCATAGTCGGTCTTCCGGTCAGGGAATTGTATGAAATCTTAAATAAAACCGAATTTTTAAAAATATAAAAAATCTCAAAAAAATCTTAAAATGTTGACATATTTAAAAAACCGTGTTATATTGTATAGTAATGACAGAGAATAACACTGGTAAAAACAGTATATTTCCTCAAAATTTAGCAAAAGCACTTGACATAAAGTGCTCCATCAGGGCAAAATTCGCAGCCTCGCAGCCTCGCAGCCTCGCAGCCTCGCAGCCTCGCAGCCTCGTCATGCCCAAATAATAGCCGGACACACACAAATTTACTCAAAGCAATCACACGCACAAGGACAGGAGTACCGCCCTTGTGCGTTTTTTATTTTTTGCAAAAAGCCGGGTTTTACGGATTGGGACTGATTCAATCCAAAAAATACTTAAATAAGGAGTTTGGTTATGACAAACAACACAAGAACCTTGGGAAAAACGAGAGTTGCGGCACTCATCACAGCCGCAATTATAACACTGGCAGTGTTTACAGGCTGTCCGAATGCGGCAAAACCGGAGGCTCCTGCACCTAAGCACGCCGTAAGTTTCAGCGTGGAAGGTTCGGGCGGTACGCTGAAAGCAAAGGCGGACGGCATAACGGAAACGGATATGAGTCCCATCACGGTCGAACAGGGTAAAACCGTGACCTTTACCGCAGTGCCCAATGAAAATTGGGTGGTAAAAAAGTGGACTATTTCAGGCGGTTCGTTTGTATCGGGCGGTACAGAAGACGGCACAACTGCAACGGTAAAAATTACTGCCGGTACAACGGTAAAAGTGATCTTTACCGACTATAAAAGTCTTGACTTTGATACAGAGTTGGATAACTATCTCAAAAGTTCTGAAGCCTCAGCTACAGAGGTAAACTACATAGAAGTAACCGGTCTAAGAGCGGCTGACTTAAAAGGAGATATAGCTCATAACGATCCAAGTCCGCTCGGGAAAGTCTTGTCTGAGAACCCGACTAAAAAGGTTGCCCTCAAGTTCAAAAAGGTAAGGGATCTTACAGATATGAGCTACTGCTTTTACACTTGCCAAAACCTTGTTAAGGCACCTGAAATACCTGCAAACGTTACGAATATGAGTAACTGCTTTAATGCCAGCGGCATTACAAAGGCACCTGCAATACCTGCAGGCGTTACGAATATGAGCCACTGCTTTGATGCTTGCTACGTCCTTGAAGAGGCACCTGCAATACCTGCAAGCGTTAAGAATATGGAAGGCTGCTTTACGGGCTGTTCAGGTCTTAAGAAGGTACCCGTACTAACGGAAGGCGTTGAAAATATAACCTCCTGCTTTGTAAACTGCGTATTTGAAAAGGCGCCTGCAATACCTGCAAGCGTTAAGAATATGACTCAGTGCTTTCAATTCTGTCAAAACCTTAAGGAAGTACCTGCAATACCGGAAGGTGTTAAGACGATGGATCGATGTTTTTGGGGCTGTGGAAGTCTTGAAATGGCACCTACCATACCCAAAACTGTTACAAGCATGGGTAGTTGTTTTCAAGACTGCCTAAATCTCAAAGGTGCTGTGCTTAAGTGTGATTACAAAAATACGTTCTGGAACGCCTTTGCCAGCTGCTACGCCTTAGAAAAAGGCGGCATAAAGGTTCCGCCGACTCAGCTTGAAACATATAAAACGAATGCCGGCACGATGGGAACAGATGCAGATAAGTTTGCAAAAGACGAGTAACTGTCCTCAAGTGTAAAGTTTCCGTACATCTTGTACGGTGCACATTCTTGAGTAACCGCCTCAAGCCGGAAAACCTCCGGCGAGCAGGCGGTTTTTTTGTGTTCCCCTTACAAAACCCGCCTCAGGACTTCGCAATAGCTTGCAGTAATTGACCTCTTGTAGATGTTTTGCCGTCAAGTACTATACAAAATATTCAAAAAACTATATAATAGCCCCATGCCGTTTTTTACGGTAAATATCCGGAAGGATTCACGGTTCTAAGGTTAAGCTATTGAGGCTGCTTTATGGGCTGTAGTCTGTTCCGAGAAATAGAGAAGGTAGGAGCTTTTTAGCTCCAAAGGAGAAACACATGGCAGTAGTAACCATGAAAAACTTACTTGAATCAGGCGTACATTTCGGCCATCAAGTAAAACGCTGGGATCCGAGAATGAAAAAATACATTTTTTCGGAAAGAAACGGAATTCATATCATCGATTTGCAAAAAACAATCGTTGCAATCCGTGAGGCCTATGAAGCTGTCCGCAAAACAACTTCGGAAGGGAAGTCGGTTTTGTTTGTAGGAACAAAAAAACAAGCCCAGCAGACAATTCAAAAAGAAGCTGAAAGATGCGGAATGTTCTATATCAACAACCGCTGGCTCGGCGGAATGCTCACAAACTTTTCAACAATCAAAAAGAGCTTGGCCCGTCTTAAGAAAATCGAAAAAATGGAAGTTGACGGAACATTCGATAACCTGACAAAAAAAGAAATCGCTTCCTTACAAAAAGAAAAATCAAAGCTCGAAAAAAACTTAGGCGGTATCAAGGAGATGAAGGACCTGCCCGGAATCCTCTTTATTATCGATACCCGAAAAGAGGAAATTGCTATCAGAGAGGCCCGCTCCTTAGGTATTCCCATCATCGCTGTTGTAGATACCAACTGCAACCCCGAGGGTATCGACTATCCGATTCCCGGAAACGATGATGCTATCAGAGCTATTTCGCTTTTTACGGGCGTGATAGCCAATGCCGTTATCGAAGCCGATAACGAGCACGGTCTTAAAATCATCGAAAACCTTCAAGAAGATGAAGAGTCCGGTGATTCAGGCGTTGATCCCTATCAGGACAGAGAAGAAGAAATTACCGATTATTCAAACTACACTCCCAAAGATGAAGCTGCCGGAGATGATGAGGATGAAGAAGAAAATTCTCTCGTAAATGATGAGGATTTATACGACGACAAATAAGGAGAAATTTATGGATATTAAAGCATCTGATGTAAAACAATTGCGCGATAAAACCGGTGCGGGTATGATGGAGTGCAAAAAAGCCTTACAGCACTGCAACGGAGACGCTAAAGAGGCTGAAAAATACTTAAAAGAAAAAGGTTTGGCCGCTGTCGAAAAGCGTGCTGACAGAGTAACCAGCGAAGGTATCATCGTTATCAAAAATGATAATAAAAAAGCCGTTATGCTCGAAATGACTTGCGAAACGGACTTTGTTGCAAAAAATGCGGACTTTATCGCTGTCGGAGAAGACATTGCAAAAACGGCCTTTGATAAGGACATTTCTGAAGTTACCCCCGAACTCAATGATAAGCTCTTGGATTTGGCTACCCGCGTACGTGAAAACATGAACCTTACACGCTTAATCAGCGTAAGGGCCGGTGCAGATGAGTACCTTTCACGCTACATTCACTCCGACAAAAAAACGGGTGTTATTGTAGTTTTAAAGTCGGATAAGCCTGAAATCTTTGAAAAGACTGAGGTGCAGGAATTTGCTTATGACTGCTGTTTACATGCAGCCGCCTTTATGCCCCTCTATGTTAAAAAAGAAGATGTAGATGCATCTTATATCAAAGAGCAAGAAGAAATCTTTAAAGGTCAGGTTGCCGAGTTGAATAAGCCGGATAACGTAAAAGAAGGAATTGTTAAGGGGAAAATTTCAAAACACTTATCAGAAATCTGCTTCCTTGAACAAGCCTTTGTCAAAGATGACAAACTTTCCGTTTCAAAGAAAATGGCCGAGGTCGGAAAAGAAGCCGGCGGCTCTTTGAGCTTGTCAAAATTGGTTATTTTTCAATTAGGACTTGGAATGTAAATTAAAATCTTTTAATGCTGCGGGGGTTGTCCTTGCAGCATTAATTCTTATGTGTTAAAATAAAATATAATCGGAGGCAAATTATGATAGAGGAAGTTAAAAAAAATTGTGAAGAAAAAATGAAAAAAACGGTTGCCGCATTAAAAGAAGAATTCAACATGCTAAGAACCGGACGGGCATCTTCCGCTCTTTTTGATAAGATAAGAGTAAGTTGCTATGGCGAGTCTACTCCTCTTAACCAGCTTGCAAATATCTCTATTCCTGAAGCAAGGCTTGTAGTAATTCAGCCCTGGGATAAGGGTTTATTGGTCGAAATCGAAAAGGCTGTTTTACAGGCTGACCTTTCGGTTAATCCCACAAATGACGGAAAGGTTATCCGTATTGCAATTCCGCCGTTGACGGAAGACCGCAGAAAAGACCTTGCAAAAAAGGCAAAGACCATTGCCGAAAATTCGCGGGTTTCAGTACGCAATATCAGACGTGACGGAATTGATGAGGCAAAGAAATTACAAAAGGACGGAAAAATAAGCGAAGATCAGTTAAAAACAGCTGAAGATGCTTTCCAAAAATCCACGGATGCCTACATCGCCGAAATAAACAAGGTACTTGAAGCAAAAGAAAAGGAAATAATGGAAAACTAAATGTCCGATGAGCTAAAACATATCGCCATTGTCATGGACGGCAATGGCAGATGGGCAAAAAAAAGAGGACTGCCCCGTTCTATGGGACATAAGGAAGGGCTTAATACGGTCAAAAGGATAACAAAGGCCGTGTCCGATTTAGGAATTCCTTATATAACGCTTTATATATTTTCTACCGAAAACTGGAAAAGAACCGAAACGGAGGTGGGCTTTTTAATGGGGCTTATTAAACAGCATTTAAAAGCCGAGCTTAAATTTTATGCCGATAATAATATACGTATTGAGCACATAGGCAATTTAAGCGGATTACCTCAAGACATTCAAGATGAAATTAATTCTGTAAGGGAGAAAACTTCCGCTTATACGGGAACTGCAATTGTGCTCGGCATAAATTACGGAGCACATGATGAAATTTTAAGGGCCATAAAGAAACTGAATTCCGAAGAAATTGCCTCGATAAATGAAGAGTCGTTTTCTTTAAAATTGGACACGGGAAAAATTCCGCCTGTAGACCTGCTTATCAGAACCGGAGGAGAAAAGCGTTTAAGCAATTTTTTGCTTTGGCAAAGTGCTTATGCGGAACTTTATTTTACGGATACCTTGTGGCCCGATTGGACAGTAGAAAATTTATATGAAGCAATAGAAGATTATAAAAAACGAAACAGGCGTTACGGAAATGCCTAATTTAATAAAGGGAGAAATAAAATGAAGATTAAAAAAATTATTGAAAGGCTGATTATATTTTTTGTAGGTGCACCTTTAGTTTTAGCTTCAATTTATTTTTTACCTCATTATAATTTTTTGGTTTATCATATCGAATTGTTTATTGCAGCCCTTATTGCAAATTATGAGATTTATAATATTTTATCGCAAAGGTCTCCGGCTTATCCTAAAAAGATACTTGCTTTTTTCGGTACAATTTTAGTTCTGTCATCATACCTGATGGGCTTACATGCCGTACCGTTTCAATATATCTTTATTGTATTCGGATGCGTAACCGCCGGAATGATGTTTATGGAAATTATATTTTCATTGTCGGGGAATTTTATAAATAGCATTGCACGCCTAACAACAGGAATGTTTATGCTGATTTATCCTTGGGGTTTGGCCGTTTATTTATCTGCAATTGCAAGCCTTCCAAATGCAGGGGCTCTTATCATAATGTTTTGTCTTATGACCTTCGGTTGCGATTCCTTTGCGTGGTTTTTCGGGATGCTTTTCGGAAAAAACAATAGAGGCTTTATTAAGGCCAGCCCCAAAAAAAGTATTGCAGGTTTTATAGGCGGCTTCATAGGTTCTGTAACAGCTGCTGTAGGTTCCTTTTATTTTTTTAATAAACAATTTAACGGAAAATTAAAAGAGCTTATAATCATAGCTCTTTTTACGGCCCTCTTTGCCATTATCGGCGACATAATAGAATCTATCTTGAAGCGTTCTGCAGACGTAAAAGATTCAGGTAAGGTAATTTTAGGGCGGGGAGGTATTCTTGACAGTATTGATTCTCTGCTTATAGCTGCTCCCGTATTCTACACCCTTTGTCTATTTTTATTAGGCGGCTTTTAATGGCGAAAAAAAGAGTTATCGTTCTCGGTGCCGGAGGCTCAATCGGAAAAAACAGTCTGGAAATAATAAGGAGATTTTCCGATAGGTTTGTTCTTGCAGGTTTTTCGGTTCATTCGAATTCGGATTTTGCAAAAACTCTTCTAACAGAATTTACCGGTGCACAATTTGTTTCTACAAAAAAAAAGGATTCCGATTTAAAACACGAAATAGATGCGGAAGCTGTCAGACGTCTGCTCGAAAAATCAAAGGCCGACATTGTTATAAACGGTATAGCGGGTTCGGCAGGCTTAAAGGCTTCGGTAGAAGTTATAAAAAGCGGCTTGGATTTGGCCCTTGCAAATAAAGAAACCATAGTAGAGGCGGGGGAGCTGATTTTTCAAGATGCCGAAAAGTCGGGCAGCACAATAATTCCCGTCGATTCGGAGCACGCTGCAATTTTTCAGCTTATAAATGCACACAAAAAAGAAAACATAGAAAAGATTATAATTACCGCCTCAGGCGGCCCCTTTTTAAATACGCCGAGAGAAAAGCTTAGCACAATGAAGCTTGAAGATGCCTTAAAGCATCCGACATGGAAGATGGGTGGAAAGATTACGATAGATTCGGCTTCTCTTGCAAACAAGGCTTTGGAAGTGATTGAGGCTGTAAAGCTCTTTTCTTTTCCGCCGGAAAAAATTGAAGTTACGGTTCATCCTCAAAGTATAATCCATTCGATGGTGCAGTGTAAAAACGGAGAGATATTTGCTCAAGCTTCTCCTCCCGATATGAAAAATCCTATTTTAAATGCTTTAAGTTTTCCTGAGATGCCTGAAAGCTTTTTAAGGCCCTTGGATTTTTCTCAAATTATAAAGTTGGAATTTAGGCCTCCCAGAACCGATGATTTTCCCATGCTGGCTTTGGGTTTTGAAGCGGCTGGAAAAGGAGGCGCCTATCCTATAGCCTTTAATGTTGCAAATGAAGAAGCCGTTGATGCCTTTATCAAAGGGAAAATAGGCTTTACGGATTTAGCCGGTATTACGCAAGAAGTTTTAAATTCGGATTGGACTATGAAACCTTCTTCTTATGAAGAAGTTTATGACTATGAAAACAGAGCAAGAGCGATCGCTTTGGCAAGGATACTTGACAGAGTAAACGGCTTGCAATAAAAGTAAAACGGAATAATTTATGGTTAAGATTTTAATAGGTTTGATTATATTGAGTATCATGGTCTTTATCCATGAGCTTGGACATTTTATTGCCGCGAAACTCTGCGGTGTTGTGGTCGAAAGTTTTTCGATAGGCTGGGGTCCTGTTCTTTTTAAAAAAAAGAAGGGAGACACGGAATATAGAATTTCTGCAATTCCTATGGGCGGTTATTGCGGCATGAAGGGAGAAAAGGCCTTTCAGCAGGCAATCGAAGAAAAGCTCCCTGCAATTCCGAAAAAAGAAGGGGAGCTTTATGGAGTGCATCCTTTTAAGCGGATTATAATTGCCTTTGCCGGTCCATTTGCAAACTATATAAGTGCGGTTCTGGCTCTGGCTATTGTAAGTGCTATCGGTTCAAGCTATTATACAAGCTCGAATAAGATAGCTCCCGTTTACTATTATAACGAAGCCGATGATTCTCCTGCCCGCGAGGCTGATTTAAGGATGGGGGATGTAATTTTAAGCATTAACGGCGAAAAGACTGAAACATTTGCCGACATAGTGCGCCTCATTGTGCCTGAAGCAAAGGAAGAGGTGACGCTGGAAATAGAAAGAGATGGGCAGATCCTCACAAAAAAACTTAGGCCAAAACTCGATCCAAAAACCGGTGCAGGCATAATAGGCTTTTATTCTTTTATTCCCCTTGAAATTGACAGTGTAAAGCCTTCTTCATCTGCCGAACTTGCAGGGCTTAAAAAAGGCGACCTTATTACGGAAGTGAACGGAATTGAAGTTGCCAATACGATAGACTTAAACCGTGCCCTAGGCGGTATAAGCGAAAAGACTGCCGAATTAGGCATTTTAAGGGACGGAAACAAGATTACAAAAACCGTAAACCTTATCAGAACCGAAAACGGAATAGACCTTGGGCTAAAGATTAAAAACATCAAGGTAGAGATTCCAGGAACAGGCTTTTTTAAAAGCATAGTGAACGGCTTTGTTTTAACTCACAAGAGTTTTGTGTTAACATTTAAAAGTTTAGGCCTTTTGTTTAAGGGTGTTGACTTTAGGCAAGCCGTTTCGGGCCCTGTACGCATTACCCATATGTTGGGCGATGTTGCCGCCCAAGGTTTTAAGGCCGGCTTTTTAATCGGGCTTTCGGATATCTTAAACTTTGTAAGCATAATTTCTATTTCTCTTTTTATAATGAATTTATTGCCGATTCCGATTTTGGACGGAGGTTTAATTCTTTTTGCCTTTATAGAATTTATTTTTAGAAGGCAAATTCATCCGAAGGTGTTGTACTATGTTCAGTTTATCGGCATAGCCTTTATCGGCGTAGTTTTTCTCTTTGCCCTCTGGGGAGATATAGGATATTTTTTAGGAAGGTAAGTTTTTAAATATGAAAAAGATTTGTTTTACCATTATAGTTTTTGCTTTGAGTATTTTTTTATTTTCTTGTAATGTAAAAAATGATGAAAAGATTGTTTCGGGTGTTTTTGAAGGAAAGGCCGAAGGCTTAATGGGAAATATAAGCGTAAGGGTTGTGATAGAAAAAAACGAAATTAAAAATATAGATATCTTAGAGTATGCCGATACGCCCGGCTACAGCGATACCGTTTTTGAATACCTGCCTAAGAGGGTTATCGAGAAGGATTCTACAGATGTGGATATTGTGGCCGGTGCTACCTTAACGAGTAAGGCTTTTTTAGAGGCGGTAAATGACGCCTTAAAAAAAGCCGGCCGCTAGAGCTATGCCGAAAAAGAATAAGCCTTGTTAAGTAGGGTTTTCTTTATTGTACTACAATATTTACGAGCTTATCGGGCACTGTAATTATCTTTTTAATCTCCTTGCCTTCAATGTTGCGGACAGCGCCTTCATTCGATAAAGCAAGGCGTTCCAGCTCCTCTTTAGAGGTTCCTGCTTCTGCCTCAAACTTACCGCGGAGTTTTCCGTTTACCTGTACCACCACCGTGCAGGTTTGGTCGACGCAGAATTTTTCGACAAACATCGGCCAGTGAGAATAGGCTATCGATTCATCACTACCCATCTTTTGCCAAAGTTCTTCAGCCAAGTGAGGAGCATAGGGGTTTAAAAGTTTTACAAAATTGTACCAAACATAGTGGGGTATTTTTTTGTGCTTTGAAACCTCGTTTATAAAAATCATCATCTGGCTTATGGCAGTGTTAAAGTTAAGAGAGGCTGTGTCCTCGGTTACCTTTTTTATGGTCTTATTTAAGAGGACAGTCAAGGTCTTGGTTTCAGGGGTTGAGGTATCGTTGACGGGAGTTTTATATATTTCCCTGTCGGACAGATTCCAGATTTTTTCCAAAAACCTAAATACGCCCATGATGCCGCTTGTGTTCCAAGGTTTTGAAACCTCTAAGGGGCCTAAGAACATTTCGTAGAGGCGAAGGGTGTCTGCCCCGTATTCTTTTATGATGTCGTCGGGATTGATAACATTCTTTAAGCTCTTGGACATCTTGGCTATTACCTGCTCAAGTTTTTCTCCGGTTTCAATATCTTCAAATTCGGTTTCAGATATTTTTTTAACCTTATCGACCGGAACAAGGCTCTTGTTTTTTCTCATGTAGGCAAAGGAGGTTATCATTCCCTGATTTACAAGCCGTGTAAAGGGTTCTTTTGTAGAGACCAGCCCAAGGTCATACAAGACCTTGTGCCAAAACCTTGCATACAATAAATGGAGAACAGCATGTTCTGTTCCTCCGACATAGAGGTCCACGGGCATCCAGTAATCGCATTTTTCTTTGTCGGCAAAGGCTTCGTTGTTATGAGGGTCTATAAAGCGGAGATAGTACCAGCAAGAACCTGCCCACTGAGGCATTGTATTGGTTTCCCGTTTTGCTTCCTTTCCGCATTTGGGGCATTTTGTATTTACCCAAGAGCCGATAGCCGCCAAGGGGCTTTCGCCCGTACCTGCGGGAGTATAGCTTTCTACTTGGGGCAGGGTTAATGGGAGATCATGTTCGTCTAGGGGAACTATGCCGCAAGAGGGGCAGTGTACCAAGGGTATGGGCTCACCCCAATAGCGCTGCCGGCTGAAAATCCAGTCACGGAGCTTGTAGTTTACGGCTCTTTTTGCAAGGCCTAAGTTTTCAAGATGTTCCGTGATTTTTGTTTTTGCTTCTTCCGTTTTTAGACCGTCAAACTGTTTTGAGTTTACCGAATAGCCGTCCTCGGTTGTACAAGCCTCAGGCTCCTCAGAAAAGTCTCTTTTTCCGCTTTCCCATTCTTCCGCACCGGCTACAACCTTGATTTTAGGCAGATTGAATTGGGCAGCAAACTCAAAGTCTCTTTCATCATGGGCGGGTACTGCCATAATTGCTCCCGTGCCGTAGGAGATTAAAATATAGTCCGAAATCCAGACGGGGATTTTTTGTTCCGTCAATGGATTGATTGCATAGGCTCCCGTAAAAACTCCGGTCTTGTTTTTTGCGAGGTCTGTTCTTTCGAGGTCGCTTTTTTTTGCGGCCTCTTCGATATAAGCGGCAACGGCTTTTTCTTGGCTGCTTGTAGTTATGCTTTTTACGAGCTCGTGTTCCGGGGCTAAGACCATGTAGGTCGCTCCGAAAATCGTGTCGGGGCGGGTTGTATAAACCTTGATTTTTTGCCCCGTTTCTTTTCCGTCCTTATCGACGAGGGAAAAGTCTACCTCGGCCCCCGTACTCTTGCCTATCCAATTTTTTTGCATGATTTTAATGGATTCGGGCCAGTCAAGTTCATCCAAATCTTCTAAGAGGCGTTCGGCATATTCGGTTATCTTTAAAATCCACTGCCTCAAGTTTTTGCGTTGAATTTGAGCTCCGCATCTTTCGCATTTTCCGTCCTTTACTTCTTCATTGGCAAGGCCTGTTAAGCAGGAAGGGCACCAGTTGATGGGGGCTTCTTTTTCGTAGGCTAATCCTTTTTTAAATAATTGAAGGAATATCCACTGGGTCCATTTATAATAGGATTCTTCGCTTGTAGAGATTTCCCTATCCCAGTCATAACTTAAACCTATCGACTTTATCTGCTTTCTAAATGTTTCCATATTTTTTCGGGTGGTTATAAGAGGATGAACTCCCGTCTTTATGGCATAGTTTTCTGCAGGCAGTCCGAAGGAATCAAAGCCCATCGGGTGGAGTACATTGTATCCGCTCATGCGTAAAAAACGGCTGTAAATATCCGTTGCAGTATAGCCTTCAGGATGCCCTACATGGAGGCCGTCTCCCGAAGGATAGGGAAACATATCCAAAATATAGAGTCTCTTATCCTTAGGATAATTTTTGTCTTCAACTGTTTTAAAGGTTTTGTTTTCTTCCCAATATTTTTGCCATTTGGGTTCTATCGTGCTAAAAGGATAAGCCATATTTTACTCCAAGAAAATTGATGAATCTATCAAAATTGACGGGAAGCATTCTATAGAAAAGAGGAGAAAAATGCAAGTGCCGATGACAGTACCGATAACGGAGAGTTCGGGGCCGCCTACCATAAAGTCGATATAAATGATCGAATTATTCATTCCTATTTTTTTTCTTGCTTTCATCGGAATCTCGTAGGGATTGAAGTACATCCTTTCCTTCCGGAAAAAAGATTTTTAGTTGTGCCGATTTTGTGTAGAATTAATCTTTTATTATTGTCATATCGTTTGCCTGATATTCGGGCATAAAGCGTTTTATAAGGCCGGTTTCAAATTGGATGTTTACTACAAGTTCTCCGCTTGAAGCATCGGCCTTAATTATTGCCCCATAGCCGTAATCGTCGTGATAAATTTTTTCTCCCTTCTTCCATTTGGAAAGAAGGGGATGTGTTTCTTTTTTTGTTCCAAAATCGGCAGGAATTTGTTTCCCGAAGCTGCCTGAAAAAGTAGAATAAGAAGATGAGGCCTCCGAGATGTTTACGAGGTCTTGATCTATTTCGAAGATAAAGCGGCTTGGCTGGGTAAAGCTTAGGCTGCCGTAAAGGCGGCGGGAAGCACAGCTTGTCATGTAGAGAGCATCCTTTGCGCGGGTGCAGGCTACATACATAAGTCTTCTTTCTTCTTCAAGCTCATCGAAGTTTCCGTTATCGCGTGGGAATACTCCCGTTTCAAGTCCCGTGATAATTACGTTTTTAAATTCCAAACCCTTTGTGTTATGAATGGTGATGAGGTTTACGGAATCTTTTTTTTCTTCGGAGCCGGCAAGGCTTCGATCCAATTCTATGTGTTCTAAAAATTCGCTCAAGCCCTTTACCGAAAAATCGTAAAGCGAGGCAGTGTTAGCAAGCTCGTTTAAGTTTGCCGTTTTTTGAGTACCGGAAGCTGCGTCTACTGATTCGTAATATTCGGCAAAGCCCGATTGTTTTAAAACCTCATATATAAAAGGAGCCAAGCCTTCGCCCTTTGGTTCTTCTTTTTTAAAAAAGATGTCTCCGGCTTCTATTATACTGCGTAATTCCTTTATGGTGTTTAAAAAATTCTTTAGGCCTTCTTTTGCTTTTTTTGTGAGAGAGACCGAATTCATGAGGGCAGACATGGCCGATATATAATCGTCCTTAGAATCTAAGCTGAGCTCATCGCTTTTTTGAGAAAACATAAGTTCTCGGGAAAGATCGATTAATTTTTTTTGAGTAATTTCTCCTACACCTCGTGCAGGTTTATTTATGATACGCCTTAGAGCCACTTCGTCCCTTCCGTTTGAGATAAGGGCAAGAACGGCAAGCGCATCTTTTATTTCTTCCCGCTCATAAAATTTTAAAGTACCTATAACCTGATAGGGAATTTTTTTGTGTAAAAAATCCGTTTCAAAATTTAAGGATTGGGCGTTAGTTCTGTACAAGACAGCCCAGTCGGAATATGCTCCTCCATTTTCGACTTCTTGCGATATAAGACGGGCACAAAGTTCCGCCTCGGTTTCCTGATTAGGCAAAAAATAAATATGAGGTTTTTGTCCCTTTCCTCTTTCGGCAACAAGAGTTTTACCGAGACGTCCCGTATTCTTTTTTACGACGGAATCTGCGACCGCAAGAATTTCAGAGTATGAACGGTAATTTTTTTCGAGCCTTATTATCTTCGTGTTTTTAAAAGTATCGGAAAAGGTCAGTATGTTTTGAACTTCGGCTCCGCGGAAACGGTAGATCGATTGGTCATCATCTCCTACAACGCAGATATAGGTATTTTCTCCTGTGAGAACTTTTAAGAATTCAAATTGGGCTATGTTCGAGTCCTGATATTCATCAACCATTATTACGGAAAACCGGTTTTGAAGAGAGGCTCTGATTTGCGGATTTTCTTTTAAGAGCATAACAGGAATCATGATAAGATCCCCGAAGTCTACGTTTCCGGTTTCTTTTAATCTCTTTTGATAGTCGGAATAGATTTTTGCAAATTCGGGATTAGGATCAACTTCCTGCAAAAGCGGATCATCGGGGAGAAGGCAATAATCCTTTGCTCGCGAAATTTTTTTTATGATACCGCGGGCTGCATTTTTTGTAAGGGCAGGGGAGGCTTGCGTCAAAAGGGAAAGAGCGTCGTCGTCGTCATAGATTGTAAAATTATGTGAAAGCCCTGCCCATTCCGCATACATGCGTAAAATCCATGCTCCAAAAGAATGAAAGGTTCGGATCATTGCCCGCTCTGCTCTTTTATCCAGATAAGATGCTCTTTCGGACATTTCTTTGGCAGCTTTGTTTGTAAAAGTTACGGCTAGGATACGTTCAGGTTCGACATTATGCTCGGCAATAAGGTATGCAATTTTGGTGGTAATAACCCGGGTCTTTCCTGAGCCCGCCCCTGCAAGAATCAAAAGAGGAGAACCCTGATGCTTAACAGCCGCAAGCTGCTCTTCATTAAGAATATTCAAATAATCCGGTTGAGCCAAAACAATCCTCCAAAAAAATTAAAGACCTTTCAGTTAAGTTAAGGTTTTGCATTGTACCACGTTTTTACGGATTGTACAATGTAGCAGCGAAATAAATTATGTTAAGGTTAATATTTTAGCGTAAATAAAACAATGGTGTTTTAAACCTGCATCCATACACATATTCGCTTCTTTATGGTATAATATAAACCGTAGGAGGTTATTATGAATCGTAAAATTTTTTGTGAAAAAGATGGAATTTTAATTACATATACTGATAACGATGTATGTTTTGAAGATTCTCAAACAGCCGAAGCTATCTTGCTTACAAATAAAGGGGAAACAATCCATTCTAATTTTGATGTAGAAAAGAATGAATATTTTAAAAATTATCTTAAACAGATTTATCAATCTATAACGGCATTCCGCAATCTTGATGCACTGGAGAGCGCCTGATGCCTAATAGCTCAGAAGTACAATTTTATAATTAAAAGGAGCTCCCATTTACATGAAATCCAAATCCATAAAAAAAATATTCTTATGCCTTATTTTTCTCTTTGCTTTAATTTTAATAGGAATTGCAGGCATAAACATCTACATGCTTAGCTATTCAAAACCTTATATTTATAAAAACATTTCCGCCTTGCCGGAAAAATATGTTGTGATTGTCCCCGGAGCTAAGGTATATAAAAACACGGTTTCACACGTTGTGAGGGATAGGATCGAAGCTGCCGTAAATTGTTTAAAAAACAAAAAAGCTGAAAGAGTTTTGATTTCAGGCGACCACGGAAGAAAGGGCTATGATGAGGTAAACAGAATGCGTATTTTTATGCAGGATATTTACGGCACTGACGAAAATCTAATATTTATGGATCATGCAGGTTTTTCTACCTATGAAACAATGTACCGTGCCCGGGAAATCTTTTGTATTGAAGATGCCGTTGTGGTAACACAGGCCTTCCATACCGCAAGAGCCGTCTACATAGGAAGAAAACTAGGCCTCGATGTTATAGCCTATGAAGCTCCTGAGGTTTTAAGGTACAGCAGGGAAACCCGTATCAGCTGGGAAATAAGAGAAGCTCTAGCAAGGGTAAAAACCTTCTTTTTAGTAATGTTCAATGTGAAGCCTACATTCCTCGGTAAGAAAATACCTATAACGGGAAATGCAAAAGACTCATGGGATTTTTAAAAATAAAGCGTAAAAATAAAGCTAAAAAATGAACTTGAAAAAAACGGATATTTACGATAAAATAATCATAATTAATTTATATTGACGGAGGAATCTATGTCTTATGAAACTCTTGTTGAACAGATAAAAACCTTACCGGATGTTTACTTGGAAGATATTTCAAAATATGTGCAGTTTTTAATGTATCAATATGGACACGAAAAGATGTCTCTTTTAAAAGAATCGGATGAAGAATTTGAAGCCAATATGAATAAAGGTTTTACCGATATGATTAATGGAAATGTAACTCCTTTAAAAGATGCTTTTGAAGAAATAAAGTCAAGGTTTATTTAATGAAATACCAAGTTGTTATTTCAGATCAAGCAAAAGAAGATTTGAGCAGTATTTATTCTTACATATTAAATAATTTAAAATCAAAAATTAATGCCGATGCCGTTTTTAAGCGTCTTTATGAAGCAATGCAAGACTTAAATTTTATGCCGTATAGGTATCATCTATATCCAAAAGAACCATGGTTATCTCGTGGGATAAGATTCTTTAGTGTAGGTAATTATTCAATCTTTTACGCAGTTGATGAAGATACTTTAACTGTTACAATTATTCATGTGGTTTGCGGAGGTATACAATATGAGATTCCTGCTTCTGAGGGTGGAATCGACGGATTATTAAATAGTGGAAAAATTGAGCGAAGATGAGACTTTTAGAATTCAAAAGAACAAAATTGTTCGATGGCATTGAGGATGGACTATTCGATAAAGATTTTCAATTAAATATAGAGGGGAAATCTGTGTTATTTATTGTGGATGACATTACTCCACATAAATTAATAGACTGTCCGGTCAAACAAGATGTAATAAATAAATTGCATCTGGAATCAGATGGCATATCCAATATTGTGACAAAAGAGCAGCGATTACAGGTTTATTACTTAAATGAAGATGATTTGTTGATTATCTTTTCAATGGGTGAATATCAACCAGGAAGATACATGCTTTTCCTGGAAGGAGTCTTTCTTAAACTGAACTTATTTCCAACTTAAATAACTCCTCTGGATTACCTGTAGAACTCTTGGAATTCTCTGGGCAAAGTATTTCTATTTTCCAAGGGGCTTTAACTAATTCAGGATTGAAATATAAATAGCTAAGGAGTATTTTATTATGTTACATACTCCAACTGTTTTTGTAAAGAAATTTCTCCGTTTCACTCATTTGCCCAAAGGGGATGGCCAATTTCGATCCATTCGGTGCTTGTGCTTGCTGCAATGGTTCGCCTTGTACAGCTCCCGTTATAGACTGGACCCATAAAAAAAATAACCTTATGCATTATTTTTCTTTTTGCTTTAATTTTAATAGGAATTGCAGGCATAAACATCTACATGCTTTTTGGTAATGTTCAATGTGAAGCCTACATTCCTCGGCAAGAAAATACCGATAACTGGAAATGCAAAAGACTCATGGGATTTTTAAAAATAACCCCGCACGGCCGGCCAAAGGACGGCATGGCGGGGTTATTTTCAGATAATCGGAAAATCGATTAGATGTGGATAAATGCTCCGGGGCCGAGGGGCAGACCGAAGATGTACCAAATAATCATGAGGCCTATCCATGAAAGCAAGAATGCGATTGAATATGGCAACATGGTTGAAATCAATGTTCCAAGACCGGAATCTTCATCGTATTTTTTCATAAATACAACAATCATTGCAAAATAGCTCATCAAGGGCGTGATGAGGTTTGTACTTGAATCTCCGATTCGGTATGCAACCTGTGTTAAGGCAGGTGAAAGGCCGAGGTTTACCATCATGGGAACAAAGATAGGAGCCATAATAGCCCACTTTGCAGAAGCCGAACCCATGAAGAGGTTAAGGAAGGCCGAAATAATAACAAAGGAGATTATAAGCGGCAAGCCTGTAAAGCCGATGCTCTTTAAGAAGTTTGCACCGTTTACCGAAATAATTGTTCCGAGGTTTGTTTTTCCGAAGTAGTTTACAAACTGTGCAGCGAAAAAGCTCAATACGAGATAACCGCCCATCGAGCTCATAGCCTGCGACATACCCTTAACAAGATCGTGTGAAGAATTAATCTTTCCTGTTTTCTTTCCATAGATAAGACCGGGAATCAAGAAGATTAAAAGAATGACCGGTAAAAGGCCGCCGTGCATAAAGTTTGAAATTGAGCTTTCCCCTGTTTTAGGATCGATTTCTCTTAAAACTGCAAGACCGGGGAGCTTGGGAAGACCGAAAAGTCCGATGATTAAAATAACAGCCATAATTAAAACGGAAATACCTGCAAGTTTGAGTCCCTTGTTTTCAACATCGGAAATAGGCATATTATCCGGCTTATATGAGCCGTTATATGTTCCTAAGTTTTTTTCAACAATTTTTTCCGTAACAAATGTACCTACAACGGTAAGTATAAATGTCGAAACAATCATAAAGAACCAGTTACAAGTCGGGTCGATAGCTATATCCATTCCGGCATTGTGCAAGGCTTCAACCGTAATACCTGTCAAAAGAGGGTCGATTGTACCGAGCATGAGGTTGGCAGAGAAACCTCCCGAAACGCCTGCGAAAGCGGCTGCAAGACCGGCCATCGGGTGGCGGCCTGCATTAGCAAATACGATGGCTCCGAGGGGGATAACAACAACATAACCTGCGTCCGAAGCTACATTGCTCATAATACCTGCAAAAACAACAACAACAGTCAAAAGTCTGGGGTGAACACCTGAAAGAAGCTTTTTAAGAGAGGTATTGATAAGACCTGTCCATTCTGCAACGCCTACACCGAGCATGGCAACCAAAACTGTTCCCAAAGGTGCAAAGCCTGTAAAATTCTTTGTAGCAGTGTTTAGAATGTACCTAAGACCGTCAAGGTTTAAAAGCGAAACAGCTCCGATAGTAACTTCTTTTCCCTTTTTTGCATCAAAGTAGGTAACGGGGGTACCGTAGGCTTCTGCGAGTGCAGAAACGATGATTACAATGATACTTAAAATTAAGAAAATTATAGCAGGATGCGGCAGCTTGTTTCCGATCCTTTCAACTCCTTTGAGGAAGCCTGAAACTTCCTTGTTCTTTTTTTTATCCATGAAGAACTCCTAGAAAATGTATTTGCCTATGTAAAAAAGGCAGTTTCAGCATTATATATGATGATGTAAAATATGACAAGTTAGCCTTTCTAAATTCAGTAAATATTTTAGCATTATTTTTGCAGAATATTGATTTTTTTCCGAATTTTTATTATTTTTTATACATGAATATAGATAAGTATACAGTTAAAGCATCGGAAGCCGTTCAAGAGGCTTCTTCGCTTGCCCAAAGAGACGACCACAGTCAGGTTGAAAGTGAACATCTTTTATATGTTCTTTTAGAACAAGAGGACGGAATTGTTCCGCCTTTAGTAGAAAAAATCGGAGTAAGTCCCGAAAGCCTTTTGGATGAACTCGACAAAATGCTTGACAGAAAGCCACGTGTTACGGGACAGTCCGCTCAAACTTATATTTCGCCCTTACTTGCAAAGGTTTTTGCAAATGCTGAAGGCTATGCAGATAAATTAAAAGACGAATATGTTTCTACCGAACATCTTTTACTCGCTCTAAGCGAATCTAAGGACGAAACGGGAGAACTCTTGCGTTCACGCGGTATCAATCTAAAAAATCTCCTTTCTGCCTTAAAAGAGGTACGCGGAAACAACAGGGTAACGAGCGAAAATCCCGAATCTACATTCAGAAGTTTGGAAAAATTTTGCCGTGACCTTACACAGCTTGCAAAAAATGAAAAGATAGATCCCGTAATCGGGCGGGATGAAGAAATAAGGCGGGTAATGCAGGTGCTTTCCCGCAGAACAAAAAACAATCCCGTTTTAATCGGAGAACCGGGAGTCGGAAAAACAGCCATAGTCGAAGGTCTTGCAAGGCGTATCGTTTCAGGCGACGTGCCCGACAGCTTAAAGGGAAAAAGACTTTTATCCCTCGACCTCGGAGCCTTGGTTGCAGGAGCAAAATTCCGCGGCGAATTTGAAGAAAGATTAAAGGCCGTAATTTCCGAAGTGCAAAAGTCAGAAGGCAGCGTCATTCTCTTTATCGACGAACTTCACACCCTTGTCGGTGCCGGAGCAAGCGAAGGCTCGATGGATGCTTCAAACTTATTAAAGCCTGCCCTTGCCCGCGGAGAGCTCAGGGCGATAGGAGCCACTACCTTAAACGAATACCGAAAATACATCGAAAAAGATGCAGCCCTTGAACGCCGCTTCCAGCAGGTTTACTGTCCCGAACCTACGGTTGAAGACACAATAGCAATCCTGCGCGGCTTACAGGAAAAATATGAAGTTCATCACGGGGTACGCATAAGGGATGAAGCCCTGATAGCGGCAGCCGTACTTTCCAACCGTTATATCACAAACCGCTTTTTGCCCGATAAGGCAATCGACCTTGTAGATGAGGCTGCAAGCCGCCTTAAAATGGAAATAGAAAGCCAGCCTGTTGAGCTTGATCAGGTTGAGCGCAAAATTCTTCAATTGAATATCGAAAAGGTTTCTATAGGAAAAGAAAACGATACGGCCTCAAAGGAAAGGCTTTTAAAACTTGAAGAAGAATTGGCGGAGCTTTCTTCAAAACGGAATGCAATGCAGGCTCAATGGCAAAACGAAAAGTCCCGCATTAACGAATCCCGCAAATACAAGGAAGAATTGGAACAGCTCCGTATCGAAGAAACCAAGTACAGCCGTGAAGGAAACTTAAACAAGGCCGCCGAGCTAAAATACGGAAAAATTCCCGAACTTGAAAAGAAGATAGCAGCCGTTACTGCCGAGCTTGAAAAAAAGGCCGGCCAACAGGGACAGCTTTTACGCGAAGAAGTTTGCGAAGAAGATATAGCCCGAATCGTTTCAATGTGGACAGGTATTCCCGTCGCAAAAATGCTTGCAAGCGAAATGCAAAAATTTTTGCAGCTTGAAAAAGTTTTACAAACCCGCGTCGTCGGACAAGATGAAGCCGTAAGGGTGGTTTCGGATGCTATAAGAAGAAACAAGGCAGGCCTTTCCGATATGAACCGGCCCTTGGGAAGTTTTTTATGTATAGGCCCCACCGGTGTCGGCAAGACCGAATTGGCTAGAACCCTAGCCGACTTTTTGTTCAATGACGAAAAGGCGCTTACCCGAATTGATATGAGCGAGTACATGGAAAAACATTCCGTGAGCCGCCTGATAGGAGCACCCCCCGGATATGTGGGTTATGATGAGGGAGGCCAGCTTACCGAGGCCGTAAGACGGAGGCCCTACAGCGTAATCCTCTTTGACGAAATCGAAAAGGCCCATCAGGATGTTTTTAATGTCTTTTTGCAGATTTTGGATGACGGGCGTCTTACCGACGGACAAGGCCGTGTAGTCGATTTTAAGAACACAATTATAATTATGACCAGCAACATAGGTTCCGAGTATATATTGACCGCAAAGGACATGGGAAGCATAAAAGAAGAAATTAACCAAATCCTCCGCGATAATTTTAGACCCGAATTTTTAAACCGTATCGACGAAATCCTAACATTTAACAGGCTCGAAAAAGACCATATCCGAAAGATTGTCGATATTCAGCTAAGGTCAGTTGCAGAACGTTTGCAGGCCCGCAGGCTAGGCTTAAAAGTTTCGGATAAGGCTAAGGATTTTCTTGCAGACATAGGCTACGACCCCATGTTCGGGGCCCGCCCCCTAAAGAGGGCCATACAGGCCGAGCTTGAAAATAAACTCGCCCGCGAAGTCCTTGAAGGCAAATTCCCCGAAGGCAGCACAATAGTTGTGGACAAGGGAGAGGACAGCCTTATCTTTAAGAAGGGGTAAGAGGGTACACAGTCCTTGTCTTTTAGAAGATTAGGCTTAAAAACAGACTGCTACATTTTTGTAAAGGCTGTCTTAAAGATAAAATCCATATCGCTGTTCTCTTCGATGAGGGCAGCGAGTTTATCCAGTTCTTTTTCGAGCTCGGCATCGCTTTGTGCTTGGGTGTTGCATTTTTTATCATCGTCTATGAGGCTGTCCTCATCGGCAAGTTCCAAGTGCATGTAGGGGATAGTTGCTATCACAGGAATATTTACAAGGTCTTCAATCATCTTGATGCCGGGATCTAAAAGGCTCTTATCTCCGCGGAATTTATTTATAATCATGCCCTTAATTCTCTTCCTGTCTTTTTCGGGGAGGAGCATTACGGTTCCGTAGAGCTGGGCAAAGACACCGCCCCTGTCGATGTCGGCAATCAAGAGAACGGGAGCATCGGCCATCTCGGCCATGCCCATGTTGACAATGTCGTTTTGGTTTAGGTTTATTTCGGCAGGACTTCCTGCTCCCTCTATGACAACAATATCGTTTTCCTTTTCAAGTTTTTGAAAAGTTTCCAAAATCATAGGTTTACAGGTCTTTTTATACTCAAAATATTCCCTCGCCTTCATCTCTTTTTTTTCTTCCCCTAAGATTATAACCTTAGAGCCTACATCCGTTTTGGGTATGAGGAGAATCGGGTTCATTTCGGGACGGGGCTCAATACCGGCTGCTCGCGCTTGAAGGGCTTGAGCACTGCTTATCTTTTTTCCGTCAGCCGTGGTAAAAAAAACCGAGGACATATTTTGAGATTTAAAGGGAACAACTTTTAAGCCCTTCTTTTTAAAGATTCTGCAAAGGCCTGTACAAAAAAGGGACTTGCCCGCAGAGGAGGTAGTCCCTTGAATCATTATGCTTGCCATCGGTTTAGAGCACAAAGGCTATAATGTGGGCGACAAAGCCTGCAAAGAGGCCGCCGATAGTGTGGCTTAAAATAGCCTTGCCCGTCATCTCCTTTGTGTCGAGAGCATCCATCATTGCGATATGGGTAGAAATATAACCGCTCCAGCACATGCAGATGGCTGTAAAGACTGCTATATCGTTTGCATTTATTTTTCCGGCTAAAGACATTTCTTTTATAATGCCGAGGGCAGCTCCTGTAGAACCGAGTGCCGTAATCGGAACGGAGATAGCTTCAGGGCTGCTGAAGCCGTAAATAGGGTTCAATATAAAACTTAGTTTTTGACCAATCCATGGAAGAACGGCGATTCCTTCGCGGGCTCCTCCGGTATATGTACCGTCGGCACTAGGGCCGTTTGTAAGCATTATAACTATTGTGCAGATAATTACTACGCCCGGAATAATGGCTAAACCCATGCTGACACCCGATTTGCCTCCGTCAAGCATAGCCTGAATAAACCTTCCTCCGGCTCCGCCTTCTCTGACTGGGCGCATTTTTTCGGGGATGGGATCAACTCTTTTTGTAGAAACAAAGGCTTCCGTTCCGTAGCGTTTTTTTGAAAAGTAGATCATCAAGCGTACTGAAACTATACTTCCGGCTATTGCCCCGACGTTTCCTATCAAAGCTGCAGGAACTGCCGATTTTACGTTTAAGCCCATCATTGCCGTTGTGGTAATTAAGCCCATACCGAAGGCTGTGCCAAGGTTTGTAAGAGCAGGAAGCTGGTACTGTTTAAAATAGCGTCTAAAATTATCGTCATCGGCAAGTGTTAAAATTGCGGGGTTATCCGATAAAAAGCAGTTTAAGATACCGAGGGAGGAAGCTCCCGGTAAGTCGTACAAGGGTTTCATCAGTTTGGACAGGATTTTGTTAATCAAAGCGATGGTGCCGAATTCCGAAAAAAGTCCCGAAATAGCTCCGGCCAATACCGCTACAGCCATTAAATACAAACAGATATTGATAAGCAAATCAAAGCCTGTTTCCATCATGGTTTTAATCATATTTACGCCGCCCATAACCGAGCCGACCCCAAAAAAGAAAGCAGAAAACAAAGCTAAAAATATAAAGTTTTCTGCCCCAATTTCTTTCTTAAAAAAAGATTTAGTTTCCATACCTTTAAGCACTCCAAAGTAACTTGTAAGTTATTTTTGGATTATATTCAAACTATAGTTTTTTTTCAAGCAGGGGATAAATTAACGATTATAAATTGAAGATTAGGAATTTATACAATCCCGTTTTTAAAGGCAAAGGCGGCCAGCTGTGTTCTATCGGAGACAAAGGTCTTATCGAATATTACGGAAATATTGTTTTTTATTGTGCCTTCCGAAAGTCCTTGCTTGTAGGCAATCTGTTTATTTGAAAGCCCTTCCGAAACAAGTCTTATAATTTCTATTTCCTTTTGGCTCAAGCCGAACTCGTCTTGAATTTCAGTCAAGGGCCTTATAACTCTTTCTTCCTCTTCATGATTTTCAAAAAGCATGTTTTTTGCAACTTCAGGATTTATAACGATGTTCCCTGAAATAGCGGCCTTGATTCCGTCATAGATTACGTCCGGAGAACTGTCCTTTAAAAGATAGCCCGATGCTCCGTATTGAAGGGCTTTTTGAATATATTCGGTATCATTAAAGGTTGTGAGAATCAATATTTTTATATCGGGGAAACTTTTTTTTATTTTTTTTGTTGCTTCTACACCGTTACATTCCGGCATCCTTATATCCATGAGGAGGAGCTCAGGATTTTTTTCTTCGCATATTTTTAGGGCATCGTTTCCGTTGCTGCCTGTTGCAATAACCTCGATATCGGGATAGGATTGAAAAATAATTTTTAGCCCTTCACAGATGAGCTTTTCATCGTCGATAATAGCTATTCTCATAGGTTTAATATAGCACAGTTTTACTGGTGAATCAAGAACAGGGATTTTCAAATCCTCTTTACAGACTGTTCCATTTTAATTAGAATTAAAGAATATTTTAAGAGGTATCGTATTTTATGCAAAATTTATTGGATAATGTTCAAAAATGGCTTTCGGAATATTCAGTGAGAGGCGATATTTTTTGGCTGATTGCCGTTTTGGCTGTTTCTTTTATTCTTCATAAAGTGTTAAAGAAAATACTGTCGGGAACGGTAAAAAAAATACTGTCCCGCATTACAGCCAAAACAAAGAGCAAACTGGATGATTATATTTTTGATAAAATTCATGTAGAACGTGTTTCGCTGATTATATATATTTTTGCCTTTAATTTTTTGTCTCTAAAATTAAGTTTCGGAGCGGGGCTTATGCAAAAACTTGCAAGCCTTATTTCGATATGGATAATAATAAGACTTTTGCACGGCCTCTTGGACGGGCTTACAGCCTATACTGAAAACGAACCCCGATTTGCGGGAAAGCCTTACCGCAGTTATGTTCAGGTTTTTATCTTAATTGTTTATATTGCAGGCTTTATCATCGCTGCAGGAACAATCAGCGGAAAGTCTCCATGGTCTCTTTTAAGCGGAATAGGAGCTATGACGGCTGTTCTTCTTTTGGTCTTCCGCGAGACGATTCTTTCTTTTGTGGCAAGCCTCCAGATTTCTTCCTATGATTTGGTTAGAAGAGGCGATTGGATTTCGGTTCCAAAATATGATGCCGACGGAGATGTTACCGAGGTCGCCTTACATACGATAAAAATTCAAAACTGGGATAAAACCATTTCCGTTTTACCGACAAGCGACCTGATGCAAAGCGGCTTTAAAAACTGGCGGGGTATGCAGGAAACGGGAGGAAGGCGTATCAAGCGTTCAATCTTTTTGGATGTTTCTTCCGTAAAATTTATGGATGAAGAACTGAGACGCAGGGTAGGGAAGATAGATCTTTTAAAATCCTACTTTGCCGAAGTTGAAAGCTCGGACATAAGTGCCCAATACGGAAGCGATACGGAGCATCCCTTAAACGATAGAAGACTTACCAATATCGGCACCTTTAGAATGTATGTTACGCGCTATCTTCAAAGCCTTGATACTTTAAGAAAGGATTTGACCTTTTTGGTGCGCCAGCTTGAACCGGGAGCTACAGGCATCCCCTTGGAGATTTATGTTTTTACCGCAACAACCAACTGGGGAGAATACGAAAAGATTCAAGCCGATATTTTCGACCATCTTTTTGCGGCCGTCCACGAATTCGACCTTAGAATTTTCCAATATCCTGTAGGCGGTTTTTTGGCAAAAAATTAGGTTTTTAAAATAGAAGGTTTATATGTGTAAAAATAACCGGAAGGGCTTAAAATTATATAAATTCCTTAAATATGTACTTCTTGCAATAATCCTTATTATAATTGCAGGTTCCGTTTTCTCTCTTTTTAAGAAAAAAAACACAGATGAGGGTTTAAGGTCTGAAACTCCTTCGGAGATACGCGGAAAAAAGGCCCTTTATTCCGACTTGGGGCGGCTTAGGATTCCTACAGCCGATACCGCGCCCGGAACCCTTGTCGTTTTTCCCGTTTTGGAGTATAATTCTGAGGATAAGGCCTTTGAGGAAGAACTTGTCCAAAAAAAAGAAGATATCCGAAACAGCCTTATTGACTGGTTTTCGCAAAAAACCGTATATGAGCTTTATACCATGCCTGAAAACGAGGTTAAAAAAGAAGTATTGGCCGAGATAAATTCTATTCTAAATTTATCCCGTATAAAACGCATATATTTTAAGGACTTTGTTATTTTGGAATGAGGTTCCTAGAATCATATTTTGGAGGATTAAAATGAGCGGACAACCCGTTGCAGCTGCACAAATTATTATAGCTGTTGTTCCCATAGTCGGTATTGTTATGGCCGGCGTTTTAATTTTTTTCTACTTGTTTTGGCGTAACAAGCAGATAATCTGTCAAATTCAAACTAAAACATATACTCCGATAAAATTTAATTTATCGGGATTTTGCCTTATTTCGGGTATCCTTTTATTGATGATAGGCGGTGTTTTGACCGTTTTGTTTTCGATCATAGACGGACTAAGCTATGTACTTTTGGGCGGTCTTGTACCCTTAAGCTGCGGTATCGGTCTTTTGCTCTACTATTTTATTTCATCTAAGGCCGGAAAGGAGAAACTGAAAGATGATTAAATTTCCCAATTTACTCAGAAAAGAATCTCCTGAAGCCGTGCAAGACCGCCTCTTATGTAAGGCCGTCCTTGCGGGAAATACCGAAGCCTTCAGCCTCATTGCTTCAAAGTATCAAAAGCGTGTCTATTCTTTGGGAATGAGCTTTTTTAAAAACCATGATGACTCGGAAGATTTTGTGCAGGACATAATGCTTAAAACTTTTTCGGCCCTGCCTAAATTCCGCGGAGAGTCTTCTTTTTCTACGTGGCTTATGAGGATTGCCTATAATTCGGCAATAAACTCGGTTAAGCGTAAAAGAGAATTCGTTTCCGCCTTTGACGATTTTGAAATAAAAACAAATGATTTAACTCCCGAAGAAAGGCAAATTCAAAACTGTGTAAAAAATGCAATCAGGCGGGCAGTAAGCGGCCTCCCCGAAAAATACAGAATATGCATCGACCTTTATTTTTTTTATGATATGCCCTATGCCGATATAGAATCCGTTACGGGCATACCCGTAAATACGATTAAGTCCCATATTTTCCGCTCAAAAAAAATATTAAAAACCGAGCTCGAACATCAAGGAATTTACGGACAAGAGGAAAGCCCTGAATATCCCGTTTTATTTAAATTGAATTTGGCCTATGACATGTAATGAAGCTATTAACCGCTATATGATTCTTGATAAGCATGAGGCGGTTCCCTTTGCAGTTACCTTTCATCTTTTGCGGTGTAAAAAATGCCGAAGCCTTGTCCGTGCTCTTACACAGGCTTCTAATCTATATACTTCTTCTTTTCAGACCAAGGCAGATGATGCGCTTACGGAGAAAACAATGGTAAAAATTCAGTCTGCAATTCCCGATCTTTTAAGTCTTCAGGCAGAAAAATACCGGCTGACCAACGTAAGTATTTTGCCTTGGGCTGTCGTAGGAATATTGATGATTGTCGGTCTTGCCTGCATACCTTTTACAGCGATAGGTAAATGGGCTGCAGAGAATTTTAAGCTTAGTTTTGTTATTCCTTTTGTCCTTGTATTTGCAGTATTTGTGAGTGTTTACTCTGCAATTTTCGTTTACCGTAATCTTGATTTTTTTGTGAAGAAATTCGATTTAAAAAAAGAGAAGGCTTAGTGCCAGACTGCCGTAGGATTTATTGTTGCTCCGTTTTTGTAAACCGTAAAATGAACATGGGGGCCGGTACTTCTTCCTGTTGTGCCGACGGTTCCTATCTTACTTTGAGCGGTAACATATTTTCCTCTGGAAGTTAAAATAGTATGCATGTGTCCGTAAAGGGTTTGATAGCCTGAGTGATGCCTTATTATTACATAGTTACCGTATACATTGCTGTAACCTGTTGCGGCCACGGTTCCCGGAAGGGCTGCATAGATGGGGGCACCGAGGTATGTCGCAAGATCTATTCCGTTATGAAAGCTCCTCTTTTTTGTAAAAGGATCCCTCCTCCAGCCGTATCGGGAAGTTATCCTATATCTTCCGTGTATGGGAGACTTAAAAAGGTCGCCATTTATTTCTTGAAGGGTTACCCAGTCCAGTTTTGCATCGGGCAGGAAGATTGCGGCTCCTGCTTTTAGCACATTGTTATCCGAAATGTTATTGACCATGGCTAATTTTTCAAGTGAGATTTTATAGGTGTCGGCCAATTTTTCAGGAGTATCGCCTTTTTTCGGGGTATAAACAATTCCGTCCATAGAAGGAATTTTTAACAGCTGTCCTATTTGTAGGGTTCTTGTGTTTCTAAGTTTGTTTAAACTTATAATCGCATCCTGACTTACACCATAGCGGGAGGCAATTTCTCCTACCATATCGCCTTTTTTTACCGAATATACTATGTAGTCGAGAGGAGGAAGCGTTATTTCCGAAATTTCCTTATCAGGCCTAAAAGTCGGTAATCTTGTATCTCCTCCGCCCATTCCGCTATCCAATGCGGTTTCGGAAATACCGACGGGAGTAGACATATCCAATGCAAAATAGGCTGTACCCAGCACCAAGAGAAAAACGATTATACCTGCAAACAAATAGTTAGTTTTTTTCATTTGAACCTGCAAAACTTTTTCCATATAATTATCGGCAAAAGAGTGGAATTTATTCACCCTTTTCGGATGAATTATAATAAAAAACAAAAAAAAATGCAAGGTAATAGGCAACTTTAAATCATTTAAATTGTCTAAATAATTATGAAAGAAGAAAAAATTAAACGCAGATATTCTATAGGTGAAGAAATTGCAAATGCCGTAACTCACGGAATAGGGGCAGGTCTTTCGGTTGCAGCCCTCGTGCTTTTAGTTATAAGGGCTGCCCGTTATGCTCCGCCGGATTTAAAGGCTGCTTACGTAGTAGGCTTTACCATTTTCGGAGCTTCCTTAATAATTCTCTATCTTTTTTCGACCCTATACCACGCTCTTCCGTTAAAGGCAAAAAAAGTATTCGGTATTTTCGATCACTGTTCAATCTATGTACTGATAGCAGGAACCTACACTGCCTACTGCCTTTCTGCCCTTCACGGAGCTGTCGGCTGGACAATCTTCGGCATTATCTGGGGAATGGCTGTTCTAGGTATAGTTTTATACTCGATATTCGGAAGCCGGGTAAGAATTTTATCGGTTATTACCTATATCCCCATGGGTTGGCTCATCATCTTTGCAGCAAAACCTTTAAAAGAACAGCTCCCGCTTTTAAGCTTTAGGTTTTTGCTGATAGGCGGAATTATTTATACTGCCGGCTGTATCTTTTATGCAATGAAGAAGGTAAAATGGGCACACAGTATCTGGCACCTCTTTGTTATCGGCGGGAGTATAATGCACTTTTTTTCGCTTTATTATAGTTTGTAAAAAGAAAAGTGGGCCCAGCTGGACTTGAACCGGCGACCCGCGGATTATGAGTCCGCTGCTCTAACCAACTGAGCTATGGGCCCTTAAAAAGAGTTTTGAGTATATCAAAAACTTTAAAACTTGTCAATCGGTCAATGAAAAATATACGTCCGTGTATATTTTTCATCTTAGAGTTTTGCCTAACGGCAAAACATCGACAGGATGTCGATTACTGTCAACTATTGCGATGTTTTTCAAAGCTTGTCTTTGAAAAACTCGGTGTCAAATGAGTACAAGGATGTACGAATTTGACATAACCACCGCCGTCCGTGGCGGTTAATGAATATACATCCTTGTATATTTTTTATGGTAAACTTGTGCCGGTTTTCGGTAAAAAATTTGCTTCGTTGTTCACTAAATTGGGAGAGGGTTTGGGGCCGAATTCGCTGACTCCGTATTTATCGAATTTTTCTGCCGGTTCTTTTAAAGGTGCCGAAAAGCCCAAATCTATGTCAGAAAAAGAAGCACTCATAGAGATGAATTTTTTAGGTTTGGACGGCGAAAGGGCTAAAATTTTATCGGTATATGCTTCCCCATCGTATAAGAATTTTTCACATTTTTGTTTTGTTACAAAAAGGTTGCAATCTGCCTTTTCTTCGGCTATTTGAATCTTTGCCGTTGAGGTGTTTAAGCAAAAATCGGCCGCAGTTACAATCCCGTTATTAAAGGTAAGGCTGCCGTTTGAAAGTGCAATCAGGCTGTTTTTTAAACGTGAGCCTGTAATTTCAGCCCGATTAAAATTCCCCGAAACCGAAAAATGGACGGCCTTTATGCCTTCAATTTTTATTGAAGAATGACTTGCAAGAATTCTGCATGATTCAAGTAAAAAATCTTTCGGAACATAGATAAAAAGTTTTCCGCTTGCCGGTTTTATCTCGGTAAACCTTAATTTCTTTTTATGTTCAACTATCGAAAGTTTTGTACCCGCATTGAGCTCCGCTTTATAAGCTATTGTGTCCCCGTCATAGGTACTTATAAAAATATCGACTTTCGACACGGCGGCTTCTATATTTACAACCCTCTTTTGAACCCTTGTCAAAGCGTCAAAATCTTGGGCAAAGGAGTAAAATAGAAAAAGAGAAAAAAAACATAAACCAAAAATTCTAACCTTCAATTTTTGCATTTTCGTTCCAATAATAGGAATCGGGATAATTTCTTTTGCCGAAAATTGCCGTACCTACTCTTATTAGGGTTGAGCCTTCTTCGATAGCAACTTCAAGATCTCCCGTCATTCCCATAGAAACAACCTCCATCGAAACATTGGGAATGTTTTTTTCGGTTATTTCTTTTCGAATTTTTTGCAGGAGCTTAAAACAAAGTCTCACCTTATCCATATCATCGGAAAAAAGTCCTATTGTCATAAGGCCTTTTATTTTTAAGCAGGGAAGTTTTGCAATTTTTTCGGTTAGAGCAAGGGCTTCTTCAGGCTTACATCCGAATTTGCTTTCTTCTTGAGAGGTGTTTACCTGAATTAAAATATCCATGGTCTTCCCCTCGGATTCAAGTCTTTTGCTAAGCTTTTCAGCTAGGTCAAGCCTATCGACAGACTCAATGCAGTCTGCATATTTTATTACGTCCTTAATCTTATTGGTTTGCAGGTGCCCTATAAAATGAGTCTCGTGTTTTACCGATGAAAGAGACTCATACTTTTCGCATAGCTCTTGAACCTTGTTTTCGCCTATTAAAAGTTCACCATATTCAAAGGCCTTTAAGATTCTCTCCGGTGTAACGGTCTTTGTCGCCATAAGAAGCCTTACCTCTTTAGGATCCCTTCCGCAGGCCTTACAAGCCTCTTCCATCCGTCTATGCACTTCTTCCAAATTTATTTTAATATCGTCCTTCATAAATTACCTCACATTTGTCTATGGTATAATCAGGTTCAAAATATATAGATACGATTTTTTCATATCAAACATAGTTTCCTCCATAGACAATAGCTGATTATAACACATTGTGCAGCCTTTTCCAAGTGAAAGTACGGTAATTTTTGAAGATATAAAATAAAACCGCCAAGGCCGAGAGGGACCGCAAAGGGTAAATTTAAGAATGCATTATTAAGACAGAATCAAAACATCTTTGCTAAGTTGAGCGTAAGCTCAACGCTTTGCGCTCGCTGCGGTTAAACAAAAAAATCCCAAAAAGTTGTAATTTACGGCGAAAAGTGCTATACTGTACCATAATGACATACAAACGCACCGATAGCAGTTACAAAAAATATGTTTTCAGATTGGAACAATTCAATCCAAAAAACAAAATCCCCTAAGAAGGAGTAATAAGTGATGAAAAAACTTTTAAAGATTTTAACAACGATTGCGGCAGTGCTGACAGCCGCCGTTGTATTTACAACTTGTAAACAATTTAGGGATGACCCTGAAGATTTTTTAAGCTACTGGTCCAGCGAAGTTGTTCCTATTGACTTCAGCATCAATAAGCCCTATCAAATGAGTAATGACGGAGCACTGTGCATACCCTCTGCAGACGATGTAAAGCTTACGATAAAACTGCGTAATCCGAGAAAATTTACCCTCATTATGCCGACATCCGTCTTAGATGCGGGGAAAGTTATCAATTTCCCCGGGTTTCCTTCAGATCAGCAGCCTAGATACAACATTGACTACACCTTTAAACAGACAGGCGATATGCTCGAACTCACGTACAATTCAGCCTTTTTAAAAAAACATGAGTGGAGTAACGGCGGCATAGGCCCCGAAATTACCCTGATTTCCACGGACGGCAGAAAATTCGGTAAAAAGTTCAGTTTGAATATTGAAGTGAATACTCCGCCGCCTGAAATCGGTGATATAACGATAGCAAAAACAAAAACCGGCGGTATGTACGTACTGCATTTTAAAGCCGGCGGTATGGCCGTTCCGTTCGATTCCACCACTCTTTTGCATAAAGACATCGCATACCTTAATGTACAAAAAGAAGACGGCACGGGCATAAAAATACCGATTAGCGCACAGGCTTCCCAATTCGACACATCGAATGGGGGTCCTTTTCTCTTGCCATCAACGGGTGTTGACCCGCTCATTGATACGATTACGTCCGGAAATTGGGAGCTATACGTTAAAACCGATACGGGCCTTACGGAAAGCACGCTCCCCCAAAAATACACAGTCCGGCTGATTGACAGGAAAGGCCTTTCTTCGGCACCAAAAGAAGCGAAGACTTTAGGTTATATCCCTGATTTAAGCGACAATACGAAGGCATGGAAAAAGTTAAAACAAGCCGTCGAAAGTGCAGAGGCTGGCGGCATTATAACCGTCATGGGTAATGTTAAAGCAACAAACGGTACCGGCAATAATGGAGAAATCAATGTAACGACAAGCCTTACCATAAAGGGCAAAATCGGAACAACACTCGATGCAAATCAAAATGCGTTAGGTCTAAACGCTCACCGCATCTTTACCGTAACGGGAGATAAGACGGAGCTCACGCTCGAAAACCTGACACTCAAAAACGGTTATGCAAACAAATCCTCTTCCTATGAGACTGGCGGTGCCATTGACGCTGCCGGAATAAAAACCTTGACGCTTAAATACTGCACTATCAAAGACTGTACAGCGTACAGCGGAGGCGGTATATTTTTGAACGGCAGGGTAGAGGCCGTACTTGAAAGTTGTACCATTATGGGCTGCACGGCAACCGGCGCTGCCGGAGGGGCAATCTATGCCGGCAATAGTGACGACAAGCAGCCGGTTGTCCGCATTAAAAGCGGGATCATCAAAGATAACACCGGGCACATCACAGGCGGTGCTATCGATATTACCCGAGGAAGTCTGTATATCAACACGGATGAAAACGGTGCCCCCGACACTATGAGTACTACAACACAAATAGAAGATAATAAGGTTATAGCGTCGGGCGGAGGAGGCAACTTAGGCGGCGGTATAAACTGCCATTGGGATCCGGACAAACCCGGCGAGCTTAAAATACACAACGCAAAAATCAAAAACTGCAATATCAAGTATGACTCCCACCCCGCCGCCGACAAGACCGGACACGGAGCGGGCATCTCCGTTTACGGAAACGGAAAGGTGTCTTTATCAAACGTAACACTAAACCAATGCGGGTTCATCGGTGAAAGCTCTGGCAACGAGTTCGGCCAAAAGCAGGGCGGCGGCATTTATCTTCGAAAGGTGCCAAAGGCAACTATTGAAGGTTGTACTATTGAGGGTATTACAGGTACCATAACCGCCAACGAAGGCGGCGGCATCTATGCTGAGGACAGTAACCTAACGATAGAAGATACCGTAATTAAAAACAACATGGTAGAAAAAAAAGGCGGGGGCCTGTATGTTCAGGCAGCTTATGCCGATGTAACCCTCACTATAAAAGGGACCACTAAATTCGAGAGCAACAGTGTAAATCTTAGTCCCGGTGATTCCTTAGGCGGCGGTATTTATATGAAAGGCCGCTCAGGAAAACCCGTAACGGCAGTTATGACAGGCGGCGAAATTAAAATCAATCAAGCCCAAGAAGGCGGCGGTATATATATCGACAGGAATGCCTCGTTTACCATGAAAGGCGGCTCATTGTCTGGTAACGCAGTGCAAGCAGGCGGTAAAGGCGGAGGTGTCTACCTTGCCGCCGGCGGTACATTTACGATGAGCGGCAGCGCAAAAGTTGATACAAGTGATCCCAATGAAAACGACGTGTATTTAAAAGCCGGCAAAATGATAACCCTTGCCGGCCCCTTGGCCGGTACGGCTCCCGTTACACGCATTACGCCTGAAAACTACGAGCCTGCTCCCGGCGTTTTCGCGCAGGTGCTTACGGGCGATATAACAGAAGGTACACCGCAGAATTATGAAAGATTTACCGTAACGCCGGAGATCGGTCAGATGTGGATAGTAGACAGCAACGGTAAGCTGAAAAAACCGTAGATACCGGGGAACGGGGTAATTGTTGGCGGTACTCTAAGCCTTTTTGCGGGACGGGTTCCCACCTGTGCCCTGGAGCGTCTTCCTTTCCTAAATAAAAAACTTTGATGAGGAGGAATATATGACAAAATCTAAAACTCACAAAAAGAAGGGAGCCGCGGCAATCATCACAGCCGCAGTTTTGGTGCTCATTGCGCTGTTCGGTATGGCCGCGTGCTCGAATGCGGCGCAACCCGGTACGGGCGATTCCGCCGGCGCTTCGACGCCTAAGTACACCATTACCTTCGGTGTCGGAAGCGGACTCGGCACGCTTAAAGCCCAAGTTGACGGCAAGGAACTCAATTCAGGCGATCAAGTGGAAAAAGGTGAAACCCTTGTCTTTACCGCAGAACCCGCTCAGGATTATGTACTGGGACAGTGGACAAACGCCGGCACAGTCATCGGCGAAGCGAGTACGAATACAAGCTATAATTACACCGTAACGGCAAATGCGGACATAAAGGTGAAATTTCAGGCCCCCTTTATAGAAGGCGGAGCATCTCTCATCTTAAGCCCCGACAAACTTGACATCGAAGTTAGGGTAAGAACCTCAGACGATACCCCCGTAACGGTAGAAGGCTGTACCGAAACGGAGCTTCAAAGCGGTACCCAAACTACAACACTGCATGCAAAAGGCACGAGGGTTATCCTCAAAGGTAAGATCACCGATCTTGATTGCCGCTACCTCAACCGGCTAACCGCTCTTAACGTGCAGGGCTGTACCGCTTTGCGATATCTGTCCTGCTACGTCAATCAGCTAACCGCCCTTAATGTACAAGGCTTAACCGCTTTGCAAGGGTTGTCCTGCCAGGACAATCAGCTTACCGAACTTAATGTGCAGGGCTGTACCGCTTTGCAAGGGCTGGAGAGCCGTCACAATAAACTAATCGCTCTTAACGTGCAGGGCTGTACCGCTTTGCGATATCTGTCCTGCTGGAACAATCAGCTCACCGATCTTAACGTGCAGGGCTTAACCGCTTTGCGAAGTCTGGTCTGCGACAGCAATCGGCTTACCGCCCTTAACGTGCAGGACTTGCCCGCTTTGCAAGGGCTGAGCTGCGGTGACAATCAGCTCACAGCTCTTAACGTGCAGGGCTGTACCGCTTTGCGATATCTGTCCTGCTGCGTCAATCAGCTTAATGCAGACGCATTTAAAAAGCTCTTTGACGATTTACCGCAACGGCAGGATAGTGATGATGCGAAGTGTATTCTTTACACCGAAAAAAACGGCGTTACCGAAGGCAATCACACAGACTTTACCGCTCCGTCGGACTTAGCAGACTCCTTTAATAATGTAAAAACGGTAAAGAAGTGGAAGATGTATAAGTATAATGCAGGCTGGAATATGGTTGAGCTTTAACGCCGCACTCGAGCGTTTCGCACCGCTCTATGCGAGCCTCTCGTATGCCGTTATACGAATGGCTCGTACCGCCCTATGCGAGCCTCTCGTATCGGGCGGAACAGGGGGCAGTTACATTAAGGAAACCGCCAAGGCCGCAAAGCGTTGAACTTCGCTCAACTTCGCAAAGAGGAAAATTAAATATCTTAACAAAGCTCCCCTAAAATTCCCTTTTAAAACTTGTTAAATTTATTGACAAGAACCTCTTTTGCGGTTAAAATAGATATTATGCTATGAGCAATTATTAAACTTGGAAATTTTGCAGGAGGATGGTATGGCTTCAAAAATAGGAATAAAACTTGCAGACGGGACATTTTTCCCGATTTTAGATGAAGATGCTCTTTCCGAGCAGTCTTTGGAATTGACTACGGTTAGGGATGATCAAGAAAGTGTTCAAATAAATTTATTTAAACAAGTTGACGGAACAGAGCCGGAATATATAGGCTCCCTTATCGTAGAAGATGTTTCAACAGGCTCTGCAGGTGATCCCACTATAAATTTAAAAATAAAGCTTGATGAAGAAAAAAATCTTTCTGCAGAAGCAGTAGATGAGGGCTCAGGCTCGCATCAATCTCTAAAAGTTTCCTTAAAAAATCTTGATGAGGCAAGCCTTGAAGGTCTGGATTTCGATTTCGCCTCGTTTGATTCCTCATCCGATTTTAAAAGCGGTGATGATGATTATTTTATAAAAGAAAGCGATGACCTTTCTTTTGATGAGCCGCTTGAATCTGGGGCCGATTCCCAACTTTACGGTAATGATGAAGAAAAATCCGAAAAAAAGAAAAAGATGCCTCTTTGGCTGATAATTCTTATAATAATTCTTTGTATAACGGCTTTGGTATTTGCAATCCTTCTTTTGACAAAAAAAATGCCCTTTGCCGATAAGGATAAGATAGCTTCAGCTCCTGAAAAGGTTGAACAGGTGCAAGAGTCTAAAAAAGATGTAAATGCGACAACCTCTAATGCTCCTCAAGAAAATGCAGAAGAAAAGGCCGCTGCCGAAGCCAAGAGAAAAGCTGAAGAGGAAGAAAGGCAAAAGGCTGCTGCTGAAGCTCAAAAGAAAGCTGAAGAAGAAGCCAAGCAAAAGGCTGAAGCTGAGGCTAAAAAGAAAGCTGAAGAAGAGGCTAAACAAAAAGCTGATGCAAAGAAAAAAGCTGAAGCTCAAAAAAAATCGAATGTAAATTCCAATGGAGCTGTACGGTACAAAGTCAAATGGGGAGATACCCTTTGGGATCTATCCGAGACCTATTATAAAACACCTTGGCTCTATAAAAAAATAGCGGATTACAATAAAATCAAAAATCCGAACCTGATTATAGCAGGAACTTATATAGATATTCCGCCTAAATAATTTTTAAGAGGATAGCTTTATAACTTCCAAATTTATCCGTATCGCTTTAATATGGTTCTTTTTGTGCGTTTGTCTTTGCAGTGTTTCCTGTGCGGGCTCTTATGATAAAACGGAAGAAGCCCGCCTGATTGAGGACCTTTATTCGGAAAATTTTTACCGCTTTTTAAAACCTCAACCTTTGGAATTAAAGAAGCTGTATAATACAGACCCTTCGTCCTTGTACTATATAGGTTTTGCCCTCCAAAATGCGAAGGTAAGGGCTTCGGATAAAAAAATCTATGATACATCGGCTAGGGCTTATTTTGAGTACGCAATAAAAAATGCTCCAATGCCATATAAAAAACTGGCCGATGATGCTCTTTATTCTCTTTTATTCAATGAAGAAAAACTTACGCGTCTTGAAAAAAAACTTGCTTTACCCGAAGCTATCCAATTAGACAATAAATTAGACAATCAAACAATAAGAGAAGAAATTCAAAGACTCCTATTCCTATCGGGGAATTTTAAAAAAATGGAGCAGCCCTTGCCTGAGTATCTTAACGCACAAAAATTTGATGCGGAAATTATTGAAGGTCTAAAAAATATCGAAAAAAACAAAAATGAATTAAAAGGCTGCGGAGACGATTTTTTTAATATTCTAAAAGCAAGAAAGTTAAACTTTGAATCTCGGTTTAAAGATGCGTGGATTATTTTTAAAAGTTTAATGGAAGCAGAAGGTAACCCGTGCTTTGAATATAGGATGGTTCTCTCTGATGCAGGAAGAGCTGCCTTATCAGGTTCAATGGATTACGCTTCCGATGTGCTGCTTTTTGAAAATCGGCTTGACTTTTATGAAAAAAAATCCGTAAACCATTCCGACTATGCCGTACAAAAATACATGTATGCTTTTTATGCTGCCCGCCTGCGGCTAAAGATGGGCGGAAAGGAAAATACCGAAAAGGCTCTTTTACTTTTTAAAAAGGCTAAAACCTATCCGCCCCAACCTTACGATTATGACGTTGCCCTCTGGTACATCCTCGATATAGAAAAAAATAGGTCATTTAAGGTATTTTTTGATGAGCTTTGCTCATCTGCTCCTTCATGGAAGAATCCTGCGGTTTATGAAGAACTGACAGCTCATGCTTGTATGAAGCTGGTTTTTTCTCAAGATTGGAAAAGTCTTGAAAAACTTCAAAAAGCCGTTCAAAAAACAAATCTTCTGACGGCACGAGCCCGTCTTGCTTATATTCTTGCGCGTTCTAAAAAATCATCGGATGCAGAGTCTCAAAAGCTTTACCGTGAAGCCTATGAAAAAGATCATAATTCCTTTTATTACAGGCTCATGGCTGCTTATCAGCTTGGGCTTCCTATTTCCTCTTCCCCATACGGTAAAAATTATAAAAGAAAAAGCGGCAGCGGCTTTTCGGATGAAGAGACTGTTCGGATTCTAAAAGGTTTTGTAAAATATAAACTTTATTCCCAACTGTACAATAAAATTACCGTTTTATATCCTCAGATCAGTACGGAAGAAGCCGCTGTTTTTTCGCGAGCTTTATCGGAAAACGGCTATTATGCCGACTCCATGAGGATTATGACCTTTGCGGTCAACTCCGAAGGAGCCGAATTTGGAGATGAACACTTAAAGTTGATTTATCCTCGGCCTTGGCTTGAGCCGGTTAAAAGATATGCGGCAGAATACAATTTACCGGAGTATCTTTTATACGCCCTGCTTAGAAGCGAAAGTTATTTTAAGCCTGAGGTTGTTTCCCATGCGGGGGCGATAGGGCTTGCCCAGCTTATGAAGCCTACTGCTGCCGACATTGCCCGCCGCCTAAAGCTGGAATCTTATGACCTTAACAATCCCGATACGAATATCCGTTTCGGGGCATTCTATCTTTCGGATATGATACGCCGTAATGGCGGAAAAATTATGCATGCTCTTTTTTCTTATAATGCAGGTCCCAATGCAGTCAAACGCTGGGTAAGGCAGGCCGGTGATTTACCGACTGACTTGTTTTTAGAAAGTCTTGCTTATGCGGAAACAAGGGGCTACGGCAGAAATGTGCTTGCCGCCGCAATTATCTACGGGCATTTATATTACAATAAAACCTACCGCGAAATTATAAAAGAGCTTTTTCCGGATATTTAACACTGGGATTCTTGCAATTCTTACTTTGAAAAAGCAAATTCAAAGCGTTCACAGAGTTTTTTAAGTTGTTCTTCCGACTTTATTTTGAATCTTTTTAGCAAGGCTTCGGGAACCTGGTAGTAATCTATTTTCCCTTGTGAAAAATTAAGCATAAAGTCTGCAAAGCAAACGCTTTCAACCAATTCTCGATGTTCTTCGGGTGCATTTTCAAAATTATCCTGATATCTTATTGTTACTACTATGGGTTCGGGGAAGTTCCACTTTTCTGCAAGGGTGGCTCCTATTTCTGCTTGAGCCATTCCGCTCATAATCATGTCCATAACCTGAGGCGGTATGTTCCTTTCAGCTTGAATTTCTGCCAGTTTTACAAGCAGCTCAGGGTACATTGAACCAAGGATAATCTTTCCAAGGTCATGGAGAAGACCGCAAATATATGCATCATCAACTATAGTGCGTTTGCCGGTAAGTTTTGCAACATTTAAGGAGAAAAAGGCCAGCCTGTAAGCATTTTCCCAAATTTCCTTTTGCTCTTTTTCCGTTGTTTCCAATATTTTGATAGTTCCCATGGAGTAAAGCAGGTTTTGTATACCTCTCAAGCCAACGAACTTAACGGCTTCAACAATGTTCATACAGGGTTTTGAAAGACCGAAAGCCACGGAGTTTACGTGTTTTAGAAGGTCTGTTGCCAATCCTATATCGCTGCTTATAAGTTGGGCAATTTTTTGCATCTTTGATTCCGGATCGTTAATAGCCCTTTGTATCTGCATAATATTTTCGGGGAATTGCGGTATTTCGTTGATATATTCTACAATGGCCTTTGTAAGAGGTACAGCCTCTTTTTTTAGTTCCAATTTAAGTGGAATAACAACACGGTTTACCGTTACTCCGTCTAAGACATCGATTGTATAGGCCTTTTCATCCAGACCCATTTTTTTGAGCATTAGAACCATGATTACAAGGCCCAAACCGGCTCCTTCGGTATTATCCAAGACTTGAGTAAAGGCCTCATCCAATGATGAAAATTGTCTTGCTCTGACTATTTTGTCAAAAATTCTCTTAAATTCTTGGCGGGTTAGGGCTGAGTTATTGCTTACTTCAAGGACTATATTGTCATTTTTAAGTTGAAGGGCCATTTTGATATAAAGACCGGCTTTTTTTTGAAGTTCCAGATAATGATCCATGTTTGAGATTGTATCTTCTTTAAAATCCTTCATTCCCTGGTCATAGTCTTCGGCGTTCGAGATATCTAAGCCTCTTTCTTTAAAATAGACTCTTTTTGTATTGGCTTTTTTCGCGTTTGTTGTGAGTTCATTTGTGTAATATACGATATAGTCTGTAATATCGCTACAATGCAGCTGCTTTAAAAATTCTGAAATAACATCCGTGATATAAACTTCAGTTTCCTTGGGTAAAGTATACGAAGTTATAGCGATAGGAACACCCAAACGTATGGCCGTTTCAATTTTTTCTGAATCAACGATTATTCTTTTATCTTTTTCCATGAGACACATCCTAACACATAAATAAAAAAAAATAAATACCCCTTTAGCAATTTATTGTAAATCTTTCTCGATTTGTTTATCGGCATTAAGGCCTTAAATCTTAAATGTTTGTTTTATAATATAGATATAAAAAAAATCGCCCCGGGAGTATGCGGACCGGGGCGATTAAAATAGAGTATAAACCATTCACATATAAATACTTTTATGAACGCTTTACGCGGGTAATTTAGGATAATTACTCGCTGTTTGTGCCTAAACATAAGTTACCATATTCTTACTTTTTTGTCAAGTGAATTTAGAAAAAAATTATAAATTTTGTAATTTTTTTTCTATTTTTTCAAAAGTTTCTTCCAAATCTTCAAATAAAAGGTCCGTATAGGAGTCAAATTGAGTAGGCTGATTGTTTACTATCGCTATTTTACCTCCGTTTCTTAAAGTATAGGCCGGAAGAGCCGCTGCAGGATAGACCAAAAGGCTTGTACCTAGAACCAGCATAAAATCCGACTTAGAAGCTTCCGTTTCTGCCTGCATCAGGGCTTTTTGAGGAAGGGCTTCTCCAAAAAAAGTTATTGCCGGTTTTATCGGGCTTCCGCACTTAGGGCATAGCGGCACGGCTCCGGTTTTAGCTGTTTTTGCGGTTTCCTCAAAGGTTTCGGTGTAGGAGCAGCTTATACAATAGTGAACCGATGGGGAACCGTGTACCTCAATTACATTTTTGCTTCCCGCCTTTTGGTGGAGTAAATCAATGTTTTGGGTTATTACGGCTTTTAAGATGCCTCTTTTTTCAAGGGCGGCAAGAACGGTATGCACGATTGCCGGCTGCTTTTCTTCCAATCCGTAGATAAATTCTTTTGCCATTCCGTAATAAACCGAAGGATCCCTATAAAAGACGTCTATATCGAACATTTTTTCGGTATTCGGCTGTTTATAAAGGCCGTCCTTTCCCCTAAAGTCCTTGATTCCGGCCAAGGTGCTTATTCCGGCCCCCGTAAAGGCGACGAGGTGTTTTGCTTTTGTAATTTCCAAAAAAAGTTTGTCATAATCATTTTTTTCTTTATCCATAGTTTTAACCCCATATAAATATTATAAGGCATTTTTCTCTCAAAATAAAGACCTTGCCGATAAACCCCTTGAATTTAATTCTTTTTCAATGTATGCTTACAAATATGCAGATTGCAGCACTCATGTTTCTTTCTTTTGCACTTTCAATTATTTGGGCTTTTATTATTATAAGAAAAGAAAATTTATCGCTTAAACCATTATTATATATTTTTTTGTTTTCATTTTTTGCAGTCCTTATTTCAATTTTAATGCAGACTATCGTATATTTTTTGTCTCAGAATTTTTTAAAAACTACAGGATATGCTTACGGTATTCTTTTTGACTGTTTTATTCATTCTTCTCTGCCGGAAGAAACCGTTAAGGCCCTGCTTTTTTCTATTTTTGTAAAATTGCTTTGGGCGGATAAGATGAAAAATATGGATGAGATTACTCCGGCCCAAACAAGGGCGAACATAAGGATTCTGATGCTTTTATCGGTTTTTTACGGCTTAATTTTTGCCTCTTTTGAAAATCTTGCTTATGCAATACGCTATCCTGAAGCAATTTGGCTTAGGACATTTACTTCAAATATCTTACATGCATGTTTGGGTGTATATTATCTTGAAATAAGTATGGTTAAAAAGACGGGGAAGATTATAAAGCCTTTTCTTTTTACTTGGGGTATACATGGCCTTTATAATATGTTTTTCTCCATAGGTTCTTATTTTGTAATCTTCGGAATAGTTATTGTGTTTTTTGTTATTTCTAATGCGGTAAGCAGATATGACCGCTTTAAGAGTAATTAGCTTTGCTTTCTATTAAAAACTGTCCGGCGGTGTTTTAAGCAGGTCTTTAGGATATTCTATAGACCATAAAAAAAGGCCTTGGGGCGGAGCTGTGGGGCCTGCCTTTTCCCTCATCTTTGATTCTAAGATATCTTTAAAATCTTTTTTGGAAGCTCCGATTTCGTCTAAATGCAAAAGAGTTCCTACTATTGAGCGTACCATCTTCCACAAAAAGGCATTTGCACAAATTTCAAAAATAAGATAATCGTTTTCGATAAAAAAGACTGCCTTTTTGATATAGCGTGATTTACTTATACTTTGATCTCCGGCTGCAGAAAAAGCGGTACAATCCAATTCTCCTGAAAGGCAGGAGGCCATTTCGTTTAAGGCGGCTATGTCGGGGTATCTTCTTATGTGCCAAGTATAGGGCTGCTCGTGTGCAAATATTATTTTGCCGCATTTGATCTTATAGCGGTAGGTTCTTGAAAGAGCATTAAAGCGCGCATGCAGGAGGGGGGACACTTCGGCTGCATCAATAACCCTTATATCCTTAGGCAGGATTGAGTTAAGGGCAGGTAAAAAATTTGAGGCCTTCATGCTTTTTATATCGCTAAAAAAGTTTACGGCTTGGCGGGCTGCATGAACTCCTGAATCCGTACGTCCTGAGCCGTTTGTTTCTATAGGATGTTTATGAATTTTGGCTAGGGCTTTTTCCAATTCACCTTGAACCGTCCGGAAGGTTTCAGTTCCTTCCTTGGTTTGTTTTTGCCATCCGCAAAAATTCGTACCGTCATAGGAGAGGGTAAGGAGGATATTTTTTTGATTCTGGAAGATTTCCATTAATCTTCTACATCCTTCAGTTCTACCTTGAGAGTGTCGTAAAGGCTTCTTGCCGCTTCCAAAATCGGTCCCGGCTTATTTTTACTTGATTTTCCTAAACCGAACATTTTTGCAAGGGCAAATTTGTGATAATCCAAGCGTTTTAAGCGCATTTCCATATCGAGCTTTTGGCCGTACTTATATTCAAGGAGGGCTGAAAGATAGATTATACCGTCATAGCCGTAGTTTTTATCTACATCAGGACCGAACGATTTTAAGCCTGCTATTATTTCTTTTCCGGTCGATTCCAACTCAAGGGCTCGGCGGTAAAGAAAGGTTGTCTTTTTATAAAATAGGTCTGAAACATATTTATAGTTTTCTTCAGGATATTTTTTCCCCAGCTCGTCAAAGAGCCATGCCGCTCTTATGGCACATATGGCCTGCTTTATTGTGGGAGAAAATTTTTCTTCAAAAAGCTCGTAACATAACATGGCAAGGTAATAAGAGGCTGCTCCTTCATTTAAACCGCGGGATTTTGTAAAATCAACATTATGGAAAAGACCTTTTACTGCTTCATATCTTGTTTCGGTATTTTCAAAAAGCTTTTCGATAACAGGACGGGAGGGAATTGAAAAATCTTGCGGAAAGGCCGTATAAAGACATTTGTGACATACCGTTAAATTGTATACTGTAGGGAATATTTCTCCGTATTTTGCTGACGGTTCATAAAGCCTGCGTAACTCATCGGTAAGGTCTCCTGCTATCAGACGCCCGCCGCCGGAATGTAATTCTTCTCGTTTAAATTTTGTACTACACACGGGGCACTGTATTTGTTCTTTTGAGTAAAAAGTTATACTTCCTGTACGGGATTCCTTTTCTGCTTGTTTTCTTATCATAATTTTCTTCTCCGCTTTTGATTATCGGCATTTTTTGCATTTTGAAGACCGATAAAATCAGTCTTTTTATGGAAAATCTCATTTTTTTATTGATAATTTTTTGAGTTCTTATAAAAAAAATGAAAAACTCATTTTTAGGAGGTTATAAAAACTAAAAAACATCCAAATTAATAAGCTTTTTAAAACTGTTGTTTTGCACTCTTTTTGCTTCCATTAAACATATAATTAAAGTTAAAGGAGATAAAAAAGTGAATTTCAGTTTAGAAAAAGGAGAGGAATTTGTCAAGGTCTTTAATATCAATAAGACAAATTCGGCAAGCAGACAAGAAGTTTTAATGTCTATCTTTGAGATGATTTATGTAAATTTGGAAAGCTTTGGTGTGTATTTTGCGGATGAAGATTTACGCAGTGATTTTTTACTCAAGTTTTATTATAAACTTCCTAGAATTTTGGAAAATTATAATTCTTCACTGTCAAGTTTTTATACTTATTTAACAAATCATATTCGTTTTTATTATTTAACTTTTAAATGCAAAACCGTAAGACATGAGATAAATGATACCGTTCTTGCCGATCAAGAAGGAGCAAGATGGGAGTATCTTATGGGAGAGTATGATTTAGATGAAAATTTTAATTTTTATGTAGCTGAGTCTGAACCGGCATACTGCGATGTAAAAACAGAGGATTTAGGTTTAAAGGATAAAAAAAATCCGGCAAAAGAATCGATGCATATGAGAGAGCTTTATTTTAGTATGCCTTGTAATCATAGAAGAATTTTTTTGCTTGCGTGCAAGGCTTGCTTTTTTCTTGATGATGATTTAATCGATAAAATAGCAGCCGAAATTAAAATGGATGCATGGTTTCTATGTTCTATTCTTCATGATTTAAAGTCTAATTGTTTTAACCGTTATGAAAAAATAAATTATTGTGTCGGTAATAGAAACAGGTATTATGTAAAGGCTCAACTTTTTAAATACCTTTTACTTCATACTTATAATACACGAAGTCAGTTTAAGAAGATTTGTTTTTCACTAAAACATAACCGTCATTTGTGGGATAAAACAAAAAGATTAAATAGAAGGCAGCTAAAGGCTCCAAGCAGTACCGATATAGGAAGATATATAAATGTATATAAAGGCACAATCGACAAAAATATTGCCAAGAGTTTAAAAATTTGGTATACTCAGCAGCATGAAAATATATCTGGCATCGGGAAATGTAAACAAAAAAAGGGAAGTGCAGGAGCTTCTTCCGTCTCATAAAATTGTACTGCCTAAAGATGAGAGCATAGAATTTGATCCTGAAGAAACGGGAAGTACTTTTTTTGAAAATGCTATGATAAAGGCAAAGGCTCTTTACGATATTGTAGAAGCTCCGGTTCTTGCAGATGATTCCGGTCTCTGTGTCGACTTTTTAAATGGAGCTCCCGGTATTCATTCCGCCCGCTACGGTTCCCCTGACGGAGAACATGTTTCGGCTGAGGCCGGTATTAACAAGGTGCTTGCAGAATTAAAAGGGGTAAAAGACCGCAGTGCCCGTTTTGCTTGTTGTATGGTTTTTCTTTTGGATGAAAACCGTTTTTATTCGGTGCAGGAAACATGTGAGGGGTATATAACCGAATCTCCCTCAGGCTCGGGCGGCTTCGGCTACGATCCCATATTCTTTGTAGAAAAGTTTGGCAAAACATTTGCCGAACTGACTTCTGAACAAAAAAATTCCATTTCTCATAGGGGCAGGGCTCTTTTTTCAATTTCAAAATTTATAGAAAGTTTTTAACAACTATTTTTTTAATAAGAAATTTTGGACATATTGATATATTTTATATTTTTGTATATATTTAAATCATATAAAATATTGGATTAGATATAGAGGTAATATGAAAAATAAAAAACATTTCTCAATACGGAAAAAATTATTGATTGTTTTCGGGTTATTGATTATGTTGGGCGGAGTTATACAGGGCTCCATATCATGGTATACTTTTAGAAAGGCAATGATTAGAGATGCCGAAGAGAGGTTAACGGACAAGGCTGCCGATATTGCAGCTCTTGTCGAAAGCGTAATAGATGTAGATTTTGAGTATTTAAGAGGCGTCGCTCGTATTACCGATTTAAATGACGACAGTTTGTCATACCCTCAAAAATCCGCACGTCTGCAAGAAGAATTCGCTGCAGACAGCGACGGTGCTTTTTTAAATATATGCGATTTAAACGGCAATACGTATTATATGGACGGCAGAGTAGTTTCGGTTGCAGACAGACATTGGTATAAGACGGCTCTTGAAGGAAACTATTTTATTTCGGAACCATATCTTTCTCCTGACACCGGTAAGATTCACGTAGTTTTTTCTTTACCGCTTTATAACAAAGACGATGAGATTTCCGGGGTTATATGTGCGGGGCTTCAAGGACTTATTTTGTCGGAAGATATTAAAGATATTCTTATCGGTAAAACAGGTTACTGTTATATGCTGAGTAAAGACGGTACCATTATTGCTCATAGAGATAACGAGCTTGTTTCCGGTTTTATCAATTATCAAAAACTTGCGGAAAATGATGCCGAATTGCGATCCGTAGCGGAATTTCAAAAGAAGGCTTTGGAAGAAAAAGATCCGGGAGCCGGTTATTATACGCTTGACGGAGAAAAAAATATTGCTGCTTATGCAAAAATGGCAAGAAGCGGATGGACTGTTGTTATACGGGCTCCGGTAAACGAATTCTTAATTTCACTGAATACGCTGACCAATGCAATCATAATGTCCGTTATCTTAATACTGCTTGTAACAATAATTATTGCGTTTATTATTGCTACAAAAATGGTAGGTCCTGTGAAGACTGCCGTGAATGTTCTTAGGGATATTGCTCAAGGCGAAGGAGACCTAACCGTTCAGCTTCCTCTTATTGGAAACGATGAGGTTACGCAGCTTTCGGAATATTTTAACGAAACAATCGAAAAAATACGTCTGTCTATCAAATCCGTTGATTTAAATGCCGGAACAATGCAGAGCATAGGTGAAGAGCTTGCAGGCAACATGACGGAGACTGCAAGTGCAGTAAACCAAATAAGTGCAAATGTTGAAGGTATTAAGCAGCAAGCTATTACGCAGGCAGCGAGCGTCGGTCAGACATCGGCAACCGTCGAAGAAATTATCAATACGATAAAAAAACTTGATGATAGAATAGAACTTCAGGCAGCAAGTGTCGCCCGTTCTTCTGCTTCGGTGGAAGAGATGGTTGCAAACATCGGCTCAATTACTCAAACTCTTGAAAAAAGCGACGATGCCATCAAAAATCTCGCAACTGCAACCGCAGACGGAAAAGATACAGTGTTAAACTCGAATACGATTACGCAAAAAATAGCCGAAGAATCGGGCAGCCTTTTGGAAGCTTCAAGTGTTATTCAGCACATTGCAAGCCAGACAAACCTCCTAGCGATGAATGCCGCAATCGAAGCCGCCCATGCAGGTGAAGCCGGAAAAGGTTTTGCAGTCGTCGCCGATGAAATAAGAAAACTTGCGGAAGACTCCGCTGCTCAAGGTAAGACCATTACCGCCGTATTAAAAACTTTTAGCAACGAAATTGAAGTTTTATCGTCTTCTTCCAAAACCGTTGAAGAAAAGTTTAATATCATCTTCTCGCTTTCCGAAGAAGTAAAGACGATGAGTAATAGTTTAACCGAAGCGATGAGGGAACAGGAAAACGGCAGTAAAGAAGTGCTTACCGCTATCCGCGACATCAATGCCGTAACGGTAGAAGTAAAAGAAGGTTCTGCCGAAATGTTAAAAGGCGGAGAGCAAACAGCCGAAGAAATGCAAAAGCTGGACGGCCTTACACGGGTTATTACCGACGGAATGAACGAAATGGCTGCGGGCGTTATCGAGATAAACAATGCTGTACAGGAAGTAAACGAGATTACTCAAAAAAATAAGATAAGCATTGAAAACCTGGCAGATGAGGTTAAAAAGTTTAAGATTTAAGAAAAAGCATTTCACATTAAAATCAAATGAAACCTCTAAAAACTGAAGTTTTTAGAGGTTTTATATTGTAAATTGAATAAAATTGATATTACGATACCTTGAGTTTTTCAATATTTTGTGCTATAATTAAACCATGAGAACGAAACTTTGTAACGATTTACAATTTTCTCTTTCCCGATATTTACAAAATAGGAATGAGTTGAAAAATGTTAGCCCATGTTTACCTTCCCCCATTTTCTCTATTAAGTAAAATATCTCTAATCAAAGCTTCTAATATTTATTTTTCTCAATTTAAAGACCGCAGGGCTGAATTTATTCGGCTTTGCAGTTTTTTGTATAAATTAAATTATTTTGTAAGGAGGGATTAGCTATGAAAAACACTAATTCCAAACTGAAGACTAAGGTCTTAAATCGGGCAGTATCTATTACTGCATTGTTGTTGTTGGCGGGGCTCTTATTGACCGGTTGTCCTACAGGTCAGGGAAAATCCGGCGGAGGTGAATCTTCTGAAGTAACTCCTAATACTCCTGTTGATAAGACATATACTGTAGGTTCAGTCGAATTTACCATGAAAGGAATAGCTGCCGTGAATGCCCAGTTGGGACATAATGATTACTCTATTAACCAGCCGCATACCGTAAGTTTAAGTGCCTATCTTATAGGGGAGACAGAAGTAACGCAGGAGCTGTGGCAGGCAGTGATGGGCAATAATCCCAGCCATTTTGATGGAAGCTCCGGCAGAGAACCTGCTGTAGGCGAAACACAGGGAAAGCGTCCTGTAGAAAATGTAAACTGGTATCAAGCAATAGCTTTTTGTAATAAACTCAGTATAAAACTAAATCTTGAACCCTGCTATACGGTAAATGTTGGAGGAAACCCCGTTGATTTTGCTGCTCTTAGCTTTGATCAAATTCCTGACAGTAATAATGCAGATTGGGATAAGGCAGAGCTAGATATAAATAAAAAGGGCTTTAGACTTCCAACGGAGGCGGAATGGGAATGGGCAGCCAAGGGAGGGACTGATGATAAATGGGCAGGAACAAATACCGAGGCTGAACTTAAAAACTATGCTTGGTACGGTTCAAACAGCGGATCTAAAACCCATGAGGTAAAGAAGAAGGATCCTAACGGTTACGGTTTATATGACATGTCGGGAAATGTGTGGGAATGGTTGTGGGATTGGTATGACGCTTTGCCGGCTTCGCCGGGAGCGGACTATGCAGGGCCCGCGTCAGGCTCTATCCGTGTTACTCGCGGCGGTAGCTGGCGCAGCAGCGCGTACAGCTGCACTGTGGGCTCACGGAACATCGGCAGTCCTGTCGGCAGGGGCAACTATCTTGGCTTCCGCTTGGCTTGTCGGCCTTGAGTTCACACATTTTGCCGGAGAGGTTGAGCAGCTGAGGGCGCAGCGTAAGCCGCCCGAAGCGGTGAAACCGAACAGGCAAAATGTGTGGTGTGGTGCAGTAAATTTTTGAAAATAATGATTAACCTGCACTATGTCAGCCGCTTTAGCGGCTCGAAAATTTTTTGGCTAAAAAACGGTATGGACCTTATAAGGTGCCGCGTCAGGCTCTAACCGTGTTAAACGCGGCGGCAGCTGGAACAACAACGCGAACAACTGCACTGTAGGCAAACGGAACAACAACAGTCCTGACAACAGGAACAACAATCTTGGCTTCCGCTTGGCTTGTCGGCCCTTGAGCCGCTTAAAAATGTACATCCGTGTACATTTTTAAGCTTCGAGTATTTTTGCTTCGCAAAAAACTCGCAAGAATAGAACCACCGCCGTCCGTGGCGGTGCTGCATTAACTATTTAACTTTTTAAACCGTCCATAGGGCGGTTTAGAAGAAAATGATTAAAGGAGAAAAATTAAAATGACTTATGTTAAAAATTGGAATCGTAAAGCACAGAAAGAATCTATGATTGAAAAATGGGAACAATATACAGGAAAAAACTGTCCTGCATATTGTTCAAATGCTAATTGCGATAATAAGCTTGATGATGATAATAAATGCGGATCACATGTGTACAAATGTGATAAAGATGGTAAATTGAAAAGTAAAACCATATACATAGTTCCACTTCGTAAAGAATGTAATAATACTCATAATGAAGATGTGATGATAATAAGAAATGATTATTTACTGGCTCCGTTAAATGAATTAAATAAGTTATAGAGATACAGTACTGTTTTAATCATATAGGTTTATCAGAGCAATTTTGTCCTTATGAATTACAGGCTCGAAACTGCCGATTTTACATTTGCCCCTTGCGGTTAAATTATCCTCGCCTTTGTAAAGACGAGGGGTTCTTAGGGGCGGAGCCCCTAAGCGGTTCTTTTGAAGATAGGAGGGGTCATAGGGGAGGAAAGAAACTTTTATCCGAAAAAGTTTCTTTCCTCCCCTAATCTACAGTTTCTCAATCTCTTCTTCGGGAAGGCCTGTAATTCTCATAATAAAATTATTATCACATTTTTCCATTTTCATAAGTTGTGCTGTCTCTATTGATTTTTGCTTTAAACCTTCCGTAAAACCTTTATACCTAGCATCCATCTCAAAAGTTGACATTAATCTATATTCTTGTCTTGCTTGTTCGTTTTCTTTTATTGTTTGTATCACTTCTTCTATCCTCCTTGTAAATTCGCTCTTTGTTTTACCTGTTTTAAGGTATTCTAAAAATTCTTTTAAATCTTTGTCTTCAGTGTTATCAAAGGCCTCTGCGTTTATTATAACCTTTGAAAGGGGAAAGGACACCCCCCGTTCAGAGCGGTGGTTTTTCCCTTCCCCTTTGACCCCATCTCTTTTCCTCGCACTGCCAAAGGACTTGCAGTCCTTTGGAATCCCGAATTGTTACAAAGTTTCTGGCAATCCGTTGGTTGAGTTAGGAAACAAAAGTTCTGAGCGAAATTTAAAGGTTGTCTACGCAAAGATAAGTTATAGGATAAGATGTTAAAAGTTCGCCATGGATGGCGGTGGTTCCTACTTCGGGAGTTTTGTAAATGTTAAATCTTCAAATCTTTTTACCATTTATTTTCTCCTAATTTTTTCATATTTTCCCTCCCCATTATATTTGTAGGAATTATTTGAAAAAAATAGTAAATTAGAAAAAAAATTCATTTGCGAAGTTGAGCGTGAGCTCAACGCTTTGCGCTCGCTGCGGTTAAATAAAAAAACTGCCCTTACAAAATTGCAGTAAGTGTGGTATAACAGAATTAAGAAACCTGCTTGAAATCAAAATATTCCCCCTAACTCCTTTTGACAAAGATTTATAATGCGGGTATAATCGCAGGGTATGAACAAGGCTATATCCGTTTTAAATAAAACCAATCCCATCTCTGCCGAGCAGGCATTGGAGCTTATTCTTGAGGCTTTAAGAGAACTGGTCGATTATGAGCTTGCCGTTGTGATGGGCTTTGAGGATAAAAATGTTTTAAAGGTAAGAAAGGCCATAGGCCCGCTTTCTTCAAAATTACTGGACGATTTTACAATTAACTTAAATATGCGCAAAGATATCGCCCGAATTTTAGATGAAAGAAAGGCTTTTTTGTTTGATGAAAACATTCCCCATGTCGATACCTATGACGAAATAATGAAGCTGCCCGACAATCATTCTTGTTTGGTTGCCCCCCTTTACATAGGGGATAAGGCTATCGGAATGATGACCTTGGATCACAGTATGTGTTCCCGCTTTACGCCTGAAATCGTCCGTTTTATATCTACAATTTCAAAACTTATTTCGATTGCTATGGTCCAAACGGATGCATCCCAATCCCTTATTCAAAGAACCGAAAGCCTCCTTCTCGAAAGAAATGTTTTGCTCACCGCTTCGACAAATGTTTTTAAGGATATGGTCGGTTCTTCCCGGGCTTGGACTACGGTTTTAGATTCGATAAAGCTTGTTGCGGCCTCTGATGTGCCGGTTTTAATTTCGGGAGAAACGGGAACGGGAAAAGAACAGGCAGCCCGCACCATTCACAGACTTTCCAACAGGGCCGAAAAACCCTTTGTGCCCGTAAACTGTTCTGCCCTTGTGCAGAGCCTTGCTGAAAGTGAAATTTTCGGGCATGAGAAAGGTGCCTTTTCGGGGGCTGCGGCCTTGCGGAAGGGGCGGTTTGAACTTGCCGACGGCGGCACCCTCTTTTTGGACGAGGTGGGGGACTTGCCCTTTGATTTACAGCCAAAACTTTTGCGTGTTCTTCAAGACGGAAAATTCGAGCGAGTCGGCGGGGAAAAACCCGTTTCTGTGGATGTGAGAATAATAGCTGCAACCAATGTCGATTTGGCCGAGGCTGTTTCGATGGGGCGCTTCCGTGAAGACCTGCTTTACAGGCTGGATGTTTTCCCGCTAAGGCTCCCGCCCTTGAGAGAACGCGATGACGATACGGCTCTTTTAGCCGAGCATTTTATTTCGGATATACGCAAAAGGAAGGGTTTTGAAAACACAAGCCTTTCTATGGCTGCAATCGAAAAACTTATATCTATGCCTTGGCATGGAAATGTCCGCGAGCTTAAAAACGTTGTAGAGCGGGCTGCAATTCTTTCGCAGGGCGGAGAAATCCCTGCCGAACACTTGGTGCCGGGAACAAGAGAATTCTACATTTCAAACGCTGCGAAAAAAAAGCCCCTAAAGCCTGCCGTAAATAAGGAGGCCGAAAAAGATAAGATTTTGCCTGAAGATATTAAACCTTTTGATGAAGCTCAAACCGAGATTATTCAAAAAGCTCTTTCAGCCTCAAACGGAAAAATTTACGGCAAAGACGGAGCGGCTGCTCTTTTAAACCTAAAACCGGGAACCCTTCAAAGCAAGATGAAAAAACTGGGAATTAAATATTAGGGTATCTATAAAAACCTTGTTGGATTTTTATAGATACCCGACGAGTTTTTCATAAGTCTTTATATATTCAATGACTTATGAAAAACATCGCAAGTAAGATTAAGGAAACCCTCTAAAAACTGATGTTTTTAGAGGCTCGTATTATAAAAAAGCCGATTAAGTTATCTTGTTAATGTACAAGACTACTTAATCGGCTTTTAGCGGGACCGGAGGGACTCGAACCCCCTACCTACTGCTTAGAAGGCAGTTGCTCTATCCTGATGAGCTACGATCCCAAGGTTTTAAGGATCGGGATGGAGGGATTTGAACCCCCGATCTTCTGGTCCCAAACCAGACGCCTTAGCCCCTAGGCTACATCCCGATGCGAGTGAACATAATACGCAAAACAGGAATGAATGTCAAGACCTTGGGGCAAAGGTTTTTATAATTTGATTTTTAATCCAAGTTTTATATTTATCGATTTTGCCATATCCGGTAGTGAGCTGGATTTGATACCTGCTGAACTGGTGGAGTTACCGATTTTTGTTGATATATTTCCTGCTACCGGTTTATAATATATTGCCGAGGCTCCTGCATACATTCCGAATTTTCCTGTGAACATAAAAGAAGCTGTAAAATTTATTCCTCCGCCTATATTAAAGTAACTATATGTTACTTTAGGTTTACTTTTGGTTTTGTTAAAAGCGAAACCGCCGAATGCAAAAGCTCCGCCTAATAAAAGCTCAAAACCTTTTCCGGGTTTAAATATATAGCCTACCCCGAGCATTGTATCGTTTACAAATGTATTGTTAAAGGTAAAGGTCGTGTTTGCAAAGACAGCCCAGTTTTTGGGAAGCGGGTAGGATATACCTATATTGAAGCCTCCTAAATTTTGTGAGCTTATGTTATGGTATTTAAAATAGTCGTCATCATAATCTTTTCCAATAGTGTGCAGCTGGTGGTTGTTATAAGCCCCTCCGACTTCCAAATTTATACCGGTCGATTTTGCTGTCAGCATACCTGTAAAAACCAACGCAAAAACAAGACAAACAAAAAGTAGCTTTCTGTTCATAAAATTCCTCCAAATGAGTAAAATTGTATTATAAATACTTATATTGTATTCGAGTATCCGATAATTCTCAAAAATTGTCAAGCTGTCCGTTAAATGTATCGTTAAATTTTAGTCCTTGACAGAATTTAAAATAAAAAGTACAATTTTGCTATGTTAGACTATAAATTTATTAAAGAAAATGTTGAAGCCGTAAAACAAAATATAAAAAATCGGCATATGAATGCAGATGCCGATAAGGCCGTAGAACTATATGATAAGCGTACAGCCCTTGTTACTTCTTTGCAGAACCTGCAAAAAGATCGAAACGATAATTCCCAGTCAATGAAGCAAAAATTAAGTCCCGAAGAAAGACAAAAATTAGTCGATCAAGGAAAGGCTATAAAAGAAAAAATCGCCCAAGTAGAAGCCGAACTGGCTGAAGCCGAAAAAGCCCTGCATGAGGCCGTAAGCAAAATTCCGAATATGGCCCATCCCGAAGCCCCTATCGGCAAAGAAGATTCGGACAATTTGGAAGTTAAGCGCTCTGGAACCGTGCCTAAGTTTGACTTTGAACCCAAGGATCATGTTCAGTTGGGTCAAGATTTGGATCTAATCGACTTTGAAGCCGGCACAAAGGTTTCGGGTGTTAAATTCTATTTTTTAAAAAACGAAGCCGTATTTTTGGAGCAGGCTCTGACGATGTACGGCCTTAACATATTGAGGAAACACGGGTTTAAGCCCTTTATAACACCGGACGTAGCAAAAGAAGAAATTTTATACGGTATCGGTTTTAATCCAAGAGGCGAAGAATCGAATGTATATTCTCTTGAAGGCGAGGGAACTTGTTTGGTTGCAACTGCCGAGATTACTCTGGGCGGCTATCACTCGGATGAGATTATCAAAAAAGAAAGCTTGCCGTTAAAATACTGCGGTATTTCTCATTGCTTTAGGCGTGAAGCGGGAGCCGCCGGACAGTTTTCAAAGGGCCTTTACAGGGTTCATCAGTTTTCAAAACTTGAAATGTTTGTTTATTGTACACCGGAAGAATCGGATGCCCTTCATGAAGAGCTCCGCTTAATTGAAGAAGAAATCTTCGATGGTTTGGGAATTCCATTCAGAGTTGTCGATACCTGCACCGGTGACCTTGGAGCTCCTGCCTACCGAAAATGGGACTTGGAAGCATGGATGCCCGGAAGAAACGGAGGCGAATGGGGCGAGGTTACCTCTACTTCAAACTGTACCGATTATCAAGCCCGCCGCTTAAATATACGCTACAAGGACGATGACGGTAAAAACAAATTCCTTCATACCCTAAACGGAACTGCGTTGGCAATGTCAAGGGCTATGATAGCCGTCTTGGAAAATTATCAACAAGCTGACGGTTCTATTAAGATACCGGAAGTGCTTGTTCCCTATTGCGGGTTTGATAAGATCGGGTAAATCGATTTATAAACTTTTTGATAGTTTTTAGATATTAGGTTTATATAAAAAAAGGCCGGCGCATTGTCCGGCTTTTTTTTATGTTGTTGATGTAAGCTCCGAAATATCTTTTTTCCATTGGTAGAGCTGATTTTTATCTTCCCATTCAATTAGTTTTATGATTTTAAAGTTTTTACGAATTTTAGGATTTTCAAAATAGGCAATGGCAAAATTTCCGTTTCCTATGTAAATGATTTCTTCGCCTTCTTTTAATTCTTCTGCTTTCTTTAAAAACTCGATAACGCAATCAAAGTGTGCAGGCTGGCCGCTTTCCTTATCGGCAATGGCTGAGCTTAAGTCCTGTATAATTTCGCCGCATTTTGTGCATTTGTATTCGGGATATTCTATTTTTTTAAAAGCCGGTTCTTTGTTTTGACCGTGAAAAGTTTTAGTTTTTTTTATTTGTCCGTCAAGGGGGCGTTTTTGCGGGTTATCATCGTCCCGTTTTTCCGTCCTTTGGCTTCTCGTAGGTTTAAACCTTCTTTTACTCATATTCTTATCCTCTTTTTGCAATTCATATTTTCGTAATCGAGTCCGCCGTTCAGGACTCTTTCCGTTATAATTGAAGCCAGTCTATAAATAGCGGCATTTATGTACTCGGGGTCTTCAAGTTTTAATTCCATTGCATGAATTTCCTCATCCGTTAGTACGGTATTATGGGTAGAAGCATTTTTTTTATGTGGAAATAAATTCACACTAGTCATAGCAATCTCCAAAGGCGTCTTTTAAATGTAATATCTCAAGCGGCTGTTCCAAAAAAGGGTTTGATCGTAATACGACCACATCAAATCTTATATACATCTTATTATATTTTCGATTGTTTGCGAGAAAATGTTTAGCGGTTTTTATAATCCTATCTTGTTTTTTTTTGCTGATAATAAGATCTAAATCGGATAGTTCCGTTTTTAATAAGGTCTTTACTTCCACAAAAACCAAAACCCCGCCGGATGAGGTTTGCTCCGTTTTATCTAAAGCAATTATATCTACCTCACCTGTGCGGGTTCTCCAATTTTTTTCTAAGATAAGATACCCTTTTTCGGTAAGCCATTCGGATATACGGTTTTCTCCCTTTGAGCCAAGAGAATCCATTATTTGTTTCTATAAGCCCTCGGATCTATAGCCCGAACTATAAAAAGATTCTTATTTTTCTTTAAATCTACAATTTCTGAACTCTCATCCAAAACCTCTCCCGTAGAGTCGATTAATATACGGATGAATGGCCGCATGGGGGCTTCAGGCGAGCTTTTTACTACTCTGGCAAGAGAAGCATCATTCATTAAAACGATGGAGCCGATAGGATAAATACCTATGCTTCTAATCATGGCCTTTATTATTTCGGGATCGAAAATGCGGGCATTATCAGAGAGAAGATTTTTCATGGCTTGATATCCCAACATCAAATCTCGGTATGACTTAGGCGTTATCATTGCGACAAAGGCATCGGCTACGGTTATAATTCTGGCTCCTATATCTATGTCCTTTCCTGAAAGACCGTTAGGATAGCCCTTGCCGTCCCATCTTTCGTGGTGCTGCATAATGCTTAAGGCTATTTCCCGTGTGTACATGAGTTCACTCATAGCTGTCTTGTAGCCATAGGCTGTATGAGCGGCAACAGCCTGCTTTTCACTATCAGTCAGGCTTTCGGTTTTATTGAGAATTTTTTGAGGTATTTTCATCATACCGACATCGTGCAAGAGGGCTGCAATAGTTATTTCGTTAATTCTATTTTTGGGAAGTTCAAGAGCTTCGCTTAAAATGATGGCCAGAATAGCCGTATTTACGGAGGAGCGGGCCAGATTATCTTCTTCAAGCTCGGTTCCCAATATAAAGCCTACACAAAGAGGAGGATTTTTTCTGACAAGTTCTATCAACTGCGATGCGTGATAGTTTACGGGCATATTATCCACCGGTTTTCTGGCTTTGAAATTTTCAAATATTTTTTCAAGGTTTTTTATAATTTCCAGATATTCGGTATGGAGCTGCATTGAGCGGGGGTCTTGTGTAAGCTTTAGAATGCAGTCGGCAGAAATTTCTTCAATTTCGGATCTTTTAATTTTAGTTCCGTTTATGGGATAGTCTTCTTGAGCTTCCTCTATTTCTTCCGGTTCCTCAAGATCTTCAACCTCATCAAGTTCATCAAGCTCTGCTATTTCATCTTCTAAGATCTCGCCTTCAGGTACAGGATCTCCGGCAGTAACAACGTATTGAACTTTCCACCTTTTTAAGGTATCTAACTCATTTTCGCTTAATGCCATACCTCTTAAAAGAAACATATTTTTCCCGTCATCAAAAAATACGGGAGCCGAAAAACGTGCTCCAATCTTTAACTCAGCAGTTTTAATTTTTTTTAACATTCTAAATCCCCTTTTAAGTTAATCCTTTTTCAGCAAAAAGGCAAAGATAGCGGCTACTGCCTTATATGTATATTCCGGAATACATGAACCTATTTCATGGTGGATAAGAATGTTTGCTAAGGTGTCATTTTTTACAATTTTAATTCCGTTACGTTCTGCCGCCTCTTTGATTTTTTTTGCCGTCAGGCCCTTACCTGATGCTGTAATTATCGGCACTTTTGCTTCTAAAGCATAGCTAAGGGCGACTGCACAATCAACTTTCTTTTTATCTGTTTTTGTCATAACTCCATTATATCACAAATATAAAAAAAAACAAGCAAATAAATAAATTTTCAGTTTTTTTTCTATGTAACTTGACTTAAAAGTTATTGTTTTAGTATCATAATTATGTAGTGAGGTTAGATATATGCGTAAATTAAAAAATCCGCTTTCAGCAACGGCCGGAATTTTATTGATTATGCTTGTTTCGGTTGTTTTTCTTTCAGCCCGATGTTCAAGTAATCCCGAAAATGCTTCTACAGTGTATGCCGATCCGGGATTAAAGACTGAGCTGAGTAAAGAGTCTGTTTCGGCTCTTGAAGCTCTTCAAAAAGCAAATCGAGAGCTTACCTCGATGATTTTACCTTCGGTAGTTACCCTTGATGTTATTGAAACAAGAAAGGTTCAGAATAATATAGACGGTTTCCCTTGGTTTTTCTTTAACCGCCCTCAAAATCAAAAAGACGGGCAGGGGGAAAGAGAATATGAAGCCGAAGGCATGGGTTCAGGCGTTATCGTAAGAAAAACCGGAAAAACCTATTATGCTTTAACAAATCAGCATGTTACGGGCAATGCTAAGACAATTTCAGTTATGCTTTATAACGGGGACAAGGTTCAAGGTAAATTGGTCGGTTCGGATCAGAGGAAGGACGTTGCCCTTGTTTCTTTCGATTATGATAAAGATTTGAGGGTTGCCGTTTTGGGAGACTCAAACACCGTGCAGGTAGGAGACCTTACCTACGCAATAGGAGCTCCTTTGGGCTATGTATCTACCGTTACAAGTGGTATTGTAAGTGCGGTAGGCCGATCTGGCGGACCTAATAGAAATAATATAAACGATTTTATCCAAACCGATGCAGCTATAAATCAAGGCAACTCAGGCGGCCCCTTGGTCAATATCTATGGTGAGGTTATAGGCATAAACAACTGGATTGTTTCATCAAGCGGCGGATCTCAAGGTCTTGCCTTTTCGATTCCTATAAACAACCTCAAAAAGGCTATCGATGATTTTATCACTTCCGGTGAAATCAAATACGGCTGGCTCGGTGTGCAGTTAGTTGAAATAAACGATAAATTTAGAGAAAACTTAAACCTAAAGGATATTGAAGGAGCCTTTGCAGGACAGGTATTTTTAGGCTCGCCTGCGGATAAGGGCGGTATAAGACCCGGTGATTATATTACCGAGGTAAATTCGGTAAAGGTTAAAAATGTTGACGACATATTGCGTATTATTGCCGACTTAAAGCCCGGAGAATCTTCGTTTTTTAAGGTTTTACGAAGAGGAAAAGAAGTCTCTGCAACCGTAAAAATCGAAGAACGAGATGAAAAAAACGTAGCCGATTCTTCAAAACTTTGGCCCGGCTTTGTTCCGTCACCTTTAACTGATGAAGCTATAAAACAGTTAGAGCTTAAAAAAGGTCAAAACGGTGTTTTGGTAACAAGTTTACAGGCTAAGAGCCCTGCTGCCGTTATGAGCTTACAACCCGGCGACCTTATAGTAAAGGTCAACGGAAAAGACGTAAAAGATGTTTTGAGCTTTTATGATGAGCTTTCAAACGCAAAGGGCGAGATTTGGTTTGACTTTATAAGAGAAGGTCACAATTTGGTTACCCCAAAGATTAAAAGATAAAATCTTTAAATAATTTTACCTCCTTTTTGGGCTAAGGCGGCATACTTAAAACCGTGCTGTTTTAGCCCTCCTTTTTTCCAAAAAGATATTAAAAATCAATATTAAAAACATCATAATAGGGAACCAATCCTTATATGAGGCATAAAATGTTTTTTTGTGTTCATAAACAGGAACTTCCGTATAAAGGGATTCTGCTTTGAAGAGGGGTAGGCTTGCAATAACATTTCCTTTAGGGTCTACAACTACAGAGTAGCCTGAATTGGTTGAGCGTACCAAGGTCGTTCTAAGCTCTATGGCTCTAAAATGGGCTACTACAAAATGCTGATATTCGGCACTCTTTGTTTTAGACCAAGAGTCATTTGTTATGTTTATAAGCACTTCGCTTCCCGCATTGTGTAAATTAAGGCAGACTGCAGGAAAGGCATCTTCAAAGCATATGGGAACCGTAAAATTGACCGTCTTTCCTTCCGAATTTTTGATACTGAATACCTTATATTCGGTTCCCGGATTCCAGCCTGAAGAAAAGCCGACCAGTTTATCAAAAAAACGGACAACAAGGGGGTTGTCTATAAAGGGAATGTACTCGGCAAAGGGTACGAGTTGAGTTTTTGAATAAATATCTACGATATTTCCATCAGAAGATAAAAGATAGGCTGCATTATATTGCTTTTTTCCGTCTACGTAAGGAGAACCTACTATGATGGGAGTATCCGTATCGGCTAAAAACCGGCTAAAAGGGTCATCGTACGGGATAAATCCGTAAAAATCCTCGTTGTCTTTGTAAGGAACCGGCATTGAAGATTCGCTCCAAACGATAAGATCAGGCTTTTTGTTTGCGGAGAAGATTGCTTTGCGGCTTAAAAGTTGGGAAGTTTTTATGTTTTCTTCAAATTGGGTGTTATCCCATGGGTCGGTATTTTGCTGAACAATTACGGTGTTTAAAAAAGCTTCCGGCTTCATTTCTGCCGACAGCATTTTGATTCCGTAAATGTTTATAATTAAAACCAAAAAGGCTGTAAAAATCAGGGGGCTTTTAATTTCGGTTAAGCCTTTAAAAAAGGCCTTTGAATTTGCCGAGTACGCATATAGTTGCAAGGCTTCGCCTAAGCAGGCTGCAATAAGGGGGACGATAAAAGAAAGGCCCCAAACTCCCGTTATATCTACAAACTGAATAAATGCTTTTAGGTTAAAGCAGATCATCGGGGCTGTTCCCCAAGGATAGGCCAAAAAGCCTGTAGATTTGGAAATTTCCCAAAGCATCCAAACCGAGGCAAAGAAAAACGGGCGTAAATTTTTCTTTTTTTGAAGACCATGATACATCAAAAAGCCGAATGGCATAGCCATAAAAAAATATGCAAGGGTACTGGCTCCAAGCGTAAATATTGCAAAATCTTCAAAAAATGCAAGCCAAAAACTTGACATCAAATGAACAAAAGAAACAAAAAAACCGTACAAAAATGCCGCTCTTTTATGTGAGCCGCAGTTAAGAAGTGCATAGTATACTAAAACTAATCCTGAAAAACCTGCAAGAGCGGAGCCGAAATTTAAAATTTCGTTGGGGATTCCTAGAGAAAATAGAGCAGAGGACATAAAAATAGTTAAAAAAGATAAAAAAAATCGCATATTTACACATCTATTTAATCATTTTTATTGAAAAATTTCAATATAACGAGTATTATATATTTATGCAAAAAATAGTTACATTTCATATTGACGAATATGGAGATGAACCTGAAGTATGTGCTGCCGCTCCGGGGCGGTTTCATCTTCTAGGTGAACATACATGGTTTGCACAAGGAAATACTCTTTCCATGAGCATTAATCACTATTTGTATGTCTGTGCATCAAGGCGCAGCGATAATAACTTTAGGCTGTTTTCGATTTCGCTTAATGAGCGGAAAAAAATATCTTATTCCGGTCTAAGGTATAAGCGAGAAGATCGATGGGCTAATGCGGTTAAGGCCGTTATTTCGGCATTTAATGACTTCGGACATCATATTTCCGGCTTAAATTTTACTATTTTGTCGGAAATACCTGCGGATGCGGGCTTGGGAACTCCCAACGCCCTTAAGACCGCTACCGCACTTATATTGCGAAAGATGTTTGCGCCGAAACTTACAAAAAGCGATTTGGTAGATATTCTTGAACATGCAAATGTTCAACATTTAAATACCTATGCTCATAGAGCGGATATTCTATGTGCTCTTTTTGCAAAGTCGAATCACTGTGTGCGTACCGACCATCGAAAAAAAACTGCCGATATTTATCCTTTTCCAATCGAAGGGCATTCTATCGTATTGACGGATTCCCGTGTACCGCGCATAATTGCCCGCGAAGAGTTGACGGCCAGATTGGACGAATGTGTAGAAGCCTATGAGCTGGTAAAAAAACAGCCGGATATGCCGAAAAATATGATGCATTTGACCGAAAAAATGCTTGAAGAAATCGATATCCCAGAATCGGTGAGGAGACGGGTTACCTATATTATCAGAGAATCTTTAAGTGTTGATGAAGCTGTGGACGCCTTAAAGCGTAAAGATAATATTATGCTTTCACGTATCTTAAACCGCTCGCATGATGGGCTTAGAGACCGCTTTGAAATTTCCTGTCCAGAATTGGACTGGCTGGTAAAGCGCTCCCTTGAATTTATGGAACCTTCGGTAACTAATCTCGTGTGCTCGAGAATGACGGGAAAGGGTTTCGGCGGCTGTACTTATACTATTCTTAAAGATGCAGATGCAAAGGCTTATATAGAAAAAGTTGGAGATTACGAAAGAATTTTCGGATTTAAACCTTTGATATACAGGGCTAAGCCTACAGGTTCTGCAAGAACCTTTTAATAAGGGTTTTAAAATTAGTGAATTTTTAAGTATCTTTCTCTGCTATTGTGTAAAAAGTTTTTTTTCTGTATAATTTGAAAAAAGGGGAGGGTTTCATGTATTCCGAATTAAAAGAGGGTGTAAACCTATATAACAAAAAAGACTATCAAGAAGCTTTAGTTTTCTTTTTAAGTGTAAGCACTGAAGATGCTCTTATAAAAATCGAAATAAACTATTATATAGGTCTAATATATTCCCGCTTGTCGGAGTATGAACAGGCTCTTGAATATCTTGAGCAGGTAGTAACTGCGAGCAAGGATATTGCAAAGGTTTATCAATGCAGATTGATTTTAGCCTTTATCTATGCAAATACGGGACGAACCAGACTTGCGGAGTTTGAGCTTTCAAAACTTATCGAAGCCGGTTATGAGTCGGTACAGGTCTTTTCTTCATTGGCTTATGTTTATTATGAGCATCAGGAAATCGAAAAGGCCATCGACTATTACGAAAAAGCCTTAAAAGCCGCTCCCGAAAACAGCACGGCCCTAAACGGCCTGGCCTATATTTTAGCCGAAACGGATAGGGATTTGACACGCTCATTGCTCCTCTGCAAAAAAGCCGTAGAAAAACAGCCTGAAAATCCGGCTTATTTGGATTCGATGGCTCTAATTTACCACAAAATGGATCTCCCTTCGGAAGCTGAATCCTGTATTACTCGAGCTAAAGAAAAATTACCCGATAATAAGATTATACTCAAACACTTTGAAATGATAAGTTCTGATGCACGGGAGGCTTAAGATGAAGTTCGGTATAAAATGTCGCATATTTGTTTTTATAAGCTTAATCTTATTTACTCTTCCTATTTTTTCACAGGATAGGAATTTTACCGATAAGCCGTCCTCGTCGGATAAGAGAGTTGCTTCCGAAGAATTTAGACGGGGTGTTCAAGCCTATTACCGAGGAACCTTTAATGAGGCCATCCTTTTATTCGAAAAAGCTCTTTCTTATCTGCCTGATGAGTCCTTAATTTTAGATTGGCTTGGAAAGGCCTATTACAGCTCCGGTGTTGAAGGCGCAGCCCTGACTCAGTGGGAATCGGCCGAGGCAGCAGGTTACGGCGGAATGCTTTTAAAAAACAAGATAGAAATTCTAAAAGAATCGAGGAGCCTTACTCCCTATTCTTCAGATAATATAAAGTATGTGGAAAACTCTTCTTTTAACTCAAAGAACGGCACTGTAGAGCTTTTCCGCCAGCCTCTTTCGATAGCGGCTGTTTCCGACGGTTCATTTTGGATGACGGCTTACGGATCAAACGAGCTTTTGCATTTTAATGTAAACGGTATTATCTTGGATAGAACAAAGGGGCCTATTCAAGGCTTTGACAGGCCTTTCGATGTTATAGCCCTATCGGACGGAAATCTCTTGGTTTCGGAATTTGCCGCCGACAGACTTTCTCTCCTCGATAAAAACGGTTCTTTTATAAAATCTTTCGGAACGAGGGGCCGCGGAAACGGAGAGTTAATAGGCCCTCAGTTTTTAAGTGAAGACGAGTACGGCAATATCTATGTTTGCGATTTTGGGAATGCAAGAATCGTTGTTTTCTCTTCTGCCGGAGAGCCTCTTTTTACCTTTGGAGAAAAAAGCGGTCTTTTCGGGGGCTTTACCGCTCCTTCGGGGATAGCTGTAGTTGACGGGCTTGTCTATGTTGCCGATGCGGTAAAGGGAGCCGTCTATACCTTTGATACGGCGGGTAACTTTGTTCAATCTCTCTTGCCTGAAAAAAGCTTAAAGCAAATAGAATCCCTTAGGGAATGGAACGGCAATTTGGTTGCTTCTGCAGGGAATAAGGCTTACCTTATAGATATTGCTTTTTCGACTGTAAGCGAGTTGACGAGTTTGGGAAATGCCCCTACAAAGATTACGGCAGCGGTTCCCGATGTAAACGGAAGTCTTCTTTTAATAGACCATAAAAATCAAACGGTAGAAATAACTTCAAGAATAAATGAATTGGCCGGCGGCCTTTTTGTATTGATAAAAAAAGTTTATTCAGATAAATTCCCCGAAGTTTTGGTTGAAGTAAGCGTACAAAACCGCGATGGCAAACAGATTGTAGGTTTGACTCAAGATAACTTTATAATCACGGAGGGAAACAGGCCTGTTGCCGATTATTCTCTGACCGGATCTTCCTATCTTAATAAAACTTGCGACATAGCCGTCATTGTTGAAAGATCTCCCGATTCTATAAAAGAAAAGGCCTTAATAGAGGCTTCCTTAAAGGAAATTGCGGAAGCAATGCAGGGCAGGGGAAAGATAAGTCTTATTTCCGCCTCATCTATTCCCTCTCTTGAGGGAAAATTTTCGCCTGCCGATTTGATAACCCTGCCTAACCGCATAAAGGCTCCGGCCTCGCCCGACTGGAAATTCGATTTAGCCTTGAGGCTTGCCGTAGGGGATCTGATAAATGCCGAACAAAAAAGAGCCGTTCTTTTTTTGAATTTCAGCGATCCTAATTCGGATAATTTTAAGCAGTATAATTTAAATGACCTTGCTTCATACATGAAAAATAACAATATACGTTTTTATCCGATTAGTTTAAAAAAGGGAGCTCCTGCTTCCGAAATGAGTTATCTTGCAAAAAAGACGGGCGGCAAAACCTCATACATCTATGCCGAAAGAGGCTTAAAACCTCTTATTGATGATATTATCGAAAAGCCCTTGGGAATGTACCAGCTGAAATATACTTCTACTATGTCAACAGACTTCGGTAGGTCATTTTTACCCGTAGAAGTAGAAGTACAGCTTTTGGAAAGATCAGGACGAGATGAAATAGGATACTTTGCTCCCTTGGAGTAGAAATCAATAGGGCTGTTTCTTTGTTCTTTCCGGATTGATATAAACGTCCATCTGCGGGAAGGGAATATTTATTTCGGCTTCTTCAAAGAGTTCGGCTATAAGTTTAAAAATAGAATTTTTTATAACAAGAAAATCTTCATTTTTTCCCCAAGCATAAAAAGCAACTTCAATACCGGAATCTGCATAAGCCGACCAGAAAATAAATGGTTCCGGGCTTTTTAGAATTTGAGGCACTCGGTTTGGGATTTCCATTAAAACGGATTCCACTTTTTCCATATCGCTGCCGTATGCAACGCTTATCTTTGTTTCAATTCTCCTTATCGGGAGGCTTGAGTAGTTTATCAGGTTTCCCTTGATGACTACCTCATTCGGAATACGCACTATGTTTCCGTCAAGGGTTTTTACCCTGATAGCCATAAAGTCAATCGATTCTACATTTCCCGTTATGTCTCCAAGCTGGATACGGTCGCCTACCTTAAAGGCTTTTTCGGCAAGGACAAAGAAGCCTGAAATTATATTAGACACCGAGGTTTGGGCTGCAAAACCTATGGCAACACCGGCAATACCTGCGGCGCCTACAAAGGCATTTATATTTATACCGAGCTTTTTGAATATCGTCATCAAGATAACGGCCAGACAGGTGTATTGAAGAATTTTTGTTATCAGGTTTTGAATTGCAGGACTTACCTTGTTCTCCGTAAATTTTTTAAGCGATTTAATTATAATTTTAAAAAAGATGTATGTTATTAAAATTATCCCCAAAAAGGACAATATGGATATAAAAGAGGGCAGGGTAAAGTTTTCTTTAACAAAAGTTTGTATTTGTTCTAAGCTTATGTTCATTTTTTTAATCTATCAAATTTTGTGTAAACTTCCAAGAGGTAGACAAAGCCTTACATTTATAGTATAAAATCATATGAAGTACGGTATTTCTGCTATAGCATTTGACATTGACGGTACGCTTTATCCTTCATGGCGCTTTAATTTACGTATAATTCCTTTTCTTTTAAAGCACTTTAATTTTATGTCTGCTTTTAACAAGACCCGAAAAGATATAAGGCTTTGGCAGAAAAAGAATCCCGATAAAGTTTTAAGCAACTTTTTTGATTTTCAAGCCGGAATCTTGGCAAAACACGCAGGAAGAAATAAGGAAGATGTTAAAAATTTTTTGGAAACGGAAGTTTATGAGGGCTGGAAAAGACGTTTTGCAAGGATAAAACCTTACTTTTTTGTAAGGGAATCTATAGAGGAATTTAAAAGATGCGGGCTCAAAATAGCCCTTCTTTCGGACTTTTTACCGGAACAAAAAAATGATGTATGGGGGATTTTACCCCTTTGTGATGCTGCTTTCGGGACAGAGGCTATAGGGGCATTAAAACCTTCTCCTCTCCCCTTTAAAAGGTTGGCGGAAGCCCTTGATCTGCCTTGCGATAAGATTCTCTATGTAGGAAATAACCTCAGATACGATGTTGCAGGGGCCAAGGCAGCAGGAATGCATACTGCCTGCATAAAGAGCAGGTTATTTATCTTACTTAAAAAGGTTTTTGCTCAAAAAGATAATGAAAAACCGGATATTTATTTTTCAAACTATCGCCAATTATTGAAATTTGTGATATAATTTGATATTATATATAAGCGTATATAAGCGTAAAAAAAGGGTGGGAATTTATAATGAATGATATTTTATTCAATCTTATAACATTGGTAATTTGTATAGGTGTTATTATTGCTTTTAGACAAAGCGATAAAAATAACCGATCCATCGAAAAAGCAAAAAAATACGGAGATAAAATAAAGGAAGATCTCGAAGCTTTTGTAAATGAAAAAAATTCTACTTTAAGCGATCTTTCCACGGAATTGGGAGTGCAGCAAAGTAAGGCTATTGCTACAGTAAAGCGACTTGATGACCTCCGTGCCATGTTTTTAGAACAAACCGAAACGGTAGAAGCGCGTGCTTCCGCCATTCAGGATATTGACAGATATATTACTGAATCAGGACAAACAATTCAAAAACTTATGGATATGACGGCCTTGGCAGAAAAAAATCTAATGGAAATTACAAGGGAAGCGGATTTTGTCGATTCTCTTGCAAAATCGATTAACGCTGCAAGGGCTCAGCTGAATAATCTTACTGAAAGTATTCCGGAATTAAAACAAAATTTTGCGGCCGAAGCCGATGCTAAATTAAGCGAATATAAAAGCAAAATATTGGATGAAATGGGCCTTGTAATCAATGATGTTGAGAACCGCCTTGCCTCGGCTCAAAGGGATACGGGCGAACTCTTGGAAGTAACATCAATTAAGCTCCAAGATTTATATAAAGAAGCCTATAATTCTGCAGCAGACAAGGCAGGTGCCCTTCAGGAAGCTGCCTTTGCTAAGTTAAAGGAAGAAACTGCAGAAAGGGTTCAAAGCTACCGCAAAGAATTTGAAGAGACCGCTGCAGAGATTGAAGCTCAGATGGATGACAATTTAAACCGGACAAGGCAGATGGCCTCCGAATTTAAAACGGAGTGGGAAACTCAGGCAAAGGACTATCTTGCTCAAATGCAGTCGGATTTTTCACAGACCGAAGAAAATATTTCTTTACGAATAAATTCCATATCCGAAAGATTGAAGGAAGCTGAGGATTCAGTTTCGGTACGCTCGGATGCTCTTTCTTCCGATTTAAGTCAAACGGAAGCTACGATGCGTTCTCAATTTAATTCTCTTGCTGCCAATTTTCAAGATAACGTAAATTCTCTTTCTAAATTTACGGATAAAAAATTGAATGAATTTAAGATTCAAACTGAAGAAAGGTTTAGCAAATTTGAAAAGGCTATTGAAAACGTCGACAGCTTAAAAGAAGAAATCGAAAAATCTCAAGCCCTTATTAAAAATGAAATGACGGCAGAATTCTCCTCTTACGTAAACGCAGCCAAGCAAAATCAGCAAAACTTTTTTAACGACTTTGCTGCTAATTCCGAAAAAATACGCGAGCGGATAAAGACTATAGATGCCGGTATCGATGATTTAAAAGCAAAGGCCTATGCAAATGTTTCGGAAAAACTAAAAATGTTTGAGGACGACTTCTTTGCGGATCTTGCAAAGAGGAGCGAGGCTATTAATCTCAGCTTCGACCAGTGGAAAGATGATGTTTCTGCCAACATGACTCTTCTTGCTTCTGAAAACGAATCGGCAAGGAAAGATTTGGAAGAAAAATATAAGGCAGAGCTGCGTGTAAGGCTCGGTCAGGCAGCCGAAGAATATAAGGCTCTTTTTGCAAAACTGGATGAAAAGGTCAAAGATGTTGAAGCCGGTTTAAATTCACGGGTTTCTGCAATGGACGGCACTGTAGAACAATATATAGAATCTTTCCGTGCAGATGTAGATCAGATAAAAGCAAAGGCTTCTCAGCAGCTTGAAAACGAACTTGCTTCATATAAGGAGCAGGTTCGAGAGGCTGTATCCAATCAAAATGCAGAGCTTGAAAACACTTCAAAGGGCCTGCAAGAAAGACTCCTTTCTATCAGAGAAGAATCGGAAGCCAAGTTTGAAACAATTAAAAAGGATTTTGAAACTTGGAAAAGCCGCACGGATCAGCAGTTTACGGATGCCCGCTCATTCTTTGATGAGAAGATTACAAACTTTGCCGGTTTAACGGAAAATGGCATTAAAAATCTTGATGCCAAGTACAATGCTCAGTACAAGGATTTTATTGCAAAGAGCGGGGATGCCTTTAACGGTATTCAGGCTAAGCTTAATGCGGTTGATGCTAAGGTTGCATCTGCAAATAAGGCCATTGATGAACATGCTTCCGAAGTTACAACCCGCTTTAATGCTGAAGCAGAAAAACTTAATGAAGTTATCAACAAAAGAATTCAGGATGCCGCTTCTGAGGCAGAGCAGTCGGTGCAGGGTATCAATGATATGATTCTTGAAGTAAGAAGCCGCCTTGATGAAACTCAAGAAAAGGTTCGCGAAAAGATTCAAGCCGATGCAGACCGCCTGAATTCGCTTATAGAAGAAATAGATAAAAAACAAAATGACTTTATTACACAAACCAAGGTCTTTGAAAGGGCTGATGAATTAAAAGAAGGTTTGGAAAAAGACATTGCTTCTCTTAAAAATGAGGTTACTAAATTTGAAGTTTACAGAAACGCAATGGAGGATCTGTCTCTTCAATATGATAAGGTTACTCATTTGGAAGAGGAAGCAAAACAAAAAGTCAGCCGCTTTATGAATGAGCGCAAAAATATTGAGCTTCTTGAAGGCGAGTTTATAAAGCTTAATACTCTTTCCGACTCTATGGACAAAAAAATTATCGAGCTTACTGCCGTAAATGATGACTTACAGCAATACCAAGTTCAAATCAGAAAACTTGAAGAAGGTATCGGTGATGTAAACACCCGCTATGAAAGGCTTGAGAAAAAAGAAGCCGTATTAAATCAAACTCTTGAAAGCATTGATTCCGCTTTTGAAAATTTAAAAACTCTTGAGTCGGATATTAAACAATTTAAGACTGAGGTAAGTGTAATCCCTCCTGAGATGGAAAAGATAAAGGTAACGCTTGAAACTCTTTTATCAAATCAGGGCAGGGCAGAAGCCGTTTGCGAAAAGATTGAAAGCGTAGATTCTACATTGGAAGAGTTGAATTCCAAGATGGATAACCTAAAACAGGCCAGAAGCTGGCTTGCCGCTACCGAAACCAGATTAAAAGAAATTTCCGACGAGTCGGAAGCTCAGCTAAAGCTGATGGCGGACCTTTTTAAGGGCGAAAAACCCGAAAGGAACGAAAGTGGAAGTCCGTCATTAAATGTGCAAGAAAACGTACTAAAATTGTCCCGCCAAGGCTGGAAAAACAACGAGATTGCAAAGGCTTTAAATTTATCTCTCGGGGAAGTAGATCTTATTCTTGAGTATGCCGACAAAAGATAAGGCATGAGGCAAGGGCGGCAACGGCCTTGCCTTTTCCTATTATTCCTATGCCTTCTCCGGTTTTTGCTTTTATAAAAATTTGCTCTTTTTCTATTTTTAAAATATTTGCAATTGATTTTCTTATTTCTTCTCTGAAGGGGAGGATTTTTGGTTCTTCGATTATTATTACGCAGTCAATGTTTTGGATTTTCCATCCTGCTTCGCTTATTTTTTTCCAGACTGTTGATAAGAGTTCTGCAGAATTTGCATCCTTCCACTTTTTATCGCTTGGCGGAAAAAACTCTCCTATGTCTCCCATACCGCAGGCTCCAAGGAGGGCATCTGTAATAGCATGAAGGAGTACATCTCCATCGGAGTGGGCTTTTTCCCCTTTTTTAAAGGGAATATGAACGCCTCCTATCATAAGTTTTTTTCCCCTAACTAAGCGGTGTAAGTCGTAGCCTAGACCTGTCCTCATTTTATATCTTCCTTAAAGGTTATTTTTTTGTTGGATACTTCTCCCGTGCAGATAAAAACATCTCCGGCAAATTCTGCATAAATCTCACTATCGTCGGTATAGTCTTTTTCGTTATCGGCGGCATTTTTGTGGGCAGACAGGATTTTTTCAAAGTTAAAGCCTTGAGGGGTTTGTACCGAATATACGGAGCTTCTTTTAAGATGTTGGGTTATTTTTCCGGATTTGTCGGCGATTTTTTGCGTATCAACGGCTTGATAACCTGGAATTACCGCTTCATGTTTTTTTACTGAAGAACAAATGCCTTTTATAAGTTCAGGGCTGATCCATGGGCGGGCTCCGTCATGGATTAAAACATATTTAAAATCTTCTTGATATTTTTCTTTAATCTCTTCCAGTTTTATAAGTGCGTTGAAGACTGAAGCTTGTCTTGTATCGGCACCGGAAGTGAGGATTATTTTTGTTTGTCTTCCTGCCAATTCTTCTTCAATTCTTTTATCATTAAAAATTAAATTATTTACAGTAGAAATATCTTTTTCAGGTACGGTAATTACCAATACATTAAATAATTTGGTTTGTAAAAACTTTAAAAGGCATTCGGAGAGAACCGTAACGCCCTCTCCATATTCAGGTAATCTTAAATATTCTTTTTTTGTATTTAAATTCATCCGTTGGGATTTGCCTGCTGCAGTTACTACGGCGGCAAATCCTAAACTTTTAATCGTCCTCATAGTCCGAATCTTCTATGTCATCATCATCCATATCGTCATCGTCAAGTCTTTCATCATCATTTGCGATTAAATCGTCATCATCATATTCATCTTTGAATTTTTCGATTGGGCCGCCGAGCGGTTCAAGGTGCAAGTGTATAGCTGCCTCTACTTCGGTTTTTGTCATCTTTAATGCTGCTGCTATTTCGTCTTGAAAAATTCTATAGGCTGAGTCGTAAAGCTTTCTTTCCTGAATGGGAAGCTCTTTTGTTTTGCTGCGCTGGTAGAGGGAACGTACAACCGAGGCTGTGTCCAAGATTTTTCCGCTTTTAAATAAATCCATATTCATTTGATAGCGGGCCTTCCAATCTATCGGGATAGGTTCAAAATCTTCGGATAGGAATTTGAGGGCGGCTTCAGCTTCTGCCTTTGTTACTATACGCCTTATTCCCAGATTATCGATTCCTGTAATGGGAACTAAGACCGTCATATCCGAATCGGCTAGATAAATAACATAATAGTCTATAACTTCTCCGGCTATCTCTTTTTTGGTGATATCCGTAATAGTACCGACACCCTGACCCGGGTAAACGACAACTTCTTTTGCTGAAAAAACAAATTTCTTACTCATATGTTCGGGCATTATAGCATAAATATCTTTTTTAGTCTACGAGGCGAATTTAGCTGAGTTTAGCTGTACGAAAAGTCGCTGTCTCCGATAAATTCGCGCAATATGGATTGTCCGTGTACAAAGCTGGCCGGAAGAGGTAAAAAGTTTCCTAAAAAGGTTAATAGCCTCGACGCTTCGTTGTATTCTTTTTGGTTCGGCTTTACCGCTTTTAAAAGAGGTTCTGCATAAACCTTTAAGACTGAAAGCTCATAGTCCAGGGCTGTGTTAAAGACCGCATCGGCATTTCCTTGGAAGGGGAAAATATATTTTGATTCTCCGCTTCTTACATCGCCCCACATTCCAATTGTTCTTGAAGCAGGGCTTCCTCTAAACTGGGCATCTCGGACTATACGTCTTATAAGTCTGTTATCCGAGGTCGGAATGCGGTTATGGTCATCCAAATTAAGCTGGGTTAGAGCCGAAAGGTAGACCTTAAATTTTAATGACTCGTCTATTTTTGCCGTAAGCTTATCGTTTAGAGCATGGATTCCTTCAAGTATAAAGATTGTGTTTTTTTCCGGAGTGAACATCTTGCCTTCAGGGCGGCGGCCGCTGACCTTAAAATCGTAGGAAGGCATTTCAACCGTTTCACCTTTAAATAGCCTGAGAAGGACATCGTTTAAAAGCTCAATGTCCAGAGCCTCAACACATTCAAAGTCGGGCCTTCCGTCTTCTTTTTTCGGTGTTTTGGCTATGCCGAGGTAAAAATCGTCAAGGCTTATAACCTTAGGTATGTACCCAAGAACTTTAAGCTGCATTGAAAGTTTTTTAGCCGAGGTTGTCTTTCCTGAACTTGAAGGGCCTGCTATGAGGATTACCCTTGCGGTTTTTTTAGCCGTTATTTTTTTTGCGATTTCGGCAAGTTTATTGTTTTGAAGTATCTCGGTAATTTCTACATAGTCTTTTATTTTTCTTGAGGTAATTAAGTCGTTTAACTGTCCGACAGAAGAAACACCGACCAGTTTTCCCCATTGTTTATATTCTTTATAAATTTCAAAAAGATGGGGGATGTCTTTAAATTCCGAAAGCTTTGTAGGAGATGATGTCCTTGGAAAACGGAGTAAAAAGCCGTCTTCATAGGGCATTACATCAAAGACTTTGACTTCACCTATTCTATCCATGAGGGGCTGAAAATATAGGTCTTCATAGCTGCCTAAACGGTTTATTAAAATTCGGGGTTTACTTGTGTAGTTTAAAAGTCTATGGGTCTCAGGCTGATTTGAGTGTTCGAATTTTTCCAAGGCTTCTTCGTAGGAAAGCCAACGGGTATCGATAGGCATGTCTTGCGCTACCATTTCATCCATTTTTGCCTTTATAGCCTTAAAGTCCACCTTACCTGAATTTTTTCCTTCAAGGGTGTAATAATAGCCGTAATCCAAGCTATGTCCCATTAAAAGCCTTAACTCGGGGTATAGTTCTTTTGCTGCAGCAGCTAAAATCAGACAGAGAGTCCTTCGGTAAAAATTAGAGCCTTCACGGTCGGCTAATGTTACCGGCTCTATATTGGATTGTACATCGATGGTTTTGTTCAAGGGTACTACCAAATTGTTTACTTTTATACCTACAATAGGAGCAGGGCAAGCAGGAAAATATTGTACCAGCTCGCGTGCCGACACCGGATGAACAAATTCTTTTTGAGTTCCGTCAGGAAAAGTTATTTTAAATGAAGCCATAAGACTCTCCTCGAAATTAAATTACAGCTTTTATTATACCATATTTTTTATAAAAGTCCAGCTATTGACTGTTTTTTAAAAGACTGATATTCTTACGTCTTCTATATATTTTATATTTATAAGGATTTATTCTATGAAATTTATTAAAAATTTTACTCTCATTTTATGTTGTGCTTGCTTGTTTTTTGCGTTTACAGCCTGTAAGGACAAAAAAGCGGAAACTGAAGTTTCTTCCGAAAATGGTGCTGCCGATGAAAAAGAAAAAATTTCGGTAACCGAGGAAGAGGTCGGTTATGCCTTCGGCGTTATCATCGCACAAAGTGTAAAGCAAGACGGTATAAAACTCAACCCCAAGCATATTTTAAAGGGCTATAATGAAGCAATGGCCAAAGACTTTAAGGAAACCGGTCTTTCTGATGCTCAGATGGTTTTAAATAAGGCCTTCCAAATGGCTCAGATGGAAAAGGCCGCAAAATCGCTTGAAGAAGCTAATGCCTTTTTAGAAAAAAACAAGGCTAAAGAGGGTGTGATGGTTACCGAATCGGGTTTGCAATATGAAGTTCTTTCAAATGGGAAAGATGATATTCACCCTAATGAAGACGATGAGGTTGAAGTAAATTATATCGGAAAACTTATAGACGAAACTGTTTTTGACGATTCATATAAAAGCGGTTCAAGCGTAAAGATCCAATTATCAAGGGTTATTCCCGGTTGGAAAGAAGGCTTACAGTTGATGAGTGCCGGTGCAAAATACAGACTCTATGTTCCGCCGGCATTGGCTTACGGAGAGCAGGGGATTGTTCAAGGCAGTGCAGTTATAATTCCCGGAAATGCTGTCTTAATCTTTGATATTGAGCTGGTAAATATTTTACCTAAAAAGTAGTACCCGGTAAAAGAAAAAAAAGAGTTTTGCTTAAATGCAAAACTCTTTTTTTTATGCCTTGCTAATTTTTAGCCCTTTCTTCAAGCTTTGCCTTATTCCAAAATTCTTCCATCTTTTTACCATTTTCAGGTAAAAGCTCAAGGCCGTTTTTTTTCATTTCAGCCTCGACAAACCGGAATCGCCTTTCAAATTTTTTATTTGCGTGCATCAAAGCCATTTCGGGATCTATTTTTAAAAAACGGGCGGCATTGACGGCAACAAAGAAGATATCTCCTATTTCGTCTTCAATCTCTGCTTCCGAGCCGGATTTAACGGCTTCGGCAAATTCGGCCGTTTCTTCTTCCATCTTTTTGATAAGGCCGCCGATTTCAGTCCATTCAAAACCGGCTTTTGCTGCCTTTTTTGAAATCTTTAAGGCCTTTAGCATCGGCGGAAAATTTTTAGGGATGGAATCCAAAATTGATTCGGTCTTGGGTCTTTCTATTTTTTCTTTTATGTTTTCCCATTGGTTTAAAACGGATTCGGGAGTCGATGCTTTTTTATCGCTTTCAGGCCCTTCATAGCCTTCCGTTTCCCCGAAAACATGGGGATGCCTTCTTATCAGCTTTTCGGTAAGATTTTTCATAATATCGGCAGTAGAAAAAAGACCTTCTTGTTCGTACATATACGAAATCATCAGTACATTTAAAAGAATATCGCCGAGTTCTTCTTTTACATGCTCGGCCTTTTGTCCGGTACTATGGTGTTCTTCTATTGCGTCAGCTGCCTCATAGGCTTCTTCCAAAAGGGACTTGCGCATACTCATAGGGGTTTGGGCTATATCCCATGGACAGCCTCCCGGCCCCCTTAATCTTTTGATTACATTAAAAAGAGCTTCAAAGCTCTCAATCAGTTGTGAATTTTCCATATGTTATATTATAGCAAAAAGATCTTAGCTAGTTCAAGAGTCGATAATTCCTTGACTTTTTTATTCTTTTTTTGTAATCTTACAAGTGTTAAAAATGCTTAAACATAATTCTTTTTTTATTTATCTCTTCATTTCGTTAAATGTCCTTTTTGCTCAAGAAAATATTTATGACAGAATTTTGGAGTACCGTTGCAAAAACGATACCGATATTGTCTTGATAGAAAACGAGGCGGCGATAGCTCTAAATAATTATAAATCCGTAAGGCTCAATTCCCTCTTTGCCTTTGATTTTAGTTCTACCTTAAATTTTAATCTTAGTTCAGAAAAGGATAAATCGGGATTTTCCGTACAGCCTTCGGTTTCGGCAGGTATGCCTCTTTATAATAATCTGGGGCTCAAGCTGTCCGCTCCTTATTCCTATAAGATGGGAAAAAGTTCTCAAGATTTTTCGCTGGGGCTTTCGGGAGATATTTACAGTCAAGCCCGCAAAAGAAAAAAGCAGGAAATTGAAAACTCTTTGGAGGCTCTTAAAGAGGCCGAAAAAAAAGTGCGGAGAGTTAAAGAGCTTGCCGAAAAAAAACTTTTAACCGATATTCAAAAAATATTAAACGAATATTCGGCTCTTCTTTCAAAGAGGCTTTCAGGCATTCAGGCCGATATTAACTACAAACAGATTCTTGCAGAAGGCTATTCCGAAACATCTTCAAAGTTAAGAACGGCAAGGCTTAATTTGATAAGCTCCGAAAGGACAGAAAAAGAAACGGAATTTTCTTTTGAGGTTTCTGCCCGTCTTTTTTTTGAGTCCTGCGGTCTTGATATTCCAAAAAAAGACGAAGATGAATTTTTTATAATGCTTGCAAAAAGCCTCCCGAAACAAAGGCTGATTTCTATGGAAAACCTAAGGGCCGAAAACTATAAACCTCTTTTAAAAGCGGAAAATGATTATAAAAAACTTCTCGAAAAAAATAAAATGGATTTAAGCCCCTTTTCGGCTTCTGCAAGTTTGGGATATTCTTACACGGGTTCATACATGAATAAACTTGAGAATATAAGTTCGGGGCTGCAGCTGATGTTTCCCGGGGTAAGGCTTGATACGGGCCTTAGCTTAAGTCTGGACTCAGCTTCCGTTCCGTCCATGCAGGTGTCTTTTTCGATAAACCCGCTTGCAATTTATGATTATTATCTTAATAAAAAAAATGTTGCCTTAAAAGAAGCGGGCGAAAAGATAAAGCTGGGAAACACGAGGAATAATTTTGCTAAAGAGTTTAATACTTTTAAGCTTAAATGGGAGCAGCTTGAATGGCAGCAAATCCGCTATGCCGAAGAACTGGATATTTATAAAGAAAATGCCGAAGAACATGCTAAATGGTTCCAAAGGGGACTTATAAACGCTTTGGAAAATAAGCAGGCTTCTTTGCAATATATTACCGCTCTTTTAGGTTCAGCCGATTCGAATATCGCCGTACATATTTTCAATGCCGAATTAAAAGAAGCTTTTGATATAGAGGAAAAATAAATGCAGGATACAAAGCAAAAAAATAAAAAGATTATTTTAATTATTGCTGCCGCAATAATTATACTTTTGATAGTTTGGATTCTTTTTTTACCCAAGAAAGGAACTGAGGAGATTTCTCAAACGGTTACGGTAACTAAAGAAGTAATACAGGATGTCATTCAAGTTTCAGGTTATATTCAGCCTGCTCAACAGCAAAACCTTCACTCACCGGGCGAAGGTCTTATAAAAAAGGTTGCGGTTAAAGAAGGCGACACCGTAAAAAAAGGAGACCTTATTTTTGCCCTTGACAATACCTATCAGGCTTTTCAAGTTGCAAAGCAGGAATTTGCTATTGAAAAAGAAAAATTGCAAGGCTATTCTAAAAACCTTGAACTTATGAAACTGGAGCTTGAATCTTTAAAGAGAGCCTTACGGGATAGAAGCGTTTATGCAAAGTTTGACGGCATAGTCGTTTCTTTTGATCTTACCGAAGGTTCATACGTTATGCCCAAGGATAATTTCGGGGTGATTATAGACCGCTCCTTTTTTAAGTCTACTGTCGATGTTTCCGAAGGAGATGTTCCGCGGTTAAAGGTAGGGCAAAAAGTTTTACTCAGCTTTCAAGCTCTCGGTGATGAAAAAGTGGAAGGCCGTGTTACCTATCATTCTTCAATCGCTAAGTCCGGCTCCCAAAGGGGTGCAACTGTGATAGAAACAAAGATAGTTGTCGATAAGCTTCCCGAAAATGTTTTACCCGGTTATTCTTTTAGCGGAAACATTATTGCCGGTGAAGATGAAGAAGTTTTGCTTTTGGACCAAATGGCTCTTTCCTACGATAAGGGCGAACCATACGTTGAAAGAGTTCTTGAAAACGGCAAGATTGAAAGGGTTAATGTCGAAGTTGAAGCCTATACTCAAGGAACGGTAAAAGTTTTATCCGGCTTAAAGGAAGGCGATACCTTGAGGGTGAAACCTCCTAAGTGGTAAGAGAAAAATGTTTGAAGATTTTATAAACGCCCTTCATAATTTTAGAACAAACAAGATGCGCACCCTTCTTTCCTTATTGGGTATAGTGATAGGCGTTACCTCGGTTATAATTGTTACAAGCCTTGCAAGTTCTCTTTCAAACAGTATGATAAAAGAGTTTGAAGAGTTCAGTATGGATATAATCAACATAGGCACTCAGATGGATAATCCCGAATTCACAGGTGAAGGTAAAATCATAAAATTTGATGAAGCTTTCCGTAAAAAGCTGATGCAAAGAATACCGGAAATAAAGCATGTTTTTTATTCCAACACTTTTCAAGCCTCGATTATAAGGAATGATTTACGGATTGAAATTAGCGATATAGAAGGAATTGAAGCTGAAATGCTTGAATCTCACCGTGTGGTTATGGATTACGGCAGTTTTTTTTCTTCTTCCGATTATTCTATGGGAGCGGAAAAAGCTGTTATAGGCGAAAGAATAGCTTTTCAGCTTTTTCCCGAGGGTAGGGCTGTAGGTAAATTTATTACTTTGCAGATTCCGTCAAGCAGTGAAAAATCTCCTCCCCTTATTATGCGTCTTCAGGTCATAGGCGTTGTAAAACCTAAAAACACTTGGGTGCTCCGCACCTCTGATGCCGTCTTTGTTCCAAGAAAATTTGCTTTGAGTAGGCTTCCGGGAAAAATAGCTGAAACCGTTTGGTCAGCCGAAGTTGCTATTTCGGACCCTAAGGACTCCTCCAATGTTGAAGTAAAGATTCAAGATTTTTCTGAAGAACTGTCGGGCGGTAATCGGTTTGCAATCTGGGTGTACTCTGCCCGCCAGCAATTTGAGCAAATGACTAAGATTACCGGAATGGTAAGCCTTGTGCTTTCGGCCATAGCGGGAATATCCCTCCTTGTCGGGGGCATCGGCATTATGAATATAATGCTTGTTACCGTTACCGAACGCCGAAGGGAGATAGGCATAAGAAAGGCTCTAGGGGCCACGGGCGGAGCCATAAGAATGCAGTTTTTAATAGAGTCGGCTTCTCTTACTCTTACAGGGGGGCTCATAGGTATAGTTTTAGGGCTTTTAATCAGTAAGCTGATTGTAAATGTTTTCTTCCCTCCCGAAATAATCTTTTTACCCAACTTTTCGGGCTCGCTGATAGCCTTTTCGGTCAGCGTATGTACGGGAATATTTTTCGGCCTTCATCCCGCAATCAAGGCTGCAAGGCTTGATCCCGTCCTAGCCCTTGCAGAATAAATGAGGTTTTCTTATGGATATTGAAGCTTTAGAATTGCGTGCCCTGAGTATTCAGGCCGCAAGAGAATTTTTTATTAAAAAGAATTATTTGGAATTGGATACGCCGGCTCTTTCGGGAGAGCTAATCCCCGAAACCTGTTTGGAAGTTTTCAAAACGGAATATCTAAGTCCGTCCTTATCAAAAGATACCCATCAGGGGAAAGCTCTTTTTTTGGTTCCCTCGCCCGAAGTTTATATTAAGCCGATAATAGCCCAAACTTCCCGCTCGGTTTTTCAAATTTCAAAATGCTACCGCAATGCAGAATCGATAGGCAATATACATAGCCCCGAATTTACCATGCTGGAATATTACACGGTAAACGCAAACTATAAAGATTCCGTAAAGATAAGCGAAGAATTTTTAAGCCATGTTTCCGATAGGGTAAAAGAAAATCCTCTTGTTGACGGGGAGGTCTTAAAAATCTTGTCAAAGGGATTTGAGTGTCTGACTATGGACGAGGCCTTTAGAAAATACGCAGGAGTTCCTTTAAGTACGGAACATTCGCCGGAGGAATTCGCTTACTACGCCGAAAACTTAGGGCTCGGAGAGGCTGAAAACTACTCGGATTGGAAAGAGGATGATTTATACGAGCTTATTTTAGTCCACGCCGTCGAGCCCAATCTTCCTAAAAACAAACTCATAGCTCTTTTGGATTATCCCGCCTTTGTGCCCTGCCTTGCCGCAGAAAATTCCGAAAAGGTTTTCAATAAAAAAAATGAAGTTATTGAATGGAAGACCGTCGAGCGTTGGGAAGTTTATTTAAACGGGGTTGAGCTTGCAAACTGCTATACCGAAGAAAGAAATGAAAACAAAATAAATTCTTATTTTAAAAACGAAAACGAATTAAAGCAAAAAAATGCTCTAGTTCCGCATCCCCCTGTAAAAGATTTCGGGAAAATTTGCTCTAAGATGCCGCCATGCTCCGGTGTTGCCATGGGCTTTGACCGACTCATCATGCTCTTGGCAGGAAAAAAAACTCTAGGGCCGGTAATTGGATATACGGCCTTGCCGGTAACTGGATATACGGCCTTGCCGGTAACTGGATATACGGCCGTGCCGGTAATTGGATCTGCAGCCGGTTCAATGAGTAATTTATAATTACCGATTACAAATTAAAAAATCTTTCCCAAAACATTGAAATCCGCGGTTAAATCAAAGGAACCTGTTTTTCATAAGTTTTCGCGCCGCCAAAGGGGATACCTCTTTGGAAACCCCGCTTTATTACAATTAAAAAAAATAGTAAATTAGAAAAAAAATTCCTTTGCGAAGTTGGGCGTGAGCTCAACACTTGGCACTCGCTGCGGTTAAATTAAACACGGCCTTTTAAAATGCCTATTTACTTTTTTTTGATTATCATATATTATCAAAATATGCATAAAAAAAGCACATTTTTAAAATTTGCGGCTTATTACAAGCCTTATAAATTCTTGTTTTTCTTTGATCTTTTTTGTGCCCTTTTGGTATCTGCGGTGGACTTGGTTTTTCCCCAAGTGATAAGATACTTAACAAGGGTAATTCCAAAAATAAGAAGCGGTGAGCTTTTGCTCTTTTCGGATAAGACTATTTTTGGCTTTGATGTGCAAGCCTCGGCGATTATATACCTTGGACTTATAATTGCAGCAATTCTTTTGGGGCTTTATATAATAAGGTATTTTGCCCAGTATTTTATAACCTCATGGGGCCATATTATGGGTGCCAGAATGGAAAGGGATATGAGAAATGACCTTTTTAACCACATGCAGCGTCTTTCCTTTTCATATTACGATAAAAATAAAACGGGAGACATGATTTCGCGGATTGTTTCAGACCTTTTCGATATATCGGAACTGGCACATCACGGCCCCGAGAACCTTTTTATTTCCTTTTTAAAAATAATAGGTTCTTTTGCACTCCTTTGTTTTATCAATGTAAGGCTTACCCTAATTTTGGCTTCGGTTACCTCCCTTATGTTCATCTTTACTTTTTTTCAAAACAAAAAGATGCGTAAAATCTTTATGCTCAACCGTAAAACCATAGCCGGAATAAATTCCCAAGTGCAGGATACGCTTTCGGGGATAAGGGTGGTGCAGTCCTTTGCAAACGAAGAACTGGAAAGCAAAAAATTCTATGCGGCAAACGAGGCCTTTGTTCATTCAAAATATTTAAACTACATGCAGATGGGGCAGTTTGTCGGTGTAAACGGTCTTTTGCAGGGCTTGTTTTTTATCGTAACGGTTTTAGCCGGAAGCTTTTTTGTTGCAAGAAATGAGCTGACAATTCCCGATTTGACCATCTATGTTTTGTACATAAATATCTATATTGCTCCTATAAATCTCCTAATCAATTTTACCGAGATGTTCCAAAAAGGAGCTGCCGGTTTTAAACGCTTTTTACAGGTTGTAGAAACTGCACCGGAGATTACCGAAAAAGAAGATGCCGTCGAGCTAAAGGATGTAAAAGGAAATATAAAATACGAAAATGTAGATTTCAGCTATAATGAAACTACAACAATCTTAAAAAATATTTCCATCGATATTCCTGCAGGAAAAACCCTTGCTCTCGTAGGCCCTTCAGGCGGCGGAAAGACGACTATATGCTCCCTTCTTCCCCGTTTTTATGATGTAATAAACGGAAAGATAAGCATAGACGGTAAGGATATTCGGGACTTAACCTTAAAGTCATTGAGAGAAAATATCGGAATTGTACAGCAGGACGTTTATCTTTTCGGCGGAACCATAAAAGAAAATATAGCCTACGGAAAACCTAAGGCTTCCGATGAGGAAATTATTGAAGCCGCTAAAAATGCCCATATCCATGATTTTATTATGAGCTTGGAAGCAGGTTATGATTCTTACGTGGGAGAGCGTGGCGTTATGCTTTCAGGCGGTCAAAAGCAAAGGATTTCCATTGCCAGAGTCTTTTTAAAAAATCCTCCGATTTTGATTTTGGACGAAGCGACTTCAGCTCTCGATACCGAAAACGAAATTTTAATTCAAAGGGCGATTGAGGAGCTTTCTGAGGAGAGGACTACAATAGTTATAGCCCATCGTCTTTCTACAATAAGAAATGCCGATAGGATTTTGGTGGTTACCGATGAAGGCATTATGGAAAGCGGCACTCACGAGGAGCTTTTAAGTTTAAACGGCATCTATGCAAATTTACGCAAGCTTGATGAGTTTTAATCGATGCCACAAAACTAGTTAATCAAAAACCAATTAAATGGGAGACATTTAGGTGCAAAACGAATTGAAGGATTTACGCGAATTAAAAAAGAAATTTAAAAAGGCTGTTCTTTCTCGAAAACATACAATAGATGAGTTAAGACTTGCCTATGACGATATTCTTTATTCTCCCTATGTGCCGAACAATGTAGACTTATCCGAAATCAAATTGCGGGGAGTCGATACGGATGTCTTAAAGCCTGAGATGGCTGTTTCCGGCAGGGTAATTCTATATGCTCATGGAGGCTCTTTTATCAGCGGAACAAAAAAAACTTACCGCTCCTTTTGTGCGGGGCTTGCTCATGAAGCTTCTGCCGATCTTTACTTACCGGAGTACAAGACGGCTCCCGAACATCTCTTTCCTGCCGCCCTTGAAGATGTTTACAAGGTCTATGCAAGGCTTATAGAATCGCATAAGGTTGAATCTGCAAATTTGATTCTTGCAGGAGACGGGGCAGGGGGCGGCTTGATTCTTTCGCTAATCCATTATTTAAAAAATAAGCGTCTTCCTCTGCCTGCCTTACTGATTTTATTTTCGCCTTGGGTGGATTTAAGCTGTTCAAGCGAGGGCTTAAGCGTAAACCGCAAAAAAGATTTTGTTTTTTCTCAAGAAGCTTTATTGGGAGCCGCCCAATTATACACGGAAGAAAAAAATCTTACCAACGAGCTTGTTTCTCCTATTTTTGGAAACTTTGAAAATTTCCCGCCTGTTTTTATTCAATGCGGCAGTAATGAGATTCTTTTAGATGACTCAATCAGGCTTTGCGAAAAAATAGAAAAGGCCGGAGGAAGGGCTATACTCGATAAAAAGGATAACATGCCGCATTTGTTTCAGGCTGTTCCCGATTACTTTGCCAATGCTCATCTTGAAGTTGAAGCTGTCGGAAAAAAAATAACCGGCTTTTTTGATAAGGGCTCGGTGATAGAAAATAAGGCCGATTTGATAGGGGAATAATAATGGAGCTTCTTTCGCCTGCGGGTAATTTTGAAAAATTGGATTATGCATGGGAGTACGGAGCCGATGCAGCCTATATAGGATTAAAAAACTTTTCGCTTAGAGCCAAGGCCGATAATTTTTCGGGAGAAGAATATAAAAATATTTCCCTTTTAAAAGAAGAATACAAAAAACGCGGCTTAACAAAAAAACTTTATTGCGCAATAAATATTTCTTTTCATAATGAGGACTTAAAAAAACTTTTAGAAGAGGTAAAATATTTTAAGCAATATCCCTTCGATGCCTTTATAGTTCAAGATTTGGGAGCCGCCCGAATTTTAAAAGAAAACTTTCCCGATATTCCGCTTCATTTAAGTACGCAGGCAAACTGCATAAACTATGAGGCTGTAAGGGTGTACAAGGACTTAGGTTTTTCCCGCGTGGTTTTGGGAAGGGAAGCAAGCCTTGAGGATGTGCGCGAAATAAAACAAAGGGTTCCCGAAATAGAGCTTGAATGTTTTGTGCATGGGGCAATGTGTATTTCTTATTCTGGACGCTGCCTGATAAGCGCCTATCTTACCGACCGAAGCGCAAACGCAGGTGCCTGTACCCATTCTTGCCGCTGGAATTATAAGATGTATTCCGAAAAAGACGGACACTTCTTTGTCGAAGAATCAGAGCGGAAGGGCGAGCTTTTTCCCGTAGAAGAGGGCGAAAACTATACGGCCCTTTTTTCTTCAAAAGATTTGTGTATGATAGACTACCTCGACAAGATGAAAGAAGCAGGGGTCGATTCTTTAAAAATCGAAGGCCGCATGAAAAGCATTTACTATACGGCCTTAACCGCAAGGGCCTACCGCAAAAAAATAGATTTTTTAAACGGAAAAATAAGCGCCGATGAAGCGGCTCCCTTTGTAGAAGAATTGTACAATACGGCCCACCGGGAGTTTTCTACAGGCTTTTATTTTTCGAGTGCGGAAGCAAATAAGACAACCGCAGGCGAGTCAAAGTCTCCCTACATGCTTGCGGGCAAAATCGGTAAAAGACTTTCGGAAAATGAATATGAATTTATTTCGATGAATAAGATAGATTCCTGTATTCCGCTCGAATATGTCGGCCCCGATATTTGTTCTATAGAGGACAGGGACTATACCCTTCTTAAACCCGACACAAAAGAAAAAATGGATTGGGTTTGCCACGGTCATCCCTGTATCATCAAAACCGATAAACCCATAGCCGAAAAATTCTTGGTAAGGTGTAAAGAAAACTTGTAATTTTTCTTATACTGGTGTATAATTTTATTATCAAATTATTAGAAGCTTTTATAGGAGTATGCTTATGAAGAACAGCAAATTTTTTAAAGCCGCAGGCTTTGTTGTGATCGTTCTCATCCTGAGTGCCGCTTTTACAGGATGTGAAACCGAATCCCATGATGTAAGCGGTCAGTATGCGGGAATTGAGGCAAATGCCCCTGCAAACCAGGTCGATATTCTTCTTTTTAACGACTTTCACGGAAACGTTGCAGAAGATACCCGTCCCGGAAAGGGAAAGAATGCCGGTATGGCTAAGATGATAGGCTATGTCCGCACTGCCGGAATGGAAAATCCTAACACCATTGTGGTTGCAGGAGGCGATAACTATCAAGGAACAGCCATATCCAATCTTACCTACGGAGCTCCCGTTTCGGCTATGATGAGGGCTATGGATGTAAAGGTCTGTGCCGTAGGTAACCATGAATTTGACTGGGGTTCAAACCGCATGACAAAGTGGCAAAAGGACGGAAACTTTACCTTCTTGGCTGCAAACATTGTCGAAAAGAAGACGGGAAAGCCCGTATCATGGGCAAAGCCCTATTCAATCATCAAAAAAGGAAATTACAAGATTGCCTTTATCGGTTTGGCTCACCCCGATACGGCCGTATTGACAAGTGCTGAACATGTAAGCGGTTTGGAATTTACCGATCCGGTAAAAACAGGCCAAGAATGGGTAAACTATCTATTAGCCGGAAAGGCTAAAGAAGGCAAGCCCGATGCAATTATTGCCTTAACCCACATCGATTCATTCCAAGAAGATGGAAAAATCAGCGGCAATGCCGTTAAACTTACCGAAATTAAGGGTTTGGATGCTGTTCTTTCGGCTCACAGCCATCGAACAGTTTCAGGAAATGTAAACGGTATTCCCATACTTCAAGCCTATTGTTACGGCAGGGCTGTAGGTAAACTCAGCATCACCTTCGGAAGCGAGAACAAGATTGCAAAGATTGAATCCGCAGTCGATGAAATCTACAAGCACAAAGATTCTCTTATCGAGGATGAAAAAGGCAAGGCTCTCTTTGCAAAATATGACACGGAGCTGAAACCTATTATGGGTGAAGTAATCGGTGTTGCTGAGGGCGAGTTTACCCATGAAAGAAGCGAAAAGGGAAGCAATACCCTTTTGGGTGCATGGGCAGCTGAAGTTCAGCGCCAATTGGGAAAGGCCGATATAGCCATTCAAAACGGAGGAGGCTTACGCCGAACCCTTGCAGCAGGCAATATCACCGTAGGCGACCTTTATGAGATTATGCCCTTTGATAATTATCTTGTCGTTTTCGATCTTCCAGGTTCTGAGATTAAAAAGGCAATCGATCACGGTATAATGAATCCTAATATTACCGACGGTCAATTTGCAGGTTTAAGGGTAGAATATGACGGTAGAAAGCCTTTTGAAAACAGAATCACAAAGATTACTCTTATGGACGGAACACCCCTTGATATGAATAAAAAATATAAGGTTGTGGTAAACAGCTTTATGTTTACGGGAGGAGATTCCTATGATTTTAGCAAGGCAACAAATTCTGCCGAAAGCGTATCTATAAGAGATGCTCTCATTGACGCCATTAAAAAGGCTAAAACAATTAAACCCATACCTGTCGATTATATTAAAGATATAAGCAAATAACAGGATTCGATTATAAAAGCGGTGTAGAAAACTTTCTCGCCGCTTTTTATTAAAGGAAGCCTCTAAAAACTGATGTTTTTAGAGGCTTCTAAGTAAAGATGAACGGAACCGGACATGAAACGTATTTTCCTTTTTATTGTAAGCCTCTTATTTTTTAATTTATATGCAGAAGACACAGGGCGAATTTCCTCTGAAAATTTATCTCAAGATATGGAGAAGAAGTATGATGGCTTAAGCAGTTATTATAGTACATATATAAATGCTCCCGAAAGTCAGGTCGTTAAGGCTAAAGTTATCGAAATCGTTTATGACGATACAAAGGAAAAACGCCCCGATATTCCGATAGAGTCGGACTTCCGTTATCAGCATTTAAAGATAAAAATTTTAACCGGAAAGCATAGGGGTGAGGTTTATACAATCCGGAATACTATAGAGCTCGCCATTCCTTATAAACTTATTTTTAAGGTAAACGAAAAGCTCATCTTACAGCTGGATGAAGATGAAACAGGGAAGGTAAACAACTTGCGCATTTATGAGAGGGCAAGGGACTATAAGGTCTATGCTCTTATTTTTATTTTTGCAGCGGTTTTAATTTTTGTCGGCAAAAAAAACGGTCTAAAGGCTCTTATCTCCCTAGGGCTTACCATAGGCCTGATATTCGGCATTTTTCTTCCCCTTATCCTTCAAGGTTATAATCCTATCTTTTGGGCTATTATAATTTGCAGTCTTGCCTCCGTTATTACTCTTTTTATTATTTCGGGAATGAATAACAAAACCTATACGGCTATTTTGGGAACTATAGGCGGGGTTATTATAGCAGGCCTTTTTGCCTTTGTTGCAGGAAAAATTCTAAGACTTTCAGGTTTGGGAAATGAGGATGCTCAAATGTTAGCCTTTGTTCCGCAGTACCGTAAAATAGATTATCAGGGACTTTTATTTGCAGGCATTATGATAGGCTCCCTCGGAGCCGTTATGGATGTAGCTATGTCTATTTCTTCTTCAATGTGGGAGATTGTATCTGTAAGTCCTAAGATACCGAATAAGCAGCTGATCAAATCTGGGATGAATATAGGGCGGGATATTATAGGTTCAATGTCCAATACGCTTATTTTAGCCTATGTTAGTACGTCAATTCCCGTACTTTTACTCTTTATCATTTTTTCGCACGGGTTTACCGAAATCATAAATTTGGAAATTTTATCGGCCGAGATATTGCGTGCCGTCTCAGGAAGTATAGGTTTAATCTGTACGATTCCCATAACCGTAAACTTAGTAAATATTTTTAGAAAAAACTAAAAAGGTTTTGATGGTTTTCCTAAATCGAATCCCGGGATTCTTTATTTGCAAAGGAAATAATTTTATCCGCAAACCAATGCCCAATTTTTAAAAAATATTTTATAGCCTCCCTTATCCCAAAGTTTTATAAGGCCGGAATATTCGTAATAACGGTTTCCATAATATTGAGGTTTGTCTTTTATTGTTTTTCGCGGATTTGATTTTGTCTTTTCTTGCAGAGAGTCGTAAAGAATAAAACCTTTTTCGTCGTAACCTATTACCGTTATATAATGTAAAACTTTCTTTATTTTTATTAAAAGAATAATCGGCTTTCCTTCGTCGACTGTATTTTTTATCCAATTAATTTTTTCGGCATCGGAGTAGCAGGATAAAACTTTTTCTTTTGTTTTTATTCCATGTTTGTGCAATACTTGAATAAGGCCTCGCGGCATGGTTAAGTTATTTTTTATCCGCCATCCTGTTTCTCTTGCTAAAAGTTCCGGATCTATTTCTTTTTTTGTTATTACATTTATCGCAGCCATTGCAGAATAGGGTGCACAGTTATTAAAAGTTTGATGGTAATAAATATCGCTCATGGCTAAGATATTTTTTTGTCTATGGTTTTCTTTTGTGTTTAATCCGACGGACGGAAAAACTCTGCCTAGACTTGCGATTAAAACGGCAAGCTGAATGAGTACTAAAAAGAAAAACAAAAATCTTTTTTGTATCCGCATCAAAATTTCCATTGTCAAATACTTATCCAATATTTTTTTTGAGAATGCCTACTTTTTTATATGCTTACTTGTTTTAAAGTTTTTGGGGCAGCGATGCTCATTTCTAAATTAAGAAATTCAAGAACTTTAAAGATTGTTGAAAAAGAGGGATTCCCTTTTTTTGATAGCGATTTATAAAGGCTTTCTCTACTGACATCTATTGTTTTTGCTAGATCTGCCATTCCTTGAGCTCTGGTTACATCTCCAAGGGCTTCTATAAATAGTTCCGGCATATTATCTTCTCTTGCAATTTTTAGTATTTCATCTAAATATATTGCAATATCCTTTCTTGTTTTAAGATAATCTGCTGCGTCCCATTTTGATATTTTCATATTCATACGAGCTCCCTATTCTTCCAGCACTCCAAATTTTTCAAAAATAAAAAAGATAAGGCTTAAAGCTACTGCAACGAGGGAGGCTAAAACCATTCCCTTAAATTCGATTTCTCCGAATTTTATGCTGAGGCCGCTCAATCCTGTGGTGAATACTATCGAGGTTAGGATTAAGTTTTTTGATTTTGAATAATCGACCTTTGAATCTACTAAAAGGCGTATTCCCGAAGCTCCTATCATTCCATAGAGCAAGAATGTTATGCCGCCTATGACGTTTCCGGGCACGGTACGGATTAGGGCAGCTAGTGGGCTTATAAAGGCCATACAAATTGAAATGATTGCAGCTCCTGCAATTACATAAACACTGTAAATACCTGTAACAGCCATAACTCCTATGTTTTCGCCGTAGGTTGTAGTGGGCACTCCTCCGACAAGGCCTGAAAGAGCTGTCGAAAAATTATCGGCAAAGATACTCCTGTGAAGTCCCGGATTTTTTAATAGGTCTTTTCCGATGATGTTGGAAGTTACTACCTGATGACTTATATGTTCGCTTGTGATAACCAAAAGAACGGGAAGCATTGTGATAATTGCCATGAGATCGAATTTAGGAAGCTGAAAATGGGGAAGGGTAAAAAGCCCTGCTTCTCTTATTATCGAAAAATCTACCATACCGAAAAAGACTGCGGCTATGTAGCCTGCAATGCTTGCAATTAAAATAGAAATGGTAGATAAAAAGCCCTTAAAAAGAACCGAACCCAAAACGGCAGCTCCTATCGTAATAAAAAAAACTATTATGTCGCCATGTGAGGCCGATTCCGTCATGATGTTTGCCCCGATAGTTCCGCCTCGAACAGTGAGTCCCGTAAGTTCAAAACCGATCAGGGAAACGACGGCTCCCATAGCAGCAGGCGGAAGAATGACATTTATCCATGAGGTTCCGAACTTATAAATTATAAAGGCTATGAGGCAGCCTAAAAGTCCTGTTACTATAAAGGCCCCTTGGGCATACTGAAATCCTATGGAAGAAATAATCAGGCCGGCAGGTCCTAAAAAAGCAAAGCTTGAACCCAAGTAGGCGGGAGATTTTCCCTTTGTTATGGCTATAAATAAAAGGGTTCCCACACCGTTCATAAATAATACGATGCCTGCATCAATTCCGAATATAATCGGAACTAAAACCGAAGCTCCGAACATTGCAAATGTATGTTGAATACTTAAAGGTAAGAAAAGCCCCGCCGGAACTTTTTCGTCAACTTGATAAATTCTTTTATGTGACATGTTAATTTCCTTATTTCAATTTAATCTTTTTTTATCTTTTCAAATACCGTTATCAGGCCCCAGCCTGCAAGCATACAGAGGACTGCAGCCAGCCTCATCGAAGGCAGCAGTCAGCCATCGGGGAGCATGTGACGGATTGAACCGGCAACCAGCCCTAAAATAAAGGCGTAGGTTATCTTGGGAAATTTCTCCATTAAAAAACCTATTAAACGGGCAGAAAGAATGAAGCCGGCTAGAACTCCTAAACCTATAGGAATCAGTACCGGAATATTAAAGTCGGTAATGGCTTTGATTACGGTATAATAAGCTCCCAGTATCAAAAGGAGGAAGGAACCGGATATACCCGGAATTACCATTGCGGCAGCTCCTGCAAAACCTATAAGGAATAAAAGGATAAAATTGCCGAAGCTCAATGTTTCTATGGCAGTGGCTGATGAGGCTGCCGCACCTTTAGAAAAGTATAGGGCAAGCATTATGCTTAAACCTATAAAAAACCAAACAATTTTGGAGACCTTTGTAAAAGAGCTCTCTTTTTCTTTTTCACGTACAAGGTCAAAGATTATAAAGATACTTCCCACAATGAGGCCTACAAAAAAGAAATTGGTCTGTATGGGAAATCTTTCATAAACAAGTTTGAAAAGGCGTGCAAATAGGAGGACTCCTAAGCCAATGCCTCCGAAAAGGCAAAGGTAAATTTTAAAATTGGCTTTGATAGTCTTGATGTCAAGGCTTGCAGTCCCTATAAGGTCGGAATAAGCTCCGAAAACGACGGCTATGGTTCCGCCTGAAACCCCTGGTATAACATTTGCTATACCTACGGCGATGCCTGCTATTATCTTCTTTATATAGTTTAACATTTCTTAAATATACATAAATTTTACAATATAAACAATACAATAGACACAATCTATAAAAATTTGGTATAATACGGAAATGTTATACCATATTGCAGAACTGCTTGGTCCCTATTTCGGGCCGATGAGACTTTTACAATCCTATGCCGTTTTAATTTCTTTAGGCTTGTTTTTGGGCTTTTTAATCACGGTTTTACTCTTGCCTAAATTTTATTCCAAATTGCCGAAAGACAGAGGACGGGAGTTTACCGTAAATCCCGAAGCTGCCGTAGGAAAGCCTACGGGAGGCGGAGTGGTTTTTATCTCCATATTCGTGCTCTGTGTTTTTTTATTGATTACACCTACCATTACGCAGAGCCTTGTTTTGATTATAACCTTTGCCGTTATGTTGACGGGATTTTTAGATGACAGATCTGAAAAGTCATGGGGAGAATATTTAAAGGGCGGCTTGGATTTTATTTTATCGGCCGCGACTGCCCTTGTTATTTTTTATATCTATTTTGAAGGAAAGGTGTCCTTTTGGCTTCCTTTTACATCGAACCTTATTGAGGTGCATCCTATTGTCTTCTTTGCCGTTTCCATAATTATTTTGTGGATTTCAATTAATACAACAAACTGTACTGACGGAGTTGACGGCCTTTCGGGGACTCTTATTCTCCTAGCCCTTGTTTCCCTCGGTGTAGTTTTTTATTTTATTTTGGGACATGTAAAAGTTGCGGCCTATCTTCTGATTCCCAATATCAATACGGGAGCAAAATGGGCAGTTATGATTTTTACCCTCTGCGGAGTTCTTACAGGTTATCTTTGGCATAATGCCTATCCGAGTAAGGTTCTTATGGGAGATGCCGGCTCGCGTGCTTTGGGATTTTTTATCGGCGTTCTTGTAATTATTTCGCGGAATCCTTTTATCCTTTTGATGACGAGCGGCGTTATCCTCATAAACGGAGGAACGGGTATTTTAAAAGTGGTTATGCTCCGCTTTTTTAAAATCCGTATTTTTAAAAATATCAGGTTTCCCCTTCATGACCACATGAAAAAGAATTTGCAGTGGTCGCCGACTCAGGTTTTAATCCGCTTTGTGATTCTCCAAATTTTAATTACGATTGTGATTTTAGGAATTCTATTTAAGATTAGATAGGCTTATAATTTTTAGGACAATGAGTTTTTTATCGAGGTTTGAGCCTCTTTTAGGTTCTGAAAATTTAAAGAAAATTGAAAACGCTCGGATTGCGGTTTTCGGTTTGGGAGGCGTAGGAAGCTATACTGCCGAGGCTCTTGCCCGAAGCGGGATTGCCCAAAACGGGGCAGGGCAGCTTATTTTGATTGACGGCGACAAGATAGAAGAAAGCAATATCAACCGACAGCTTTATGCCCTTTATTCTACCATCGGAAAAGCTAAGACAGAAATTGCAATGGAGCGTATTGCCGATATAAATCCGGCATGTAAAATAAAAACTGTAAATTCCTTTATCTTGCCCGATAGTTTTTATAAAATCTTAGGTGAAAATTTTTTTAAAAGGGTAGATTTTATAGTTGATGCCGTCGATACAATAGCCCTAAAACTTTTTCTTGCAGCCGAGGCCGAAAAAAATGATGTCCCCATTATCTCGGCGATGGGCTGCGGAAACCGCCTAAATGCCGATTTTGAATTTGCAGATATTTACAAAACAAGTGTCTGTCCCCTTTGTAAGGTAATGCGTACCGAGCTTAAAAAAAGGAATGTTAAGCACTTGAAGGTACTTTATTCTAAAACCGAATGTACCGTAAAACAAAACCCTCCGGCCTCGGCTGCTTGGGTACCCTCCATCGCCGGCCTTTTAATCGCCGGAGAGGTAATTAAAAGCCTGTATCAGACGGCTTCTTTTAAAGAAACATTGTAAGCCCGATTCGTATTTTAATCGACAAGCATTTCTTTAATGATTTTTTTTACGGCAAGGACTTCTGCCGGTTTTATCTTTCCCAAATGCTTTACCAATCTTACCCTGTCTACGGTTCTGATTTGATCCAATACTATCCATCCATTTTTGCCTTCAAATTTTATACTGACTCTTGTCGGGTAAGCATGAGACTTTGTAGTCATAGGGGCAATAATAACGGTGGAAATATTGTTATTCATAACATCGGGAGATATTACCAAGCAAGGCCTTGTTTTTTGTATTTCATGGCCTATTGTGGGATCTAGGTTTATAAGATAGACCTCGTATTGCTTAATTACCATTCCCATTGAAAATCCCTTGGCTCGGGGATATCCTCCGCTAAGTCTTCATTATTTTGGTGCATCTTACGAAAGGTTTCTTCCCACCCTTTTCGAGGTTCGTATTTTATAGGTTTTAATAAAATTCCTTTTTCCGAAACCTCCACTTCAAACTTATCTGCACTTGAAACCTTATCAAGCACGAGTTTCGGTAATCTTATTCCGCGTGAATTTCCCACAGGTACAAGCGATACAATCATAAAAGGCCTCCTTGTCTCCTTTATGTAATTATATTGTAATCACAATAAAGAGTCAAGCTTTTTTTACCCGCCGGAGAAGTAATTAAGCGTCTATCTCGGCCAGAAGATTTTTCATGATAAATTTGCGGCGCTCCGGGGTGTTCTTGCCCATGTAGAATTCCAAAATTGAAGGAACTTTTTTTAGGGTTTGAACCGTTACGGGGAGGAGTTTTATATCCTGCCCGATAAATTGCCCGAATTCCTTTGGGCTTATTTCTCCCAAGCCCTTAAAGCGGGTAATTTCGGAAGAAGCCCCAAGGCGGCTTACGGCCTCATCTCTTTCTTTTTCGGAATAGCAATAGTTTGTCTCTTTTTTGGTGCGTACCCTGAATAGGGGCGTTTCCAAGATATGAACCCGTCCTGAGGTAACCAGCTCTTCAAAATAGCTTAAAAAGAAGGTTAAAAGCAGGTTACGGATATGAAAGCCGTCGTTATCCGCATCAGTTGCGATTACAATCTTTGAGTAGCGCAAGCCCTCAATATCGTTTTCGATGCCCAGGGCCATCATCATATTATAAAGCTCGGCGTTTTTGTATATCTGAGCCCGTTTTTTGCCGTACATGTTTTCGGGCTTTCCTCGAAGAGAAAAAATTGCCTGCGTTAAAACATCCCTGCTTGAAACCATTGCCCCTGTAGCAGAGTCTCCTTCGGTAATAAAGATCATGGTGTCTTCACCGAATTTTCCGTCTCCTAAATGGAATTTGCAGTCCTTTAATTTCGGAATCTTTATGGCAATTTTTTTTGCTGCCGCCTTTGCTTCTTTTTTTACCGTGTTAAGCTCGGTGCGGAGTTTTTCGTTGGCAATTATCTTGCTTTCAAGTTTTGCGGCAGAGTCCGCATTTTTTTGCAGCCATTCTACAACTGCCGACTTTGTATCGTTGACTATCCAAGAGCGCACCTCGGTGTTGCCAAGCTTGTTTTTTGTCTGGCTTTCGAATACCGGAGCTTGAATCTTTACGGAAACGGCGGCACAGGTTCCCTCTCTTACATCTTCGCTCTTATAGTTCTTTCTAAAATACTCGTTAATGCCTTTTAATAAGCCTTCCTTAAAGGCTGAAAGGTGGGTTCCGCCGTCGGAAGTGTATTGTCCGTTTACAAAGGAGTAGTAGGTTTCGCCGTAATTGTTTGTGTGCGAAAAAGCAAACTCAAGCTGTTTTTCCTTGAATCGGCAGACTTCATAAATTGTTGAAGTTCCTACATTGGATTCAAGCAAGTCCAAAAGGCCGTTTTCGGATTTAAAAAGTTTTCCGTTAAAACTCAAGGTAAGGCCGGAGTTTAAATAGGCATAGTTCCAAATCCGTTTTTCGATAAAGTCCAAATTGAATTTATAGTCCCCAAAAATTTTTGTATCGGGAATGAATTCGACAAGGGTTCCGTTTTTGATCCCAGGTTTTGTGTTTCCGCTTTTTTCGCTTACGAGCTTTCCTCTTTCAAAGATTGCTTCGGCATATTTGCCGTCCCGCACGGCTACAACCCTAAAATGTTCCGAAAGGGCATTTACAGCCTTTGTTCCGACCCCGTTTAAGCCGACCGAAAACTGAAAGACATCATCGTTATATTTTGCACCGGTGTTTATAACCGAAACACATTCTACCAATTTTCCTAAAGGAATTCCCCGCCCGAAGTCGCGGACTATTACCTTGTTTCCGTCTTGTTGAATATCTATGCGGGAACCGTTTCCCATTATAAATTCGTCTATTGAATTGTCTATGACCTCTTTTACGAGGATATAGATACCGTCATCGGGATTTGAGCCGTCGCCTAAGCGGCCTATGTACATACCCGTCCTCAACCGGATATGTTCAAGGGAGCTCAAAGTTTTTATTTTGGACTCATCATAAACTGCTTTTTTTGTTGCCATTATTCTTCCTCCGTAACCTGCTCATAGGTTTTATCCGCAAATTTCTCTTCAAGTTCGACTGCGAGGTCTTTTAAATCGGCTATTTTAGCTTCCGAGTTTTTGATGGCAGTTTCAGAGTTGCTGATTTTCCTTTCGGCTTCCTTAATTGCGTTTTCGCAATTTTTGATTGTGCGGTTAAGATTTTGAATTTGATTTTCTTCCGCCTTAATTTTTTGCATTGTTTCGCAGAATTCTATATTGTATTTTGTTTTGCTTATTTCTTTTCGGTATTTACCCGATTTTTTTAGATAGGATGCATATTTTCCCAGTTCGTCATCCGAAGGAGTTTCCCCAAGAGCTGAATCTCCTTCGGCCGAATAAAACTTGTCTGTATATTTTATTCCGGCAGATTCCAAAATAAGGTCTATTTTTTCATCTATTTCTTTTATTCTGCTTGTAAAGTTATCGATCCGTTTTTTAGAATTTTTGTCTGCACCGGCATCGGCTAATTTTTGAGTAACAAAGCCTGTTTCCTCATCTATCATTTTGAGACGGCTTTCCGAATCGCTTAAATCGGTACCGAGTTTTAAAATTTCTTCGTAAGTTTTTTTTAGTTCGGATGAAAGCTTATTTTCATCATAAAGAGCTTTTACCTCTTGAGAATTGTAAATATCTATATCCGATTTTGTTAAAATATTTTTAATCTTTTTTTCGGAATTTTTTACCTTTAATTCCTGGGAAGAAATCTTGCCTGAGAGGCCGAGCTTAGCAAAAAAGTTCGCTTCCTTTTTTTCTGTCTTTAAGGTTTCTATTTTTTCTTGAGCATCATGTATTTTTGCTTCTTCCGTGCGTATTTCGGCAGATGGAGAATCAAAAAGGCTTCCGCACTGTGGCAAAAAATCTTTGTAAATTTTGAGTAAAAAATCTCCCTTTAACTTTTCTATCTCTTTTTTTGTATCCGAGAGCCTGTCTTTTATCTGTTTTTTAAAGCTGTCCAGTTCCGAAAGGCGGGTGCTGTTGTTTTTTATGTCCAAAACGCTTTCAGTACAAAATTTTCTTTCATCATGCAGTTTTTGCCATTGAAGAAAATTTTCTTGAGAAACCCCATTTGCTTCTGCGGCCGGATCTGCCGTATCTTTAATAAGTTTGTTCCCAAGCTGTTTATAGGCTTCCGTCAGTTTTGATTCAAGGTCTTTTAATTCTTTTAAAAGAACAGGAATTGTTTTATTACTCTTATTCATTTTTCTATTGTAACCTTTTATTTGTTTCTTGACAATAGCTGGCCTCTGATGTTGACATTTTCGTCTTCATTTTTTAAAATGCCGGAGGTAATTTATTACAATATGAGGTACTAAATGAAAAATATTAAAATAGAAATTTGTGCGGGATCCTTTGAGGATGCCGTCTTGGCGGAAAAGGCAGGAGCCTCAAGGATTGAGCTTAATTCTTCTCTTTTTTTGGGAGGCCTGACTCCTTCTCTTGGAACCTTAAAGCTGGTTAAAAAGGAAACTCATCTTGAGGTTATGACCATGGTAAGGCCCAGAGCTGCCGGTTTCTTTTATTCTTCTTATGAGTATAAGACTATGCTTGAAGATGCAAAGCTTTTGATAGATAACGGAGCTGACGGTCTTGTTTTCGGTTTTTTAAAAAAAGACGGAACCATCGATTCAAAACGGTGTGAAGCTTTGATAAAAATTGCAGGGGGAGCGGATAAAGTTTTTCATCGAGCCATTGATGTGGTGCCTGATCCCTTAAAGGCCCTGGACGAGCTTATTTCTTTAGGCTTCACCAGAGTTTTAACGAGCGGGCAAGAGCCTACAGCCTATGAGGGTGCCGACTTAATTGCCAAAATGGTAAAGCATGCAAGAGGCCGAATCGAAATTTTACCCGGCGGCGGCATTACCGAAAAAAACGCTTCAAAAATAATCAAGCTCACAGGTGTTGATCAGATTCACTTTGCGGCTCTAAAACGCAGGGAAGAGCCGTCTACCAAGGCAAATCCTTCAATCTACTATGGAGGAGCCCTCTATCCGCCTGAGGACAGTATCGAGGTTGCCGGTCTTGACGAGATGACAAAGGTTCTAAAAAGCTTGTAATGTGTAAACAATCGAAGCGATTAATTAATTGGTAATCCATAAAAACCGTATTCCCTCCCCTTGAAGCTATATCATCATTGTGATACAATCCTAAATTATACTTTAGGAGCAAGAGTATGAGATGGAAAAATAAAAAAATACCCGAGGGGGAGTTTATGGAGATGCGGGAAGAAATTCTCCAAACATGGCCCACGGGAAAGGATGTTGACTTAAAAGAGTCTATCGATTATTTAAAGAAGATCCCGCCTGAAAAAAACTTTGCAATCAAACTTGAACAAGCGGACAAAGAAGGTATCACTACGGCTCAGCCGCGAGCCGGTGTTCCCCTTTTGGATGAACACATCAACCTATTGCAGTTTTTACAGGATGAAGGCGGTGCCGACTTTTTGCCCAGCACCATTGACGCTTATACGCGTCAAAACCGATATGAAGAAGGCGAGGCCGGTATTGAAGCTTCAAAGAAGGCCGGCCGCTCTCTTATGAACGGTTTCCCTGCCGTAAACTGGGGTGTGGGCCCCTGCCGTCAGGTTTTGGAAGCCGTAAATCTTCCCTTACAGGCAAGACACGGAACCCCCGATGCCCGTCTTCTTTCAGAGATTATTCATGCCGGAGGTTATACCTCCAATGAAGGCGGAGGAATAAGCTACAACGTTCCCTATGCAAAGGCTGTTTCAATTGAACACAGCATAATGTGTTGGCAATATGCCGACCGCCTCGTAGGATTTTATGAAGAAAACGGAGTTCACCTTAATAGAGAACCCTTCGGCCCTCTTACGGGAACCCTCGTTCCTCCTTCGGTTGCTATTGCAGTAGGCGTTATCGAAGCCCTATTGGCCGCAGAGCAGGGTGTAAAGAGCATTACCGTAGGTTACGGCATGTGCGGAAACATGACGCAAGACGTTGCAGCCGTTATTTCTTTAAGAGAAATTACAAAGGACTATATGAAAAAATTCGGCTACAAGGATATGTGCATCACCACGGTTTTCCATCAATGGATGGGAGGCTTCCCTGCCGATGAATCCAGAGCTTATGGTCTTATCTCCTTGGGAAGTACCACTGCCGCTCTTTCCGGAGCTACAAAGGTAATCGTTAAAACCCCGCATGAAGCTTTCGGTATTCCTACCAAAGAAGCAAATGCAGGAGGTATCAAGGCTACCAAGATGGTTCTAAACCTTTTGAAGGGACAGCGTTATCCCGATTCAAGAATACTCGCCCAAGAGATTGAGCTTATCAAGGCAGAAACAAAATGTATTATGGACAGAGTCTATGAGATAGGAGGCGGAGACTTGGTTGAAGGCACTATCAAGGCCTTTGAAGCCGGCGTAATAGACATTCCATTTGCCCCTTCCCAGTACAATGCCGGAAAAGTAATGCCTGCCAGAGACAATGACGGATGTATCCGCTATCTAATGCCGGGAAATCTGCCATTTACAAAGGACATTCTCGACTTTAACAGGGGAAAACTTGAAGAGAGGGCCAAGGCCGATAAGAGGGAAGTTGACTTCCAAATGTCGGTTGATGATGTTTATGCCGTAAGTTCCGGTGTTCTCGTTGGAAGACCGGCTAAACACTAAAATTATCTTAGGAACTAGGAGATTCGATAAACATTCCGGCTTGAAATACAAGCCTCCATGTTTATCTAAGGAGTATTAAATATGAAAATTATTGATGTTGTTTGCGCAGAAGGCAAAACAGGTTTTTATTTTGATGACCAAAAGGCTATCAAGATGGGTGCAGGTCATGACGGATTTTTTTATACGGGAAAACCCGTAACCGAGGGCTTTACCTCAATCAGACAGGCAGGCGAAGCTATTTCCGTTATGTTTATTCTCGAAGACGGACAGGTTGCATACGGAGACTGTGCTGCCGTACAGTATTCCGGAGCAGGCGGACGCGATCCCCTCTTTTTGGCAAAGGACTTTATTCCCGTAATTGAAAAGGATATAAAGCCCCTCTTTGTAGGAAAAGAAATTACAAACTTCAGAGAGATGGCTAAAACCTTTGAGGAGCATAAGGTAAACGGAAAGAGAATGCACACGGCTTTACGCTACGGCATATCTCAAGCTATTCTTGATGCTGTTGCAAAGTCCCAGCACATAACGATGGCCGAAGTTGTTGTAAAAGAATACAAGACAGGATGCCAAATAAAGAGAATCCCGATCTTTACCCAGTCAGGCGATGACCGCTACTTAAATGCCGATAAGATGATTATCAAACAGGCTGAAGTTCTTCCCCATGGTCTTTTTAACAATGTTGAAGAAAAAACCGGTAAAAACGGCGAAAAGCTCTTGGAATATGTTAAATGGCTTAAAAACAGGGTCGAAACCATGAGAACTTGCAAGAACTATAATCCTATTTTCCACATTGACGTATACGGCACAATCGGAGACTTTACAAATAACGATGTTCCCAAGATGACGGCCTATCTTAAAACATTGGAAGCTGCTGCCGCTCCCTTTAAACTTAGAATCGAAGGCCCCATGGATATGGGCGACAGAGAAAAGCAAATGCAGGTACTTGCAGCTCTCACAAAGAGCCTTGACGATAACGGCGTAAAGGTAGAGCTTGTTGCCGATGAATGGTGCAATACCCTCGAAGACATTCAGTACTTTGCCGATAACCGTGCAGGCCACATGATTCAGATTAAGACCCCCGACCTTGGCGGAATTAACAACACGATTGAAGCTATCCTTTACTGTAAGGAAAAGGGAGTAGGTGCCTATTGCGGAGGAACATGTAACGAAACCAACCGCTCGGCTGAGGTTATCGTAAACTGTTCCGTTGCAGCCGGAGCCGCCCAACAGCTTGCAAAGCCCGGTATGGGCGTTGACGAAGGCTACATGATCATCAATAACGAGATGAACAGAATCGTTGCCCTAGCCAATAGGAAATAAGTTTTTTAGATAAATTATAAGCAAGGAACTTTGAAATACAAACTTCCTTGCTTATATTCTAATTTGCCTTTAATAATTGAATATCCTGTAGTTGCCCGAATCTTAAAAGAATTTTCCAAATGCCTATCTTTCAAAGTCCGCTAAGATGCCAATAAAAAAATGTGCATCCTTGTGCATTTCTTATTGCCATCTGTGTAAATTTTTGAATAGCCTTTTTGCAAATAGGCGGTGCAGATGTAAAATGAAACCGCGAAGCCCGCAAGGAACGCCAAGGATAAATGAAAGAATATGCTATCAAAACACCATCAAAATTTCTTTGCGCTCTTAGCATCTTTGCGGTTAAATTAAAAAAAACGCTCTTACAAAATTGAGGAAGTTGTGGTATAATACAATCAATGAGGAGGCCTATGCAAAAGCGCTTTGACGATTTAACGATTACCGACGATTATATGTTTTGTGCGGTGATGCAGGATAAGTCTATCTGTACAACGGTTTTGAATATGATACTTGCAGACTCGATCGGGCCGATTAGCGATATAAGCTATCAAAAAACATTCGACCAAGTAGGCTATGCAAAAAGCATACGTCTTGATGTGTGGGTTACCGGCAGTGATGGCAGCATGTATGACGTTGAGATGCAAACTACAAATAAACAAGACCTTGCTAAACGCTTACGCTACTATCAATCGGTTATCGACGTGAGCAGCCTTGAAAAGGGTGGGCATTATACCGACTTACCCAATTCATTCATCATCTTTTTTTGCCCGTTCGACTATCCAAGCAAAGGCTTACCGGTATACACCTTCAAAACGATATGCAGTGAAAATAACACAATCGTATTACAAGACGGCATAACCAAGGTCATTATCAACAGCACTGCAGCAGATAAGATGCCTGACCCTGAACTAAAGGCTTTTTTGGAATACATGAACGGCATAACAAGTGACAGCCCCTTTATCCGCAAGATAGACCGGTATATCAAAGAACTAAAAGAAAATGAAGAGAGGAGGAAAGAATACATGTTAATACAATCATTTGAAATGGATGCACGAAGGGACGGCATACAACAAGGCATACAACAAGGCATACAACAAGGTATTCGGCAAGGAATTGAGCAAGGTTTTTCCGACGGCTCATACAAAAAAGCTCTTGAAACGGCAAAAAATTTACTTGAAATGGGGTTTGCCATAGAAGCTATCGTAAGAGCTACCGGTCTCACCCAAGAAGAAGTGGAATCGATTAGCTAATTTACATTCCGGTAAACTTGTAATTTTTTTTGTATCGGTGTATAATCTCAGCTATTGTATGTAGTTTTGCATTCTGCAAAACTACTCGAAAAAACTTTTTTCAGGATTTGATAATCCTTCAAAAACTTTTTTAAGGAGGAAGTTATGAAAAATTTTAAGAAAATCTTCTTTGTGCTGACACTGCTTTTGGCAGCTGGCACAATGATTTTTGCAGGAGGCGCAAAAGAAGCAAGCCTTCCCTCACTTGATTTAACTATGGACAGGGCAGGAGCCCCGATTACCTTACCTGCAAAGGTAGAAAAAATTGTTTCAATGGCTCCGTCTACCACGGAAATCCTTATCGATTTGGGTCTTGCCGACAAGATTATTGCCGCCGATACCAATACTCAAAAGGATGGGCTTTTAAAACAGGATATCCCATATTTCAATATGATGAAACCCGATGCAGAAAAACTTATCGCCCTAAAACCGGATGTAGTTTTTATCTCGGGGATGTCGAATGCAAAAGGGAACACACCTTTTTCTCCCTTAATTGATGCAGGTATCTGCGTTATAAATATCCCCTCATCTTCAAGTATCGAGGCCATTTATCTTGATATTGCATACATAGCTGCCGTCGTAAAACATGAAGAAAAGGGCGCAAAAATTATTGCAAACATGAAAAAAGAAATCGAAGCTGTCCGAAAAAAAGGAGCCGCTATTGCTCAAGATAAAAAGAAAACCGTTTACTTTGAAATAGGGGCCGCTCCTTATATGTACAGTTTGGGAACAGGAACATTTATAAATGAGATGATCGAAATTATCGGAGCTCAAAATATTCTTGCCGATCAAAAAAGTTGGATAGCCGTTTCGGATGAAATGGTTTTAGCTAAGGATCCCGATGTAATTTTGACCAATGTAAGCTATATTCCTAACCCGATTGATGAAATAATGGCCAGAGCAGGCTGGGCTTCTCTTAAAGCCGTAAAGGGCAAAAAGGTTTTCGGTATTGATACAAATTCTTCTTCAAGACCTAACCATAACATTATAAAGGCCTTAAAAGAAATGGCTAAAGCCGTCTATCCCGAAATCTATAAATAATGAAACTTCAATTCAAGCTTGCAGGCTCGATTGCAGCCTGCATCCTTGTTCTCATCTTGGGGGTAGGAATAGGTTCGGTCTTTGTTCCGCCCCAAGATATTATCAAAATCATATTTTCAAAAGTAGCCCAAAAAGAAATTTACGGTATTGAATCGACATTTGTTGCAATAGTTTGGAACGTGAGGCTGCCTAGGGTGCTGGTCGCTTTTTTGGCAGGCGGTTCCCTTGCCGTAAGCGGGGCCGTAATGCAAAGTATCTTAAAGAACCCATTGGCTTCTTCTTACACCATGGGCGTTTCATCCGGCGCCGCCTTGGGAGCTGCTCTGGTAATTTTGACAGGATTCACTCTTCCTTTAATACCGGCTTTTACCCTTCCTCTTGCAGGCACTATTGCAGGTCTTCTTACAGTCTACGCCTCGGTTAAAGTTGCGGCCTTGGTTGATAGGAATTTTGAAAACTCGACGATTATTTTAACAGGAATAGTTTTTTCTCTTTTTATAAACGGAATTATAACCATAATAATCGCCCTTAATCGGGACGGAATGGCCCGACTGATATTTTGGCAGATGGGGAGCTTTGCAAGCCAAAATATAAAAAACTTTAACGTATTATTGCCTGTCTGTGCTGCCGGAACCTTGATTCTTACAGGGCTTTCAAATGAAATGGATTTGCTTACCTTCGGCGAGGAGCAGGCTAAGACTATGGGCCTAAATACAAAAAAGATTAAATGGCTTCTTTTGTTTTTGGCATCAGCCCTTACCGGAACCGTAATTTCATTTGTAGGCATAATCGGGTTTATCGATTTGATTTCTCCGCACATTGTACGCAAGCTCGTCGGTGCAAGGCATAAGATAGTGATTCCTGTGTCCTTTTGTATAGGAGGCACTGCGATGGTTCTATGCGATATGACGGCAAGAACTATTCTGTCTCCCCAAGAGCTTCCGGTGGGAGCAATCACAGCCCTCGCAGGTGCTCCGTTTTTTTGCTATGTCTATTTTAAGGGACGGAGGAGGGCTTAACTTTTATGGACTATCCTTTAATAAATGTAAAATCGGTTTATGCAGGATATTCAAAGACTCCTGTTTTAAAAGATATTTCCTTTTCGGTTTTAAAAGGAGACAGTCTTTGTGTTTTGGGCCCTAACGGCTGTGGAAAAACGACTCTTTTAAAAACTCTTGCCGGTCTTATCGGCTACTCGGGTGAAATTCTTTTAAACGGTCAAAACTTAAAAAATATCAAACGCAAGGATATAGCAAAAAAAATAGCTGTTTTAAGTCAAGTTTCTTCTATATATTTTTCATATTCCGTTTATGATACCGTTATGATGGGAAGATATGTCCACAGAGAAGCCAGCTCTTTTCTTTCAGTCTCAAAAAAAAACAGGGTCTATGTAGAAAAATGCTTAAGGGCTGTAGATATTTGGAATTTGCGTGAAAAGAAAATAGATGAACTTTCAGGCGGTCAGCTTCAGCGCGTTTATCTGGCCCGCACTCTTGCCCAAGAACCCGAACTTATCCTGCTCGATGAACCTACAAATCATCTGGACTTAAAAGCCCAAACCGAGCTTATTCTTTTTTTAAAAGAGATTTGCAAAAAAGAAGCTAAAGCCGTCATCGGAGTCTTCCACGATATAAACCTAGCCCTTCAATTTGCAGATAAACTTATTTTTTTAAAAGACGGCACCATACAAGCCTCAGGAAAAAAAGAAGAGGTTTTAACCGGAGAAATTTTACAATCCGTTTACGGAATGGATGTAGCCGAATGGATGAAAGATTCTTTTAATTTATGGCTTAGAGTTTTTTAGCTTAGAGGAATCTTTCTGTCAACTGTTTTTTATCAGCTTATTTCTTTGCGGTTATCTGTTCTGTTGCTCCGTTACCGTGTGGAAAAATGTACAAAAATATGCTATAATAGAGCTTGGGAGGTATGATATGTTTTTTGCAGATTATGAAACTCACAAAAAAGAACAAATTTCTCAGTCAATTCTCTGGGAATATGATACAAAAGCTCCCGATTGGGATTGGAATATAATGTCAAAAATTGTTGTCGCCCGCGTTTTGGAATACGGTAGACCGGAAGATTATTATGCAATGTTTCAACTTTACGGCGGCTTTGAAAGGGTAAAAAATATTGTTGTACAAATTCCTTATCTTTCCCCAAAAGAATTGAATTGGTCTTGTTTGCTTTTTGATTTAAAAAAGGAAGATTTTTTATGCTGCAAAAGAACACTGTCGAGAAAACTGCATTTGAATTGTTAAGAAAGCTCATGCAAGACAGTCAAATGGATCAATTCTTTTTAGTTGGCGGCACTTCTATTGCATTACGGCTTGGGCACAGGAAAAGTATTGATTTGGACTTATTTACTCAAAATGATATAGACTTCATACATGAGCCGGTAAACTTAATAGTCGGAAAATTTAATTGGGAACATATTGAAAAGCGTTTGCATGATATGATAAAAAATCCTCAAGAAATATACACAGCCTATCCCATATAAATGCGATTAAACTCATAGTCATGCCGGTTATCCTGATTGTTTTTTTTTATATTTTATAATATACTGACAGCCTATAAAATAAATAATTTGGAGGCAATAATGAATCCGTTGCAGAACACTGAACCTAAAGAAGTTTTTAAATGGTTTTACGAAATCTCTCAGGTACCGAGAGGTTCGGGAAACGAAAGAGCTATCAGCGATTTTCTTGTAAAATTTGCAAAAGATAGAAATCTTGAAGTACATCAAGATAAGGCTATGAATGTTATAATAAAGAAGCCCGGAACTGCCGGTTATGAAAAATCTCCTACAGTTATTATTCAGGGCCACATGGATATGGTTTGTGAAAAGGATGCTTCCTCAAACCATGATTTTTTAAAGGATCCTATCAAATTCGTTGTAAAAGGCGAAATGCTCTATGCCGATAAGACAACCCTCGGAGGAGATGACGGTATAGCAGTCGCATACGCTCTTACCGTCCTTGATTCAAAGGATATTCCCCATCCGCCGCTCGAAGTTTTAATTACGACAGAAGAGGAAACAGGGATGGGCGGAGCTATGGCTCTTACCGATGAACACCTGCAAGGAACACGCCTTTTAAATATAGATTCGGAAGAAGAAGGCGTATTTTTGGTAAGCTGTGCAGGCGGGGCTAATATCCATGTCTTTTTCGATATAAAGAAAGAAGCAGCCAAAGGAAAATTCTTAAAAATCACAGTTGGGGGTCTCCTTGGTGGACATTCAGGTATCGAGATCAATAAGCAGAGAGCCAACTCAATTAAACTTTTGGGAAGAATTCTTTATAACATCAAGCAAAACGAAAAAATCAATATAGTAGAAATTTCAGGCGGTTCAAAACACAATGCTATTGCAAAGGATGCCCATGCAGTAATCGCTGCAGAAAATACGGAAGCCGTTTTGAAGATTGTCGAAAAAATGACTGCCGATTTTAAAAATGAATACAGAGCCGTTGACAAACTTTTAACTGTTACGGCAAATGAAACTCAAAATCCGTCGGGCCAAATGTTTACAAAAGAGCTTACCTTAAATCTAATTGATTTTATGGCAAGTATTCCCAATGGTGTGCAATATATGAGCATGGAGATTCACGGCCTTGTTCAAACAAGTTTAAATAACGGGGTTTTGGAAGAAATCGATGGAAGAATCAAATTTACAACCTCTGTACGAAGCAGCGTAAAGAGTGCCTTGGATGAAATTGTGGATATCCTTAGAATCCAAGCCGAACGCTGCGGAGCCGAATTCAAAAAAAATTCGGAGTATCCCGCTTGGGAGTACAGTCCCGATTCTCCTGTACGCGATGCTGCCGTCAATGTTTACAAAAAGCTTAACAAAAAGGAGCCCCTTATCACAGCGATACATGCAGGGCTTGAATGCGGCCTTTTAAAGAAGACTCTTCCTAAAGTCGATGCTATAAGTTTCGGTCCCAACCTGTATGACGTACATACACCGAATGAACACATGGAAATTGCCTCTGTAGAACGCGTATGGAAGTTCTTGCTGGCTTATTTGGCCGAATTAAAGAATTAAAAACAAGGTGTAAAAATTGGGGCTAAGCCGTGACGGGCTTATTAAAAAACTAAAAAGGGGCATGAAGTCATGCCCCTTATGGGAGTTGTGCTTTGAACCGCCTAAGACGGATACTCACATCTCCCTCTAGCTTTTATTTTAGCATAATTATTGTAATTGTCAAGTAAAATAATACTAAAAATTTAATTTTTTTTCTCGCCGAAGCTCTTGTACGATATATAAAGCAGGTTAAAAAGGGTACCCACTAAAAGAATAAAGGCCCACGTTCTTGCATGTATAAAGGGATTTTTTATCGGCAAAAAAAGGTCTGACAGGACCGAATTTAAATTCGTTACAAGATCCCATGAATTCCACCTTAAAAATCTTCCCAAATAGATGCCGAAAGCTGAAAGATATATCACAAAACCTGAAACAATTTGCGGATATTTTATAGTAAAAAGCTTTTGAAGCTTGGCTTCGATAAAATCCAAACTTACAAACCCGTAAAAAAGACCTGCAAAGCTGTAAGAAAACAATAGTATTAAATCATACCACCTCATAGATGAAGCTGCTGTTTTTAGATGGATAAAATCGGTTACAATGTAAAGGGCATTGGGAAAAAACAGAAGCCAGATAGCCGTAAAAACAATAAAAATTATTTTGTTATTGTTTTTTGATAGGTATAGCGTTGAAGAAATAAGCCATGGTACAAAGGCTAAAAATAAGTTCCAGACCAAAAAAAGTAAAAAATAGTTTTCTGCTATAAAAATTCTGCATACCGATAAAAAAATACAGAAAAAAGACAAGAACATCAAGGCAAAGGTACTTTTAATTCGGAATATATTTTTAAAGTAATGGCTCATTTATTCTCCAACAAAAAGAGTCAGGCTCCCATAAAAAAAAGAGCCAGCTCCATAAAAAAAGAGCCGGGCTGTCTTTAAAAAATCAAAAGACCGCCCGTTTCTTTTATTTTAAATTTTCATATATGCGCATTAAATTTGTCTTCATGCGTTCAAGATAGCTTTTGTTATCTTCAGGACTTTCGATTGTATAAATTTTTTCAACCTTGGCTCCAAGCTCTGTTGCTAGGGTTTTTGAAACAAGGGGGCTTGCCGCTTCTTCTGTAAAGATAACTTTTACTTTATGCTCCCTGCAATATTCGACAAGTTTTGCAAGTTCTTTCGGATTCGGTTCGTTGTCATTAAAGATATCGGTTACGGAATTTTGCTCTAAAGAAAAATCTCTGCAAAGATATCCGAAGGCTGCGTGTCCCGTTACAAAGTGCTTGTTTTTTACCTTAGAAAATTTCTCGATATATTCTTTTAAAAGCCCGTCAAGTTCGGCAATATATTTATTTGCATTTTCTTTATAGCTCTTTGCATTTGCAGGGTCGGCCATAGTCAGAGCATTTTCAATATTTTTAACCATAATTTTTGCAGAAGAGAGACTGAGCCATGTATGAGGATCGAATTCTCCGTGATGGCAATGTTCATGTCCCTTGCCGTGTTTGTGCTGCCCGGCACAAACTTCGCAGTCACAGTCTTCTCCATGTTCATCATGATTGTGATGTCCCGCTTTAATTGCTTCAATTCCGCTGCTAGCCTCGACCATAATCAGCTTTTTGTTGTTGACCGCTTTTACGGCTTCATCAAGCCAAAACTCCATACCCAACCCGTTATAGATTAAAATATCGGCCTTCGATAAAAAAGCCAGATCTTTGGCCTTGGGCTCAAAGTCGTGAGCTTCCATTCCCGGCGGAATGATAACCGAAATATTGACATTGTCCCCTGCAACTGCCTGAGTTAACTCTTTCATTGCATCGAAAGTAACAGCAACATTTTTTTTGCCGTTATCCGGCATCTCTCTTGCTCCCATCGCAAAGAGATTTACCGATGAAAGAAGAGCAATAAATAAACATGTTTTTAAAATAGATTTCATATAAACTCCATATTTTTTTAAGACGGAATAGAATATAATACCGTGGCGAAATTAAGTCAATAAAAAATAAGCTAAAATTAACTTTTTATGGCTGAAGCTCGGGCTCCAGCCCCGGAACCAAGTATTTTTCGGGTATTTTAACGGGCCGTCCCATACTGTCCACACAGGCCCAGGTTACTTTTGCTTCAGCACAGACTTTACCTTCTTCATTTTTTATAACCTGCAAAAAGGTTCCGGAAACTTTACCCAAATCGATGTGAGTAACCTCAATGGCCAGTTTATCGTAAAGTTTGGCAGAGTGCTTGTATTTAATATCTATGTGGGATACATAAAGCATGTAGCCTTCTTCAATCATCCCTACATAATCAAAACCTATCTTTTTTAAAAACTGCATTCTGGCATGTTCCAGATAGTTTAGGTAAACCGAGTTGTTTACATGATTATAAGCGTCAAGCTCGTAGCTTCGAACTTCAACATAAAACGTATGCGTCACAATCTTCTCCTATTATAGCCTTCCGATTTCGTTTGCTTCGTGCATTTTTTCAAGGTCTGCCATTACCTGATCGACTACGGCCTGCTTTTTATCTATGCCTGTAAGGTCTCCATGCTCTGCCTTTACTTTTTCTCTATATTCTTCACAGTTTATAACGGGGCTTGCATCAAAGATGAGCCTATCCTTCCAGACAGTATCCTCAGTCATATCTCCTGAATCCGAAATACGCAGGCAGTTTCCATTGCTTGAAACCAAGAGCATTATATCGGACATTTTAATATAGGAATCTATTTCTTTTACACCTTTTTTTGTTTCGGGTTTTCCGGGGCGGTATCGGGTTCCTGCAGGATATACAAGAATTACCCGGCCTTCTTCTTTTGCTTTTTCAAGTGCCCGCATTGAAGCAAGGTTTATCATCTTGCTTCGTTTTAATTCTTCTGCCAAAACTTCAGGGTCTTTAATCGATTTGATGGAACGGCTGGGATAGATATAAATACGGTCATAGGCGCTTGCGAAGGCTGCAACGTAGGGATTGTCTTCTCCCAGTTTTAGTCCGGCCATTGCTATGCACTTTTCGGCAAGCTCCGTTCCTTTAGTACCGGTTTTTTTCATTAAATTTATAAAAGCCGGATAATCCATATTGCTGTAGTGCTCCGCAAGGATTATGCCTTTTTTCCCTTTTTTCACCTCATCTAAAAATTCTTCCAAGTGTTCAGGATGCCTGAATTCCGAATTTTCAAGGGCGAGATCGTCTACCATCTCATCAAGAATTTTAGACAGGGCGGGATTTCCCTTTTGTAATACATTTTCGGGCGTAACAGCCGGATTTTTCATTGTGTGTTTTGCAATTTCAGGTAAAATGTCTTTTACATATTCCATTAAAGTTTGCTGCATTTTAAACCTCCATAAATTTTTAAAATAAGCCGTCAAAATAGTCTTTGTATTTTTGATACGAAGATTTATCGACTGTTAAACTTACTACAGTATATTTTGACTTTTCTTTTTTTATTATCAATTTAATATCGTGTTTGATGGTCTTTGTTTCAATATCATAGACGCTGTTTATGATTTTAAATTTTTGTTTTGTTCCTTTTATATCCGTATTTTTTGCAAGAATTTTGGATGCCTTGCCCGAAGACGAAAAATATTTTATTAAAAAATCCGCTTCCCTGCCTTTGACATCGGGTATCGTTTTTAAGTCGAGGGTATTTACATTTAAAAAAGCTTCATTTCCCATAAGAAAGGTATTGTCTGCTATCTGTTTCCATTGGCTGTCTAAAGAAAGTTTAACCCCGTCAACTGTTCTTGTTTCTTTTTTCGACTTGGAGTTTAAAACGAATTTAGACTCAATAGGTTTAACATCTTCGAGAGGTTTAAAATCAAAAAAAGTTTTTTCGTCTTTTATTCTTCCCATTTCTATCAACTCAAAAGCTTTTTCCTTATTGGAATCTAAAATTTCTTTTATATGAAAGAGGGGAATGTAGGATTGGAATTTTACCTCGCTTTCCCCTCCGAATTGTTCTTCATCTACTATTTTAGAACCGGTTTTTATTACAAGGCTTTCAGTTAATTTTTGAGACTTCCACGCATAGAGTTTCGGAAGCATTTCCATAAGATAGTTTACCGCATAGGTGTAGGCCGGATCGGTGTTAATACCCGAAATATTGTTTTGGCCTGTAATTACGAATTCTCCGTTTAGAATTTCTCCGCTAAATAGAACTTTTGCAAAGACTTTTCCGTTTGAAGTATATACAAAACAGCCTATTGTATTATCGTTGTAATATAAAAAGCCGGCCCATGTAGGTTCCTTCCACGAAAGGTCTTGATAGATAAGGTAATCTCCCGATTCCGTTCCATCCCATGCCGACTTTTCTTCGGCTATGAGCTTAAAACTCTCTGCCGTGAAGAGAAAAAAAAGTAGAAAACCAAAACTTAAAATCTTTTTCATTTAAAAATCCTCTAGTTTAATTTTGCAAGTTCTTCTTTTACGGTTTTTTCAACTAAGTCTACAACCTTGTTTTTATCGATTAAGCTGCTTTCTCCCGCCTTTCTAAGCTTAAATTCGATATTGGGAAGATTTTTTTCGCCGACTACAAGCCTTATCGGAATGCCTATAAGGTCCATATCCTTAAACTTAACGCCTGTCCTTTCTTTTCGGTCATCTAGGAGGACTTCAATTCCTCTTTTTTTACATTCTTCGTAGAGGCGGTCGGCTTCCTTTTGCATTTCTCCCTCGTATTTTATGGGAACTATCGCAACTTGGAAGGGGGCGATACTCATTGGCCAGATTATTCCGTCCTCATCATGGTGTTCTTCGACAATGGAGGCTGTGAGCCGGTCAAGACCTATGCCGTAGCAGCCCATGGAAGGGTGCTGTTGTTTTCCGTTTTCGTCGAGATAGGTCATATTCATAGCCTTCGTATATTTATATCCCAGCTTAAATATGTGCCCGAGTTCATTTCCTTTTTTGGTGTAAAGGGCGGTACCGCAAACTGCACACTTATCTCCGGCCCTTACCGTGCGGAGGTCAAAAACGTGGGCGGGGGTAAAATCCCTTGAAGGCTCCACATGGAGGAGGTGTTTGTCCTTTTTTAAGCCTCCGGTTACCGCATCGTGCATGAGCATAACGCTTTCATCGGCAATGACCGGAATATTTTTTAAGCCTACAGGGCCGGCAAAACCGACTACCGTTCCTGTAGCTTCTTCGACTTCGGCATCGCTTGCAAGGATTGCATCCGAGGCTTTAAGGGAGGATTTTAACTTGGCTTCGTTTACTTCCAAATCTCCCCTTATGCAGACTGCAATTAAAAGAGTGCCTTCATCGCCGTTTTTTGCATTTTTTTTACCCTTTTCAGCATTGCCGAGTACCTCGGAATTTTCTACCCGGTAAATCAAGGTTTTTATAAATGAAGAACTTTCCGTCTTTAAAAAGGCTGTAAGGTCTTCAATTGTTTTTACATCTGGTGTATCGATCTCTTCTATAGATAAGGCTGAACCTTGGGCCATATTGCCGTTTCCTTGTTCCTTATCGGGTGCGCAGGCTGCCTTTTCTTCGTTTGCTGCATAACCGCAAGAAGGGCAGAGGAGGAGGGTGTCGTCTCCAACCGAAGATTCTACCATAAACTCCTGAGAACCGCTTCCTCCCATAGCACCTGAGTCGGCCTTTACTCCTATTACCGTAAGACCGCAGCGCTTAAAAATCTTTATATAGGCCTTTTCAAAACTGAGATAGGCTTCGTCTAAACTTTTATCGTTTGTATGGAAAGAGTAAGCATCCTTCATCGTAAATTCGCGGGTTCTCATAAGCCCGTATCGCGGCCTGATTTCATCCCGGTATTTTGTGTTAATCTGATAGGTTAAAAGCGGGTAGTTTTTATAGGAGGATAATTCGTTTTTTAAAAGAGCTGTAAAGGCTTCTTCAGCCGTGGGGCTTACAACCAATTCTTGGTTTAAGCGGTTTTTAATACGCAAAAGTTCAGGCCCCATCGAGTCCCATCTTCCCGATTCCTGCCAAATTTCACCAGGAACAATTACGGGGGGCTTAAATTCCAGACAGCCTATCGCATCCATTTCTTCCCTGATAATTTTTTCTACCTTTCTAAAGGCTTTTAAGCCGAGGGGCAAATAGGCAAACAGCCCGTTAGCCAAATTTCTTATCATTCCTGCCCGCAAAAGCAGCTTGTGACTTTCAACAACAGCCTCATTCGGGATTTCTCTCAAAGTGGGCATATACATCTGCGTCATCTTCATAATTATTTCTCCAATAAAAACTTTTTGCAGGGATTATTAAATCCCGAAAAAAGTTTTTTCAAGCGGTTTATTTATAAACCGCATACAATAATACGATGTTTGCCTGAAAGGCAAACTCGAAGATAAACAGTGAGGCAGAATTTGTGCCGAGCTGTTTATCGAAACTCCAATAAAAACTTTTAAGAAAGTTATTCTACCCATTTTGCTTAAAAAAATCTATAGGCCGGATTTTTTTAAAATTTTACGTATTAATGTATAAAAAACATACAATAATAGTGGAGGCATAAATGAATATGAAACAGGAAATTTTGAATCCAAAAACGGATTGGGTATTTAAGTTGATGTTCTCAAAAGGAGAACTGGGCAATAAGGCTCTTATAAGTTTTTTAAATGCTTTTTTGGAAGATTCTTACGGTAAAATCAAAAAAGCGGATATTTTAAATACTGAGCTTATTCGGGAAGCTCCAAATGGAGAATCCTATCATCTTGATTTTTTAATTAAAACCGACACAAATCTCATTATCAACCTTGAGATGCAGCAGTTTTGGAAAACCAACTATCCGAGGCGTAACCAAATGTATCTTTTACGTCTGGCTTCTCGTTTTTTGAAACTGGAATCTAAAAAAGATGACCCTTTGTATGCTTTAAGTATTTCGGTTTTTGGATGTAATGTTCCTAAAAATGCAAAACTGACAAAAATGTCTGAAAATTCCGTTATTCAATATATTTACATTGAATTAAATGACCTAATAGGTTATACTATACAAAAGAGATTAGAAGAATATACATTAAAAGATTTCTGGATAAGGTTTTTGGCTAATTATGAGAACGACAAAAAAAGCGGAATGTTGGAAAAATTATGTAATTTAGAGGAGGGTATAAGAATGGCAGAAGAAACACTCCTGAGGGTAACTGAAGAGGAAAGACAAATCGCTAGAGAACTGTCTCGAGAGAAATATCAAATGCTCTTAGAAGCAGAAAGAGCTGATGCTAGAAGGGAAGGTTTAGCTGAAGGTTTTGAGCAAGGTATTGAACAGGGTATGCGGCAAGGCGTGCAGCAAGGTAAAAAAGAAGGTTTTGCTGACGGCGCATATCAAAAAATAGTTGAGATGGCTAAACTAATGAAAACGCTTGAATATCCTTTTACAGAAATCTGCAAAATCACAGGTTTAAGCGTAGAAGAAATAGATGCTTTATAAAAGCATGTTTTGCAAACTCTAGCATAAAATACAAAAAAGTGATATACTCTGTTTCTTATGGGCCTTTATCTTGTTTAGATAGTAATAGGGCTCTTATAAAAACTGATGTTTTTATAGGCTATTTATAAATTATTAGGAGTTTTCATGTCTATCCTTTTTTATGCAGAACCGGTTTTAAGTCTTTTGTTTTCTATCTTATTAATTATAAAAAATACTTCAAGTCTTGCCGTAATAGCTTTGGTCTTAGGGGCGGCTTATTCTCTTTGGACGGCTTTTTGTATATTTTCTTTTTTTAAAAAAAAGACTGTGATGGCCATGCTCGTAATGCGTAAAACTATGGAGTATATTCCTTATATTTTTATGGCCTGCTTTATTATATCCAGGGCTGTTCAAACCGGGCAGGATAGGTCTACGCTTGATGCAATTTTAGCTGTCTATTGGTTTGTCTTGGTTATTTATAATAGAGTGATTTTGTTTAGATTAAAGGACAAGAGACTTCCTAAATACTTTCCGGACTTGCCTGCGATACCTAAGAAAAAACGTTCCGTTATTTCGGAAATTTTGGATTGGGCTGATTCTATCTTACAAGCTGCCTGTGTAGTTCTCCTTTTTACCGTTTTTGTTTTACAGCTCTATGTTATTCCTTCGGAATCCATGGTTCAGCAGTTTATGATAGGGGACAGAGTCGCAGGCTTTAAAGTTGCTGCAGGGCCGACCTTTCCTCTTTCTTCATTCCGGTTTCCTCAAATTTATAATTATAAGAGGGGGGATGTGGTTATAATCCGCAATCCTCATTATGAAGATGACCCGAATAACGAGCTTAAATTCTTTACTTCCCAGCTGGTGCAGTACCTGACTCTCACTACGGTAAATATCAATAAGGATGAAAACGGAAGAATCAAGGCAGACCCCTTGGTAAAAAGGATTGTGGGCCTAAGCGGAGAAAAGTTAATGCTTGTAGACGGAGTGCTCTACATAAAAAAAGCCGGAGAAAAGGATTTTAAGACCTTCGATGAAAGTGCCTATGCCGTTTGGGATTTATCCAAGCTGCCCCAGTCAAGCTTAAAATATGTAAAAGACATAAAAATGAATACCGAAGATTTAAACCGCCTTCAATCGGTAGAGGCTTGGCGGGCAAAGGTCGATTTTGATGAGGCCGAGAAGGAAGCTCTTGCCCTTATTAAAAAGATGAAAGAAATAAAGTCTAAGCCCGATAAGGTCTTTTCGGCCAAGGACTTTTTAAGCAAGGCTCAGTACCTTGTTACACAGATGGCCAGAGATAACGAAGCCATAGCCTCGAAGATTTTGACGACGGACGGCGGGCTTATGTGGTTTGAAAACTTTTTAACTTCATGGAAAAAATCTGCCGAAAAAAATTCCTACAACTTATATGAGATGAGAAATGCTCAACTCAATGTTCTTATTAAACTCGGCTTTGGAAAGCTCCTTGTACGGAATGCAGAACTTTATAAAGCTAATGTGAGCGATGCGGTTTTTTCTTCGGATACGGAACGGCAAGCTATTATAAACGAGCTAGGTGAATACCTCTACTATTTAGCCCTATCATCTCAAAGAAACATGGACGAATTTCCTAAGGGTGAAGAAGAGTACATCCCCGAAAACTGCTACTTTATGATGGGCGATAACCGTTTTAATTCCACGGATATGAGGCATGAATATCAATACCACTTGGAAGCCCTTAACAAGGATGATGCCATGTCGATGATGTTTGTAACAAATGTAGCACCCCGCTATATTCATTCTTCAAGAATGCTCGGAACGGTAAATCTAATTCTTTTTCCCAGAGCCCGATTCGGGTTGGTAAAATAGGTTTCAGATACTGTTTACTTTAAGAGTTCGGGATAGGCCGCTTTCATCGGCCCATTCCGAGCGGGCTTTAAAGACCTCGCTTCCGTCTTTTGCTCTTATTATGGAGTGTATGCAAACATTTTCCGACCGGCTCGATCTGCATATAAGGTCTTCGCCGTACATAGCTGAAGAAACAAAATTGGTATCCAAGGTTTTTAGAAGTTTTCCTTTACAAAAATCGGCACTCATATAGGACAAAATCCACCTCAAATAGGTTAGATTGTTTACATGAGAGTTTATATCGATATCCAAAAGGGTCGGCCGGAAAGACTCTTCTATGTCCCAAGTTTCAGGCAATGGGATTTTTGCAAAAACCTTGCCTTCCATGTGTTCCTCATTAAAGGCTAAGTTACCGAAAACTTTTGTGTCCGGCTTTACAGGCTGGCCTGTTTCTGCATTTAATATTACCCAGCAAGAGCTTGCTCTGAAGATCGGCTTTTTAAGCTCTTTATATTCTTCTCTTATTGAATATAGATTTTCTTTTCCTTCTTCGATGCGGAGGTTTTCGGCGAAGGCCTCATCTATTGAATTTTTTTTGCCGTTTTTTGCATAAAAGAACGCAAAGTCCCTCAAGCAAAAAAATCCTTTCGGTGTTTGAGCCCATGTTTGGACTATTAACTCATCCATCCAAAGAGGGTATTCGGTAATTTCAAAATGCTGCTTTGTGATAACCCATGTTAAGCCCATTTTTTTCAAATGCGGGATGGAAAGCCCTGCACTGCTGTAATGCCCTGCTGCCAATTCCTGCATCAAAACAGCAAACTCCATGGGTGTAGCCCGGCATTTTCCATCTATGTTGCCTGTAAGCACCTTATGGCGTATAGTGTATTTATTGTCGATAATCATAGGCTGATTATAGCAGTTTTTATAAATTGTTTCTAGGTAAAGGATTTAAGGCTATGTAGACATATTTTATAAAATATAATATACTCAACGGCAATTATATTTTAGGAGGTGCGTATTTATGAGATCTTTTTCTAAATTTGCACAAATACTTTTTTTGGGGCTTCTTATTGTATCGGCTGTTTTTGTTGTAAGCTGCGGCGGAAGCGGAAATGCAGTTCTTAACAAGGATAAACCTCTCGTCTTCTTTAATAGACAGCCTTCAGATCCGACAACAGGAGAAATCGATATGACCTCTATGAACTGGAACGATAAGACCTATTATGTAGGTTTTGACGCTGCAGGCGGCGGCGCAGTTCAGGGAAAACTTATTACAGATTTTCTTGCATCGGCAGAAACTTCTCTTGACAGAAACGGTGACGGTATTATCGGTTATGTTCTTTGCATCGGTGACGTAGGCCACAACGATTCAAAAGCCAGAACTGAGGGTATCCGAAAGGCTTTGGGAACTTGGGCAGGTTCTACCGACCCCGGTAAAACAAAGCAGGGCTCAATTACCATCGCAGGAAAAACCTTCGATGTTATAGAGCTTGAAGGAAAGGCTATGACAGGAACCGACGGTTCTACATGGAATGCCAATGCCGCAACAGAGGCTATGGGCGGATGGGCAACAAAGTTTGCCGATCAGATCGACATGGTTGTTTCAAACAATGACGGCATGGCAATGGGCTGTTTACAGGCTTCAAACTATCCTGCAGGTGTTCCAATTTTCGGATATGATGCAAACGCAGATGCTATCGAAGCTGTAGGCAAGGGTCTTCTTACCGGTACGGTTTCTCAAAACGTTGATGCTCAGGCAACAGCAACCTTACAGGTTTTGCGCAACTTGCTCGACGGTTTAACCGGAACAGATGTATACACCAAGGGTATCACAGCCGAAGACTCTTACGGCAATAAAATTTCAGCTCCTGTTCAGTACTGGGCTGATGTAAAGGCTGTTATGGCTGCCAACTCAGGTGTTACAAAGGCCAACTACGAGAACTACCTCGGCGGAACAAGGGATGCCGGAGTTAAGCAGACAAATGCTCCCAAAAAGAAGGTTCTTTTAACAATTTATAATTCAGGCGACAACTTCCTTTCTTCTTCATATCTGCCTGCATTAAAATACTATGCTCCTTTATTGAACATTGAATTGACAATCGTTCAGGGAGACGGACAAAACGAATCAAGCTGTTTGGATAAATTTACAAACCTAAACAACTTTGATGCCTTTGCCGTAAACATGGTTAAAACGAACTCAGGTTCAAACTACACCGACAAGTTAAAGTATTAATGAGTCTTAAATTTTTAGATCTTCATTAATCTTTAATGGTTTTTAAGGCGGGGGAACTTTTCTCCTGCCTTAGAATTAAAATAAGCGGCTTTTAAAAAGCACTTTTAAAGGAGTGTGATCTTTGGGATGAGTGATGTAGTTCTTGAAATAAAGAACCTTTCAAAATCTTTCGGAAAGAATAAGGTTTTGGACGGTATAAATCTGACTGTAAGACAAGGCTCCGTAATGGGACTCATGGGCGAAAACGGAGCAGGAAAATCCACTATGATGAAGTGCCTTTTCGGTATATATACCCGGGATGAGGGCTCCATTTCTTTATTAAACAAATCAATCGAATTTAAAAATCCTAAAGAAGCTCTTGAAAGCGGAGTCGCTATGGTTCATCAAGAACTTAATCTTTGTCTTGACAGAACCGTTACAGATAATTTATTTTTAGGACGCTATCCGACCAACTTTGGAATTGTTGACGAAATAAAAATGTTTGAATCTGCAAGCTCTCTTTTTTCTTCACTCAATATGAATGTAAATCCCAAAACAATAATGCGTACCATGTCCGTTTCGCAGAGGCAGATGGTTGAAATAGCGAAAGCTGTTTCTTACGATGCAAAGCTCATCGTATTGGATGAGCCTACTTCTTCTTTAACCGAAAGGGAAGTAAAAAAACTTTTTTCGATAGTAAGAGCTTTACAAAAAAAAGGCGTTTCATTTATTTATATTTCGCATAAGATGGATGAGGTTTTTGAGGTTTGCGATGAGGTTGCCGTTTTACGGGACGGTAAGATGATTCTTTCAAAGCCCATAGCCGAAACGGATATGAACGAAATTATTTCGGCCATGGTCGGCCGCTCTCTGGATAAACGTTTCCCCGATGTGGATAATGTCCCCGGAGAGGACTTTTTAAAAATAGAAAACTTAAAAACAAAGTATGCACCCGTGCTCGAAGATATTTCTTTTACCGTAAAGAAGGGAGAAATCTTAGGCCTTTACGGGCTTGTAGGGGCAGGGAGGAGCGAGCTTTTGGAAGCCCTCTTCGGTATCCGTACTGTAGAATCGGGGAGCATAAGTATAAACGATAAATATCTTAAATTTAAGAGCAGTAAAGAAGCTATGGCTCATGGCTTTGCCTTGTTGACCGAAGAGCGTAAATTAAACGGAATGTTCGGCAAGGATACAATCGAATTTAATACGGTGATTACCAATTTGCATAGTTATAAAACCCTCGGCATTTTGTCAAAGCGTAAAATACGGGAGGCCGCAAACAGAGAAATTGAAACTATGAAGACGAGGTGTCTTTCGGCTGATCAGGGTATTTCGGCTTTGAGCGGAGGAAACCAGCAAAAGGTTATAATCGGAAAATGGCTGGAGCGTTCACCCGATGTGTTTTTGATGGACGAGCCTACCCGCGGTATCGATGTAGGGGCAAAATACGAAATATATCAGCTTATTATTAAAATGGCTAAAGAGGGAAAAACCATAATAGTTGTTTCGAGCGAGATGCCCGAAATCTTAGGTATTACCAACCGCATAGCCGTTATGTCCAACCGCCGCCTCGCAGGTATCGTAAACACCAAGGAAACCGATCAAGAAACCCTGCTCAGGCTTTCGGCTAAGTATTTGTAGGAATTATTTTAAGGAGTATGTTGTATGGAAAATAAAAATAATGAAAAGATAGATTTGGTAGACTTTAGTTTTTTTAACGAAGATGCAAGACTTGCCGAGTACGGTAAAACCCTTCATGATCTCCGTAAGGACGGGGTCGATAAGATAGCTTCTTTAAAAAATCATATTTATGCTCTTAAAAAGAACCGCTTAATAGACGATTCAGTAAAGGCCTCTTATATTGAAGAATACAAAAAAGAAATTGAAGAAGCAAAAAAGACGGCTCTTGAAAACAAGGATGCTGAAAAGAAATTTGCAGCCGAGGCTGTTGCTTATTCCAATAAGCTCTTTAACGATAATATAAAAGATTTTATAAAATCGGAAAATCAAAAGCAAAAACAGTACAAGATTGATTATGAAAATCAAAAAATTTCTATTCTGCAGGAAAATAAAGCTGCAAAAAAAGAGGCCTATGACGATTTTGCCGAAACAAAGGATTCTGCCGAGCTTAACCGCAAGCTCAATGTTTTAAAGTTTCAGCTTAATTCTTCTTTTGCTGAGGCAAAGAACAAATACAGAGATGCCGTTGCAGCCTCTAAAGAAGCAAAAAATCAAGCCTACATAGACCATGTTCAAAAAAATATTTCTTTAAGAAACGGAAGAACAAATCTTAAAGAAAATATGGTGCTAAATTTTAAGGATTATATTTACAAGTTTAAGCTTTCAAGTTTCTTATTGAGTAACGGTCTTTACCTTGCAATTTTGGTTTTCTTCATTATCTGTATAATTGTAGCCCCACTATCGGGAAACGGAAATCTTCTATCTCTTCCCAATATCTTTACGATTTTGGAGCAGGCTTCAACCAGAATGTTTTATGCTCTCGGCGTTGCAGGGCTCATTCTTTTGGCAGGTACGGACTTGAGTATAGGAAGAATGGTTGTTCTCGGTTCGGTTATTACAGGTTTGATTTTACATCCGGGGCTTAACATAGTAACCTTTTTCGGCCTCGGCCCTTGGGATTTTACGGCCATGCCCATGGTTTGGCGCTTGATGCTTTCGCTTGGGCTTTCAATATTGCTTTGCGTTTTATTTAGTGCCTTTGCCGGCGTTTTTTCGGCCCGGCTTAAGATTCATCCCTTTATTTCAACCCTTGCGACCCAGTTAATTATCTACGGTCTTTTATTTTTCGGTACGAGCGGAACTCCCGTTGGTTCAATCGATAATGAGGTAAAGGACTTGCTCGGCGGGCGGTGGATTTTAGGAATTGTGAATAACGAAATGATTACTCTTCCTAAGCTCATAATTCCCGCCTTAATTGCGATTGTAATAGCATGGTTTATTTGGAATAAGACCGTATTCGGAAAAAATATGTATGCCGTAGGAGGAAACTCTGAAGCTGCCGCCGTCAGCGGTATCAGCGTTTTTAAGGTTACGATGGGCGTTTTTATTATGGCCGGAGTATTTTACGGAGTGGGTTCCTTCCTCGAAGCCTTTAGGGCTAATGCAAGTGCAGGAACTGGACAAGGCTATGAACTTGATGCCATTGCCGCCTGCGTAGTCGGAGGCATCTCCTTTAACGGAGGGATAGGAAAAATAAGCGGTGCAGTAATAGGTGTTATTATCTTTACAAGCCTTACCTACTGCCTGACCTTTTTAGGCATAGACACCAACTTGCAATTTGTATTTAAGGGCTTTATCATCATTGCCGCCGTTGCCTTGGACAGCGTAAAATATCTAAAGAAGAAATAGGGCTTATAGTAATTTGAATGAGTGACGATAAAAATAATTACAATAAAAATGCAATTAAGTATGCTGTAAAAGAACACTATGAAAATTTGGCCAAGGAAAACCTTTCGGTAAACGGAGAGGCTGAAAAGATAACTGCCTCAATAGGCTATGCCGCAGAAGATTTAACCGGAATACCTAAAGAGGCTGACATGGGGCTTGGCTGCGGCAATCCGCAAGAAGCTGCCAAACCACGCTTAAATGAAACGGTTCTTGATTTAGGCTGCGGACGAGGTCTTGACTGTTTTATAGCATCAAAGGCAGTGGGTAACAATGGAAAGGTTTTCGGTCTTGACGGCTCTGAAACTATGATCCGCCGAGCTTCGGAAATAGCTTTAAAAAACGGCTTTACAAATTGTGAATTTATTCTTGGTGAAATTGAAAATATCCCGCTTCCCGATAAGTTCATAGATCTTATCATGAGTAATTGTGTGATAAATTTATCGACAGATAAATACAGAGTTTACTCCGAAATATATCGTTGTCTCCGCAAAGGGGGGCGAGTTGCTATTTCGGACATTACTCTAAAAAAGGCTCTGCCTGAAGAATGGGTTTCCGATCCCAATATGGTAAAAACCTGAGTGGGAGGTGCTTGGTCTGCGGAGCAGATAAAAGCAGCCTTTGAAAAAATCGGCTTTATCAATATCAGCATAAGTTCTAAAGAAGTCTCCGACGAATACGCAAAAAAATGGGGCCATGGTTTGGAAATAAAAAACTACATCCAAAGCAGCCTTATTTATGCAGGAGTAAAAATCTAAACCTATCGACAAAGCGTTTTTTTTAATATAGAATTATTAATTATTTGGAAAGGCTTTGGGCCTGAGGAGGGAGACTTTGAACTTAAAACAAGATACGGCCTTAGAGGACTTAAAAGATGACTTTATTTCCTTTTACGGAAATTCCGAGGAGAAAATTATTTTTGCAGCCTCTCCTGCACGGATAAATATAATAGGTGAACACATAGATTATAACGGAGGCCTTGTGCTGCCCGCCGCCGTTAATTTATATCTGAGAATTGCTCTGCGAAAAAGAAAGGATAAAAAAATATTTTACCGCTCGATGAAGGCGGAAAAAGTTTTTGAATTTGAACTTGACGGAAATCTGAATTTTGATAAAGAAAATGATTTTGCAAACTATTTAAACGGCATGTTTTTGTTTTTAAAGGAAAAAGGTTTAAAGGCTGATACGGGATTTGAGCTTTTAATTACAAGCGACATTCCGCAAGGGAGCGGCATTTCTTCTTCGGCGGCCTTGGAACTTTGTTTCGGTAAAATTATTTCTCATGCCTTCGGTTTTGAGCTTGACGGCATTGAGCTTGCAAAGACAGGCCGGCGGGTCGAAAACGAATTCTTAGGTCTTAAATCCGGAATTATGGATCAGTTTTCGATAGCTATGGGTAAAAAAAATCAAGCCCTTCTTTTGGACACTTCTTCCTTGGACTATGAGTACATTCCTCTCGAAACCGAGCCCTACCGAATTGTAATCATGAATTCCAATAAACCCCGTAAATTGACGGAATCAAAATATAATGAAAGAAAGGAAGAATGTGAAAAAGCTCTTGCCTTTTTACAAAAAAAAACGGACATAAATTTTTTATGCGATCTAAGCGTTTCCGATTTTGAAAAGCAGGAACAAGATTTAACTTCCAATTTGGGAGAAAAAATTTTCCGCAGAGTGAGGCATTGCGTTACCGAGATGGATAGGGTAAGGCTGAGTGCCGAGGCCTTAAAAAATAAGGACTTAAAACTTTTAGGCGGATACTTAAACCAATCCCATCTTTCGCTAAAAGACGATTATGAAGTTACCGGAAAAGAACTGGATGCTCTTTTCTTTGCAGCTATAAAAGAAAAAAGCTGTATCGGTGCCAGAATGACAGGTGCGGGCTTTTCGGGCTGTGCGATCGCCATTGTACACAAGGACGGTTTTGAAGAATTTGCCGAAAGAGTAGGGCTGGCCTACACGGAAAACACCGGCTTTACCGCTTCATTTTTTGCCTGCCAAGCCTCAGACGGAGTGTCCGTTATTTCGGTTTAAACGGTACTATTTACGCCGCTTAAAATAAATACTCCAAAAACTAAAAAAAAATGAAAAGACTCCCTCGAAAGATTGAAATTTGCATGGAAACGGGCTATACTATATAAGTAACGGATGTGTAAATTGATAATTCAGTTACACATGAAAAAAAACATTGATAAGGAGATTGTAATGAAAACAAACAAGAAAACGAGAGTTGCGGTGCTCATCACTGCTGTATTGGTTGTACTGCTTTTTTCAAGCTGTGCTTTTTTGGAGGGGATGACCGTTTCGCCGGATAAACCGTCAAGATCACTTTCCGTAGGTGATAGAGTGGGGGACAAGACTATCGTATGGGAAAATACAGGTGCAGGTTCATGGAAGTTCCTTGCAATGGGAACTCCGTCCGAGCCGATGCCTTGGGATCTTGATAGCTCACGGCATATAAGTGTAAAAAAACTATCCTCAGGTATGGGGGACGGAAAAGAGAACAGTATTTTCTTAAAAACAGAATTCGAATCGAACGGTTCCAAAACACATACGGTAAAAAATAGTGCTGTTATGTACTGCATTTCGCGAGGAGGATGGCTTCCATCACGGGATGAGGCCGAAAAAATAGCTCAATTCACAAGCAAAGACTTTTGGACGTCCCAGTGTGAGGCAAGCGCAAAGGCTTATTATTACAGCCCTCTTCAGAAAGGGCTTCAATCAAAATGGCGAAACGATCGCGAACCGGTTGTTGCTATCCCTGTGTACTATCTTGATGCACAAGGAAATGTAACAGAGCCGTAATAAGGAAATTACAAAATGAAAAAAAGAATTGCAAGTTGTTTACTGGCTGCTCTCGTTTTAGCAAACCTAACAGCTGCGGAATACTACGTTTCAAAAGAAACCGGTAAGAACGGAAATGCGGGTACAAAAGATGCCCCGTTTAAGAACATAGAAAAGGCTGCCGAAAAGGTTCAGCCTGGAGATAAAATCTACGTTGCCGAAGGCAATTACTACGGCGTTCGCGACAAGGGTTTTATCATGATACAAAAAGCAGTCGAAATTTACGGCGGATATTCCAAAGACTTTTCCAAACGGGATGTTTTAAAATACCGCACTCTTGTTATGCCGCCGGCTTCCTCAAACGGAACAGGCAGAGCAAACAAAGCTATGGAGTTCGACATTAAAAACGGTGAGGGTAAAAAACTCGTAATTGACGGTATCATCTTCGATAAAGGTCTTTCAAACGGGTATCATCCTACAAAGGGTAAGCCTCAGGGTGTGGAAACCGGTATGCTTGTTTTACCGCCGGGTCAAGGTGTGAATGGAGGTGAAAAGTCCATTACAACGGAAAAGGCTATATTCGGCGGAAGTATCATGAAGTGCGATGTACTTATTCAAAACTGCGTATTCAACAATGCTTCCAATTTTGCTATTCAGTTTGGAGGAACAGGCAATGTTAAAATTTTGAATAACGTCTTTACTGCAAATGCTATGTCCGCTTGTGAAATATGGGGAAAAGAAAATAAACCGAATGCCGTAACGGTGGAGTTCGCATATAATACGGTACTGTTTACTTGGCCTCGTACTCATGCCTTTGAAGACATGGGCTACGGTTTCCGCGTTATGACAAAGGTTGAGGTAAATATACACCACAATATTATTGGGCTGTCTTGTCTTTCTGCAGTAGACCGCTGCCGTATTGATAGTCCCGCTTCAATGGAAAATGGGCGAAAGGTGCTTATGGACAACAACCGCTTTTTTATGAATAAACAGGCGGATGTAACCCTGCCGGGATTAGGAACCTTCGAGTACGTATGGGTAAAAGACTTTGACGATCTTGACCGCTTTAACAGTGCAGAAGGCAATGAAGAGTTAAAAGACATTGCTTCTCTTAAAAATGTGTTAAATAAGGCATATTTGGCAGGTTTTTTGAATGCTACATATAAAGAAAAAACGGACTATGATCCGAATTCTCCCGCCAATGAATTCAGGCGTGCTATGGGAATGAACCAAACGATGACGGTTCAGACCAACGTGTCTATGTTTGCAAACAAATATCCCCAAGATGATGCCGTAAAACTATTCGGTGCAGTAAAAGGCTTCGGAGCGCAAGCGATTAAGTAATTCGGTTTACCGTTGTACGTTCTGTACAACGGTATCTTTACAGGATTTGCCGCCTCTCGGCCGGCAAATCCGCCGTGCCCTTCGCAGTAATTAAAAATCTACCATTCTTTGAACTTTTTCCGATTAATCATTTAATTCGGTATCAAGATAATAGATGAGTCCTTGGCGGCTGCCGCGTATAAAATACTTCCACCACAAAACAAGAGACTGGTTTAAAGGTTCTCCTATAGTTTGGAGGATGAGCATCTTTTCTTTTAAGTTCGGTTCAAGGAAGAAGGCTTGTTTTATTGCTTCCCGAATGGAAAGGCCGTGCACATCAAAGGCTTTATCCAAAAAATCCTTAAAGAACGAAGGATAAAGAATTTCATCTTCTTCCTTTAAAATGGAATTTTTTAATAGCTCATCAAAAGTTTTGTTTTTAATTTCTTTTGTGCTGTCGTCTTCAGGGAATTTAAAAAAGTTCGGAGGATAATTGCCTTGCACGGCTATCGAAGGATTTGTCTTTTCAAAAAAAAGATTCGTTTTGTTGTTTGCTCTTTCAAGCCGCAAAAATATTTTTTGTACGGCTTCCATGCTCGCCTTAACTGCCTCATCATAGCTTTCCGCAGAGCTTAGGACATTGCCGCATTTCTCTACATTGTTTTTAGGGAAGACGGCTTCATCTTTTTCAAAAAGGCGGGGTAAAACATCCTTTATGTTTTTTGTGCTCCTTGCTTCTTCAAGCCCGTATATTTTTTTTATGATGCCCGGCACCGAAATCCAAGCTCGTTCGGCACTAAAAAGAGCGGCTCTTTCAGCACTAAAGCTAGCGGCTCTTTCGGCGCTAAAACGAGCGGCCTCGCTATTAGGAAGTTCATCTACGGGTTCGCCTAAGGCTATTTTGACGGCGGCCTTAGTTACATCAAAGCCCGAAGAATAGGGAACCGTCCAGCCCGACATGTAGCCCCCTGAAAGGCGGGCGGCGATTTCTCCCACACAGGCAGTCCGTTTGCCGTTTTTTTTGGGATCGGCTTTTCGTAAAAAAATGTCTCCCTTGGCCGCCCCGTTTGTAAGCCCCAAGGCCTTTATCCCGAGAAAAAAAACTCTTATAAGCTCATCACATTCTTCCTTGCTCTTAATCGACGGAATCGTGTGTCCCATCTCGACAAAGTAGGGCGGAAAAAAAATGTGCCTGTCTGCGAGAGCGTTTAAAAAAATCTCTCCGTTTATAACTAGGGCTTCAAGCGAAAACTCTTCACCATCGATGAACTCTTCGGCTATAGCTTTTCCGCTCCGCGAAAAGTTTACCGCATCTTCTAGGGACGGTCTTAATTCATCTTGGGAATAGACCAAGCGGCAGCCCCGCGCTCCCATATTGTCGGCAGGCTTTACCGTAAGAGGGAATGGAATGGCTTTTTGTTTTAAAATTTGAAGAGCCTTATCTATTTCGTTTTTAAAAATATGGGTAAACTTAGGAGAAGGAACGCCGTGCTTTTCAAAGCTCTCCCTCATTAAAACCTTGTCGCTTGCACGGCGGGCGGCTTCCAAACTGTGTCCGGGAAGAGAACAGCTTTCTGCAATGGCTGCAACCGATACGGAAAAGTCCGTAGCTGCGGTAAAGACTCCGTGTAGGCCCTTTTCTTTTAAGCTTTTTGCAAGGTCTATGAGGGCGGGAATATCCTTTAAATCTATCGGAAAAAACTTATCGGCTTCTTTTGCACAAACCGCATTCGGGTTTCCGTCTACGGCAATGACCTCACAGCCCAGCTCTTTTGCAGCCCTTATTGCAGGACCCTGCATGAGTCCTGCTCCTAAAATTAAAATACGCTTTTTATTTTCTTTCATATTCCGGTTAAACTCATCTTAATCTAAAAATTTAAAAGCCTGTCGGAATATCTATAAAGCAGGTTTCAAGGTTTGTATCAAGTTCAAGCTTTTTTGCAACCAACTGAACGCCTACAGTTTCCGTTTGATAATGGCCTCCGGCAATTACATTTATTCTGTTTTCGAGGGCATTGTGATAGGTAATGTGTTCAATCTCTCCCGTTATGTATAGGTCAAGTCCTAAGGCTATTGCATCATCTATTTCCGAAGCGGCCCCGCCCGAAATGATTCCGATTGTTTTAATTTTTTTAGGCCCGAAAGGAAGGATGTTTGCAGGTTTTTCTCCTTGAGGAAAAAGTTTATTTATAATTTCATCTATTTCCAAGCCTTCTTCGGAACCTTCTTTTAAAGGAAGACTGCCGTAAAAACCTATGTTCAGCCCCCTGTACATGCCGAATTCTTTTAAGTTTTCAAGCTCAAGGCGGCGGGCAAGACCGATGTTGTTCCCGTAAAGGGGATGGGCATCGAGGGGAAGGTGAACGGCATAGAGAACTATGTCATTGTCTAAAAGAGCCTTTATTCTATGATAATGATTTCCCATAATCCGTAAGGAGCGGCTCCAAAAAAGGCCGTGGTGTACAAAAAGCATGTCGGCTTTCCGCTCGGCGGCTTCTTTTATGGATTGAAGACAGGCATCCACCGCGAAAGCAACCTTTTTTATTTCTTTTCCGCTGTTTTGCACCTGAACACCGTTTTGCGATAAATCTTGAACCGCAAAAGCATCTATGTTTAACAGCTCGGTAAAATAAAGATCAAGCTCTTTTAGTTTCATTATAATCCCCCCGCAAAAAACTTTTTAAAGATTATACTTTAGATTCTTTTTGTATTCAAGGCGGGTAAAAGATTGATAAAAAAGCCCCCGTCGGTTTAGACGGGGGGGGTAATTTTACAAGAACATTGCTGCAATCGTAGCTAATATCATAAGAGGAATATTATAATGCAGGAATGTCGGAACACATGTATCCCAAATGTGGTCATGCTGCCCGTCGGCATTCAAGCCGGCTGTCGGTCCCAAAGTAGAATCGGAAGCGGGAGAACCTGCATCGCCTAAAGCACCTGCCGTGCCGAGAAGACAGGCTATGGCCATGGGGCTGAAGCCGAGTCTCATACCAAGAGGAACATATATCGTTGCAATTACAGGAATGGTACCGAAGGAAGTTCCTATACCCATTGTAATACCAAGTCCGATTAAGAGCATTATAATAGCCCCGAGGAGTTTGCTTCCTCCTATAAGATTGGCGCTGGAAACAACAAGAGCGTCTACCGCTTTTGTCGCCTTAATTACTTCTGCGAAGCCTGCGGCAACGAGCATGACAAAGGCGATAAATCCCATCAGTTTAATACCTTCCGCCATAGTTTGATCCGCATCTTTTACCTTTATAACACGGGTAACAAGCAATATCAAAATACCGACAAGCCCGCCTAATGGCATAGAACCGGAGAAAACCTGTGTTACAAAGGCGGCTGCAATTGCTAAAAGAGTAAACCATTCACGTGAAGTAAATTTTATGTCTTTAACTTCATTTTCAGCCTTTATGTCTGCTTCTACCGTTTTGTATTCACGGGCTTTTCTGTAGGAAAAGAAAACCGCAATCAAAAGACCTAAAATCATTCCGGCACCGGGAAGAGCCATAGCTTTCCATACATCCATTTTATTGAATTGAAGTCCGTTTTGTGTCATAGAATCCGAAATAATTCCGTGAAAAATAAGACCAAAACCTGCAGGAAACGCGACATAGGGCCACTTAACCGAGAATGTTAAGCCGCAAGCCATGGCACGTCTGTCGAGTTTCATTTTGTTCATTACAACCAAAAGAGGCGGAATTAAAATCGGAATGTAGGCTATATGAACAGGAATTGCGTTTTGCGAAAAACAGCCGATAAATGCAATGATAAGCACGAATAGGGCTTTTTTATTTTTAAGCCATTTTTGTAATTTGACCGCTAAAAGTTCAACTATAGAAGTTGAAGTAATTGCCGCGGCTAAAGTTCCCAGCAAGATATAAGATAACGCCGTTTCGGCATTGCCGCCCATTCCCGAAATAAGAATGCTTATTGTGTCTTGAAGTCCTAAACCTCCAATAAGCCCTCCTACAATACCGGAAATCATAATTGCGATTAAGATGTTAATCTTAAGCAAGCACAATACCATCATAACAATGACGGCAATAACAACAGGATTGAACATATAAACCTCCGTTTTTTATGCAATTTAAATTTATAAAAATTGCAGTATAACTTAAAAATATTAGCATGAAATATTTTATATGTCAACTTTTTTGAAAAAAAATAAATATAAACCGAATGTTTATTGACAAGTCAAAAAACCTATGCGATAATTTAGTAACACAAAGTATGTAGGCTATTAAGCTGCTTATATATTTTAAGTAAAACTTTTATGGAGGAGATTTTATGGAAAAATCTAAGTTTAAACCGAATGGTGTTGCTCTGTTGCCCTTTTTTATCTTTGTTGTAGTTTATCTGGGAATGGGTGTAATCCTTGTAGCAAAAGGCGATCCTATGGGATTTTACGGTTTTAAGGGTCCTATTGCCGTAATTGTAGGTATTATAGCAGCCTTTTTGATGCACAAAGGTTCAATCGACGAAAAATTCGATGCTCTGGTCAAAGGCTGCGGAGATGCAAACATCATTACTATGTGTATCATTTATATTTTAGCCGGAGCCTTTTCGGTCGTTTCAAAGCAGATGGGCGGTGTTGATTCTACAGTAAATTTAGGTTTAACCCTAATACCGTCGAATTTTGTTACAGCTGGTCTATTTATTATCTGCTGTTTTTTATCTATTGCAACAGGAACAAGTGTCGGTACTATTGCCGCTGTAGGTCCTATTGCCGTAGGTTTTGCGGAAAAAGCAGGTATTTCAATGCCGCTTATGATAGCCTCAATGGTAGGCGGAGCCATGTTCGGCGATAACCTTTCGATTATTTCGGATACTACAATTGCGGCTACAAGAACACAAAATGTTGATATGAGGGATAAATTCAGAGTTAATATTGCATTAGCCCTACCTGCTGCAATTTTAACTCTCATTCTTCTATTAATCTTCGGCAGGCCGTCTGTTCCGCCTCAAATTGAATCCTTGGAATTTAATATTATAAAAGTGTTGCCCTATGTATTTGTATTGGTTGCAGCTATCGCAGGTCTTAACGTATTTGCAGTTCTTTTAGGAGGAATCCTTTTCTCCGGTATTATAGGAATGGCTTACGGTGCTTTTGACGCTCTACAGTGGACAAATCATATGTATGACGGCTTTAACGGAATGTTCGAAATATTCTTGCTTTCAATGTTGACGGGAGGACTTGCCTACATGGTAAGTCAGGCCGGCGGTATGGAATGGCTTTTACAAAAGATAAAGGGCATGGTAAAGGGTAAAAAATCCGCAGAGCTTGGTATCGGTGCTTTAACCCTTCTTACCGATGCGGCAACGGCAAATAATACCGTTGCAATTATTATCGACGGTCCTATCGCAAAAGAAATGTGTGAAGAATTTAAGGTTGACCCCCGAAGATCTGCCTCTCTTCTTGATGCCTTCTCTTGTGTAATGCAGGGATTAATTCCTTACGGTGCCCAGCTTTTAATAGCCTGTTCCTTTACAAATGGGCTTGTAAATCCTGTAGGCCTTATTCCCTTATTGTGGTACCAGCTTTTACTGGCCGTGTTCTTAATTCTTTCGATATTCTTCCCCTTTGCCGACGGATATATTAAAAAACATCCTTGGAATTTTGAAGAATGGAAGGCTGTTAAAGCAAAATAAAAATATCGCGATAGCTTCGGAATTTTGTATCCGAAGCTATCGTAACACTATCCTTCTTTAAATTCAAAAACCTTATCGCAAAGAGCAAAAGATTTTTTGCGGTGAGTTATAAAAAGGATAATTGAATGAGGGAAAGCCTTACGCAATGCTTCGATAGACTGTGTTTCCCTTACTTCATCAAGTCCCGAAAGAGCTTCATCTAATATTATAATTTTAGGTTCTTCTTTAAGGGCAAAAAACCTTAACAACACCACCCTTTGTTTTTGTCCCAATGAAATATTTGTTCCTTCAGTTTCCAAATTAGTTTCAAGCGAAAGATTATCGCTTTCATCAAAAATAGAATCAAAGACTTCTTTTGTAATATGAGCATCTTCGGTAAGTTCGGCATTTTCTTTAACCGTACCTTGAAAAATTATAGACTTATCGTTTATGTAAAAAATATTTCCGTTAAGAGAATCGGGGTTTAAGGTTTTGACATCCTTACCTCCGATATAAGCGGCAGCCGTTTCGGAATATAAAAGCCCTGAAAGAATTTTTAAGGCAGTACTTTTACCTAAACCTGATGGGGCGGAAATACCGTAAAGTCCCGCCGATGAAATATCTACATCGGTTTTAATGTTTATGTCCTTACTTTCAAAAGAATGCTTTATATCCTTTAATAAAATGGAATTAAAGTTTTCGGCTTTATTATGCCCTGCCAAATCGGCGGCAAATTCTTTTTTTATCTCATCAACCAGTTTCTTTTTTTCGTTAGAATTTAAAATTGCCATACGCAGGTCGGCAAGATTTTGTACCGGTTCAATAAAATGTCCTACATACATATAAAATGAAATTATAGCACCCAATGTAGTTTTTCCGTATTTCATTAGTATAAAACCGGCGACTAAATTTACAAGAGGTAAAGAGGTGTACAAAAATCCGTTTATATCCCGATAAAGCCGCTGATAAAATTCTTCCGATTTTTCCACCTTTAACATATCTCTTCTTACCTTTGTTAAGGATGTTTTTATTTTCTTTTCGGCAGAAAAAATTTTTATATCCGAAAAACCTTTTAAGGCTTCACCTAAATGCAAAAGAAATTTTTCGGAGGCTAAAGAACTTTCTTTCGAATACTTCATAATGTTTTTTCTTACAAAGCAGCCTATAAGATATATCAGCGGAATAAAAAGAGAAGTTAAAAGTAAGAGCTGCCAATTTAAATATAAAAGAACACAAACAGCCGCTACAAACATCATAATATTATCGACAAGCATTACAGGGCTTATCCCATAAAGAGAACCCAATTTATAAGGTTCATTGGCTATACGGTTTAAAAGTTTTTCATTATTAAATGTACCGGCTAAATTAGACTTTGCACTTAAAAACTCGTCAAGAAGAATTTCGGTTTCTGCAGCAGCAACAATATTTTCTGCCGTATTAAAATTATAGTTAGAAACAAAATTAAAAATTTTTTGAACGAAGATAATGATAAAACAAATTATTATGATTCTAAATACTTCGGGTGAAAACCCCTTGTTTAAGTCATCTATTATTTTCCCTAAAAGCAATGGAATCGCAGCAGAAAACGCAATCGGAATAATTGAAAGTAAGACAATTTTAGCATGTAATTTAAAATAAGATTTTTTATACAACATAGGCAAGCTCCTGTTATATTATATTATATTATATTATATTGTCAAGCTCATTTTATTTACTGCCTTTCAATGCAAATAAAATAATACTTACAACGATAATGATTCCTCCTATCGCCGTTCCTGCATTTAAGGTTTCGCCTAGGGCTAGATAACTTAAAAGACTTGCAATCAAGGGGTTAACAAAAATAAAATTTGTAACATCGCTTGTTTTTTCGGCAATTTCTATTCCCTTATTAAAGAAAAAATAGCCTAATGCGCTTGTAAAAATTCCTAAGTATAAAAGGCTCCATATATATTTAAAATCGGCAGAAACAAGCTCTTTATAACCTTTAATGCAAAAAGGCGATAAAATAATAGCTGAACAAATCATACTATAGGTTACGATTTCTATTGAAGTATAGCCCATTTTTGCAAGTTTTCGGCTTAAAATATTATATCCGCAAAAGAAAACTGCTGCCGACATAGTCCACAAAATGCCTATGTTGACCGAAAAAATTCCCTTCCATAAAATGATAATTAAAACTCCGCAAAAAGCAGAAATAATTGACAGGATACCTATCTTACTTATTTTTTCGCCATAAAGAATTGAAGCTGTTGCAGCGGTCATTATGGGGGTTGTAGCGATTATGATGCTTGAGGTTGCAGCTGTGATGGTTCTAAGTCCAATGTTAAAAACGATAAGATATAGGGCAAAGCCTAGTGCTCCCGACAAAAAGAATAGTCCTATGTGTTTAAGCTTAAAAGGAGCTCTAAGGTTATTAAATTTTCCTATAATTAAAAGAATAATACTTGCTAAAGAACATCTTAAAAAACCTAAGGCTTCCGGGCCGAAATGCGTTAAAGCAAAGCGTGAAAACGGAAAAGAAGAAGCAAAAAAAATAATGGCGGTAAAAGCCGATAAATATGATTTTATTTTATTGGACATAATTTCTTCCTAATTTTTAATATGGATTTTTTTCTAAAGCTATGATATAATAAAATAATAATGAAATCAAGTATGAGTGTTATAGTTAAACTTTATTTATAATTTTTCAATTTTTACGCTTGCGTTAATAAAATAAATGCCTTATAATATTCTTAGTAGTGAATATTTCATTTGGAGGAAGATATGAATAGAAAAGATTTGGAAAAGTTGGGATTTGCTTCAAAACAGATTCACGCAGGAAGCATTAAGAATAAGTATGGTGCTTTAGCTACACCTATTTATCAAACTTCAACATTTGTATTTGATTCGGCAGAACAAGGCGGCCGCAGATTTGCCTTAGAGGAAGAGGGCTATATCTACACCCGCTTAGGCAATCCTACGACTACGGTTGTCGAAGAAAAACTTGCCTGCCTTGAAAACGGGGAAGCATGTATGTCTGCAAGCTCCGGTATAGGTGCCGTTACCTCATGTATTTGGTCAATTGTAAATGCAGGAGACCATATCGTTGCCGGAAAAACACTTTACGGCTGTACTTTTGCATTTTTAAATCACGGTCTATCACGCTTCGGTGTTGATGTAACCTTCGTTGATACGCGAGATCCCGAAAACGTTAAAAAAGCTTTAAAGCCGAATACAAAAATCGTTTATTTGGAAACACCGGCCAACCCGAACATGTATCTTTGCGACATTGCAGCAATAAGTAAGATTGCTCATGCTCATAATCCCGAATGTAAGGTTATAGTAGATAATACTTATATGACTCCCTATCTTCAGCGCCCTCTTGATTTAGGTGCAGACGTTGTTCTTCATTCTGCAACAAAATACCTAAACGGGCACGGAGACGTTATTGCAGGTTTTGTTGTCGGTAAAAAAGAATTCATCGATCAGGTACGCTTTGTAGGTGTTAAGGATATGACAGGTTCTACATTGGGGCCCTTTGAAGCCTACCTAATAGGCCGAGGCATGAAGACCCTCGATATCAGAATGGAAAAGCACTGCGCCAATGCTCAAAAAGTTGCGGAGTTCTTGGAAAAACATCCGGCGGTAGAATCCATCGCTTTCCCCGGTCTTAAATCTTTCCCGCAATATGAGCTTGCAAAAAAACAGATGAAGCTTTGCGGAGCTATGATTGCCTTTACCGTTAAGGGCGGATTGGAAGCCGGTAAAACTCTTATAAACTCGGTTAAATTTGCAACCATTGCAGTAAGCTTAGGCGATGCCGAAACCCTTATTCAGCATCCTGCAAGTATGACCCACTCTCCATATACCCCTGAAGAAAGAGCTGCTTCGGATATTGCCGAAGGTTTGGTTCGTCTTTCTGTCGGTCTTGAAGATGCGGAAGACATTATTGCCGATTTAAAACAAGCCTTGGATAAACTTGTTAAATAAATCTTAAGAACACCTCTAAAAACTTTTTGGAGGTGTTCATTCTTTAAAGACTATGGAGGATCTTGTTTTTGAAAGCAGCCGTATTTGCCGGAACTGCAGTGGACACCCGAATGGGAGTTGAACTTTTGGAAAGAAGAGGCATAGAAGCTCTTGCAATTCCTATGTCGAGTACCTGTGAGGAACAGTCACAATTGCAATATTTTTCGCAAGAAGCCCTTGAAAACCTTTTTATCGCAAAATCGGATGAGGCTATAAAAAAGGGATCGGATATTATTGTTATATATTGCAATTCTTTAAGTTCTGCCATAGATTACGAAAAAATACAAAAGCTTTTAAACATTCAAATTTTTAGCCCGCTTGATACATATAAAAAATTAGCTGACGATTGTAAAAACATTGCTATCCTGGCTGCAAACGGATTAGCCGCATATACAATCGACAAAATTATTCAAAAATATAACCGAGAAAAAAATACCATTCCCATAGGAAATATGAGTATAGTACAGCTCATCGAAAAAGACCTTCATCCTGCTGAAATAGTAAGACTTTTAAACCTTAAAGGCTTTTTGTCCTATCTTGAAAATATTGAGATAAGCGATTATAAAATAGACAGCCTGATATTAGGCTGCACCCATTTTCCATATATAAAAAATGAACTTCAAAAACATACTTCAATTAGAATTATAGACCCGGCAGAAAAAATGCTGGAAACAATATTACATACCAAGGAGAAAAAAGAGTATGCAAAAGAAAACTCAAACAATGACCGGTAATAATGCGGCTTCTTATGTGGCCTATGCCTTTACCGATGTAGCCGCCATTTATCCGATTACACCATCTTCAGATATGGCCGAGCTTGTTGACTCATGGGCAGCCAACGGAAGAAAAAACATTTTCGGTCAAACCGTTCTTGTTTCGGAACTGGAGTCCGAGGCGGGGGCTGCCGGATCAATGCACGGAGCCCTTTCTGCCGGTGCCCTAGCTTCAAGCTTTACGGCCAGTCAGGGACTTTTACTTATGATACCCAACATGTACAAGATGTCCGGTGAGCTTTTACCGGGTGTTTTACATGTATCGGCGAGAGCTCTTTCGGCTCATGCCCTTTCTATTTTCGGCGATCATCAGGACGTTATGGCTTGCTGCCAAACGGGTTTCGGTATGCTCGCTTCCGGTTCGGTACAGGAAATTATAGACCTCGGCGGTATTGCCCACCTTGCAGCGATAAAGGGGCGAGTCCCCTTCCTCCACTTCTTTGACGGCTTTAGAACCAGCCATGAACTTCAAAATGTCGAGCTTATCGAGTATGAAGATTTTGCAAAGATGCTTGATTGGAAGGCCTTAAACGATTGGCGTACCACGGCAATGAATCCGGAGCATCCATTTACCAAAGGAACAGCCCAAAACCCGGATGTTTATTTTCAGGCGGCAGAAGCCTCCAATAAATTCTATACCGATGTTGTAGAAATAGTTGCCGATTATATGAAGCGGATTTCGGCCTTGACGGGAAGAATTTACCGCCCCTTTGACTATCATGGAGCACCCGATGCCGAACGCGTAATTATAGCCATGGGTTCTATAACCGAGACGGCCGAAGAAACCGTTGACTATCTTGTTTCCAAGGGAGAAAAGGTTGGCCTTATAAAGGTAAGGCTTTACCGTCCTTTCTCGCCCAAATACCTCTTTGATGTAATGCCCAAGACGGTTAAAAAGATTGCCGTTCTTGACCGGACAAAAGAGAAGGGCGCCCTTTACGAACCTCTCCATTTGGACATACTGGGTGCATACATTGATGTGCCCAATAAACCTCTGATAGTGGGCGGAAGATACGGGCTTGCTTCAAAGGATACGACTCCCTCAATGGTAAAATCAGTATTCGACAATCTTAAAGCCGATGCTCCCAAAAACAATTTTACCGTAGGAATCGAAGACGATATAACCAATTTGAGTCTCCCCGTTGTGGAGGAAATTAAGACCGAACCCGCAGGAACAATCAGATGTAAATTCTGGGGCTTCGGCTCTGACGGAACCGTCGGAGCAAATAAGAGTGCTATCAAGATTATCGGCGACAGTACGGGTATGTATGCCCAAGCCTATTTTGCTTATGACAGTAAAAAATCGGGAGGCGTAACCATTTCTCACCTCCGCTTCGGAAAGCAGCCGATAAAATCCACATACCTTATAAGCGATGCCGACTTTATTTCCTGTTCAAAGCAGTCCTATGTTCATCAATATGATTTATTGAAGGGCTTAAAAAAAGGCGGAACATTCCTGCTTAACTGTCTATGGTCTGACGAAGAATTGGAAGCCAACCTTCCGGGAGAAATGAAGCGTTTTATTGCAAAAAATGAGATAAAATTTTATACAATCAATGCTACAGGCATTGCTCAGGAAATCGGTCTCGGCGGAAGAATCAATATGATTATGCAGTCTGCCTTCTTTAAGCTTGCAGAAATTATTCCCATTGAAGAAGCCGTTGAAAGTTTAAAAAAATCCATAGTCAGGGATTACGGTAAAAAAGGTGAAGACATAGTAAATATGAACTATGCCGCAGTTGAAAAAGGCGTAAGTTCTCTTCACAAGGTTGCCGTTCCTGCCGCTTGGGCAAATGCGGAGGATTCACAGGTTTGCAATTCTCATCTTCCGCCATACGTACGCAATGTACTTATCCCTATTAACAGACAGGAAGGCGATGCTCTAAAGGTGAGCACCTTTAAAGGTGTTGAAGACGGCCGAATGCCTAACTGTACCAGCCGATACGAAAAGCGTGGTGTTGCAGTTGAAGTTCCGCATTGGATAAAGGAAAATTGTATTCAGTGTAACCAGTGTTCTTTTGTATGTCCTCATGCTACAATCCGCCCCTTCCTTCTTAATGAAAAAGAAAGGGCTGCTAAACCTGAAGGCTTTGAAACTATAAAGGCCAACGGAAAAGGCCTTGAGGGGCTTGAGTACAGGATGCAGGTTTCGGTTATGGATTGTACGGGCTGTTCAAACTGTGCAAATATTTGTCCTGCAAAGAATAAGGCCCTTGTTATGAAGCCCTTGGCCGAAGAAGAAGCTCAAAGCAAAAACTGGGATTATGCAGTTGATAATGTTTCTGCAAAGCACGGTCTTATGGATCAGTTCTCCGTTAAAGGAAGCCAGTTTAAACAGCCTCTCTTGGAATTCCACGGAGCTTGTGCAGGCTGCGGCGAAACTGCCTATGCAACCCTTGTTACCCGTCTTTTCGGAGACCGCATGATGATCGCAAACGCTTCCGGTTGTTCTTCGATATGGGGCGGCTCTTATCCCACTGCCGGCTTTACCTATAACGAAAAAGGAAAGGGCCCGACTTGGGCAAGCTCCCTTTTTGAGGACAATGCGAACTACGGCTACGGAATGGCCATCGGCACCCGCAAGTTGAGGGAACAGGCCGAAGACTATATGAAAAAATTTGTTGAGCTCAATGTCGGAACCGATTTTACTCCTCTCTTTAAAGAATGGATTGAAAACAAAAAAGATGTTGAAGCCAATACCTTAACCTGTGATAAGATTAAGGCTCTCTTTGATGCTCATCAGCCGCCTAGAAATACGGCCGTAAAGAATACCGATGCCGCCGATTATCTTCCGGTTCCCGAAAGCCATACCTTCAAATATAATACGGGAAATATTGAAGCCGACAGGCTCTTGGAATATATCTACAAGCTGAAAGACTTTATTGTCAAAAAGAGCGTCTGGTCCTTCGGAGGCGACGGCTGGGCTTACGACATCGGTTACGGCGGTCTTGACCACACAATGGCCTCGGGTGAAGACTTTAATATCCTCGTATTCGATACGGAAGTTTATTCCAATACAGGAGGTCAGTCCTCAAAGTCGACACCGACAGCAGCTGTCGCCAAATTTGCGGCAGGCGGAAAGCGAATCCGCAAAAAGGATTTGGGTGCAATGCTTATGACCTACGGCTATGTCTATGTAGCTCAGGTTGCTATAGGTTCCAATATGAGCCAATTCGTAAAGGCTGTAAAAGAAGCCGAAAGCTATGACGGACCTTCTATTGTTATCTGTTATGCTCCCTGTATCAACCACGGACTCCGCTCAGGAATGAGTAGAAGTGTCGAGCAGGAGAAAAAGGCTGTTGAAGCCGGTTATTGGCACCTATACCGCTTTGATCCCCGCTTAAAAGCCGAGGGCAAAAATCCCTTCCAGCTTGACAGCAAGGAGCCGACCGCTTCATTCCAAGACTTTATCAACTCCGAAGTCCGCTACACCTCGCTTAAAAAGACCTTCCCCGATGTTGCGGAAGTCTTATTCAAGCATGCAGAGGAAGATGCTAAGGAGAGGTATAGTAGGTATAAGAGTATGGCTGAGTAATTAATTTTTAAATATGCGGGCGATTACGTTGTCGCTCGAATAAAAATTAATCCTCGACGTGCAAAAAGCACGCCTGCGGTTAATTTTTATCGGCTCCTAGTACTCACCTCGCATATTTAAAAATTAGCCTACAGTATGCGGGCGATTACGTTGCCGCTCGAATAAAAATTAATCCTCGACGTGCAAAAAGCACGCCTGCGGTTAATTTTTATTAGCTCCTAGTACTCACCTCGCATATTTAAAAATTAGCCTACAGGATGCGGGCGATTACGTTGCCGCTCGAATAAAAATTAATCCTCGACGTGCAAAAAGCACGCCTGCGGTTAATTTTTATCGGCTCCTAGTACTCACCTCGCATATTTAAAAATTAGTCTACAGGATGCGGGCGATTACGTTGTCGCTCGAATAAAAATTAATCCTCAACATGCAAAAAGCACGCCCCTGGTTAATTTTTATTGGCTCCTAGTGCTCGCCTCGCATATTTAAAAATTGGGTGACAGTTGTTTTCGGTGTGATTGTTATAAGTTTTTTATTTCTTCTTCAGTAAGGCCGGTTCCTTCGGCTATTTTTTTGATGGAAATACCCATTCTCTTAAATGCAGCAGCAGTTTCGAGCTTGTTTTGGCGAGCCCCATCGGCAAAGCCTTCTTGTCTGCCTTTTGTTTCTCCCTGCAATATTCCCTCTTGATAACCTACATGTTTCCATGAGGCCTTATCGTGCTCGTATTTCATTCGGTTTTCATACAGCCACTTTTCTTTTGGGCTCATTTCCATTACTTCTATTGTTGTATTGGCTTTTGCCATCATAGGGGATTCTTGTGCCAGCATATTACGTACCTCCGTGTCATCAGTTTCGATAAATTTCAGCCAGTTGTAAAGTTTCTTTTTCTTTTCATCGGATTCTGTATTTTCATCCTGTTCTTTAACCTTGGCTAAGTTTAAAAAGTGGATTTCAAGCTCATCGGAAAGCCTATCGTTTATGTGCTTTTCGACTACATTGTACTCACTATGGATAAGCGAATTCAAATCAAAGCCTTCACCCACTATGTTTATTGTAATACATTTAGGTAGTTTTGTATATACTTCGCCCGTTTTTAAATTTTCCGTATACATTTTAGCCCAATAAAAGATGGTTCGTTGGATAAACTCGCTGTTCCACCTGTTTTGAATTTCGATATCGATAACCGTGTTGTTCTTTAGGCGTAATTTTACGTCTAAGACTCCGGTTTTGTCGCTTATCAAATCCTTATGGAGCTCCTTATCCAGAAATTCCAAACCTGCGATATTCTCAGGCGGAATGTCTAAAATACATTCCAGCAAGTCCTGAAGAACATCTTTGTTTTCTTCCATTCCGAAGACTCGTTTAAAAGCATAGTCGTTGCGAAGGGTTATTTTAAATAATTGTGTCATACAAACTCCTTTGCGGGCATTATCTCCTTGCCTGCTTTCATATAATTATAGGGTTCTAAGTTGAATAAATGGTAAAATTTTTAAAAAAAATTGAAAATGTCGAATGATAAATTTCAAATGCCAAATGATGGGAATTCATGCTTTATTATAAGTTTTTACTCTTCAAGCTCTTTTGCTTTTAAGCAGGCTTCGATGCAGGCTGACCATAGAGTGTCGGGAGACGGGGGGAGGGCTGAAATTTCTATTTGCTTTTTTGTTTCAGGATGTTCAAATTTTAGGGAGTGGGCATGGAGCCTGATTCCTCCGGATTTTTCGGTACGCGCAAAGCCGTATTTGATGTCTCCTTTTATGGGCATCCCCAAATAAGAAAGCTGAATACGGATTTGATGGGTGCGGCCTGTTTCGGGGAAGATCCGTAAAAAATTATAGTTATCACCAATCCCTGCAAGCTGCCAATAAAGAGATGCTTTTTTTCCTCTTTGCTTTGAGCCGGTTACAAAAGCTTTTTGCAGCTTGGTATTGAATTCAAGATAATTTTCGCAAAATTCTTTTTTATAGAGGACGGGAGCGGTGCGGTTTATTCCTGGATCGGCCGCCGAGTTTAATTCTTCTATTTTTTTACAGATTGCCCAATATTCTTTTTCTACCTTTTTTTCTTTAAAAAGATTATTTAGCTTTGTGTGCATTGCAGGAGAAAAAGCTATGAGAACTAAACCGCTTACAGGCTTATCCAATCGGTTGACTGCCTCGGCATATTTTTTTTCGCTAAAGGCCTTTTTAAAAAAGACTTGAGAATTATCCCCGCAGTTTTTTAAAACTACCGCAAAAAAATTGTCCTCAAATAAAATTCTTACTTCATTGTGCATTTTAAAATCCCAAACATTGCAGGCGGGATTATACAATACTTTACGGCTCTTGACAATATCGCTAAAAAGATAAATAATATCTCAGTCTTAAAGTCCACTTAATCTTTAAGAATTTTAAACATTTTATTAGGGGGAAACTATGTCGAATATCCATGATATGGAGTTTTTACAAAAAAAAGTTCAAGAATTAAAAGAGCAGGGCTTATATAAAGAGCTTGTTACGCTTGAAGGGCCGAGCGATGCCGAATGTATTATTAATGGAAAAAAGGTTATTAACCTTTCATCCAACAACTATTTAGGCTTTGCAAATCATCCAAGGCTTAAAAAGGCAGCTATTGAGGCTATCGAAAAATACGGAGCCGGAGCCGGAGCCGTACGCCCCATCATCGGTAATATGAAGATACATGATGACTTGGAAAAACTTTTAGCCGAATTTAAAAGAGAGGAGGCCGTTTTAGCTTTCCAGTCAGGTTTTAACTGTAATGCAGGCGTTATTCAGGCCCTTACGGATAAGGGTGACCTAATCATTTCGGATCAGCTGAACCACGCTTCAATCATCGACGGTACCCGCCTTTCAAAGGCCGATAAGGCAGTCTTCCAGCACTCCGATATGGCCGACCTTGAAAGAGTTTTAAAAGAAAAAAGAAATAACTACAACAATGTTTTAATTATAACCGACGGCGTTTTCTCAATGGACGGAGATATAGCCAAACTCCCCGAAATCGTTGCTCTTGCCGAAAAATATAATTGTCTTACATATGTTGACGATGCTCACTCAAGCGGTGTTTTAGGAGAAAGCGGACGCGGAACAGTAGACCACTTTAAGCTTCACGGAAGAGTTGATGTTGCAATGGGAACCCTTTCAAAGGCTATCGGTGTTGTAGGCGGTTATGTTGCAGGAAAAAAAGTAACTATCGACTGGCTTAAAAACAGGGGCCGCCCCTTCTTATTCTCAACAGGTCTTCCTCCCGCAGCCGTAGGAGCCGCTATTGAAGCCGTTAAGATGCTCATGGAATCAACGGAATATACTGACAAGCTTTGGGCAAACGCCAAGCACTTTAAAGAAGGCTTAGGAAAGCTCGGCTACAATATCGGTCACAGCGAGACGCCGATTACCCCGATTATTATCGGAGATGAAGCCAAGACCTTGGAATTCTCGAAAAAGCTTTTTGAAAACGGCTTATTCTCAGGCCCCATCGTATTCCCCACAGTTCCCAAGGGAACAGGCCGAGTCCGATGTATGGTTACTGCCGGCCACACTACGGAACAGCTTGACAGGGCTGTAAAAATCTGTGAAAAAGTCGGCAAAGAAATGGGAATCATTTAAGGGAACCTCTAAAAACTTCAGTTTTTAGAGATGTCCTTAATCCTGTTTTTTAAGATAAAAAGCACCGATTTGAAAATATCAAACCGGTGCTTTCTTTGAATTTTGTAGATAAGGAAGTTAGTTTATGGTAGAAACAAAGAGTAACGAAGAAAAATATAGCCGCCCCTCGTGGGACGAATATTTTATGGATGTTTGCCGGGCTATTGCAAAGCGGGCAACCTGTGACCGCGGAAGATCCGGCTGTGTTATTGCACGCGATCATCAAATTCTTGTTACCGGCTATGTAGGAGCTCCTACCGGCCTTCCTCACTGTGATGATGTAGGACACCAATTTAAAAAAGTTCAGCATGAAGACGGAAGCATTACCCAGCACTGCGTGCGGACTGTCCATGCGGAACAAAACGCTATCTGTCAGGCAGCAAAGCGGGGAATCAGCATTGACGGAGCAACTCTTTACTGCAAGATGACTCCCTGCCGAACCTGTGCCATGCTCATCATAAACTGCGGGATTGTAAGAGTTGTAGCCGAAAAACGCTATCATGACTCGGCCGACACAATCGAAATGTTTAAAAAAGCCGGTATAATCCTAGAGCATATTTCCGACTCTTTAGAAGAATACAAGGGACAATAGAAAAATTGCGATTCGTTTGAGTTTTAGGCTTCTAGTGGGACAGAGCCCATTCTTTAAACCTTGAGTAATCGGGCGGGATATTAACCGCTTTTAAAGGCCTGTATTGTAAACTTTCAAGCCTATCCGGTAAAGACGGCGGCCTTCCTATAGCAGGTTTCATAATTTCCGGGAACTTTGCAGGATGAGAGGTTTGTAAAACTATTCCCACCATACTGTTTCTGTGAATTGAAGATGCCCATGTTTTTATATTTGCATATTTTAAAGGTATTCCCGGGCATTCATCATTTTCTGACGTTTTTCTCTTTAACGAATTCATTGCCCCATGATATACATCCTGCCAAGCTGTCCAAGCCATAGCACCGTAAGGATCTATTATATAGCCTGTTCTTTCATTACATGTTCTTACGGAAGATACGGTTCCAACACCGTCAAGCCAATAAGGAATGATTTGTTTTTTGAGTTCTTCAAAATCGTAAATTTGAAGCATCCGCTTAAAGTTGATTGCATTAGGAATATCCAGAGCCGGCGTATTAGTTTTTACAGCCGGTCTTTTTTCGAAATCTTCAACTGTGAGCCAATCCGAAAGAGCATGATTTTCATTTTCGGCCGAAATAAGCCCCTTGATCGGTGTTCCCATTTTTTTTGCAATCAGAGCTGCGGTAAGGGCTGAAAAACTTCCTGACGGTATTGAAGCTATGAGTGAAGGATTTTCAATTTTGTTGTCGTAATCACTGCGGTATAATACGGTTAAGGCCGCATAGACAAAAAAAGCAATTTGGGGTAAAAGAGGGGCTATGTTTAGGGCTCCTCCTGAGACAAGTTTTAGCTTTTTTAGTAAATCTTCATCTTTAAGTGCTTTATCCACAATATTTTCACAATCTTTAAAGGATCCGTCCACACAAATTGTGTAAATGTTCTTAGGTATTGAAGAAAGGATGTTTTCCTGTATTTCCGTTAATGAATCCTTGGGGTATAAAAGAAGGGCTTTAACACCTTTTACTTGGGAAACAGCTGATGCAATTGCACAAGCTCTTTCGCCGGAGGCCGGTACAATGAGGTTAATTTCTCTGTCTTCATCTTTATTAAAGTACTCTAAAAGATAGGCTAAAAAGCCTGCTCCTATGTCTTTATAGTTGCAGGTTGGCCCATGAAAAAGCTCTAAAATATATGTTGTAGGTGCTATCGGGTTTATCGGGAGTCTGTGAGGATAAAATTGAGCTATTATCGACATTAGCTCGCTTTCGGGAATTTCATCGCCGCAAAAACTTTTTATAACTTCAAAACATATATCCCTAAAAGACGATGGAGGATTTCGATAAATCATTGCCGGACTTATTTTTCCGAGTTCCGCCGGCATAAAAACTCCGCCCGTTTCAGAATTAAAACCTTTTAGCACTGCTTCTTTAAAAGAGACTTGAACTTTTTTATTTGTTATATCATAAAATTTCATCACTACTTATCCACAAGTTTTACATAGATTTTTCACATTTTGTATTCTACAATATAAATCATTCATTGTCAATTATCAAGTTACAAGTTTTAGACTTGACATTTATGTTCTTTCATACTAATATCAAAAATGAGAGGTAACACATGAGAGCAACGGATATTATTATGAAAAAACGCGGAATAAAGGGGCAGGCTATAGAGCCCTTAAACCGCGAAGAGATAGAATTTATTGTAAATTCTTATGTAAGGGGCGAAATTCCCGAATATCAGATTTCGGCATGGCTTATGGCCGTATATTTTAACGGAATGACCTTTGAGGAAACTGCTATTCTTACGGATGTTATGCTTCATTCCGGGAAGGTGATGGACCTTTCAAGCCTTGAAGGCCCATTTGTCGATAAACATTCTACCGGAGGGGTAGGGGATAAGCTCTCGCTTCCTCTTGCTCCCATTGTTGCGGCAAACGGTATTAAGGTTCCTATGATGAGCGGCCGAGCACTTGGCCACACGGGAGGAACTCTCGATAAGCTTGAGGCAGTTACGGGCTACCGCACCGACTTGACCGAAGCCGAATTTAGAAACTTTATATCAAAAACCGGCTTTGCTATGACGGGGCAGACAAAGGAAATTGTACCGGCAGACCGCCTTCTATATGCGATGCGGGATGTTACGGCCACAGTCGAATCGGTTCCTCTTATAACTTCAAGTATCCTTTCAAAAAAAGTTGCAGAAGGTTCCGAAGCCCTCGTTTTCGATGTAAAATGCGGAAAGGGTGCCTTTATGAAAACCTTGAGCGATGCGGAAGCCTTGGCGGTAAGCCTTGTAGGTACGGCTAAGGCTATGGGGAAAAAGGCGCGGGCTCTTATAACCAATATGAATGAACCTCTCGGCACGATGGCCGGAAACTTTTTGGAAATAGAAGAAACGATAGATATTTTAAAAGGACAAGGCCCCGCGGACAGTACGGAGCTTACCTTGCAGCTGGCCGCCCACATGCTCGTTCTGGGAGGCAAGGCTAAGACGGAAGAAGAGGGGCTTTCTCTTGCAAAAGAAGCTGTGAGCTCAGGCAAAGCCTTGGATCTTTTTATAAAAAATATAGAACTTCAGGGAGGCAATCCCAAGACCCTTATGGCGGAATATAAAACCCGCCGCAGCAAATTCTTTGAAGAATTGAAGGCAGAAAGGGACGGCTTTATCGAAAGCATTAATGCTTTTGAGGTCGGTATGGCCGGTGTAAACCTTGGAGTCGGAAGAAATAAAACCACCGATCCCGTATGCCCCGATGCCGGAGTTGAAATTTTAAAACACAAGGGCGATTCCGTAAAAAAAGGAGACCTTATAATGAGGGTCTATGGAAAGGATTCGGCTTCGGTTTCCGCTTCAATGCCTTTATTGAAAAACGCTATAGCATATTCCGATAAGGCTCCGCAAAAAGATAAGCTTATTTTTAAAATTATCAAGCAAGAAGAACTTTAAATCCAATGCGGAGAAAAAAATGGACTGGCAAAAAAAAGAAATAGGCCCCGAACTTGTAAACGAGATAAAAAGAAAATACGGATGTGATCCCCTGACTTCGGCAATATTGGTACGCCGCGGAATTATTGAAGGGAAGGATATACTATTCTATTTGGAAGACGATATGCGCTATCTTCATAGTCCCTTCCTATTTAAAAACATGGAAGATGCCGTAGACCGTATCCTAGATGCAAAAGAAGAAGGGGAGAAGGTTTTGATTTTCGGCGACAGGGATGTGGACGGCATTACGAGCACGACCCTTCTTTATGAAGCCTTAAAGGATATGGGGCTTGACGTGTCATGGCGTATTCCTACCGGAGATGAGAGCTACGGGCTTTCCGTGGAAGCCGTAGAAAAGCACGCTGCAAATGACGGCACTCTTATCATAACGGTGGACTGCGGTATTTCCAATTTTAAGGAAATTGAAAAAGCCAATAGTTTAGGTATCGATGTAATAGTAGTTGACCACCATACCCCTCAGGAGAGCTTACCTGAGGCAGCCGTCATAATAAACTGTAAGATGCCCGATTCGGGCTATCCCCACGAAACTCTATCGGGTTGTGCTACGGCATGGAAACTCATCACCGCCCTCCGTTTCGGAATGCAGCCCTTTTATAAACAGCAAGTTTCCCTTTTAAATGTAAGGCCTGTAAATGACGCTTACTCGATAGAAGCCGTAAAACTTGTAAATATGGTTCAAATCGGAAAAATTACCGAAACCATAGTTCCGGGAATGCTTTCTTTTTCGGAAACAAGGCTTGGCTCTTTTTTAAACGGGCAGCAAATATTCGTATGGGATGCTCCATTACAAAAAAAACAGCTTAAAACCATCTTCGGAAACGGAATCGAATTTAACTTTTTTGATTTTCAGCCCGAGGTTGCAAAACAATTTCCGCAAATGGGAGATATGAGCCTTTTGCGCTTAAAAGAATTTTCGACAATCGGAAAATATTATGAAGATGCCCAGTCGGAGCTTGAAACTTTTAAAAATATCTTTATAACCTTTGTTCAGCAAAAAAACAATTTTTACGGAAAAAGAGAGGCTTCCGAAATTCAGCTGGTTGCCCTTTCTACCCTTGCAGACCTCATGGAATTAACCGGAGAAAACCGCATTATAGTAAAACAAGGCTTAAAAGAAATAAACAAAAAGCCCCGTCTTGGTCTTGTAGACCTAATGGCTATGCAAAAACTTTTAGGGGCACCCATAGGCACCGAAGAGATAGCGTGGAATATCTCGCCATTGGTAAATGCCTCCGGCAGAATGGGTAGGCCCGAAACGGCTATCGAGCTTTTTCTTGCTCAAGATTCGGGTGAAAGAACGGCTAAGGCCCAAGAAATATTTCAAATGAATGAGGACAGAAAGGCTCTTGGTTCCAAGGCCTGGGAAATTGCCCTGCCTCTTGCGATTGAAAGTTTAAAAGAATATAATGAAAAGTTGGTAGTTGCCGTCAGTGCGGAATTTCACCGCGGAATTACAGGAATTCTTGCAGGAAAATTGGCCGAATACTTTAAGCTGCCCGCCCTTGCTATCTGCCTTATGCCTGACGGCAGTGCCGTTGCCTCGATAAGGTCGGCGAGGGGCTTCCGCCTTTTGGACTTTCTTGAACCATACAGCGAGCTTTTTTTGGACTACGGCGGACATGATTTTGCGGCAGGCTTCGGCATAGAACAGGAAAAGCTAAATCAATTTTTGGAAAGTTTAAAACATTTTTCCCTGTCAATGGAATTTGAAAGTGATGCAGATTCCGAAACTCTTACAATTGATGCCGAGCTTCCTCATGATTATTTAAAACCCGAAATCTTAAATTTAGTCGATAAATTTGAACCTTACGGATGTAATTCTCCGGCTTTGACCTTTATGACAAAGCGGGTAAAAATTTTAAATGCAAACATTATAGGCAAGGCCGAGCCCCTTCATTTGCGTTTTAACTTGGAGTGCGGAAAATATAAATGGAATGCTCTTTATTGGAAGGCTGCCGAAAAACTGGGAACGGAGTTTAAGGTTGGGGACTATGCCGACATAGTATTCAATGTATCGAAAAATTATTTTAACGGGACAGTTACGCCTAAAATGGTTATCAAGGATTTAAAAAAAATAGATTAGCATAATTTAAGGGTTATTAAAATGTTAAAAAAAAGTTTTCAAATATTATTGTTTTTTTGTTTTCTATTTACTCTCCACTCATCGGGAAAGAAGGAAGTTTCCGATATTGAACAAAACGGCAAATCGGAAAAAGCTCTATATATTATTTCGCTGCCGGAGAGCGGAGACTTGGGTTCTTTTTTTAACGTAAAATTTAAAGCTGCACGTAAAATAGATAAAGCATGGATTACCGTTTATGACACATCGGAAAAAAAAGTTCAAACTATCAATGCTTTTCCCATTGATAAGACGGAAAAAGAATGGGCTGCAATTGCGGCTGTTGCCGTTTGGTGGAAGAGCGGCAAATGGAAAATTCGGACTCATCTTATAATTGAAGGAGCTTTATTTGAGGAAGATAGAAGCTTTGAAGTTTTAGAAAGAGAATTTGAAGAGCTTGTAATGAAATTGAGCAAAAAAAATTCACAAATTTTAAGAGATAAAAGTTTAAAAAAAACCGAACAACGAAACAGGTTTGTAGAAATTTTAAAGGTTCAAAACCTTGAAAGCCTTTATTTTAAAGGCCCTTTTACAATGCCGTTTAATGCTAAAAGAAAAAGCTCAACATTTGCCGAAAAGCGTACGTCTAAATACCCTGACGGAAAAACGTCGGTGAGCCGCCACTGGGGAGTTGATTATCCTGCGCCAAAAGGAACACCGATTTTTGCTCCCGGAACGGGAAAAGTTGTGCTTGCCGAAAACAGGATAGTAACGGGCTGGACCCTTGTAATAGAACATGCCCCGGCTGTTTACACCATTTATTATCATCTAAATAAGATTCACGTAAAAGAAGATTCTTTGGTAAAACAAGGAGAAAAAATTGCCGACATCGGCACGACGGGGTTTTCGACAGGTCCGCATTTGCATTGGGAGCTCCGCATAAATGAAATCCCTTCAGATCCCGAACTTCTTCTAACAAAAGAGTTATTTTAGGTTTTATGGTTATATAGCTACGTAGTATTGACAAAAAGCCTCTAATTCTTTATACTGTTTTTATGAGGTACTATATGAAAAACTTTAAATCTTTTATTTTATTTACCATTGTCGGCATCTTTGCCGGACTCCTTGTTGCTTGCGGAAATAGGCACGAAAAGGATATTATTGCATTAAAAAAATTATCCATGGAAAGAGCCGAAAAATCCATTAAGAAATTTTCAGATGAATATTTTATGAGCAGTGAACTGGAAAAAAACGGTTCTGTAATATTTGATGCTCACATTAAGGATTTTAAAAATACCATTCAGAACAGTAAAGCTGATAAAAATCCTTTGGATGCGGCAGGTATTGAGAATCTTATAAAAAATAACATCGGTTTGAATTTTACTTTTATTAATGATAAAAAAGAAAAAGCCCTTTTTTATTCTTACGGTATTAAAAGTCCGGCTCCCGGAATGTCCGATCTTCCTATTTTTATTATGAAATTCGGTGATAAAAATATTGAAGCTGCCAGCCCTTTTTTAAAGGAAACTACATTTTATATGCCGTCAAACGGTATAGGTAAATTTTTAGCCTTGGTTTCTCCTAAAAATTTCCTTTCATTTTTTAATATGGATTTTTCGTATAACGAAACAAAGAATATGATGACAATGCAGCTTGACAGACATTCTAAAAAAAGATATTTAAATGCCGAAAAAGCTCTTTATAAAAAAGCCGATATAAAAAAGACCGATTCGGGATATGAAATTACTTTTAACAATGAACAGCTAAAACAAGTGCCTTCTCTTCTTTGGTATGCCTTAAAAAACGATAACCGCTTAAAATTAATGTTGAGCATGTATGAAGATATTCTTACAAAAGAAGTGATGGATAAGTTTTCAGAAAATATTTCGCCTGAAAAAATGACTATCCCTGATGGCTTCCGCATTACCGAAGAAATAATCGTAAAAGACGGCTTAATTTCAAAAGATGAGGTTACGGTTTTTGTAGCAGATAAGCCTTGGCTTAAGTTAAGATACGAAATCGAAGACTATGATTATGTTTTAAATAATTTAATTGCAAGTATAGAACTTTTTAGTGATGTAGATTCTTCTTCCCATATTATCGCATTTACAAGCAGGGGGGAATCAAATGAAAATAAAGCCGATTTTATGATAAATATGTGGCTTACTGCTAATGATTCGATGAGTGAAGATTTAACACTCGGAGCTCTAAATTATTCCATACTGATAGATAAAACAAAGCAGTCCGATAATTTTAAGGCTTCAATGAATTTTGCTTTCCCCAAAATGGTGCCCGTATATTCGGATGAAGGTTATGACGATAATAAGATGGAAATAATGCAAATGTTTGTTTCGGGCAGCTTTAATAAGAAGAGTGCCGATACTGTGGAATTTGGTATTGACAAAATAAACTTAACCTCTTCTAAAGAAATGGGCGGAGGAAGTCTTGACGTTGAGCTTGACTCAAAAATGGTTATCACTAACAAGATTATAAAGACGATAGAAATGCCTAAAGAAAGGGTAAATGTGCTTGAAATTAGCTCCGAGGAGTGGACAAAAATCAAAGATGACTTTATGATGCAGCTGGAAAATCTTTCAGAGGAGTATGGAACATAAATCCTTTGAACCGGTTTTATCAAAACTATTGTAAAAAAGCCTCCCAAAAAGGAGGCTTTTTTCTTTTTATGTTACATCTTCAATTTGGGGTTTTCTATGACGCAGAGAATAAAGATAGCGCTTTATTTTTTGGCTTGCAGTTTTTTCGAACTCTTCTACAAGTTCAATTTTATCTATCTTTGAGAACTTGTTGACCTTTGAGTTGACAAAAAATCTTATCTCATTTAGCACCTCTTCTCGCTTATGCATTATCGCATTGGAAATCCCTGAAACGGCATCTCCTATGGCATCTTGTAAGCGGACATAAGCGACTAAGGATGTGTTTTCTCCTTCGACAACAAGGGCTTCGGATACAAGCGGATGCTGGTTTAGAACAAATTCTATATCTTCAGGATAGATGTTTTCTCCTGCAGCTCCGAGAATCATATTTTTTGATCTTCCCTTTAAGCTGACTTTTCCCTTATTATCTATGACGCATAGGTCGCCAGTTTTGAACCAGCCGTCTTCGGTAAAGGCTTCCTTTGTTAAGTCCGGGGCATTGTAATACCCTTGCATTACATTGGGGCCTTTTACCAAGAGCTCTCCTATTCCTGTTTGAGGGTCTTTATCCCCTATTTTTATTTCTACGCCCGGTATGGTGCCGCCTATTACCCCTGGAACGGTTTTGTACACTGCGGAATAAGCAATTAATGGAGAAGTTTCGGTAAGGCCGTAACCTATTGCATAAGGAAATTTTGCATCAATCATAAACTGCTCAACGACGGGGTCGGTTTTTGAGCCTCCTATACCGAAAAATTTAAGACGGCCTCCGAATGTCTTTTTTAGTTTTTTTCCGGCCTTACGGCATAATAATTTTCTTCCGAGTTTTGTTCCGTAAATTTTCTTTATAAGAGGACTTGCATTAAAGGCCGGCAGAATTTTTTGTTTATATATTTTTTCGATTACAATCGGAACCGTCAGCATAAAATGAGGTCTTATCTTTTGAAGAGCCGGCAGGAGGTTTCGAGGAATAGGCGGACCTTCAAGGTAGTAGATACAGGCTCCGTTCAGCATGAACATTAAAAAGCCTATTGTAAACTCATAAACATGGGACATTGGTAATATTGAAAGAGCTGCCTCATATTGGTTTATACGTTGACAGTGCTGGCCTGCAATGGCTGTAAAGATAAGATTTTTATGTGTAAGGACGACGCCCTTAGAACGGCCCGTTGTTCCCGATGTATAAATGATTGAAGCTGTATCTTCTTCCTTACATTCATGCACAGGCAGGGGACTATCCGTCTTTATTTCTCCCTTTTTTACTGCAAAGTCATGTATATTGATTATGACATCAAGGTCATCGGTATTGTTTAACTTTGCCAAAAGTTTTTCTCCGGCAAAGATAGCCCTTGCTCCTGAATGCTTTAAACACGATGAAGCTTCACTTTCATTAAAATCAGGTAAAAGAGGTACGGCGACGGCTCCAAGTGTTACTATCGCAAAATACGAAATGGCCCACTGCGGCGAGCTTGTGCTGAAAATTGCCACCTTATCGAGGGGTTTTATACCCAATGAATGTAATAAGGCTTTTATAGACTCAATCTTTTCGTTAAGTTCTTTGTAGTTTATGGGTTGTTCGTATACGTATGAAAGAGCCGGTCTATTTGAAAATTTTAAGACCGAATTCCTTAATAAAGCTGAAAATGTATATTTTCCGAGATCATTGATTGTCTGCATAAATACTCCATTAAATATCTATGACAACTTAATTATAATAAGGTTGCAATTTTTATTGATTTTTATACCATTCTGCTATTCTTTTATTAAGAGAAGGAATAGAATTGGGGTAGGCAGAGGCATTGCATGCGTCCTTCAAATAGGGCATTAGAATTTCTTTTTTTAGCATCGGCCAATTGCTCGGCAAGATATGAGGTGCATAAAAGCTTTGCGTTTGAGGCAGGTGTGCAAGTAAAAGAGGATAATACCTTGGCAATAATTTTTCGGTTACTTGATGCAGGGCCGAAAAGCCCCCGGCAAGGCCGAAGGAGTTTATCATCAAATCCATCTCATTGGCCCGATTTAAAAGCTGTTCTTGGGTTTTTACCTGAAAAAACCAAATAAAAAAAGCCTCGGCAGCTTTAGAGTTTTTTGCTTTGCTGCAAATCCCTCCGTACAGAATGTCGTCTTTTAAGGGGGTCTTTCCGCTGAAGGCCAGCCACCTAAAATCTATATTTTCCAATCGTTTTTGAGGTGTAGAAAAAAGCTCTTCACTGGAGACATAATAAAAAAGACATCTTCCGTTTTTGACTAAAACATAGGGCGAGTCATAAAGATACTTGAATTTAAAGTCATCTTCGGCAGCAGCTGATGTATTTACCTCGCTGCTCCAATCTCTTATATAATTTATTGCATTTTGAAGGGATTTATCGTTCCATGAAAAAAAATCTTTTTCTTCTTCAAAGGAGGCATTGAAGCCCTTGGTGTTCATGTATAAAAAGTCGTCCGACCATCGGGGCGAAAATCCCATTGCGGTATAAGTCCCTTTGGCTGCCTTATTAAACTTAATTGAAAAATCCCTTATCTCATCAGTAGAAATGGAAAAATCGCTCTTTGTTTTAAACTTATTTGCCGAAGAAAAAATAATCATCGGTAAGTTAAAACTTATAGGTAATAGATATTGATTACCGGAAATATTTCCTAGGTTTAAGAGTTCGGGATAAAAGTCGGTTTTGTTTATCTTTTTTTCCCCAAAGAGATTATTGATTTTTCTAAACTTTACTCTGGCGGATTTACCCTTAAGCCATGAACCTATAACTATGTCTGGCTGCACATCAGTATTTATGATGGCATCAACAGGGTTCCTTTTGTATTCTACAATAATCTTATACTCATTTTGAGAGTTATTAAAAACTTCACAGTATGAAACAAACTCCGCCCTGTCCGTCCAGATGACCGCTATCTTGTCTTCTTCGGTTTTTGTACATGAAGTAAAAAGCATTGCTGCAAGGATTAAAAATAAAATATATCTTTTCATAAATTTTCTCTTATTCTATTGTTACTGTTTTTAAAATAGCCCCCGTTTTCCGCTCATACCATGATAGAGTATCACCGAAGTTGAGGCTGATAAAATATTTTTTCAAGATAATCGCTTCCTTGGGAAATCCGTATGAGCGGGATAATCTTCTGGCCTGTTTTGAGGAGGTGTTGTAGTGAACAAGCGAGCTGTTTCCCAAGTTGGTTAAAATGTCGTTTCCCGAAATTTCCAAAAAAGCATCTACGCTTTCTTCCTTGTAGGAAAGAACCGGTTTAAAAGTGCTGTCTATCGGATTTTTACGGTTTAAGCTGATATGCAGCAGCTCCGTCTTAGTTGAAGGACTTGTTCCGATCAAAAAACATGCAAGACTGTTAGGGCGTGAAGCATTTTGTTCAAGAGCGAATGCTAAATTTCCCTCCATAGGGATTGGACTTGTTTCTTCCGTCAGGGTATTTATTATAAAGACCGGACTTTGAGATCGTCCTATGGCACTTTTGGCAATCAGCATTGTGTTGTCGTCTACTTGAACCGCATTTTGAATTCCCGGAGCATTATAAACGAATTCTTTTTTACCGTTATCAAAATTAACCAATGTAACTCCATTAAAAGATTCTACATATAAAAATAAATTCTTATAAACCGAAACGGATATAACGGTTTCTTTAGGTGTTGTAATTTTTTTTAGTTCCTTTGTATCAAGGGAATAGTGGGAGATGGATGTACCTTTTTTTATGTCCGACCAGAGCAAAAAGCCGTTATTATAAAATGTAAACTTATTTGTTTTAAGGTCTTCTATTATTGGAACGGGTTTTTCTTCCGGAGAATTTTGAACATAGATTTTTCCGTTTTTTAGGATGTACAAAACATTTCCGTCGCTTGTAATGTCATCTATTTTTGAGCCGGAGTAGGTGAGTGGTTTTTCAAGATTTACTGAAGAGTCTTCGTTTAGGCCTATCATGTAAATGGAACCGTCTTGGGTACCGATTATCATGTGATTTTTAATATGGCGGGCTGCCGTTATTTTGGAATTTCCCGGCACATAAAAGCCGTTTGAAGAAGCGTCTCCCTGTCTTATACACCATTCATTTTTTCTTCGAGTTCTTTCGATCCAAATAGGAACAGAATCTTGAATTTTAGAAGCAAAGAGGGCATATCGGGCTTGATGTTTAGAAATTGTTTCTCCCGTAACTGCATCTATTACATAGATATTATTGTCCTTATAGCCTATAATTCTTGTAAAGTTTTTTATAAGATTCGGATTTTCAAGTTTGTTCTCCGTTCTGAATTCTTTTAGCTTTTTTTTCTTTGCTATATCGGTGTAAACAAGACGGCCTGATTCTCCATAAGTTACAATGCTTCTTTCGCTTGATGCCGTAGCTGCTAAAAAAACTATTCCGGGGGCTTCCTGATAGATCTTTTGTACTATGCCTTTTGAATCCAATACAGTGATACCGTCGGTAGACCTGTTGCCTACAAAAAGGTAGGTTCCGTTGGCCGACCATGAAAGGGATACTACCGAATCGGATAGGCGTTTTGAAAATAAGGTTTTCTTTTTTGCCCAGTCCCAAAGAGAAACTTGATGAATGCTGAAGCCGTTTGTTTCATAAACTGCAACAAGCCTTCCTTGAGGATGTACGGCTATTTTTTGTATGGGCATACTTGAAAGCTGCCAAGTATCGGGTTCAAATTTCGGATAAGAATATCTGGTAACAAAGCCGTCTTTTCCTGCTGCAAAAAATATCGGTGATGTCCCCGAATTCATTATCTCGGTAACGCCTCCCGAAAATTTATGAATGACCTTTGCCGAACGGAGTTGGTCTTGTTCGGGGAGGTTTGCTTTTGCGGCCGAGTTACGTGAATAAAGAGCCTTATCGTTTGCAACTGCAAGGGTCATCGCTTGAGCAAATACAATGATATTTATTTTGGTTTCTTCAGGCTTTATCTGTGAGGGTTTAGCTTGTGGATTTGCACTTGGTGCCGGTTGAGTTTGCGGGGATGGGTTTGAGCTTGTTGCCGGCTTCGTTTGCTGGTTTGTGCTTGCATTTGCTTCTGGTTGGGTTTGTTGGCTTGCACTTGAGTTTGCGTTCGGTTGTGATTGAGAGGTAGAGTTTGAGCCTGATGTTCCGCCTCCTTGGCCGGTTCCTCCCGTTTGTTGTCCTTGATCTTCGGCAACCTCACTCCAAGGCAAATCCGTATTTTGAGCACCTAATGAAAAACATAAAATTAAAGCAAAAAATAAGCAAAGATATTTTTTGTACATAAACTATGAATCCCTTCCTTCGGTAAAAATATTTTGGTAGGAAAGATAGTTCCCCAAATAGACTGCCGTAAAAATTTCGGACTTCTTTTTGCTTTTTATATCTTGACAAATCGAGTCATATAATTTGACGGGAATTTTCATAACCGCTACTTGATCTTCTTTTAATCCGTAAACATAAAACTCGAAGCTGCCGTCATCGTTTACCGAGTGGAAAAAGATTTTTATCTTTTTGCCCTTTATGTCTTTTCCGCTGTCCAATATAAAGAATTTTAAAACTTCCATGGCATGAGGATCGAGGCCGGCCTCTACAACGGCAATACGCTCGGCCAATTCCGAATAGCCTATAACCGGGGTTTCATCGGCTTTTTCATATTCTATCTTTTCCGCCTTTTTTGTTTTTTCGTTTATCTCTTTTAATCCCGAACAGCTGGAAAGGCAGGCTATCCTATCGGCTTCAGGAACGAAGAGCAATATAAGCTTTTTGGAAGGCCATTCTATTCTTGTCTTTATTTCTGAACGGACCTTTCTTCCGCATTGAGGGCATTTAAATGTCAAATATGAACCGTCAGCTATTTTTTTTAATATTTCAGGTTCTTTGTCTAAATTTATTTTGGCATTATGTTCAATTTCAAAACTTTTATCGCAAGGACAATTTATTTTCATAGTAAAACTCCAATATTCCATTATTATAGCATATTTTAGAGAAAAATGTAAGAGCCGATGAAACGATTTACTGTATGATATAAATTATTAAGAAGCTTTGCCCAAAAATACCGCTTGCATATATCTTCAATTTATGGCATTATGTGAGCCTATGAAAATGTTTTATTGCGGTAAAAGAGCTTTAAGGCTTGCTTTTGTTTTGTTGATTATTATGCTCCCGCTTTATGCTCAAGATGCTTTTTTGGCAGGAAGTTCTGAGGGTTTGTTTAAAATAGATAATTTTAGGGTAAAAAAGATTTGGAGTGATGCGGCGGTTTTTAAAATATCTAAGGCCGGAAATCAATGGCTTTTTTTAACCGGCAAGGGGCTTGCTGCAAGCAAAAACTTAAAAGAATTCTACTACCTAAATGATAAACTTCCAAAAAAAATAATCAAAAATATAGATAAAAATGGAAACAAAACTTTTATAGAAAAAATTCCTCAACTTAAAGATTTGGAAGTTCACCCCTTTAATCCGAATATCTTTGTTACTGCAACTTCAAGCAATGTTTTTTTGACACGGGATTCAGGAAAAACTTGGGAGGACCTTGGAGCCAATCATTCGGTAAACGGAATAAAGGCTGTCAGTGTTTTGGATATGCCTAATTCAAGGGGAGAAAAAATTTTAACGGTTTTTGTTTCTCACTCTATCGCAGGCATGGCTTGGAAACAGCCCGATGTAAATTCAAAAATTTGGAACGATATAAGCGACGGTTTAAAAAAAGGCCCTGAAGGAATTGAAGAAATATCGGATATTGTTTTTAATCAAATCTCGAATAACTCTCAAGTTTACTGTGCTCAAACATTTTCAGGTTTGATGTATAAGCTTGATTGGAATAAAAAAGTATTTATATCCTTAAATGAAAAAGAAGCAAACAATAAAAAGCTCGTTTGTGTAGATAGTTTAAATATAATAGACAATACTGTTTTCGGAGTTATGGAAAACGATTTATTTGAAACCGATTTAATTATGCCTAATACCCAAACTTATACTTCTAAAAAATTATTAAAAAATTATGATAAGGTTAAAAAATACCTGAAGAATTCAAATTATCTTTGTGCCTTTGTTCCGAATAGTTTAACTTTGTTTAACGGTAATTTATCTTTATCCGAGCTATGGTTATTACACGACAAAAAAAATCAAAAGAATCCTTATTTAAAAATCTCCGACGGTAAAAAAGGGATTTATACTCCTACGCATCAGATGCGGGATGAAAAATCTTTTGAAAAACATCTTAAAACGATCAATGATAACAAGCTCAATGCCCTTGTTATCGATATGAAAGATGAATATGGCTTTGTCCGCTATGAAAGTAAAAATGAAGATATAAAAAAATATAACGGAATAAAATATACTCTCGATATCGAAAAACTTATAAAAAGAGCAAAGGCGGAAAAGATTTATCTTATTGCCCGAATTGTCGTGTTTAAAGATAAAAATTTATATAGATATAATAACGGGCAGTATGCCGTTCAGGATAAAGAAACCGGTAAACCTTGGCAGGGCTATAATCTTTATAACGGAGAAAAAGAAATTATACAGGAGCATTGGGTCGATCCTTATAACGAAAATGTTTGGAAATACAATGTAGATATAGCCGAAGAACTTTGTTCCCTAGGCTTTGACGAAATTCAATTCGATTATATACGTTTTCCTACCGACGGCTTAAACCTTGCAGATGTCCGATACCCTGCAAGGGAAAACGGCATGGACAAGGTCGGTGCGCTTATGTCTTTTTTAGCTTACTCACGCGAAAGAATCAAAGCCCCTATTTCTATAGATATTTATGGAGCAAACGGCTGGTACCGCACGGGTGCCCGCACGGGGCAGGAGGTAGAACTTCTTGCAGAATATGTGGACGTTATCTGCCCGATGTTTTATCCCAGTCATTTTTCTCAAAGTTTTTTAGCTTATCAACCTGCCGAAGAAAGACCCTATCGAATTTATCATCAAGGTTCTTATAGAAACAAATTGATGGCACGCAACAAGGTAATTGTACGGCCTTGGGCTCAAGCTTTTTTTATCCCCGTTTCTTATGATAAAAAATACTATGATGAAAATTACGTAAAACGCCAGATCTTAGGAATTAAGGATTCCATAGATGAGGGCTATATCTATTGGAATAATTCGGGTAGGTATTTGGATCTGCGTCCTGACGGGGAGGGCTTATAATGACGGAACTTACGGCAGCTTCAAAAGAACTTCATTTTATTCACCAATGGGGAATAGAAGTAATCAGGGCTGTACAAAATTTTTCAAGTCCTTTTCTTAACGAGGTAATGAAAATTTTTACGGAGGCTTCCACTTACGGATTTGTAGTTTTTATTATAGGTCTGTATCTTTGGTGTATAGATTATAAAAAGGGGCTTCATCTTGCCTATGCCGCTGCCTTTACATCGGGACTCAACGGAGGGATTAAGCGTATTTTTAAAATTCCCCGGCCCTTTGCTCATGCTCCTGAAATTATGCTTAAAAGCATAGGCGGTTTTTCAACACCTTCGGGCCATTCTTCGATAAGTGCTTTTATCTATCCGGCTGTTTTGTTTTATAAGCCCTTTAGAGGAAACCTCTCAAAAGATACCCAATCGGCAAAGCCTCAAAAAAGCGGCTCAGCTTCGGTTAAGATAAAAATAGCAGCTGCAATTGTTCTTCCTCTATTGGTAGGCTTTTCACGGGTTTATCTCGGTGTGCATTATCCGACCGATGTCTTATTAGGCTGGGGCCTTGGTGCGTTTATCTTTTTAAGTATGATGTTTTTTCTTCCCGCAATTGAAGCAAAGCTTTCCACATTAACATTAAATAGAACAGATGAGAGCGATGCCCAAAACATTAAATTCAAAAAAACTGCATCTATAAGGTTTACCCTTGCGGCTCTTTTTTCATTTATACTCATTTTAATTTCGAGAGAAAAGGTAAATGAAGCCGGCCTTATACTTGGACTGGCTTTTGGAAATATCCGTATCCTTGAAAATTCGAAGTATAGCTTTGATGCTTCTTCGGGAACTTGGGTTCAAAAATTTTTACGTTTTATAATCGGGTCTGCTCTTTCCTGTATTCCGATTATGATTTTTTATCTTTTAAAAATAGATTCAAGCTATGCACAATACAGGCTCTACCGCTTTTTGGAATTTTTTGCAGTAGGTCTTATTGCCTCAGGGCTTGCTCCGATAATATTTTGCCGCTTAAAAATTTCGGGAGAAGATAATGCAGATAGGTAAATATTCCCTAGACGATCCTATAGCTGCAATAGCTACGGCCCTAAGCCCTGCCGCTTTGGGTATTGTCCGCACTTCGGGGAAGGGGGCGATAGACCTTGCTTCCGCAATCTTTTCAAAACCTGAAAAACTAAAAGAAGCCCAAGGCAACACTATCCTGCACGGCTGGGTTTTAGATCCCGAATCCAAAAAAGAAGTCGATGAGGTTACGGCCTGCGTTTATCGGGAACCTAAAAGTTTTACGGGAGAAGATTCAGTCGAGTTTATCTGCCATGGCGGAACTGCCGTAGTTTTAAAAATTTACCGCCTTTTAATCGAAAGCGGTTTTAGAGCGGCCGAGGGCGGGGAGTTTACATTCCGTGCCTTTGCGAACGGAAAGGCCGATCTAACGCGGGCCGAAGCTGTAAACGAGATAATCAATTCAAAAACCGATATAAATATAGAGCTCGCAGCAGGCCGCCTGTCGGGAAATCTTTTTTCGGGCATAGAGGAAATAAAGCAGAACCTTACGGCTGTCATCGCTGCGGCCGATGTCGAAATAGAATATCCTGAAGATGAGGAAACAAGCCAAGGTGCATTTTCTCCCGATTTGATTTTACGGATTATCGAACCTCTAAAAGATTTAGCCGATTCATGGGCAGCTGAAAAAATCTTTATTCAAGGAGCTAAGGTTGTTCTTGCGGGTAAGACCAATGCAGGAAAGTCATCCCTCTTTAACGCCCTCCTAAAAGAAGACAGGGCCATAGTTTCGGATATTCACGGGACGACAAGGGACTGGCTTGAAGCTTCCCTAAACTTTAACGGCATCCCCGTAAGCCTTTACGATACGGCGGGTATACGCTATACTAAGGATTCGATAGAGGCTATCGGTGTCGAGCGGAGCTTGGAGATGAGCCGGAATGCCGACCTCATCCTCTACCTTTGCGACCCTAAAGATATCTTGTCCGCAGGTAGTTTAAACAAGGATGATTCCGAGTTTATAAAAAATGCAAAGGCTCCGGTAATTACAGTTATCACAAAAGAGGACTTACTCGATACCGAGTCAAAAGAAAAAATAAAAGAAATCTTAAAAGCCGAAAAAATTAAAGAGCCCATAATAATTTCATCAAAGGCTTCTAATGGGATTAAGGCTTTGTCTGAAAAGGCCTATTCTGTTCTTGCAAAAAATACAGGCAGTTCCGGCTTTTCAAAAACAGCTTCCCTCGGAAGTGAAAGACAGAGGGATGCCGTTCAAAAGGCCTTGGATGTGCTCAAAACAGCCTATCAAAATTCTCTTGAAGGCTTCCCCCTCGACCTCATCGTAGAAGACCTTGAAGAAGCCTTAAGCTTTTTGGGCGAAATTACCGGAGAAGTCCGCTCCGATGATATCCTTGACAAGGTTTTTTCAGGCTTTTGTGTCGGAAAGTAAAATACTTAATCTATAACTTGAGCCATCTCTGCAATCTGCTCCAAATGGGATTCTACATAGTGTCCGTGCGTTAAAACCACCAGCCTGTCGCCTGCCGAAATGGAAGTACTGCCGTCGGGAATAATTTCTTCTTCGCCCCTCGCAATGCTTACGATTAAACAGTCATCAGGCCATTGAATGTCCATAATTTTTTTTCCGTCCAAAAAGGATTCGGGGGAAACGCAAACTTCAAAAACCTGCTTGCCGTGATCTTCTGCTTTTTCTTTTTTATTTGAAAAATCTTCACTGTTTAAAATTTGTTTTAAAAGAACCTCGTCATTCGGCGGCGACTTTATTATGTTTGCCGTAATGTATGCAGCTGCTGTGGTCAGCACCAAGCCTCCCAAATGGAAAAGGTTTCCGCTTGTTTCTGCAAGAAGAACTATGGCTGTAACCGGAGCCTTTATTACGGTAGTAAAAAAAGCGGCCATCGCAAAGACCATCAGGTTTACGGCATATTGAGCTTCAATTAAATTAAAATAAACCAAGATGTTCGAAAATATAATTCCCGTCAAGGCTCCGCATGAAAGAAGAGGAACAAATATGCCGCCTATGGCTCCGGAGCCTGCCGAAAGACCTGTAAAAATTATCTTTGCCGCAAGAATCAGAACGAGCATGGAAAGCGGAAAGCTGTGTTCTGCAAGGGCTTCAATCAGATGGTCGCCTCCGCTTGCCGCAAGGGGCAAAAAAACACAGACGGGTACCGAAATAAGATACGGAATCAATGGCGAAAATTGGGGCGGAATTTTTAATTTTCTGTACATCTTTTGAGACGTATAAATCGATTTTTTAAAAAGATGTCCGATTATGGCTGCCGCAGCCCCCATCAAAATTAACCAGCCGAAATATTTTATAGGGAAAAGTTGAAGACCGTGAAAATCAAAAATAGCTCCCTGTTTAAAAAATAAGGAGGCTGTAAGGTCGCCTGCAAAGGCTCCGAGCATTACGCAGGTTAAAAGGAGGGGGCTCAGATATTGGTGCAGGTCTTCGATAGCAAAGACGATTCCTGCAAAGGGTGCTCCGAAAGTTGCGGCAAGCCCTGCTGCAGCTCCGCTCGTTACAAGGCAGACTCTTTCAATATGGGAAGTCTTGCCGATTTTTTCAAAGGCGCTTCCTATATACGCTCCGATTTGAACGGAGGGGCCTTCCCGTCCGACTGAAAGGCCTGCACTTATGTTTAAAACACCGCCTAAAAATTTCAATGGTAATTCAGGCCATGGACTCATATCGAGCTTTTTCATAAATTTACCCTTGATTTGTGAAACCCCGCTCCCCTTTATCATAGGATATTTTTTGATGATAAAGCCCATAAATAAGCCTAAAATAATTACCGTCAAAATTAAAACGCCAAGGCTTAAGATTGTACCAAAGGCCGGGTTTAACAGTCCGCTTACTGCCTTATCATAAACATCAATTCGCAAGCTTGAAAGAAAATCGATGGATTTTCTAAATGCCGTAACGGCAAGCCCTGTGAGGATTCCCACTATAAAACTTTCTCCGGCAATAATAAGATGATTGCCGTACCAATTTTCAAGAATTTTCTTTGTGTTTAAACCTGTGTTGCTCATCTTTGATATTATATAAATAAGCCTTTTGCCTGTCAATTAAAATGCACTCTAAATATTTTTTACCCTGCAAAAATAACTACAGCCAAAATAATTAAAACAACAATATTTATAAACACGATAAAGGGAATAACTTCGTTTAGCCTTTTTTTATTTTCTTTTATCAAGAGGATTGAAACTGCAATCATTGTAAAAATTACATAGACTGCTATTACAAGTTTTTCGGTTTGCTTGGACATTTGAAAAAACCGAAAAAAAAGGCCGACGGACAAGGAAAGGCCTGAAAGAAGATAGAGGCTAAGCCCTACATGCTTACCTATGGAAGATGCATTGTATTCTTCTTTTTCCTCCTTACTCATCATATTGTAACCTGCAATCAAAAAATAGAATTTAAACCTATGAATTAAAATACCGAAAACCGCAAGCAATCCTGCAATTATATAAAAAGCTGTCATTCTTTCCTCCAAAAAAGTTTTTACTTTTAAATTATAGCATGATAGGTTTTTGTTGTAAACTATAAGCCGGCATTAAAAAATCTTTGCGAAGTTGAGCGTAAGCTCAACGCTTTGCGCTCTATGCGGTTAAATAAAAAAAATCCTCAAAAGATTGAAATATACGGAAAAACATGTTATACTGTACTACAAATGGAAGAAAAATGTACCGATAGCAGTTACAATCATCCTCACAAAAAAAATGCAAAAAGTTTTGCAAAAGCACTGTGCAAAGCACTTGACATAAAACCGCATATCTGCACAAAATTCACAGCTTCACAGCTTCACAGCTTCACAGCTTCACAGCTTCACAGCTGAGGGCTTCCTGTGTCCAAATAAAACAATCAAACACAGCCAAATTTTCTCACACCAAAACGCTTCAGGTAAAATGTGCCCGAAGCATTTTTTATATACAAAACCATGAAGAACCCTGCCCAAAGTCTGCAATGCAGGCTTTGAGCAGGCCCCTAAAGCGAGGATATGATGAAAAAACTTTTAAAGATTTTAACAACAATTGCGGCAGTGCTGACAACTGCCATATTATTTACGACTTGTAAACAATTTCGGGATGACCCTGAAGATTTTTTAAGCTATTGGGCTGCGGAAGTTGTCCCTAGAGGCTTTGACATTGATAAGCCGACTCAAAAAATTGGAGGCATAGAGTATATTCCGTCATACTGTGATGGAGCGTTCTCGGATGTAACAGTTACGATTAAACTGCACAATCCTAAAAAATTCAGCCTAGTTATGCCGTCTCCTACATCTTCGCCATCAGATGTGCAAAAAATTATCCGGTTTCCGGGGCTTTCGCTGCAGCCGGCATACGGCACGGACTACACTTTAGAGCAAACACCTGACAAAGCGGCATTGAAGCTCACGTACAAGCCAGACTTTTTGAAAGCACAGGAGTGGAGTAACGGCGGCATAGGCCCCGAAATTACCTTTATTTCTACAGACGGCAGAAAATTCGGTAAGAAGTTCAGTCTGAACCTAAAGGCGGACACAGCCCCTCCGAAGCCGTCCGTCACTCTTGCGCAGACAAGGGATTCGAAGCATTACGTTTTATGTCTGAAAGTCCCCGATATGGACAAAACGGTTACAGGCGATAAACTCCACAAAGACATGACTCACATCGAAATCAACGGGACGAAATATGAGCTGAAAATAAACGGCGGAGGCACCGATTTTATAAAACCTGCGGATTCAGCTTTTATTGAGGCTTCTAAAGTGGAAAAACTTCCCATACCAGATGCGGATAATCTGCCTACAGGTGCATGGGTTTTGTATTACCAAACCGATGTTAAAGCCGAATACGGAGCTGAAAAAGATTATACGATTACACTTATAGATGAACAAGGTTTGGTTTCAGAAGAATTGAAGCCAACCGCAAAGGCGGAATTTCCCGCTTTCTATGTCCGCGGAACAAACGGTGATTGGTATACCGATAACGTACCGGATGCAGCTGAGGGCAATGACACTACCGGAGACGGGTCAAAGGAAAAGCCGTATGCAACCGTTGCAACAGCGCTGGCACAATGTACCCAAAACGGCGTGCCCTACATCATTCTTACAGACGGAATGATTGAGGAAAAGAATACCCTTAATATTGAAAGCGGTAAAATGATTACAATAGCAGCTTTACGCAAGGACTATAATCCTCCGGTACCTGCGATAATACACGATAACCGCCCCAATCCTAGCGGCTCTCCTCCTCCTCCACGCTATCTTGTTACAACGGCGGGAACACTAATCCTCGACTCCGTTATCTTAAAAGCTAATATAACGGATACCCATGGAGGTGGAGCTAACAGTTTTGTTTACGGTATACAACAAACAAGTGGAACGGTAACCGTTACGGGCAAGACGGAAATTAGAAACTTTGCCCATGCCGTAGAGATTAAGGGCGGTACTTTTACTATGGAAGAAGGTTCAATCTGCAATAATTATGTGGACGGCGGAAAGTCCGGTGTAGCGATAGAAGGCGGCGGCACATTTATCTTAAAGGGAGGCTCTATCAAAGATAATAAGGCTACTAACAGGGCAGGTGTGTCTGTAGAAGGCACCGGCACAACCAACAAAGGGCAGTTTACAATGATAGGCGGTGAAATATCAGGCAATAAAGCATCGTGCCTTGGAGGCGGTATTTATGTCGGCGAAGACGGAAAAGCATACATTTCAGCCGGAACAATAAAAGCCAATCATGCGGCAGAAACACCGTATTATCAATTTGGTAGCACCGTTGATGTCGGCGGCGGCGGTATCTGTATAGAGAAAGGTACCGTTAATTTTACGGGCGGCACAATAGAAGAAAACTATATTGACGGAGCGGAAAACAACTGCGGTGCCGGGGTCTTTATCGGTGAACAGGGAATTTTTAAAATGACAGGCGGCACCATTACGGGCTGCAAAACCGACCCTAATATCAGTTCACCCAAACCGAGCAAAGGCGGCGGCGTGTTCGTGAAACACGGAACCTTTACCATGTCCGGCGGAACCGTCAGCGGCAACTCGGCAGACAAAGGCGGCGGCATTTACGGTGAACAATCCGGCTACGATCTAGGAGTAATTAAAATTTCAGGCGGCGAAGTTTCCGGCAACACGGCGACCTCAATTTATACCGCAGGCGGCGGTATATACTCGAAGTATCAGCTGACCGTATCGGGTTCTGCACAAATAAAGGACAACAACGCTCCAAACGGTGAAGGCGGCGGTATTGCCATTCCGCACGGCGGAAGATTTTACTTTACCGGAGGAACCGTCAGCGGCAACACGGCAAAACAAGGCAGCGGTATCTATATAAGTACCACTGCCGCCGGTACCGTTCCTATAGAGATGTCGGGCAGCGCAACAGTTACTGAAGACAACGACGTGTTCTTGGATAATGGTAGTGGGGATTACACGTATATCATCGTAACGGGTGCGCTTGAGAACGAACATGCGGCAAGGCTTACGATGAAGGATGCTCCGGGCTATACTCCCGGATACGCTACAGGCAGAGTTGTTGTACAGGGTACAAGCGGTTATGCGCTTAAAAATGAGGACAAAAAAAAGTTCCCCATAACGCCGCAGCAGACATCGTCGGGCCTAAAGAATTGGGAGACGGTACTAGATGGTAATGAGCTCAAGCTGAAGGAGTAAACGCCGTAAAACAGGGGCGCATAGGTCCGCACAGTACGGGCGCATAGCCCCATAAAGTATGGGTGCGTAGGCCCCGACAGCAGGGAGGCATAGCTCCCGACAGTATGGAGGGATAGCTCCATATGGAGGGATAGCTCCATAGAGTACGGATGCATAATGGTAGCCGGTCTACCACGGTAATGGTGGACAGTCCACCAGCATAATGGTAGCCGGTCTACCACAGTAATGGTATTGATCAGGGGAGAAAAAACCCTTTGACAGCACGGGAAGGAGAGAGCTGTGAAGTTTATTTCTTAGTTTTATAAAAAAAATTCCTTTGCGAAGTTGAGCGTAAGCTCAACGCTTTGCGCTCCTAGCGTCCCTTGCGGTTAAATTAAAAAACCGCTCTTTTAAAATTGAGGAAGTTGTGGTATAATTAAGGCAAGAGAGGGCATAAGTTATGAGTACTTCAAACAGAAAATACAAAGACTCTGTCTTCGTCGATCTTTTCAGTGAAGATGAAAAAGCAAAAGAGAATTTCTTATCGCTCTATAATGCTTTGCACGGCACCAAACTTACGGCTATAGAGCATTTGAAAAATATCCGCCTCGATCAAGTTTTGTACATGACATTCTATAACGACGTTTCTTATCTTGTAGATAACAAAATAATAGTTCTTGCAGAACACCAATCGACGATAAATCCTAATATGCCTCTCCGCTGTCTTGAGTATGTCAGCCGCTTGTATGAAACCCTCTTTGAATCAAAAGAAAAGTACAGCCGCAAACTCTTAAATATACCGACTCCTGAATTCTACGTATTTTACAACGGAGAGGAAGCCTATCCTTCCGATAAGACTCTGAAACTTTCGGAGGCCTTTATAGAAAGAGGAACGGAAACTAATCTTGAGTTGACCGTTAAAGTAATAAACATAAACCGGCAAAACCGTCATCCGGTATTGGAAAATTGCCGGACAATGCAGGAATACAGTATATTTGTGGAAACGGTGCGCAAGTGGAAAGAGATAGATAGTCAAAACGGTTTTGAAAAAGCCGTTGAAGAATGTATAGAAAATAATATTTTGCGTGAATATCTAAAACGCAAGACTAAGGAGGTATTGAATATGTTACTGGCAGAATATGATTATGAAACAGATATTGCAGTACAGCGAGCCGAAGAACATGAAATCGCCTTTGCCGAAGGAATTGAACAGGGGATTGAGCAAGGCTTTGCCGACGGTTCATATCAAACAAAACTTGAAACGGCAAAGGTACTAAAACAACTTGGTGATTCCGTAAAAAAGATAATGCAAGCGACAGGCCTCAGCCAAGAAGAAGTGGAAGCGATTAATTAATTGGTAATGGATAATGGGTAATGGGTGAAAATTACACATTACAAATTACCAATTCAAAATTACTTATCAGGAGAATTGATGTATGATGAAAAATTGTATAAAAGCCGCACTTTGTGTGGCGGTGTTTTTAGGGGGCATGGCAGCTTCCGTTCTGTTTGCTCAAGAGGTGAATGAGGAACCTGCAGAACAAAAAGACGTTCTTCATTGGTCGGTGGGGCTTTCTGCGGAAGGGAATATGAACGTACCGAAAGGCTATGCCTTGGGCGCAGGTCTTTACGGGCTTGTTGTATTGCCTGATTGGGTAAAGACCGGCAGGTTTTCAGCCGGTGCAAAGCTCTTGTATTCGACGGGATTTAAAAGATACGGACTTCTTGATACGGCTCTTTTATTCCGCTGGAATTTTTATGATTTTGCAAAGTTTAAAAAGCCGGACTCAGGCTTTTTTGTGCAGGCGGAAGGAGGCGTTTCCTTAGGGTGGAACGGAAAGGCCGCAAAACCCTTTATCTTCGGTTTGGGAGAAGGAACATTCGGTTACCGTTTTGCAATAAAAAACTTTTTTATCGAACCCTATATAAGAGGCGGCTACCCCGTAATCTGGGCTGCCGGAATGAGCGGAGGATTTAGAATATGAAAAAGCATAAAGGTAAGATTTTAGTTTTATTTTTGGCGGTACTTTTGGTATCGGTTATGTCTTGTGAAAACCCGTTTTTAAAGAAGATGCTGGTTGAAGAGGAAAAGGGGAACACCGTACCCGAAAAGCCTCAGGAACCGGAAAATCCTGCTGTTCCTGTTCCCAAGCACACCGTAAGCTTTAGCGTAGAAGGCGCCGGCGGCACACTCAAAGCAAGGGCGGACGGCATAGCGGAAACGGATGTAAGCCCCATAACCGTCGAACAGGGCAAAACCGTAACCTTTACGGCCGAACCTGCTGCAGGCTATGTAGTAAAAGAGTGGAAAGTAGACGGCGCCGTTGTTACAGACAACACGTCAAACACCTATACCCACACCGTAACGGCAGCGGTCAACATAAAGGTGAGCTTTGAAACCCTTCCGCCCGGAAAAGTCGAACTTACCTTAAGCCCCGATAAGCTCGACATCAAAGTTAGGGTAAGAACCGCTGACGGTACCCCCGTTACAGTTGAAGGCTGCGAAGAAACAACGCTTGCAAGCAGCAACAGCACGTACACAGAGCTGCACGCACAAGGTATTGTCGTTATCCTTAAAGGCAAAATCACCGAACTGATCCGTTATCATAAAAGTGCAGACCTAAAAACCCGAAAAATAAAGGAAGGGAAAATATGGTCAAGTACAGTAAAGAATTTAAAGAACAGGCACTGCTATTGTCGGAAGAGATAGGAGTGAAAAAGGCAGCCGAGCAGCTGGGAATCAGTTATCACACGATTGCAGACTGGAGAAAAGTGAGAAGCCGAAAGGCGAAGGAAGAAAGAATCGCATCGGACAAAAGTCCGTTGAACGAGCGGGAACTTGAGATGCAGCGGGAAATACAGGAGCTGAAAAAAGCGAATGAAATCCTCAAGGACGCTCTCGGTTTTTTCGTCGTAGACCGGAAGAAGTAAGCACGCAAGGGTTATTCAGCTACATTTTGGAAAACGCAAAGGAAAAAATGTGGTCAATTGTGAAGATGTGCAGTACCCTAAAGGTGAGCGAGACGGGCTTTTACAAGTGGAAACGGAACCGTAACAAAATAAAAAGCTGGCAACTTCTTCTGGTCGAAATACACAAGATTCTTTCAGAGGATCCTGAAAACGATAACTACGGGATAGAAAGGATACGATTGGCACTTGAGCAGCGAGGTATAAAAGTTTCTCGCTCGACTGTAATAAGAGCGATGAGGAAGGGAAACCTGCTGCATAAGAGCAGAAGAAGTCCCGATGGGCTTACCAAAGCCGACAGAAAGGCGCAACGGCCTGAAAATCTTCTGAAAGGAGACTTTAGTTCAGATGCGCCTAACAAGAAATGGCTGACCGACATAACGCAGGTTCCGTGCAAAGACGGAAAACTGTATATTGCACCGATAATGGACTGCTTTGCAGGAGAGATAATCACAGTTGCAATGGACGATAACATGAAAAAAGAGCTTTGTATAAGAGCTCTAAAGGAGGCATACGAATTAAGAAAGCCGGATGATGGGCTCATACATCACAGTGACGCAGGCTCTCAATACACGAGCGAGGCATATAAAAGCGAATTGGCTCGCCGTCATGCAATTCAAAGCATGAGCGGTGTGGGAAAGTGTTATGATAATGCGAGGATGGAATCCTTTTTTGCGACGCTGAAGAAGGAGAAACTATACCGCATAGATACAACAAAATTAAAAAGGGAAGAAGTAAAGAAAATCGTCTGGAGGTTTATTGTCTACTACAACCGACGAAGGATTACCACAATGAATCTGCAAGGTTATCCTCCTATGATTTATCGGGAACTGTTTGAAGCCGGCTTATTAAAACCGGCAGCTTAAACTACAACTTTAGGGGATTTAGGGTCTGCACTATTATTGACTTTTTCAAACTGTATTGCGACAACAATCAACTTACCGCCCTCGACGTACAGGGTCTAACCGCTTTGCAAAGTCTGTCCTGCGGCGGCAATCAGCTGACCGAACTTAACGTGTCGGGCTGCACCGCTTTGCAATGGCTGTACTGCCGTAACAATCAGCTTACCGCCCTTGACGTACAAGGCTTAACGTCTTTGCAAATGCTGTACTGCCCCGGCAATCAGCTTAATGCCCAAGCATTTATAAAAATCTTTACCGATTTACCGCAGCGTGATGCAGGGGACAATGCAAAGTGCTGTCTTTACATCGAAGGACCGGGTGTTACCGAGGGCAACTGTACGGATTTTACCACTCCGTCTGAAGTACAAGCCGCTTTCCAAAACGCAAAAGACGTAAAGAACTGGAGGATGTGTAAAGTGAATACGAGCTTGCAAGAGGAGGAGATTTAGGGGGATTGGTAATTGGTAATGGGTAATTGGTAATTTCAGTACGATAGGGGAGGCAGAACCCTCTGCTCGAGGCTCTCGTATCGTCCTATTCGAGCCTCTCGTATCGCTCGGATCGAAGGTTTCGTACGGGCGGAACAGGGGGCAGTTACATTAAAGAAACCGCCAAGGCCGCAAAGCATTGAACTTCGCTCAACTTCGCAAAGAGGAAAATTAAATATCTTAACAAAGCTCCCCTAAAATTCCTTTGCGCTCCTAGCGTCCCTTGCGGTTAAATTAAAAAACCGCTCTTTTAAAATCCTTTAACCTGTGGTATAATGTACAACGAATGAGATATTATCAGGCGGCTCTCGATATTTCATTTTTGGATAAAGGCCTTCACTACAAAACCTTAAACGACAGCTATATTATTTTCGTGTGTTTGTTTGACGCAATAGGAAAAGGCAAACCGCTTTACACATTTGAAAACGTCTGTCTTGAAGACAGGCAAACACTCTTACAAGATGGGGCAAAAAAAGTTATAATCAATGCACAAGCATTCAGCAAAGCCGAAGACAAAGAACTAAAAGGTTTTTTGGAATATATTAAAACAGGTGCGGCAAATACCGAATACACAGGGAGGATAGAAACGATGATAGAGGCAGTAAAACATAACGAACAGGTACGCAGGGAATACCGCATAATGTCGGCATTTGAAATGGACGCTCGGGAAGAGGGAGTACAACAAGGTATACAACAAGGTATACAACAAGGTATACAACAAGGTATCCGGCAAGGCTTTGCAGACGGTTCGTACCGAAAAGCCTTAGAGGATGCAGGCAATTTAAAACAGCTTGGTGTTTCAATTGATATTATCGCTAAAGCGACCGGTCTCAGTAAAGAAGAGGTGGAAGCGATTAATTAATTGGTAATTGTCGGCTTAGGATAGACACCTTATCTGCATACAGATAGGGTGTCTTCTCGTATTCGTATTTGCAAGATAATCATCCTCATCGTGCAGTTTACTTTTTTAGGCCTTTATGATAAAATCCTGAATCAAGTGCCTGCGGATAAATCCGCAAATGAGTTAAACCTTATTTACTTTTATGGAGCGTTTTATGAGTAAAAAAGACAAGCCTAAAAAAATCTTGTATGCAGTCGATTATAAGCCGAAAAGAAAAAGTCCCTTTCTTTTGGAATTTGCCAACCATCTAAACCGGACAAAACCCGGATCCAAAAGGTCAATTACCTACGATGACCCCGAATACTATGTTATGGAAAACATCGTTACCGACGAAATGGCAAAGGTCGGTATGTTTTTAAAAATCAGAACACCTCTAAGTGCTCAAGATATATCTCCCCTATGCGGAAAAACCGTGGAGGAAACCGAGAAGATTCTTTGGGATTTGGCCTATGTAGGCTGCTGTATTACCAATACCATTGACGGAGTAAATAAGTACTGGACCGAAATATGGGTTCCCGGCATTATGGAAATGATAAACAACAACAAGGAGCTTACCGAAAAGCATCCCGAAATAACCATAGCCTTCGATGCCTACGGAAAAAAGAAAGGAGAAATAGCTCCCGGTATCCTGCCCATGGGTGTTTCCCCGATGAGGGTTATTCCCATCGAAAGTGCAATCGAAAGCGATACCCATCATGCAAGCTATGAAGAAATTTCTCATTACCTAAATCAGCACACGATTTTCAGCGTTTCGGATTGTTCTTGCCGAACGGTACGCGAAAAGATGGGAGAAGGCTGCGGCCATCTAAAAGAAGATATGTGTATCCAGATGGGACATGCCGCCGAGTATTATATAAAGACCGGAAGAGCGAGGCAGATTACGCGTGAAGAAGCCTTTGAAATTATAAAAAGAGCTGAAGAAAACGGGCTCATGCACGATATTCCTAACCTTGACGGAGAAGGTAAAACTCATGCCATCTGTAACTGCTGCGGATGCGGCTGTCTTGCTATCCGAAATGCAATTATGTACAGAAACACGGATTTTTCCCGCTCAAATTATATCTCCGTAATTGACGAAGAAAAATGTGTAGCCTGCGGCGAATGTGTAGAAAACTGCCCTTCAAATGCCCTAAGACTGGGACAAAAAATCTGCTCTTCAAAACCGATCCCCGAAGAAAAAACCGTAAAAACTCCCAGAGACCACCGATGGGGGCCTGAAGACTGGAATCCCGATTACCGCACAAACAGACAGGTTGTAGTAAAGACAGGAACCAGCCCCTGTAAGGCAAACTGCCCTGCCCATATAGGAGTTCAAGGTTATATCAAACTTGCAGCTCAGGGAAAATACAGAGAAGCCTTGGAGCTTATAAAACTTGAGAACCCCTTTCCGGCAGTCTGCGGTCATGTATGTCCCCGTTATTGCGAACAAGGTTGCTCAAGGCTGGGGCTTGATGAAGCCGTTGCCGTTGACGATATAAAAAAATTTATAGCAGAGCAGGATCTTAATTCCGAGCACCGCTATGTGCCTAAAAAGAAAAGAGATTATCACGATAAAAAAATCGCCATTATAGGAGGAGGCCCCGCAGGTCTTTCCTGTGCCTATTATCTTGCAATAGATAATTACGATGTAACCGTCTTCGAAAAAGAAAAATCCTTGGGCGGAATGTTAAAATTCGGTATTCCTTCATTTAGGCTCGAAAAAAATGTTCTTGATTCCGAAATAGATGTTTTAAAAGAACTGGGCGTAAACTTTAAAACCGGAGTCGAGGTAGGAAAAGATGTAAGCTTAGATGAACTTAGAGCTCAGGGCTTTAAGGCCTTTTACCTTGCAATCGGTGCTCAAAAGGGAAGGCTTTTGGGCATTGAAGGCGAAGATGCGGCAGGCGTAATTACCGGTGTGGACTTTTTAAGGGAAGAAAACTTAAACGAAACCAAAAGCCTTTCAGGCAAGGTAATCGTTATCGGGGGCGGAAATGTCGCCGTTGATGTAGCTCGAATGGCAGTCCGTGCAGGCGGCGAAGAAGTTTCCATGTTCTGTCTCGAAAAAAGAGAAGAAATGCCGGCCCTTCCGGAAGAAATCCATGAAGCCGAAGAAGAAGGTATAAAAATTACAAACTCATGGGGGCCAAAACGCATTCTTGTTAAGGACGGAAAAGTGAGCGGAGTTGAATTTAAAAAATGCGTTTCCGTTTTTGATAAGGATGGAAGGTTCAGCCCAAGCTATGACGAAAACGATACTATGACTGTAGAATGTAGTTTCGTTATAACCTCTGTAGGTCAGGCCATCGATTTAGGTTCTATCTTAGAAGGTTCCGCTTGCGAGATAAACAGAAATCAAACCGTAAAGGCTGACCCCGTTACCTACCAAAGTGCTCAAAAAGATATCTTCGTAGGAGGCGATGTATTGACAGGCCCTAAATTTGCCATAGATGCCATCGCCCAAGGAAAAGAAGGGGCTATCTCGATTCACCGCTTTGTACATCCGGGTCAAAGTCTGGTTATGGGCCGAACAAGGCGGGATTATAAACCCCTTGACCGTGAAAATTTGGAACTTGCAGGCTTTGACAGGCTGCCTCGCCAAAGAGCGGAAGCCCCTTCCTGCGAAGAAGGAAAAAAGACATTTAGGGATTTACGCAAAACATTAACCGAAGAACAGGTAAAGGCTGAAACCGAACGCTGCTTAAAATGCGGAGCCGTAAAGGTTGACGAATACATGTGCATAGGCTGCGGAATGTGTACGACTCGCTGCCGTTTCGGGGCTATCAGCTTAAAGCGTGTTTATGATGCGCACCCAAGCACCCTCGAAAAGCTTAAGGGTGTTGTTATAAGAAACATAGTAAAGAGGGAAGGTAAGATTTTGTTTAACAAGATTTTTAAGCCCTCTCCCAAGCACAAATAGAAAACCGGATTTAAGTTTATGCACGAATTAAGTTTGGTCATGGAAGTTGTGCGCCGGGTTGATGCAATCGCTAAGTCCAATAATGTCAGCGAGGTCGATACAATAGTTTTGCAAATCGGCGAAATTGCAACCGTTGTTCCCCATTTTGTTCAAGCCTGCTATCCTGCTGCCATAGACGGAACATGGATGGCAGACACAAAGCTTAAAATCGAAATGGTAAAGGCTTCAGTCCGCTGCAATAATTGTAACAAAGTTTTTGACCCGATAGAATATCACGGCGTATGCCCGTCCTGTTCTTGTGATGAACATGAGATTCTTACAGGCCGGGAATTCGTAATAAAAGAAATTGTCTGTTATTAAATTTTTATTTTTCAAAAGGAAATTATGATGAAAGATTTTAAGATTATCGAAATTAAAGAAGGCGTTTACGAAACAAATAATGCTCATGCAGAAAAGCTGCGTGAAAAGTTAAAAGAAGAAAAAAAGTTTCTTTTAAATTTGATGTCGTCTCCCGGTTCGGGAAAGACGACCTTATTAAAAGCAAGCATCGAGGCTCTAAAAAAAGATTTTAGAATCGGGGTTATGGAAGCCGACATTGATTCGGCCGTAGATGCCGAAACCATTTCACAAACAGGAGCAAAGGTAATTCAGCTCCATACGGGCGGAATGTGTCACTTGGATGCCGATATGACGGAACAAGGTTTGGATGCTCTCGGTATTGCCGACCTTGATCTTATCTTCCTCGAAAATGTCGGTAACTTAATTTGCCCTGCAGAATTCGATACGGGAGCCTTAAAAAATGTGATGATTTTAAGTGTTCCCGAAGGAGACGATAAACCCTTAAAGTATCCTCCGATGTTTCAAGTTTGCGATGTTCTTTTAATCACAAAAATAGATGCATCAAGTTTTTTTAATTTTAGTCTTGAAAAATGTACCGAATATGTAAAAAAGCTCAATCCTAATATAAAGATTTTCCCCGTTTCCGCCTTAAAAGGGGACGGAATGGAAGCTTGGATTGAATGGCTGCGTTCTGCCGTAAAAGAGCTTTGAGTTTATCATAAGCATTTTCTTTTGAAACTTTTTGCGTTTATTGTACTTTATATCTATAGTTACCGATAGGAGATACGATAAACAGCTCGGCAGGAATTCTGCTTCGCTGTTTATCGGTATAGGAGAAATGAAAATGAAATATATTAAAACCATTATGCTTGTGTTGATTGCCGGTCTTGCTTTGACGGCATGTGCTCCAAAAGCCGATGTCTTTGTTCAGGCATCGGGAGATGTTGTCGTAACCTTGGATATTCAAACAGGGAAAACAATAGATGCCCTCCTCGAAAATGCGGCTCAGTTTACCGAAGAAGAAAAGGCTAAAAGCCCTTCTATCTTTAATACCGAAGAAATAAAGCAGCAGCTTGAATCTAAGGGAATCAAAGTTTTAAACATGACTACCAATTCGATAGCGGGCATAAATGCAAAAATAAAAATTATGAATAAGGACATGGATAGAGAAACATCCTTTGTAAAAACCGATATGAAGGCAGGTCTTTTGTCCTTGAGTATAGGCCCCGACAATATAAAAGAATTTGTAAACTTGCTTTCCGAGGATGACCGTGAATATATAGAACTTTTAATGGCTCCGGCCATAACGGGAGAACCTATAGGAACTGCGGAATATGAAGAGCTTATTAAGGCTGCTTATGGGGAAAGATTAGCCTCCGATCTAAAAAAATCGAAGTTTCATGTTTCTATTACCTGCCCTAAAAAAATTAAAAGCATCAAGATTACTCCTTTCGGCCATTCTTCTAAAGACGGAAATAAGGGAACCGTGGATATTCCCCTTTCCGAATTGCTTTGTGTAAGAGATCCCATCTTCGTCGAAGTTAAATTCTAAGTCAAGGTTAAATTCTAAATTTTTTGGAGGAGTTTATGTATTTCGATTATTATTATTTGGTTTTGGTTGTTCCGACCTTGCTGTTATCCTTGTATGCCCAATTTAAGGTAAAGTCTGCCTTTTCAAAATATTCCCAAGTGCAGACCATGAGGAAGATATCGGGTAAGGAAGCTGCCGCTCTTCTGCTTAGATCAAATTCCATTTCTGATGTAAGCATCCAAAGAATCGGGGGGAGTTTAAGCGACCACTATGATCCCTCTCACAAGGTTTTACGCTTGTCTGATCCGGTATACGATAAGACCTCGATAGCAGCCGTAGGAGTTGCCGCCCACGAAACCGGCCACGCCATTCAGGATAAGGAAAAATATGCCCCCTTGGTCTTACGCAGTACCTTGGTTCCGGTTGCAAATATAGGTTCAAGTGCAGGCCCTTATTTAGCTCTTGCAGGTATTATCTTTAGAATGAATTTACTCCTCAACATAGGCATTATCCTTTTTGCCTGTGCAGTTTTATTCTATCTTGTAACCCTTCCTGTTGAAATCGACGCTTCAAGGCGTGCTCTAAAAGTCTTGGAACACAATGCCGTTTTAAGCCAAGAAGAACTTAAGGGTGCAAAAAAAGTTTTGTCGGCTGCAGCCCTAACATACGTGGCCTCAGCCCTTACAGCTATGGCAAACTTATTGCGCTTAATTTTAATTTCACGGGATAGAAGATAAGCTTAATTCTTTTGAATAAGAGAAAAATAGATGGGCCCTGCTCCCTCCGCCTTATCGGGAAGAAAACGGAATCCGTATCTTGTCTTTTCAGGGGAAATGGGGCCAAGGCTATCGAGCTTGTCTTCAAGCCTTACTCTTTCTTTATACTTTTTTATGAGCTTTTCGATTAAAAAATCGTTTTCTTCATCGGCGAGGGCACAGGTCGAATAAACTAAAAACCCCTTAGGTTTAAGGAGCAAAAAGGCCGCAGATAAAAGAGCCCACTGTCTTTGGCTTAAATTTTTTATGCGGGCTTCTGTCCACTGTTTAAGGTATTTTTCGTTTTGGAGCACATGCCTCTCGGAAGAGCAGGGGGCATCCAGTAAAATTCTATCATAAAGTTCTTGGCCATAGCGGGGCATTCGGGAAGCATCATAGGAAGAAACCCTTATCCGTTTTCGGTTCTCTTCGCTTAAATGTTCATCAAGAACTCTTATAAGCCTGTTCCGCCTATCGGCAGAAAGTTCGTTTGCCTGTATTTCGGCATTTTCTTTAATCCTGCTTAAAAGGACTAAGGTTTTCCCTCCGGGGGCGGCACACATGTCGAGGCAGCTCCCTTCTTCAAGGACGGGCATAGCTCTTGCCGCCTGAATGCTTGCATAATCCAAATAGTAGTTTTGTGTGAGGTTTTCGCTGTAGGCTTCCGGTTTTCTTTCTTCTAAAAGGGCGGCTTTTAAGCCCTGCCATCTTTCCCCAAAAATCGAAAGATAATAGCTTTCAAAGCCTTGAGCTCCGCTTAATTTTTGCTTTTTCATAGCCGCTTATTCTAAGAAGGTTTTCCGATAAATCAATCTATAGATCAACCTAGTTCAAACTCAGGATGCTTTGCGTAAAAGTCTTCAGGGATAATATCCATTAAGATTATGTCGTGCATTTTACGGTTACGGATTAGAGCTCCTCTCCTTGCGCCTACTTTTTTAAAGCCAACCTTTTCGTAAGCCTTAATAGCTCTTTCATTATAAGAATATACATTTAAGATGATGTTGTGTAAGTTTAGTTTTTGATAGGCATAGTTTATGAGAAGGCACATAGCCTCGGTACCATAACCCTTTGACCAGTAGGCCTTGTTACCTATAAAGATGCCGAGTTCAGCCGTTCTATTTATATGATTGATACTCATAAGCCCCATATTTCCTATAAGCTCATCGGTCTCGGAATCTACTATTGCGTAATTATGTTCTTTTGAAATCCTATCGATTATAATGCGCTCGGCTTCAAGGCTTATATTCGAAGAAGCAAAGTTAAGATATTCGGACACTTCCTGATCGTTTGCCCAGACAGCATATTTTTCCGCATCTTCAATCCTCATTGGGGCAAGATAACATTTTTTTCCGATAAGCTTTTTGATGTACATAATTTCTCCAATTTGTTGAAGGGAACCTCTAAAAACCTCAGTTTTTAGAGGTTTACCTTAGATTTCACTTGCGATGTTTTTTGTAAGTCATTGATATATAAGGACTTACAAAAAACTCGTCGGGCATCTCTAAAAATCTAACAAAGTTTTTAGAGATGCCCTGAATTATATTTGAAAAATCGAGCGTGGTCAAGAGCTTGTTTGATGCTCATTATTATGTTATACCGTTCTTACTTTGTCTTATTTTATTCCGGAATTTTTAAAATGTTTTCCTAATATTTTGGAGCCTATAAGAACTCCTGCAAAGCCCAAGACAAATGTCGAAATTAGGATGATGACTCCGAGGTATCCTGCGCTTGCTGCAATGCTTTGTTCCACCTGAGCTTCATTCATCTGCATTCTTTCAAAGCAGAATTTTTTATAATGCTCTACAAAGAAGAGGACCGGAATAACGCCTCCTGAAGCACTTCCCAAGCATATAAAGCCGCTTGCAATGGCTATCGTATACTTGTTCTTATACTTTGAGGTATTGGCTGCTATGTCGCCCAGCAAGGCTCCGATAAACATACCTATCAGCCATGGAAGATATCCCATTCCCAAAATCAAAACAATCATAATGAGCAAGAGCTGGCTGATCGTAAAGACACCGAATTTGGGAACCTTGATAGCCAGAAACAAATAAATTGTTCCGACGACAAGCCCGGTGATAGCAGGCGAAAAGGCATGTAAAAAGGGATTTATTGCCGCAGTAACAAACCCTATGACCATAAAAACCGCAATATAAACTACGGTCATTATTCCGATAAAAACAAAATCCTTTGTTTTAAATTTGTTTGACTTTTCCATAAAGTCCTCCATAATTTATAAATATGTGGAAAAAATACTTTCCAGTTTTTTATCGTTTTTTTCAAGCCTCGAATCTAAGGCTATTTTTTTATCCTTTAAAAGAATTAGCCTGTTACATATCTTCGAGATAAATTCAAAATCATGGGTTATTATAAGCACTGCCGAAGTCTCGGCTATCTCTTCGATAAGTTCTCCCACCCTGACCATGTTTCCGTAATCCAAGCCGCTTGTCGGTTCATCGAGAATTGTAAGCGGGCAGCCTCTAACATAGGTGGCCGCTATTATAAGCCTTTGTTTTTGTCCCATCGAAAGAGAAAAGGGATGCTCATCTTTATAATCGTAAAGGTTAAGCTTCTTTAAGGCTTTTTCTATTTTTTCGTTTACGTTTTCAAGTTTTTTGTTTCCTATCAAAAGCTCGGAAAAAACATCGGCACCGAAAAGCTGATATTCAACATCTTGAAGAACAAAATTTGTGCGGCTCACTCTTTCCTTTTCGCTTAAAATTTTTTCTCCGAATTTAATGCTTCCGGCAGATTGGCGGTAAATACCCGATATGATTTTTGCGAGAGTTGTTTTTCCCGCTCCGTTTTTTCCGGTAAGAGCGGCAATGTCGTTTTTGTAAAGGTCTAAATTAACCGAGTTTAAAATTTCGGTTCCGTCTTTAAACGAAAACGAAATATCCGAAAGGCTGCATATTTTTTCGGCTTCCGTATCGGAGTTAAATTTATTATGTACAGGGCCGATGGGTTCCGCTTCATTTTCATTTGTAAAAAGATGTAAACTTCTTAAACCTTTAGAATTTAACTCCGTATTTGTAAGGGCTAAAAATTCATCTCGGCTATATTCGTTTTGTATACTTCCTTCATTTATATAGATAACTCTGTCAAAAAGATCTTTTAGATAATGAAGGCGGTGCTCCGCTATGATTACGGTAAAACCTCTTTGTTTTAAAATTTTTAAAATATCTGCCAGGATAAGGATAGAGTTAAAATCCAGATTGGACGAGGGTTCATCAAGGACTATAATCTTAGGTCTCAAGGTTAAAATCGAGGCAATAGCTATTTTTTGTTTTTGCCCGTTCGAGAGGCTCTCAAGTTTTTCGGTTAAAAGATTTTCGATATGTAAAATGGAACAAACTTCGGCAATCCTTTCTATAATTTCATCGCGGGAAATTCCGTAGTTTTCGCAAGGAAAACTGAGTTCCGAAATGACGTCATCTGTAAAAAACTGACTCTTGGGAGACTGAAAAACCGAGCCTATATCTTTTGAAATTTCATCTATGCTGAAATTCGAAATATCTTTTTCATTGATAAAAACGGAACCTGAAAATTCTCCTTCGTAAAACCGAGGAATAAGGCCGTTGATGCATTTTGTCAGTGTAGATTTTCCGCAGCCGCTTATGCCGGTAACAAGTAAGAATTCTCCCTTTTTGATATTAAGAGAAGTCTTTTTTAAATTTGCTCTTCCGTCTTTTGAGGATTCATATATAAAAGAAACATCTTTTAATTCTACTGCCGTATTCATTTTATCGTCCTTTAAAAGAGCCTCATAAATACGGAATCGAAGTCGAATATGATTGCGGCACCGACAACAAAAATGGATGATAGGGCAAAGACATAATCTATTATTCCGAATTTGATTTTAAAAAGCTCTGCTGAAGTTTTTGGGGATTCAGCTCCTTTTACGAGGGCTGCAGCAGTCATGTCGTCTGCAAGCGAGGTTGCTCTAAAAAGAACCGGAACGAGGGCGTACTCCAGACTTTGAATCGGATGAAAAAAGATATTTTTTGTTCCTATTTCGATTCCTCTCATTTTCATGCTGTTTGTGATTATGGTCATTTCTTTTTTTATGGTAGGTAAAAAACGTACTGCAACCGTAAAGCCGAGCATTATTCCCTTGGGGAGCTTCATTTTGTTTAGAGAACTTACGAGGCTTTTTGTATCTACCTTGTTAAAAATTACCATTGCAGCCATAAGGAAGGGCAAAAATTTTTGTACACCCATGGCAATAAGCGAAACGGAGTTAATCAAAAACTGTATGGGAAGGCCGGACAGGGCTTTTATCCCAAAAGGAAGAGCGAGTGCTAAAAAGAATATGAAGATATATTTTACTGCCTTTTTATACATCTTAAAAAGGCATACAATGCCCAAAGACACCAAAAAAATAAAAATATTTGCAGAAATAGACGAAGAAACCGTAGTTATGAGTGAAAGCATAATGTTCAAAAACACTATTGTTCTCGGATCCAAGATAGTCCGTTTTTTTGAAGTGTAGACTCTTATTTGCTCTGCCAGAGCTGTAAACTCGTTTGATTTTTCGGTATAAAAGATTCCGCTTTTTATTTCCGAATTTAAGCATATCGTATTGTTAGACATGGGCGACATCTTAACCAAAAATTACAACTTTGTCAATATAGTTTTTCGTCGTCCTAGCCTTGACTATTTTTTTTATTTTCGATATAATGAACCCTAAATTTTATTATATCGCACCGATAGGAAAGGGTGCAGAAGGAGAATCGTTGGCTGAAGTAAAAGGTTTGCGGATAAATGATCAAATCCGCGTGAGAGAGGTTAGGTTAATCGGGGTTAATGGAGAACAAGCTGGTATTGTTCCCACTATTGAGGCTGTAAAAATGGCCGCAGAAGCCGGACTTGACCTTGTTGAAGTTGCGCCTACCGCGAAGCCTCCGGTTTGCAAAATAATAGATTACGGTAAATATCGATTTCAAATGGAGAAAAAGCTCCGTGACTCCAAGAAAAATCAAAAGCAGCAGATGATGAGAGAAATCAGAATGCAGCCTAAGATACACGACCATGATCTTGAGTTTAAATCTGCACATATTAAAAAATTTCTTGACGGCGGCGATAAAGTAAAGGTAACCGTGCGTTTTTGGGGACGCGAACTTGCTCATACTGAGCTCGGTTATGAAGTTTTAAACAAGGTTTTGGAAAAACTGGGGGGTGAAGAAGCCTATACCCTCGAGAAAAAACCTGCTATGGAAGGACGGACAATGTCTATGACATTGAGTCCCAAACAAAAAAAATAAGCTTATAATAAATTTGGAGGTACTTATGCCTAAGATGAAGAGTAAAAGAGCTGCTAAAAAAAGATTTTCTCTTACTGCAAGCGGTAAGGTAAAATACAAGCAGATGAACAAGGGTCATATTATGACTAAAAAATCTCAAAAACGGGTACGCCGTCTTAAGAAATCGGCCATTCTTTCAGAGGCTGACAGCATGAAGATGCGCAAGCAGCTATTACCCTACGGTTAATTTATTTGAAACAGAAGTCAGGAGTTTATAATGTCAAGATCAACAAGCAGTGATAGAAGAATTACAAGAAGAAAAGCTATATTAAAGCAAGCTAAGGGCTTTAGAGGCCGCCGCGGTACCAACTTTAAGGCTGCCCGCGATGCAGTTCGAAAGGCCTTGCTTCACAGCTATGTAGGACGAAAAGATAAAAAAAGCGATATGAGGCAGATATGGATTACCCGTATTAATGCAGCCGTTAGAGCTGAGGGTATTACCTATTCACGCTTTATTGCCGGAATGAACAAGGCCGGAATCAAATTAAACAGGAAGGCCCTTTCAAACATGGCTATCGAAGATCCTACCGCTTTTAAGGCTGTCGTGGAAGCTTCAAAAAAAGCCTTAGGAGTCTAATATGCTCAATCTCGATCAGGTAAGACTCCTTGAAAACAAGGTAGAAAGGGCTGTGCAGATGATAAAAAGCCTTCATACCGAAAAAGATGCTCTAAAAAAGGAAATTGAAGCTAGAGATAGACGAATTTCCGAATTGGAGAAGCTTATAATAGTTTTTAAGGATGACCAATCTAAGATCGAGGAAGGAATAATCAGCGCACTTAATCAATTAAGTGCGTTTGAGGATGCCTCTTATACAAAAAAACATGAAACGAGGCCTTCTGCCTCTGAATTGGAAACCGCAGCCCCTGTTTCAAGCGGATCTAAACCGGAGTCTTTTTCTGCACCTTCTCCTAAAACCTCTTCACAACAAGCTCCCGCTGCAGATCCTGTTTCGGAAGAACCCGTTTCCGGTAATCTTCAAAAAGACCTTGATGATGTACTGGGACAATCCTCCGAGACAAGTAAACAGATGGATATATTTTAGGTAAAATGAGCAAAGGACAATTAAATATAGACGTATTGGGAACTTCCTTTGCCATTCAAGCCAATGAAACCGATGAATATCTAAATCAAATTTACAATCACTATCTAAATGTTTTAGACCAAGTGAGGCAAACTTCTAAAGTTTCCGACCCTTTAAAACTTGCCATTCTTACAGGTATTTTGGTTACCGATGAGCTATATAAGGAAGAATTTTCAGGGCAAGATTCACAAGAGCTTATCCAAAAGGCCTGTGACATGGAAAAATCCGCTATGAGGATGATCGAAAAAATCAATGAGGTAATATGAAAATTTGGGTAGATGCCGACTCGTGCCCTGTAAGAATAAGACAAATTACGGCCAAGGCCGGAGAACGTCTAAAACTGCCTGTAATCTTTGCGGCAAACAGGGAAATACCCATACCTAAGGGTGCAAGTATGGTTGTTACTGAAAACACGGAGCAGGCTGCCGACCTATACATAACCGAAAACTCGGCTGAGGGCGATTTGGCTATAACTAGGGATATTCCCTTGGCAAAGCTTTTGGTAGATAAGGGGCTTTATGTCATAAATGACAGGGGGACGATTTTTACCCGCGACAACATAAATACATATCTATCTGCAAGGAATTTTATGTATGAGCTGCAGGCCAACGGCCTCGCTCTCGAAAAAACAAACTCTTTCGGTAAAAAAGAGATTCAAAAATTTTCAAATCTTTTGGACAGCCTTTTAGCTAAGGCCTTAAAACAAAGGCCTCGTGATTCAAGGTTTTAAGTCCTTATTGTACTTTTAGGGAGAAAATGATATTATAAGCAAATGAAAAATAAACTTATTTTAATGTTCATGCTTTGTCTTATTTTTATAAGCTGTAAACAAGATCCTGATCTTTATTTGTATGAAGATATGGATAACTTAAAAGACGAGCAAAAAACGCTTATTGAAGTATTAAAAAAGACGGAAAGCAAAGAAATGAGCTTTGCCGTTAAGGATAGAATAGCAAAAAATCTCAAGGTTAAAAAGAAAAACAAACTTTTGATTGTCTTTTTAAGCTCCCTTGTAGAAAACGACCCTGATGACACTTACAAGGGGTATTGGCTTTTAATGCTGGCAAACGAATATATGGAACAAAAAATGAATGAACCGGCTGCCTATTTTTTTGAAAGAGTTATAAAACTTGATAAGGATATGGAAATTTCGGGTAAGTCGATTCAATATTTAAGTTTAAAAAATTTGATAAATATAACGAATGATCCTAAACGCCTTGTAGAATATTATTCTCTTTTGCTGTCCAACTTTTATGACAGTATTGATCCTGCTTATTCCTATTTTATGCTTGCACAAAATTACGAAAAGCTCGGCGAATGGAATTTAGCCATTCAAAGCTATTCAAAATTTATAGGTCTCGGCCGTTTTGATTTGATTATCCCGGGCATCCCCGATAATTACGGCTATGCCCGAAAAATTGTAGACTACAGCTCTTCAACAAAAAGCTGGACAGTGGAAAGCCTTGATGAGCTTTTGTCCGTTATTAAGTCGGCAATTCAGAGAAAGGACTATGATACATTGGAGCGGTACCGTTCAAAGGTAAACTTTTTTTCTATGGCGTGGAAACAGGAGCTTTCCGATATTTACGGTTCCCCAGATTTTTCTTTAAGAAATTTTATGTACGGAACTTATATAAAAATAGAGCCTGAAATTGATCCTTCTTCTACACCTCATGAGGCCTATCTTAAAACTTCGGGCTGGAATCAATATTCAAGAATATGGTACCTGTATTTTAGAAAGGTAAACTTCCCGGCAGATCCTGAAATTCACGGAAGATGGGAATGGGCAGGTATTTACTACGGAGAAAAAATTTAGTGAAGACACGGCTTTTTTTTATAGTCTTTGTTTTTTTAGGTTTTGATTTAATTCACTCAGCCTCTTTAAATTTTACAAGGGATGAATCCGTAAAACTTAAGCAGCTTAACAAATCAAACCTCTCTTATAACCGCCAAAAATCGCTTCACGGCACGGTTATTGTGCCTCCAAAATATCCTCTAATTGAAAGGTTTAGAAATCAATATTTGAATGAAAACGGTTTAAGGTATTTGGAAGCGATTATGAAAAGATCTGGCCCCTACCGCAATTTTATTATTGAAGAATTACGCAGAGAAAATCTCCCGCCCGAACTTTTGTTTTTACCGGTTATAGAGTCGGGTTTTTCGCCCAAGGCCGTGTCAAAATCGGGGGCTGTAGGTATTTGGCAATTTATGCGGAACAGCATAGGCGGCTATGATATTCATATCGATGAATGGATTGATGAAAGGCGGGATCCATGGAAGACCAGCACTGCAGCAGTAAAAAAACTTAAATGGAATTATAATTATTATAATGACTGGTACTTGGCTCTTGCAGCTTATAATTGCGGGGTAGGGGCCTTGGATAAGGCTATAAAGAAGGCAGGAAGCCGAAACTATTGGTATCTGGCCGAAAAAAAATTCTTAAAGACGGAAACTTCTCTCTATGTTGCCAAATTTTTAGCTATTGCGGAAATTCTTATGAATAGCGAAAAATACGGTATTGACTGGGGAGACGCTCTTGATTATGAAGCCACAGAGATTATCCCGATAAAACGCTCTATTGATGTTATTTTGCTTGCAGAAAAAGTTAAGGCTGATACGGACATTTTTTCGGCTCTTAATCCTTCTTTAAAATTCAATATTACACCGCCCAATTTAAAATATAACTTGCGCATTCCTTTAGAGTATAAAGAGGCTGTTCAAGATTTGCTTGAAAAAAACACCCTTCTTATAAAATATTACAGTTATAAAATAAGATCCGGCGATACTCTTTACGCCTTATCAAAACACTATGGCGTGAGCATCAAGTCGATTATGAACTATAATCCCGGCATTAATGCTTCCGCTCTTAGGATAGGGCAGGTACTTAAAATACCGGCCTTAAAAACCGTAAATTCGTATAGGCGTAAAAATGACGATCAAAATATCGACTTCAAGGATACATATGTAATTAAACAGGGTGACACCTTGTGGTCCATAGCCTTAAAATACAATGTCCAAGTTGAAACCCTCGCCGTAAAAAACGGAATAGAGGTAAATTCGGTGCTTTCCTTAGGTCAAAAACTAAAGGTGCCGATAATAAATTAAAGAGATAAAGCAAATGAATAAATTTTTAAATAAAAACACAGCTTTAAAAAATACCAAGGGCTTCAGCGGCTTATTTTTGTTTTTTTTCCTTTTTAATTTAGCCTTAAATGCCTATGAGCCCGTCCTTCAATCTTCTTCCGTTCAAAATTGGGAAAAGGGCTCAATCGAATCCTTAATAAAACTTGATATGAATAAAAGCGGTTTTTATCTTCCAAGTGATAGGGATGCGGCTTTTAACACAATAGAAAAATACATGCCTTCCCTTTTAAAGGATATTTATCTTTCAGTTATAGTTGACTCTTCCCACCGCTTGGGAAACTATCTTGCCGAAGAAAAAGTAAACTTAAACACCATAAATAAGATAATTGAAAAAGGGAATTATAAAACCCCTCATTTTTCAAATGATATGTCCAATGCCTTGATAAAAACAAGTACCGAACTGCATGAAATTGCAAAGCTGTTTATCAAGCATACTACGCCCTATGTTCCATCGATTCCTCCAAGTACGGCTGTCAGCAAGGCCTATACGGGGATTTTAATAGATGCCAGAGGTTTGCTGCCTGTGCATGGAGAATATACAAAAGAAAAACTTCAGCCCTGCATTTTTCCGAAAGTGTGGAACACCAATATGTCTACCATATATGAAAAGAACATGGTAGATCCTAAAATTGCAAAAAAAATGGGCATAGTTTTATATTCTTCAAGCCTTAATGAAGAGCTGTATAGGGAATATGTTGGTACCGAGCCCTTGCGTATAATAGCTAGAGGCGTTTTCGGCCAAAATAGAACCGATCCGATTATTTCGATGGAGGATAGCAGCCGTATTTTGTCAAGGCCTGAAAACTTAAAACTTTTACAGGAAGGAAAAGTCGTTATCATCTGCGATGAGGATATGCTCCATGTTACAGAGCCCTTTACTCCGCCTGATGAAAACTATTACTTTGCCTATCATGATATTGAACTCTTGCTTGAAAAGCATAAAGAAAAAGGGATTACACTATCAAATCCGAAGAACATAGTAAAGATAGTAATGTTTGATATAAGGTTTGTGGCCGATATGCCGGATGTTCTTCCTGAAGAGATGGGTAAGATAGACGTAATCGCTGAAGCTCTTTTAAAATTGGGCCCTTATACAAAATTTTTAATTGAAGGTCATACGGCAGACCTTAACAAGCCTGAGGACGAAAAAATTCTTTCGGTTCAAAGGGCGGAAAGAATTGCAGACGAAATTTCAAAAAGGGGAATTGACCGCTCAAGGATAATGACAGCAGGCTATGGAAGCACAAGGCCCTTGGCCCCCAGCAACAATGAAAAGAATATGGCAAAAAACCGCCGTGTTGAAATTACAGTCATACGTGAATAAACGCTTGCATCAAGTTTGTTTTAAATGATGATACTTTTTTTAATATCGTTTGTTTAGGATGTGTTGAAAATACGGTTTTAATAAAATTTGGAGAATAAAAATGACAAAAAAAATTACGACAAGATTCTATGGCTTTAATTTACTAATTTTAACGGCTGCAATTTCTTTGCTTTTTTCTTGTTCCAGTCTTCCGACTGATGAAACTGTTCCTGCAAATCTTACACCCATTGAGTTAAACCAAAGGGCTCAAGCAGAGCTTGATAACGGTTCTCTAAGAAATGCCCTTGAATATTATAAAATAGTAATCAAACGCTATGGCTCCGATGCCTCTACCAGAACAGCCGCAGAATATGAGATAGCCCATATCTATATAAGTCAAAAAAAATGGCTTGAAGCCGATGATATGCTTAAAGCCATTATCGATAGATACGAAATGGCCGGAGGTGCCGGTCTTGCTCCCAAGTATTTGGTTCTTGCAAGGAAGGACTATAAAAGGACTCAAGAGTACATCCAAAAGCATAACTTAAGAAAAAAAGATATACAGAAAAAAGATACGCAGAATGAAGAAAAAGACTCCGAACCGTCAAACGGGATAATTATACAGCCGGCTCCATAATTTTTCCTAGCAAAGTCTTTTTTCAATCCATTCAAAGATATCGGCCTTAACTTCTTCCTTATTGGTTTCGTTTAAGATTTCATGGCGGGCTCCTTCATAGAGCTTTAAGTTAAGGTCGCTTATACCGTTGACCTTGTAAATATCATATAGTTTTTTTACGCTCTTACCGAAGTTTGAAACAGGATCTCTATCGCCTGAAGTAATGAGGATGGGCAGCTCATTTGGAATCTTTGCCATTTCGGTATTTGTGTGTGTTTCTTTTAATCCTTTGATCAGGTCTTGGTAAAAACCTACAGTGCACACAAAGCCGCAAAATTCATCATCAATATATTTTTGAACTTCTTTTTCATCTCTTGAAAGCCAGTCAAAATTAGTTTTAGGGGAATCGACGGTTTTATTGTAGGCTCCAAAACTCAGTTTATCCATAAATTTGGAAGGCTTTTTTCTTCCCGAGAAGAGTTTATTTAAGCCGGCTGCAAGACCTGCGATTTTCAGCATAGGGTTTGGGCCTGCACTTCCTACTAAGATAGCAGCTTTTACGGTTTTTCCGTAGTTTTCTATATAATTTTGAGTTATAAAAGACCCGAATGAATGGCCGAGTATTATAATCGGAATATCCTGATAAATTTTTTGAATTTCATCATTGATTTCTTTTTGATCTTCTACTACACGTCTAAAGCCGTCTTTATCGGCAAGATAACCTTTAAGCATTATATTTCCGCAAGTTTTACCGTGACCTCGATGGTCTGATGCAAATACCGTAAACCCCTTTGTACAAGCATCTTCGGCAAAGTCTGCGTATCTTAAAGCATGCTCAGCCATTCCGTGTACTATATGAATTACAGCCTTAGGCTTCTTTTTAGGCAGCCATTGATGAACTGCAACAGCCGATCCGTCGCTCATTGTTTGATAAATTGTCTGCATAAATTATCCCCCATAAAAATAGTATAATTCATAAAAATAAAATTTTCAATAAAAAAGAAGATACAAAGTTAAAAATCTGAAATTTCTTTTATTCGTGCGGAGGGTTGTTGATTTTTAAAATCTATTTGATTGATTTTTTTGCTTTAATATGGTATAAATTATCCGATAAATTTTTATTTATGGGGAAAGTATGGAGCGTATAAAAAATATCTTAAAGGCTATAAAAAATTCTGCAAGTTATAAAAATGAAAATTTTGTTTATTTTTTGGTATCGGTTATTTTGATAGGCGGAATTTTATTTGCTACCAGACAAAAAATTGTCAATTATCCTTATGATTCAATTGAGAATTTTAAAACAATGATAACTGTCATAGAAAAACCTGTAATTATCGAGGGAGAAGGTTCTGAAGGTTTTTTTACTTCCGGGAGAAAAGTTACTTTAAACCCTTATAAAATCGGAAAGTATGAAGTTTCCTATTCATTTTGGAATGAGGTCTATGAGTGGATTCTCAAAGAAAGCGAGCATGAATATCAGTTTCAATCTTTAGGCCAGCCGGGCATCTATATGGGACATTCGGCAAATCCTGAAGAAATGTATGAAATTCCGGAGCTAAAGAAAAAGGCAGAAGAAATGGGAAAGTCCTATAATACGGTAAAGACCGGAGTTTATCCCGCAACAAAAATGTCGTGGAGTGATGCTATTATTTGGTGTAATGCTTTAAGCGAAAAAGAAGGTCTTGATCCTGTTTATTACTATGACGGAAAAGTTTTGCGTACTGCTTTGGATATTACAAAAAGCGAAAGCCCCGATGTCCGGATGGGAAATAACGGTTACCGCCTTCCGACTGAGGCTGAATGGGAATTCGCTGCCAGAGGCGGAGATATAGAAGCTGCTGATTGGAATTTCGGTTTTGCTGGAACCGATGACATTGAAAAAGCCGGAGAATATACTTGGTATAGAGATAACAGTTCTCTATTTAATATAGGTTCATCAGGGGAAATTATAGATATTCATCCCATAGGTCAAAAAAAGCCCAATAAGTTAGGACTCTATGATATGTCAGGAAATTGCTGGGAATGGTGTTTTGATAGGTACAATAGTCGAGCTCCCGGAGATTTTATTAATCCTATAAATGATATGGGAGCCAGACCCCGTATTATAAAAAGCGGCTCGGTAAAGCATGGTTTAAGTTTTTCCCGTGTAAAATCCTGGGGCTATGCCACGCCTGTAAATCCGGGATATATTTTGGGCTTTAGATTGGCCCAGACAATTGTAAAAGATAATGAGTAATCTTTATCCGCAGTGTTGACATGATTTTGATATATGAATAAAATATTTGAGTTATAATTTTAACGTGGAGAAAGAGTATGAGCTTAGATAACGCAAAAAAAGAAAAGTATGTTCAAATTTTAAAAGAAGAATTGGTTCCAGCCCTTGGATGCACGGAGCCTATTGCTATTGCTTACACAGCTGCCAATTTACGAAAAATCATGGGCGGTGTTCCCGATGAAATCTTAATTGAAAGCAGCGGTAATATCATTAAAAATGCAAAGTCGGTTATTGTGCCCAACACCGGCGGAATGAAGGGAATGGAAGCTTCTGCTTTGATAGGCCTTATCGGTGGAAATGCAGATAAAGGTTTGGAAGTATTGGCCGATGTAACCGAAGAGCATGTAAAACTGGCTCATGAGTATTTAGCCAAATCCTGCACTAAGCTTAAACTAATGGATACGCCTGCAAGTCTTCACATAAGGATTACCGGCAAATTAAACGGAGATACCGGAGTTGCCGAGCTCATTCACCAGCATACGAATATCGTACTCCTAAAAAAGAATGACGAAGTTATCTTTGAAAAACCTTTTAGTTTGGAGTCTGCCGCAGGTGCTTTAACCGATAGAAGCTGTTTAAATGTAAAAGATATTTTGGAGTTTGCAGACACTGTTCCGGTTGATGAGGTTTCTCCCATCATTATGAGACAGGTTGAATATAATATGAGAGTTTCAGAGGACGGCTTAAAAACTTCCTACGGTATTGAAACGGGAAAAAATATTTTAAAATATAATCAGAGGAAGGGCGATAATTTTTCGGTTAAGGTTCAAGCGGAAGGTGAAGTCGCAGCAGCCTCCGATGCCCGTATGTGCGGCTGTTCTTATCCGGTTATTACCAATTCGGGAAGCGGAAATCAGGGCTTAGCCGTTTCGGTGCCCGTAGTTGTATATGCCCGCGAAAATAAGATAAGCGAAGAAAAACTGATCCGCTGTTTGATTGTAAGTAATCTTTTAGCCATTCACCAAAAAACCGGAATAGGCAGACTTTCTGCTTATTGCGGTGCGGTAACTGCCGGAGCTGCCTGTGCTGCTGCAATTACCTATATGAAGGGCGGTTCTTATGAACAGGTATGCGGAACAATAGTAAATACTTTGGGTACCGTATCGGGAATCCTTTGTGACGGAGCCAAGCAGTCATGCGCCGCTAAAATTGCCGCTGCCTTGGACTCAGCCCTTTTTTCTCACGAGCTTGCTATGGACGGAAACTTCTTTGCAGGCGGTGACGGCGTAGTCAAGGACGATATCGAAAAAACCATAGCAGGAATCGGCGTTGTTGCAGCCCAAGGTATGCGCAAAACCGACGAAGTTGTATTACAGGTTATGCTTAAAGACTAATTTTCATTTAGAACATAAAAAATTCTTTTACGGGTATTTCCCCTGTTGTCCGTAAGGGTCAGCTCATGTCTGCCCCTTAGGGGCGCCCCTAAGGACACCCTTAAGGGCTGAATCTTCATTTGATGATAGGATTTTGTACTTCCTAAATATTCTCCGTCCAAATCCCAATAGATGACGGCATCGGGATTTTTATGGGCGGCTTCTGCAACCAAGGCTCCAAAAGAGCCGTCAAGTTCTGTAGGAATATAAACCGAGGTTCCGTCTTCGGGAAATAAAATTTCAAACTCGCCTGCATTTGATGCGGTGCTTTCCGGAAGCCACTGGGGGAGGCTTTTATATTCAGGATGTCCCTGTTTATAAAAATATTCTGCAGCAGCAGGAAGGACAAACCTGTTTTCTATTTTAGGCAATTCGTTTATGTCGTTTGCCTTAACTTGAAACTTGCCGTCGGGACTTAAAGATACCTTTTTACAATAAGGGCAGGTATTTTGTGTATGACTGTTTATGGGTTTTAAAACAGCCTTTGCGGTTTTACAAAATTCTCCTGCGGGATAACCCGAGTCTGCACAAGCTTTTATAAATTCAAAATCCTTTAATTCTTTTTCGGGCCAGTCCGATTTTGGCAAGATATTAAAAATTTCAAAGAGGATTGGTGCGGCCAGTTTTGTGCTTGTAATTTCAGGCCTCCCTTCTCCCGAAGCGTTTCCGCACCAAACGCCTACGGAATATTTAGGCGTAATACCTATAGTCCAAGCATCCTTGTTCCCGTAACTGGTTCCGGTCTTCCATGCAATTTTTTGATTTTGTGCATAGAGCTGCCAGATAGCTTCTTCTTCCGGTCTGTTCCCTTCGGTCAGCACATCCATTGTTATTCTGCAAGCTCCTGAAGAAAAAGGAAATTTTTCGTCAAGTTTGTTTTGAGCCCTCAGCATCATCTTTCGATAAGTATTTGTAATTTCGTAAAGGTTTATTTCTCCACCTCCTAAAATCAGGGGAAGACCGTACTCATCGGCCGAACGGTTAAATGTTGTAAAGCCCGACCTTTTTAAGATATCCAAAAAGGCGGGGATTGTAAATTCACGCAGAGCTCTTATAAACGGAATGTTTAAAGAATAGGAAAGAGCCTTGCGGGCAGGAATCGCTCCCGAATATGTGTAGTTACTGTTTTGAGGTGTGTAGCCGGCAATCTTTGTCGGAATATCTATGAGGAGTTGGTCCGGTAAAATCATTCCCGCATCCAGCATTGCCGCAAACAAAAAAGGTTTTAATAAGCTCCCCGAACTCCGCCTTGCATGAATCATATCGACATGCTCATTTTTTGCATTCGGACTTTGAAGCCCTGTGTTTCCTATATAGGCCAGCGTTTCTCCCGTTTCGGTATCTAAAATTAAGACGGCTGTATTGTAAACACCGCTTGAGAAATTTCTTTTAAAATGATGGTCTGCAATTTCAAAGACTATTTCCTGCAAAGAATAATCCAAGCTGCTTATGTTTTTTTGATTGGAGCTTTTTGTTTTTAAAAACTCAAGATAATGATAGGCTTTTTGCGGAATGGCCTTAGGTTTATCGGGGACAGGTTCCGCAACGGAAAGAGCGTATGTTTCCTTATCGATTTTTTTTTGTAAAAAAAGATTGTACAAGAGCCTGTCCCTTTTTTCTTTTAAGATTTCGGATTCTTTTCCCGGGCGTACCAAAGAGGGCTGATTGGGAAGGACTGCAAGGCAGGCGGCTTCCGCCCATGTTAAATCTTCAGGCCCTCTTCCGAAATACCGCCATGAGGCGGCTTCAAGGCCTACAACATTTCCGCCGTAGGGTGCATGGGATGCGTAAATATTCAATATGTTTTCTTTGGAATAAGAAAGCTCTAAAAAAAGAGATAAAAAACTTTCTCTTAGTTTTTGCTTAAAACTTCTTACCGGATTTTTTTCGGAAAGGCGGGAGGTCTGCATCGTAATTGTAGAGGCTCCCGAAACTATTTTTCCTTTTAAAATATTTTCAACTGCCGCCCTAAAAACCGAAAAAGGATCTATCCCAAAATGAAAATAAAAATTTTTATCTTCATAGCTTAGAAGGGCTTCCCTGTATTTTTCAGGCAGCTTTGAAGTTTGAGGAAATCTCCATTGCCCGTCACCCGCAGCAGATGCACCTAAAAGTTTTCCGTCGGAGCTGTAAAGGGTAAAAGAATAATCAACCTTAAAGCCGGGCGTAAAAAATATTATTAAAAATAAAAGTATCAGGCTCAAAATAAAGGCCGGCATCGAGGCTCTTAAAATTTCTTTTATCGGCAGGTGTTTTGGAAAATCCATTTTACTCATTATTGTATTTTGAGCTATATTTTAAATTTGTCAATAGGGGTGTGTTGGCCGTGCCTATTTACACTTTAAACTTATTTACCTCCTTAGAAAGATTTTCAATGCTTTCTTTATTCTTTTGGCTTATTGTATTTACTTCCTGCACGGCGTTGCTAATCTGCACGGCACCGGAGGCCATCTCGTTCATACTGTCGGTGATGACGCGGGTAAGCTCATCAAGTTTTTGCATTTCAGCGGCAACATTCTCTCCGCCGCGGAGCATCTCGGCAGAGCCGTCGTTTACCTGGTTGGTTACCATGTTTATGTCGCGGATGGCTGACAGGACTTCTTTACTGCCGTTTTCCTGTTCGCGCATAGCTTCCATAAGGCGCTGACTCATCGTTTTGACCTGTTCCGAAAGAGCAAAAATGGCATTGAATTTTTCTTCTGCTGTTTTTGAAGATGTTGAAAGAGCTTCAATCTCGCCTGAAAGCACTTTGAGGGTGGAAGTGATAGTTTTACCTTGAGTACTGGACTCTTCTGCGAGCTTACGGATTTCATCGGCAACGACTGCAAAACCCTTGCCTGCTTCTCCGGCGTGGGCGGCTTCGATTGCGGCGTTCATCGCCAAGAGGTTAGTCTGCGAGGCGATGTGCTGGATAACGTTTGAAGCTTCCAATAGACCGCCCGATTCTTCGGCAATGCGTTGAGTTACGTTGTTTGCTCCTGAAATTGTCTCTTTACCGTCAGCAGTGGCGGATGCAAGAGTTTTTATAACATCATCGGTTTTGCTGAGTGTCTGTGTGATTGATGCAATATTGCCGACCATTTGCTCGATAGCTGAAGAAGATTCTGCAACACTTGCTGCCTGATTTTCGATACTGCTGTTAAGCTGCTTTATGGTACGGATAATTTCTTCAACAGTAGCTGCTGTTTCGGTAACACTTGCGGCTTGGGTCAAAGTCTGCTGTTTTACCCCATCAATGTTCGCACTTATTTGGTGCACTGCACTGGCGGTTTCGGTCATGTTGGATGCAAGTTCCGATCCGATGTTGGTCATTTCCGTGCTGTTTTCGCCGACGCTTTTAATCGACGAGCCGATTTTGGAAATGGTTTGATTGAAGTAGTTGGAAAGGTCGGTAACTTCGTCATTGCCGTGCATGGGCAGTCGGACGGTAAGGTCGCCTTCGCCTTGGGCGATGTCTTTTAGGGCAGAGACAACGGTTTGTATCGGCTTTACTACTGAGCCGGCGACAAAGTAGACGATAATGAAGGCAATGGTCAAAATGCCGATGATGGTAAAATACAGAGATCGGCGCAGTGAATTTACCGTTTCCATAAAGTCGTGCACGGGTGCTTTGATGATTATCGTCCATTGAGCACTTTTTAAATGTGCATAAGACGCGATATTTGATAACCCATCATATTCGTAAGACCCGACAGAAGAAACTTCGGAAGCTAAGGCATTTTTTTCAAAATTTGCAAGTGATATACGGTTTGCATTAGTCTTTGCCTTTTCTTGTGCATTCGCCTTATCCGTAACAAGGGATGCCAATTTATGAGCAATGACAGTTCCCTCATTGTCTATGATATAACAGCCGCCCGTCTTGCCCACAACAATATCATCGATTTGGCCGGACAGCCATAAACCGTCAACATCTGCATTCAGAATACCGACAATTTGCCGATTATTATCGTAAATTGGAACGGAAAAAATTTGTACAAGAGCTTGACTCGTTTTTGAGATAAGTGGTTTGGACATAAAGGATTTACCGTTTTTTGCAGCATGAAACCATTCACGGTCGTTTACACTGAGAGATCCGGTAGGTGTATGGCAAATACCATCTAATCCGCTAAAATCCAATTCATTAATAGCAGGATTAAATTCCGCCTCTTTTTGCAGCAGTTTAATTTTCTCCGCATTTGAAGCACCTGCGTCGGTAAGGGTAGGCATACGCGCAATGCCTTCTAAAAATTGAAACATTGCATTAATCCTCCCGTCAATAATTTCAGCCGTATCGGTTGCTTTGTCGATAAGATGCGTTTCGACCTTTTCGATGACGGCCTTGCGCGCTGTTTGCACGGCAAGTAAGCCTTCGACCATTCCTGCGGCCAATATCAATAGCCCGAATATGATGATCAGTTTGTAGCGGATTGAAAAACGTTTTTTTGTTTGTTTCATTTATAATTCTCCTTAAGTTTATTTGCCTCTTGTTTAGATGGAGCAGTTCCCTTGGTTTGCAGGACGGGAATATATATTGAGTTATTTTATTATGTGCAATTAATAAAAGATTATGCGATATGGTTATGGAAATAAAGTTTTTTGGAAATAGACGGTTCAGATACAAGGAATTAGGCGAAAATAAAGCAGAAATGTATCTATGATACGTTGAGCATTTATTTTCGTCGTGCGACACAGTAGATGAGTTGTATATTTTTAAAAATTTGCGGGGGGGGGGGGGGGGGTACTATACAGCATTTTGCTACTCTTTGTCTAGTAGGTTTTGAGAAAAAATTTAATTTTTTTTCTACCAGAATAACATTTTGTATCATAGCTAACATTATAGTGCAAAATAGCGGAGCTGTCAAGGGATTATATGTTTCGATATTTTAACTGCGGGATATTCCGCAATTTGTGATACCAAAGATGTGTACAAGCTATGTAGACATAAAGTTAGAAAAGGCTTATAATGTGCTCTAAATTATATTTAGGAGGAATAAATTGAAACAATCCGATTTTGAAAAGCCGCCTGTTGCGGAAATAAAAGAAACACGTTTTGAAAAGTTTGGGAAAATAAGAATCGATAATTATTATTGGTTAAAAGACAAGACCGATAAAAAAGTTATCGATTACTTAAATGCAGAAAATGCTTATACGGATAAGATAATGGCTTCTTCAAAAGATTTGCAAAAATCTATTTATGATGAAATTGTAGGCCGCATAAAAGAAGATGATGAAACCTATCCTGTTTTTGAAAACGGCTATTATTATTACAACCGTGTCGAAAAGGGAAAGCAATATAGAACCTATTGCAGAAAAAAAGCCTCTCTTGATGCAGCTGAAGAAATCATTTTCGATGTAAACAAAATGGCGGAAGGGAAACAAGCTTTTATTTTCAGTGACTATGTTGTAAGCCCTGACAATAAAAAGGCTTGCTATTTTTATAACGAAACAGGCTCCTTTGCGGAATTTATTTTAAAGATACGCGATTTGGAAACCGGAAAAGATATAGGCTTCAGCTACAACGGAGCCGTTACCGCAGCTTGGGCTTCCGACAGTAAAACTCTTTTTTACAGTGCAATCGACAGTACCTTGCGTTCAAGCAAGGTCTTCCGTCAAAAACTTGATGAAGAAAAAGGAACTCTTGTCTATGAAGAAAAGGATGTAAAATATTCTTGCTATGTGCATGAAACAAAGACAAAGGAATTTATTTTTATTTCAAGTTCAAGTTCTACCACCTCCGAAGAGCGTTTTATTTATGCGGATAAGCCGGAAGAAGAATTTAAAATCTTCCTTCCCCGCGTTAAGGATACCGAATACTCCGTTTATCCGCACAAGGAAAAGTTTTTTATCCGTTACAAGGACAAGCAAAACTTAAACGGCAAAATCTATTCCGCTCCTCGTTCTTCCTATTCCGATAAATCTACATGGAAGGAAGAACGAGCTCATGACGAAAATGTACGCATTGAGGATGTGTCCGTATTTGAATCCTACATTGTATTGGAGCTTCGTAAAAACGGCCTCATCGAGATTGAAATTAAATCGCTTAAAAACGGCGAGGTAAAAAATATTTCCTTCCCCGAACCGGTTTATACGGCTTATTTGGGTGCAAATCCTGAATACTCTTCCGATAAGGTACGCTATATTTACACATCCTTAAACCGCCCGAGCAGCGTATACGATTACGATATACTTACGGGAAAATCGGTCTTGTTAAAACAGCAGGAAGTTCCATCAGGCTTTAATCCCGATGATTACACTGTAGAAAGGCTTTGGGCAAAAGCTCAGGACGGAGTGAAGGTCCCTATGGCTGCCGTTTATAAAAAAGGTTTGGCAAAGGACGGATCCGCACCCGCTCTTCTTTATTCTTACGGAAGCTACGGCTACAGCTCCGATGTTTATTTCAGTCCGAGTGTTTACAGCCTTGTCGAGAGAGGTTTTGTTTATATTGTTGCTCAAATCAGGGGCGGAAGCGACATGGGAGAACAGTGGTATGAGGACGGGAAGCTCTTAAAAAAGAAAAATACATTTACCGATTTTATAGCCTGTGCCGAGCACCTGATTTCTCAAAAATACACTTCTTCCGATAAGCTCGCAATCATGGGCGGAAGTGCGGGCGGCCTTCTTATGGGAGCCGTTACAAACATGAGGCCGGATCTTTTCCATTCGGTTGTTGCTGCCGTTCCCTTCATAGATGTCGTTACCACCATGCTCGACGATTCATTGCCCCTTACAACAGGCGAATATGAGGAGTGGGGAAACCCGAACGAAGAAGAATATTATAACTACATGCTTTCATATTCTCCCTACGATAATATCGAAGCAAAAAATTATCCGCACATTCTTGTAACCGGAGGCTTAAACGATTCGCAAGTTCTTTTCCATGAGCCTGCAAAATATACGGCAAAGCTGCGTGCAAAGAAAACCGGAGATAATATTCTAATCCTCCACATGAATATGGATTCCGGCCACGGCGGCGCTACAGGCCGCTATGACAGAATTAAGGATACAGCCTTCGAATATGCCTTTATTCTTAACATGGTAGGAATCAACAAGTAACGATATTAGGGGGAGAAAACACCCCGTTCCCTTACGGGCTTTTCAAGTCAGAGCAGGGTTTAGCCTTGAAGCTCTGCTGGCTGTACTCTCCCCCTATAACCCCCTCTTTTGACCTTGAAGCTACGCTGGTTGTACCCGCTCTGCCAAAATGAGTGTCGAGTAACTTTTAATCAGTAAACTCAAATAAAACGCCGTATGTTTTTTTCGGATCGGTATAAACCGATGAACCCGTATCTTCACCGATTAAATCTTTTTCCGATAAAAAGGAACGCACCTTTTCTAATGATTTAACCTTTACTTCAAAACTTATAAACCTGTCATAATCGCTTTTGATTATTTCGATATTCGGGGATGATTCTATTTCCCAAAAGCCTTCTTTAGTTTCTTTGTGAGGAACAAGAAGCTTTCTCCACAAATCGAGGGCTTTGTTATAATCTCTATATGCTATTTTTACCTTTTCTACATATCGAATCCCTAAGTTTCCTCCGGGTTCTTTTTCCGTTTTTTTGACAGGAATTTGATACTCGCAAAAAAAGACTGTTCCTCCTGTAGATAAATCATTACAGATTAAATTTTTCCAATATTGATTTGAATAAAGATTTGTTTCCTTTAATCCTTTTTCTCTTAGTCTGTCCTGTATATCCGAAACTTTCATTGCGGGTTCAAAGGCCATTCCTATTATTCCCGAAATATCTTCTTCTATTTTAAAGTCGATTGCTTCCAATACACAGTTTCCGAATTCTACGCCTCCGCTTGTAAACGTACCCATGCTGCGGTACGGCCATGAGATAGGTAAATCAAATGTATATACGAGCATATTGTATAATTCTTTAGGCTCCTTACAGGTCAGCATAAAATGATCAATCTTTTTAACAAAGATTTCTTGACTTTCTTTTGGAGCACAGGCTGTTAATAATAAGCTTAAACATAAAATCATTAATTTGCTTTTCATAATTTTCTCCCTCAGCTTTATAAAAGTTTTAGTTCCCTGTATACTTCGTCATTCTTTGCTAAAAGAGCATAATCCCTTATTGTCATGCCGTCCTGTTCTCCGCCTGTAACTTTTTCGTCTATGCAGGCACCCTTTGAGATTACATAGTCAAGCATTTTTTTGTCGCCGCCTAAACCGACGGCGTGAACTATCGAAAAATTATAATCCGCTTTAATTAAAACATCTGCTCCTTTTTCGATTAAAAACCAAAATAAATCCTTATAGCCGAATTCGGCTGCTTCCATAACAGCCGTAAATCCGTCCTTGTCTTGAGTATTAATATCAAAGCCCTTTTGTAAATAAGTTTTTATAAGCTCAATATCATTCTTTTTTGCAGCTTTTATAAATTCGTCAATGTGCATATTACTCAAACGCCTTTATTCTTGTGCCGGGGAGGACGGCTCTGTAAGCATAATCGTACATAGCCTCGACAAAGATTGCCGGTATATAGTATTCTCCTCCGTATGTTACGGTTCCCGTAAACTCAAAGTTCTTTGTGCCGTAGCCGTCCAAGGCAAAGTGAGTGTAAATATGAGTGTCCTTTAAATCTTGGAAGTCATATAATTGCCTTGTGTTGCGCTCGTCTTCCGAATCCGTATCATCATCGCCTCCGAGTCTTGTGTTTGTAATTTCCCAGCCTGTCGGAATGGGGATTGAAAGGGTAAGGTTTTCAAGGGCGCCTTGAGTCTTATTGTCGACTCTTACCCTCATCTTAAACCTCTGTCCTTTTTTTAAGGTCTCAGGCGAAACTTCTTGATCATCCTCGTTTTGATATACAACCGAAAGTTTTAAGTTTTCTTCGATGCGGGTTTCGCTTCCCGGGTTAAGTTTTCCTGCCGTATTTATAGCAGCGAAGATAGGTGTATTTCCCGTATTCTTAATTTCCATCTTTTTTGCCGTTTCGGTATTTACAGGAATATTATGGAGTTTAGATGTATTGTTCAATTTGTCCTTGATTACATTTCCTTCGGTTACAATCTCATAGTTTGCACTCTTATTTTTGTCGAAGGCGTAGTGGGGTGCCAGGGCTAAAAGAATCCAAGCCGTTTCCTGTGTCGAAAGCCAATCGTTGCTTGAAGAAATTTTAGCAAGCTTTGAAATAAGGTTCGTCGTCCTTGCGGTTTCTCCGACAGTGGTGTAAGCATTTAAGATTAAAGCCAAGTCCCTGATATTCGACGAATAGTTTCCGCCCGTGCTTCTATAAACTGTGGTCGGCTCATAGAGCTTTTCGAGCATTGCCTTGGCCGTACTGCTATGGCCTGCAAGACTGTAAGCATTTGCGAGGAAGGCCTTTGATACGGAGTTGAGGTTCTGCTCCATATTTTTTAAACGGTTCATTGCTCCTATTTCGGGTTTACCTGCAAGGGCAAGGGTGTATAGGCGGTAGGCCTGAGTTTCCATGCTGTCCGAATATGTGCCTGCCCAATTTTTTGCCATGTCGATTTGGTGGGAAAGCCAGCTTTGATAGATGCTGTCATTTACTTCATAGCCGGTCTTTTTTGCTTCTACCATAAAGTGTCCTGCATAGTTTGTAGCCCACGAAGTTTCATATCCGCCGCCCGGCCAATAGCTGAATCCTCCCGACCTGAGCTGATAGTTTATATAGCGGTTTAGGACTGAGTTTACATTGCTCTTTGCCTTATCGATTTCCGTTTGGTCTAAGGCCGTTATCGTGTTTAGGTATAATTGAGGGAAAGCCTTGGATGTTATCTGTTCGATACAGCCGTAAGGATAACCTAAAAGATAGGCCAGACGGTTTTCAAGTCCTAGGGCCGGCATTTGAGAAATTTCTACGCTTAAACTCTTTGTTCCGTTTTCGCCTTTTAGCGGAACGGTTTTAGCAAATGTTTTTCCGGCTTCAATATTTATAAGCTCGACTGTAGAGTAGGGTATTCCTCTGGAAAGCACATCTATTTCGGTAAAGGCCTTTGCCGTTTTTGAAATGCCTGAGGCCGAGGCTTCCGCTGTGAATTTTGCGATGCCGCCCTTATCCGTTTTTACCTTAAAGAAAACGGAAGAGTCGGAATTTGCAGGGATACTTAAGTCTTTTGTTTCGCTTATATTTATAGCTCCCTCGCTTTTTAAAACCACCTTTGCTTTTTTTTCGGACGAAGTTCCGTTAAAGACTGTTACGGGAACCTCGATTGTTTCTCCTATACCCATGGTGCGGGGAAGGGTAGGCATTACGATAAGATCGCTTTTTACCTTTACGGTTTCTTCTTTTATACCGTAGGCTCCGTCCTTTCCTGCAACTGCCATAATGCGCAAGGCTCCGATGTACTGAGGAAGATCGAATTCGATTGTTTTCTTTTCCTTTGCTTTGATTTCAAAGGGGCCGAAAAAGTAAACAACCGGTTTAAAGCGTTCCGCATTCTTTGAGGTCTTATTGTCTATAAAGCCTCCTCCTCCGACCGAGAGAATCGATTCTATATTGCCGCTGTAGGCTCCGATTACGTATTTATAAACATCCCAAGAGGTAATTTGCGAGGACTCTTTTTTATAAAAGCTGTCCCAAGGATTACCTGTATGGAAGGCTGTAAGACCCAAGAGTCCCTCGTCTACAACGGCAACGGTAAAGGTCATGGGTCTTCCTTTTTCTTCGCTTACCGTAAACGAAACCTTGCTGTTAGGTTCATAGCTCGGTTCCGCTTGTATCACGGGACTTAGTCTTGATAATTTGTTTTCAATCATTACAGGGGTTATGCCGTACATTCTTATGGGCAGACTGTTTTTTGTCTGGCTGTGCTCCTGTATTAAACTTACATGGGCGTAGATGTTCGGAGCCATCGAGGGATCAAGTTTTAATTTGTACGAGAAAATTTTTCCCTTGGATTTTATCCATTCTTGTTTTAGAACCCTGCCGTTTTTTTCGAGTGTGATTAGGGCTTTTGCTCCCTCGTATCCGGGGAATGTAATTTCGGCAGTATCATCGGCATAGTATTTTGCTTTATCGGTTGTGAGCATGATGATTGAATCGCTTGACTCATCGCTTGTTTTTCGGCTGGCCCATCCTTCCCAGTCAAAGTATACTACCTGAGCCGAGCTGTGCCCTCCGTTCGGATCTGAAACCGTAATCAAATACCTGCCCCAATCTCCATCCGTAACCTTCATCTTAAGCTCTGCCTTTCCGCCCTTTGCCGAAATATTCCAGTTTTTTATATGTTGAGTGTACCTTGAATTTGTATAGTTGGCACTTTCTTCATCTGCTTCCCACCACCAATACCATTCCAGCTTATAAAGGTCTACGCTTAAGTTTACACCTTCTTTTACGGGATTTCCCTCAGGATCCAAAACCGCAAAATTTAGGGTTTGGTCCTTATTGGTGTAAAGCATATCCCTATACTCATCATCGCTTTTAGGAATCTGCATTCCGACATAGCGTGAATAGGGTGAATAATCAAAGACCTTGTTTTCCGTAGAAAAGGCGCCTGAAGGCTCATATATTCTTGTTTCAAAAATTGCTTTTAGTTTTCCGGGGGCTTTTGCTTCGGATGAAAGATAAAGATTTATTTCGGCTTTTCCCGAATCATTTAGGGCTCCTTCCCAAATTGTGTTTGAGTCTTGTTGTACTCTAAGTTCAGGATTTATAAAATTGTAGTTTTTATAATTTTCAAAAGGTGTCCGGTTTAAAACATAGCGGACGGAAATTTCGGCCTCTAAGCCGGAAGCCTTTGCCCCATGGAGCCACTCGCCTCCAAGCACCACAGGATTGTAGCCTTCGGAAAAATATTTTGCTTTAGGATCAAGGTTTACAAAAAGGCGGTTGGGTACAATGGATTCAACCTTTATGCTCTTAGACCAGGTCTTTCCTCCGGCTGTAACTCTTGCATACCAAATACCTGTCTTGTCTTGAGCATTGGTTTTAGTATCTATCCTATAAAAGCCGTCTACCGAAGAAGTAAAAACCTTAGTATCCGTTTTTTTGCCTAATGGGTCTTCAAGATAGAATTTAACAGGGTAATCTTTCGGTAGATTTTTTTCCAAATCCTGTAAGATAAATACAAGATGAATATCGTCTCCGGGGCGCCAAACTCCGCGTTCCCCGTAAATATAACCTTTAACTCCTTTTTTTGAAGACTCTCCTTCTACTTGAAAATGACTTGTAGAAAGCACTTCGGAATTAAGGGGAAGCCAGTTTACATCTCCGCTTTTTTCGGCTCTTATAAGGAAGGCATCGTTTTCATTTTTGAGCATTAAAAGCCCGTCGCCGTCGGTTTTGCCTGATTCAAATTCTTTTTGAGCAAAGTTAAATAAACTTATATTTACACCGCTCATAGGTTCGGCCGTCAATAGGTCGGCAGCACTGATGTAAAGTTTTCCTTCCCTGTCTTTTTTTGCCGATAAGCCTATGTTTGAAACCAAAATTCTTTTTATTGCCATACAGTAATTGCTGTATGACGGAAGGTAAAAGGCCGGATGATTCGGGTTTTCCCGGTTCGACCAAAATTTATAACGGTCTTCATCTTCTATATCGGAATTATTCCAATAATCGGTTTCGATGTTTTTAAAGTTTTCTATTTCGCTTATATCCTTGGGGAAAGGAAGGTGTGAAAACTCGTTGGATTTGGAAGGCGATTCATACATGCTGTGCTTTTTTGTAAAACTTGCACGAAGCTCGAACATACCGCCGGGAAATTTTTTTATCAGCTTGCTGAGGTCGAGGGAGTGTTGAACCGTTTTATTTTTCATCGAGCTGTTCCATTCAAGGTCAAAGCTCTGCCGCCAGACGGGTTCTCCTACTCGGTTTAGCTCATAGCTTCCGTCTATAGTATTTATCTGGAGAAATTGCGTCATATTTTTATCATAGATTTGAAAGGCTTCGAGCATAAGGCCGCTGATATTTTTTGTAGAAACAAGGACGGACATTTCCTTTGCAGGAATTATATTTCCGGCCTTTGTAAAGCGTATTGACGGTTTTTCCCAGGCAACCGTTACGGAAAAATCGGCTTGGGTTTCAAGTTTTTTTCCTCTTGAGTTTTTTATGCCGGGCAGTATCGATAAGCGTGTATTATCGGGGAAAAGCCCGTTTTGTGAAAAGATTTTAAGCTTATATCCGTCAATGCCGTATCTAAAAGGCATTTCGGGAGACGATTCAAGTTTTATAAAGCCCCTTAAATCTTGTGAAGAGTCCAGCATATCCGAAAAGTTTACCTGTATTTCGCTTCCCGTTTCTTGAGAAAAAGAAGTTACCTGAAAAACCGATAGGGCAGCTACGGTAAAGTTTGCAGAATTTGAGCCCTCTCCGCCGAGAGCTTCCAAATTCCATGATAGGTTCAATTCTTGAACTTGTTTTTTTCTGCTTATTTCTTTTATGCTTATTTTATATTGATTGGATGCGGCTCCTTGGCTAACCTTTATAGCAGGGTTTGACTTTGAATTTCCCATCTTTAAATCGGCGGTAAGCATTTTTTCTATTGAGGTAAGGGTTTCAGGTATATCGGTTTCGCCGATACCTTCAAATCTAAAAATATTTTCTTTTTTTTCGTCGGGGATTAGTTCTCCCGATATAAGTTTAAACTCAGGATGAGCTATGCTGAATGTAAGGCTGATTCCCTTTTTCTTTTCGGTGTTTTCAAGGAGAAGTCCTACATCCAATTCCAAGTTAAGATCGGTTTTAAAGCTGTAGGCTGATGAGGGGGTAAAGGTAATTTGATTTTTACCCATTATCTTCCATTCTCCGGAAGGCTTAGGCGTTAAAACGCAGGCCTTTTCAAGGTTTTCGGGATGCTTTATTTCTTCTTTAAAAATTACATTGATAGGCTCAAGCCGCTTTAAGGCTCCGTAGCTTATGCTTTCAATATCATCCATTGCATTTTGCAAGGCTTGGTCATTTTTTTTACAACCGGCTATAAAAACCGATGCCGACAAAACAAGAACTAGAGCTGCTAAAAGCTGCTTTGATAATGAGTTTAAACTTTTCATAGAATAATAATAGCACAGAGTTCAAAAATTTTCAATTGAGGAAAGAGGAAAACACTGTCAAAATTATCGTAAAATCTTTAGCCGCAGGCTAAAACTTGAAGATGAAAAATATACAAGGACGAACATTCCCCAACCGCCATGGACGGCGGTGTTTCCAGCCTTGAGAGTTTTAGCCTGTGGCTAAAACTCTAAGATGAAAAATGTACATGGATGTACATTTTTCATCGGTCTTGCATAAAATCTTATAAATGTATAAAATATTCTTATGAGAGCGACAAAGGCGATTATCCATTTGGATAACTTACAATATAATATTAAAGAAATAAAAAAACGGCTTAACAAGAATGTAAAGATTTGTCTTCCGGTCAAGGCCGATGCCTACGGACATGGGGCTGTGAGGGTTGCGGTTGCAGCAATAAGGGCAGGAGTTTCTTATTTGGCTGTTGCCTCTATTCAGGAAGCTGTCGAATTAAGAGAAGCTGGTATTGTAGCCCCGATTATTTCTTTAAGCCTTCCCGTGCTTGAAGAAATTCCAGAGCTTTTAAAATACGATATTGAGCCCTTGGTTATAGATGAGGAGTTTATAAACGATTTAAACCGTTTTGCAAAAAAACTGAATAAGAAGGCCGGGGTTCATCTTAAAATAGATACCGGAATGCGCAGGATAGGCTGCTCCCCTATGGAAGCCGTTAAACTTGCGGTACAGATAGACCGTGCCGACAACCTTGAGCTTAAAGGCGTATGTACGCATTTCGCCGTTTCGGATTCTACCGATGAAAAAAATATTAAATTTACAAAAAAACAGATTTCTATTTTTAAGGACTCAATAACAGAAATAAAAAAAGCGGGGATTAATCCCGGATTAATTCATGCCGCAAACTCAGGAGCTGTTCTTCAATATCCCGAAGCCCAGTTCGATATGGTGCGTCCGGGAATATTGGTTTACGGTTATGCTCCCTCTCCATCGCTAAATTCTTTAATAGATTTAAAGCCCGTAATGGAGCTTGTTACACAGGTAGTGCTTATCAAAAAAATTGAAAAGGATACAAGCGTCTCTTATGATAGATGTTGGACAGCCGAAAAAGAAACATTTATTGCAACCCTTCCTATAGGCTATGCGGACGGGCTTATGCGTTCTCTTAGCGGATTAAAAGTGAGAATAGGAAAAGATTTTTTTCCAATCATCGGCCGCATTTGTATGGATCAATGTATGATAGATATAGGTTCTTCTCCATGGGTTCAAAGATGGGATGAGGTTTGTATCTTCGGTCCTGTTTCAAAAGAACATCCTAAAAATAATACGGCCCAGGATCTTGCAAAGATTGCCGGAACTATTCCTTATGAACTGACATGCGATATAAACAAGAGAGTTCCGCGTATTTTTATTGATGAAACCATACAATAAATTATTTTGTGCAGGCGGTTTTTATGGTTGTAAAACGTGCAGAAGTTTTAGGTTATTGTTCCGGAGTACGCAGAGCTGTTGATACGGTTCTTACAATAGCAAAAGAAAATACTGAAAATAAATTAGGTTTTTATACCTTCGGCCCCTTGATTCATAATCCTTCCACAATGTTACGGCTAAAACAAATGGGCGTAAAAACTATTGATACTGAAAATTTTATCGGGGATGAAGACTATAAAGATTCCGTTATCGTAATAAGGGCTCACGGTATTCCTCCGTCAAAAAAAGATGAGTTGGAAAAAAGCGGGGCTAAGGTGATAGATGCAACATGCTCCAGAGTAAAGGCAAGTCAGGCCCTTGCAAAAAAACATTCTGAAAAAGCCTTTGTTATTTTAGCTGGAGATAAAAACCACGGAGAACTTATAAGCATTGCAGGTTATGCGGAAGGAAAATGCTTAATCGTTCAAAACGCCGAAGAAGCCGCTTTAATAGATTTACCTTCTTCTTTGAGTGCAAATGGGAGTGCCGTTTTAATTGCTCAAACGACGATTAAGGAATCGGAATATGAGGCAATAGCTTCGGCTTTGAAGAAAAGGATTTCCGATTTAAAGGTATTCAATACGATTTGTCCTGCAACCTACGATAGGCAGGCTGCCTTAAAAAAATTGGCTTATGAAGTTGATGCACTTTTAGTTATAGGCGGAAAAAATTCGGCAAATACAAAAAGACTCTTTCAAACCGCTGTTGACACAAAAAAGCCTTCATGGTTGATCGAAGATGCCTCTGAAATACCGAAAGAGGTTTTTTCTTATTCAGTAATCGGTTTAACAGCCGGAGCTTCAACTCCGGATTTTATAATCGATGGGGTAGAAAAAAAATTACTTGAGGGATAAATCTTAATCAAGGACATAAGTATTATACGATTCTTTACAGTTAACTTGCAAGGCCGTCATTAGTGGAAAGGCATAATAATCGGTATCATCTATTTCAAAATAAATTTGCTCATAAGCGTTTAATAGATTATTGATTATAACTTGAAAATAATTTAGATAGGTTTCGATTCCTTCTATTGTCTTTCCGCCAAGGTAGCCGATTTCGGGAAAATTTTCCATATAAACTATCACATAGGCTGATACTTCGTTATTAGAAATTAAACATGAGGATTTTTCTTTATCGCAATCGGCTAAAATTTCATTTGAAAATTCTTTTATACATATATTTTTATTGAGAGGGTTTATGCTTTTGTGTGTATCGGCATAATTAAAGTAAAATATTTTTTTGAATTCTTCTTTTTCTTTTGAATTTAAATTTATAAGAGGTTTTATCTGCATATTTTTAAATTCGATAGAAGTTTCCTTTGACAAAAAAATATTTTGAGCTTCTTTTTTTAGATCAAAACTATATGACCTGCGGGCTAAAACAAAACCTTCTTTAAGTAAAAATTGAATTAACTCCTCTTTACCTGAAGAACACATAACTTGAAATCTTTTTTTTTCGGATTTTTCTTTTAAGGCTTTTAAAAGCCGGCTTCTTAATCCTTTGTTTCTATAGTCTTTCTCGACATGGATATTTATATAATCTCTGTATGGATGAAAAGAATTTGTGTAAAGACTGCCTGCTCCGATTATCTTTTCTTTATCGAATAAGCCGATTAGATTTCCTCTTTGGTTAAGATCAGCTTTTTGAAGAAAGTCTTTTACTTCTTTTTGAGAAATAATTTTATCGGTAAGTCTAATTGATTTTATGCTCATGATTTAAAGAACCTCTTCAACCCCACAGTTTAATATTATATCAAAAATTTTATCTTTTTCGGAATAGTCTATTTTTTGTTTTTGCCAAACTTGAAAATAAAGCTCTCTTAAAAAGCTTAAAACTGCGAAGGCTTTTATTTGTAAAAAAGCTTTGTTTTTACTTTCGCCTATTTCGGAAAAATATGCATTTAAAACTTCTTTTGCTTCATCGGTGATATTATACCATTCTTTTTTATTTAAGCCTAAAATATTTATATGTTCAAATTGATATAAGTTTAAACCGGAAGTAAGATGTTCGGCATCAATTATTTTTAGGCGGCAATCTTCTGTTTTAAGCATATTCCCTGTATTCATGTCTTCAAGGATAATACAGCCTAGGCCTAGGTTTAAATTTTCAATATTTTTTTTAATAGTTTTTTTATCATGGTTACCCCTGTAGATTTCAAGATAGGGGATGGCTTCCGCATTTATCATCTCTTCAATTGAAGGATAGCTTTTACCGTCCAAATACATTGAAGAAAAAGAGTTTGAAGATGTGTTATTTAAATTTAGATGTGCAAGTTTTTTAAAAAAATCTTTTATCAGATGTCTATCGGTTTTGGTAGGCTGACAGCCTTCAAGCCATTCACTTATAAAAATATAGTAATTTTCAGTTTCAATGAGGTTTTTATATTTTAAAATAAAGTCTTCACTGTCATTTAAAGCATTTAAATATCTAATTGAATTTTTAATACTTTCCGTTTTCTGCCGTAATTTTACCGCAAAAGTTTCATTGCCGCCGGTTATTCCCTTAAATAAATCCGTATAAGTATGATCTTCCAGTTGAATCGGTTCAAGGGTTTTAAACTTATCGTTTTTAAGGTGTGAATCGAGAAGGTCTTTAATTGTATCGGGTTTAATGTTTTCTTTCATAATTAAAAATACTATTTATGTTTTTTATAAGTCATCTCTAAAAATCTTGTCGGATTTTTAGAGATGACTGGCGAGGCATCCATTTAGTTCCTTTTCCAATATTTCTCCATCGTCTATTTTTTTAATAGTTTTATAGTTTAAGTTTTTATACATATTATAAGCAGTGGTGTTATTTAAAAGTACATGAAGCCTTATTTTATTATAACCTAAATTGATAGTTTCTTTTTCAAGTAGCAGCATGGTTTGTTTCCCATAACCTTTATTTCTATATTGTTTATCTATGTTTATCTCCATCACAAAAGGAAATGTTTCGTTATTATGAGTAATTATAAAATACCAAAGATAGCCTATTTTTTGACTGTCCTTTTTAACAACATATAAATTATGATTCTTTGTTTTTACTCCTTCCGTCAATATGCCGTTGAGCTCTTTTTCTGCTAAACTAATAGCTGTTAATTCATTTGCTTTTTTAGTTTGAATGAAAGTTTCGGCTAAATTTTTAATCATATCTCGTTTTATAGTATTATAAGATTTTTCATTCATTTTTTCTATATTGCAGTCTACATTTTTCATAAGCTGATAAGTTCCTTTATTTTAATATTCCGTAACAAGATATGTTATAATCTTGAATATTCTTTAAGCCGTTTTTCTTGTAAAAATCTATAAGCTTTATTTGCATGTCATTATCCTTTTTATCATTACGGCTTCCCATTTTGCCGGCGGAATATATTCGGTTATAAACGGCAGCTCGTCTTCTTTTTTATCAAAGATTGTAAAGCCGTTTTTTTTATAAAATTCTATTGTCCATTCAAACATTTTAAGAGCTTTCAGTATAAGATATTCCAAACCTATATGTTTTGCTTCTTGTTCAATAAAATTTAAAATGTATTTACCGTATCCTTTTCTTTGTATTTTATGTTTGATGTATATGGCTGAAATAAGCCCATGAGTATTTTTATCTTTAAGTGATATAAATCCGATTGCCTGATTATCTTCATATAGAATATATGTATTTTCGGTTTTTATCATATTTTCAAAGGTTTCAATTATGTCTTGTTCCGGTACAACTCCGAAAACCTTGTTACTGTCGTTATAGATATCTAAAATAGTTTTTGCTTTTTCTATTCCGGCTTTTTCAATTTTGAGCATTTTTGTTTCTCCCATAAAAGGTTTTATAAACTATTCTAATTATATTTTGATAGGAATTCAAGGGTTTAGATACCGTGTAATCGGTATTCTTTGCCTAGTACCGATTACACGGTTGTTTTGTAAAAACTATTTGGTTAAATTTTTTAGCTCTGAAAGTTTTTGGTCTGCCATATCTTGAACTTGTTTGTTGGGATTTTTTTTCATACGAAGATAGTATTCTTTTGCCTTGTCGTATTGCTTTAGGGCTTCATAGCATCTGCCTATGTTAAAGATAATTACATAATCTTCATTTGCGAGCTTATCGGCTTTTAATAGCACATTTAAAGCCTCTTTGAATTTTCCTTGATCGATATATGCCAAAGCCAAATAGTTATGAACTTCAATATTTTTAGGATATAGCTTTAATTGGGCTTCACATGTTTTTTCTGCAGCACTTAGGGTTTGAGGGAGACTTTTTTGAAGCCAAGCTTTATAATACTCGTTTATCGAAATTAGAAAAAAGTTTTCACTTTCTGATGCCGGAATTACCTCATTCATGCTCCAAAGCCATTTATGATTTATCTCTTTTCCAAGTTTTAGAACTTCTATAATCTTTTGTGATTGCTTTTCATATTCTCCTATTTCGCCTAAAATATGAATTCTTCCAAAATACATATCCAAGCGGTTTTTACTGAATTTTAATCCTTTTTCCAAATATGACAAGGCTTTATCGACATCTTCTTTTTCGTACCAGATATTATTGTTTAAATAACCTGCGATTTTATTTGTTTTTTTGTCCACCAAGGCCAAGGAATTAGTATTATCCTTCTTATAGGTATCCAATGAATGTGTAGACCTTTGACCTTTAAGCAGGTAATAATTAAAATAGGCAATGTAGAGTTCGGGGTTTTTGGGCTCTGCCTTTTCCCATTTGGGCAGGAGAGCTGCAATCCCTTCTAAATTTCTTGCCGAAAGCAGATTGTCATATTCGGATTTATAATCGGCAAAAATCCGAAATGACACCAACAAAATGAAAAATAATACAATACTTTTTTTCATATACTTTTTCTCCTTGTAATAATTATAGATATATTGTAACATTGGTTTTATGATCGGTCAAGAGTATTTTGTTGAAAGTATCATAAATAGCCTTCCGTATAATTGATAGACCTTCTTACTTATGTTAAACTAATAACTATGGAGGATTAAATACAGATAAAAGAAAAATTATGCAGATAGATTTTCAGGCAGTGGTAAAAAGCTCATGGACGTCGGCTCAAGTTTTGATGAAGAAAAGCGGACTATTAAAGATTGGGCTGTTGAAACCTTGGCCTAAGCCTTGCCTAAAATTCCTTTTTTTTGTATAATGTTAGCCTATTATGACAACTGAAATAAAAAAATATCACAACGGAAATTACGCGGAATACAGGATAGAGGTCTTCCCCGGCATAATAATAGAGCATTATTTTTGTGAAGGGGGAAAGGCATGGAACTCCCCTCCTTCTACATATATGCCGAAAGAGGATATATTGATACATCATTGCAGATATGGACGTTTTGAATCGCTTCTTGAGAACGGTTCTTATCTATCCCTTGGTATGGGGAAGATGACACTTTCCTCTTCTCTTTCCAGTCTGCAGGAGGTAGAGTCCATTATTCCTGCCGAGTTATATGAGGGAATCTCGATTGTTTTCTCATACAAACAATTTCCGTCATGGTTGACTGCCTTATTTTCTACATGGAGCATAGAGTTTTCCTCCATTATTTCTAAATTTAATCTTTCAAAATGCTGGTACTATATCGCTGCAAACGACGAAATGGAGAAAATTTTCTTAGAACTATATGATTTGTTTGATACACGTACTTTACCGCTCATACAATTAAAAGTGTTAGAGCTTATGTATCATTTTTCTGTTGATACTGCTTTATGCGGAAAGAGTAAAATGAGTGTTCCGCAAACCCACAGTAAACTCGTAAAAAGAATATGTGCAATGATGATACATACGACGTGTCCTATAACGGAGCTGGTTTTACAGTCAAATATAAATTATAACCTTTTTCAAAAAATATTTAAATTGGTTTATGGAACCTCGCCCAGCCTTTATAGACAAGAATATAAAATGAATAGGGCGGCATCTCTTCTGAAAAATACCGATAGAACAGTCTTGGATATAGCCCTTGAGCAGGGCTATGAAAACCCGGGTAAATTCGCTGCTGCCTTTAAAAGAATGATGGGGCTTACCCCGCAGGAATTTAGGAAATTGGAATCCCCTATCCGGCTTGATAAATTACACAATTAAAAAATTTTCAATCATTTAAGAAAAACGGATTATTCCGCAAAATTCGGAGTAGACGTTTGCATTTTTTTTTGATATAGGTTAGAAAAATTTAACTTATATCTTGGAGGATGTTGTAATGAAAAAACTAATTGTATTTTTTATTGTCTTTACCTTACTTTTATCTCCCGTTTTTGCTATGGGAAGCGGAGAAGGCGATTTAAATTCCCTTCCTGCAAAGGAAAAGCGTCTTGTTTTAGGAGCAGCTCTCGATTTTAAGGGAAACCAGGAAGCCGGTACCCTTGTCTTCGATACTATTGTTACCTTGGATGCGGAAAGAAGGGTGCAGCCGGCTGCAGTTGAAAGCTGGACGGTAAATAAGGATAGTACCGAATTTGTACTCCATTTGCGGAAAGGTCTGAGTTATTCGGACGGTACGGAAGCAAGTGCCGAGGACTTAAAAAAATCGATTGAGGTCTTAGGCAAGACGCAGTTTAGAAGTTATAGTCCTAAGTTGAAGCACATTGATATTATAGATAAAACTTCCGTAAAGGTGGTAATGAAAGCTCCATTTCTTTTTCTCTTAGATGAACTTGAAAAAATTCAGCTCGTTCCCGCAAAATTTTTACAGGAAAATGGCACCATTACCGAGTACATCGGCTCAGGCCCTTACATCCTAAAAGACTACGAAAAAAATGTAAGAGCTGTTTTGGTTAAAAATCCCAACTATTGGGAGAGAAAGCCTTACAAGATGGAAACCCTTATTTGGCAGGTGATACCTGACGGTGAGGCCCGTAAGTTAGCTTTGCAGTCCGGGCAGGTGGATGTTATTGGTATTACGGAGCATTATGCAGGCAGCATTCCTTTAACGGTGAGCTATGAGCTTAGTAACCTAAAAGAATTTACAAAATTACTGCAAGATCCTAAATCGTATACAATCGTGTTCAGTATCGGTTTAAACTATAAAAAAGACTTTTTAAAAGATACGGCATTACGCCATGCTTTGCAGTATGTTATAAATAGAGAATCTTTGACAAAGGATATCTTTTTCGGACAAGCAGATCCTTGCGGTTATCTTTTTAATCCTTCTTTTAACGATGGACCTAAAAACAAAAAGCCCTTTGTCTATGACCTTCAAAAAGCAAAAGATATACTAGCAAAGGCAGGTTACACGTGGAATAACGGAGTCTTGACAAAGAACGGTAAAAGAATTAGCTTTACTTATGTTTCAACCGCGAGCCCTCAACAAAAAGACATTGCCGTTTTTGTTCAAAAGGCCTTACAGGAAATAGGTATTGAAGTAACTATCGAAGCTGTAAATTCACCTATCGCTGTTGAAAAAGTAAAAAAAGGAGAATGGGACATAGCTTTCTCTCTTTCCTTATTTGAGCCTTTAACAACGTCATTGGAGTTCGGAGGGCTTCATTCAAAATACCATGAATTCGGTATAGGCTTCGGTATTACACCTGAGACAATTAAAACTGCCGAAACAATATTGGAAGCGGCCGATTTACAAACCTTTAAAACAGCAGTTAGTAAATACTGGGACATTCAATGGGAAGAGTATCCCTTTATTCCGCTTTATACGCAAACACGCAGGGCCTTTTATAAAAAGGGTTTAAGCGGTTTTAACTTTTCAAAAAGTGCATACAAGATAGACTTGTCAAACGTTCAATGGGATAAATAGCCGTGAGGCTGCTTTTACTAAAAAAATTAGTTACTATTATCCCGTACTTATTGGCAATTACCGCCCTTTCTTTCTCCGTGGTGTATTTTGCACCCGGGGAAAGTACAGCTATGATCATATTAAAACACAAGGTATCGGGTGTATTTATAACCGAAACACAGGCAGAACAGTATGCAGCCGAGCATAATTTAAACCTTCCCTTTAAAGAAGCCTATTTCAACTGGTTAAAAGGAATAATCCGCGGCGATTTGGGGAATAGCCTTATTACAGGTGACAGTGTCGTAAGCGAAATTAAGACAAGTTTTTCAAAAACGCTTATATTGGCTCTTATCGCATTGCTTACGCAAGTTTGCATTAGTTTTCCGTTCGGCATGTATGCCGCATGGAAAAATAAGCCCTCCCTCAATAAGCTTACGGAAATGTGGGGAATATGTTCGATGAGTATTCCTTTCTTTTGGCTTGCCTTACTGGTAGTATGGATATGCGCTGCAAAACTAAAACTGCATTTTGTAATAGGCTACCACGGAATAAAAAGCTTACTCATACCCGGCATTTTACTCGGCATAATGGGCTCAGGATATTTTATCCAAATAATAAAGAGTAAGACTATCTTGGTATTACAGGAAGGCTACATCGAATTGGCAAGGGCGCAGGGCTTGTCTCCGCGAAAAATCCTATTCGGCCATGTACTGAAAAATATTTCCGCTCCTTGTGTTGCTATTCTGGCAATAAACGTCATCGCTCTTTTAGGGGGCTCTGTACTAATCGAAAAAATATTTTCGATTCCCGGCTTTGGCCTTTTAATGTTTAATGCCTCAGGTAATAAAGACTATATTATGCTGTCGGGAGGAATTTTGTTTATAGGTATACTGGTGCTTACGATAAACCTTCTTGCGGATATGTATTATATAAAAATGGATAGGAGGGCAAGCTATGAGCTATATGCAAAATAAAAACTTGCGGTTCTGGTTGTCCGTATCTCTTTTGATCTTAGTCATTATGGGTATTCTTATTTTGTGTTTTGAGCCGAATACATACAACCCTGATATACAATTTCAAAGCCCTTCGCTTAAACATATTTTCGGAACGGATCAGTTCGGCCGCGATGTTTTTTTAAGGAGCGTGCAAGGTTTTATATCCGTTTTCTTTTTAGCAGCGGCTATTTTTGCCCTTTCATTTATGATCGCTCTTTATATGGGATCCGTCTTGGCTTATTACGGCGGGCTTGCGGATGAAGTGTTTTTTCATATCAGTAATTTTTTGCTCTGTTTTCCCGTTATGATAGCCCTTGTTATTTTGGCTGCCGTATTTGGTGCAAAAACCGAAACAATGGTAATTACAATGATTGTTTTAAATTCTTTTTGGTTGATCAGACTAATACGGGCTGAAATTATAGTGTTTAAAAACAACGATTTTATTTTAAACCTGAAAATACTCGGCGCAAGCGATAACCGTATTATCGTTTATCATTTAATACCGCAAAGTTTTAAGCTGATGCTGCCGCAAACCGGAATGATTTTAGGGCATATCATCTTATCAATATCGGCGTATTCGTTTTTAGGTTTCGGGGTAAAGCCTCCCCATGCCGATATCGGCCTTATCATGCAGGAATCCATACGCTACATGAATATTGCTCCTTGGACGGTGCTCTGTCCGGGCTTACTGCAATTTGCTGTCATTCTTTGCTTTACCCAATTATCCGAAGCGTTCAGAACGGCAGGAGAAAAACGGAGAGCAAAACATCTTGTTTTGTAAATTGGAAAAATGGAACTTATACATGTTGAAAACCTATCCGTACGCTTCCCCGAACAAACCGAACCCGTGTTAAAGGATTTAAACTTTACGGTACAAAAGGGAGAAATCTTTTGTATTACCGGTGAGACCGGTTCGGGAAAATCGCTTACGGAACGTACTACCGGCGGTCTATTACCGGCTCACGCCTGTTTATCGGGAACGGTTATGTGGAAGGGCTTGGATTTTTATGCGCTTAAAGAAGCTGAAAAGCAGTCTATCCGTAAAAATGAAATGGGCTTTGTGTTGCAAAATTCGGCCTCCGCCCTTAATCCCCTGCTTACCTGCAAGCAGCAGCTCCGCCTTGCATGGAAAACGAAATCGGCCAGCGATGAAACATTATGCGCTCTTTTACAAGAAGTAAAACTTAATCCCCCTGAAAAAATCCTCAAGCTCTATCCTTTTCAATTATCGGGCGGAATGAAACAGCGATTTTTAATTGCGCTTGGAATTATAGGGTCTCCTGAAGTACTTTTTCTTGACGAGCCGACTAAGGGGCTGGACAACGCATTACGCAAGGATACAATAGCGCTGATACAAAATATCCATAAAACAAAAAAGCTTACGATAGTTTTGGTAAGCCATGATTTGGAAATGGCGGAAGAGATTTCCGATTCTCTTATGGTTATGCATGGCGGCTTGATATATGAAACGGGAAATACAAAAGAGCTTTTTAAAAATCCCATCCATCCTTATTTTAAACGTTTATTGGATTCTCTTCCTTCACGCGGAATGAAAACCTTTGACGGTTTTCCTTTGCTGGATCGGGATTTAAACGAAATCAGCAACAGCGGAGGTATTCAGTCAAAGATGATGAAAATAGACGATGAGCATTTTGTGAGGGTGTGTACATGTTAAAGGTTGAACATATATCGTACCGCTATAATAAAAAGGCAAAACCTATCATTGAAGATATGAGTTTTGAGCTGCACGAAAATGAAATTATCGGTATTACAGGCGGAAGCGGTTCGGGTAAGAGCACAGCAGTGCACTGTATCTTGGGCTTATTAAAACCCGAAAAGGGACGCATTTTGTTTAACGATGTTCCGGTTCACCTGTTAAAACGGGATAAGAAGCTGCATACCTGTATTCAGTTGGTTATGCAAAATCCTGAAAATTCTTTTAATCCTCATAAAACGCTCTCATACAGTTTAAACGAGATACGGCATTTTATACCGGCCAAACCTGAAAAAACCGTATTTGAAAAAAAGATTGTAGATAAGATGCATGAGCTTCAACTGAATACAAGCCTCCTGAATCGGTATCCTGAGGAAGTCTCAGGCGGTCAGCTCCAGCGTTTTTCAATATTGCGCGCCTTACTTTTGGAGCCTAAAATTATTATTTTTGACGAATCGACTTCTATGCTTGACACAAGCGTGCAGGCAAAAATTGTCCGTTTGTTATTGCAAATAAAAGAAAAAAATAAGCTGGCCTATATTTTTATCAGCCACGACTTGAAAATGCTTTCGTTAATTGCCGATAAGTTTGTTTATTTGTGATTGATAATCCTTGCAAAAAGTTTTTATAGGAGATACGATAAACAGCTCGGCAGAAATTCTGCCTCACTGTTTATCTACCGAGTTTTGTGCAAAGCACAAAACATCGTTTATTATATACGGTTTGTAAACAAACCGCTTGAAAAAACTTTTTTCAGGATTTGATAATCCTTGCAAAAAGTTTTTATAGGAGGAAAGATGTTTTTTTAATCGTTATCTTTTAAAATTTATAAGAGGGTTTTACGGAAAAGCGGGGATGATAAGCCTTATCCAAAAAAAAGAACGGGCGATATGACTTCGATGGTAACCTTCCGTGTAGATGCGGTAAAAAACTATTACACGGCATACTTTCCCATTGGCCGTATCGCCCTTGCCCAAGCCTTTTTAAAAGATTCTCCTATCCTCGTTTTAGATGAGGCTTCCGCTAACCTCGACTCCGAAAACGAAAGCAAAATAAATGAGGCTGTCAATACCTTAAAAGAAGGGAGGGCAGTGTTAATAATTGCACACCGCCTTTCTACGATAAAATCCGCCGGCCGCATCGAAGCGCAAGGCACCTTTGAAGAGCTTATGAGCGGTTCTCAGTATTTTCGGGAACTGATAGGAAAAGAGTACGAGTAGTTAAGAAATAATGCTATTGACTATGTTTTTAAAATTGAGTAAATTCTAAGCTATACCTTAATTTACGGATATTATGGTGTTTTGTAACTAAATACTAAAATCTGTCTTTAATGTAAGGCTGTTATAATGCCGAAAATAAGATAAATAAAACAAACTCAGGAGTTATTTTTATGAAATGTAAATATTGCGGAAAAGAAGTTAGACCCGTCGGTCCTAACTTGGAAAGTGACGATAACGGATATAATTGTCCTGCAAGCGTATCAAAAAAACATGCTATTATACCCGATGGTTCGCATTGTATTCATTGCGGCCGTGAGACAAAGATTTTGGGAGACAGGGTTGTAACCAGCTACGGTATACGTTGTTCGGCTTCTCCTTCAGGAAGACATGCAATACAGTAAGTTGTAGTACCAATAGCAAAACTCAAGTTAAAATGAGCGGCGATATTTTAGACGCTCATTTTAATTTAAACCTTTAATTTTTTATCACGGTTTCATACTTTAAATAGTTTTTATTTAGCCCTATAATGCCGATCCACAAATTATCGCAAAAGGCGCATATTTTTTTGTTTTCTAAGTCGGAGCCTGTGGCATTTTCTAAAACTTCATCGGTATTTAAAAACCAATTAAATTTAATCTTCTTTCCGTTATAAAAATCGTTTAGATATTTTCTATCTAAAAAAAGGTAAGGTAATTTTAAGTTTTCTGCTGTCTTAGGAGAAAAAGAAAATGCCTTTTCCGTTATTTCCGAAGAAGCAATTTCTTTTTGTTTATAAAACTTTTCCGATACTGCAGAAAAATCATTTAAAAGAGAACATCCTGCCGCATCCTCAAGTTTAAAGTTTCCGACTGCCGTCCTCCGCAAAGCTCTAACATAGGCACAAGAAGATGCCTTCCTTGCAAGGTCTCTTACAAGGGAGCGGATGTATGTTCCCTTTGAACATTCCACGACTATATGGGCATATCTTATTTTTATCTCGGTGTTTATATTTGTAAAATCGCCTTTAATAAATTCCAAACCGCTATCGGTAATTATACCTTTAAGCTCTATTTTAAAAATTTCTATTTCCCTCTCTGCAATTTCTATCTTTTCGCCGCTGCGCATTCTGTCGGAAGCTCTTTTTCCGTTTATTTTTATTGCAGAAAATTCGGGCGGTTTTTGGAGTATTTTTCCTAAAAAAGAGGGAATGGATTCCGTTAAATTTTTATAAGAGGGAAGGGGGGCTGTCAAAACAGGTTCGCCTTCAGGGTCGAGGGTATCCGTTTCCATTCCGAACTCTACCCATGCTTCATAAGTCTTTTTTTCGGCTGAAATTATGTCGGCGAGGCGGGTTAATTGTCCTGTAAGAAGAACTAAAAGGCCGTCGGCAAAAAGATCTAAGGTTCCTGTGTGGCCTACCTTTTTTGTCGAAAGAGCTTTTTTTACCACCGACATTGAAGCAAAGCTGGTAAGTCCCGCCTGTTTTGCAAACGGGACGATAAGATTTTTATTTAATTCCATTTTTAAGGCAGGGCTTAATCGGCTTCCGAATTACCGGCGCTTTCTTCATCTTCATCGGGTTCGGTAAAATACTCAAGGCTTTCAAGTTTGTTTACCATGTCTATTCCTTCCTTTATACTCTTATCGAATATAAAAGTGAGTTCAGGGCACTGCCTTATATGAAGCTTTTTTGCAAGGCTGGTTCTTATAAAACCTGAAGCATTTTCCAAGCCTCTTACTCCCTGCTTTGTTTTATGTTCATCTAAAAAGCTTGAAACATAGACCTTTGCATAGGCAAGATCTCCGGAAACGATTACTCGGTTTACGGAAAGAAGAGAAGAAACTCTCGGATCCTTTATTTTACCCGAGCAAATAAGAGCCGAAATTTCTTCCCTTATCTGCTCGCCCAATCTTGCAAGCCTAAACTCACTCATCGGCTTCGGTTCCTTCTTCTTTGATTTCGGGAGCCTTGTATTTTTCGCTGTCGCTTAGTTTTCGGGCAACCTGAATCATCTCGATAATTTCTAACTGGTCATCAACCTGTATGTCGTTAAAGTCTTCGATACCGATACCGCACTCAAAGCCTGCTGCAACTTCTTTTGCATCGTCTTTAAATCTCTTTAATGAGGAAAGTTTACCCGAGTGAACGACTATGCCGTCTCTGATAACATGGACTGCACAGTTTCTCTTTACGACACCTTCAAGAACATAACAGCCGGCAATTTTTCCGATTTTGGGAACCTTAAATGTATTTCTGACTTCGACCATACCTATGACCTGTTCCTTAATATCGGGGGAAAGCATTCCTTCCATGGCGAGCTGAATTTCTTCAACAGCCTTGTAGATAACCGTGTATTTTCGTATATCGACCTTTTCCTGATCGGCCAAAAGTTTGGCTTGAGGAGTGGGGCGTACGTTAAAGCCTATGATTAAGGCATTCGAGTCGGCGGCGGCAAGCATAACATCGGAATCATTGATGGCTCCTGCCGAAGCATGTATTACATTGAGCCTTATTTCGGGTGTGGAAAGTTTTTCCAAAGACTGCTTTAAGGCTTCTACGGAACCTTGAACGTCTCCCTTTATGATAACTTTAAGCTCCAATATTTCTCCGTCATGGATTGTTTCATAAAGGTTATCGAGGGTAACCTTCTTAACATTCCTTGAATCTTCAAAGCGTTTGAGCTCCTGCCTTTTGTCCGAAATCTGGCGGGCTATGCGCTCCGAATCCGTAACTTGGAAGGGGTCGCCTGCATTGGGCATACCTTCAAGACCTAGGATTTCGACGGGCATACTCGGAGTAGCTTCATCGATTTTTTCGCCCCTGTCATTGAAGATAGCTCTTACGCGGCCGGAATAAATACCTGCAACATAAGGGTCTCCGGTTCTCAATGTTCCGCGTTGAACGATAATGGTTGCAACAACACCTCTTCCGTGGTCAATGCGGGATTCTATAACCTTTCCTTCAGCATTGCATGTATAATTGGCCTTTAGTTCAAGCACCTCGGCTTGAAGAAGAATCGTATCCAAGAGGTTGTCCAGTCCAAGTTTTTTTAGAGCCGAGATTTCAACAAACATAGTGTTTCCACCCCATTCTTCAGGCATGAGGCCTAATTCGGAAAGGCGGGTCTTTACCTTGTCTACATTTGCTTCGGGCTTATCGACCTTGTTTACTGCAACTATTATGGGAACCTTGGCATCGCGTGCATGGTTGATGGCTTCAATGGTTTGAGGCATAACGCCGTCATCGGCTGCAACTACCAAAACAACGATGTCCGTAATTTCGGCTCCTCGTGCACGCATCATAGTAAAGGCTTCATGTCCGGGAGTATCGAGGAAGGTGATCTTGCCTCCGTGTGTTTGTACCGTATAGGCACCTATGTGCTGAGTAATACCTCCGAATTCTCCTGCTATAACATTAGAGCTTCTGATGGCATCAAGGGTTTTGGTCTTACCGTGATCAACGTGTCCCATTATGGTTACGACGGGAGGCCTCGGGTTTAGATCGGATAAATCGTCTTCCTTACTTTCGATAACCGTTTCATCGTAGAGGCTTACAATTTTGACATCGCAGTCATATTCCGATGCAAGAATCGTTGCCGTATCGGCATCGATGGACTGGTTCATCGTAACCATCATTCCCATGCCCATCAGCTTTCCAATAAGCTCCGAGGCCTTTAGATTCATCTTTTTTGCCAATTCCGAAACCGAAATCGATTCCATTATCTCGATTTGTTTAGGAATATTGTGAATTTTTTCTTTTTGCTTTTTCTTTTGATTTAAGAGGCGTTCTTCAAAAAATTCGTCTTCCTTGTTTTTTTTGTTATATATTTCCTTTTTGGCCTTATGGGCTTTTTTATTTGTTTGAGCCTTGTTTTTTTCAAGTGGAATCGGCGCCGGAGCAACTCCGGGTCTGGGGCCGCCGAATCCTGTTCTGTTTTGGGGCCTATCGCCGGATCTACCCTGAGGCCTGCCCTGCTGTCCGCCTTGTCCTGTTCTAAAACTCTGTTTTTTTCCGTCGGAATAGGCTCGTGCTTGGGCTCCTGAAAAATTGCTTTCGCGCCGCCTTCCTTGCCCGGTTTGGCCTTGTCCCTGACCTCCCGGCCGTTGCGGATGGTTTCCCTGGCCGCGGTTATTTCTTCGGCCTGAGTCTGCAAGGTTTCCGGCCTTTACATTGGGTCGTTTACTTGCAAAATCTATCGAATCCATTGAAGACGGAGACAGTTTTTTTCTTTCAGGCTGTTTTTCTTCTTTTTCAATGCGAGGTGCTGTCTTCTTTGTTTCTTCAAACCTTTCATCTGCCTTTCTTTCTCTTATAGATGCTTCTGCAGGTTTTGAGCTTTGAGACGAAGCTTTTTTGACGGAAATAACCTGTTTTACGGATGTTTTTCCTCCGGAAGTCTCTTCCGATGATGATTCAGGCTTCTTGGATTTTGCCGAAGTTTTTGAAACTTTGACAACTACTTTCTTTTTAGAATCAGTTTTACCGGGTTCAGGTTTAGAATCCGCAGCTTTACTGCTTTTTTTGTTGAGAATTATATCAGGCTTATTTGTGTTTTCTATATCCATATTACTCCTACTCTTCGTCCTCATATTCAAAAGCAAGATCTACTCCGCAATTGGGGCATTTTGTCATATCTATTGTTATTTTATGACCGCATTCGGGGCATTCAAATTCTTCACCCTCATCATCCGAAACAGGCTCGCTTTCTTCATTGCTTTCATCTCCATCGTCTTCTACAACTTCAACGGCATTAGCTATAATGTCAAGAAGAGTATCAGCCATCTCTGTAGTAAGACCTTCCAAGTTCCTGATTTCATCATCTTCCATGTTAATCAAGTCTTGTATATCTTCAATTTCGTTATTATGTAATACTGCCAGAATGTCTTCGGTAATTCCCGGGAGTTCGGAAACATTGGAAATTTCCTCATATTCTTCATCTTCATCACTTGTTTCATCAGTGAATAAGTTTTCGACAGCCTTTCTGGCATCAGTGTAAATATCCATTTGTTTAAACTGTTCTTCGGTTTTTACATCTATGTTCCAGTCTACAAGGCGGTTTGCAAGGCGTACGTTTAAACCGTGTTTTCCTATAGCCAACGATAATTGGGAGTCGGAAACGATTGCAAGTGCCTTTCTCTTTTCCGCATCCAATATCATAACGTCAATGACTTCGGCAGGTGAAAGGGCACTTTTTATATAGGCTTTAGGGTCTTCAGAGTAGGGCAGAATATCTATTTTTTCATCATCCAATTCTGCAATAACCGCTTGAATTCTTGCTCCCTTTGCTCCGACACAGGCTCCTACAGGATCTATATCATCTCTGTCCGTTGAAACCGCTATCTTTGTCCTGTAACCGGGTTCACGTACAATATTATTAATCTTTACTATTCCGCTTTCAATTTCCGGTACTTCCACTTCCAGTATCTGTTTTACAAATTCCGCATCGGTTCTTGAAAGGATTAGCTGTACCACGTTTGATTGGCGGTGTTTTTTTACTTCCCGTACAAGGGCCTTTATTCTTGACTCTTCTCCGGCTGCCGCATTCCTTCCAAAGTGATCTCCCGGAGACTGATATTTTTTAGGTAATAAGCCTTCAACCTTTCCTAAGTCGACATAGATGTTTCCGTTGCGTTCCCGATGGTAGTAACCGATTATAATTTCTCCTACCTTTGTACTGTATTCCGCATAAAGAGTATCTTTTTGCATTTCTCTGATACATTGGATTGCTCTTTGCATTCCGACCTTGACAGAATTAATGCCCAAGTTTTTCGGATCGACTTCAACTAAGAGTTCATCACCTGTCTCGCAAGCCGGGGCTAATTTTTTTGCTTCTTCTAAACTTATATCAAAAACCGGATTTTTTGCATTTTCCGTTATTATTTTTTTTGAGTATATTTTTCCGGTTTCTTCATTGAATACGGCATTTGCATCCGTCCCGAATTGTTTTTTATAAGATGCTTTTAGAGCCTGCTCTACAATGTGTAAAACAAAATCGTCATCAATCCCTTTTTCCTGTGCAAATTCCCGAATTGCCTCAATTATTCCTTCAGACATTTCATTAAATCTCCTTAACAAATCTAAAATTATTCTTAAAGATTACATCTGGCTTTTTTTATATCCTGATACGGAATTTGAATGTCTTGATTATCAGAATTTAAAACAAGGCCTTCGGAATTTACTTCTTTTATAATTCCGTGCCGCCAATCAGTAATACTGTTATCCCAAATTTGGGCTTCTTCTCCCACAAAGGCATAAAACTCAACCGAGCGTTTTACAAGCCGATTGATGCCCGGAGAGCTTACTTCCATAGTTACATCCTGCGAGCCTATGAGGGCTTCAATACGGGGCTGAAGAGTCCTATGTACGGAGGTACAGTCTTTGATACCGACCCCTTTTTCCGATTTTATTACCGCTTTAACCTGCCAAACATCTTTTTTATGAAGGACATTAAGGTCAACCAGTTTAAAGCCTAGTCCTTCGACAAGAGGTTCGCATTCGGTAAAGTACGGAATGTCTTTTTTTTGAATAAATTCCACTTCAACCTCCTCTCAAGATACCTTTTGCATACAAAAAAGGAGCCGTTTGAACGACTCCGAATACACAAGGATAATATATGTTCTAGCGATTATAATACCATAAAATTGAAATATATTCAATACATATATCATAGAAAAATATTAAGTTTTTTTGTTTTTAAATTAAAAATATTAAAAAAAAGCCCGTTTTAAGCCTTAAGACTATTGACAGTTATGCAAAATAGCTTTATAAGGTAACTTATTATTACTATATTCTGGGAGGTCGGCCTAATGGATAGAAAAGATTACATTAGCGATTCTGAGTGGAAACACTTTATGAGTTTTTCAGAAAATCTGGAAACGCCCTGTGTTGTTGTCAACCTAAAAACAATCAAAAAAAATTATCAAAACTTAAGAGAAAATTTTCCCTATGCGGATATTTTTTATGCAATTAAAGCTAACCCGCATGAAGAAATTATTTCAATGCTAAACGAGATGGGCTCATGTTTCGACATAGCTTCACGTTATGAACTTGATAAGGTTTTGAAATTAGGTGTAAGCCCTGAAAGACTCAGTTACGGAAATACCATAAAAAAGGCAAAGGATATTGCTTATTTTTATGAAAAGGGTGTTAGGATGTTCGCTACGGACAGTAAGGACGACCTTAAAAATATAGCTCAGCTTGCTCCCGGTTCTAGAGTTTATGTGAGAATTCTTGTTGAAAACACAACCAGTGCCGACTGGCCGCTATCAAGAAAATTCGGCTGTCATCCCGATATGGCCTATGACCTTTGTATTCAGGCCAGAGATTCGGGCCTTATTCCTTACGGTATTTCTTTCCACGTAGGAAGCCAGCAGCGGGATATCGGTCAGTGGAACGATGCCATTGCAAAGACAAAATACCTGATGGACTCTTTGGAAGAAGAAGAAGAAATTAAGCTTGAAATGGTAAACATGGGCGGCGGTTTTCCCGCTTCCTATGTTACACCTGCAAACGACCTAAGCGAGTATGCTTCCGAAATTAGCCGCTACTTGGAAGATGATTTCGGTGAAGAGCGTCCGCGCATTATTTTGGAACCGGGCCGCTCCCTTGTAGGCGACAGCGGTATCTTGGTAACAGAGGTTGTTATGATTTCGCGCAAAAACAACACAGCCCTCTTTAGATGGGTATATCTTGATACCGGTCTTTTTAACGGTCTTATTGAAACTCTAAACGAATCCTTAAAATACCCTATCATTACCGATAAGGATGAAGGCTGCAAAAAATGGGGTGAGGTCGTTTTGGCCGGTCCTACATGCGACAGTATGGATATTATGTATGAAGATTATAAATACAGTCTTCCTACCAACCTTAAGCCCGGAGACAGGGTATATTTCCTTACAACCGGTGCCTATACATCCAGTTATGCTTCTGTAGAATTTAACGGCTTCCCGCCGATTAAAACCTATATAATGAAGTAAATATTATTGAAAGAGTCCGGCTATGTTAAAGACCTTATATAAAATTACGGCTTTGGTTATTTTTAGTTTTTTTGTTTTTTCGTGTTCCGCAAAGGAAGAAAAAATAGGGGCTGAAAATAAGGAAGAACAATTTGAGGCCGGCTCTCAGGCCGGACTTGTTTCCGAAAAAAAAGATAAGGGGCTTCAGGCGGAGCAAGATAAGGAGAAAACGGCTGATGCCCAATATCAAAAAGCCTTAAATGAGGCTTCCATTATTTTTGAATTTGATGCTGTAAATAAAAAAATCAATTTAAGCCTTAAAGCCGATAAAAATATCAAAATTGAAGGTGCCGTTCCTTCGGAAATTCCTGCCGACGGTTCCGTAAACGAAATATTTATAGCAAAAAATTCTCTTGCCCTCTTGGGTGATGTAAAAGGGCTTACAATCCATAATGCCGAAATTTTAAGCGGAGTTAAAATAATCAAGGCTCCTTCTTTGAAGTTCTTGGATATTTCTTTTTCGGGCTTAAAGAATATAGAATTTTTAGATTGTAAGGCTCTTGAAAATCTGATTCTTGAAGGTAACAAGAAAATGAATAAGCCTGACTTTTCTTCGTTAAAAGGCTTAAAAAAACTCAACTTAGCTAAAACAACAATTCACGAGATGGATTTTTCTGTTTTTCGTCATCTTGAATGCCTTGATATAAGTTCGATAAGCCTAAAAGCTCTTGATCTTACAAAAAACATTGAGCTTAAAGAACTGGATTGTGAAAATTCCGGTTTAGGTACTCTTGATTTAACTAAAAATATAAAATTACATCGGCTTAATTGCAGGGCCAACAAACTTACCGATTTGGCGCTTTTTCAAAACAAGGAGCTTAAGTTTTTGGATTGCGGAAAAAATGATCTCGATAAACTTTTAATAGCTCTTAACACAAAACTTCAAAAACTTTATTGTGATTCCAACGAGATAAAGGATTTGGATCTTTCTTCTTTAAAGGATCTTGAAGAGCTTTATTGTTACCGCAACAAGATAGAGAATCTTGTTGTAGGTTCAAATCGCAAGTTAAAAAATCTTTTTTGCTTTGAAAATAAGATTGATGAAAAATCAATGAAGCAGCTCTTTGATTCTTTGATAGCAGGTGACGGATATGATGTTAAAACTCTTGTAGTTTATGCCGAAAAAAATCCCGATCTAACATACAAGACAGATAAATACTTTGACCATAATTTTGTGCCTACCGAAGAAATGCTTAATTCTTCCTCCTTTAAATTCTGGAGAGTTTATTTTACCCTTTACGGTCTTGAAGATATGGGCAGTATAATCGACTCACTTGTTCAAAAAACGGGAGAAGCTTTTTAGTCTATTGACTGAATCTTTTTCTTTTTGTAAAATGAATCATGAAAATTTGGATAAAATATCTTATAGGTTCTGTTCTAGGTATTATAATTGCGGCTATTTCTTCTTCCGATAGTGCGTTCCTTAATGCAGCTGTTGATTTTGCCGCTAATATTGCTATTCAATTCGGCCGTTATTCATTATATCCCGTTTTATTTTTCGGTTTTACCGTAAGTATATCTAAATTACGTGAAAGCCGTTCCTTATTAAAACTTTCGATATATATTGCCGTGTTTATTATTCTTTCATCCCTTTTGGCTGCTCTTTTAGGCTTGATTTCTATCTCTATCAGCTCTCCGCCGAGAATCCCTATCTTTGTTGAAGAAACAAGTTCTGTCGAAAATTTGGGTATGATGGAGTCTTTTTTACGGCTTTTTCCTTCAAGTGCCTTTGAAGCCTTGATTGATGGTCTTTATATACTTCCGCTTTGTATCTTTGCCGGTTTTGCAGGAGCAGCCTGTGCTGTAGATAAAAATATTTCCAAACCTGTTTTTACCCTTTTTGATTCATTATCAAGAGTTTCTTATGCCGTTATGGCCTTTTTTGTAGACATGTTTTCAATAGGGCTTATTGCAGTATCCGTGAACTGGTGTATCAAGTTTCAAGCTATGCTTTCTACCAAATTTTTTACCGGCTTGATTGTGCTTCTATTGGTTGACTTTTTTATAATAGCCTTAATCATATATCCTGTAATCTTAAAAATAATATGCAGAGATATAAATCCTTACAAGGTGCTCTATGCTTCGATAGCACCTGTTTGTGCCGCTTTTTTTTCAGGCGATACAAATTTAACCTTGCCTATCTTATTGCGCCATTCAAACGAGAGCTTGGGTGTCAGAAGGAGAATTTCTTCGGTATCCTTGCCCGTTTTTTCGGTTTTCGGCAGGGCAGGAAGCGCGATGGTTGTTACCATAAGCTTTATTGTAATTTTAAACTCTTATTCCAGTCTGGGGATAAGTTTTGAAGATAGATTTTGGCTTGTCGGTATTTCTACCCTTTTTTCGTTCTTTTTAGGCCGTTTTCCCATAACGGGAACCTATGTTTCCCTTGTTGCCGTTTGTGCTATATACGGACGAGGTTTTGAATCGGGATTTTTAATTTTGCGGCCGGCAGCCTTTTTTATAGGTTCGGTAGCTGCTGCCATTGATGCCTTAACCGCCATGGTTGGAACATATATAATCGGTCACTTGTCTAAGATGACTAATACACGCACTTTAAGATTCTTTATATAAGAGCTTTTCTTTATGTAAGAGCTTTGATTGAATATTGTTAAAAAAAAGGAAGAGAGAAATGAACTGTATTTTTTTGGGCCCGCCGGGCGCAGGAAAGGGAACCCTTGCTTTTGAGGTTTCAAAATCGTATAAGATTCCGCATATTTCGACCGGAGATCTTTTTAGAGCTGCAATCAAGAATCAAACGGAATTGGGAAAAAAGGTTAAGACTGTCATTGATTCCGGGGCATTGGTCAGCGATGACCTCACAATCGCCCTCGTAAAGGAAAGATTGGAAAAAGATGACACCAAAAAGGGATTTATCCTCGATGGTTTTCCGCGCACAATCGCTCAGGCTGATGCCTTAGAGGACATCGTAAAAATCGATTCCGTTGTCAACTTCGATATAAGCGATGATGAGGTTATCAAACGCCTTTCCGGAAGACGGGTTTGTTCCTCATGCGGTCAAAGTTTTCATATCGAATTCGTAAAACCAAAAAAAGAAGGCATTTGCGATTCATGTGCGGGAGAGCTGATTATCCGTCCCGATGATAAAATTGAAGCAATCCAAAAGCGTCTTGAAACTTACCGAAGTCAAACAGCCCCTTTAATCGATTATTATACTAAAAAGAATTTAATCATAGATATAGATGCCCGCCCTGCATCGGAGAAGGTATTGGCTTCTTTTGAAGCAAAATTTCCGCATTAGAGGGAAATTTTTAGAATAAGCGCCGTTACTGCCTATAACCAATACTTGCATATATCCTCCGATATAAAAAGTATTGCCGAAAGGAGAAAAAACTGCAATGTTTTATCGGCAAGGCAATTCGCCCCACTCCGAAAGCGGACTTTTATTTTGCTCCGGCTTTTAAACGTTCAACGGGAATGCGTTCCGGATACTTGCCTTCGGTAAGGATTTCGGTCAGGTATTTATTGTCCAAAATCATATCGTCGCGAATGAGTTGCCAGTTGCATTTTTTACGGAAGATGATTTTGAACAGCAAAAAGTTCATAATCGGCCCGATGACGGGTGTCGTTATACCGAACGATTCCGTGTGCGAAAAGCGGCAGCCGTCTCTTGTGCGCGTCCCTTCAAATGTGATAAAAGCGGTTCCCTTGTCGCTTTTAAATACGAACCGAAAATGGTCGTTGTCGCGTTCGCTCGTTACTATTGTGCCGGTTACGTCGTAGTCGAGTCCCATAACGATTTCGTAAAAGCGGACTTTGCTGCCCGTATTTACGTTCCCGTTGTACAGTTCGCATTCCAAATGATACGGACTCCACTTGACGAATTCCTCTTCAAAATTGTCTGCCCACGCACACAGTTTTTCGAACGGTGCGCTAATGTCAACCTGTTCATGCAAGGTTATCATACACAATCCTCCTGTATTTTTCTTTTTCCGCAGCCGGAGCGTTCAAAGCACCGGCGCAAAAGTCAATCATGCAGTCCATAAGTTTTCGGGCGCTGCCTTCTTTTTTTTCGTGAACATAGCCGAAATCGTACATCATTTCTCCGATGCCGCCGGCAATAAAAACGGCAGCTTTATGAATCGTTTCGGCGTCCGCTTTGTACCAATCCAGTGAGCGGATAAACAGTTCCCAAACTTCAACAAATTTTTGTGTCAGTTCTTCTTTGAGTTTTAATGAGTACAAAAGATTGTCCGGCGAAGCGGCCGCTTCTTTTCCGTGAGCATCGGCTTTTACCGTTTTTAAAAACAGGCGCGTTACTTGAGTCATAAGCGATTGCGCGTCGTCTTTGTGAGTGTCGATTGCATCCTGTACGGATTTTACATAGCGCTCGGAGTACCGGCGCAAAACGGCGCGGTAAATTGCTTCCTTCGATTCAAAATAATAATAAAAAACGCTCGGCGAAGACGTCCTATCGTTTGCCTCATCTAAAATATCCCGAACAGACGTATTTGTATAGCCTTTTGAAAAAAACAGCGTTGTCGCCGCATCGATCAATTGATTTTGTCGACTTTCTCTGTCTTCTTGCCGACTTTCTCTGTTTTCGTTTTTTTCAGGCATAGGCACTTCCTTATTTTATAGAATGATATTCTACAGACATTATAGAACATTGTTCTACAAAATGCAAGGGGTTTCATTGCCTCACGTTAAATCTAACCTAAAAAAATTGTCTGGACTTACCGGAATAAGCCTTTATCCCTGTAGCACACTTTCCACATATTGAGGATTAGCCGAAACAATTTTAAGTAGAGACAAGGCCGCCCCGTCAGGTTTACGCCTGCCTTGCTCCCAGTTTCGCAAGGTGCCGATACTGATATTAAGCATAGATGCAAATTCTTCTTGTGTTTTATTTGTCTTACTGCGTATTTTGGCAATATCCAAAGGTTCTATTTCAAAAACTCTGGAGGGGGGAATTTCTCCTTTTTCAATTAAAACAGCTTCCTTTACGCTTTGGAGTAATTCGGTAAACATCTCATCACTCATTTTTTTCCTTTTAAACATAAAAACTCCTTATAAACCTTTAATAAAACTTGCCAACATATTTATTTGTTTTTTTGTAATGCTCTCTGCATCACTTTTTGAATAAGCAAACAACAAATATATCTTTGTTTCAGTTTTTATAAAATAAATAATCCTAATACCGCCGCTTTTTCCAGTATTCTTTTTGCTCCATCTTATTTTTCGTATTCCGCCGCCACCCTTAATCAATTTACCTTTCAATGGATTACATACTAGATATTCTTTAAATTGTTTATATGTATCTTCGTCCAGTAGCCTATTTATTTGTTTTGTGAAAACAGGCGTTTCTATAATTCTCATATCTTATTATACGCCACTGGCGTAAATATGTCAATTATAATTAATAAGTTTTCTCAAAAACGTTGTATTAATTTTCAAAATGTTAATTATTATAATTTAGTCAGACCTGCCGCAGTAAATATAAAAAAACTAGGCTGTTAATACCTTTCTTGCGGAAAGGCTGGATGGCAGCCTAGTTTTTGTCAAAGTAAAACCGTGATTCGTTTACCTTGAGAGTTTAGATATGTTCAAAGCGTGCCGTAAAGAAGCGGAGCTGTTTAGGTTCGTAAACGAACTTTAATCCTTTTATAACTTCCTTGTGTTTGTACAACTTAATAACGGCATCTGCTACAATGTCCATGTGTTTATATGTATAAACACGGCGCGGAATGGTTAAGCGGACTGTTTCAAGTTTCGGTACGTGGTTTTCCCTTGTCTTAGGATCTCGTCCTGCAGAAACAATACCCCGTTCCATACTTCTAACTCCCGATTCTATATAAAGCTCTGCAGCTAGGGCCTGTGCAGGGAATTCGGTTTGCTTAAGATGAGGACAGAAGCGTCTTGCATCGAGGAATACTGCGTGTCCTCCTACGGGCTCGATAATAGGAACTCCGGCTTCCAAGAGCTTGTCGCCTAAATAGCGGACCTGCTTGATTCTGTGTTCGATATATTCAAACTGGAGGGCTTCTTTTAGACCGATAGCCATAGCTTCCATATCGCGTCCTGCCATACCGCCGTATGAAGGCATACCTTCAAATACAACAACGAATTCCTTTGCAGCTTGGAAAAGCTCTTCATCGTTCATACAGAGGAAGCCCCCGATATTTACGATACAGTCTTTTTTACCGCTCATGGTACATCCGTCTGCATAGCTGAACATTTCTCTTACGATTTCTTTGATAGACTTGTCGGCATAACCGGCTTCTTGTTCTTTGATAAAGTAGGCGTTTTCTACGCAGCGGGTTGCATCGTAGAATACCTTGATGCCGTGTTTTTTTGTAAGCTCACGGACAGCTTTCATGTTCTTCATAGAAACGGGCTGACCGCCTGCAAGGTTTACCGTAACCGCCAAACAAACGTATGCAATATTTTCGGCTCCCTTTTCTTTTATAAGCTTTTCAAGCTTGTTCAAGTCGATGTCGCCTTTAAAAGGAACATTTTTGCCTGCATCATGGGCATCATCGTTTATGATATCCACGAAGATACCGCCGTTTGCTTCTTGATGGTATCTGGTAGTGGTAAAGTACATGTTTCCGGGTACATACTGTCCGGGCTTAATTGCTATTCTTGAAAGAAGGTTTTCGGCACCGCGGCCTTGATGGGTCGGTACAAGATGCTTAAAGCCGAAAATATCTTGAACGGTTTCTTCCAAGTGATGAAAGTTGCGGCTTCCGGCATAGGCTTCATCTCCTATCATCATACCGCCCCATTGCTTATCGCTCATTGCGTTTGTTCCCGAGTCGGTAAGAAGGTCGATATAAACATCTTCCGAGTTAATAAGGAAGGTGTTATAACCGGCTTCCTTGGCAACCTTTGCTCTTTGATCCTTATCGATCATCTTAACAGTCTCTACAACCTTTATTCTAAAAGGTTCTGCAGGATAATTTTTAATATCCATAAAAGTCCTCCATCTGTTAGTTCTACAGAAAATGATATTAGGGAAAGCTTCCCCCTGTACTATAACACAAAGATAAGGTATTGTCTAGTTAGTATAAGATGTGATATAAATATTGTATGAAGTTAAAAAAATACCGGATTATCTTTAGTTTTGTATTTCTTTTTAGTATTTATAATAAAATTCGAGCGGAAGAAATCTCCTTTCCCACAATATTGGAAGAGGCTAAAAAATATTTTTCAGAGATCGATTGGACAATATCTGAAACAATCTCATCCTCTCCTATAGCTGAGCCCTTTACCTTAGATGAGATAAAAACGGAGAATTTGAGTTCCTATGGAGATATGAATTTAGAAGAAGGCTTATTTCCTTCTTTGGACGGGCTGGGAGTTTTGGACTATACCGGTATTGAAAAATCCATATTGAATTTTTTGGATAAATTAAGTTTACAATTTAAAGAAAATAAGGCGGATATAAGCCTTTGTTCAAAAGAAAAGCCTTTTTTACCTTATCTTATAAATTACAGACTGGATTCTTTTAAGCCCATAGTGTCTGTCTTTTACGGCAGACCTGAAAATAAGGCAGATCAAAAGGTAAAAACTCTGTTTAAATGCAATATCAGGGGAGAAGATAAAATATTTTATATTATTATTGAGGTCTACATTATTTTTATTGATGGGAAATGGTACTTGGACTCTTTTGATATTATCGGAGATAAAAATGAACAAAGCTCTCAATAGAATCGAATATGAGTATATTGTCGATACCTTTATCAGAGAAAAACCTCCTTTAAGCCTCTTATGCAAAAATACTTTTGTAAAAGTAGACTCCTTCTCTTATAAATTTATAGATGATTATATTTTCTTTAAAGCGGATGGAGTTGATGTAAACGATGATATAAAGGTTTTTTTTAATCATAAAAAACGTCCTCTTTATTTTTTTAGCCGAGTCGAACAAAAAGAGGGTATTACGGTTTTTAAACTCTCCGATAAATTTTATAAACATAATGATGAGCTTAAAAACTGTCAAATCTCATTGTGGAATTCCGGAGGTTTTAAACTAAAAGCCGGTATTTCAAGCGATTTTCCTCTTAGCTTTCCCTATCCTCCGGTTGTAGATGATGAAGATAGTGAAGTCTTTTTTAGTCTTTGCTCAAAGATTTCCGGCTTAATGAAAATAAATGCTGATAAGATCCCTGATGCGTTTTTTTATCGTCTTTACGATATAGCAATAAAACATAGCGCTCCTGATTTTAGCCCATGTCTTTTATATATTGATGCGGAATTTATACTTATTTTTTGTATTGAGGAAAAGGCTAAAGAAATTGCGGCTCAAATTTCGGCTCAAATGGAAGTAGGGTTCGGCCGCCGAAAAGTTAAATGCTCGTCAATATTTTCTTTTTTCCTTCCCAATCTGAATCTAAACTCTACGGGGGAAAGCTGTGGAGCTCTTTGCCTTACAATAAAAAACATCCACGAAGAAGATAAACGTTTTTTGCATGAAAAAGCTCACGCCAGCAAATACGGATATCCGAAAATTTAGTCTTAATCCAATCTTATAGCGAAATACCGTGTTTTTTTTGAGGATATTTTTTTAGCATAGCAACGCCGTTTTTTTTCTTGTTAAAAATAAAACCTCCGTCCCAATATTCGAGGGCTGCAAAAAGGGCGTTTCCTCCGTCATATTCATCGCTTCGGGCTGTTCTAAAAGAAACATAGGCTCCAAGGTTTGCAAAGTCCTGCTTATGCAGACACTCCAAGCGTTTTCTATTGAATTCGTTCCACTTGTCGATTTCTTTAAAGCCTTCTCCTTCATCCTCGACTATTAAATGTGCATGGGTAGAGCTGAATTCATACCATACCTTGACTTTTTTGGACGGATTACATCTGTTTCCGTGTTTTACCGCATTTTTAATAATCTCACTGATTTGCTGTTCCAAGAGGTTGATTCCCTTTATTTCTAAGGGGGCTGATTGTACTATCAAGAGTGTAAAATATCTGATTTGCCTGAAATCAGAAGGAAATTCTTTATATAACATCCCTGTTTTATCGAATAAGGGATTTTTTTCATCAACTTTAAGTTCTTTTATTGCTGTCATATTCTTCTCCTCCGTTTTAGCTTTCCATTTTTTGTAATGCTTCTTCCAAACTGTTTGTTATGGGAAAGTAGCCCATCAGCTTTGTCAGTTCTATAACCTTTTTCACTGAACCGTGAATATTGGTTATAAACAGCCGCAGATTCATCTTTTTTACGGTAGAGCAGATATAAATCAATGCTCCTATTCCTGAAGAATCTATGTAGTCCACATCCTCAAGATTTATAATCATACATTTGATTTGACGTTCTATCATCTTCATAACAAGTTCTTTTAGTCTGTATGAATTGTATAGGTCCATTTCACCGCTTACGTCAATAATGTAAACCTCTTTGTTTTTTCGGATTTTTAGTTCCATAACAATCTCCTTAGCAACCTCTCTATTACCTAGCCTTAATAATCAGCAAAGTGCGATCATCATGAGTCTGGGCCTTTCCTATAAACGAAGTCATGTCATTTTTTATTTTATTTACTATATCTTTTGAATTTTGGGAATTATTATCTGCCATTAGTTGTGCAAGTCTTGTTGTCCCGTACTGCTCTCCTGCAGCATTAAGCGTTTCGATCATACCGTCCGTATAAAGTGCTGCTACATCACCTTTTTTCAAAGGAATTTTTATGCTTTTATATGTTGAGCGGACATCTATTCCTATGGGATCCGTTTTTTGCTGGAATAGTTCGATTTTATTTTTTTCATTGTTCCATATCATCATTGCCTGATTACCTGCGCCTATGAATTCTATCGTATTTGTTTTGGGTTCATAGGATAAAAGAGAAATACTTGCAAAGTGGTCTATATCTATCTTGCCGGTAATACCCTTATTGAGCCAGTCTAAAATAGATTCCATGTTTTGATCGGTGTTTGTTATAAGGTAGAGGATGGCCCTAATCATAATCATAATAATTGCAGATTGAATACTTTTACCTGCAACATCTGCAAGGACGATAAAGACTCTTTTTTGTTGAACGATTACGTCATAATAGTCACTGCAGATACCTCTTTCCTGTAAAAAATATTCTCCTATTTCAAGGCCGGGAACTTTTTTTAAGTTTTTAGGTAAAAGAATTTTTTGAATTTTTGCAACCGTATCGGTTATATTTTCAATTTCAGCATGTTCGGAAGCCTCGGATATACTTAAAGTAAGGTTAATCATTTCTGCTGCAAAACCCGATAAGAATTCGCCTGTCTTGACTTCATTTTCTGAAAAGGGAACCTTATCCGGACTGCGGGATACTGCCGCCACACCCACTATAATGGTGTTTACCATTAAGGGGAAGAATATGAGACTTCCATGCTGTAAAAATTTTTCGTTTCCATTGTCAGGAAGCAAAGTAGTTTCTTTCCAATTTTTAATGAGAATTGTTTTGCCTTCGGAGGCGACTTCGGTAAATATAGATTCACCCATCTCAAACCGTGCATATTTAAAGTTGGAAAATACGTGGTCTTCTTTGCGTGCAAGGTCATCAGGTAATTTATACGGCGGAGGAAAGGTGCCGACTAAGGCCTTTACAGCTAGGACCTCTTCAAAGCTTTGTACTGCGAGGACTACAGCCCCATCAGCAGATAATTCCGTTAAAAAAGACTCTGCGATATATGGAAACATCTCGGAGGAGATATCTTTTTTTCTTACGATTAATCCGTTTGTTTTTTGGAGCAAAAGGCGGGCTGTGTTTATCAGCTTATGTGCCCGTAAAGATTCTTCAGAGGGGAGGTTTTGTAATTTTTTAATATAATCTGCATTTGCCTTATCTCTTTTTTGTTTTTCTACTTGGTCTTGCAGATATATCTTTTCTGATAAGACCATATAGACAGTAAAAACAACTAGGGTAACCGATAAGCCTATATTTAAAATCATATAGCTTTTAAAAAATACCGAGGCGGCAGCACTTATGCTTATTATAAATGCAGAGGCCAGGGTAGAATAAGTTGACAAAATAAACGGCCTTGATACTTCTCCGGCTTTCTTTTTGTTTATAGCCGTAATTCTTATGAGAAATAAAAGTAATAAAATATTCAAGATCGAAAGAGTAATCAATGCATAAACATCAAGAGAGTTAATTTCTTTCATCGTAGTAATTCTATCATCTAAAGGGAATATCGTCAAGATTTATTTTGAAAATAATGGTAACAATTTATAGATTTTAGGTTACCTCCAAAATATGTCTGCTGTATGCGTTAATTATCTCGGTTGCTCCATGTCTCATGCTGCGGGATTGTTGAGGGTCATATATATGGACTTGTCCGTGTATAAGATATTTAGGTTTAAAAAAATTTATAAATTTGGTAAAACACTCAAAAGCTTCTTGTTTATTTTCTTCTTTTTCACCTTCAATCAATGGGGGACAGTGGGTTACTAAGATATCTAAATAACGCCCGTATCTCAGCTTATTTAAAAACAGTGCCGGAATCATTTTTGAAAGCTTTCGCTTCATTTGTTTTTCCGTAAACTGATTTTTACCGTCATTGTGCTTTTTAGCACCCGAAACGCCGGCTATTATAATGTTTTCATGCTTAAGGCTTTTAAAACCTATATAGGTTCCCTGATTGCTTTTTTTTGTATTTCCCTTTTTAAATATATTTACCTCTCCATCCTTTGTTTTTTCAGCCATTTCGGGATGATAGTGAGTAAGAGCTTTTAAGTGGTGGCTTCCGAAAACAAAATAAAGCGGTTTATTTAAGGAGTTTTGTACAAAGTCAAGGTAGTCTACCGGCAGATCCCCTGCCGATATTATAAAATCTACATCTCCATATTTCTCTTTTATGTTTTTGCTGTAAATTACAGGGTCTATCTGATCCGAAATACATAAAATTTTTTTCATTGTACGTTCCCTAAAATGTAAATTTTACTTTTTCAACTATTCTTTCGAGTTTTTGTCTGTCAATAAGGTTAAATGGCCTGTTTTCTGCAAACTTTACCGCATCAGGCGAAAAATTGCCCGAGGTTATAATGTGAGAGGTTACAACGGCTTGTTTTTTCATCTCTTCATGCACGGATCGTAAAAAGGATTCCGTTATGGTGTGTCCATCCCTCGAGAAGATTAGAAGTTGGGGCTTTTTTCTTGTATTAAGCCATTGTTCCGAGCCTTTTTCAACTGCAAGTATTGTACAGCCCATCTTTGTTTCTTTTAAGGCTTGAACGGGATAGTCAAAGTGCTGCTCGGTAATATCTCTGCACATTTTGAAAAAATCTTCCTTGATGAGGGTTAAATATTCTTTCATGTGGTCGTTGGTACGAAGGTCTGAATATTCGGCCAGTTTTTGAGCCGTATTCCTGAATTTAGGATTGACAGCACTTATGGCTTCCCATTGCTCTATTGCCTGGTCTATGTCTCTTTGTTTTTCGTAACAATCGGCTAAAAGATATCTCGAATAAAGAACTTCAGGAGCCGATTGCTGCTTTGAAGATTTTATTGCCCTAGTGAATTCGAATTCGGCCTTTTCAAGGCTGTTTGTTTCCAAATAGCAGCATCCTCTTTCAAAAAAGCATTTTGACCTTATCTCCTGCTTTCTTGCAGCTTTTTCGAGGGCCGAAAGAGCTTGTGCGTAGTTTTTTTTGCTTTTTAAAATTCTTCCATGGTAATAGAGAGTTTCACTGTTATCCGGGGCTAATTTTAGGGCTGTAGCAATGGCTTTTTCGGCCTCAGGTATCTGATTTGCTTTAAAAAGTAAAAGACCTAATGAAGCATAGGCTTCTGCAAAGCGTGAATCAACTTCTATAGCTTTTTGAAAATAAGCTATGGCCTGTTCCGACTTGTTTTTATTTTCATAAATTTGTCCGGCTTGAAAGTAAGGCTTGGGATTTTTCGGATCTTTTTTATTTAAAAGCATAAATTCCTTTAAAGCTTCATCCGGCTGCTGGAATTTTAAATATAAATCTGCTATAATAGTTCTGAATTCGATTTCGGTTGCCGGATTGTTAAATACTGCTGTCTTGTTTAGAGTTTTAAACTCGATGAAGGCTAGATCTATTTTTTTGTCTGCAAGGTATGCCTTGCCCAAAAGATACCGGGCTTCCGAATCTCTGGGATTTTTTGAGAGTATTGATTTTGCATCCTTGATTGCAGCTCCATATTTTCCGGATTTTAAGTTTTTTTCGATTCTTGATCTTTTTTTTGGAAAAAGAACAGATTTTAGCAAAAAAATAATGAGGAAAGTGAGGCTTGCACTTATCGCTGCAATCAAAATAATCGTTAATGAAGACATATCTATATGGTATAGTTTTTAGGAGGGAATGTCAAATATGAAAACGCATTTTTATCGATTAAAATTCAAAAAAGGCATTTTTTTTGCTGTTTTTTTATCTTTTTTTTCATTGCTTTTTGCCGTAGATTATTTTGAAGAAGGTAAAAAATTTTTGTATGCTGATAAGCCTCAAGAGGCTGTTTCGGCTCTTTTTAAGGCTAGTCAGGAAGCGGGAACTCCTAAATCGGTCTATCTTTATCTCGGTGTTGCTTATTTTAGGATAGGGAAGTACAGTGAGGCCTTAACCTATCTTTCTCAAGGCAAGGATAAGGATATCCTCAACGAGCATTTGTATTACTACAATATAGGCAATGTATATTTTTTACAAAATCAGTTTGAAGCCTCCGAGTCGGCTTATAATGAGGCTATTTCTTCAAACGGCCTCTATGCTCCGGCGTTTTTAAACAGGGCTAATGCGCGTATCAAACTGGAAAGGCTTGAGGGTGCTTTACAAGATTATAAAATTTATTTAAACTTAAAACCTGATACGCTGCAAAGATCTTCAATCGAAAAAATGATATCGCTTTTGGAAGGTCTTGCCGAAGAGGCGGAAAGAGCGAGAGCCTTAGCTGAAGCAAAAAAAGCTGCCGAGGAGGCTGAACGCTTGGCTGCAGAGGCAAGGTATAAAAAACTTATGGAAGATGTAAACGCCAACCTTTCTTCGGTTGACAATGCAGATGCAGTATCGGCAGGAGCTGACGATACAATAGATTATTCGGAGGAAAACGAACTTGACTGATTTTCAAAAATTTTTAATAGGTATTTTAGCGGGTATTTTTATAGCCGTTTTAGTTGTTGTAGGTATTTTATTTTTTACAAAGAGCAGGACTTCTGATTCTGCTGCTGCCGATATGCAGACCCTCGCTAAAATTGAGGCAGAAAAAGAAGAACTTGCCCGTCTTCAAGAAAAAAGAGCTAAGATAGAAGCTGAGCTTGAACAAGCAAAAAAAGAAAGTGAAAAGGAAAAAGCTCTTTTAGAAGCTGAAAGCATTAAGAGAGCTGAGGAAATTAACAAAAATCTTGCTGCGGCGTCAGAAAAAGAAAAAAAGGCCGCTGAAGAAGAAAAGAAAAGAAAGGCTGCAGAAGCTCTAAAACGGGCTGAAGAGGCAAGAAAGCGGCAAGAAGAATTGATCAAGCAGCAACAGGCCTTAAAAGAAGCTGAAGCAAAGAAAAAAGCATCGATAGATGAAGCAAAAAAGATCGCTGCTGCCAAGGCTGAAGCAGACCGCAAAGCAAAGGCTGAACAAGAGCGTAAAGCCAAAGAAGAAGCCGACCGAAAGGCCAAGGCTGAACAGGAACGCAAGGCAAAATTAGCTGCCGAGCAAAGAGCAAAAGAGGAAGCCGCAAAAAAGATATCGGATGCAGAAAGAGAAAAAAAGAGGCTCGAAGAAGAAGCCAAAAAGAAGGCTGCTCTAGATGCTCAAAAGGCTCAAGAAGCTGAAAGACTTGCAAAACAAAACGCCGATGCAAAGACCAGAGCTCAAATGGATGAGGTGAACCGCTTGGTTTCCGAAGGTGTAAACTTTTTAAAGAACGGAAATCTAAATTCGGCTCTTAACAGTTTTTCGAAGGCTTCAACAAGAATGCCGGATTCCGAAGTTTCGTTTACTGCAAAAAAATATTTGGATATGGCTTCTGCTTTAAACGACTATGCTTCGGCTCGTGAAGGAACCGGAGATGCCGAGAAAGCTCTTTCGGATGCCGATTCATACATAAAAAAATCCGTAAATGCCGACGGACAAAATGCAAGGGCTCATTATGTTTATTCTCAGATTGCAGATGCACAAAAACAGCCTCAAGTTGCCTTTGTAGAGTTGGAAAAGGCTCAAAGTTTGGATCCGGATAATTATTTATACAATTATGAACTCGGTAAAAAATATTACGCAAGAGGTCATTATCAAAAAGCAAAGACTTCCTTTGAAAGAAGCGTAAAATCCAATCCTAAATTCGATAATGCTTTTTTTAATTTGGGAATGTCTTGCAGAAAATTAGGTTTGGAAAATGAAGCTTTTTCCGCTTTTTCGTCAGCTGTAAAGATAAAGCCCGACTATGTAAAAGCCTTTTTGGAGATGGCCCGTATACGCAAGGCCCAACGGAAATTTGATCAAGCCGTAGAAAACTATAAGAATGCTATTTCTTATGAGCCGACCAATCTTCCGGCTTTGCGGGAAATGGCTCAAGTTTATGCGGATTTGGGACAAAATAATTTGGCCGAGCGTCACTTTAAGGAGGCTATTACTCTGGGAGAGGATGACGCCATAACTTATTATAACTTGGCAACGGTACAGGTTGATTTAGGAAAATACGGAGAAGCTATGTCTAATGCAGAAAAAGCTTATAAGCTAAAGCCTGCGGATGCAAGAGTTTTATATACATACGGGTTAACCTTGGAAAAAAACGGAAGAAAATCCGAAGCCTATGATTATTACACACAGGCTGTGTCTGCAAATAGAAACTATGCTAAGCCTAGAATAAATCTGGGGCGTATGTATTTGGATGAGGGAAAATTCGGTGAAGCGGAAGAAAACCTTTTGGCTGCCTATAGACTTGAACAAAATAATTTTGAAGTAAACACAAATTTAGGCAAGTTATACGGCCTAAAAGGAGACTATACTAAGTCGGTTAATCATTACGCTAATGCCGTAAAAACCCAGCCCCTTAATATTACGGCAAAACATAATTTGGCTTCAGCCTATATTTCTGCGAATCTAAAAGAAAATGCCGTAAGCGTTTATGAGCAGATTATAAAGGTCGATACTAAAAACTGGGATGCTTATTATGAGCTGGGTAAACTTTACATAAGTTTGAATAAAAAGGCTGATGCAAAGCTTATTTTGGAAAGTGTATTGAATAAAAATCCGAATTATCCAAAAGCTGCGGAAATTCGCTCGATACTTTCATCCCTTTAATTAACCTATAGAATTTTTCCTAAAATTATATTAAAATTGAAGATGTAGTTAACAGTCTGTAGTATAGGGAGAGGAGATTTTATGGCTGCAAGTGAAAAAAAAAGAATTTTGGACCTTCCATTAAAGCTTATTTTGACTCAGGAAGGTTCTACATTCTTTATAAAAAGAAATAAAAAACTCCTTAAATTTAAGCTTGCCGGGAATATTGAAGAATACGGCATTTCTCTCGAAAAATTTATTCCTGAAACCATTCAACGTCTTCTTTTGGCGGATTATATCTCGAAGATTGAAATATCGAAACCCGAATTTGTTTCTTCGCGACAGGAGGTTATGGATCTTTCGAAACTTATAGTATATTCGGTTTTATATAAACAATATGACGATTATATTTTTAAACAAATATTAAACTCTCCCGTTATAAAAAAATGGAACAGGCAAAATCCTGCAAGTATAATTGACGAAAAAACCCGAATAAACGAAAAATATTTGGCAAATGTATTGCAGCAAAACGAAGAAATGATTTATGAAGCGAAGCAGGAAATCGTAAAACCTCTTTTTTCTTTTATAACAAAGAATAATGCTTTATCTCCCGAAGAAAAAAATATTCAGCTTTTTTTGGCCGAGAAATTTCTAAACATGATGCGTCCTTTTACTTGGTTTATCATAACTAAATTTAGACTTCATAAGGATTTTGACCTGATTCTAAAAACAATCCGTACATCCCTTACCGAATACATGGATAAAACGAAGATTGCCGAGTACATAGCCTTGATGCTTATGGAGTTGATCCTAAGTGCGGAAAACATGAATTTGCGCAAAGAAGCTTTAATCCTTTTTCCTGAGCTGGATGATCCGCAAGAAGCCCTCTTTGATCCCGAAATACGCCGCCGGCTTGTTACCGAGCTTGAAAAGAAAAAAGAGCTGGTATTTGTTTCATGGAAGCTGGGAAGTGGAGGTACTGCCTCGATAGGTACACAGGGCAAGCTTCAGATTACTCTTTACAGTAAAAATGAACAGTCGGATGCCGTCAGGGCAAACTTAAATGATTTAAAGATGGCAGATGTCGACAAAAATTCTTTGATTGATTTTTATCGAGCCCTTCCTGAAGGTTCCGAAGATTTAAATTTGGGAATGTATTATATTTCTTATTTAAATGATGCTTGCGAAAAGGTAAATGTCCGTTTTGAATCAAGTGCAAACCGCTTTGAAGATACGGATCTTACCGTTATGAATATGTCCTTTATGTTTTAACATGAAGAAGTTGCGGATAATTCAATGAAAAAAAATATAAAAAAAGAATGGCTAAAAAAAACTTTCTTTTTTTTTATTGCAGCTCTTTTGTTTTCATGTTCTTTTGATAAGCCCGATATACCTGAGCTTTCCGTCAAAATTTTAAAGATAGAAACGGATGCCGGAACAATTGAAGAAAGACTTTCCCTATTTTTAATGTACAAGGATGAAAACGGACGGAATGATTATTCTTCAATACAGCTGGTACATTTGGAGTCGGGGCTTACATGGATTTTGAACAGGGAAAATACTTCCTTTTTTTCTTCCTCACAGCTTAGAGCTTCGGATTCCGAAAAAACTTTATGGGCGGGTTCCAATAAAATAGTATCGCCGTTTGGGCAAATTCCCATAGGAGAATATTCCATTGTGTTGGAAGATTTGTCGGGAAATAGAGTTATAAAAAAAATTGTCTTAAAAGAGCCTGAAAAGCTTTTATCTATTCCTTTTGTATTCCGGATTCAAGACGGCCAATGGAGGGTTGAAGCTTCAAAAAATTCTACATTTAAAAAGTTTTTTCTTATTCTTTCGGGAGCCGATAAACAACCTATTTTTGTTCAAGATTTATCTGAAATGTCTACACTAGAGGACTCTATTGCTTCCCTGATCGAAAAATATCCCGATGCCCGTTATATTCAATGTATGGCTCAAAATGCTCAAGACGATACAGCCTATTTGACAAAGTACCATAGTTTGTATTAGTATTAAAGGATGGATAGTACTGAAATTACTCAAAATACCGATGTATCACCTTATTTTCGATCTATAAAAACCTTTGTTTTACGGACGGGGCGGATAACTGAGGGACAAAAAAGAAATTACGAAACTTTTTATCAAAAGTGGTGTATTCCATATACTGAAAGCCCAATCGGCTTCAAAACTCTTTTTCAAAACGATAATCCCGTAATCATAGAAATCGGCTTCGGCATGGGAACTGCAACTGCCCAAATTGCCGAGGATAATCCGGATAAAAACTATCTCGGTGTAGAAGTTTTTAAGGCGGGTGTGGGAAAGCTTTTAGGCGAAATAGAAGAAAAAAAATTGAATAATTTACGGATTATCGAACATGATGCAATTGAAGTTTTAGAAAATATGATAAATGATGAAAGTGTTGACGGCTTTCATATTTTTTTTCCTGATCCATGGCAAAAAAAACGGAATCATAAAAGGCGGCTTGTAAGAAGACCTCGAACCGATTTACTTTCAAAAAAATTAAAAAAGGGCGGCTATATTTACATGGTAACGGATTGGGAAAACTATGCAGAGGATGCCTTTGAGCAGTTGAGCGAAACTCCCAATCTAAAATCCAAATACGAAAAATTCGCTCCAAGCCAAAGCTGGCGTCCCACAACAAAGTTTGAAAAAAAGGGCATAAAAAAAGAACACGTGATAAGTGAGCTTATATTTGAAAAAGATTAAGCAGTTTTGAAACTTGGAGGTTCGATAAACAGTGCGGCAGAAATTCTGCCTTACTGTTTATCTGAATAGGAGGTGTGATATGGGGGCAAATTCTTTTGGGCGTTTTTTTACGTTAACAACTTTTGGAGAAAGCAGGAGTGCAGGGGTAGGGGCTGTAATTGACGGCTGCCCTGCCGGTATTCCCCTTTGTGCCGAGGATATTCAAAAAGAGCTTAACCGCAGAAAACCCGGCTCCTCAGGTCTTTTTTCTACAAAACGGAATGAAGACGACATTTGCGAAATTCTATCCGGTGTTTTTGAAGGTAAGACTCTGGGAAGCCCTATCGCCGTTCTGGTTAGAAATAAAGAAACCTCCTCCAAGGATTATGAAAACTTAAAAGATGTTTACCGTCCGGGACATGCCGATTATGCTCATGATGTAAAATACGGGTATCGGGATTACCGAGGCGGAGGCCGCTCTTCCGGACGGGAGACGATAGGCCGGCTTATTGGCGGAGCTGTTGCAAAAAACATGCTCGAAGCCTTTGCTATAAAGGATGCTAAAAAGCCTATTGCGGTGCAGGTAAGAGCCGAAGAAATTGCAGGTCTTAAAACAGGCCTTCCTCTTAAAGAAGGTGATGCTCTGCCTGAACCGATTTTTGAAAGGTTAAGCACTTTGGCTGCTAATGGAGATTCGGCCGGTTGTATTTTATCCTGTTCTCTTTTAAATGTTCCCGAAGGGCTCGGCTCTCCTGTTTTCGGCAAACTTGATGCGGTCTTGTCTCAAGCCTTAATGTCGATAGGTGCTGTCAAAGGCATAGAAATCGGAGGCGGTTTTTTTTCGGCTTCTATTTCCGGCAGTGAAAATAATGATATTTCAAAAAATTATTCTGGCGGCATATTGGGCGGTATTTCCTGTGATATGCGCTATCCTTTAAATTTAAGCCGTGAGGGCGGAAGAAAAGATAAGAGCACATGTCAAATAGATTTTAGACTTGCCGTAAAGCCTGTTCCGTCAATCAAAATGAGCCAAGCCTCCTTTAACAAAAGAGGGGAGAAATCTATGCTTTCTGTCGGAGGAAATCACGACATATGCCTTTTCCCTCGTATTGTGCCTGTTGTTGAAGCAATGTGTTATTTAGTTCTTGCAGATGCCTTTCTGGTCTCAAAGATAGAAAGATTTTAGCGTTATCAAGAAATTAGGAAAAAACAATAAAAAAAGGCACTCATTTGAGTGCCTTTAAATTTAGCTAGCGGCAATAGGGCTTGAACCTATGACCTAACGGATATGAGCCGTTTGCTCTGCCAACTGAGCTATACCGCCGTAAGAGTTTTGAGTATATAAAAAATATACATTTATGTCAAGGCCCTAATTTAGAAATCTAAGCTTAAAACTTTAAATATCGAAATAATTTTAGGATTTATATCTTTATACAAAAAGATAGCTTCCCTGTCTTCAGGTTTGACTCCTTTAAGGGCTCTGAGTTTTTTCATTACTTCAGGGTCCATATTTTTTGTTGCATATATTGCACCGATATCAACCAATTTTTTACTTACGATGAGTTCTCCACCCGCTGCAAGGTTTTGAAGGCGGCATGCAAGATTTATGCCATAGCCTACATAATCTCTATACTTTAATTGGGATGCTTCTGCCGAAATTTCATATTTGTATACCTTATCTAAAACCAAGGCGCCGCCTATTGACAGATTTCCGTAGGGTTTAAATAGTTCTTCTCGTGCAAATTCTATATATGTAGTAAAAACCGTGACGGCTTCTTTTATTGCAACTCCATCCAGTTTGTCCCATATAACTAAGGCTCCATCTCCAAGCAGTTTATAATACGAACAATTATAGCCGAATTGATTAAGGCAGGAAAGAAAATTAGCCGTAAAAGATTTAATTAAACCGAAAACAACTGTTTCATCATTATTACACATAAAGTCACTAAAGCCGCGTACATCTATACAGAGGATAAGAGAATGCGGTCTTGTTTCACCTAGGTATACATTATCAAATATATCTATAGGACCTTTTTTTAAGGCTTCCAATGTGAGAGAATCAAGTTCAACCGTATCCTTGCTTGATGTATTTAGTCCTAGTTCTGAAATTATATCATCACTCATAGAAGCATTGTAATATATATTCAAAAAAATAGCAAGATGATATTAAAAGGAAATAAAAAAAGACCGTTATGTTAAACATCATAACGGTCTTCATTTTATATTACGGTTTAGTACATGCCCACATACGGTAAGCTAAAAGTTTAATACATTCCCGCATAGAGTAGGCATAAGCCTTTTAGTACATGCCCGCATACAGTTTACTAAAATTTTTTTTAGTACATGCCCATGCCGCCCATATCGGGTGAAGGCATTGCAGGACCTGCCTGTTTTTCAGGGATGTCCGTAATTGCACATTCGGTTGTCAGCAATAGGCTTGCAATCGAAGCTGCGTTCTGCAAGGCGGAACGGGTAACCTTGGCAGGGTCGATGATTCCGGCTTTTACCATATCCGTCCATTCCATCTTAGCGGCATCAAAGCCTACGCCCTTCTTTTCTTTAGCCTTTTCTGCAATAACTGCTCCGTCCAAACCTGCATTTTCTGCAATTTGGCGGATAGGTTCTTCAAGGGCTCGTTTTACAATCTTAAAGCCAACTTTTTCGTCCTCTGTAAGAGAGCCCATATCGGCTTTTTCTAGGGCTGAGATAGCCTGAATCATTGCAAGACCGCCTCCTGCAACAATACCTTCTTCGATAGCGGCTCTTGTTGCCGAAAGAGCGTCTTCAACTCTGTGCTTTTTCTCTTTCATTTCAACTTCGGTTACGGCACCGATCTTAATAACGGCAACACCTCCTGAAAGCTTAGCCAATCTTTCTCTTAGCTTTTCACTGTCATATTCCGAATCGGTAGCATCAAGCTGAGTCTTGATCTGGGTAACTCTGTCTTTAATGTCCTTTGATTTTCCGGCTCCGTCGATAATCATTGTGTTGTCTTTATCGATTTTTATGCTTTTTGCCTGACCCAACATTGAAATTTGAGCTGCTTCAAGCTTAAAGCCTAATTCTTCCGAAACGACCTGTCCGCCCGTTAAAACGGCTATGTCTTCAAGCATTTCCTTTCTTCTGTCGCCGAAACCGGGGGCTTTAACTGCACATGTCTTTAATGCACCTCTGAGGCTGTTTACAACCAAGGTTGCGAGGGCTTCACCTTCAACATCTTCTGCGATAATTAAAAGAGGGCGGCCTGACTGGGCTACCTGCTCCAAGAGAGGGAGAAGATCCTTCATTGTAGAGATTGATTTATCGTAGATGAGGATGTAGGGATTTTCAAAAACAGTTTCCATTCTGTCTCTGTCGGTTACAAAGTAAGAAGAAATATAACCCCTGTCGAACTGCATACCTTCTACATAGTCCGTAACGGTTTCCATTGTCTGGGCTTCACCTACGTCGATAACGCCGTCTTTTCCTACCTTGGCGATGGCATCGGCGATGATTTTACCGATTTCCGCATCATTGTTTGCAGAAACGGAGGCAACGTGGGCAACTTCTTCCGAGCCCTTAATTTCTTTTGAATTTTTTTGAATATCTTCAACGGCAATAGCTACAGCCTTGTCAATACCGCGTTTTAATTCAAGCGGAGTCATTCCGGCAGCTACGGCCTTTAAGCCTTCTTTTACCATGGAGTATGCAAGAACGGTAGCTGTTGTGGTTCCGTCTCCTGCAACATCATTTGTCTTTGTTGCAACTTCTTTTAAAAGCTGGGCACCCATATTTTCAAATTTGTTTTCAAGTTCAACTTCTCGTGCTACGGATACGCCGTCTTTTGTAACTGTAGGGGCACCGAAACTCTTATCTATAAGAACGTTTCGTCCCTTGGGTCCGAGTGTAACCTTTACTGCATTTGAAATTTGTTCAACACCGGCGAGAAGGCTTTTTCTAGCCTCTTCATTAAACAATAATTGTTTAGCCATTTTAGTTCTCCTTAAGAATCTATATTAATTTAGTAATTATCGTGGGTATAAGATACAAAAAAAACGGCAAAACGGCAAGAGGGTGGGGGAATTGCCTTTATGCCGCTCTCTTCTTTAATTCTTTTTGTTATTAAAAAATGCTTTTTCCAAGTTCGGCTGCAAGACTATTGCCCCAAAAAAAGCCCTTGTCGGTAAATTTATAATTTTTGGAGCCTTCATCTTTTTTGATCAAAGCCTCTTTTTCCAATCCGGTAAGCATATCATAGATTTTATCCGACTCTTCTTTTGTCAAAAAACTTAAATCCAACAATCCTTCTTGAAGCTGTCCTGAAAATCTTTTTATTCTGCGGTAATCTTCGCTTATCCACATACCTGAAGTTTTATCAAAGCCGTTAATTTGATCCGCAAATTTTTCTTTGTCGAGGGGATTCATTACGGCCGTATTATTTACGAAGCCTCCGGCTCCGGCTCCTACAGGAAAAATATCGCCGCCTAGGTGCCCGCTTCTGATATATTCGTAGTTGTCTCTGCCGGGTTTTACAAGTTTTGTTATCTCTAAAAAATCGTAACCTGCTTTTCGGCTTTCTTCTAAAATGGTCAAAAAGAACTCTGCATCCTGATGAAGCGTTTTTTCGGCATATTCTTCTTTATCGACACTGCGGCCTATCTTGGAAGTATCCATTACGATGAGAGAGTAAAAAGAAAAACCTGCAATATCTAAGGCAAAGGCCTTATGTAAGTCATCCTTTAATATTTCCTTTGTTTCACCGGGATAATTATAAATAATATCGATGTTGACATTTTTAAAGCCGGTTTTAAAAGCTCGTCTCAAAAAATTTTCCGCATTTTCGCCGTTTCCGATTCTGCCCAATGTTTTTCGTCCTTCATCATTAAAGGTTTGAATACCGGCACTTATTCTGTTTAAACCGTTTTCAAAAAGAATTTTAAGCTTTTCGTCATCCAATTCAGAAACGGTAGTCTCCATCGAAATTTCGGCATCTTTTGCTATGTTAAAATTTTTTTGAAGAGCTTTAAGTATTTCGGCAAGCTGTTTTGCAGGCAGGGTTGTAGGTGTTCCGCCTCCGAAATAAACCGAATTTATGTTTGAGGTTTTTACATATTCCGTCTTACCGTAATTTTCAATCTGCCTTATCACAAGGGCGGCGTAGTCATCCGGTACCGGGTTTATTGTCCGCCTCATGCTGCAAAAATTGCAAATTTTTTTACAATAGGGTACGTGGATGTAAATGGATTTTTTCCCGTTTTGTGTATTGGGTTCTGAAAGGGCTTTTTCCAAAGACCTCATTCCTTTTGAATATTTCATGGAACCCATTCCTGCATCGTGATGAGATTTTTTGCGGTCTTTAAATGAACAATTTAAAATATCTTCTGCAGTCATTTATAGAATGCTCCTTATGTTAATTTTAACCGGCAGATTTTAATTATCTTCCGAAATTTTCAAATGCTTTTTTTGCATTTTCAAAATCTTTTTTATCAGGATGTTTTGCCGCCTCTTCATGGCGTTTTCTTCTTTCTTCATTCATGTAGTGCGGATGATCTTTAGGTAAGGATTTAAACATTTCGGTAAGAGCCGGATCTATTTTTCCTTGACAGCCGAATCCTGCAAGCACTTCATTTCCGTTTTTTGTTAAAAGCTCTTTTGCGCTTTTATGGCAATCTTCCGCATGGGGAGAATCGGGATAAGCTCCCAATGTAAAGAAATAGCCCGTTTTTTTGTTTTTAATCGTTTCCATAAAATTTAATGCTTCTTCATTTGGAAGGCCTTTATCGATCCAAAAACCTACAATGACCGCATCATAATTGTTTACGTCTTTAACTTCGCTCACTGCAAAAAAATCGGTTCCCTGAGGAAGAGTTTTTAATATGGCTTCTGCTACAGCCTTGGTGTTTCCAGTTTTACTTGAATAAGTCAATAAAATTTTCATAAATAATTCTCCTAATTGATTTTTGATTTAGATTTTGCCTTTTCTTTTAGGCAATACGATCGGAAAATGTTCCTCTTCGTCATAAATAACTTTACAGTCTATACCGTAAATTTGTTTTATAAGTTCTGAAGTAAAAATTTCTTGCGGTGTCCCTTTTTTGTAGAGTTTGCCGTCTTTTAATACGATAATTTCATCGCTATATTGTGCTGCCTGATTTAAATCGTGCAATACCATAATAATCGAAAGATTAGTGTTTCGATTTAAATCGTAAACAAGATCCAAAAGTTCCAGCTGATAACCTATATCCAAATAGGTGGTAGGCTCATCCAGCAGTAGCACTTGAGGCTGCTGTGCCAATGCCATTGCAAGCCAGACACGCTGTCTTTCGCCGCCTGAAAGCATGCAAACTTTTTTTTCGGCAAAGTCGACTAAGTCCGTTTGGATAAGGACTTGTTGTAAAATGTCTTCATCTCTTTTTTCAAATTGCTGATACCATTTTTTATGCGGACATCTGCCGAAGTATATCAGATTTTTTACCGTAATATCTTCAGGCGAGATATTGTGCTGCAATAAAATTGCCAATCGTTTTGCAAATTCCTTTTTTGATACTGTTGCGATATCGGTATCGAAAAGGGATATTTGGCCGCATGCAGTATTTAAAAGACGTGCAAAACTGCGTAAAATGGTTGATTTTCCGGAGCCGTTAGGTCCTATTATCGAAATAATTTTTCCTTGTGTAAAATCCGCAGAAAAACTTTTTACTACATCTTTTTTATCGTATCTTAACGAAATATCTTTTGCAGAAACAGCTGTCATAACAAAAGTACCTCCTTATCTCCTTTTACCGGAACTTCTCAGTAGGTATAGGAAAAACGGTGCTCCGAATATCGACATTACAATTCCTACAGGCAATTCAATCGGTGAAGCAATAGTGCGAGCAAAAGTATCCGCCCCGAGCAGCAAAACCGCTCCGCCGAACATTGAAAACGGTAATAGGCTCTTATAATCCGAGCCGACCAGCATCCTCATGATATGGGGGATAACTAAACCTATAAAACCGATGATTCCGACAGTCGAAGTCGATATCCCTGCCAAAAAAGCCCCGATAATCGAAAGAAATACACGGCAGCGGTTGACACTTACCCCAAGACTTTTTGCTTTTTCATCTCCCAGCAATAAGACATTCGCTGCCCTAATACAAAGAAGAGCAAGTATCAGGGCAGGAATACTGTATACAATAAGCACTTGAAAATGCCGCCATGTTTTTCCAGACAAACTTCCGTTAAGCCACATCAACGCACCTTGAAGCCTGTCGCTAAATAAAATGGTAACCAAACCGGTAAGGCTTCCCAAAAGAGCATTGATTGCAACTCCCGATAGAATAATCCGTACGGGAGTAAACCCGTCTTTCCATGCTAAAAGATATATTAAAAAGGCTGCAAATATCGCCCCGACAAAAGCTGCAGGCGGAACCAAGTATGCATACTGAGGAAGAGCGAGCATCAATATAACCCCGGCGACACTGGCCCCTGCAGAAACGCCGATAATACCGGGATCCGCCAAGGGATTTTGCATAACCGCCTGCATCAAAGCTCCGGCAGATGCAAGATTCATTCCGATGACGAGTGCAACAAGGACACGCGGAAGCCTCAAATCAAAGATTACATCGGTAACGAGCTGCTCCCCTCTGCCGAGCAGGGTCGCCCAAATTTGTGCAAACGAAAATTTGAGCGAACCCGATGCAACAGATGAAAAAAACAAAACTATAAGTAATAGAGACAAAACAATAAAAACGCCTGCTTTTTTCACCTGTATTACCACCTACTTACTTCCATAAAAGTAGTTGCCTAAAGTTTCCAGAGCTTCCGGTATATAAGGGGAACCTGCAATAAAGAATATTTTGGTATCCAAACTATAATATCTCTTATTTTTAACGGCGTCAATTTTTTGCCAAAAATCACTTTGAAATTCTTTTTCGTACATTTTTGCAGTATCTTTTGCATCACCGTGGCTGGTAAGCAAAATAATATCTGGATTGGAAGCCTTTACCAGCTCCAGATTCATAGGAACCGTAGTATTTTTAACCGTATTGTCCTTCCAGATATTTTCCGCACCTAAGACCTTTATTAAACTGCCGACAAAAGAACCTTCCGTATGTATACTCATACTGTTGGGAAAACCTGCAATAATCAAAACTTTAAGGGGCTTTTTATTTTTATTGGCAGCTTTAACCTTTGCAACCACATCTTCCACTTCTTTTACATAAGCTGCGGCTTCTTTTTGCTTGTTGTAAACCTCACCTAAGTACTTCATCGAATTTAAAATATCGGTGTAGGTTGTAGTCTGCAAAAACTCCGCAGGAATATTTAAAGCCTTTAATTGTTCTGCAATAGGTGCACCCCTATCACCGGTTGCCAAATAAAAGTCGGGGTTTACTTCCTTAAGCTTTTCAAGATCAACGCGCATCGGCATACCGATTTCCGTTTTATCCTTATACCTTGCACTTATTTCCCGTTTTGTCGAAGGTCTTGCAACTATATCGACATCAAGCATGTCAAGCATCTGTAATAAAACAACCTGTCCTACAGCAGTCCTTTGAGGAACGGATGCAGGAACCATATAGCCGTACATTTCACGGCCTTTTTCCTGTTTCGTACTGCCTTCCTTGCTTCCTCCTGCAAACAGCAGGGTACTCATACAAAGGAAACCCAAAATAATAAATAATTTGTTTTTCATAAAAACCTCCAAAACAAAAGTTTTAACCATATTTCTTATAAAAGAAAGATGTTAGCCATAGCTAAGTTTGCACAGGATAACATTATTTATTTTTTCTGTCAATAGGAAATGAAAAAAAAATGGTTATTGATAAAAATTTATCTGAAAACTTGACAAAAACACTAAAACTTGCTATACTGGTTGTATGCTAGGCATACAAAATACGACGTTAAAATTTTATTCAAAATTGGATACACTACTTGATGCTCAGATTTTCTTTTCGGCACTAGAATTGGATATTTACACCAAGCTGGAGGGAGGTAAAACCGTAGAAGTTCTTTCCGAAGTTCTCGGCTGTAACAGCACTGCCTTGCAGTATTTTTTGAACGTTTTGCTAGGCGAGGGGCTTTTATACAAAGAAGGAAGAGTGTTTTTCCCTGCAGAAGAAAGTGCTCGGTTTTTATCTAAAAAAAGTTCCGAATACATAGGAGAAGTTTTACTTTTTAGGAAAAAGCTATCCGCCCTTGTAAACATAAAAGAACTTATAGATTCTAATCAAGAAAAAAATACTGAAAAGCTCTCTCAAAATAAGTTTTTTGATTTTGCGGAAATGGCACAAATTAATATCCAAGAAATTCTAACTTTTAGAAAACAAACATTGCTGGCCGCCGTAAACTCATCATGTAAAAAAGGACCTAAAAACGTACTTGACCTTGGCGGAGGAGCCGGTGCCATGCTCGGTGTAATTGCGAAGCAATACCCCTGTGCTTCCTATACCTTATTTGAAAGTCCCGTTGTTGCAAAAATTGCCTATGATTACATAAAACAGATTTCCTTAAAAAATACGGTTAAAATAATAGAAGGCGATTTTCTAAAAGACGACATACGGAATGATTACGATTTAATAATCGCTTCCGGCATCTTTCCTTTTGCCGGAAATGCTCTTGAAAGCCTTGCAGAAAAAATATATACGGCAACGCAAAAAGACGGCTTTCTTTTTGTTTACGATACTTCTTTTGCCGAAAAAGGCCGAAGACTCGTATTTGAAAAACGGTGGTTATTAGGAAATTTAAAAGCAGGGCGGCCTATAAAGAAAGATATAAATTTAGATGCCGTTTTACAAAAAGTCGGTTTCAGCTTAATAAAAAAAACTGCCGATGATCTTTATCCTCTTTTTATTTATCAAAAATGTAAGGAGTAATCTAAATTGAAAAATACCGAAAACCTTATTGATCTTTATATTTCACTTGTAGAAAAAATAGCAAACGGTAAATCTAAAATACTTAATTTTGAAGGAGAAGACATGAGCTTTTACCGAGGTGAAATTCATATTATAAAAAAAATAGGGGACAGTCCCGGTATTTTCAGTTCCGAAATTGCACGCAGTATGGGAATAACACGGGCGGTCATTCATAAAACGCTTTTAAAACTTGAGAAGCGGAATCTTATAAAAAAAGAAGATTGTGAAAAGGATAAAAAAATTAAAAAACTTTTTTTAACCGAAAAAGGTCTTGCAGCAGCTAAGGCTCATGAACAGTATCATGATGAACACGACAAAGCTTTTTTCGATTTTTTATCTTCACTTAATGCCGATAAACGACACATAATAGAACAATTTTTAATAAGGGCAAATGAAATGATTGAGCATCATTTTTAATTGCATATACATGGAGGTATATATGAATAAAAAAATTATGTTGACGGTTTTCTATACCGTTTTGGCTGCCGGTATTTTTGCCGGAGGAACAAAGGATAAAACGGAAACGGTTCATGTAAAGAAGCAAGGCGAGGTAATAATTGTAAACTTATCGCCGCCGGTTTATTCAATGCTTCAAACCTTTCCCGGCTTAAAGGATTCGGTTGCAGGTGTAAACCCGAGAACTTTTTCAACCTCAAATCCTAAAGTTTTAGCGGCAGTAAATCCGAATGCTAAAAACTTAAACAGCTCTTTTTTGAACAATGATTTTTCCGTTAATGCCGAAAGCCTTGCTGCCTTGGAACCTACGATTATTCTCTATTATGGAGAATTTGAAAAAAAAGGCCTAGATAATTTAAGCATCCCTATGGTTAATATGCAAATCAATGACATGGATAGTGAAAGCCTTACGCAAAAATGGGAAAAAATGATAGCTGATATTTTTAAAACCGATAACGGCAATAAAATGGAAAAGCAATGGAAGAAAACAAATGAAATTCTTTCGGCAACTTTAAAAGACGGAAAAAACATACGCGGGCTATTTATTTTCAGCACTGTCGGCGGTAAAATTATGGTAAGCGGAAATAAAAGTTACGGTGGAAATTTTTTACGCAAGGCCGGTATTGAAAATGTTGCGGAACTTGACGGTTTTGCCGAGGGTGCAGGACAAGTTGAAGTGTCAATGGAGCAAATAAATGAGTGGAATCCGGATATTATTTTTATCAACAGTATCAGAATCGGTAAAAACAATACGAGTGCAAAAACGATTTTAGAAAATACGGATACAAGGAATTGGTCGTTTATAAAGGCTGTAAAAGATAAAAAAGTTTTTGATATTCCGCAAGGCACTTTTAGCTGGGGAATGCCTTGTGCCGATTCTCCTCTAATGCCCTTATGGATGCTCACAAAGATAACACCCGAAAAATATAGTGAGTTTGAATTTAAGAAAAAAATAAAAACCTATTATAAAGAAGTTTATGATACGGAGCTTGAGGATGCGGTCATTGATGAAATGCTTTCTCCCGTAAAATAAAATGGAAGATCATGGTCTTAAATATAGGCAGGCGGTTATTGTCCTTATTTTAATGATAATAACTGCTGCCCTTTTTTCGTGTTTAATTGGACGTTTTAATATAGATTTCAAGGATATATATGCAATTTGTATAGGGGATAAACGTATTGAAACCATCGATTTGAAACGGCATATTTTATTTGACATCCGCATTCCCCGTATCTTATTGTCAATGATTGTAGGTTCTTCGCTTGCAATGGCGGGAACAGGTCTACAGGCAGTACTGAAAAATCCGCTTGCAAGTCCCGATGTTTTGGGAACGGCATCCGCTTCTGGGTTTGGTTCAGCTTTGGGCATTATTGTGTTCGGAAAAACCGTTGCAGGAGTTTTCGGCCTTTCTTTCCTGGCAGGTTTAGGAAGTATCTTGTTGGTATTTGCTCTTTGTAAAATCAAAAAAGATGTATCCGTGTTGTCGATAATTTTAAGCGGTATTATCGTTTCTTCATTGTTTATATCCTTTATTTCGATCCTTAAATTTACGGCTGACCCGAACGATACCCTTCCTGCAATAACCTTTTGGCTTATGGGCAGCTTTACTTCAAGTTCCTATCGGAATATTCAATTTATTTTTATTCCGTTTGTGCTGGGTACATTCGTTTTATTTTTATTACGCTGGAAATTAAACATTGCTTCATTAGGTGATGATGAGGCAAAAACAAGCGGAATAAATCCTTTCCGCTTGCGTAAAACAATCATCATCGCTTCAACAATTTTAATTTCATCTTCAGTAACGGTAAGCGGTATTATAGGCTGGGTAGGTTTAGTTATTCCTCATTTTACACGGAAAATAATAGGTGCTAATCATGGTTATGTCATTCCGCTTTCAGGATTGTCCGGGGCTTTTTTTATGCTTATCTGCGATGATCTTGCCCGTTCGGTAAGTGCTGCGGAAGTACCCATAGGAATTATCACAGCCCTATTGGGTGCTCCCCTTTTTGCTCTATTGTGGATTTTTAAAAAACAAGGAATGAATGAAGAATGATAGATGTTAAAAATGTATCTTTTAGTTACAAGAATAAAAAATCGGTCTTTAAATCGGTTTCTTTTTATTTAAAGGAGGGTGAAATCCTTGCCGTTATGGGACGCAACGGCATCGGAAAAACCACCTTTATAAAATGTCTTGCGGGAATTCTTACATGGTCATCAGGGAGTTCTTTAATCATGGGAAAGCCTGTAGAAAAACGGACAAACTTTTTAGGCTATGTTCCTCAGGCAAAGGTGCCTTCTTTTTCGTACACGGTCCTTGATTTTGTTTCGTTCGGAAGAAGTTCCGTAAACGGGTACTTTGCTTCTCCGTCAAAAAAAGATTATGAGGCATCCCTTGCCGTTATGGAAGAACTCGATATAGCCTTCTTAAAAAATCGTTTTTGTAATGAAATAAGCGGAGGAGAATTACAACTTGCCTACATTGCAAAGGCTCTTGTTTGTAAGCCCCGTATTTTGATTCTTGATGAGCCGGAATCCAATTTGGATTTTTACAATCAAGGCCGGGTATTAAAAACGTTAAAAAAACTTTCACGCCAAAATAAAACTACAATAATCATAAATTCTCATCACATACAAAATATGCTGATCATTGCCGATAAGGGCTTATTGCTTTCGGAAGGCCACTTTTTGTTCGGCAGCATTGATTTGCTTATTACAAATGAAAACATAAAAACATTTTTTAACTCCGATGTTTTTGTGCTACCCGTTTTGCATGAGGGACAAAGTTTTAAAACATTTGTAGTAAAACTTTAGAAGGATTAAATTTATTGTTTTTGATGATATAGAAAAATTCTCTCTCAAGGGATATATCCTTGGATGACATGAAAAATCCCGGTATCCGCGGAATGCATCGATTCCTTGCAAAGGATGGAGATGGGATTATGAAGATGAGTATTATACGTATGGATTTTTTGGAATAGCCCAACCGGTAAAATATGGCATGCGGTTCTTCGCAAAAAAAATGTGTAATCGGTTTAATTACCGACTACACACTTTAATGACAGGGTACTATCAATTCCCGGACTTTATCTTCCCTTCTTTAAAAAGGCATCTTTAAAGCCCAGCTGCTTAAAGCGCTCAAGAACAGCACCGGTTTCATCAGGCTTTAAAGGTCCTACAAATATGGTATATCTTGTGTTGTTTTTTACAAGCCTTTCTTCCACTACCATAGGATATTTTTTCCCGTATTTTTTTAGAACATCATCGCGGTTGTATTTATCGTCATAGATTACTATCTGAACATAGGTTTTGCCTTTTTCCAGTTTGCTTGAAATAGGCTTAATCTCATTTACAGGAACTGCGGATTCTTCTTCGGCTGCAGTATATATATCCGAATCGGTTTCTTCATACGTGCCTGAATCTTCGGCTTCTTCGGCCGGAGTTTCTTCAACCGATGTCTCCCCACCAGGAGCCGGAAGGTCTTCTTTTTTATCTGCAACAGGCTCATTTTTTGGGGTAACGGAGGCAACTGTGTCAACCTTTTTTTCAGCCGGAGTTTCATTAACAGGTTCTACTACAGGATCTACAACTTCAACATCCTTTATTTCTTCTTTAGCTTGTTCAGGCTCTTGAGGTTCCGATATTTCGGTTACAGGAGCAGGGGCATCTTCCGGTTTTGCTGCAGGTTCAATTATAGGGTCTACGGTTACAGGCGGATTTTCCTTTGCCGGTTCCATATAGGTTTCGGTTATGGGAGCTACGGTTTCAGGTGCATACATCAAAGATGAATCTTCGGCAGGTTTCTCTTCAACCTTTTCAACCTCTTTAATTGGTTCTACTTTAGGTTCAGGTTCTTTTACCTCTTCCTCAGGTACTATAGATACCGGTTCTGTCGGTTCTTCGGCTGCAGGTTCAACTATAGCCTCTACACTAGGAACTTCTTCTGTTGCAGGAACTTCTTCAACCGGTTCAGGGGGAGTATCGTCAACAGGGTTTTTAATCTCATCATATAGAATTGTATCTCCTGCCGTATTTTCGGATACGGGTTTTGCTTCTTCTTTTTTTAGATTTGCATCCGGCAAATCCGAATGAGATGCTACAAAAAGGGCAGGGTTGGTATCTAGGTCTTGAGATTCAGGACCGGCTGCCGAAATGCTTTTACCGTCATCCCCTTCTTCATTTACCGGACTCGGTGTAATGACCCTTATTCTGATAACCTTTCCCTTAGGAACCTTAAGTTTTTCTCCCAATTCGGGGGATAGGCTGAGTAGAAGACCGGGTATTCCGGAGGGGCCTATAACAACGGCTCTAGCCTTAATGCTTTTTTCAAGGTTGGTTATTTCCAAAAGGGTGTGTTTAGGAAACATATCGCTTCTGACAAACAAGCCTTCAGCCGGAAAATCGGTAGAAGAGCCGATGCCTCCATTTCCTTCCCAAACCGCCCATATACATGAAAACGATATAATGAATATCAATGAAAATAAAACTTTTTTGTTCATAATCCCTCTCCTTATCTCTTGCTGATTGCCTCGAATATTTCTTTTGCTATTTGACCGGCAAGTTTTTCGGCCTTTTTTTCTATGTCTTTTTCTTTTACCTTAGTTATATCTATAGTTTTTTTATATATTTCTTTTTCTTTTTTACAATTTATTACTCTGATGTTCATCACTTGCCAATCAGGTTCCTTTGACTCGGTTTTTTTGTTAAATATAAGTTCCTTTTCGTATTTCATGTAAAAAATAATCAGATAATTAGGTTCTTCTTCAAAAAAAGATTTTATTTCTGCAAGCGAAATATCTTTTTCCGATTTTATTTCGCTGATAGGAACGCTGGTAGTAATAAAACCTTCGTCAAAAAACTTGTCAAAAAGATTGTCTTCAAAAATTTCGGTGATATTTTTGCATTTTTCGTGAGCATCTTTATTTTGGAAACAGGCAAAGGCCGCAGTATCCGCAAAGGCTAAGCCGAAAAAAATAAAAAATAATATACAGTTTATGTATTTTTTTAACATAATAGTCCTCGTGATAGATTATCGGTATTCCAAAAAAAAGATTAAGAGAATTTAAAAAAGCCGGCGCAGGTGAAAAAAATTTAAATAAGTAATATAATGTAAGTCAGTTTGTATGGAAGAATTTATAACACGTTGCCGGATGGTAAAAGATATGAAGTTGAAATATAAAGAGTTTTGCCTGTTTTTTTTAAGCTGTATTTTTGCAGGTATGCTGTTCGCTCAAGAACAAGGTTCAAAAGTCCGGTTTCAAAACCAAGACTCTATTTTAGGTATTACTATAGATGACTCGTGGTACGAAACCGTTAAGCTTGAAGCTGTGGTAAATGCCCTTAAAAATATGAAAACAAAACCCACAGTTCGTATTGTTATGTCTAAGGATGAACCCGTTTCCATGTATATTCCTATTTTTGAAAAAATCGGCAAGGTAGCCCATATATTGGCATGTCCCGTGGATTCTTATGACATGGAATCTTACAAAACGGTTTATTCGTATAAAAAGCGTTTTAAGACGGCATATGAGGCACTTGGAAAATACACCGATATGTGGGAGATCGGAAACGAAATTAACGGAGAGGATTGGCTCGGCAAAAATCCTAAACTGATTGCGGATAAGGTAGCGGCAGCCTATGACTTTATCAAATCAAAGGACGGTATCACGGTTTTAACCGCTTATGCTTTTGCTCCCGGAATGCAAAAAATTGTGATGATTGATTGGCTTAAAACATATCTTCCTCCCCGTGTAAAAAATAATGTAGATTATCTTTTGGTAAGCTATTACGAAGACGATAATGAAGGTTTTCAGCCTGACTGGTGGAAAATTTTTGCTGTTTTGGAAAATATCTTTCCAAACTCAAAACTGGGTATAGGGGAATGCGGAAGCACTGATGAAAACGCCGATGAAAAAACAAAACTTAGCATGATACGCCATTATTATGGTATGCCTAAATATACAAAGAATTTTATAGGAGGTTATTTTTGGTGGTATTGGGTGCAAGACTGTGTACCGCATGAAAATAATATTTTGTGGAAAGAAATAAATAGTCAAGCTGAAAAAAGGGGCTTTTAAAAGCCCCTTAAAATTTTGTTATAGATTTTCCAATATCTTGTTTAAACTATCCTTTGCATCGCCTAAGAGCATCATGGTATTGGGATTAGGTTCATACAAGGGGTTTGGAACTCCCGCATAGCCGGGTTGGAGGTCATAGTTACAGATAATTAGCTTTTTAGCTTTTTCTGCAGCCAAGACAGGCATTCCGTAGATGGGCGTGCCTTCTGCCGTGTTTGCGGCCGGGTTTACAACATCGCTTGCACCGATTATGATCGCCAAATCCGTCTTATCAAAGTCGGGATTTATAGCTTCCATTTCGTAGAGCTTGTCATAGGGAATATCAACTTCGCACAAGAGTACGTTCATGTGGCCGGGCATTCTTCCTGCGACGGGGTGAATGGCAAAACGCACATTTTTTCCCATAGCTTCGAGTTTATCTGCGAGCTGTTTTACCAAGCCTTGTGCCTGTGAAAGAGCCATGCCGTAGCCGGGGATAACGATGATTTCCTTTGCTTCCTTAAACCAGGGGCCTATTTGAGGAGCTTCCGTTCCCGCTTGTTCTTGGCTTGCTTCCGCTCCTGTGCTGCCGGATATTCCGCCTAAAGCGCTTCCTGCGGTACCTCCTTTAGTTCTAAGAGAATCGAGCATGGTGTTTATGCTTTCCTTTGCATCGCCTAAAAGCATCATGGTATTGGGATTAGGCTCATACAAGGGGTTTGGAACTCCCGCATAGCCTGGCTGTAGGTCATAGTTACAGATAATGAGCTTTTTAGCTTTTTCTGCAGCCAAGACCGGCATTCCGTAGATGGGCGTGCCTTCCGCCGTATTTGCAGCAGGGTTTACAACATCGCTTGCTCCGATTATGATCGCCAAATCCGTCTTATCAAAGTCGGGATTTATTGTTTCCATTTCGTAAAGCTTGTCATAAGGAATGTCAACTTCGCACAAGAGTACGTTCATGTGGCCGGGCATTCTTCCTGCAACGGGGTGAATGGCAAAACGCACATTTTTTCCCATAGATTCAAGTTTATCTGCCAGCTGTTTTACCAAGCCTTGTGCCTGTGAAAGAGCCATGCCGTAGCCGGGGATAAAAATTATTTCTTTAGCATCGCTGAACCATGAGGGAAGCTGCGATTTATCGGCATGTCCTGTTGCCGTAAGCTCCTGTTGAGCAGGTTTTGCTTCTCCCGTTTGCTGAGTTTTTGCCTCTAATGCTTCTTTTGATGAAGATGCTGAAGTGCCCGCAGGTTTTGCCGGCTGTGCCGATTTAGCCGGAGAAGCCGCCTTGCTAAAAAGAATTGAAGCGAGGCTTCTATTCATTGCCCTGCACATAATCTGGGTAAGCAGGAGCCCTGAAGCTCCGACTATGCCTCCGACCGATACCAAGAGAATATCTCCTATTGCCATACCTGCAATTGAGGCTGCAACACCCGATGTTGAGTTTAAAAGAGAAATCGTAATCGGCATGTCCGCTCCGCCTACACGTATCGCAAAGAAGATACCGAAAAGAAGGCTTATTACAAGCCCTGCAACTGAAATGCTCATCATTAGTTCAGGCTTAATAGGAAGAAGAACGATGAAGGCTATCATTCCTAAAAAGCTGACTGTGGTCAAAGCCTGATGAGCAGGCAGAACCGTAGGCTTTTGAGGAAGAAGCTTGTGAAGCTTTCCTGCGGCAATTAAGCTTCCCGAAAAGGTTAGGGCTCCTACTGCTAAGGCTATTCCTCCCGTAACGATAGCAAAGATTCCTGTTTGAGTATTAACCGCTGCCAGAGTTAAGAGGGCAGCAACAGCCGAAGCTGCTCCGCCTAAGCCGTTGAGTAAGGCAACCGTTTGGGGCATGGTAATCATTTCTACCTTTATTGTGAGGTAAATACCGATTGCCGCTCCTATTGCAAGCCCAGCCCACATCATTCCTGCAGAAAAAATTTGATATTTATACAGGGTTACGCATACGGCTGCAAGCATACAAAGGGCACTTAAACGGTTTCCCTTAACTGCCGATTTAACCTTACTCATCATATTGATTCCTAAAAGAACCCCAATGCTGAGTACTCCGCAAATAATATAATAAACCGTATCCGTCATTTTGTACCCTCTTTAGATTCATTGCCCGTTTTAAACATTTTAAGCATTCTGTCCGTAAGACCGAAGCCGGCAACTACGTTTATTGTTGCACAAATGATGCCTATACAGCCGAAAATCTTGCTGCCTGTTGTAATTGCAGCGGCCGTAGCGGTCATTGTAGCCAAAATAGTAATGCCGGATAAGGCATTCATACCCGACATAAGGGGGGTATGTAAAAGGCTTGGTACGTTCTTGATCAGTTTGTAGCCTATAAGGGTCGTTACAACAAAGACAAGAACCAGTATCAATTCCAAACTCATATGCCCATTGCCTCCCTGGCTCCCTTATGAACGATTTCACCGTCAATAGTGGTAAGAATACCTTTGACAATGTCATCATTTCGGTCAAGCTCGATTTTTCCGTCCTTGATAAGATAGCGGGTAAGGTTGCAAATATTTTGAGCAAACATCCATGTAGAGCTTGAAGGAAGAAGTCCGGGGATGTTTTTAATACCTACAAGGTGAACATTGTGCTTTTTGAGAACTTCGCCCGGAGGTGTTAACTCACAGTTTCCGCCTTGGTCGATTGAAATATCAACTATTACCGAGCCGGGTTTCATGGTTTTTACCATTTCTTCTGTGATGATAACCGGAGCAAGTTTTCCGGGAACAAGGGCTGAAAGGAAGATTATGTCCATGTCCTTAATGTGAGGAGCGAGCAGCTTTCTTTCGTTTTCGAGGGTTTCTTTTTTAAGATGAAGGGCGTAGCCTCCTTCTCCGATGGCCTCATTTTCGGGAACGCCTAAGTCGATAATCTTTGCACCGAGGGACTGAGCCTGTTCACGGGCTGCAGGCCGGATATCTGCTGCATAAGTTACGGCTCCAAGTCTTTTGGCAGTTGCAAGGGCCTGTAAGCCGCCTACACCTGTTCCGACGATTAAAACGTTCATAGGTTTAATCATACCGACAGCACAGAAAATTTGAGGGATAAATCTCGGCAAGAGATTTGCGGCAATTAAGATTCCTTTGTAACCTGCACAGGTACTCATCGAAGTAAGAGCATCCATGTTTTGTGCTCTTGAAATTCGAGGAACTCCGTCGAGCGTTAAAGAAATAACGCCTTTTTTTGCCATGTTTTTAACCATTTCATGGTTAACCGGAGCTGCCGGATGAATAAATGTGATAAGATACTGTCCTTGATGCATCATATCTATTTCGTGGCAGCCCATTGCGTCATTATAAAGGGGTTCTTTTACCTTTAAAATGATTTCCGAATCGGAAAAAAGTTTTTTAACATCGGAAACTACCTCTGCTCCGGCCTTTTCATATTCCGGATCGTGGAAATAGGCGCCCTCTCCGGCCCCTTTTTCTACTAAAACCTTATGTCCGTCCTTAATCAAAAGCTCGCATGTTTCCGGGGTAGCGGCAACACGGTCTTCTCCATGCATGATTTCCTTAGGAATACCAATAATCATAAAATCCTCCTATAGAGTACAGTTTTTATATCTCTGGACTCTTAATTTCAATCGATTATACCATAGTAATACATTGCCGTCAAGGTTCAGTTTTAGTGTTATAGCTTCCGGAAATTTGTTTACATCTAATTTATTTTAAGCTCCCATAAAAACTTTTTGCAAGGATTATCAAATCCTGAAAAAAGTTTTTTCCGTGCTTTTGCAACGAAGTGAAAAAGCACATATAATAATGCGACGTTTTGTGCTTTGCACAAAACTCGACAGATAAACAGTGAGGCAGAATTCCTGCCGAACTGTTTATCATACCTCTTATATATTTTTTTTAATTGTGATAAAATGACTTTCATAGGATATTTAAGATGAAAGTAACCAAAAAATTAAGTATTTTAACGGCAATAATGGTTTGTTTTTTATTTTTTTCTGCTTGTACCAAAGAGAATGGAAAGAGTGAATTCAAAAAGTACAAAAGTATGGCAGAAGCCCTGAATAAACAGTGCCCTACAAAGATAGGGGATGATATTCAGCTTGATGCAGTAGAATATATTGAAAACATTCATACTCTTCAATATGTGTATTCTTTTACCAAAAGGGTTAAAGAAAATAATACACCTGAGGTGTGGAATATGATTGAAGCCGGTACCAGAGAAGCTCTTATCACGGAATTTAAGTCCCAAACTTATGTTGAGCAATTTAGAAAGGATAAGCTTAATATGAGCTTTGTTTACAATGACAAAAATAAAGAACACCTTTTTACTGTTGTGCTCAATAGTGGGGAGTACTAAAATAGAGTTAAGCCGATTTTTAATATGCAATCTTAAAAAATCTAAAAAAATTATTTTTTAGCAAAAACCTTACACCCCCCCCTTGACAAAAGTTGCGGAAAGGGGTATATTCGCACTCACCGTCAGCTAAGACGGTGTGCCTAGAAAAGCAAAGAAAACACTAGAAAAGTTTTGCAAGTCTTGCAGTTTTGATGAAGACAAGGCTTCTTAAGTTTGGCAGTTTAAACGCTGCAAAAAATGTTAAAAAATAAAAAAAACTTTTAAAAAGCACTTGACAAAAAGTGAGAAAATACTGTATACTCACTTTTGCTCGCTATATAACTTTTACCGGTTTTTAGCGAATGATATTTGAAATTAAGAGGGAAGGGAAAGAACAAAAATAGCCAAAGCGTAAAGCTTTTGGTAAGGAAAGTATCAAAAACCGGTAAGGATTAAGCTGATTAACCTTTACCAAATTCCTTAAACATAAGGGACAAACTAAAATTAGAAATCAACCGCTCTTTAAGGGCGGCTTGAAATAATAATGATGGAGAGTTTGATCCTGGCTCAGAACGAACGCTGGCGGCGCGTCTTAAGCATGCAAGTCGAACGGTAAGGGAGAGCTTGCTCTCCCCTAGAGTGGCGGACTGGTGAGTAACGCGTGGGTGACCTGCCCTGAAGATGGGGATAGCTAGTAGAAATATTAGATAATACCGAATGTGCTCATTTACATAAAGGTAAATGAGGAAAGGAGCTACGGCTCCGCTTTAGGATGGGCCCGCGTCCCATTAGCTAGTTGGTGAGGTAAAGGCTCACCAAGGCAACGATGGGTATCCGGCCTGAGAGGGTGAACGGACACATTGGGACTGAGATACGGCCCAAACTCCTACGGGAGGCAGCAGCTAAGAATCTTCCGCAATGGACGAAAGTCTGACGGAGCGACGCCGTGTGAATGAAGAAGGCCGAAAGGTTGTAAAATTCTTTTGCAGATGAAGAATAAACATAGGAGGGAATGCCTGTGAGATGACGGTAATCATGCGAATAAGCCCCGGCTAATTACGTGCCAGCAGCCGCGGTAACACGTAAGGGGCGAGCGTTGTTCGGAATTATTGGGCGTAAAGGGTATGTAGGCGGTTAGGTAAGCCTGGTGTGAAATCTACGAGCTCAACTCGTAAACTGCATTGGGTACTGCTTGACTTGAATCACGGAGGGGAAACCGGAATTCCAAGTGTAGGGGTGGAATCTGTAGATATTTGGAAGAACACCGGTGGCGAAGGCGGGTTTCTGGCCGATGATTGACGCTGATATACGAAGGTGCGGGGAGCAAACAGGATTAGATACCCTGGTAGTCCGCACAGTAAACGATGTACACTAGGTGTCGGGGCAAGAGCTTCGGTGCCGACGCAAACGCATTAAGTGTACCGCCTGGGAAGTATGCCCGCAAGGGTGAAACTCAAAGGAATTGACGGGGGCCCACACAAGCGGTGGAGCATGTGGTTTAATTCGATGATACGCGAGAAACCTTACCTGGGTTTGACATCAAGAGCAATGACATAGAGATATGGCAGCGTAGCAATACGGCTCTTGACAGGTGCTGCATGGCTGTCGTCAGCTCGTGCCGTGAGGTGTTGGGTTAAGTCCCGCAACGAGCGCAACCCCTACTGCCAGTTACTAACAGGTAAAGCTGAGGACTCTGGCGGAACTGCCGATGACAAATCGGAGGAAGGTGGGGATGACGTCAAGTCATCATGGCCCTTACGTCCAGGGCTACACACGTGCTACAATGGTTGCTACAAATCGAAGCGACACCGCGAGGTCAAGCAAAACGCAAAAAAGCAATCGTAGTCCGGATTGAAGTCTGAAACTCGACTTCATGAAGTTGGAATCGCTAGTAATCGCACATCAGCACGGTGCGGTGAATACGTTCCTGGGCCTTGTACACACCGCCCGTCACACCATCCGAGTCGAGGGTACCCGAAGTCGCTAGTCTAACCCGTAAGGGAGGACGGTGCCGAAGGTACGTTTGGTAAGGAGGGTGAAGTCGTAACAAGGTAGCCGTACCGGAAGGTGCGGCTGGATCACCTCCTTTCTAAGAGAAAGGGTAATTTGAAGGTTTTTTAACCTTCTAAATAATATACAATGTATATTAGTCTTGAAGTACACAAGACAAATCGATACTTCCTTTTCGTTCTTTCCTGAAACTCTTTTTTTATAGGGCCTGTAGCTCAGTCGGTTAGAGCACTTCTCTGATAAGGAAGGGGTCATTAGTTCAACTCTAATCAGGCCCATACCGATTGAAAAATCGGCTCAATAACTTGGTTCTTTTAAAGAACTGAGCGAACAGATATTTGACATAACTAGGGAAGGGAATGAAGACGCTGTAGTGGTTAAAACATTACAGTGTAAAAGAAAACTTAAAAAAATACAAAACTTCTTTTTATTTTAGCGAAAGATAAAAGAAAGAAGGGACAATAATATGGTCAAGCGAGAATAGGTTTATGGCGAATGCCTATGGAGCTAAGAGGCGAAGAAGGCCGTGGTAAGCTGCGAAAAGTTCCGTGTAGGAGCACACATCCTGTGATACGGAAATAGCCGAATGGGGTAACCCGTTAGTAGTGATACTAACATTACGCTCTTGAATAAAATAGAGAGGTAAAGCGATACTGAGTGAACTGAACCATCTAAGTAACTCAAGGAAAAGAAATCAAGTGAGATTCCGAAAGTAGCGGCGAGCGAAATTGGAGGAGCCTAAACCCTTTAAAGGGAGTTGAAGGGCTGCATCGGCGTAGGACCGACAAGTTACAAATTCGATTTATAGCAGAAAGGTTTTGGGAAAGCCTGGCGCAGAGGGTGAAACCCCCGTAAGCGAAATAAATCGGACTTGTTGATGCAGTACCTGAGTACGGCGGGGCACGAGAAACCCTGTCGGAAGCCGGGTCGACCACGATCCAAGGCTAAATACTACTTAGCTACCGATAGTGAACAAGTACCGTGAGGGAAAGGTGAAAAGAACCCCAGTAAGGGGAGTGAAATAGAACCTGAAACCGTAAACCAACAAGATGTTACAGCCCTTTTAAGGGTGGTAGCGTGCCTTTTGTAGAATGAGCCTGCGAGTTACGATATGCAGCGAGGTTAAGGAATAGAAGTTCCGGAGCCTAAGGGAAACCGAGTCTTAATAGGGCGAATAGTTGCATGTCGTAGACCCGAAGCCGGAGTGATCTAGTCATGAGCAGGTTGAAGCAAGGGTAAAACCTTGTGGAGGACCGAACTATAATCTGTTAAAAAAGGTATGGATGACTTGTGACTAGGAGTGAAAGGCTAATCAAACCCGGAAATAGCTGGTTCTCCCCGAAATGCCTTTAGGGACAGCCTCATACAAAATTATCGGAGGTAAAGCACTAGTTGGACTAGGGGGCGTCAAAGCCTACCAAACCCAGTTAAACTCTGAATGCCGATAATCAACGTATGGGAGTGAGACTGCGTGCGCTAAGGTTCGCAAGTCAAAAGGGAAACAGCCCAGACCGTCAGCTAAGGTCCCCAAATACTGCTTGAGTGTGAAATGAAGTGTGGATACAAAGACAGCCAGGAGGTTGGCTTAGAAGCAGCAATTCCTTTAAAGAGTGCGTAACAGCTCACTGGTCGAGTGTCCATGCGCAGATAATGTAACGGGGCTAAGCAGTATACCGAAGCTACGGGTCTTATGCATTTTTGAGCATAAGGCGGTAGGGGAGCATTCCATTAACTGATGAAGGCATACTCGCGAGAGGTGCTGGAGGAGATGGAAGAGAGAATGCAGGTATAAGTAACGAAAAGGGAGGTGAGATCCCTCCCCGCCGAAAATCTAAGGTTTCCTGGGTAAAGGTAATCTTCCCAGGGTAAGTCGGCCCCTAAGGCGAGGACGAAGGTCGTAGTCGATGGGAAATCGGTTCATATTCCGATACCTTTTATAATTTCGATGGCAGGACGCATGAGGTGAAACCCGGCCGGCTAACGGATGCCGGTCAAAGTAAGCGAGCCGTTATAAAGGATGATAGGCAAATCCGTCGTCCAAGGTAAGCTGCGACAGCGAGTGAAACTACGGTGGAGCGAAGCGGGCGTAATCAAGGTGCCGGGAAATACTGTCTAAGGTTAAGGTTATAAAAGACCGTACCGTAAACCGACACAGGTAGATGGGATGAGAAATCTAAGGCGCTCGAGAGAACTCGCGTTAAGGAATTCGGCAAAATGCACACGTAACTTCGGAAAAAGTGTGACCTCCTTTTTTTTAAAGATGAGGGGGTGGCAGAAAGCAGGCCCAGGCGACTGTTTATCAAAAACACAGCCATCTGCGAACCAGCAATGGGACGTATAGGTGGTGACACCTGCCCGGTGCCGGAAGGTTAAGAGGAGAGGTTAACAGCAATGTGAAGCTTTGAATTGAAGCCCCGGTAAACGGCGGCCGTAACTATAACGGTCCTAAGGTAGCGAAATTCCTTGTCGGGTAAGTTCCGACCCGCACGAATGGTGTAACGATTCTGGGCACTGTCTCAACGCGAGACTCGGTGAAATTTATATACCGGTAAAGAAGCCGGTTACCCATAGTTAGACGGAAAGACCCCGTGAACCTTCACCGCAACTTATTATTGGGACTTGGTTTATCATGTGTAGAATAGGTGGGAGGCTATGAAGCTTGACCGTTAGGTTGGGTGGAGCCGAAAAGTGAAATACCACCCTTGATAAATCAGGTTTCTAACCTGTCCCGTGAAACCGGGATAGGGACAGTGATAGGCAGGCGGTTTGACTGGGGCGGTCGCCTCCTAAAGAGTAACGGAGGTGCGCGAAGGTCTCCTCACGCCGGTTGGAAATCGGCGCAGCGAGTGTAAAGGCACAAGGAGGCTTAACTGCGAGAGTGACAGCTCAAGCAGATACGAAAGTAGGTCTTAATGATCTGGCGGTAGCGAGTGGAAGCGCCGTCACTTAACGGATAAAAGGTACTCCGGGGATAACAGGCTGATATTCCCCAAGAGTTCACATCGACGGGAATGTTTGGCACCTCGATGTCGGCTCATCGCATCCTGGGGCTGAAGCAGGTCCCAAGGGTTTGGCTGTTCGCCAATTAAAGCGGTACGTGAGCTGGGTTCAGAACGTCGCGAGACAGTTCGGTCCCTATCTGCTATGGGCGTTGGATACGTGAGAGGAGCTGTTTTTAGTACGAGAGGACCGAAATGGACGAACCTCTGGTGTACCGGTTATCCTGCCAAGGGTAATTGCCGGGTAGCTAAGTTCGGAAGGGATAACCGCTGAAGGCATCTAAGTGGGAAGCCCGCCTCAAGACTACGTATCCCTGAGGGTTTAACCCTCCTAAAGACTCCTTGCACACTACAAGGTTGATAGGTTGGAGGTCTAAGCACAGTAATGTGTTCAGCCGACCAATACTAATAAGTCGTGAGGCTTGACCATATTATTGTTTCTTTTTTCTATACATAAAAGATTAACTTTCTTCTTCATTCTCTTTTTTAGTACACTTAAAACTTATTTTAAGTTTTAAGTCCTTAATTTGTTTTTTATTGCCAGGTGGCCATAGTGGAGAGGTAATACCCGTTCCCATCCCGAACACGGAAGTCAAGCTCTCTTACGCCGATGATACTGCTGATCAAGTGGGAAAGTAGGATGCTGCCTGGCTTTTTTTATTCCTTGCATTATTTTTTAAAAAATGATATTATCTAGCTCTTATGTCTTTTAAGACAGGAGTTAGGTTATGGTATTAGTTCTTGTAATTGTAATTGCTCTTATATTATATATTCTTATATTTCCTATCAAAAATGCTTTTAAAATAAAAAAGCAAGAAGAAGAAATTATTCGTTTAAAAAGTAAGCTTTCGGATTTGGAATTTAAATTTCAGGGCAATTCTAATGTTTCTTCTGAAACTGAGGCTCAAGTATGGATTAAGGCCGGAGAAAGTTCTACGAATGAAGATAATACAACTAATCCGTTTGTTAAGGAATCTTCTAATGATGAGACTCTTTCAAAAGATGAGGTAAAAGAAAACTTAAAACAAAAAGGAATTAAAGAAAAACATGATGCTCTTTCTCCGTATTTTAAGAAATTATTTTCAATAGAATCCATTATCAGTAAGCTGGGGATTATCCTTCTTTTGATAGGGGTAGGCTTTATCTTCAAGCTAAGCTATGACAAGGGATATATAACGCAAGAGGTCGCCTTGATTATAGGCGGCTTGATAGGAGTTGCTCTTTGCTTTTTCGGCTTTAGGAGTTCGGCTAAATCGAGGCTTGTATTAAGTCAGGTTCTATTTGGGGGAGGTATAGCCGTTTTTTATCTTACTGCTTACGCAGCCTATTTAAGGTACGGTATTTTAGGGGATTTTTCCGCCTTTATATTTTTAAGCTTGATTACGGCTCTTTCTTACACCCTTTCAATTATGACCGTGTCTTCATCAATCTCAATAATCGGCTTGCTTGGTTCCCTTATAATACCCTTTGCTGTAGATTTAGGCTTTTTAGGTTTGACAGGCTTCGGGCTCTATGTATTTGCAGTTTCAACCCTTTCATCAGCGGTTTATTTTTTTAAGCGATGGAGGCTTTTGCAGTTTATCTCGCTGATTTCCTTTTTAGGAATTTTAACCCGTCTTTTACTTACTACGGCTTTGAATGTTGATGATGCGGTTCTGTTTTTCGGCCTTGTGCTTTTATTGATGGCCGTTCATATCATTCCGGATCTTTATTTTTATTTAAAAGATGATGAAAAGAAAAGGGATAAAATTCTCTCTCCTGCTTTTGGCGTTTTAAATTTAGGCTTTTCCTTATTTTTAACATATAAGCTTTCTATTTATAAATTTGCGCCTCAAAGCAGCGTCTATCTTATTTTTTCATTTTTTTACATAATTTTAGCCTATCTTGCTTTCCGAAAAAAAAGAATGGATAATTTGGGGCTTATTTACCTTGCGGGGGCTTTGCTTTCTCTTTATGTAACGGTAGTGGATAGGTTTACATACGATATTCAGCCCGTCCTTATATTAAGTATGGCCTTTTTAGGATTTTGGCTTTTCCGCAAAAAAGAAGAATTAAAAGTTTTTGTTTTACTTCACCTTCTTTTTGCTGCAGCTTATATAATGGCGATAATTTCACTTGGGCGAGATTTTGACAATCTTACGCCGCTGTTCTTTTTCCTTCAAGGAGCGTTTTACCTTGTTCCGATGGGCTTATCGGTTTTTGTACAAAAAGAAAAATTTAAAAAGGCTTATCAAGGATTTGTTTTTCAAGCCTATATTTTTATATTTTTGATCTTAAGTTTGTATAAACTTGATATAAAGAGGACGGAAATTTTTGCTCAAGGCTTTGTGCTCGTCCTCATAGTTGTTTATAACCTTATGCATCATAAACTTAAAAAAGAATGGTTCTATGAGCGGGCTGTAGATGCGGGAATTTTTATTTTATTTTTATTTTCGTTTGCAGACACTTTAAATTGTTTTTTTAAATGGAACCGCTCTTATGTATATCTTTTTCTTGGAATTGAAGCGGCTCTAAGTTTTGCAGTTTACAGTCTTTCTCTAATAAAAGAAAAAACTGAAAATGCCAGATTTTTTTACAGGCTTTGCTTTTTTATTTTAATGTTGAAAATTATGCTCTTCGATTTTTCTATTACAGTAGATCAATTTAGATATGGAATTTTACTTTCGGGACTTTTTATTTTAGCCTTGGATAAATTTTATAAAAATAAGTTTAATAAAGATAAGGCAAGTTTAAATGTCGGCCGTATATTTTTGATTACCGTTGCATTTTTTTATTACATATTTATTTACAGCCATATGCCGTATCAGGATGCAATCCTCATTAAAATTTGGAATATAGATGTTCTTTCGGTTGTAATAAATATTTTAAATGCCCTTATATTGATTGCTTTTTTTAAGATACTAAACATGCCGCAAATTCTTTACTTTGCAGTTATCAGTCTTATCTTTGTTTTTTTGAGCTTTGTGGATATTTATCTCCCCATAAAAAACGGCGGCATTTTAACCCTTCTTTGGGCTTTTTATTCTATAGCTTCTTTTGTTTATTATTTGCGGAAGGGAAGAGCTAGGATGGTTTATATTTCGCTTGGGTTAATAATCTTTGTTGCGGCAAAGCTGATTATTCTTGACTTAAATACTTTGAATATTTTATCGAAGGTTATCACTTCCTTGGTTTTTGGCGTTGCCCTTCTTTTGCTGAGTTATGCAATTCAGCCCATGTTGAAAAAGTTTGGGAAAACTGAAATTGAAAAAACCGAAGAAAGTTAGAGAGCCTTTTAAAAAATTTTAAAGGCTCTCTTGATCGGTTTAGATTTTATGACCGGTTTGCTTAAAGATAAAGGCGTAGATATCCGCCGTTTCTTCTATTATTTTTGCTGTAGGTTTGCCGGCTCCGTGGCCTGCTTTTTCGGTTATACGGATAAGGATCGGGTTTTCTCCCTTGTAAGTGTCATGCAGAGCTTGGGCATACTTAAAGGAATGTGCAGGAACAACCCTGTCATCATGGTCTCCCGTACATACCATAATGGAAGGATAATTGATGCCTTCTTTTACGTTATGGAGGGGAGAGTAAGCATAAAGATATTCAAACATCTCCTTACTGTCCTCGCTGCTTCCGTATTCATCGACCCAAGCCCAGCCTATGGTAAAATGCTGGTAGCGGAGCATATCCAAGACTCCAACCTGAGGGATTGCAACGGCAAAAAGATCAGGGCGTTGGTTTGTTACGGCTCCTATTAAAAGGCCTCCGTTTGAGCCTCCTTGAATTGCAAGTTTTTTGCTTGAAGTATATTTGTGTTCTATCAAATATTCTCCTGCTGCAATAAAATCGTCGAAGACGTTTTGTTTTTTCATCTTTTTTCCGGCTGAGTGCCATGCTTCTCCGTATTCAAGACCGCCGCGTAAATTCACGCAGGCAAAGATACCTCCTTTTTCCAAAAAGGCCATTCTGGCTGCAGAAAAGGCGGGCGGAAGGGAAATAGCAAAGCCTCCGTACCCATACATAATCGTCGGATTATTTCCATCGAGTTTAATGTCTTTTTTTGAAACAATGTGCATAGGAATCTTTGTTCCGTCCTTGCTCTTAAAAAAGACCTGTTCGCATTTAAAGTCTTCCGTGTTGATTGGAATGGCAGGGACAAAAAAGTCTGTTAAACTGTTTGTTTTTATATCATAGCGTATGATTTTGTTGGGAGTTGTATAAGAGGTAAAGTTGAAAAATAAAGAGTCTTCATTTTTTCGTGTTCCTGAAAAAGAAATACTTCCATTTGCAGGCAGATTTATTTTTATGCTATTTTTTCCGTCAAGGCCGCAGATAAAGGCCTCATCCTGAACATCCCTCAAGTAAACCGTAAGAAGTTTTCCTCCGCAAAGGGCCGCGCTTGATAAAAGGCAGTCTTTTTGGGGGATCACTTCATCGATGGACTCTTCACTTATATTGTTTAAAGATGTCTTTACAACTCGGTAAAATGGAGCTTGTTTATTTGTTAATAAATATAAAAAGCCGTTTTCCGTTTCAAGGGGCCAGACACTGTCATTAAAATGAGTGTTGTATTGTTTAAAGCAGCTTGAACATTTAGGAAGGCCTTCGCTTAGATCTGCAACAAAGAGCATATTGCCCTCGCTTCCGGCTTCAAAAGCTGTAAGAAGGAGGGTTTTCTCGTCTTCAGTTGTACTTGCGGAAAAAGAGCGCAAGGGATGATCCTTGTCCTCAAAAATGAGAAGGTCATCGCTTTCTTTTGTTCCAAGTTTATGGTATTTTAGCTTTTGAAATTCATTTTTTTCGGTTAAAGATTTTCCTTTATCGGGAGCATCGTATGAGCTGTAAAAAAAGCCGTCCTTATACCATGCAATATTGGAAAATTTTACCCAGTGGATGTGTTCTCCCGTATCGGCTTTTTTTTCGGCATCAAAGACAAAGATTTCTTCCCAATCGGAGCCGCTTCCCGATACGGAGTAGGCCATATATTTTCCATCCTTGGAAAAGGCAATATTTTTTAAGGCCGTAGTTCCGTCCGAGCTTAGCTTATTCGGATCGAAAAAAACTTCAGGAGAGCTTTCCGCCTTTGTGTTTCCGCTTTGGCGGTACATAATGCTTTGATTTTGTAAGCCTTCCGTTCTAAAAAAATAATAGAAATTTCCTGCCTTAAAAAGACCTGAGCGTTTTTCATAATCCCAAATTTCTTCAAGCCGTTTTTTTAATTCTGCTCTAAAAGGAATCTTTGACAAAAAATCTTCGGTTTTTTTGTTTTGTTCTTTTACCCAAGCTATGACTTCGGGTGCATTATCGTCTTCAAGCCATCGGTACGGGTCAGGAACGATGGTTCCAAAATAATTGTCGGAAATATCGGATTTCTTGTGTTGCATCAGCTTCTCCTATAAAAACTTTTTGCAAGGATTATCAGAGCCTTGCGGCTATGTTCTGCAAGGAACTTTTTCATCGTATCCGCTAAAGCGGATAGCGAATCAAATCCTGAAAAAAGTTTTTTCAAGCGGTTTGTTTACAAACCGCATATAATAATGTGATGTTTTGTGCGAAGCACAAAACTCGAAGATAAACAGTGAGGTTGAATTTCTACCGAACTGTTTATCATATCTCCTATAAAAACTTTAAAATCTTGATAAATAATAGAAGAAACTGCGTTTTTATTCAAGTAGTTAAAAAAAATATTAAAAAAATCTAAAAAAAATGCACTTTTTTTATGTAAACCGCTTGACATTCTAAATTTTTGTGATAAAATGGGAGTAAGTGGGAGAAAGTAGTAAAAAGTGGGTAATTTTGCAATGACCGGAGAATATAAGAATACTCTTGACGAAAAAGGAAGAATTATGTTTCCGGCTAAAATTCGTGCAGAATTACCCGATTCAAATTTGGTTATTACAAGAGGTGTAGGTAACTGTCTTTGGATTTTTACTGCGGATAAGTGGAAAAAGTTTTCTGATGAGATTATGAAGAAAACTTCTTTGTTTAAAGCACAATCTTTGTTGGTTATGAGGCGCTTAATTGCCCCTGCCCAAGAAATTGAGGTTGATAAAAACGGCCGTATATCTATTCCCCAGAGCCTCCGCGAGTGTGCAGGGCTCGAAAAAGACTGCATTATTTTAGGTCTCGGTAAATGTTGTGAATTATGGGATCTAAAACAATATGAAAAATATTTAAAGGAGAGTGAGCCGGATTTTTCTGAAGCTGCCGAAGCTTTGGGTGAAATAGGTTTTTAGGTCTTATGCAGCCAGTACATACATCGGTCTTGCTTGAAGAATGTCTCGAATTCTTAAAACCCGATGTTTCCGATAATCTTTTTGTAGACGGAACATTGGGAGAAGGCGGACATACTGAAGCTTTTTTAAAAAGATATCCTCAACTGAATGCGATAGGCCTTGATGCTGATGTTTCTATTCAAGAACGGGCAAAAGAAAGGTTAAAACCTTTCGGTGAACGCATCCGATTTCACTTAGGCTGGTCCGATGAGTTTTTTAAAAACTATCCTAAAGATTCTGCTCCTCCAAATTTAATTCTTTTGGATTTGGGAATATCCATGTTTCATTATGTAAAATCGGGAAGGGGTTTTTCTTTTTCTTCTGACGAACCTTTGGATATGAGGCTTAATCTTGAGCTTAGATTAAGTGCCGCCGATATTGTTAATTCTTATAATGAAAAAGATTTGGCGGATTTAATTTTTAATTACGGTGAAGAGCGCTATTCAAGAAAGATAGCTTACCGTATAGTTGAGCAAAGAGCTGCGGCGGCTTTTAGTAATGCAAAAGAATTGGCTGATTGTATTTACAAGGCTGTTCCTCAAAATTACAGGCATGGAAAAATTCATCCTGCAACAAAAACGTTTCAAGCTCTTAGAATTGCCGTGAACGGAGAGCTTGATAGACTGCCCCGTCTTTTGGAAGCAGCTTTTTCGGTTTTGGCTCCTAACGGACGGCTTGGGCTTATTACTTTTCATTCTCTTGAGGATAGAATTGTAAAGTTCTATTTTAAAGAATTAGGGAAAAGCTGTACCTGTCCCGAAAATATGCCGATATGTAAGTGCGGGGGCAGGCCTAGAGCTGAGGTTTTAACAAAAAAAGCCGTTAAGGCTTCTGATGAGGAAATAAGGCTTAATCCTCCGTCGAGGAGTGCACGCCTTAGGGTTGTGCGTAAAATTGATTATCGGGAGAGTTAAAATGAAAAAAATACTTGCGGTGCTTTTAACATTGTTTATTCCTCTTTTTTTGTTTGCGGTGGTTTTGCAGTCTTCGCGTTATACAAGTGTTGAAAGGGATTTGGCTGATTATAATAAGGAACAATCTAAAATTATTGATGAAAATAAAAAGAAAATTTCCGGTATTTCTATTTTATCGAAGCCTGAGCGTATCGAAAGAATTGCCGTTGAAGAATTAAAAATGAGAAAAGCTTTGTCGGCCGAGATTTTGAGGGTTTCAATTTCAAAGGAGAATAAGGATGGTTAGAGAAAACTTAAGCAAGGATTTAGACTATTCTCTTATGACTCTTGATGAATTGCTTACAAGTACCGGTGCATGGCTTGTTTATGAATCAAGTTCATCTAAAGCGTTTTCTTCCGTAGTCATGGACAGCCGTAATGTAAAAAATAATTCTCTTTTTATTCCTTTACGAGGTGAAAATCAGGACGGGCATGTTTACATAGAGCCTGCTTTAAAGAATGGAGCTAAATTTTTTGTTGTTGACTTTGATTATCTTGATGAAAATGAAACTACATTATTGTCATTGTGTAAAAACTATGATGCTTCATGCGTTGCCGTAAAAAATAATTTAAAAGCTTTGCAGGATGCTGCAAGATATTATTTGTCGAAATTTCCCAATCTTTATAAGATAGGTATTACGGGGTCAAGCGGTAAAACAACTACAAAAGAAATTTTGGCTTCTATATATTCTAAAAAATATAATACCGTATCGACAAAGGGAAATTTAAATTCCGAAACGGGTTTACCTCTTTCCGTTTTTGAAGTGCGTCCCGAACATGAAGCCGGAATATTTGAGCTTGGTATGAACCGTAAGGGGGAGATAGCCGAAATAACAAGTGTTCTTTTACCAAACGCCGCTATAATTACAAACATAGGAACTGCCCATATCGGTATTCTCGGTACAAAGCAGGCGATTGCTGAGGAAAAAAAAGAAATTTTTTCTTTTTTTAAAGATGATTCTTTAGGTTTTATTCCTGACTGTGAGTTTACGGATTTTTTAAAAGATGTTTCTCATGGTTCGGTTTTTAGCGTGTCAGATAATGATTCTTCATTGGTACAAAAGGTTGAAGATGCCGGTGTATCAGGTTCTAAAATTTTTTATAGAGGAGAAGAAATTTTATTTCCATTACCCGGAGTATATAATGTAAAAAATGCTCTTTTATGTATAGCCTTGGTGGAAAAGAAGGGGTTTTCGGCTAAGGAAATTAAATCGGGTTTAGAAGCCGTGCGGCCTCTGTTTGGTAGATCGCAGGTCTTGCACGGCTTTGTAACCTATTTTTTGGATTGTTATAATGCAAATCCCGAGTCGATGAAAAGTGCAATAGAGTTTTGCGATTCTATAAATACCGAATGTGCAAAACATTATGTTTTGGCATCTATGCTTGAGTTAGGGTCTGAGTCAGATTATGAACATAAAAAAATAATTGAAGAAGCAATAAACTCTAATGCCGATAATTTATATTTTTTTGGAGATGATATTTGTTCCGCTTTTGAAGGTTTGGAAGTTGCTTCTTCAAAAAAAATATATAAGTTTAAAACAAATCAATTCGATGCGTTAAAAAAACAGCTTAAAGAGAATTTGTCTAAAGATGATTTTGTTTTATTAAAAGGTTCAAGGTCAATGGAGCTTGAAAGATTGGAATCCGTTTTAAAAGAAGGGGAGATTTAAATGATGAAGCATATTATTGCAAAGAAAAATATTCACTCTGAAAAGTATGACTTTGTTTTTGCAATGTCGGTTCTTCTCCTTTTCGGTGTTGGCTTTGCGACTTTGTATTCCGGTTCTATTCATTATGCTCAACGTTTTTTTGACAATCATCTTTATTTTGTCGGTAAGCAAATAAAGCATTTTATTGCAGGTATCATTGCAATGACGTTTTTTCTCTTTGTAGATTTTTCTACAATAAGAAAAATGCTGCCTTTTATTATGCTTGTGACTTTTATTTTTTGCCTGCTTCCGTTTATTCCCGGAATTGGAGAAGAAAGAAACGGTGCTTCTCGATGGATAAATATTGCAGGTTTTATGTTTCAACCTTCGGAGCTTTTAAAACTTTCTTTAATTTTATTTTTAGCTAATTTTTTCGATAAAAAAAACGGTAACTATGATCAGCCTTTGGTTTCGATTATTACGCCTTTTGTTATAATATCTTTGTTTGCTTTTTTGGTGTACTTGGAAAATGACTTTTCTTCTTCGATGTTTATCTTTTTTATAGCCGGGTTGATGTTCTTTATAGCAGGTGTGCCGATATTATGGTTTATTAAAGGGTTTGTAAGTTTTGCACCAATCTTTATTTTAATGGTTATAACAAAAGAATATAGAATGGAGCGCGTTTTATCTTTTTTAGATCCTTCAAGGAGTCCTTTGGATTCAAGTTTTCAAATACAGGCAGCTCTTAATGCATTGACAAGCGGAGGGGTTTGGGGGCAAGGATTAGGAAACGGTTTACGTAAAATAGCAAGTGTACCTGAGATATATTCCGATTTTATATTTGTTGTATGGGCTGAAGAAATGGGATTTATTGGTGTGGTGTTTTATATTGCATTACTTGCCTTCTTTGCATTTTTCGGCTATAGAATAGCTTTCGGCTGTAAGAGTAGATTCGGTGCTTATGTTGCTTTTGGGGCTGTAAGTTGTATCGTATCTCAGTCACTGGTAAATTGTGCTGTTGTTTCAAAAATGATTCCTGCCACGGGAATACCGCTTCCTTTTTTTTCATCGGGAGGATCGTCATTGGTAGTTACGTTTTCTTTATGTGGTCTAATTTTAAATGCATCAGGATATGTGAATAAGAAGGAGAAATAGATGGCTGATATTTTGTATACTTGGAAAAAAGATGAATATTTGAATGATGCATATGCTAAAGAGAAGATTATTAATGATAATAAATCATCAAAGCTTAAGTCGGCTATAATTAGATTTCTTATTATTAGTTTTATCTTGCTTTTATTGGGAGAGGTCATTTATTATGCAATAATTTTGCCCTATAGTTCTATAGCAGCAATAAATATTTCGGGGTGTTCCGATCTAAGTTCTATAGAAGTAAAAAAACTCGCAGGAATCGAAAGTAATACTAAATGGCTTTCAATAGATTCTTCTGAGATTTCTAAAAAACTTGTATTATGTCCCGGAATTGCATCCGTTACCGTAGAAAAAAAATTCCCCGATAAGGTTGCAATTAAGATAGTTGAAAGAAAGGCTGTTGCTTTGGCTTTTACGGAAGTTGAAGGAAGAACCGTTCCAATGGAAATTGACGGCTACGGTGTGATTTTTAGGATAGGTTCTCCTATTATTCAATCAAACTTGCCTATTATTACAGGGCTTACATTTAAAAATCCTCGCGAAGGTATGCAGGTTAACGAAAAACTTTCTCAGCTTTTTGTTCAGTTGGATATTTTACAAAAAAAATATCCGGTTTTATTAAATGAAATATCGGAGATAAAAATTCAACCTAAAAAATACGGAGGTTATGACTTGATTCTTTATCCTGTAAAGAGCAGATTATCGGTTATAACCAATAAATTTTTGACGGAAGAATCTTTACAATATATGATTCTTATTCTAGATGTAATTAAGGATATAAATTTAGAAAAAAATATTATTGGAATTGATCTACGTGGTGCCAATGCCGTTTACATAAAAAGAGAGGCTAAAAATGAGTGATGATATAATCGTAGGTTTGGATATAGGAAGTAAAAATATTCGAGTTGTTGTTGCCGAAAAAAATGATGAAGGGCATTTACAGATTACAGGTATCGGCATAAGTGAATCGACGGGTATACATCGAGGTATTGTCACTAACATAGAGAATACTGTTCGGGGTATAAATAAGGCTGTTGATGAGGCAGCGGTTATGTCCGGCGTAGATATTTCACATTGTACTGTCGGCTTGGGTGGAGTTCATATAGAGGGAGTAAACTCTAAGGGTGTTTTCCCTATAAGAGACAAGGGTAAAAATAATAAGGAAATAGACCGCTCCGATATAGATGCCGTAATTAATTCTGCGCAGGCTGTTGAGTTTACAGGAGATAGAGAAATAATTCATGTTGTGCCTCAGTCTTATACGGTAGATAGGCAGCATGGAATCAAAGATCCGCTAAATATGATAGGTACAAGACTTGAAGCTGAGGTTCATTTAATAACAGGTGTAGCGACCTCGATGAAAAATATTCCCAATTGCGTTCAAAGAGCCGATTTAAATATAGACGGCTTAATGCATAACGGTTTGGCGGATGTAAGAGCCGTTATGACAAATGATGAACAAGAGCTTGGTTCAATTTTAATCGATATCGGAGCGGGTACCACCGATATAGTTGTTATGCAAAACGGAGGGCCTATAATTACGGCTTCTTTACCTGTAGGCGGAATACAGGTTACCAATGATCTTGCAATAGTAAAAAGTATTCCGTTTGATACGGCGGAAAAAATAAAAATATCAAGCGGATGCTGCTGGCTTCCCTTTGTTGAAAGAGATGAGCAGGTTTTAATTCCGGCTTTTGGAGGTAGGGGCCCTGAAGAAATTTATAGAAGTGAGATTTGCGAAATATTGCAAGCCCGCATGGCTGAAATTTTTGTAATGGTAAAAAATAAGGTTGATGGTCTTACGCAAGGTTCCCGCCTTGGCGGTTCCGTTATAATATGCGGAGGCGGAGCCTTGTTAAACGGTACAACGGAATTAGCTGATGAAATATTCGGTATGCAATCTGCCAGGCTGGGAATTCCTTCAACTATAGGAGGAGTTGTAGGGCAATATCGAAGCCCTGAGTTCGCTACAGTGTTGGGATTAATATTGCATAAATTAGATGATCAAAATAAGATAGGTAAGGTTTCAAGTTCCAGAAAAGAAAATTCCGGGCTTGTTGTTTCAAAAATAAAAAATTTTATAAAAGAATTATTTTAAAATTGCATACGGGAGGGTTATTGGTATGTTATATGAAGTAATGGAAGACAAGGTAAATGATGAAGTTGTCGATGCAGGTACTCCGGCTATAATAAAAGTTATAGGCGCCGGAGGAGGCGGTTCAAATGCTGTAAACAGAATGATGTCCAGCAGTATGAGGTATGTTGACTTTATAGTTGCAAATACCGATTTACAGGCGTTGCGTCATTCAAATGCTCCTTTAAAATTACCTATAGGAACAAAGATTACCAAAGGTTTGGGTTCAGGAGGGGATCCTGAAATAGGAGAGCAGGCTGCTATCGAAGATCGCGAGGTAATTGCAAATGCAATAAAAGATGCAGATATGCTTTTTATAACGGCAGGCATGGGCGGAGGTACCGGTACCGGTTCGGCTCCGATTATTGCCGAAATTGCTAAGGAGCAGGGGATATTAACTGTTGCAGTAGTTACAAAGCCGTTTGCATTTGAAGGCCGTAAAAGAATGAGTCTTGCAGAAGAAGGGATAAAGAAATTACGAGAATCCGTAGACACTGTGATTACTATTCCGAATCAGCACTTGTTGAATATGGTAGATCCTTCGACGCCTGTTGTGGAAGCTTTTAAAAAGGCTGATGATGTTTTACGTCAAGCTGTTCAAGGTATATCGGATTTAATTTATCAACATGGAGAAATCAATGTTGATTTAGCCGATGTTAAAGCCGTAATGAAAGCTCAGGGTAATGCTCATATGGGCGTAGGTATAGGCGAAGGACAAAATAGAGCCGTTGATGCTGCAACAAATGCACTTAACAATCCTTTACTTGAAGAAGCCAGAGTTGAAGGGGCTAAAAATCTTTTGGTAAATATTTGCGGAAGCGAAAAATTAACCATGCATGAACTTTCGGAAATCATGAATATTATTAATGCCGGAGCAGATCCTGATGTGGCTACTTTTTTCGGTGCAACCATAGATCCTTCCGTAGAAAACAAAGTTGTTGTTACACTTATTGCAACAGGTTTTAGATCAAACGATAAGTTTCCTATTGATGATGCAGCGTCTAACAGAAAGCCTGTTCGTGAGAACGCAGAAAATTTGGTATTTACAGATGATTCTTTTATGACCTCAAGAGAGTGGACTAAGGTTAATAAAACAACACCTCCTACTCTTTCCGGGCTTGGATTAAGAAATAGGAGCGAGACTTCTTCTGAAAAACATTATGAAGAGAGTTATGTTGCAGAAAGGAAACCTTCTTTTAGCTCTATAGTTCCGCCTATGGAAAGTGATTTGGATACTCCTGCATATTACAGAAATCAAAATGTTTTAAGATAGGAGGAAAATAAACTGACAAAGATACAGCTTCGGGCTTTTTACGGATTTTTAATTTCAGCAGAATCTCATTCCAAAGCAACAGCTCAAACCTATATTAATACCTTGCAATTATTTCAAGAGCATAAGTCAGATAGTTTAATTGAAAATGCAACGGAAGCCGACTGTATTGATTTTATTTTGCATAGATCCGAATCAGGAATTATGGCTAAAACCATAGCCAAGGATATTGCAGCTCTTAATTCCTTTTTTAGATTTTTAATTATCGAAGGAGTTAGAAAAGATAATCCGAGTGAGAGTATTGAAAGACCTAAAAGGGAAAAGACCTTGCCCAGAGTTTTATCTCCGGATGAAGTTGACAGCCTTTTTGCTGCAATTCCTTTGGATTCTCCTAATAATATAAGAGACAGGGCTTTGTTTGAGCTTATTTATTCGGCAGGTCTTAGAGTCAGCGAGATTGTTAATTTAAAAATGGAAGATATTTTCTATGATGAAGATTTAATTAAGGTTACGGGGAAAGGCAATAAAGAGCGGATTGTTCCTTTTGGAAGTGCTGCAAAGTATTGGTTAAAACAATATATACTTGAAGCCCGTACCGAACTATTAAAACCTAAACATCCTGAAAATACATTGACTTCAGGTTCCGTATTTTTAAATAATAGAGGAGCTGTTTTAACCAGAAAGGGAATTTGGAAAAGAATAAATGAGCTTTCAAATTTTTCCGGTATTGAAACAAAGGTTCATACTTTAAGACATTCTTATGCTACGCATTTACTTGCCGGAGGAGCGGATTTGAGATCCGTGCAATGTCTTTTAGGGCATTCCGATATTTCTACAACTCAAGTTTATACACATATCGAGGATAAGTCTTTGCAAATGTATCATAATAAATTTTTTGATACTAAAAAGTTAGAACGAGGTATAAAATGAAAAAAAGATTTTGTTTTGTAATAATTACTTTGTTGTTAATTCTTATATTGGGAAGCTGTAACAAGGTTACAAGTATTCGAAGACTTCAAGAATTGGAAGAAGGAGTCAGCAATCCGAATACAGAGGCCGAATTAAAAGATGCTATAAGAAAATATGAAAAAAGAGTTGACGATATAATTATTGCAGAAGAAAGGATAGGTATTTGGTATAAAATACTCGGCTCAAGGTATATGGATCAAAAGATGTATAAGAAAGCATTAAAAGCTTTTCAATCTGCATTGGAATATTATCCTGAAAATCCGAATTTATTTTATCAAGCAGGCCTTGCTGCAAGTTTAACGGCAAAAAATTCTTTAGATTTTGAATTGACAGGAACCGACATCGAGAAAAAAAGATATTTTGCTCTTGCCGTTTCCGCTTATACGCGTGCACTTGAAATAGATCCTAAACATGCAAAGGCTGTTTATGCCCTATCGGTATTGTACATATTCGAATTAAATCGTCCTGCTGAAGCAATTCCTATTTTAGAAAAAATTACCGAATGGGAAAAGAAACCTATAGATCATTTATTTTTACTTGGGGCCGCTTATTATATGACGGGTGAAAATGAAAAAGCTATTGCCGTTTATGAGCGCATTATCGAAATTTCAAGCAGTGCAGAAAAAAAAGCACAAGCTGAAAGTAATATTAGGGATATTAGGGGTTCGGGAGGAAGATAAAAAGTGAAGATATCCGAAAAAGAAAGTTTGTATATAGGATTATCTCATTGCTATTTTCTCAAAGGAAGGGAAAAGCTTGTTCTGTCGGAAAAGCTTGATTCCTTATCTTCTTTTGTATCGCTTTCTATAAAGGATATTTCGGAAATTATCGGCCGGCAGGTAAGACCCAAAAAATGGGATAAAGATTTACTTAAATCCCTTACGGATTCAAGTATAAAACTTATGAGCTCATACGATATAAAAATGCTTTATTTTTATGATTCGGATTTTCCTCCGCAGCTTAGGGAGATTCCCGATCATCCATTTACCGTCTTTTATCGCGGAATACTCCCGTCAAGTGAACAGCCTATGCTTGCAATGGTAGGAACAAGGCGGCCTACAGGGGACGGAATTGAACAAGCTTTGAATTTGGGAAAAGAATGTGCCGAAAAAAATATTCCTGTCGTGTCGGGATTGGCTTTCGGTATAGATTGTTTTTCTCATAAGGGCTGTCTTGAAGGTGAAGGTAAAACCTTGGCCGTATTGGCCTGCGGGCCTGAAATGATTTATCCCCGTTCAAATAAAAAGCTTGCTGCAAATATTTTGGAATCGGGAGGCTGTATTTTAAGTGAATATGCTCCGGGAACAGAACCGTTATCCTACCGCTTCCCTGAACGAAATAGAATTATTTCGGGACTTTCTCGTTCCGTTTTAATTGTAGAAGCTCCAAAAAAATCGGGAGCCCTTATTACTGCTGATTTTGCCTTGGAGCAGGGCAGGGATGTTTATGTATGCAATCTTCTTCTTAATTCTTTACAGAATGAGGGCGGTAAAGCCCTTTACGAACAAGGTGCATTTGCTATAAAATCCATAGATGATATTTTACATGACTGGAAATATCCTACGGAAAATAATTTAAAAAACAATCAGCAAAATATGCTGTTTACTAATTTATAGATTATGAGGTATTGATTTATGGAAAACACGATGAATGAAACAAAAAAAACTAAACGTACTGCAAAAAAAACAAAACAGCATTGCTTGGTTATAGTCGAGTCACCTGCAAAGGCTAAGACGATTGAAAAATATTTAGGAAGCGATTATATCGTAAGAGCTTCGATGGGACATCTGATAGATTTGCCTAAATCCAGATTGGCAATTGATATAGAACATAATTTTACTCCCGAATATATAACGGTTCGGGGACGTGCTAAAATTTTAAAAGAATTAAAAAAAGAAGCAAAAAAATCTTCAGGCGTATTTCTTGCAAGTGATAATGATAGAGAAGGGGAGGCCATCGCCTTTCATTTACACGAAGCCTTGCTTCCTGAATGTTCTTCTCCGATAAAAAGAATAGTTTTTAACGAAATTACTCCTAATGCAATTCAAGAAGCTGTAAAAAATCCTATGGATATAGATATGGGAAAAGTTAATGCTCAAAAATCCAGAAGAGTTTTGGATAGACTGGTCGGTTATAACCTATCTCCTCTTCTTTGGCAAAAAGTAAAAAACGGATTGTCGGCAGGCCGAGTTCAATCAGTTGCATTGCGTTTAATTTGTGAACGGGAAGAAGAAGTTGAAAATTTTATTCCTGATGAGTACTGGACTCTTGACGGCGATTTTAAATACAATAAAACTTCTTTTGAAGCTCAACTTGTAAAATACAAGGATAATAAGCCTGAATTAAAAAATCAAAAAGAGGTTGATGCTATTATAAAAGAATTAAGCTCTTTGCCGGCTTCGGTTTCGGATATTAAAACAACGGAGAAAAGTATTAAGCCTCGCCCTCCGTTTACTACTTCTACATTACAACAGGTAGCGGCAAACAGGATAGGCTTTACATCAAAAAAGACGATGCAGGTAGCCCAGCAGCTTTATGAAGGTGTCGCTGTAGGTTCCGGCAGAGTCGGTTTGATTACCTATATGCGTACCGATTCGGTAAGAATTTCCGATACGGCAATAGATGCTGTCCGTAAATGGATTAATGAAAATCATCCTAAAGAATTACCTGATGGGCCGAATGTATACGCAGCAGGAAAAAAAGCACAGGATGCACACGAAGCAATTCGTCCTACATACATTGAGTATACTCCTTCTTATTTAAAAGAATTCTTAACCCGTGATCAGTTAAGACTTTATTCTTTGATTTGGGAACGTTTTGTTTCAAGTCAAATGAAAAATGCAAAAACAAAAACATCTAGTTATGAAATAAAAGTAGGGGATGCAGTTTTCCGTGCAGCTTCTACAAAGATAACAGAAAAAGGTTTTTACACGGTTACAAAAACCTTGATTTCAAAAGATGAAAAAGGAACTTCTCTTCCTCCTATGAAGGTAGGAGATGAAATCAGTATTGAAGATTTAAGACCGGAGCAGCATTTTACTCAAGGCCCTGCCCGTTATACGGATGCAAGTATCGTAAAGATGCTTGAAGAAAAAGGTATCGGAAGGCCTTCAACCTATGCGCCTATTATTTCCGTTTTGCTCGACCGTTATTATGTAACAAGATCTAATAAACAGCTTGTTCCGACCCAGCTGGGAAGAATTATAAACAGCCTTTTAGTAAAAAATTTTTCCGAAATAATAGATGTGAACTTTACTGCCGGAATGGAAAACCGCTTGGACGAGGTCGCGGAAAATAAGGTAGAATGGCCTAAGCTGATGGAAAGTTTTTACGGCTCATTTAAAGAAAAAGTAGATACCGCTTTGGAAAATGTAGAAAGCATTAAGGGGTCTTTGGATGAAGTTACGGATATAGTCTGCGAAAAATGCGGAAACAAAATGGTAAAAAAACTTGGCCGCTTCGGGGTATTTTTGGCTTGCAGTGCTTTCCCTGAATGTAAAAATACAAAATCGATTCCTTTGGCAAAATGTCCGCGTGAAGGCTGCGGAGGAGATATAATCGCACGTAAATCCAAAAAGAGAGGAAAAGAATTTTACGGATGTACTCATTTTCCCGAATGTGATTTTATTTCACACTTTAAACCTATAAATGCTTCTTGCCCGAAATGCGGCTGGTTCATGGTAGAAAAGTATGATAAGAAAAACGGAAACTATAAGGCTTGTATTAATCCTAATTGCGATTATTTACACAGTGTAGTTGAAGGTGTAGAAGATGTGGAGGTAGACAGAAACAATGAATGAAGTATTTGAAAACTACCTCACTTACAGTGCGGGAGTAAGGCAATTTACAAAAGCAACAATAGATTCTTATAAAAACGATTTGATTATTTTTGAAGAATGGTTAAAAGAACTTGACTTAAATGTTTTTGAGTTAAAGGCTTCGGACATCAGGATTTTTATTGCAGAACTTGCAGATAAAAAAATTGCTCCGGCTTCAATTAACAGAATGATGTCTACCTTAAGAGGTTTTTATAAATATGCTTTAAGGTTCAATTTGACAAAAATAAGTCCTATATCCTCTGTAAGGAATTTAAAACTTGCTCAAAAACTTCCTGTGTTTATGTTTCCAAAACAGGCACAAGAGTTTTGTAAGCTGCCTTCAAATGCCGATATTCTTTGGGAAACAAGGGATGCTGCCTTATTTGCTTCTCTTTATTCCACAGGCTGCCGTGTTTCGGAATTAGCCGGACTCGATATAAAAGATTTGGATAAAACTCTTTCTTATGCCATCGTTTTCGGAAAAGGCAAAAAAGAAAGAAAGGTGTTTTTTGCGGAATTTGCAAAAGAGTATTTGAGGGAGTATTTAAAAGAAAGAGCAGACTTGGTTGAAAAGTTTAAAGGCCAAGTTCAAAAAGACGATAAGGGAAAAATTAGAGATGCTCTTTTTATAAACCAAAAGGCTCAACCCTTAACAAGCAGGGGAATTCGGTATATAATAAACAGATATGTTGAGTTATCTCCCGAATTAAAACATCTTTCACCCCACGCTTTTAGACATAGTTTTGCATCGACATTAATTACACGCGGTGCGGATATAAGGGTTGTACAGGAATTGCTTGGTCACGAAAGCGTTTCGACCACGCAAAGATATACGCATATTACGGCTGAGCAGCTTCAAAATTTATACAAGGCTGCTCATCCTCATTCATAAATAGGAGTTATGATAAACAGTTCGGCAGAAATTCAGCCTCACTGTTTATCGGAATAGGAGTTTTAGATGAGTCAAAAAATAAGAAGCACTACGGTGATTGCCGTAAGGAAAGACGGAAAAATTGTTATGGCCGGAGACGGGCAGGTAACCATGGGTGAAACAGTTATGAAAGGAAATGCCCGAAAGGTAAGAAAAATTTATGACGGAAAAATTATAACGGGCTTTGCCGGAGCAACGGCCGATGCCTTTACTCTTTTGGAAAAATTTGAAATCAGGGTAAAAGAATTTTCAGGAGATCTTACCAGAGCTGCGGTAGAGCTTGCAAAAGATTGGCGCACCGATAAGATGCTTAAAAATTTACAGGCCCTCTTACTTGTAGCCGACTCAAAGACTACTCTTTTAATTTCAGGAAACGGAGATGTTATAGAGCCGGAAGAAGATGTGCTTGCAATAGGCTCAGGAGGCAATTATGCTTATGCTTCGGCTTTGGCTTTGATGCAAAACACAAACCTTTCCGCCCATGAAATTGCAGAAAAGAGTTTACAGATTGCAGGAAAAATATGTATTTACACAAACGGAAAGATAGTTACGGAGGAAATATAATGAATGAAGAATTAAAAGATTTGACGCCTAAACAAACGGTTGCAGAATTGGATAAATATATCATAGGACAAAACAAAGCGAAGAGGGCTGTTGCTATTGCTCTTCGTAACAGAATGCGCCGGCTCAAACTTCCCGAAGAAATCAGAGATGAAATAGCTCCTAAAAATATTTTGATGATAGGTCCTACGGGTGTAGGTAAAACCGAAATTGCAAGACGGCTTGCAAAGTTGTCGGGCGCTCCATTTTTAAAAGTAGAGGCTACAAAGTATACTGAAGTGGGCTATGTAGGCCGTGATGTAGAATCTATGATCAGGGATTTAATGGCTGTGGGCTACACAATGGTGAAAAGTGAAATGCAGGAAAAACTAAAAGAGCAAGCAGAAAAAAATACCGAAGAATCTTTATTGGATTTGCTTTTGCCCGGCTCAAATAAAAAGAAAACTGCAGCTGCCGCTCAACCGCAAGATGTTTCTCAAGCCTCTGCCGGAACACCGGTAACTCTTCCGAGTGTGAGTGCTACGGCTCTTGCGGAAGAGCATAAGGCTCAAAATGAAAACGATATGAGCGGTACGAGGGAAAAATTCCGCGTAATGCTCCGCGAAAATAAACTTGAAGATAAGATGGTTGAGGTTACTATTTCTCCCTCCATGGGAACGCCCACATTCGAATTTTTTGCAGGCGGTTCAAATATGGAAGATATTGAATCTGCAATGTCGAATATTTCCAGTATGCTTATGGGCGGAGCAAAATCGAAACGCAAAAATGTAAGTGTAAAAGAAGCCCGCGAAATTATAATGGCCGAACAGCTTGACCGAATGGTAGATCACGATAAGGTAACGGATGAGGCAAAGCAAAGGGTCGAGCAGATGGGAATTATATTTATTGATGAAATCGATAAGGTGGCTTCCCGTTCGGATCGAGGAGGCGGGCCCGATGTTTCAAGAGAGGGTGTTCAGCGCGATATCCTTCCCATAGTTGAAGGCTCTAAGGTTTCCACTAAGTACGGCGTCGTCGATACCCGTCACATTCTTTTTATAGCAGCGGGAGCTTTCAGCGTATCAAAGCCGAGCGATTTAATCCCTGAATTTCAAGGACGCTTTCCCTTGCGCGTAGAGCTCGAAGCCTTGCATGCAGAAGATTTTAAACGCATTCTTCTTGAACCTAAAAATGCTTTGACCAAACAGTATGCAGAGCTTTTGGAAACCGAAGGTGTAAAAATAGAATTTTTAGATGAAGCCATTGATAGGATGAGTTTTTTGGCTGCCGATGTAAACAGCAAAAACGAAAACATTGGGGCAAGAAGGCTCCATACGATTATGGAAATGCTTTTAGAAGATATTTCGTTTAATGCAAGCGAAATGGGAGGCGAAACGGTAAAAATCGATGTAGCCTATGTGGATGAAAGGTTAAAAGATATAGTACAGGATCAGGATTTATCCCGATATATTCTATAATATGGTTAAGGGGTATTTAAAATTTGCCGAAAATATCCTTAGGAGTGAATTATGGGTTTTAATAGTTTTTTAAGAACAACGGATATACTGCACAGAGCCTTGGATGTAAACTCTTTACGCTATACCGTTACATCAAATAACCTTGCGAATTCTGATGTTCCTAATTTTAAGAGGACTGAGGTAAATTTTGAATCGGAGTTAAAAAGAGCCTTTGATTCTGAAAAAAATGCAAAAGGGGCTTTTCAGCTTGCAACAACTCATCCCTTGCACATAAAATCAAATGAGCCTATAGATTATAAAACGGTTGAGCCTGTGCGTGTTTTGGATTATTTGACTGCCGAAAAAGCAAACGGAAATAATGTAAACCCTGAAGATGAAGCTATGAAGGTATTGAAGATTCAAATGCAGTATCAACTTTTAAGTATGATGGCAGGTTTTCAGTACAATCAGGTACAATCGGTTTTAAAGTAGAATAAGGAATCGGAGGAAAAAATATGGGATTGTTTACGAGTATAAATATTGCAGCTACGGGAATGGGTGTAGAGCGTCTTAGAACCGATGTAATATCAAACAATATTGCAAACGCTTCAAGCTTGGAAACCCAAGAAGGAGGCCCTTTTAAAAGAAGCCGTGTAATAGTCGGCCAAAAGAAAAGCGGTATCGACTGGCAAACTCCTTTTACTCCTCAAAATGTAGAAAGAGGAGTAGGTGAGGGCGTTAAGGTTCTTTCGATAGAAAAAGATACTTCCGATACCCGTTGGGTTTATGATCCGACACATCCTAAGGCCTTAAAGTACGGCCCTAAGGAAGGATATGTAGAGTATCCGAATGTAAACATAGTTACTGAAATGGTAGATTTAATTTCGGCTTCAAGGGCTTATGAGGCAAACCTTGCCGTTGTAAACGGTGCAAAGGATATGTTCCAAAGAGCCTTGGATATTGCAAGATAAAATGAACGATAGATTATTTTAGTGGGAGGAAAAAATGATAAACGCTGTAAATGTTGCAAATGTAAATTCGGTACCGGGACTTTTGGATGTTCCGAAAATTAATGCTGTTGTTACCGATAATTTTAGAGCCAAAATGGTTTCAAATACCGACATGATTGAGCTTGCTGCAAATAAAGAAGCTGCAAGTTTTGAGCAGACAATTTTAAAAGCATTCGACAGCATGAATGCAAAGCAAACAAACATGGACAAATTGGGAGAACAAATGATTGTCGATCCCGAATCGGTCGATGTTCATGATATAACGATGGGAATGGCCGAAGCAAGTTTGTCGCTTAAATTAGCGCAAACCATAATCGACCGTTTAGTAAAAACTTGGAATGATATTACTACAACGAGATAAAAATAGGCTGCAAGACTTTTAACTTAAAGTCTTGCAAAGCTCGTTCAGTACATGGGGGGAAACATGAACGAAAAGTTTAACAATCTAAAAACAAAGTTTGGGACGCTTTGGGGAAAATGGACAAAGCTCCAAAAAGGAATCATCATCGGGGTAATTGTACTTGCGCTGGTGTTGGTTGTCGTTCTCGGTAGATGGTCTTCAAAACCGACATCGGTACCAGTGATAGACATGGCGATAACCGATGTTGATCTGCGGGATAGAATTATCTTACGCATTAATGAAGAAAATGTAAAAACTGAAATCTCTTCTGATGGGATAATCTCGGTTGCCGATGAAGCAACTGCCAGAAGGATGAGGGCTATCTTGCTGCGTGAAGATTTAATACCTAAGAATACAAGTCCTTGGGCATTCTTTGATGTTGAGCGTTATTCTCGTACAGATTTTGAGCGCGAGATTGATGTACGCCGTGCAATTACAGAGGAAGTCAAGCGACACTTAAAAGCATTGGACGATATTGATGATGCCAATGTTGTCGTCCGAATACCCGAAAAAGCTTTATTTGAATCGGAACAACTTCCTGCAACTGCGACCGTAGTTATTTATCCTGCACCCGGAAGCGATATTTCGACCAATCGAAAGAAAATAGAAGGTATTCAAAAGATGCTTAGGCTTGCGGTTCCCGGATTAAAAAATGAAGATATTACTATAAGCGATGCTTCCGGTATTACCTTAAATGATTTTGAAGGTATGAAAGATGCCGACCGTTTAACTCTAATTGAAAAGCAGCAAAAATTTATTGCTAAACTTGAAAGGCAATACGGGGAAAATATATTAACTCCTTTACAAAAAATATACGGTGAAGACAGAGTTAGAGATATAAACGTTAAGATTGATATGGATATGTCTGAACGCTCTGCCGATACAACCGAAATACGCCCTACAGTTATCAAAGAAGATAATCCCGAGACTTCTTATGATGATTCTCAAGTAGTTCAATCGGTTACGGTAAGTTCGGAAAATGCAACCACTATCTGGGAAGGAAGCGGAATAAATCCCCAAGGGCCTGTGGGAACCGAGGGACAAACTCCTCCTTCTTACCAGGATACAAGAAATTTAGTGGGACGCTCGACTCAGACAATCACAAAGGAAAACCATCTTGTAAGTTCAAGCCAGATAAAGGAAGTCTTTCTTCCAAAAATGGGAAGAAGAACCGTATCTGTAAACATCGATGGTGTTTGGGAAAAGAAAAAAGACGTAAACGGAAAATATATTATTAAAAACGGTATGATCGAAAGAGAATATAAACCTCTTTCAGCTGAAGAAATAAAACAGGCCGAAAAAATAATTAAAGATGCCATAGGATTTGATGCAACTCGAAAAGATTCCGTAAGTGTCGTAAATGTTAAGGTTGATAGAACATCTCAATTTGAATTGGAAGATAAAGAATATTTTAAGGCTCTGCAAAGACAAACCATCTTCTTACTTTCACTGGCGGGAATCGCATTAATATTGCTCTTCTTTATATTGTATAGAATTATAAGCCGTGAGATTGAAAGAAGAAAAAGACTCCGCGAAGAAGAACTTCTGCGTCAGGCACAGTTGGAGCGTGAAAGAATGTTGTATGATCAGCAAATGGCTGATGCCGATGTTTCAATGACGGTTGAAGAGCGAAGACGTCAGGAGCTTCAAGAAAATGCTATTAATATGGCTAGGGAACATCCTGAAGATGTTGCTCTCTTAATTAGAACTTGGCTCATGGAGGAATAATATGGCTGTAGCACCTGCAAAAGAAAGAGGCAGTTCAAAAAAAGGTAAGGATATTAATTCTCTTACCGGAAGACAAAAGGCTGCTATATTTTTAGTATCTCTCGGAGGTGAAATCTCCGCTAAAATAATGGAAAGACTTCGTGAAGATGAAGTTGAAAAAATAGTTTTTGAGATTGCAAGAACCGAAACGGTAGAAGCGGAATTAAAAGATGCCGTTCTCCAAGAGTTTCAGGATTTAATGACTGCTCAAAACTTTATAACAACAGGCGGTATAGATTATGCAAGGGATGTTCTGGAAAAAACTTTCGGCAGTCAAAAAGCTATCGAAATAATAAACAGGCTTACAAGTTCTTTGCAAGTTCGTCCATTTGATTTTATTCGAAGAACGGATCCTGCGCACTTATTGAACTTCATTCAACAAGAGCATCCGCAGACAATAGCTTTGATCCTTGCCTACCTTGAGCCGCAAAAGGCATCGGTAATTTTGCAAAATCTTCCCGATGAAATTCAAAGTGATGTAGCAAGACGTGTCGCAACCATGGATACAACTTCCCCCGATGTTCTTCGTGAAGTTGAACGCGTTTTGGAAAAGAAACTGTCTACTGTTTCAAGTGAAGATTATACTGCAGCGGGCGGTGTCGACAGCATCGTTGAGATTCTTAACCTTGTTGACCGATCTTCTGAAAAATCCATTATCGAATCTCTTGAAGACGAAGATCCCGACTTGGCAGAAGAAATCAAGAAGAAGATGTTCGTATTTGAAGACATTGTTATGCTTGACGATAGATCCATCAGTAAGGTTCTGCGCGAAGTTAATAACGATGAAATGGCTAAGGCTCTTAAACAGGTTGATGCTGAGGTTCAAGATAAGATATTTAGGAATATGTCTAAACGTGCAGGTGCTATGCTCCGCGATGAAATGGAATACATGGGACCGATACGTGTTAAAGATGTTGAAGAAGCTCAGCAGAAAATTGTTTCGATTATCAGACACTTGGAGGATAAGGGTGAAATTGTTATCGCCAGATCCGAAGAGGATGAATTGGTATAAAATAAAACGGAGAATTGCTTATGGCTAAGACTATTTTTAGAGGCTTTGAGGTAAATAAAAACAATAGCGATGTAGTATTTTTACAACTCAATAAAACTTTTCAAGAAGAACCTGAAGAAATTATTGAAGAAGAAGTTCCGGTTTATGAAGGTCCTACTGTTGAAGATTTAAAAAAAGAAGCTGACGATTTTAAACTCGAATGGGAAGAGCAAAAAGAAAAAATGCTTTCCGATGCTAAAGCTGAAGCCGATAAAATTATTGAAGATGCTCAAAATGCAGCTTTTGATGAGGTAAGAAGGCAAACAGATGAAGCTCAAGTTATTGCTCAAAATGCAAAAAAAGATGCCGAGGATATTATAGCCGAAGCCGAGCAAAAAGCCAGAGATATAATAGCCGATTCCGAAAAAAACAAAGATTCCGTAAACCGTGATGCTTATAAAGAAGGTTTTAACCGCGGCCGTGAAGAAGGTTTTAAAGAAGGAAATCTTGAAGTACAACGCTTAACCGATCGTCTTCATACAATAATAAATAAGACGATGGATAGACGCCAAGAAATTCTTTCGGAAACCGAGCAGCAAATAGTGGATCTTGTTCTTTTGATGACAAGAAAGGTTGTTAAAGTTATTTCCGAAAATCAGAGAAATGTTGTAGTGTCCAACGTTGTTCATGCTTTGCGTAAAGTAAAGGGTAGGGGTGATGTGGTCATCCGTGTTAATCTTGCTGATGTTAAGATGACTACAGAGCACATCCAAAACTTTATATCTGCTGCAGAAAATATTAAAAATATTACGGTAGTTGAAGATTCTACTGTTGATCAAGGCGGATGTATCATTGAAACCGATTTCGGAGCAGTAGATGCACGCATAGCAAGTCAGCTTAACGAACTTGAACAAAAGATTTTGGAAATATCTCCCATTAAGACAAAGATAAAAACCGGAAATATTTAAGGTGCCGATATGGTAGATCTGTTTGATAAATATACCGATGCTGTCTCAGAAACCGATCCGATAAAATTTACGGGACGTGTTGTCCGTGTTCATGATAAATTAATTGAAAGTGAAGGACCTGTTGCTTCCGTAGGAGAGCTTTGCCAAATTATTACGGATGATAATCCTGATGGATTAAAGGCTGAGGTTGTAGGTTTAAACGGAACTATCGTTCAGCTGATGAGCTATACCGATGTTCAAGGTGTAAAAATAGGCGACCTCGTTATTGCAAGCGGAGAAATTCTATCCGTCCCCGTCGGAAATGTTTTGCTAGGCCGTGTTGTAGATGCCTTATGTAAATCTGCTGACGGTAAACCTGAACCTTATTCAGCAAGAAGATATCCTGTTGTAGCTCCGCCTCCGGATGCTATGACCCGTAAACCTATAAGACAAAGAATTGTTACCGGTATTCGAGCTATCGATAGTCTTTTGGCAGTTGGGCGCGGACAACGTCTTGGTATTTTCGCCGGTACGGGAATCGGAAAATCTACCTTGCTTGGAATGATAGCCAGAAACACAAATGCCGATGTAAATGTTATAGCTCTTATAGGAGAGCGCGGACGAGAAGTTTTAGATTTTATCGAACACGATCTAGGGCCTGAAGGTTTAAAGCATTCTGTTATTGTAAGTGCAACTTCAGATCAAAGTGCTCTTGCAAGAATAAGAGGGGCATATACTGCTACGGCCATTGCAGAATATTTTAGAGATCAAGGAAAAGATGTTATGCTTCTTTTTGATTCCGTAACACGCTTTGCTATGGCACAAAGAGAGATAGGTCTTGCCATAGGAGAGCCTCCTGCAACTCGCGGTTATACTCCCAGCGTTTTTAGCTCCCTTCCTAAACTGCTTGAAAGAAGCGGTACCTCCGAAAAAGGTTCCATTACAGGATTTTATACCGTACTAGTAGAAGGCGACGATATGAATGAGCCGATTTCGGATGCTGTGCGAGGTATTTTAGACGGTCATATTGTTTTGGATAGAAATCTTGCCGAGAGAGGACAATATCCTGCCGTTAATGTTTTAAAAAGTATTTCCAGATTATCCAACAGAGTATCGGGGCCGAACACAAAGGGTGCATCAAAACGAATGCGTACATTATTAAAAGACTACACCGAATCCGAAGATATGATAAACCTTGGCGCTTATCAAAAAGGAAGCAGTGCAGCAATCGATGATGCTATAGAACATTATCCGCGTATTTATGATTTTTTAACTCAAGAGGTTGACGATCCTGCAAAGCTGAAAGATACATTACAAAAACTTTCGGATATTACAGGTATTGATATTCCTTCGGAGGAATTTGATGAGGCCGGATTGGGTGTAGGAGCTATAAAAAAATATGCTCAAAGTTCCGAAAGCTCTGCATTGTATAAATCAAATTCTGAGGGTTAAGTAATGAAAAGGTTTGAGTTTCGGCTTGAAAAACTTTTGAACTTACGCGAATTTTATGAGCATCAGGCAGAAATTGAGTTAGCACAGGCTATTGCTCATAAAGATTATATCGATATTCAATTAAAACAAATTGCTAAGTTAAAAGTAAAAACGGGATCTGAATTTAATCCTGACTCAGATAAAATAGATATAACCGATCTTCATAATGCTCAAAATTATATTATACTCTTGGATAAAAAAAAGGATGACTTATTAGAAAAATTGGTTATTGCAGAGCAAATTATTGAAGAAAAAAGAAAGATTTACATTGAGGCTGCATCAAAACGTAAAGTAATTTCAAAACTAAAAGAAAAAAAATGGGAAATATGGAAAAAGGAAAATATAAAGGCGGAAGAAAACTATATCGATGATATTGTAACTTATAAATTCGGTCACAATAAAACAATTGCAGTTAAAAGCTATAATTAATCAAGGATGAGTACATGTTAAGTGTTTTTTTAGAAATAATATATGAAAGACAATTACGTAAAATTAATTTAAAAATCCTTACCGATTTTATTAACTTAATAAAAGAAGAAGCTTTATCAAACGGAGCAGACTTTATACAGGTTCAAGGCGGTTTTTATTTTTTATTTAAAAAAAAGTCGATTGCTTATGTCTTTTCTACTGCCAGATTTTTATATAATGTAAACAAAATATTAATTTCATATAAAGATAAAATTTCCGAAGTGAGATGTATTACCGACTATTATGAAGAAGATGTTTCACACGATGCTTTATTTGAATCTTTATCATTGTATAAAAAACAATTAATACCTGAGATGGGGCTTTTTGCTTCAAAAGAAGCTTCCGATAAACTTTCAAAATATATTGATTTTAATAAAACGGATTCTTCAATTTTATTATGCGCTACATTTAAGTTTTTTGAAAATATTAATTTAACTTATAATAAAAGTATTGAAAAAAAAGCTTATATAATACTGCATCGGAATAATAATTATTTTTGGTCTCTATATAATTTTATCTTGGCTAATCCCTTGGATAATGACTGTTTAAAAGCTATGAGTAATGAAGATAGAGTTTCTTTTTTAGCTACAAAAAATGTTTACATTTATTTAAAAAAACATAGATTTTCTAAAGATATGCCTCAATACTTTATAGATGCTTTTTTGACAAATTCTGCAATACATTTGAAGAATTACATAAAAAAACAAAATGCTGGAAGGTCTGTAAAAGTTTTAATAGATAATCTTAGCGATAAAAAAAATTTGGAAGAAGCGGAAAAAATATATGCAGTTAATAAATATATAGAAATAGAGGCTTTAGCTTCTTCTTTGCCATCAATATATAATATTCCTGATGATTTATTACAGCTGATATATATTATTCTTTCTTCAGGCAAATACTTTTTTTACGATGAAATTACAGATTTTTTAGTTTCATTGAATAAAAGTAAGACCTTTTTTGATGATGTTTATGCTTGGATGTATTCAATGGGGATTATTTTAGTCGAGAATAATATTTATGCCGTACCTTATGGGTTACCTGAAATTATTGAAAGACGTATTAATCTTAGCAAAAATATGATAGATTCAAATATAACTGAATATTTATGGGCTAAATATAAAAAAGGAATTTTAAATGCAAATTCGGAGACTGAAAAAGTATTTGATTCTTTAAATTTTAAATGTAAGCCTGATTTTTTGCTTGCTTCAATATTTCATAATTATTCGGATTCTTCTATTGAAGGTTTGGATTTAAAGAAATATAAAAATGAAATTTTTTATGATGCATTAAAATATTATCAAAATTCTATTATTGCAAACATAGATGATAGTACGGCGAAATCATATGCATATCTAAAAACTGCAATCGGTTTTTTTCAAGAAAATAAATTGGAATCGGGAGAGTATAGAGCTTTTTCGTTGCTTGCTTTCTTTAATTTAACGCAAAATAAAATATCCGATGCTATTACTTATTTTTCTTATGCTCTTGATAATGCCGAACATTCTCATGATACATCTTTTATCTGTGATGCATTATTTAATATTAGTGTTGTTTACTTCTTACAAAATAACTTAAAACAATCCATAACATTTTTAGATCGCTTAGCTGCTGCTGTTGATGAATATTTTGAACAGGATTGGAAAATTCCATATCTTTTTATGAGAGGGCGTGTTTATTTGCAAATAGGGGAATTTACTAAGGCTGCAGAAAATTTTAAGACGGCATCGGATTTTGCGGATTTATATTTTGATAAAATAGAACCATTATGTAAATCTTGGTATGGCCGTTCTTTAATTTATATGGGGCAAATAAAAAACGGTCAGGAACTTTTAATGAAATATATAGATTATACTGATGATGCTTTGTTATTTTTGTTGGAGTCTTTTTTATTTTATCCTATTTTGAATAATGATTTTGAAAAAATGGATTTGGATATATCTTCTATTTATAGTGCATATAATAATTCAGGTCTAACTGATTTTATAAACTTAAAGTCAGGTTTCAGTATTGCTGAAGATCTGATCTGGTCAAACATATATAATATGTCTATTGGAAAAAAGATGTTTGATGCTTTTTATAATTATTATAATTGTAAAATTAACTTTTCAAAGATGTATGATATCGAAGAGTGTAAGATTTTTTTATCGGATTTGGAAGCCTCGGCTGTTGAATCCTTATATCAAAATGATCCTTACTCATCTTTATATATGTATCTGTGTTATGATTTATCCGTTAAATTATACGGGGAAACTTCTTCTCAAAGCATTGCCTATCTAAGCAAGGCTTTTAAGTCAATGCAAAAAAACGTATTGGCGATAGGTGAGAACGATATACGTGACAAGTATATGCAAAATAATTTATGGAATTCCAGACTTTTTAAGGTTGCAAAAAGTCAAAAACTTATTTAATCTTGGAATATTTATGAAACGTTTTTTCGCCATTTTTTTTTGTTGTTTTTTTGTTTATTCGGCTCTTTTTAGTGATGATGAAACTATCAAAGCATATATTTCAAAGATGAGTATAGAAGACAAGGCTTCTCAAGTTTTAATGATGAGTATTGAAGGAAAAAAAACTTTTCCTCCTTATTTAAGCTCTTATTTTGATTCTTATACACCAGGTGCCTTTATTTTATTCGGTTACAATTTTTCGGATACTCCTGAAGCTTGTGCTTCTTATATAAAATCCGTTAAACAGTCCATACAAAGTCTGTCCAAATCAAAAATGTTTGTGCCGCCTTTTTTTGCTTCTGACTTTGAAGGCGGGCGTGTTTACCGAATCAGAAAAATAGGATCGCCCCTGCCTTCACCTAGAGAGGTAGCAGAAACATTAACGGAAGAAGAAGCTGTAGCTCTATATACTCATACAGCAGAGCAAATACACCTATTGGGTATACATTTAAACTTAGCTCCGATTGTTGAAAAAGAAAGATCCAAAGATGCCGGTTTCTTGGATGATCGTATTTTTTCCGATGATGAAGATATTTTAGTAAAATATTCCAATACTTTTATTTCCGGAATGAAAAAGGGTGGGGTGCTTTCTACCGTTAAACACTTCCCCGGAAATGCAGAAACAGATCCGCATCTTTCAAAAAGCATTATTGATGTTAATGAAGATATTTTTTATAAGGATTTTATTGCTCCTTTTCGCCGAATTCTTTATGGTACCGATGAAGCTGTGTTAATTTCTCATGCAGAAGTTTCTTTTATAGATAAAACCCCTTTTTGTTTTTCAAAAAAAGGAATAGAAAAAATTTTGCGTAATGAATTAAATTTTAAGGGTTTAATTATTACTGATGATATGGCGATGAAGGCGCTTAAAACGGATGGGCGCTCGACAGCCGATAATGTACTTTTAGCTCTTGATGCAGGCTGTGATATGGTTATGTGTTCAGAGCCTAAGTTTAAAGAGCTTGTGGAAGCAATTTCAAAAAAAATGAAAAACGAGTCCGATTTTCTTAAAAGAATTGATGATGCGGTATTTAATATTTTAAAAATAAAAATAAAAATGGGTATTATTGATGAATTATTGAAGCCTATAGAAAAATATAAATTTAATAAAGAAAAATTTTATAAGGCTAAAAAAGCAGCAGAAAGTATTTTATCCCATTGACAAAGTTTTATAAAACAAGCAAAATGGATTTATGAGATTCTCGGTTTATTCTTCATTTTTTATGAAAAAGAAATTGTTTGTGTTTTTGTTTATTATTTCTGCTCTATCACTTTTTGCAGATTTTACGTTTGATCTTAATCTTCAGCCTTATAAAAATGCGGAATTTTTTGCTGACGGACTTAAAGTTGAATCTAAACTTATATCTTCCGATAAGACTCTGGGGCATTTGAGTTTTACTTTAAAAGATAGGACAACTTCACTTGTGATAAAAAAAGAAGGCTTCCGTACTCATATTTTGGATTTAACTCTGATAGAACATAAAAAAGCCTTTGTTGTTCTTTCTCCCACAGATTCAAAATACGATGTAGTTAAAGTTATTCCCACAGGAAAAAAACCTAAGAGCGTTACCTTCGTAAACGATAAAGCCGTTGCTGTAGCTCTTCTTGACGGCTCGGGATTTGATCTAATAAATATTGAAACCGGAGAGACGAAGCGAATTTCTCCTCCAAAAGAATATGCCGAAAAATTCGGCTTTGTAGAATCTCTTGTTCTAAAACACAAAAACGAATTATGGGTTAGCCAAATGCCTACAGCCTCAATTCATATCTTTGATCTTACATCTTTTGAATATAAAAGGACTATAAAATCTACAGGTACATGGAGCAAGGTAATGGCTTATAATGCCGGCCTTGATAAGGTCTATTTGAGTAACTGGACCTCACAGGATATAAGCGTTATCGATCCTTCTTCTTATAAGGAAGAAAAGAAGATAAAAACTAAGGCCGTTCCTAGAGGTATGGCATTTTCTCAAGATGGAAAATTTATCTACTGTGCACAATTTGAAGACTCGGCCGGTAATTCTCAATGTAAACTTATAAAAAAATCTTTAGCCGATTATAAAACCGTTTACGAGGGCGGGGTAAAGGGGGCAAAGCGGCACATCGTTACCGACTATGAGCGTAAGCTAATCTACGTTTCGGATATGAGAAATGATATTGTTGAAGTTTATTCTACGGATAAGGATGAGCTTGTTGCAAGTATCAAGGTGTTTTTTAATCCGAATACTATTCAGCTTTCGCCTGATAAAAGCCTTCTCTATGTTTCATGCAGGGGGCCGAATAATCCGGATAAGGGATATTTGTATAAGGGTTATGTTTTCGGCCGTCTCGATATAATCGATACAAAAACCTTTACCCGTATTGAAAGTATTGAAGCCGGCAATCAGCCTACAGGCTTGGACGTTTCTCTCGACGGGAAAAAAATAGTCCTATCCGATTTTTTGGATAATAGAATAAGGGTATATGAAGTTGGGCCTTAAACTACTTGAAATATATTTTTTTAAGATTAAAATACGATAACAAGAAGGGGCGGATGTTTAATTTTGATAAAAAAACTGAATATGAAGATTTTCTCGAACTTTTAAAAAAATCTGATTCTTTGAACAGTTTAAATTTATCCGGTATGGAATTTGAAGGCTTGGACTTTTCAAAAAAATCTTTTACCGGATGTAGTTTTTTAAACAGTAAATTTAAAAACTGTAATTGCAGTAATCTGCATCTTCGAATGTGTTTTTTTGATTTTTGTGAAATAGACTCTTGTGATTTTCAAAATTCAGATATTCAGTTTTCCTCATTCGGCGGAGCAAAAATTATACGCACGGATTTTAAAAATTCCGAGCTTCTACAAAATAATTTTAACGGAATCAAGGCTGAAGAAGTATTCTTTAACGATTCGGATCTTTATAGTTCACGTTTTATGTTTTCGTTTTTAAAAAACGTTTATTTTCAAAACTGCAACCTTAAAAAGACCATGTTTTTATATTCGAAAGAAGATGGCGTTTCTTATAAATCATCAAATACCCGTGAGGCTGTTTTTACGGAAGGAGATGAATTTGTATGAAAGTTTATCTTCACTTTTCGTCCCAGCTTTTTGCAAACACCTATCTTATCGGAAATGAAATCACAAAAGAAGCCGTTATCATTGACCCTGCAAAAATTACCGAAAAGATAATCTATCAAATTGAAAGAAACGAATTTAATCTTAAAGCCGTTCTATTGACTCATAACCTTGAAAGCCCTTATGAAACGGGACTCAATACGATTTTAAAAATTTACAATCCAAAAGTTTATGCCGGAAGCTGTTTTTCTGAAACTGCAACAATAAATACATTAAGAGGGGATGGAACTATAAATTTAGCCGGTTATCCTTTAAAATATTTTGCAATTCCTGCACATTCATCATATTCTTATATATTTCAACTTGAGAATATGATATTTACCGGGAAATCCTTATCTGCAGGAATGATTGGTCAAACTTCAAATATGTACGCAGAGCGGACTCTGCGTAATATTTTAAAAACAAAACTTATGAGCTTGGATGACAATCTTATTATTATGCCTTTTTACGGACCTCCTTCTTCCATAGGGGTAGAGCGCAAATTCAATGCTTTTTTTCAAGATTTTGAAAATGAACCTTTTTAAATATGACGGAAACTTGTCTTTTTTTACCTGATAATTTAATGGCCGTTCTCTATGAGGAACAAAAGTTACTTCAAAGTCTTTTGCCTTTTCCTTTTCGTAAGACAATTCCTCTTTTTAAAACAAAGAAAAAATTTGATTTTATTACAATTTATCCGCCGATTTTGTCAGGATCTCTAATTGTAAGACCTTGTAATTCTCCCGATTCTTTTGAAGCTAATGGCGGCTTTATCTTAGGTGATGCACGTGAAAAGGCAAGAATAATATTTTTAAAACTTGAGAGCTTAAAACAAAAAACAAACTTGCCTGTTTTTTCAATTTTGAGCTGCCGCAGCTGGTACTATGCCGATGTTGAATTTAAAGAAGAAAAAAGCGGCCTATGCACATGGGAAATTAAAAATAAAGTCTGGCAAAAGACCGCTAAATGATTCTTAATAAGAGATTTTTACGCCTATGTTAAAGTAATGATTAAACTCTTTTCCGACTGCTTTTTCTCTCCAAGTTTTTAACTGTTCATCAGCTGCTTCCAATACTTGCTGTGGACTTGAGCCATCATGGATTGATGGATCCTTTGCATAAATATTCTTATTAACTCCGGGATTTATATTTGTTTCAAAGGTATAGCCTATTTTAAACTGCATTGAACCGCCTGATTTTAAAATTGGCAGATTAATTACGCCCTCTAATCCAAGCTGATTGACATATTGAATTGTCTGCTGTGTTAGGAAGGGTGTGGAGTAACGGAAAGCGTGTATTCTTTTTGAATTTTTATCTACTACAGCTGAATGATTGAAAATCGAGCCGTCAGTTGAATAATTTCCTTCTTTAAGATACTCTTTTAATATTACAGGATCATATACACTTTCCGTAACATTGGCATGGCGGATAAAGGTATTTGATACATTTATTGCAAGACCTTCCAGCGGGGTGAATTGGGCTTTAACTTTTATTCGATCAGAGTTTGGAGGCAGGTTGCTGCCTAAAGGTTCTCCATTATGTGTATAATTTTCATAGTTAGGTTCTTTTCTGTTGTTATTGTGGATGCTGGTATAGCAGTAGGGTGTTACCAGAGTATAGTTTATATCTGCAAAGCTGAACCAATGATCTTTAGGCATTGCATAAGAAACTCCGAATTGACCAGCCATCCTCCATCTTGCATCTTTTTTGAATTTTACTATCTCATTAAAGCCTATGTCATCAGCCAAGAGTACGGCATCGATTTTTAAGCCTTTGATAGGTTTGACTCCTAGTGTCAGGCCTAACATACTGGCATCAGCAAAGTTGTATATACTTTGCCCTATAAAAAATACTGAAAATGGTAGAAGATAAATAGGCTCGAATCTGCCTCCATATGTAATTATATCAACAAGTCCTACCGATATCCATGGAAGGGGGCGATATGTTATGGAGTGTGCTGCCGTAAATTTCTTGGGAAAAAAAGATTCACCTCGGTCATCTGATGCTGATATCGCAAGTAAAGTTTGATTATATGTAAACTTTTCTTTATTGACGACAAATATAAACTGTCCCGAATGAAAAGCTTGTTCTCCTATCAGGATATTATTTTCATCAAAGGGGCCGAAGGATGTTCTAGCCATCCCCGCACTAAAATAGTATTCAGGTGTGCCTATTGCAACTCCTGAGTTAAACATAGGCAATAAGGTAAAAGAACCTACAACGCTATCATCCGGAAATATGTCTTTTTTTGAAAATTTAAAGGCCGGCAGGGATTCATCTTTTGGCAATCTGTTTAATAAGCTAAAATTTACATGAGCAGAAGCTGTAAGTATTTCATTCAATGAAAAATTTATTTCCATCAATGGGGCCAAAGCAAAGTCTTTATTTCCCTTAGGTGCTTTAACGCCGAATTCGGTCATTCCTCCAAAATGGAAGATTTTACCAAATAAGCGTTTTTTATATTGTTCCGCTTTTTTTATTTGTTTGCCGGTTCCCTTTTCGATAACGATATCTAAGATTCTTTTTATTTCTTGTAATGGGTAAGGCCGTAGTGAAGACAAGTCATTAAGTAAACCTATCTTTTCCCATATTTTTATATCCTCATACAACGGATCAAAGATATCCACTGCAGCTTGAGAAAAAGTAGACAGCCCAAAAAATATAAACAGTATAACAAAAATTCTATTTTTCATCATTTACATTCCTCATATATTATAACTATAAGTTATGTGAGTTTACCATAATAGAATGTAAAAAGTCAACATATAAACTTCTATGCCACAATTGGAATCCGTACCGTATGTTTCTATAGTTTCTTTACGGTAATATTAATAAAAATGCACTATTCCTGCCACACTAAGCGGAAGCCTCTGATAGGATCGGCTCCGCTGGAACCTTTCCATTTCCGCTTACCGGTCATGCAATCGTACACGGCTTGTTCGGTATTTTCAGACCAGTTGCCGCCGCGTACCACCCGTTTTGTTTCGTAGTCAGGGAAAGGACCGGTAGGATAGGCATTCGTACTTGCATTTACGGTTGCAGTATATAAGTCCCAACACCATTCGGCAACGTTGCCGCTCATGTCGCAGAGCCCAAGTTTGTTTGCAGGTTTGCTTCCAACATTTGCTCTACCGGTTACGGGCGGAGTTTGTGTTGCAAATGCCGTGCCGTTCCACCATTTATTGAAAACTGCAACACGAGCGGTTTCTGCGCGTAAGGTTTCGTAACTTTCACCTGACGGCACTGTCATATTCTCAAAGCCGACAGGTTTTGCCGCTCCGCTTGCTGAATTCAAATTGGTCAGATAGACAGTGCCGTATTGTTCGGCATTGGTGCTGTCATTACCCTGATAACGTGCAGCATACTCCCACTCGGCTTCCGTCGGCAAACGATAGCCTTTTTTTGAAAAGTCGCAATACGCTTTATCACCGTGGAAAGCATGTTTTATGACCTTCCCCGATGCCGATCCGGTGCGGTATACGCACTGTTCCGTGTTTCCGAATGTCATCTCGGTATACGCGTTACACCACGCTATGCAGTCGGTCCAGCTTATGTTTGCCATCGGTTGATTCTCTTCCGTAGGAGTATCGGGGTTATCCGGTTCAAATTCAAACAAATAACCGTTCTTTTTTGCCCATTCGCATACTTCATTCCATAGTTTTACGGTAACTTCGTGTTTACCTATAGTGTAATCAGTTAAATTAACCGTACGCCCGTTAATAAATACACCCTTCCATGAAGTATCGGTACCGGGCAAGGTATACGAAACGGCATGTCCGATAATGCCTCCTGCAGGGGGCGTTACCTTTACGCCGGCAGGAACGGGAACTTGTTGTGTTGTCGCATAGACTTCGGTGTCTTCTTCAAACTCGTCGATGTCAAACAACTCTTTTCCGGTTATGCTGCCTTTTTTCCATGCGGCAAACACATAGCCTTGCTCGCAGGTTATCTTCGTTTTTGCCTCGTCTTTTATTTCGCCCCACGTTACTCCGTACGGCTTTGTGATTGTAGGAGACGCACCGATCTGAACATGACTGTCGCCTTTTACCGTGATGGTAACATTTATCGGTCTTGTTTCGACATATATCTTCGTTTTACCTCTAAATTGAAAGTCATCATAAAATTCGATACCGGTTTTACTGCCTTTTTTCCATGCAAGTATGACAAAACCGAATTTTGGATTAACTTTACCCATAACTTCAGTTTTTATTTCGCTCCACTTTGTTCCTCTGGGTACATACATTTCGGCAGGAGAAGTTATATCAACATGATCTCCTTCAATGGTAAGCTTTATATCTACCGGTTTTGTTTCAATAAAGACGGTTGCATTGGCATTAAACGGTGTTATATAGCTGTCATCTAAGACTGCACCCGAAGCGTTGTTAAGGCGCCAGTTTTTAAGCTCATAATGGGGCTTATAGTTTTGTATTTTCTTTTTTGCAAGCTCTTCAATTTCATCCCAACGTTTACCCGGAGCCACTTCAAATGTAGGAGGTGTTTTTAATGCAACCCCTGTGTCGCCTGTAACCGTTATTGTAATTTTAGCCAGAGGAGGCGGCGAAGGAGGAGAAGGAAGCTGTTTTGTTACAATAAAAACCGTTGCGTTTGTATCAAAAACATAGTCATCTATTAAAGATTGACCTTCGGCATTGGTAAGCTTCCATTCGTCGAGTTCGTGCCCCGCCTCGTACTGGTTGATTTTGTCTTCCGCAACAGCTTTTAACTGGTGCCATGTTTTTCCCTTATCCGCCGTAAACGTTTTTTCCGCTTTAAGCGTAACGTGTTCATCCCCCGCAACGGTAATGGTTATTTGTGAGGGCGTTGAGCCGCCGCTTCCGCCGCCTTGCTGCGGTGAAGACGGCACGGAGCTATTTCCTACAGGATTTGTGCAGCTTGCAAATAACAACACTGCCGACAATATCAGTTTAGTTATATTTTTCATATTTACTCTCTATATTTTAAGGTTAATTCACACAGATTAGTTACAGTAAATGTAGTGAATTTTTTCTAAAATGTCAAGTAAACGAAAAATTGCCTTCTTGACAACTCTGCCATAGGAGGATAAGCTGTTTAACATAAATGAGGGCATTTCGGCCTAAATTTTATAAAATTTTGAATCAGCGTATGCTATATTCTAAAGATAACGAAAAGTCAATCGCATTTCCCTTTATTTTTCCCGATGCATTTGTCCAGACAAAGCTCCCACGTGTAAGTAAATTATGCAATATTTGGTATGATCCTGAGATTTTGATAGTGTTAAAAAAGATCGGATTACCGCTTGGACTTCTCCAATTAACCCATTCCGGATGGTTGTTACCCTCAGCTTCCGGATAATATACACCTGAAGGGTTTTCTTTATTTTTATCAAAAAAGTTATCTTCATTTTCGCCTTTGCACACAAGTCTATAAGTAAGGGTTGCCGAATATTTTTTTGGATTTACAAGAGCGAATTGTGCTATACCAGTGATTGTATCAGGACCGTAAGGATTTGAAATCCAAGTATTTATTTGAGAACCGCTATCACCTAAAATCGAAGAAGCCATTTCTTTTCTGTAATGATAATAGCTTATTTTTTTATTTGAAAGAATATTATACCATGGGTTTGCATAAATACCTTCGATTGAAGATATGATATAACCTATTTTTGTAGGGTAAACATATTCAATACCGAAAAGACCTCCTAACGAATTTGGGGTATAATTTTTCCCGTTTAGGCCCTTTAATTCTGAAGCTGTTTGAAACTGATTCATTCCGAATTGGCCGTATATTCTCAATCCTTTTATAGGAACTGCATCTATCGTAATCCCGAATTGGCTTCCTACTGCTCCATTTTCAGATGCCGGTTTAGTCCCAGGCAGATAATCTTCTTTCCATGCAGCGTGGCTGTGAAAAATCATTGCAGGGTTTAAAAATCGCGGATCAAAAAAAGAATTTATTAAAACACCTTCATGAAGTGTTACTGAAATTTGTTTTATCGGTCTAAAACTTACCTCATGTGTAAATAAAAATCTGGTAGGATTTAATTCCAGAACCGTTACGTCCAGTTTTAAGTTTTTTGTGAACACAGTTCCTGAAAAATAATCAAAACGGTCAACAGTATCTGCTATAAGCATACTGCCGCCCAAGGCTCTACCTAAATTTAAAGAGCCTCTGCCGATATTTATGTTAAAAAAAGAACCTCCTACGGCTATGCCTGCTTGTTTTGGAAAATGAAAATCCATGTCTTTTAATTTTAACGGAATGTTTAAAAAAGTATTTGAAAATTTACTTGCGGCAAAATTCTTATGAAGGCTTAAATGACAGTAAGTATAAAAATAATTTGAGATTAAAAATTCGATAGGTACCGCCAGAGGAGCTGGCATATCATTGTAAGATAAAAACCGGTCTATACGCGGCGTATATTTATTAACATTGTATGGAAGCCGTCCCTGAATTGCTAGCTCTCCATTTATATTGAATTTAAGTATTTTTTGTTTAAGAAGATAATTAGGCTGTGTTAAAGTTTTTCTTGTATTTTCATATACCTGTAAGCCTATAGTGCTTAAAGTATCTTTATCAATAAGGCTTAGTGTTTTATAAAGCTCAGCTGCAGATTGCGGTTTTTTATAGGAAAGAGGGGAAAATCCGTTTTCGATAGCCAAAAAATATACCGAGTCATAAACATCAGTATTTCTTTCATAAAAAATTTTTGCATAAGGTATATCATATTCCGATTCATTTTCAGTTGCGAAACCGGTTTGGGCTGTTTTGGTTATCAAACATATAACAAGAAAAAGAATTACTATATATTTTTTAGATTTCATAAGATCCTCGTATATTTAGGCATTTTACCACAATAAAACATAAAATTCAACTATAGCCTTGACAACTCCGTCATAAAAGGATAAGCTGTTTAATATGAATGAGGTCTTTTGACCTAAATTCTATCCGTAAGAAAGGAGAAAAAGTGAAAAAGTTTTACATTGCGGCAAATTGGAAGATGAATATGAATAGGGCTGAGGCCAAAAGCCTTGCAGAAGAAATGAAGGCCGGCCTAAAAGACGGAAAAAACAAGTACATGATAGCTCCTTCATTTACTCTTCTGCAAGATGTTGCGTCCGTGCTTAAAGGCTCCAATATCTTGCTGGGTGCTCAAAATATGGGCTTGGAAGAAAAAGGGGCTCATACAGGAGAGGTTTCCGTTCTTCAGCTTTTGGATGCAGGTGTTCAAACCGTTATCTTAGGACATTCCGAAAGACGCCACATATATAAAGAAACCGATGATCTTATCAATAAAAAGGTAAAACTTGCCTTAAAACACGGCCTTGAGGTTATCCTATGTGTAGGGGAGCTTCTCGAAGAACGCGAAGCAGGTCATGCCGAAGCCGTATGCGAAAGGCAGATTAAAAAAGGGCTCGCAGAGGTTTCTGCACAAGATTTGCATAAGATAACGATTGCTTATGAGCCTGTTTGGGCAATAGGAACGGGAAAAAATGCAAGCCCTGAGGATGCTGATGCCATCCATTCTTCAATAAGAAAGACCTTAGCCGCTCTTTATGGTGAAAAGGCTGCTAAAGATATGATAATCCAATACGGAGGCTCTATGAAGCCTGACAATGCCGCGGGGCTTTTAAAAAAGCCCAATATTGACGGGGGCTTAATAGGCGGAGCCGGTCTTAAAACGGAAACATTTTTGCCTATAGCCTTGTTTTCCGAGTAAAATAGGCAAAACTGAAAACGATTGATTAACATGTTGGTTCTCTACTTGAAAAAATGAGAATAAAATGCTAGTATCTTAAGAGCTGTGATAGTTGTTTAGCTTTACAGTATAATAAAATAACTTAGAGTTGGAGGGTTATTAACATGAAAAAGAAATTTTTTGCAATTAGTATTATGGCTTTATTGGCTTTGGCTGTTTTTGCCGAAAATGCGGCAAATGTAACGGCCAAAACACAGAAAATTGAGGTTAAAGACAGGCCGTCTGCCGTAATGTATTGGACGAAGATGGATGTTCCCGGATTGGAAAACCAGGTTGAGTTTTACCTTACATATGAAGAAAATAACGATACCTATGATGAAGCTGTCTGCGAAAAAATTATTATGGAATTTATCGCTGAATATAAAAGAACTAACGTTTTTTCAAAATTTGAAGTTGAAGATCTAAAAGCCGCTTCAATAGGAAAAACAAAGACAACCGTAGTAAAACGCGTTATTTTTAGAAAAGTCCGCTAAAAATTTAATAAGAGCTATTGAAACTTTTCCGTTTTTAGTGTACTCTGTAGGGTATATTTTTATAATTGGAGTTAGATTATGGGTGGTTTAGGTATTGCTTTGTTAGTACTTTTTGTCATAATTTGTGCGATTATTATCTTTTTGGTTTTATTACAAAACGAAGAAGGCGATAGTTTGGGCGGCCTTTTTTCGGGCGGAAGCAACTCAGCCTTCGGCTCAAAATCGAGCAATGTATTAACAAGGGCTACTTATGTTGTTGTTGCCCTGTTTTTTGTAACGACCTTTTTATTGGCCCTTATTACAAAAAGCCCATCGGATTCAGGTTTATCCGAAGAGGCAATGAAAAAACAGACCGAAACATCAACCGAATGGTGGAAAAACGACGGCAGTACGGATGATGCCGGCGGCGAAACCCAAAAAGACGGTGAGTAGTTTAAAAGAGATACCGATAAATCCGGTATCTCTTTTTTTTGCGTGAATTTATGTATTTTATACCTAATATTGAAAGAAATAAGGTCTAAAGGTCTTGACGGAACTGCTTTTTTCCATTTACAATAGACTACTAGAGGTTTATATTTGGAAGACGCATATACAATAGTGTTAAAAGATGAACAAGTGCTTTCCGCTTTTTGCGGTGCCAATGACAGAAATTTGGGTTTTCTTGAACAATATCTTGGAGTTCCTGTCGTGTGCCGCGGTAATGAGGTAAGTGTTTTAAATGCCGATGATGAGGTTTGCAAGAAATTTCAACATGTGGTTGATAAGGCTGTAAATTCATCGGAAATCAAGTCCGAAAATTCATCGGAATATATCGAATCTCTGATTTCTACCATAAATATTTCCGATACGCAGGATCTTTCCTCAGGCTGTATCCATATTCCGAGAGGAATGCGTTCCGTGTACCCTAAAAATCCTCATCAACTCGAATTCATTAGCTCTATCCGTAATAACGATATAAGTTTCGGCCTTGGAGCTGCCGGTACGGGAAAAACCTATCTGGCTGTTGCCTGTGCCCTTCAAATGCTTATGTCGCGTCAAATGCGTAAGATTGTTTTTACAAGACCTGTGGTTGAAGCCGGCGAGAGTCTGGGCTTTTTACCCGGCGACCTTGTTCAAAAGATTACTCCCTATTTAAGGCCTCTTTATGATTCTATAGAGCTCTTAATGCCTTTTGAGCTTATACGACAAATGGAGGAGTCCAATATGGTTGAGGTGGCTCCTTTGGCTTATATGAGGGGCAGAACCCTGCATAATGCCGTTGTAATTTTAGACGAAGCTCAAAATACTACCAAAGAGCAAATGAAGATGTTTTTAACGAGAATGGGTGAGGGTTCCAAGCTCATTATAACAGGCGACCCTTCACAATCCGATATTTCATCGTCAAAAAATTCCGGTCTGGTGCATGCTGCAAATCTTTTATCGAAAATTCGAGGGATCGGTATCGTTCGGTTTTCTCCGGAAGATGTTGTACGTCATTCCCTTGTTCAAAAAATAATTAAAGCCTATGATAAAGAATAAGAAAGAAAGTAAATTTAAACAAAAAATATCTTCTCTCAGTGTGATATTTAAAAGAAATAAGGCCTTTGTGATTGCGGTTGCGGCCAGCTTTTTGGTTTTAGCTGTAATGATTTATATCAATGCTTATGAGAATTCGGGATTTTCCAAATTGACTATTTCCGATTTTGAAGTCGGAATGGTTTCCGACAGAGATATAATATCAAACCGTAATATTGAAGTGATTGATGAAAAAGCTACGGAAATAAGAAAAGTTGCAGCTAAACATTCCGTTATGGCCGTTTTTTATAAGGATAACTCGGTTTCGGAAAAAATGATAAGAGATTACTCCGAATTTGCGAGTTATATAATAGGTCTAAAAGATTCTGCAAAAAGTTTTACGGCCTTTAAATTTATGGTTATGGAAAAATACCCAGTTCTCCTTTCGGAACATGATTTGGAAAACATATATAAGACTGATGATTTTTATGAGATTACCTCTATTTCTCTCAACATGTTAAAACAGCTTTTTGATATCGGCATTATAGAGATGCCTCTTACAGGTCTTGGAGAATTAAATGATGCCGAGATAAGTCTGGGGACAACTCAAAATCAAAAGCTGTCATATACAAACGTATTTCTTACAAACCTTGTTTTATTTTATAATGTGAGAGACCGGATTAAAAGCCTCCTTTCCGATGTAAAAAAATCAAAGCTTGAAACTTATGTATTGAGTATGGTGCTTCCATTTGCCCAGCCTAATATTTTATTTGATGGTGAAGAGACCGAAAAAAGGGTGGACGAGGCCTTAAAAAAGGTAACTCCTGTAAAAATAAATATAGAAAAAAATCAAAAGATTATAAAGAGAGGCTTTATAATATCCGACGATGCCTATACACGTCTAAAAGCTTACGCAGGAGACGGAAGATATATAGATTTTATACAAATTGCGGCATCCTTAATTTTTTTAACCTTATCTCTTATAATAAGTCTTTTTTTGTTTTCTAAAAAAATTATCGGGGAAAGTTTGGATTTTAAATTCAATTTACTTATTTTAATTTCCTTTGATTTGATATATATTTTAATTCTTTTTCTTTCAAGGCTTTCGATATTTTCATATTCCCTTGATATAGTTCCCATATTGCCGGTTACCTTTTTGACTATGCTGATTGCAGCTTTAATTTCAAGAAAAATTTCGGTATTCGCGGTTTTTATTTTTTCACTTGCCGTTTTCGGTGCGGCAGGTTTTAAAATTCAGCCGGCCCTATTTGCTATCCTTTCAGGTCTTGCCGGAGCCGGTATGGTAAATATTAAGGGACAAAGGATGGACCTGATTAAGACTGCTTTAGGTTTAGTCTTGGTGCAGCCTATAATTTTAATCTGTATGTTTGCTATTTTTCCGGACTCTGCAAGCGATAAATCGGTGCTTTTATTGAGCACTGCAGGGAGCGGTTTTATAAGCGGTATTTTGGTTTTAGGCTTTTTGCCTATTTTAGAAACCTTGATGAATGTTCCTACAAGTTTTAGACTGATGGAACTGTCCGATCTTAATTCTCCAATTATGAAAAAAATGCTCATAAGTGTTGCGGGAACTTATAACCATTCGATGATGGTTGCCTCCTTGGCCGAAAGTGCCTGCCGTGAAATAGGAGCAAATTCGATTTTAGCCCGTGTAGGAGCTTATTATCACGATATAGGAAAGATGGAGCAGGGCGAATACTTTGTAGAAAATCAGACAAATTATAATAAGCACATGGATATAAATCCCCGCCTTTCGGCTACTGTAATAAGAAGTCATGTAAAAATAGGTATAGAAAAAGCAAAGCAATTACGGCTGCCTCAGCCCGTCATAGATATAATCGCCGAGCATCATGGAAACAGCTGTATATCCTATTTTTATGCAAAGGCAAAAGAACTTGATCCCAATGTAGATATCGAAGATTTTTGTTATCCCGGAATACCTCCGCGCTCAAAAGAATCGGCTGTTGTCATGCTGGCCGATATAGTTGAGGCTGCATGCCGTACCTTGGAAAAACCCTCGGTTCCCCGTTTGGAAAAATTTATAGATGAGCTTGTTTCCGGAAAGATAAAAGCAGGTCAGCTTGATAACTCGGAACTTACTTTCCGCGAAGTCAGAATAATCAAGGCCGCCTTTGTAAAAATTTTAGCAGGTTATTATCATTCCAGAATAGAATATCCGAATCAAAAAAATGTTGATGAAGATGAGGAAACAAAGCCCCAGAATAAAAACAGTCAAAAATTAGAGGCTGAAACCACTCAGGTACAGCCTCAAAAGGAAAATAATAATGTCTAATTCGATTAGTGTGTCATTTAATGATGAACCTCCGGGGTCTATAGACCCTGTAAGAGTTGAAAATTTTATATCTGAAGTTCTAAACGATCTAAACTTGAAAAATTGGGATATCTCTTTGTTGTTTTGTAATGATGCTTTTATTCAAAACCTTAATAAACAATACAGGGATATCGATTCGCCGACAGATGTTCTTTCCTTTGAGCAGGGGGATGAATATTTTGACGATGCCGGTGAAACAAGGTTTATGGCCGGAGACATAGTTATAAGCCTTGACAGTCTCCGTTTTAATGCCGAAGAATTTAATGTAGAAATAAATGAAGAGTTAAAAAGACTGATTGTGCATGGTATTTTGCATTTGAACGGAATGGATCATTCGGATAATTCTCCGGAACAAGAAATGCTTAAATTTCAGGAAGAATTACTTGTGCAATATAAAAATATGGAAATTTATCGGGTATAGTTATGGGTATAATAAACTTATTTAAAAAGAAGGGAAATGTAAATAATATTTTAAAAGAAGGATTAAACGATGAAAAAAGGGATATGATACGCGGTGTTGTCGACTTATCCGATACGGCGGTAAAAGAGGTTATGATTCCGCGTATTGATGTTGATTTTTTAGCCCTTGATACGCCTGGCGATGAAATTTTAGACAGAATATCGGAAAGCGGTCACTCCCGTTTTCCCGTATACGATGAGTCAATCGATAATGTTATAGGTATTCTTTATGTTAAGGATATAATAAAACTTTTAACAAAAAATCAAAAAATTGAGCTTGATAAGATAGTACGCCGAGCATTTTTTGTTCCTGAATCAAAAAGAATTGACGCTCTTTTAGCCGAATTTAAAAGACGCCATATTCATATTGCCGTTGCTGTTGATGAATACGGCGGTGTTTCAGGCATTGTATGTATGGAAGATATCATAGAAGAGATTGTAGGCGATATACAGGATGAATTTGACAATGAGGGTGAGGATATTACCGAAATCGCCTCAGGGGTTTGGCTTTGCGATGCCCGTGTCGATTTGGACGACCTCGCCGAAACCATTAAAAGCGATGCCTTACCTGTAGATGAGTTTGAAACATTGGGAGGTTTTGTGTTCGATCTTTTCGGAAAAATACCTGCCAAATATGAAAAAACAGCTTGGAATGATTTTGACTTTATTGTTCAAGATATGGACGGCCACAAGGTTAAGACCGTTAAAATTGTTCACAACAAGAATTCTATGCAAAATTAGGGAGGGAATGTATGAAAAAGCCTTTTTTCGGATTTATGTTTATTGTTTTATTGTCGGCCTCTTTATTCTGCAACCCTGCAGATTTGTATCAAAAGGGTGCCGAATATCAGGCTAATGAAGATTGGTATGGTGCAATTGAAATGTACCAATCCGCTTTAAAGGAAAACCCCTCCTATAATTTGGTATATCAGGGCTTAGCAGAATGTTTTTATGCCCTCGACGAATATGACCAAGCCTTATCCTTTGTAGAGTCAGCCCGAAAATATAAAAAAGATGATCCCGATTTACAAAACCTCCACGGCTTTATTTTGGTAGGTCTTGGAAAAATCGATGCGGCAAAGACCCTTTTTAATGGGGTTTTAAAAAAATATCCCAACAATCCCGAAGCCCGTTTTGGTTTGGCAGAAATAGAGGTTTCCCAAGGAAAGCTCTATCTTGCTTCCGAGATGTATAAGCAAAACCTGCAGCGTCAGGGCGAAAACAGAAAGGCTCTTCTTTCTTTAGCCCTCGTAAGTTATGAGGCCGGAAATGTTAAGCAGGCCGAAGATTACATAAACAGAGCCTTAAAATACCATGGCGATAATCCTCAGGTTCATTATTTTGCAGCCTATTTACATTCCCTTGACGGAAAACTTGAAGAGGCCGAAGGGCGTATTTATTCGGCTCTTAAATTAAAAGAAGATTATGATGAGGCCTATGCCCTGCTTGCTTCCGTCTTATATGCACAAAAGCGTTATGAAGAAGTTATAAAGATTTCCGATATGAGAATTTCAAAAAAAAGAGACAGGGCAGATGCTTGGTACTTAAAAACTTTGAGTTTAAGGCGGCTTGCACGATACGGTGAGGCCATAAATGCTGCTAAGGTGGGGCTTTCCTTGGATGCCGATGATGAAATAATGCGCTGTCTTTTAGAAGAGCTTGCCATAGAAAATTTGAATTTTGAAGATTCTTTCCGTATGGAGCTTTCAAAATACCACGCAGAAAAAGCTCTCGGATTTTTCCGCCGAAATATGACTGAGCAAGCCCTCTATGAGTATAGGCGAACCTTGAAGATATATCCTTATGATGTTGAAAGCAGGGAAGCCTATGCCGGTATTTTGCTCCGTCTCGGTTATCCCGAAAGATATTTGGAACAAATGCTTTTTATTCAGTCCATAGTAAAGAGCAATACAAAGGTAAATGATGCAGTTGAAGCTTATGAAAAACATCTTTTAAGTTCCATTCAATCAAAGTGGCGTATAGATCCCCTTTATTTGGATAAGGCACACATATCCATAGGTTTATTTTACGCTATGGAAAGCTCAAACGTTTTGCATCCTGAAGCCGAGCGTATAACTCAAATTCTTACTTCGGATATTTTTTCTTATAATCCCAGAATCAAAATAACTTCTTATTCGGATAAGCCTGTAACTTATAGGGAGGCTTCGAAAAAATCGCGTACGGCAAATGAGGACTATTTCGGCATTATAAGGCTCAAAGAGAATAGAAGGGATATTCAAATCATATTGGAGCTTTATGTTTCGCGTACCGGTTCTCCGGCAAAAACATTTACCGTTTACCGTTCAGGCAATGACCGTTTTTCAAACGGCATAAGGCGGCTTTCTTCAATGCTTAATGAGGCGATGCCCATCGTAGGCAAGCTCATAAACCGCTATCAAAATGAAGCCGTTATCGACATAGGAAAACATGATTCGGATTTTAAGGATTTAAAAATTGCCGTTATACGCAAGGACCGCTTGGTTATCGAAAAAGAAGGTCTGGGTATGGTCTTTGATCCGTCCGATCTCTTGGGTTATTTTGAGCCTTCAAAGTCGGAGGAAAATTTGTCCGAGGGAATCTTAAAGAGAAACGGTTACTATGATAGAATGAATGCAGGTGATTCAATAATTCTTTTTAGCGAAAATGCAAAAGAAAAAGCTGCGGAAGATTATACGAATTCCACTCAAAAAAATTCTTTATTGCTTTTACTTCTTAGGAGAATTCGCTAGCAAAAATTCGCCGGCGAAGAACTGAACTAATTCAATTCGCTGGCGAAGAATTTAATTCAGTTCGCCAGCTCTACAAGACAATAATGTGCCCATTCTTTTGCCTGAGACGGATAGAGGTCTTGGGCTGTTAAAAATTCCAATAGAGCCTTGTCATAGAGGTTTTGGAAAAAGAGGGTCTGTCCTATATAAAAATGCGTTCTCGCGGAAACTCTGGATGTTCTGCGTATTCTTAAAAAATTGGTCAGCTCAACATTACATTTTTGCCAGTTTTTTGTATAAAAATATTCTTTTAGAATTCTTTGTAATTCCATGCTCTCACCGCCGTCAGGAGTTCTTTTGTCATCAGGAAAGACGTAGGGCTCAAGCCTTTGAGAAGAAATAATAAATTCTCTAAAATCCCTTTTTTCTGCCGTAAGAGCATTTATAAGGGTTTCAGTTTGAGAAGAAAAAAACTCGGTTCTTTTTTTTATTTGCTTTTCAGGGTTTAAAAAAGGCAGAGGAATAGGGCGGTTTTGAAGCGCAATACTTTTTTTCTCTTGTTCTTCAGGAGAAGCGAAGACTTCGACAGGGCTGTTGATTGTATTTATTCCGTTTATAAATTGAATTTTACCTGAAGCGATTTCGTTTTCTTCGGCAATGGCATAGTAATAGGGAATTCCGGGAATAGGGTAGTCAAAAAATGGAAGTCCGTCATCGGTTATATTTGCAATAGGTACGGCTTCGGCGAGAGAGCTTATTGATAAAAAGCCCGTTGTTGACCTGTAAAGAATTAGATTTTTTCCTTCCGGTTTTGCTTTCCAGCTGATCATTACGGATTTTTCTCTTGTAAGAATCGAAAATGAGAGAAAGGCAAAGTCCTCATTTTTTTGCAGCGCTTGAGGATTTTCCGCAAATTCTATCTTTTCCGAACCCGTTTTATCGGGTTTTACATCCGGCAAAATTTGCGATAGTTCATTTTCGCCGACAAGGCTTTCCTCGGCAAAAGCGGCTTTTTCTGCAAAGCAAAAAGATACAACAAATAAAAATATAATAAACCCTTTCTTCATATCTTATATTTTCGGCCTTTTTTTAAAAAAAATCAAGAGCCCGATACGGTTTCTCTTGTATATAGACACCGAGTAACCTTGGTTCTTTTTAGCAATATGAGCCCGCTATTATTGATAAAACATTAAAATTGTGATATTATATACTTAAGATTAGACCTACAGGGTGTTTTTTTCCTTAAAATAAGGAGGATATGGTGAGAAAACTTTTAACTTTTTTGACAACTTTAACAGCGGCAGTTGCCGTAATTGTACTTTTTACAGCCTGCGAGCAATTTCTGAAAGATCCAGAGGATTTTTTAAGTTATTGGGCGAGCGAAGCCTTTATCAAAGACCACAGCATAGGTGCGGTAGCTAGACCGGACGAAGCGGGTGTGCCTTGTGTCAGCTCTTCACCCGAGGTGCATATTATGCTTACAGTGCATAACCCGAAAAACTTTCCGCTCGTTATGCCGACTTCTTGGGAACCTGCGGGCATTGTCGAATTTAAAGAACTTTCCCAACAGCCTACGGAAGGAACCCACTATGTACTGGGGCAAACCGCTCCCGGCAGGCTGAAGCTTACATATAAAGAAGCCTTTTACGAACAAGGTTCAGGCAGTTTAAACCCGACTATCACCCTTAAGGCTACAGACGGCAGGGTATTTAAGAAAACCTACACCTTCGGCATAAAATCGAACACCCCGCCGCCAAAACCGGCAGTCGTGCTTGCAAAACAGACTAATACTTCTCCTAATTATTACGTGCTCTGCATAGATACAAAAGATTTGTCTGACATGGTAGGCGGAAAATATATCCATGATGATATTGCATACGTTACCGTAAACGGAACATCATACGGCTTAGAAATGAACGATACTCATAACGGCTTTAGCAAAAAACCGGCGGCACCCTCATTTCTTGCAGACGGTACAGGGCTTACGCCGGACGGCACTGAATCGCTGCCGTCAGGAGCGTGGGTTTTATACTACAAAACGGAAATACAAATAGGACTCGGCAACCTGGAAACATCGTACACCGTAACCTTGCGCGACAAAGGAGGCGTTACTTCGGATGGGGCTGCCGCAACGATAGAAGCGAACAGTTCAACTCACACCGTAACATTCAAGGTTGTAGACGAAGAGGGCGGAACACTGACAGGCTCATACGGCTCTACTTCCCAAACAGCAAGCGGAAGCAGTACTGCAACCCTTACCGTACCGCGAGGCGAAAATGTAACCTTTGCCGCGGCGCCCGCTCTCGGTTGGAAAGTTGACAGCTGGAGCAGTAATGTAAACGTAGACTCAAGCGACAACAAAAAGGCAACTCTTTCCAACGTAAGCGACGATGAAACCGTAACGGTCAAGTTTAAGAAGGTGGGAACCGTAGCAGGAAGCGATATGAACGCGTGGACGTTGTTAAAAAATGCTGTCAAAGTAGCTGATCCAAACTCCACCATCACCATAGACGGGAAAATAACGGCGTCAATAGGCAATTCGGGCCAAATCGAAATAAACAAACCCCTTAAGATAAAGGGCAAAACCGGAGCCGAAAATGACATACTTGACGCAAGCAAGATGAGCCGCATCTTCAAAGTGGAGAACGGCGCAAATCTCATCCTCGAAAACCTAACGCTTACAGGCGGAAAGGCGAACGGGGACGAAGATGCAGGCAGCGGCGGGGCAATCTTCGCAAGAGATGCAAACGACATCAAAATAAAAAACTGTATCATTACGGGCAACGAAGCAGAGACAAACGGCGGCGGCATTTATGTTGAGAGCACACCTACTACCATCACAAACTGCATCTTTACGAGGAACACCGCAATAGACGGCGGCGGCATCTATATCAACAAGACTGGCAGCTCCACCCCTGCGGTAACAATCAGCGGCGGCACTATAGGCGGCGTCATAGGACAGGCAAACGAAGCGACCCGCAACGGCGGCGGCATCTATGTCGGCCAATCATGCATCTTGAACCTGAAAGACTCTACAGGTTCCGGTGCGCAGAGCGTACTGATTACCGGCAATAGGGCAGCAAACGGCAAAGGCGTATACGCCGCAAATAACGCAACAGTAAGTATGCAAGGCGGCACACGAATTAATGTATACAATGATGTGTATTTGGACAGCCGTTCCGGTATTTCTGTTGAAAACGCCTTGACCGCTACCGGTACCGTCGCCCGCATTAAGGTACCGGAGAACAACTACACGACGAGTACCCAAGTGCTTTACGGTAGCACTGCACTTTTAAACTCGCAACACGGCAAGTTTGAGGTAATGCCGAAGGGCAACCAGCAATGGGAAGTAAACAGCTTCGGATTTTTGAAACCAAAATATTAGATACCGGGGAATGGGGTTTAATGTATAATTGGTACTCCTGCCATAGATGGCAGTGGAAGCTGCAAGTATAAGGCTACAATAGGTGATCTATTACGGCTACAATAGGTCACCTATTGTAGCTACAATCGATGCCCTATTACGGCTACAATAGACGGCATGTTTCAGCACTACACGAGGCTGCCTGTAGAAAGTTATATACACCGCAGCACTGTGTTTTTCAAAAATTGATTTCCATGCCTGTCGAGCCGCTCGTATCGCTCGGGTGGGCACCCTACACTCGGACGAGTGCGTACCTCACACTAATGCGGGTGCGTACCTCACACTAAGGCGGGTGGGCACCTCACACTAATGCGGGACTGTCCTACAGCGTAAGGCAATGCACTGTCTTGAATAAAACTGATTTTCGTAATAAAATAAAACGTTATGAAAACAGGTTTTATCGCAGAAAGGGCAAAACAGCTTAAAATCTCTTCTCTTTCGATTTCCGAAGGTCTACGTTCAGGCGGATTCAGTTCGGCTTTTCGCGGGCAGGGTATAGAATTCGACTCGGTGCGGGAATATGAAACGGGAGATGATGTACGCTCTATAGATTGGAACCTTACGGCGCGGAGCGGTAAGACCTATGTTAAGATGTACCGTGAAGAAAGAGATTTAAGCATTTTTATCTGTGTGGATTTTTCACTTTCGATGGAGCCGGGGCTCGATAAAATCAGTCCTAAGGAAAAAGCTATCGAAACGGCAGCCCTTTTGGCCTTTGCGGGGAGGAATATATTTTCTCCGGTAGGAGCTCTTTTTTTTGATGGAGAAAAAGGCCCATTGTTTATTCCTAGAACGGGAGAAGATCATATTTTGACCATATTAAAATCTATGGAAGATTTTGCCTTTTGCAAAAATCGAAAACCGGTACGGGGAACACAGATTGCGTCTGCGATGACAGCCGCCTCTAAGATTTTGCGTTCACGTTCCTTGGTAATAATCATTTCGGATTTTAAGGTTGAGGGTTATGAAAAGGAGCTTGGACTTTTGGCGGCAAAACATGATGTTGTTTGCCTTAAGATAAGCGGATCTATGGATTCTTTTTTGCCGGAAGCCGGATCTATAAGATTTAAAGACCCTGAAACCAATTTTAGAATGCTTTTGCCTACGGGCTCTAAGACTTTTCAGATGGAATATAAAAAGAATTTTAGTGAAGAAATATCAAGGTGGGAAAATACCTGTAAGCACTCCCTTGCAAATCCTGTTTTACTCGATGTAAATGATGATACCGTAAAAGTATTGGGAGACTTCTTTTTATCGAAACAAAGCAATCAGCGTGTTTTAAAAAATAATTTAGCTAAGTTCGGAGCGGATGGATGGAAGGCATTTTAATTCCTCAACAAGTTTTTGTAGGCGACTCCGCAGAATTTTTATTTCCTATAGATGATTTGCAATCTTTTGATCCTTCTATTTTAATGTCCGGCTCTTTTAAAATTGATAAGATAAAACAAAATACTATGATGGATATAACTTCCATTCAAATTAAAAAACAGAAAACAAAAGAATACATATCCATAAATTTTACTCCATGGGAAACAGGTCCCGTATTTTTTCCTTCATTGGCTGAGGCCGGTATTTATGATTCAATACCCCAAGTTTTTATTTCTTCAATATTGGAAACGGCAAAGGTTGAGGTCATACAGCCTCCGCGTCCTCCTCTTTTACTTCCGGGTACGAGTTATTTGCTTTATCTTATAGCCTCCGTAAGTGCCGTATTTATTTTTACTTCCATAATGGTTTTTTCTGCGGTAAAAAAATATTTTTTTGTTTACTCTTTTTCGAGGGCTCAAAGAATAAGAATTAAAGCCTTGAATAAATCTTTGAGAAAGTTAAAGCGGCAAGTGTCTTCCGTTTCTTCTTCCGACAGCCTTGAAGCAATTACAAAAAGAAAGGATTGGTTAAAAAAATTTGAATTTGCTTTTAGAAGTTATTGTTTCAGTTTGACCTCATCGGAAGCGGTTTTAAAATCGGCTGAGGGCGAGAGTCTTACATACTCGGAAATATTAGAAAACCTTAAGCGGAAGTTTGAAAGCACCTACGGAGTTTACTTTGAATTTGAAAAAATCTTTTTTAAACTTCAAGCTCTCCGTTTTGGGGCTGCGGATCTAAAAGAAATAAACTTTGAAATGGAAAGTATTTATTTTTTAAATCAAACATTTAAACTTATGAAAATAGCAGAATCCGAAATTCAAAAAATTATAAATGCCGCTCAAAAAGAAAAATTAAAATACAAGGCGGATACAAATGATTAGCTTTAACCATCCCCTTATGCTTTTATTGATTTTATTTTTTTTCTTGTTTCTTATATTAAAAAAAAGCGGCCTTGTTGCAAGCCCCGAATTAAAATTAAATTTGGTTAATTGGAAGGGCTTTTTTCCTAAAAAAAATAAGCTTATGGAATTCGGGAATCTCTTATGTTACCTTTTTTGGTATTGCGGAATTATTTTTTTAATAATAGCCCTGTCGGAACCTGTTATTTTTAAAAACAAACAGGTTTATACCGATGCCGGAAGTTCCATTATGTTTTTGTTGGACATAAGTCCTTCTATGGCAGCAAAGGATATGAACGGAGAAACGAGGATCGCAGCTGCAAAAAAAATTATAAGAAAATTTGTTGCAAAGTATCCCGGGGATTCTTTCGGCTTGACGGCTCTTTCAAGTTCTGCAGCTCTTATTCTTCCGCCTACGATCGACCATAAGGTATTTTTATCCCGCCTCGATTCTTTGAGTATAGGAGAATTAGGAGATGGAACTGCAATCGGCATGGGGCTTGCGGTTTCTTCCGCCTATATGACAAGGACTAAGCTGAACTCTTCATACATTGTTTTACTTACCGATGGTGAAAATAATACCGGCGAAATTAATCCGAAAACTGCGGCTGAAGTTTTAGTAAATAAAAACATCGGCTTTTATGTTATAGGGATAGGAAGCTCGGGATATACTACCTTGGAGTACACCGATCGAAAAACGGGAAAAACTTACTCTGGGTCTATTTTTTCCAAATTTGATGAGGTTGAGCTAAAAAAAATAGCTCAATACGGAAACGGAAAATATGCCTCCGCTTCTTCACCCGAAATACTTGAAGATATATTTAACACAATATCCAAGCAGGTGCCTGCTGCACAGTCTAATTTTACTCAGATTATCGAGGAAAATTTATATGTGTACTTTTTATCGGCTTCAATTTTTTCATTTGTGCTTGTGTGGCTTTTGCGCCGAATTTTTATGAGGGTATATCTATGATAAGTTTTGAAAATTCGGTCTACTTGTTTTTTATCCTGTTTTTGCTTCCTGTTTGGTTTATTTTTTATATAAACTTAAAAAAGATAAAAAAAGCTTATTCAGGCTTGGAAAATACAAAAAAGATAATCAAAAAGGCAAAAATAAGAGCCTTGTTTTTTTCCGCTGCATGGATTTTTTTGATTTTGGGCTTGGCCTGTCCGCTTTGGGGCTCCAAACCCGTTTCAGTAAGGCGAAGGGGAGTATCGGTTATGTTTGTTTCCGATATTTCAAAAAGTATAAGCCTTCAAGATATTCAGCCCAGCCGGATTGCCGTACAAAGACAGTTTTTAAAAATATTGCTTGAAAGAATGCATAAAACCTCACCTGAGTCTGCAGTAGGGCTTGTAATTACAAAGGGCGAGGGAGTTTTATCGGTGCCTTTAAGCTTTGAAAAAAATGCCCTATCCTCTGCAATAGATGCCTTATCTCCCTTAATTCTTTCTTCTACAGGCACGAACCTTGAAGCCGGCGTCTTACGGGCATTGGATTCTTTTGGAGAAAACAGGGGAAACTCAAAAATAATAGTTTTATGCACGGACGGCGGGGAAACCTCAGGCTCTCTTTTACATGCTGCAGAAAAAATAAAAAAGACGGATGCAATTTTAATTATTGTGGGCTTCGGTACTCTTGAAGAAACTAAAATAAAAGTTCTTGATGAAAAGGGAAATACCCAATTAAAGGATGCAAGATTGGAAGAGGCCTTTTTGCAAAAGGCTGCAAGTATAGCAGGAGGTGAAAGTATGTATATCTCGGCTTTGGGTTCCGGGTCTATAGAAAGTATCTTAAAAATAATAGATACCGGTGTAGAGGGAGTTGAAAAAATGGTTTATATACAGGAGCCTGTAAAAAGGAATTTTGAAATGCTTTTACTTGCTTTTATTTTTTTATGTTTAGGCGGGGGCTCATTTTATGGTAAAAATAAATAAAATAATCTGTATAAGTATCCTTATTTTTTTGATATCCTCATGCAGTAAACTGGATGTGGCTAGACTTAATTTTCTTTCGGGATATATTGCATGGAAACAGAATGATTGGAATAAGGCTGCATCAAAATTTTTTAAATCGATAGACTTAAGTGAAGAAATTGAAGATGTAAAAATAAAAGACTATTCGGACTTTGCAATCGGCTCCATCTACCTTATGCAAAATGAAGATGCTTCGGCTCTTTCCCGTTTTGAAGCGATCAATGAAAATACTGATAAAAATTTGGATTCCTATATTTATTATCAAAAAGGAATAATAGCATTTAAAAATCATGAATATGAAAACGCTGTAAGGCTTTTTAAAAAATCTTTGGAGCTTAAGCCTGATAGTGTTGATGCTAAGATTAATTTCGAGCTGAGTATGCGTTACCAAAAAAAAGAAAAAGAAAAGCTTCCTAATTCTAAAAGTGCTGCCGTTATTGAAGATAAGGAAACCGATTTATCGGAAAAGACGATTTTAAATTTAATACGAAAAAAGGAGAAAGAGCAATGGCAAAAGAAAGAGCAAGAAAACAAGCAGCCTCAGGCATTCGATTATTAATTCTTTTTTTTCTTTTTTCTTTTTACTCAGGTTATACCTATGCCGAGGTAGAAGAGGATTTGGAATTATCTTTTTCTTCAAGCCCTCTATTTATAGATTCCTTTTTTGAAGTAAAAATCAAATTGGATGAATATTCTTTTAGGTCATCGGATGTACCGAAACTGATTATTTTGGATGAAGGTGAAGCTCTTGAATTTTTAGATTCGGGTATAAATTCATTATACGGCGGTATTTTAATTACAAACAAGTATAGATTAAAAAAAATAGGAAACTTTGAACTTATTCCTTATTTGTCTTTGGGCAAGAAACAGACTAAACTTAAAAATTTTTCTATTCAGGTGGAACCTCCGGCCTTATCAAAGGATACAATGTTTAAATGGAAAATATTGGACGCAGTTTCGTATTCTCCGGCAAAAAAGATTGTGCAGGGGAAAAAATATCTCATAGTTTTGATGGGCTTTTTTTATGATCATTTTAAAGGCGAGGGGAGGGCTTCCGGTTTGGATATAAACTGTCAGGCTCCTGAAGATTCCATTTTGGAAACCGGTGTCAACATTAAAGAATCCGATACTTCAAAAATAGAGCGTACAACTCTCGATGAAATAGGCTGGAAGGCTGTTGCTTTCTTTTTGTGGACACCCTTAAAAGCGGGCGATATAAGTCTTCCTGTACCGCAAATAAGTATAACTTCCGAATCAAAAGATTCCCGTAAAATTTATGTTAGAGAGCAAAGAGTAAATGTAATAGAGGGAAGTATTGAACAAGAAAAAATAAGCGATGACGAAAAAAAAGCTTATGAAAGTTTGGGCCTTGCATTAAACACTAAAAAAAACGAACTTAGCAAAACTAAGCTAAAAAATCATAAAGAAAATTTTGAAGAGAAAAAAGAAAAAGCCTCACTAATTGCAGAGCTGCGTAAAAAGGAAGCCGGCAGTTTTTTTCCGAGAAAGATAAAAAATCAAAGACTTGAATATGAAAAAGACCTTAATTTAAAGGAAAGCTTTGCCGTCAGGTCTGCAATCCTAAAAAAAATATTATGGTTTTTATTTTTTATTTTATTGCTGCTCTCAAGCTATTTTTTCTTGTATAAAAAGAAAAATATCGGGTTTAAGATTTTTTTAATTTTAAGTCTTGGCTTGATTTCCGCTCTTATATTTTTGTATTCGCGGCAATATGAAAGAGCCGTTTATATACCTCTAAACTATGATGAGTCTTATTTGCTTTATCATATACCCGAAACAAGCGGAACTGTTGTAAGCTCCCTGGAAATTGGTGAAACCGTTATTATAAAACAAAAAACTTCAGAATGGTTTTTTATAGAAAAAAAAGACGGTACCGGCGGCTGGCAAAAAAAGAACGGCTTTGTTATAACGGATTAGGAAGATGGGAGACTTGTATGACTAAAAATTTCGGCGACATCTTGGACGAGTGGGATAAAATAACGGGAAAGCCCTACGGAAAAAAGCAAATAAAAAAAGATGAACATTCAAATAAAACGAAGCAATCAATCAGAATAAAAGAAGAAAATAAAAAAAAGATAAACCCCATGGAAATGTGGTTAAGACGCTATGGTGTAGAAGATAAGGATGCACAAGAGTCCTTGAACCATATAGACTATGCAAGGGAACGAAAAATACTGCGGGATATGAGATGTGAGGACGAAATCGATTTACACGGCATGACCTGCGATGAAGCCGAATCCGCTTTAAATGTTTTTTTTGAAAATTCCATACGCCGCGGTCTAAAAAAAATTCTAATTATTCATGGCAAGGGAAACCACTCCGGCGGAGGTGCCGTCTTGGCTCCCTTTGTCCGCAGCTATCTTGAAAAGCATAAAAGGGCAGGCGAAACCGGTCATCCTAAAAATGCAGACGGCGGCACCGGTTCCACTTGGGTTATATTAAAATAGAAATTATTTTAAAGATGACAAGGCTTTATAAAAAGCGTCTTTTTTTTCTTTAATTTGAGCTGCCGTAAAATATTTTTCCATTTTTTTTAATATTTCATTCATTTTTGCTTCTTCTGCTTTAATATCTATGATAGGCATAGGCTTTGCGTTAAGACTTATACTAAAATTTAATGCTTCCTTTTTTTCTGATTCATCGAATTCAAAAAATATGCCGTCTTTTATCTTTAGAGGCGTTTCATTTATTTCATAAAGAGTCATCTCGGTATTTTTACATTTTTCACCGCTGCATACCGTTATATTTAATTTTTTCCCTATTTTGAAAAAATTCCAATGTCCCGTTATTTTGACGGCCGGTTCTATTTGATAATTTGCAGCAGCTGCTAATTTCCCGTTATCTTCTTGTAGTTCAAAGCACCTTGTATAATATACCTTGTTTTCTTTTATGTTTTTTACCTTTAAATAAATATTTCTCTGTTCGGTAAAAAAAGAATTTTCAGAACCCTTTACCTTTTCTTCCCTGATTTCTGTTTTGCCGTCATGACAAAACCCTGAAGTTTTTGAATATCTTATTCGCATAAGAACGGTTTCATAGTCTTCTAAAAGTTTTGTTCCTTCATTTCCCCAAAGGTTAAAAACTGCAACAGATAAAAAAAATATGGAATACAAAATCTTATTTTTTTTCATTTACTTACCTCTTATTTTCATGATTATAAACTAAATTTACTTTTTTATATAGTATTTCGGTCGATATTTTTTAGCTCTTCTTTGGATAATTGTCTTTTTATGGTTACGTTATTTGATTTTGTCTGTACAATAACCGGATCTCCGGTGGGAGTTGTTTGGCCGTAAATTTGTACAATAGGAAATCTTGGATCATCAGGATTAACATCTATTACCTTTGCTATTTTTCCGTTAGAAAGATGAACATACATTCCGACAGGGTAAAAGGATAGAGAATAAAGCAGAGCCTTTAAAATGGTTTCATCATATTGTTCATTAGTATTTTTTATCATCTCTACAATGCCTGATGAGGCATCTTGAGCTTCTTTGTAAGGCCGTGGAGCTGTAGCAGCCTCATAAGAACATGCAACGGCGATTATTTTGCCGTACATTGAAATTTTTTCTTTTGTAAGGCCTCTTGGATATCCATGCCCGTTTTCTCTTTCGTGGTGTTCCAAAACCCCCAAACATATCGGCAAAGAAAAAGAAGATGTTTTTAAAATATTGTATGACAGGACAGGATGTGTAAATAAGGCCTTTTTTCCTTCTTCGCTCAAGGGTGCATCATACATATAGTATTGAGGCGGAAGTCTGAACATACCTATTTCGTGTAAAAGACAGGCAGCCCCAAGCTCTATTAGCCTATGAGGCGGCATTTTAAGCTGAAGTCCTATAATTATGGCAAAAATTGAAGACCGCAGAGAGTGCATGACCAAATAGTTTGTGGGTGAACTGTATTTTTGCATTTCTATTAGAAGAATATTTTTTTTATCGGTTTTTACAAAATCGCATAGTTCTTTTATTTTATCAAAAACTAAACGGGGGTCCAAAATCTTTTTCATAGTATAATCGGTAAAAATTTTATCCGTAAATCGTAAAAAATCCCAGAATTTATTTTCCGTTTCTTCCATAATTTCCTTTTGTTTTTTCAGTTTGTCGGAAATTATTTCGTTTTCTTTGCTTGAGTCCAGAACATCCTTGTCTGCGGAAGTATCCGTCCTTACACTCATAAAACTTGAAGGTTCTCCGTCAGAATAAAGGAGAGAAAAATCCCAGTCGCTTAAAATAGCCTTTAGCTCTGCAGTAAGAGGCGTTTCCGGGATTAAAAGCAAAAATTTTTTATCCAAATAGACATTTTTATTAAAAAATGATAAATCTTTCGTATGTTCTGCATTGTAGGTATTCACTTATTTTCTCTCCTGTGATACAATATAATATCATTATAAAGGATTTTATATGAAATTAAAAGTACTATTTGTTATATTTAATATCGTCTTAATTTTGTTATTGTTTACCGTTTTTTTTCTCCCATTATTCTATGCTGACGGCTCTTTTATGAGGGAATTTTGGAATACTAACTGGTTTTTCGGGCCTGTATTTTTAATTCTCATTTTATTTGTAAATATAATGTTCTTAAAAAATAGACTCTTGATCAAATATATTGAATCCGAGGATTGGTCTTCTTTGGCCTCCTTACTGGAGAAAAGTATATATACAAAAAAACGGATTACCTATAAAAATTCGCTTCTTTTAGCGGAATCTCTCCTTCTTTTAGGTGATTTTGCTTCTATGAATAAATTTTGTGACTTTTTGAAGGATAATCAGCCAAAATATGTGTCAAAGCTGGGGCCGAAATTTGCAGCAGCAAAGATGATTTCCGGTGATTATCAAGATGTTTTTGAATTTAGTTCGGCTTTGCCTGTTTTAAAAACAGAATCAAGTGAATGGATTGTGTTTTATTCGGCTCTTTCCCTTCAAATGATGAAAAATTATGAAAAAAGTGCCGCTTTATTCACTAAAGTATCGGACTCGACAAAAAATCCTCTAGTTAAGTGTCTCAGTACATATTTTGTTGTTAATGTTTTACAAACCTATTCACAGTTGACTGAAGAGGAAATAAAAGAAAAAGCCCTTCTATTGCGTTCAAGATAAATAAAAACTATACGTATGAGTCATGGAAGGCTTATACGGAGTCTGAAAAACAAGAAATACATGTAATGATTTTAACAAAAATAATAGATGATGTCAGCTCGTGGCTTTTCTTCTAAATTCACCAAGTTGTCTTCACCCTATAAATTTAGAAGATTTTTTAAAATTTTACCGAGCCCGAAAACAAATTATAGTCTAATTCTTGAAAATCTTCTAAAACATCATCGGGGTAGGGCGGTGTTTTGCCTCTTTTTACGCGTTCCATTGCCGATTCCCACAGAATAAGGGAATTTGTGTCAAGATTTTCTTGCTGTTCTAAAGCCATGCTTCTATATGGGTGCTTATGAAGCGGAATGTTTCCTGCCATGGCATGGTTTAAGAGTTTCCAGTTAGAATGTATTAAATCTCTTACCGTTTTGAAAACTTCATCTCGGGAATCTAAAAAGGTAAGTTCATATCGGTTTTTTAAGCCCGTCCTATCTTCTTCATAGAAGGTTCTAACCTTAGGGTTGTTTGTAATAATAAGTCTTTTGTTAGTTTGTGAATCTTTTTGCATATTTTGTGTTTGTTTTGGAAAATAAAAGTAAAGATAAAAGGGCAGCTTAAGCTGCCCTTTTTTAGTGCTTATTTATACTGGCTTGCGTCATAGGGGAGACCCTTGTTATAGTCTCGTAAGACCTTAGCAACGGTTCCGCTTAAGAATAGCAAGGCTATAAGGTTCGGTATAACCATAATTCCGTTAAAGAAGTCTGTTAATTCCCAAACTAAGTCAATCTTAAGCAAGCTCCCTACAAAGATGAAGATAACTACCAGGAGCTGATAGGGAATAAGTCCCTTTGTTCCGAATAAGTATCTGATGTTTGTTTCTCCGAAGTAGTACCAACCGATAATTGTGGAGAATGCAAAGAAAAGAAGACAGACGGCAATGAAAAGGTAGCCGAATGTGGAGCCGAACAAGTGTTGTGAGAAAGCTTCTTGAACGAGCTTAATTCCCTTCATTGTGGGCTCACTTCCTTCAAATTGTACAACGCCTGAGCTTAAAACGGTAAATACCGTAACATTTAAAACGATGAATGTATCGATAAATACGGCAACAATACCTAAAACGCCTTGTTCTACGGGGTGTTTTACATCTGCAACGGCATGGGCATGAGGTGTAGAACCCATACCAGCTTCGTTAGAGAAAAGGCCTCGGGCAACACCGTATCGTACGGCTCGTCCCATTCCGAAACCGAGAGCTCCGCCCCAAACAGCCTTGGGATTAAATGCTCCCTTAAAGATCATAGCAAACATTTCGGGTATCTGAGCAGCATTGATAATAACAACAACAAGACCTACTACAATGTAAACGATAGCCATGATGGGAACTACTTTTTCGGTAACCGAAGCAATTCGCTTAACTCCACCCATAAAGATAATACCTGCGATTACTGCAAGAACTGCACCTGTAACCCATGTAGGAATATGGAAAGCATTTTGGAAGGCATCCGAAATTGAGTTAGCCTGAACCATATTGCCCATAAATCCGAGGGCTAGAATGATGGCTATGGCAAAGAAACCTGCAAGGAATTTTGCAAAGCCGTCTCCAACCTTATTTTTTAAACCTTCGGAAATGTAGTATGCGGGACCTCCTACTGTCTGGCCCGAGTCATCCTTTGTCTTGTAAATTTGAGCGATGGAGGCTTCAGCAAAGTTTGTTGCCATACCGGCAAGGGCTGCAAGCCACATCCAGAAAATAGCTCCGGGACCGCCCATGATGAGGGCTGTCATGGCTCCTACGAGGTTTCCCGTTCCAACCTGTGCTGCAATAGCTGTAGCAACAGCTTGGAAAGAGCTCATTCCGTGCTTTCCGGCTTCTTTTCCGCTTAATGAAAAGTTACCGAAAAGGCGTTTCCAGCCTGCTCCGAATTTTGTAAACTGTACTCCTCCTAACCGGATTGTAAAAAACAAACCGGTACCGCATAGAAGCGGAATGAGGAAGTAAACTCCCCAAATAAATCCGTTAGCCGAAGAAACTAAGCTTGTAAGATTTTGTAAAAATTGTTCCATAGTGCGATTACACTCCTTTTACGCATATAGCGATATAGGCTTGTTAAAAACAAGCGGTCTAACTATACAATCAAAATTGTAAGTTGTCAAGATATTTATAGACAAAACTAAAATACTTTTATATGATGTTCACTTTTTTATGTAAAATAGCTTGACTTTGAACGCTATTTTTGTATAATGTATGTCTATGAAGAGAAGACACTTTCAGATTATAAAACTTATGCAAAAAGATAAGGATATTCCGCAAAGAGATATTGCAAAACAGTTAAAAATATCCTTGGCTTACGTAAATAAGATTTTATTCGATATGGAGCATGACGGCTTTTTATATACCGAGGGTGTTCCGCCTTTTGGGAAAAAACGGCTTACCGAAAAGGCTTTAACCGTTTTTGAAGAGTGTAGGGTAGATAATGCTATTATTATGGCTGCCGGTTTCGGCTCGCGTTTTGTTCCTTTAACCTATGCAACACCTAAGGGATTATTGGAAGTGTTCGGCGAAAGGATGATTGAAAGGCAAATTGAACAGCTGAAAGCGGCCGGTATTAACGATATAACTATAGTCGTAGGCTATTTAAAGGAAACCTTTGAATATCTGATAGATAAGTATGGTGTAAAATTTGTATATAATCCCGACTTTAAAAATAAAAACAACCTTTCCACCCTTTACCATGTAAGAGAAGAGCTTAAAAGCACCTATATTCTTTCGAGCGATAATTGGCTTAGGGAAAATATGTACCATTCCCATGAGTATGATTCATGGTATTCGGCCGTGAAGGTAATCGGCAAAACAAAAGAATGGATATTAAAGTTAGGCCTGCATGATAAAATTATGGATGTAAAGGTCGGAGGGCGAAACGGCTGGGTTATGTACGGCCCTGTTTATTTTTCAAAAGAATTTTCCGATAAGATTCGCCCCTTGATTGAAGAAGCCTATAAAAGAGATGATACGGATGATTGGTACTGGGAAGATGTCTATATGAGAAATATAAAAGCGCTAACCATGTTTGCCAACAAGCAGGGTGAGCATCAGGTATATGAATTCGAATCCCTTGACGAAATTCGTCTCTTTGATTCATCTTATCTTATTTCATCCCATGACAAATGGCTTGAGCTTATATCGGATGTATTTAAACGCCCTGAACATAGTATTACAAATCTAAAGCCTCTTAAATTCGGAATGACAAACAAATCTTTTTTGTTCGAATTTGAAGGTGAAGAATATATTTTTAGAATACCGGGAGAGGGAACCGAAGCCCTTATAAACAGAAAAGAAGAATATGAGGTCTACAAGGCTGTTTCTCCTTTACATTTGAGCGATTCTATTATTTACTTTGATCCTGAAAATGGGGTGAAGATTAGCAAGTTTATTCCCAACTCCCATACTGCGGATGCCCGCAATCCTGAAGACTTAAAAAAATGTATTAAGGTTGCCCGCCGTCTGCATGAGTCCGGCTTAAAGGTTGATCACTCCTTTAATCTCCGTGAACGTATGGACTATTACGAAAAAATTGCAAACGAAAAAAACGGTATCTTCTATAATGATTACCGCGAGGTTAGGCTGTTGATGAATGAGCTTTTGGAAATAATCGAAAATATGGAAAAGCCCGGTGTTTTATGTCATATAGACCTTGTTCCCGACAATTTTATAATTAGCGGTGATGATGTGCATTTAATTGACTGGGAGTATGCCGCTATGTGTGATCCCCTGATAGATATAGCAATGTTTGCCATATATGCCTACTATGACAATACCGAACTTGAAAATTTGATGGAGCTTTATTTTCAAAGAAAGCCTCAAAAAGATGAGAGGCTGCGTATCTATTGTTATGTCGCTCTTTCGGGTTTTTTATGGGCTCTTTGGACTTGTTATAAAGAGGCCTTGGGGGTAAGCTTTGGAGATTACGGCTTAAAGATGTACCGATATGCAAAGGATTATTATAAAAAGGTAAAAGTTTTTATAGGAGGAGATAATTGATGATGAATACTGAAGATGAATTGGGTGTACAGGAACTTGAGTTAAAAGATAAAAATGAAATTGACTGGCTTATAACCGTATTGCCCCTTGCAGTAATAATCTGCTTGACGGGTTTGGTTCTTTTTTTTCCGGTGGAATCGATGAAGGTTGTTGATGCCCTTTGGTCTGTTTTTGTAAACAAGTTTGGATTCTTTTATATCCTGCTCGGCTTGGGCCTCGTTTTTACCGCTATAGGTTTGGCCTTTTCCCGCTTCGGCACTGTAAAGCTTGGGAATCTTGAAAAACCCCGTTACGGGAATTTTGCATGGGGTTCTATGATTTTTACCTCGACTATGGCAGCCGATATTCTTTACTGGTCGCTTATAGAGTGGGCTTATTATTTTGGGGAAAGTCCCTTCGGACTGTCTTCTCTTTCATTGGCGGAAAGGCAGGATTGGGCCGCTGCCTATCCTCTATTCCATTGGGGAATAACACCGTGGGCTTTTCATATAGTGCCTGCCGTAGCCTTTGCCTACATGCTCCATGTAAAAGGGAGAACAAAACAAAAGCTGTCTGAAAGCTGCCGTCCTATTTTTGGGGACAGAATTGACGGCCCTATAGGAAAGATGATAGACGTTTTTTCGGTAATAGGCTTATTGGCCGGAACTGCTACAACATTCTCGCTTGCAACTCCTCTTTTGTCTTTGGCTGTTTCTACTATTTTTGGGATCCCTCAAGGAGAGATTTTGACCCTTTCTATTCTTCTGATAATAGCTGCCGTCTACACGGCTGCCGTTTTATTGGGCTTAAAGGGGATTTCTCAGCTTGCAAAGATTTCGGTTGTTTCTTTTTGTGTTCTTATAGGCCTTGTCTTTATAGCCTCGCCCAAAATCTACATAATAGAAACAAGCATAACCGGTATCGGCAAGGTTATTCAAAACTTTTTCGGCATGTCCACATGGATGGACCCATTGCGTATTTCAGGAGAAGGAGGAGCCGGCTTCCCTCAAAACTGGACAATATTTTATTGGGCTTATTGGATAGCATGGTTTGTTGCAACGCCTTTCTTTATAGGAAAAATTTCGGAAGGCCGTACAATAAAGAATACCATAATCGGCGGTCTTATTTGCGGTATAGCGGGGACTTATTGCTCTTTTATAATCCTTGGAAATTACGGACTCCATTTACAGGCTCACGGAATATTTGATGCAGCTTCCGCCTTAAAGGAAACGGATGCCTCTCAAGTTATCTTGCAAATTCTTAACACCCTTCCTTACGCAAAAATTGTTTTGGGTATTTTAATAATTACTATGATAGCCTTTTATTCCAGTACCTTTGATGCAATTACTTTGGTAATAGCTTCCTATTCTCAAAAGAACCTTGAAAAACACTCGGAGCCTAAAAAGGGCTTAAGGGCATTTTGGGCGGTAGTCTTTGTAATGCTTCCTGCAGCTTTAATCCTTGTGGGAACGAATTTAAATCAGCTTCAAAGTCTTTCGATTATAGCCGCCTTTCCTTTAGGAATTATAATAATACTGATAGTTATAAGTCTTTTTAAGGAACTAAAACACAACGGAGAGTATAGGTAGCCTTATGCCTGATTTTTACGCACATTATATGCATGGACAAAGGGTTTTTGCTCTATTGTCTTCTGAAATTGCCGCCGGAATTTCAAATAAGAATTTATATAATCTCGGCTTACAGGGACCTGATTTTTTGTATTTTCATAAACCTTTTAAAAAGGATAATAATCCTGTTTTGCAGCTTGCAACGGATATTCATAATACAAATTGTACCGATGTTTTTAATGACGTATTAACTAAGATAAAAATCGAGCCGAATACCGATGAATTTTCATATATCATGGGCTTTATAGGTCACTTCGGTTTGGATAGCTCTTGCCATCCTTATGTAAATGCTATGGTGGAGGAAATGAAAAGAGACCATGCCGAGATCGAAATGGAATTTGAAAAATTTTTATTAAAGCAGGACGGGCTCCATCCTCTTAAGTACAAGGCTCATAATTATATCGATATAAATGAAAAAGAAGCTGAAGCCGTTGCCAATATCTACAGATGTCTTCTTCCTTCTATAACAAAAGAAGATATTTTGTGTTCTTTTCGTAGTTTTAAAATGGGGAAAAAATTTTTCTATGCACCTACAAGATTATCTCAAACTTTAAAACTTTCTTTAATTAGAATCTTAGGTCTTTATGATTTTTTGCAGGGACACATCATTAGGACTTCCGATCATCCTAAGAGCAAAATAACAAACGAAAAACTTTTTTCTCTTTATAATAATTCCGTGGAAATAACGGCTGAGCTTATGGATAACTTTTATAAGAATCTTACGGAAAATAAACCGCTCTTAGACAGGTTCGGCTATAATTTTGCATAAAGATCTTATCAGCAATCAAAGATGCAGGTATGCTTTTATTTATTTTTTATCATTTGCTCTTTTTTATATATAGCTTCTTGGGCATATTTAATCGAAGGAATTGATTCTGCCAGTTTTGAATAGAGATAAGAAGCTTGTTCCGTATTACCGTTATTTGAAAGACAATCTGCAAGATTCATAAAAGCTCTCCAAAAGTTTTGTTTTTCGGCCCACAATATAACTTCTTGTTTTCTATTGAGTCTATGGAGCAGGTCGGAAAGGTTGGTGTATTCATAAGTGTAATTGTCTTTTGAGATAAGGTCATCAAGGTTCGTTATAGTTATTATGGAAGCTAAAACAGCTGTTGCAAGAGCTCTTCTGTTTTTGCCCGCTTCCATATATATATCCGTTAAATCCATGTAGGCTTTTAAGGCTATCGGATTACGGTTTCGGTACAGCAAAAAGAATTTTTCGGTTGTTTTTTCCGAGCTTATTGTTTTAATCATAGCCTGAAGAGCATCACTTTCCAAATTTGTAGTTCCGTATATGGGGTCTTCGGTTAAAACAAGCAAGAGGTATTTTTCCTGTTCATCGTATTTGCGCAAAAGTTTTGATGTGTCGGCAAGTGCGTAAATTATATTGAACCTTTCATCCGGGATTTCCAAGAAATTGTGGGAATTCCATGCTTCCTTATAATAGTGCATGGCTTGCTCATAATCTCCTTCTGCAAAATAAATTCGGCCTGTCAAATAATCCGTTTCAGGGAAGGCCTTGCGTTTTTCGAGCCATGACATTAATTTTGAAATAGACTTATCAAAAAATACGGGCGGATGAGTTAAAAAGATTTCATCTAAAATTTTACAAGCATCGTGGTCTTCTCTTTTATTTAAAATTGCATAGACTTCCGAAATATTGTCTCCCTCTAGTTTTACCCTTTTCGGTTTTAAGGCATTAAACATATAAGAATATTTTGCTTCCATTTGTTCTTTATGAATATCCCGTGCCTTATTTGTTAAGTGGAGGGCCAGGCCGAACTCTCCTTTTTCCATTTGAATTTTTGCTTGTTCTAAAAGATGCCAAGGCCTTTCTTTTTCATCAATAGTTTCCAAACAAAAAAGGTTTGAGTAAAAATAAAAAATAGATAGTACGATAAAAATAATTCTTAATTGTTTTTTCATAGACTTTGAAGCTCCTCTATAAAGGCTTTATCCACTGCCTCAATTTTTTCTTCTTCGGTTAATTTTTTTAAATCCAAGCGTTTGGTAATTGCTCCGTGTTTAAATATTATAACGGAGTCTTCTGCTCCGGTAATTCCAAGGTCTGCATGTTTGCCTTCTCCGGGGCCATTGACTACGCAGCCCATAACGGCAATGCTTATGTCCTTCTTTTCGGATAAGAGTTTTGTCTGCCATCGTTTTACAAAGGCTTGAACATCAAAGCCTTTTCTTCCGCATCGCGGGCAGGATATGAGCCTTATACCGCCTTGCCTTTTACCGCATTCGGTTAATATTTCTCTTCCGGCTATAACTTCATTTTCGCAAGAATCGGAGAGACTCACTCTTATGGTGCTTCCTATGTTTTGTTCCAAAAGCCGGTAAAAGGCTATTGTGCTTTTTACAATACCTTGAATAAGGGGGCCCGCTTCAGTAACTCCTAAATGAAGGGGATTATCGAATTTTTTAGCAAAGAGTTCGTTTGCCATGACCGTTTCCTGCACATCGGAGGCCTTCATAGAAACTACGGCATCTTTAAAATCGGCTTTTTCGAAAATTTCCAGTTCTCTTGCCGCCGCCTCGGTTAAAGCATCAGCTCTCAAAATGGAAATTTCATCATCTAAGGCCTTTTTGTCGCCGCTTAAGTTTCTTTTTGCATTTGCCTCTTCTATTTTCTTTTTTAGATCGGAAGGCAGAGAGCCCGAATTGACCCCTATCCGGATAGCAGTTACCGTATCCTTTGCCTTGCGTATAACTTCTTCAGTTTTTTCTTTTGAACCGATATTTCCGGGATTTATGCGTATTTTTGCCGTGTCCCCGTCCATGCACCGCAGGGCCAGTTTATAGTCGAAATGGATATCGGCTACGAGGGGCATCTCCGTTAATCGGGTGAGCTTGACAAATTGCTCCGCAGAATCCATGTCGGGAACTGCAAACCTCACGATGTCGCAGCCCAATTGTTCCAATTCATTTAGGCTTTTTACGATAGAAAGGAGATCAGCTCCCAATAGGCTTTCTTTCCACATAGTTTGAAGCAAAATCGGTGAAGTGCCTCCGAGAGTAAGTTTTTTAACCTGTCCTTTGCCGCCTATCTGAATTGTCCGCGGTAGTTTTATCGAGTTCATATCAGTTCATTATCGGCATAAATTATTTAAAATCTAAGTTTTATTATAGGGAACTTCTAAAAACTTCAGTTTTTAGAGGTTTACCCTTCACTCTAATATTGTTACAGGCTTTTGAGTTTGATTGTCGGCTTTTTCCAGTTTGCCGATTATCCATGATTCTTCTCCGACAAACTCACGGTATTTTTCGGCCATGTCGGGGGAAACTACGGCTATCATTCCGATACCCATATTGAAGACCCTGTACATTTCGTCCCCGCTTGCACCGGTTAATTTTTGGATCAGGGGGTAAAGAGGCGGTACGGGCCACGAGCCTTTTTTTACCTTGATGACGAGGCCGGCAGGAATAACGCGCGGAATGTTTTCGATAAAACCGCCGCCTGTTATGTGGGCTAGGGCTTTTACGATTTCGGGATGCTCCTGCAAGATTGGATAGATTGCATTTAGATAGGAGCGGTGCGGTTTTAATAGAACCTCATGTAATGGTGCTTTTAATTCGGGGTAGACGGTACTAAGGTCTACGCCTTTAAAGGCTGTTCTAATCAATGAGTATCCGTTTGTATGGGGACTGTCAGAGGCAAGGCCTATCAGGATGTCTCCCTCTTTTATGTTTTTTTTGGGAAGAATCTTTTCTTCATCGACGGCCCCGACAATGGTTCCGGCTATGTCGAATTCTCCTTCCATATAAACGTCCGGCATTTCCGCCGTTTCGCCGCCTATGAGGGCACAGCCCGATTCTTTACAAGCCTTTGCCATGCCTCCTACTATGTCGGCAATCATTTGCGGATCCAACTTTGAGCTTGCAACATAGTCCAAAAAGAAAAGGGGCTTGGCTCCTTGAACTAGGATATCGTCGATGCAGTGGTTTACTATGTCTTGGCCTATTGTTGTGTATATACCGGCTTCGGCCGCTATTTTTACTTTTGTTCCGACCCCGTCCGTAGAACCTACAAGAACGGGCTTTTTCATTTTAAAAAGCTCTTCGGTGCCGAAAAGACCTCCGAAGGTGCCTACATCCGAAAGAACGGATTTATTAAAAGTTGATTTAACCGCTGCACTCATTAAGCGGACGGCCTCATTTCCTGCATCAATGTTCACGCCTGATGCACTGTATACCGAGCTCTTATCTTTTGATAGTTCTTCGCTCTTGCCCTTTGGCTGCTCTTGGTTTTTATTTTTCATTTCGTTCATTTTATTTCTTCCTTTTTGTTTTATGTTTATTTAAGTTGATTTAGATGTTCCAGTCCGCGTTTTGCAATGTCCTTTCTGTACTGCACTCCGGGAAAGTGTATGGTTTTTATTTTTGCATAGATATTATCCATAGCTTTTTGTAAGCTTTTATCATTTGAGCTTATACAAAGAACCCTTCCTCCCGATGCGAAAATTTTGGAGTCTTTAAGGGCTGTGCCTGCATGTATTACGCTCACCTCAGGGGAACCTTCCAATTCCGAAGCGGACAATTCTACCGGTTTTGATGAAGAAAGAGGATAGCCTTCACTTGCGAGCACTACGGTTGCCGCATAGCCTTCCTTCCATTTAGGCATAGCTTCTTCGAGCCTTCCTTCTGCGCAAGAGCTCATGGTTAGAGCTAAGTCCCCATCAAAAAGCTGCATTAAGACTTGGGTTTCGGGATCTCCGAAGCGGCAGTTATATTCAAGCACCTTGGGGGTAAAGCTCTTGCCGTCCTTTGTGAGCATGAGGCCTGCATAGAGAACCCCGATGTAGGGCGTACCTCTTTTTTTCATTTCTTTTACAATGGGAAGAATCGTAAGAGCGGCATATTTTTCGGCTTCTTCATATGAGCAAATCGGAGCGGGGGCGTAGGCTCCCATGCCGCCGGTGTTGGGTCCCTCATCATTGTCTTTAAGCCTCTTGTGATCTTGCGAGGGCGGCATTACGGCTATTTTTTCTCCGTCCGAAAAGGCAAGAATTGAAACCTCTTCTCCTTCAAGGCGTTCTTCTATGACTACCTTGTCGCCTGAGGCTCCGAACTGTTTTTCGATCATTATATTTTTAAGTTCGGCTATGCCTTCCTCTTTTGAGGCGGGCAGGATAACACCTTTCCCTGCCGCAAGGCCGTCAGCCTTTATTACAAATGGGTAATCCAAGCCTTCAATATATTTTTTTGCTTTTTGAAAATCGGTAAAAGAAGAATATCTTGCCGTGGGAATGGAAAGAAGGCTCATCATCTCTTTGGAAAAATCTTTGGAGGCTTCCAATCGGGCACAAGCCTTTGACGGCCCGAAAAATGCTATTTTTTTGTTTTGAGCTTTTGCTTTTTCTTTAATCAGGTCTTCGAGGCCTAAACACAGAGGAATTTCGGGGCCTGCAATTACAAGGTCTATTGAGGCAGAAAGAGCAAAATCGGCAAGTTCTTCGATATTGTCGGCCTTTATGGGAAGGTTTTCACCCAAAAGGGCTGTGCCTCCGTTTCCGGGTGCTATAAAAAGTTTACCGAGAGAAGGTGATTCTTTTAGCTTTAAAGCTATTGCATGTTCCCTTCCGCCTGATCCGACAAGCAGTATATTCATCTTTTCCTCCAAAATAAGGTGCTGATGTTTTGAGTGTTAAGTATATCAAAATAAGGGGGGAGGGGCAAGGGGAGGGAGAAAGCAAAAACGCATCCTTTGCGGCATAGCACAAAAGATGCGTTTTTTAAATAATTTAGGTTTTAATTTAAAAGATTATTTCTTTTTTCCTGTTAAGGTACCTTCTGCTCCTTCGTTTTCTTTCCATTTGCCGGTAACGAGAGAAAGTTTTATTTGAGCCTGAAATTCGAGTTTGGTAAAATTTGCTGCTGTTCTGGTTGCAGTACCAGTAAGCTGTCCTGTTTTAGATACTTTTCCCGACATTGAATATACTAAAGTTTCTGTTCCATGTCCAGTGTCGTGTAAAAGTTTACAGGTTCCGGAAAAATTACCTTTTTTATCGATTGTTCCTGACCATGTTCCTGATAAATCACCCAGAATTATCCCTTCGTAGTCTCCTTTATATGCTTTGTAAATTTGATCACATCCTGTCAGGCTGAGCACAAGAGTAAATAAAACCAATAATCCGAGAATTAAACCTAATCTTTTTTTGTTCATATTAAACTCCTTTCTGCAAAATCTTGCAGCTATTATTATATATATAGTATCATAATACGGATATTTATACAAGGGTTAATGTTAATGGGGGTATTATTTTATGTATAATATAGCATTAGATAAAGCAGTAATTAATTTAAACTATAGGTAAATCAATACCGTAATACGGCTCTTTGTTTTTTATTTCTATGATGTTTTGTATAGGCTTGTTTGAGTATTTGTAAATCCTCTTTTTATATTCCTCTCTGATTTGAGCATCATCAATTTCTTCTCTTCTTTTTTTTGAAATTTCTAAAAATTCTATTTCTTTATCAATTCCTAAAAACCGCCTATCCAATAGGCTTGATGCAATTCCTGTCGTGCTTGCCCCTGTAAACGGATCTAAAATCCATGCAGCAGGAGTTGTCGATGCAAGAATTATTCTTGCTAATAAATGAAGAGGTTTTTGTGTGGGGTGTTTGCCGCATGATTTTTCCCATTTTGCTATAGCCGGTAAGCTCCATAAATCCCTCATTTGTGTTCCGCCGTTTATTTGCTTCATAAGCTCATAATTATAAAAATGAGTAATTTTTTTATTTTTTCTTGCCCAAAGAATAAATTCTGTAGAATGGGTAAAGAATTTGCAGGAAAGGTTAGGCGGAGGGTTTGTCTTTGCCCATGTAACACAATTTAATATCCTAAAATTTAATTCTGTAAGTACTTGTGCGGCAGAAAAAATATTATGATATGTACCCGAAATCCAAATTGTACCGTTTTCTTTTAATTTTTCTCTGCAAATACTTATCCATTTATAATTGAATTCATTGTCCTTGAAAAATCCTTGTGATTTATCCCAAGGTCCTTTATTTACACTGACTTGTTTTCCGCTTTGGACAGAGATGCCGTCATTGGATAAAAAATAAGGAGGATCGGCAAAAATCATGTCAAACTGAAAATCTAAGTTCTTAAGCAGTTCTATACAGTCTCCATGTAGAAGATTAAAATCATGATTCTTTGATTTATAAAAGGCTTTTAACATTATATTTACATTTCACTTTTTAGTTTTTGTATAAAATTCTTAATATTTGCAAGATTATAAATACTTGGAATAATTGAATATGCTTCTTCCAATTTATTTTTTGCAGAGAGCCAGCCTGTTCCATCAGTGATCCAAACAAATTCATAATTTGGATATTTATTTATTTTCGGTGCAATCTCTGAATAGGATCTTGCTACTTCGTTTAATTTAGAACCGCCTACATTATAAAAATTTGTTTCAATAAGATATGTTTTTTTCTTTGATGAAACGGCAAAATCAAACCTTTTTAAATCTTGGCCAAGGCTTTTAATATCATCAAATTCAGAACTGTTTACTTCTCTTTTAAAAGTTATCCCCGATTTGATAAAGGTTTGAGCAACCAAATTTGCCATATTATCTCCGCCCCTGTTTTTTCTTGCATTTGTATCAAGGCCTACTTCAATTCCGAAAACATAGTCAACAAGATTGGTAATCGATTTGTTTTTTAGGATATAGGCTAATCCTGTTTTCTCGATATATTCAATTATATTTTGAAGTGATGTAAAATAAGTTTTTAAAAAGACAGTTTTTCCGTCATCATTTAAAACTTTTTTATTATTATCTCTGACGGCAATGAGTATACCGAGCACTTCAAATGCTGCAGGATTTTCATTATATACTTCTTTTATTGCTTTTGGCAGGTCGGTTTTGCCTATTAAGTAATTTAATTGGTTTAATTTTATTTCTATTTTTGCAGTATTTTCCCTTACTTTAGAAAAGTCGGTAAAAGAATTTAAGCTTGCATTGGTATCGCTTAAAGTATCTAAAAATTTTTTGAAACCTTTTATCATTTTATTTTCTCCACTTAAAAGTTATAAATTAAAAGCTCATTAATGTTTCCTCGTTTTGAGGCCCTGCTATTTATCATTCTTTTTGCTGCGATGCGATCTATTTTATACATTTTATATAAATCGTCAAAAAAATTATCGTTAGTATTGTTATTTTTAGGATCAGAGTTGCTTATAACAGCCCTTGCTCCTTTTTTCGTTATTGAATCGACAAAGTCTTTAAGTTTTCGTTGTTCTTGGTCGGTAAAACCGAATTCCGAATATGCTGTAAAAAAAGAGGTTTTCGAAATAGGACGATATGGCGGATCCAAATAAACGAATGTTTTTGAATCAATGAAATCCAAGACTGAAAAAAAATCCGCACAACTGATTTGTACATTTTGTAATAATTGAGAGCATAATCTTATATTTTTTTCATCACAGATTGGAGGCCATTTATATGAGCCAATAGGAACATTGAAAAGTCCTTTTGAATTGACTCTGTATAAACCATTAAAGCAGGTTTTATTTAAAAAAATGAATAAGGCTGCTTTTTCTATATTTTTTCCGGTATCAAGTTGTAATGTATTAAATTTTTCTCGTTGTTTAAGGTAAAATGATTTTCGTTCTGAAGCTTCTGCATTCCAGAAGAATTCTTGAAGTTCTGAAAGTTGTTGTATTATATGTTCAGGTTCTTTTTGAATTTGTTTATAAGTATTTATAAGGTCTTTATTTATATCGTTTACAAGTACTTCTTTAGGTGTAAAATTAGCCAAAACATCTAAAAGTACCGCTCCGCCTCCCAAAAACGGCTCACAATATTTTTCGATAGTTTTAGGATATTTTGTGCGAATCTTCTCTAGTAGCTGAGTTTTTCCTCCGGCCCATTTGACAAAAGGTTTTACCGTTAAGTAATTCATTTGTAGATTTTACCACAATCCCAAATAATTTTCTACCAATCAACTAATCTTAAATTTAATCCTTATCAAAAATATCCTTTACGGTTTCTTTTTCTGCCTTTTCTTTTGCTTTTTCGTACTCGCCTTTAAAAATAAATAAAATAGCACCTAAGTCAAAACCTATGTCGCAAAAGAAAAATGGTTTATTGTCGGTGTATCTGAATCCTGTTCTTGCACTTAAAAGTTTTGATTTTAAAGGATATTTTCTTCCGGCGAAGGGATATATTTCTTTTGTAATTGCAAACTCCAAGCCTGCATTTATTTGAAACCTTGAGATTATGACAGGATCGACAGCATGAATACCTGTAAAAAGATTAAGTTCAAAAGTGTCGGATATAAAATTTAAAGTATTGAAGCTTAATTCTGCATTTATAAAAGACATAATAAAGAGTCCGTATTTAAAAAAAGCCGTTCTTTGATTGGATTCTCCGTTGATGTTTTCTATTTCTTTATTGTTTCCTTTTATATCCATATAAAAAGGACTTAAAGATAAATTAAACCCCGAATCCAAGTCTTTAAAATAAAACTTAAAGGCAGAAATATTTAAGTCCCATGCAGCCTTAGGTTTTTGTGCTTGGAAGATGCCTCCAAGTTTTGCATCTCCCAAGGACCAATAAGAATTAAGGTCAAATCCGTAAGCGGAGAGGGCTAGGCTTAAAAATAAAACAAAGCTTATTTTTTTTATATAATTTTTAAATAGAATCATTTTTAGTACTCCTTAGTGAAGGAAATTGTTTTATTGGGAACCTCTGAAGACTTCAATTGTTTAGAGATTCCCTATTACAATTTCACTTGTACATGGTACTTGATTGATAATGGTATTTCTTACAGGACAACGAAGTTCAATATATTCTATAAATTTTTTGATCTCTTCTTCCGTATTATCTGAGAACACGGTAATTTTAGTATGAATGCTTTTAAAAATCAAAGGCAGGCAATTATCTACCTTTTCCAGTGCGCCTATATCACCTTCCATTTCAAAAACTATATCTTTAAGATTAATACCGAACTGGTCGGCAAAAATCCAAGCATTTATACATTTGCAGGCTCCAAGGGCTGATAAAAGTGCTTCAACAGGATTCATGGCCAAGTCCGTTCCTCCTGCTTTTAGCGGTTCATCCAGCAGCATAGTATGATTGCCGGATTCGCATTTCATTCTGAATTTTTCTTCTCTTCTTACCTTCGCTCTAAAAGTTGACATAAAACCTCCATAAATATTTAATCAGGATAAAAACAGGCACATAAATGATCACTGGCCAGCGTTTTTAATTCCGGAATTTCTTCTCTACACCTTTGAGTAACTTTTGGACATCGTGTATTAAAACAACATCCTTTTGGCGGATCATAGGGGTTAGGGATATCCCCTTTTAAAATAATTCTATTTTTTCTAGCTTCTGTACTTGCTATGGGAACGGCAGATAAAAGAGCTTTAGTATATGGATGAAAAGCATTTTTAAATAACTCATCCCGTTCTGCCAATTCAATTACATTCCCAAGATACATAACTGCTATTCTATCACTGATATGATTTACTACACTTAAATCATGCGATATAAAAATATATGTAAGCCCCTTTTCTTCTTTAAGTTTTTTCATTAAATTTAAAACCTGAGCTCTTACCGACACATCAAGTGCCGAAACAGGCTCGTCACAAATCACCAGTTCCGGATTCATTATTAAAGAACGGGCTATTACAATCCTTTGTCTCTGACCTCCCGAAAATTCATGGGGGAATCGGTTTAAATATTGTGATCTAAGGCCTACTTCTTCGAGCATTTCTATAACTTTATTTTGCCTATATTTTTTATCTCCCTCTTTAAAAACATTTAAGGGAGCTGTAACAATATCACCGACAGTCATTCGCGGATTTAAAGAGCTGTATACATCTTGAAATATAATTTGCATTTTTTTTCTCAGTTCAAACATCTGTTTATTATTATATTTTAGAATGTCATTGCCCTTATATAATATTTTTCCGCTTGTTGCAGGCAATAGACGGAGTATGGTTCTGCCTAATGTACTTTTTCCGCAGCCTGATTCTCCAACCAATCCAAGAACCTCTTTAGGTTTGACTTTGATATTTACGTTGTTTACAGCCTTTACTGATTTAGGATTCCAATTAAAAAGGCTTTTTGATTCAGAGAAATGCTTGCTTAAATTTATTGTTTCCAGTAGGTACTCAGAGTTCATTTTTATCCTCTTTTAAATTACCGTATAAAAAACATTTTACCCAACCATCTTCAAGATTATATTCTTTCGGCTCGCTGTTTTTACAGATATCCATTCTATTTTTACATCTCGGATAAAATCTACAACCCTTAGGCATATTCCCCGGAGTAGGTACAATTCCTTCAATCGAAGGTAAAAAATCAATATGCTTGTTTACGGGAGGTACTGATTTTAGTAATCCCATAGTATAGGGATGTTTTGGGGAGTTAAAAACTTTTTCTACAGTATTATACTCAACCGCATGGCCTGCATACAACACAAGCACCTTATCGGCCATTTCTGCTACAACACCAAGGTCATGTGTAATAAAAACAATGGCAGTTCCTCTTTCTTTTCTTAATGTTCTCATCAAATCAAGTATTTGAGCTTGTATAGTAACATCTAAGGCTGTAGTCGGTTCATCTGCAATCAATAGTTTTGGCTGACAGGCCAATGCCATTGCAATCATTACCCTTTGCCTCATGCCGCCGGATAATTGGTGCGGATATTCATCTAATCTTTTTTCCGGATTTGGAATCCCCACATCTTTTAACATTTTAAGAGCTTCAGCTCTGGCTGCCTTTCTTTTCATCCCCTTATGTATCATATATGGCTCAATCAGCTGTGATGCAACTGTTTTAGTTGGGTTTAAGGAGGACATAGGATCTTGAAAAATCATGGAAATATTATTCCCACGAATTTCGCACATTTCATCTTCGGTAAGACTTGTTAGTTCTTGTCCGTCCATGATAATATGCCCTCCGGATATTTCCCCGTTGATTGATAATAACTGTAAGATTGACATTGCGATAGTGCTTTTTCCGCATCCGGATTCCCCAACAACACAAAGAATCTCCCCATTTTGAACATCAAACGAGACTCTGTCAACAATTGTAGTATATCCTTTTTTTCCTGCAAATCTTACAGTTAATTCTTTTACGGATAAAAGTTTTGGCATTTTTTCCCTTTTGTTGAATTAACAGACTTTTTAAGTCTGTTAATTCATAATATTATTTTACTTTCCATGTCCAAATTTTCCAGTTAAGATTGGAAAAGTCTTCAATGATAATATTATCCAATTTTGGATTATAACCTACCAGACTATTTTTTGTAAACAAATAAGCAATAGCGGACTCATCTTTTACAGTTTCTTGGTACTTATCAAAAATAACCTTTCTTTCATTGAACTCAAGCTTATCGTTTCCTTCATCAATTAAATCGCTGAGCCTTGTATCTTTAACATGTGAAAAGTTTACTGCACTATCTATAGCAATCATTTCGCGGCTTTCTCCGGGATCCATTGAGCCTCCGGAGCCTATTGTTCCGAAATCATGAGTACCTTTTCTCATATCAGCCATCAACTTTGAAAAGTCCGCTTGAATTATTTCTACCTTTAAACCAATTGCTTCTAAGTCCTGAATAATTAAAGCAGCTAACCGTTGATTATCTCCTCCTGCTGAAGTATAGAATTTTAATGTTGTATCAAACGGAAAATTCTCTTGGATCAAAATTTGCTTTGCTTTTTCTTTATCAAACCAAATACTTACCTTTTCGTTGTAATATGGGCTAAGAGGTGAAATAGGCGTTACTATCGGTACAGCTTGTCCCTGATAAAGAGAATTTACATATATACCCCTATTTAGAGCCATATTTATCGCTTGCCGTACCGGTTTTGTCATATATGGTTTTTGGGTGTTGATAATGAGCATAGTATAATTTGTTGTGGGAACCGAAGTTGTGTTGATATTTTTATCTTCTACAGCGGCACTCCAATCTTGTAATGGGATAGAGCCTAATACGTTTATGTCTATATCTTTACTCATTAAGTTAGCCAACAAACTTGTAGTATCTACAACTCTTATAACTAAGCGTTCAATATCGGGTGCTCCTTGGAAATAGTTTTCGTTTCTGACTAACTCCATCCTTTCCCCGCTAATTTCGCTTTCATATTTAAATGGCCCTGTGCCTATTGCTTTTGCCCATAATTCAGGTGCATTTATTTCTTGTGGAGTTTTTCCTTCAAAAATATGCTTTGGAATAATAAACACTGTGTCTAAATCATTCATGAAACTTCCGAAATACATTGGCTTTTTAAATTCAAATGTAACTTCATAATCACTATTTGCAAATACTGCTATGGATTTATTTGAAATCTGAACACCTGATGAATCAACACCCTTGATATATTGCAAATGATACCGGCTCAGTGCATCTACTTCGGGGTTAGAGTACATTTGGAAACTAAAAACAACATCTGCAGCCGTAAATGGTGTTCCATCATGCCACTTTACATTCTCTTGTAGTTTAAACGTGATTGCAGAACTGTCTGCATTCAAACTCCAACTTTTTGCCAATCGAGGTTCATAATCTCCGTTTGCCTTTGACATAAACAGTCTATCATAGATTTGATCATAAACAAATCTGCTGTAATTGCTGTTTGTATTAAGCGGCATCATTGAATCCCATGGCTTTGTAATAGCTACTGAAACAATTTTTTTTGTTTGTACATCTGTAGTTTCAGAGTTCCCGCATGCAGATAAAATAATTGTGATTATGAATAATGTAGCATACATAATCCATCTCATTTTCTTGATTTCTTTTTTCATTTTGAAACCTTCCTTTTTTATTTTACTTGGATCTTTAAACGCGGATCCAAAGCGTCCCTAATTCCATCTCCAAAGAAGTTGATACTTAATACTGTAAGGACGATGCACAAGCCCGGAGGAAGCCATACCCAGTAATATCTGGATAGGACGGTGATAGATTGAGCATCATACAGCATATTACCCCAACTTGCTTTTGGCGGTTGAACACCCATTCCAAGAAAACTTAAAGCCGACTCACTTAAAATTGCTCTTGCAACATTAAATGTAACGGTTATTAAAATTGGCGGAAAAGCATTTGGTAAAATATATTTTAAAATGATTGAAAAATTTGAAGTGCCTATTGATTTTGCAGCTTCAATATATTCCTTTTCTTTTATACTCAGTACATTTGCATATATTAATCGAGCAAATACAGTCCATTGTAAAATTCCCAATACAATGGTAACAGACCATATTGACGGGCCTATTACGGATACTAATACTAAAATTAAAATTATTGAAGGAAAGGATAAAAATATATCTCCCAGTCTCATAATAAATACTTCCCAGATTTTTTTATAATACCCTGCAATTAATCCTAAAGGAACTCCTATGCCAAGAGATATGAGGGTTGATACAACTCCGACCATTAATGATGTTCGGCCCCCGTATATTAATCTTGCGAACAAATCCCTGCCTATGGCATCAGTGCCAAGAATATGTGAATGTGTAGGTGCAGAATTAAATGCCGCCGGATCTGATGTATATGGATCTAAATTTAAAATAAAAGGTAAAATAATTACTAAAAGCGATAGAAGTAAAAAAAATATTAACCCTGCCATTGCTAATTTATTATTTAATAATTTTTCTACAACTTCATTAAAATAAGTGTTCTTTTTTTCTTCAGACACATTTTCTGAAAAATATGTTTTGTCATCTGTCATATTGTTTTCCATAGTATACACCTACTTATATGAAATTCTAGGATCGACTAATCCATAAGCTAAATCCGTTATTAAATTCGCTACTAATACGGCAATAGATATATTTACTGTAATTCCCATAATTACAGGATAATCTTTAGCATTAATAGCTTGAACCATTAAAGTCCCTATCCCCGGCCATCCGAAAACTTGTTCTGTAACTACGGCCCCTCCCACCAATGAGGGGATTGACATTCCTACTACCGTTATAATAGGTATAAGAGAATTTTTAAGTGCATGTGTATAATAAACTTGATTTCTTTTTAGACCTTTTGCTCTTGCTGTAGTGATATAGTCTTCTTGTAAAACTTCAAGCATACTGCCCCGCATATACCGCATCCAGCTACCTATTTGTTGGAATGATAGAACTAAGGTAGGCAAAATCATGTGTTTTAATAGCATAATGGCTGTTTTCTTTCCGGTTGCATCAAACAAACCTCCTGAAGGAAGAAGTCTTAATTTAATTGCAAAAAAATATATTAATATTAACCCCATAAAAAAATTAGGTGTAGCTACTAAAATAAATGAAAATGCACTGCCGGCATGGTCTCTAAAGCTATTAGGTTTAGATGCAGAGAATATTCCTAATGGAATGGAAATCAATAAGGAGAGAATCAGCGAAGAACCTGCCAATAAAGCTGTAATACCCATTCTTTCAAAAATCATTTGTGTTACGGGCCTTTGCGATTGAAACGAAAACCCAAGATCCATATTAAAAAAATTCTTTAACCATATAAAATATTGAATGATTATTGGTTGATCCAGCCCAAGGGAATTTCTTTTTCTTTCAAGCTCCATTACCGTTATTCTTGGATCTGCCAAGTATGCATCAAGCGGACTTCCGGCCATAGAAAGAATTAAATATGTAAAAAAAGTTATACCTAAAAAAGTGGGGATGGCTATGAGTAATCTTTTAATGACATATTTAAGTTTCATATTTTGCCTTTTATTAAAAAATATTAAAAAGTGCTAAGCTTATAGAATCTTTATTCTTAAACCGCTGCTTTTTATGATAACTGGATTTTTAGTATTTGTCAATACTGATTTTTAAATTCACAAAATTACAGATTGTTTCCCGCCTTTGCTTCCTCCCTCTTGACTTCATAAATATTTTTTTATATATATTTAATGTGCCGTTTTTTTAGGGGAGAGTATGCTTAACATAAATAATAACACATCTAATATCAAAAGAGAAATTCTTGTACGCATTGCCAAGCTCCAACTTGAAGGTAAGCTTCAAGAAGGCGTTCACTATATTCCGAGAGAAATGGTTCCGCGAAACAGTACACCTATAAGGTGCTGTATTTTTCATGACAGGGAAATAATGAGGCATCGGGTAATTGCAAGGCTCGGCTGTTCTTTGGAAAATTATGATGAAGAAAAGACCTTGGCTCAATTTGCAAAAGAAGCTTTAGAAAGAGAAAAACCGACATGGCCCATGCTCACCGTTTTGGATGAGGCCTGTAATGCCTGCGTAAAAAGCAAATACATGATTACAAACGCTTGTCAAGCCTGTGTTGCCCGTCCCTGCATGATGAACTGCCCTAAAACCGCTATAGCGATTTCGGGAGGAAGAGCCCGCATTGATGAAGAAAAATGTATAAACTGCGGTATCTGTTTAAAAAACTGCCCCTACCATGCCGTTATAAAAATTCCCGTTCCGTGTGAAGAAGCCTGTCCGGTGGGTGCCATTTCAAAAGACGAAAACGGTAAAGAAAGAATCGATTACCATAAATGTATTTTTTGCGGAAACTGTATGAGGGAATGTCCTTTTGGCGCCATGATGGATAAGGGGCAGATTGTGGATGTCATAAAACATTTAATGAGCGGGAAAAAGGTTTCCGTCCTCTATGCCCCTGCGGTTGCCGCTCAGTTTAAGGCCGTTCCTGGACAGCTTGAGTCTGCCTTAAAAAAGGCCGGTTTCAATAAGGTTTGGGAAGTAGCTATAGGTGCGGACATAACGGCTGACCGTGAAGCATCCGAGTTTGAAGAGAGAATGGAACACGGCCATATCTTAATGACTACCTCCTGCTGTCCTGCTTATGTAAGGGCAGTAAAAAAACATGTTCCGGCCCTTGTTCCCTGTATCTCGGATACAAGAAGCCCAATGCACTATACGGCCGAATTGGCAAAAAAAGAAGATCCGGACTGTGTTACCGTATTTATCGGCCCCTGTCTTGCAAAGAGGAGGGAGGGCTTGGAAGATGAGTTTGTAGATTATGTTTTGTCGATAGAAGAATTGGGGGCCTTGCTTACTGCCAAAGAAATAGATATTTCCAAGGAAGAAGCCTTGCCCGGAAAAATTACGCCGACCTCTTCTGGAAGGGGCTTTGCAGCCTCAGGCGGTGTTGCCGAAGCTGTAAGAGTTCGTCTTAAAAAACCTGAAAACCTCCGGCCCGTGCTTATAAACGGCCTTAATAAAGAAGGAATGAAGCAGCTTGCCTCCTATGGTAAAATTCAAAGCGGAGAGCTTCCTCATGATTCGTCCACGCCCAACCTTGTAGAAGTTATGTCATGTGAAGGCGGCTGCATAGGCGGGCCTTCGGTTATCACAAACCAAAAACTTGCCGCAAGCCAACTAAAAAAATACGCAGATGAAGGACTTTCTTATTCGAGAGAAAAAGATTTAACGTAGATTTTCCCCGCAGCTTTTGATTGCAGGTTTTATATTTTTTTGATATAATATGACCATGAGTACGATTAGAGAAATGCCCATCGGCATTCAAAGTTTTGAAAAACTTATAACGAGCGGTTTTTTTTATGTTGATAAGACCGAGTATGTGTGGAACCTTGTTAAAAATCCGGCTCCATATTTTTTAAGCCGTCCCCGCCGCTTCGGGAAAAGCCTTTTGCTTTCCACATTAAAGGCTTACTTCCTCGGTCAAAAAGAACTCTTCAAGGGTTTAGCGATTGAGAAATTTGAAGAAGCCGAAAAGGAAAAACGTGAAATCTGGCAGGAGTATCCTGTACTCTATTTGGATTTTAACCTTGCAAAATACGAAACAAGAGAAGACTTGGAAAGCCTTTTAAATAATCATCTTTGCAGGTGGGAAGAGCTTTACGGAAGTAAGGATTCTGAAAAAACTCTCAGTGAGCGTTTTTTCGGAGTGATAAACCGCTCTTATGAAAAAACCGGCAGGCAGGTTGTTATTCTTATCGATGAATATGATAAACCCCTCCTTCAAACGATGTGGAAGGATGAAGCTTTAAACGAAACCTACCGCACAATCCTCAAAGGTTTTTTCGGCGTTATAAAAAGTGCAGACCAATACCTGCGCTTCGCCTTTTTGACGGGGGTTACAAAATTCAGTAAGGTCAGCATATTCAGCGATTTAAATAACTTACGGGATTTAAGCCTATTGTCGGATTACTCTGCTGTATGCGGTATTTCTCAAGAAGAGCTTGAAACCGATTTTAAGCCTGAGATTGAAGCCCTCGCAGAAAATAATAGCTTGACTTATGAGGAAGCTCTTGCAAAATTAAAGCAAAGATATGACGGCTATAAATTTTCCGAAGACGGAAAAAATATGTACAATCCATTTAGCCTGTTAAATGTTTTTGCCGATGGAAGAATGCGTGACTACTGGTTTGCAACAGGTACACCGACCTTTTTGGTTGAGTACTTAAAAAAAGCTTATTACAATATTCCCGACCTTGACGGAAACGTAAAGATGAACGAGTCCGGTCTGGAAGCCTACCGAGCAGATACAATAAATCCTTTGCCCATTCTTTTTCAATCGGGGTATTTGACGATTAAAGATTATAACGATTTTTCGAGGCTTTACCGATTAGGTTTTCCGAATGATGAAGTGCGTTACGGCTTTTTGGATAACTTGCTTCCGGCTTATACTTCTATAAGAACAGATAAAACAGGGCTTTCGATTTGGGAATTCTACGAGCAGATAGAAGCCGGAGATGTAGACGGCTTTATGCAAAAGATGAAGGGAATAATTTCAGGAATACCCTACGACAATTTGACCGAAAAAGATTTAGCCTTACGTGAACAAAACTATCAGACAGCGGTTTATCTTGTGTTTGCTCTTATGAACCAGTTTGTGCATACGGAAGTGCATTGTGCAACCGGACGGGCTGATTGTGTTGTAGAATTTCAAGATAAGGTTTATATCTTTGAATTTAAGCTTACCTCAAATGAAACGGCGGAAAATGCCGTAAAACAAATCAAAGAGAAAGGTTATGCAGACAAGTATTCGGGCAGCGGTAAAAAAATTATAGCAATCGGTTCAAGTTTTGATGAAGAAAAAAGGACTATTGCAGACTGGCTGGTTGAATCTTGGTAAATTTTGTATAGGTTTTTATTTTACAGCTTTGTTTATAATACTTTTTCATATAATTCATAATTGCCGATATGAGTGAAGCCTAAATCCTGTAAAATACAATGCTCATTTTTATCTGCAAAAAAATATAAGTGTAAAACATTTATTTCCTTTGCTTTGTTTAATGCTTTGATTGTTAAGTTTCTAAAAATAACCGGATTAAATTTTTTATCCGCATAATCTATGCCGAATATTTCCATAAAATCATTTATGCAGATAAAATAAATATTTCCGGTAAGTTTTTGATTTTGATAATAAAGATAAATATACCACCTGTGTTTTTTATTTGGATTTATAATTGCATCATATAACCTTTCGGAGTTCCAGTACATATTATCATAATTATCATGAAGTTTTTTAAACTCATTAAAATTATCTTTGCTTACAGGAACAATATTTTTATCTTCTTCTTTTGTTGTATAGTCTTTAAGCTTTAAAATATTTACATAGCTTTTTTCGATACAATTAAATTCGCATTTTTTTAAATAAGAGATTGCTGAATAATTTATTTCAGGAAATCCGAAATGAATCATATACCCCTTATATTTATGAATTATATACCTTATAAACTCGTCGAAAGCAGTTTCAAAATGATGTTGAATATTAAAAGCTTCAAAGGCTATGAGTTTATCTTTTTCTAAAACATAATAATGAATCCAGCCGGTAATTTCTTTTTCATATTTAAAAAGTAAGATTTGATGAGTCTTATGGTTTATTCCGCGTTTTGCATGTAAGATAAAATCTTTTTTTGTTTTTATCCCATCGGTGTAAGTTGGGTATGAAGAAGTTTTTTGATTCAAGGCCAGAGAATAAGCAAAGTCCGAATATTTATCAAAATCTTTTTTATCGAGATGTTCTAACATTTTTCATACACGGCTCTTTCGCCGCCGATCAATTTGGGGCGGCTTTTTAGGGCTGTGAGCCTCGCCGAGCCTATGTACTTGGTTTTAAGCCTTACGGGTACTTGCACAAATTTTACATGCATTCCGATTTCGGTGTCTCCTATGTCCATGCCGGCATGTGCTCTTACATGTTCTATCATAACCGGAGACTTAAAAAGATTGTAGGCGGCGAGGGAAGCGGCTCCTCCTGCGTGGAGGGCGGGAACTACGGACACCTCTTCAAAGCCGTATTTTTCTTGAGATTCCTTTTCGATAACGAGGGCTCGGTTTATGTGTTCGCAGCCTTGAACTGCCAAAAAAATTCCTTTCGGTTCAAGGACTGAAAGCAGGGCGGAGACTATTGTTCTTCCGGCTTCTTCATTTGATGCCTTACCGATTACTCCTCCCGAAACCTCGCTGGTGCTGCAGCCTAGGACAAGTATGTCTCCGGCTTTTAAAGACGCCGCTTCAAGAAGCTCATTTAAGGCGGCTATAGTTTCTTCTTTTATTTTTTCTAAATCGATCCCGCTCATATTTTCTCGCCCTTAAATTAACTTCGTTAAAGTTTTAATCCTGTCTTTCCGCAGGTTTTTCCTATCTCGTAAATTGAAGCGCCTTCCATTGCCTTTTCAAAGGCAGAACGGTTTTCTTCTTTTACTTCTACAAGAAGACAGCCTGTGGTTTCCCCAAAGAGGCTTGCAATCTTTGAAGCTCCCAGCTTTGTGTAGAAGTCTTCTTTTAATTCGGCTCCTATGCCGCTTAAACACATTTCGTAGAGAGCGGCAGCAAGGCCTCCTTCGCTTAGGTCATGGCATGAAAGTACCAAGCCCTTCATTATATTGGAGTGAAGTTTTTTATAAAGCTCAGCCGCTTCTTTTTTAAAGGGTGGAACGGCAGCACTTTCTCCTGAAGGAATGCCGAAAAGTTCTGCAAAAACCGAGCCGCCGAAAGAAAATTGAGGCTTACCTACGAGGTAAATAGCCGAACCTTCTTTTTTAAAGTCCGAGCCCGGAACCTTTCCGATGTCGGGAACTATCCCCATCGCCGATATTAAAAGTGACGGCGGAATGGAAACTCTTTTTCCCTCCGAGCTTAGGTATTCGTTATTAAAGGAATCCTTCCCTGAAATAAAGGGAGTTTTAAAGACAAGGGCTGTGTCATAGCAAGAGCGTGCCATCTCTATCAGTGCCCACATGGTTTCGGGACGGTTGGGATCTCCTAAGCAAAAGTTATCGAGGATGGCTGTTTTTTCGGGGGCTGCTCCGGCTGCAACGGCATTTCGGACAGCTTCGTCTATCGCACTTGCTGCGGCTGCATAAGGATCCAAAAGCCCCTGCCTCGGATTTAAGGCATTTGAGATAGCAACGGCTTTTTTTCCTTCCGTTTCCATGGGCTTTATAACGGCTGCGTCCTGAGGCACATTTCCTTCAGGGCCGTCATAGGGGCGTAGAATTGTTCCGCCTTGAACCTCATGGTCGTAAAGTCTTACTATGTCTTCTTTTGAATTTACGGCATGATGATTTATCACAGCCTTTAGAGCCTCATTCAGATCGGGTTCCTTATATTCAGGATATTTTATAAAAGGTTTTCCATCTTTTGGAGGAGCCGCTTTTAGTTTTCTCTGCGGCGGACCTGAATGTAAAAAGCCGCATGAAAGATTTATTATTTCCTTTTCACCGAAGCGTACCCTTAAAACGGCATCTCCGGTAAAACGGCCGAGGTTTGTTAATTCCACATCGTTGGCATCGCAAAGTTTTTGTAAGGCTTCAAGTTTGTCATTGGGAACTGCGATAACCATTCTTTCTTGTGCCTCCGAAAGCCAGAGCTCCCATGGGGCAAGGCCCTGATATTTTACGGGGATTTTTGCGAGGTCTACATCGCAGCCGAGTGTCGAAGCCATTTCGCCTACGGCAGAAGAATAACCTCCCGCTCCGCAGTCGGTAATTGCAGAATAAAGACCTTGATCGCGGGCATCTATAAGAACTTCCGCTACCTTTTTTTGAATTATAGGTTCTCCAATTTGAACCGATGAGCCTGCAACATCGCCGGTGCTTGCATCCATTACCATCGAAGAAAATGTAGCTCCCCTAAGACCGTCCCGTCCCGTTTTTCCGCCTAAAGAAATAATGTGATCTCCGGCCGAGGGTTTTGTGCGGTGCTTGCCTCTGGGGGCAATGCCTGCACATCCGCAGTAGACTAAAGGATTTGAAGCATAAGCCTCGTGGTAGTGAACGCCTCCGTTTACGGTCGGAATGCCCATCTTGTTTCCGTAGTCCTTAACTCCTTCTATAACGCCTGAGATTATGCGTTTAGGATGAAGGGTTCCCTTGGGAACATTTTCTGCCGGAGTGTCGGGATGGCCGAAGCAAAGGACATCGGTTACGGCGAAGGGACGGGCTGAAACGCCCATAACATCTCTGATAACGCCGCCGACTCCAGTGTTGGCTCCTCCGAAGGGCTCAATGGCGGAAGGATGGTTATGAGTTTCCGCCTTAAAGGAAACTTCGTATTTTTCGTCAAATTCGATAATACCGGCATTGTCCACAAAGGAGGAAAGCACCCAAGGAGCATTGATGTCATCGGTTGCCTTTTTGATATAGGTTTTAATTATGCTGTTTACGCAAAGACCGGGATAGGCTTTTTTTTGCTCCTCTGTTAGAGAGGTGCCGTCAATGTCTATTTTTGCCTTAAATGTTTTATGAACGCAGTGCTCGCTCCAAGTTTGGGCTATCGTTTCAAATTCAGCATCGGTACAAGGCCGTTTTTCCGTCTTGTAGAATTCCCTGATAGCCCTCATCTCGTAAATATCCAAGGTAGCCCGCCTTTCATTTGAAAGGGCTAAAAGTTCCTCATCGTTCATGGAGGCTATGTCTATGAGTTCAACTTTTGTGTTAGGTTCATTTTTTCCGTCATGTTCATGAGCCCATGCCGGTTCTACAAAGCCTATTTTATACTGTTCTATAACGTCATTGCATAAAAGGGTTTTTGCAATCTTTTCTATTTCGGATTGGGTTAGTTCGCCCTGAATATCGTAGGCTTTTCCGCTGGTAATTTCTTCAACGCCGAGAATACCGAGTTCTTTGACCGCCCTCAAGGCTTCGCGTGAAGATGAGTCCGTAACTCCCGGCTTTAAAGCTGTTTCGATATGGAAAATATTTTTTTTATCTTCCATTGTAAAGCCTTCGGTTTGGCTGTACTCATAAAGCTCATCGCAAAACAAGAAGTCGGCCAGTACCTTTTTTTCTTCATTTGAAAGATTTCCGCGTACAAAATAAAGAGCTTCGGTATTTATTTCTTTAACGGTTTTAAAGCCGAGAACATGGGCCTGCTTTAAGAGCTCTTCATTTTTGGGTATTTGAAAGTGTAAGCCTTCTTTGCTTTTAACACAAAATCGGTAAATATTCATAGACAACCCCTTAACTTCCGATGGATTTTGAACGATTCTATATTGTTAAGTATACTTGAAGCGAGGGAAAAATTCAAGGTCTTGAATTTGGGAATTTTTTTGGGGAGAGATTGCAGATAGGTTGTAACCAAACAATAATTTTATTTAAGAGCGAAGCTCGCCAAGACAGCAAAGGTTAATTAGGAATGGAGTGGTTGATAGAGATATTGAATAAAATCTGTTTTTTCAGTATATTTAAAATTACTTATGAAAAAGCAACTAAAACAAACAGCATATATTTTTTTAACTGCGCTTATACTATGCACCATGTCCTGTTCGGATAATGTAAATAGAAGGCTTGCTTTACCCGAAAACGAAGACAAAGCTTTACAACAGCCCAAGCCCCCTCAAAAACCTTCCAATCCGCCGGAAGTTCCAACTCCGCCAATAGGCGAAGAAAACCATACGCCGCCCGAAAGCACACCCGGTGCCGAAGCAAAAAAACAAGAACTTTTTAAACGCCTTTTAAATGCGGCTCTGCGTTTTGAAAAAACGGTCGATGTCTGCGATTTGCACATAAGCTGTAAAACAGACAGCAATGGACAAAGCGAATGTAAAAAGCTGTATTCCGATTTTTTGGATTATCTGGACGAAAATTCGCTCTTTCTTTTTCATTTGCCGCCGTCAAAAGATATTGCATATAAATATAAAAACGATAATGAAGACGAAACAGCTTCGTATGAGCTTACCTTTCTTATTGAAAGCGGTGCAGCGGATGCAGACTATCAAAGGCTTATCGAGGCTCTTGAAGAATTATATAGCGTTGTACATGAAAGTATGTCGCAAGCGGAAATAAGTTATGCCTTGTACCGCGAGCTGCAAAAAAACATTGTGTATGAAGTAAATTCAAGTTCGCAATACCAAAGGACGGCTGTAGGAGCGCTTTTGGACGGCAAAGGCGTATGTGAGGACTACAGTCTCAGTTATAAAAAACTGATGAACGGCGCAGGGATTCAAACGGTTTGCGTAGAAGGAAAAGAGCGAACCGTATATGCGGGACCAACCGTTGCACATATGTGGAACCGGATTAACCTTGACGGTCAATGGTACAATGCAGATGCAACATGGGACGATTACAAATGGGCAGGGCAATATCTGCGCTCACACTGCGAGGGAAAATATTTTTTAACATCGGACAGCCGTTTTTACGGCGCCGATGCGTTAAATCATCCGTTGATATATCAAAAACACCTTCCGGTGCCGGCTGCAAACGATGTCCGCTATGAAAGTACCGATTGTATTTTCCGTAACGGCGATAAAAAAAGTGATCCGTTTTATCATCAAGGCTATTGGTACTATTTTTCGTACGAGGATATGAGTATTTACCGCAGCCGCTTTGACGGAAGCGATAAGAGACGGCTGTATCAAAAAATGTATCACACAAATAGCGCTTTCTATAAAGATCATTATGCCAAACTACACCGAATCGAATTCGGCAAAGAAAAAATCTACTTTATAGACTATGCCGAAAGCCATGGAACCGATGTTGACACCCTGTACGCAATGAGTTATGACGGTTCGTCCGTACAAAAAATCTGTGCGGCTCCATTGCCGTCAGAACCGCTCAAGGATGAAATCGATAAACCGGAACGAGAGGTGCCCGGAACTTTTGCATTGCGGGTAGAGCTTTTACTGTCAAAACTGAAAGATGCGTACTATCACGGAACTGAAGATTACTTTATTCCCGAAAACCCTGACAGAAGAAATTTTGTTACGGCCATACAAAAAGCCGAGAAGCTGTTACAAAATGCTCAGCCGGATGCACATGCAGCAAGGGAATTGTATACGGAACTGCGAGGTCTACGAATACGCAAAACTAAAAATTAGTTTTTCACCTTCATCCCTCTTAAAAGCTCTTTTACTTCCTTCGGAATGCGGTAGCTTTCGATGGCTTTTTGGATAGCCTTGTTGTGGGTAAAGGTATCAAGCTTTTTGTTTTTGATGTAGGGGAGGGCCGTTTTGTATTGCTTGATGAGGGCAAAGCTAAAATACCAAGCTATCATCATGTTTACATAGTACTCATCGGATCTGATTTTTGAAACAAGCTCCAACATTTCAGGTCTAAAATGCTCATCGAGATAATTCGATAATAAAAGTCCGATGGCGTACCTAATGGTATAGGTATGCTTCGATTTTAGCCATACCAAAATTTTTTTGTAAATTTCTTCATGGTGCTTTTTGAATATCTTAGGAGAAAAGCTGTCGCAGGTTGCCCAGTTGTCGATGTAGGGCAAAAATTTTTCGGTCTCTTTTAGCACTTCATTAAAATCTTTTATGTTTTCGATAAAAAAGCCGTGCAGGTTGTTTTCTTCAAAATATTTGTGAGGTACATCCTTCATAAAGTCCGAAACTTGTTCCGGCTCGGTCTTAAAAAACTCTTTTGCAAATTTACGCAGGACGGGAGTTCTGATGCCTATCATCGTATTTTCGTCAATATTGGGAATCAGCTTTTTATTGAAGTCTTTGTAATTTTTATCTTCAAATGAAAAAAGTTTAGTTTGGATTAGTGTTTGTTTAGTTTTCATCGAAGTTATTATACCGCTTTTTTTTATTTTTGTCGAGGAGAAGGATGTTTGGGAAAATTATTTTAAAATTTTAAAATTTTACTTGACAGATCTGGAAAGCTGTGTTAGCATAAATTAAAGCACATAAAAACACATAAAAGAACATAAAAGCACAAATATTTTTTTTGTGAAATTTTGGAGGTTATTATGAAAATTTTGTCGTCAATTCAAAAAATTCCAGGCGGTTTAATGGTTGTTCCTTTGCTTATAGGGGCTGTTATGAATACTTTTGTTCCAGGTGCTCTTGAAATAGGGGGATTTACAACTGCACTGTTTAAAAAAGGTGCTATAGCATTAATAGCACTCTTTGTTTTATGTAACGGTGCTCAAATCAATGTAAAGCAGGTGGGTAGGCCTCTTATAAAAGGGGTTGCTTTGACATCAGTCAAATTTTTCTTGGGAGCTTTTATAGGCTGGATTATTAATAAGATTTTCGGTATGACAGGAATTTTAGGTATCACTCCGCTTGCTATCGTTGCTGCTCTTACAAATTCAAATGGAGGACTGTACGCTGCTCTTGCCGGTGAGTATGGAGATTCATCCGATGTAGGTGCTGTAAGTATTTTATCACTAAATGACGGCCCCTTTTTTACTATGCTAGCTTTTGGGATAACGGGAATAGCTAATATTCCGTTTATTGCTTTTGTGTCTGTTTTGGTTCCTATTGTTTTCGGATTTATTTTGGGAAATTTAGACGAAGATATGAGAAAATTTTTGGCTAAGGGTACTGTTGTTTTGATACCCTTTTTTGCATTTCCTTTAGGTGCCGGTTTGGATCTTAAGTCTATTGTGGGAGCAGGACTTCCTGGAATTGTTCTTGGAGTAGTTTGCACATTACTGACCGGTTTAGGCGGCTACTTTATTTCTGCTGTTTACAATAAAGGGAAAAGAACGGCTGTTTCAGCTGCAATAGGAACTACTGCCGGAAACGCTGTCGGAACCCCTGCTGTTTTGGCCTTAGCAGATTCTAATTTATTGCCGTATGTTGAAGTTTCTACTGCACAGATTGCCGCTGCTATTATCGTAACAGCTATTTTATGTCCATTGTTAGTTTCCATATTGTCAAAACGGGAAAAAAGACATTATGAAAAACAGGAATAGCAAATATTTAATCATTGCTGATGATTTTACCGGCGCAAACGATACAGGAGTTCAGTTAAAAAAAAGAGGATTTGCAACCAAAGTTATTTTTTCTCCATCTTCCGTTGATGACGGCGATAAGTGTCTGGTGTTTGATACTGAAACTAGAGCCATACCAAAACAAGATGCTTACAAAAAACTAAAATATAATATTTCAGAATTAGTTTCTAAATATAAATTTGATATAGTTTATAAGAAAGTAGATTCAGCGTTACGAGGTAATATTGTAGATGAGGTTTTAGCTATATTGGAAGTATATAAACCTGAGATAGTTTTGTTTGCCCCGGCTCTTCCAAGAATGGGTAGAACTACTCAAGATGGAATTCAGAAAATAAATGATACAAGACTTATGGAAACCGAGTTTGTAAGAGACCCTATAAATCCTATAAAATCCGATAACATAACTGATATATTAAAAGAAATTTCAAAGAGTTCCGTGCGGCATATAAGTTTAACCGAACTGTATTCAAAAGATACGGTTATAAATAACGATTGCTCGTATTATACATTTGATGCAAACACTGTTGAAGATATGGAGCAAATAGCAAAACTCGGATTATCAAATATTAAAAAAACATTATGGATCGGTTCGGCAGGTTTGGCTGAAGGAATTTTTAATGTTTTACATCCGCAAAAGCCTTCACTGCTAATTGTCGGCAGTACCAGTCAAAAAAGTATTGAACAGTTAAATTATGCAAAAAAACAGGGGCGGTATATATTAGAACTTGATATTCCTAAGATTTTGGAATCAGGTATTTATGATTCCGTGTGTGAAAATGCCGTTTCAGTATTACGGAAGAATCAGGATCTAATTATTACATCTTGTTTTTCTAAAAAATCTTTCGATGAGGTTGTCCATTATGGAATGAAGAAAGGTATCACTAAACAAGAGATGGCAGGTATTGTTAGAAACATATTGGGCGCGATTACAAAAAAAATACTTTCCGATTCAGAAATCGGAAGTCTTTTTTTAACGGGAGGTGATACTGCAATATCTATTATGCATAATTTAAATGCACAAGGTGTTGAAATTTTACATGAAGTTTCACCTGGTGTTATTGTTTCACGATTATTGGATGGGGTATACAAGGGGCTTGTTATAACGACAAAAGCAGGTTCCTTTGGTGAAGAGGATACTATCGATAGGTGTATGTTTAAAATGAAAGAGGTGATGATTTGAATTATTTGGGAATTACCATAGGTGATCCGGCAGGGATAGGGCCTGAAATATCTTTGAAAGTATTGGATAAATATGAAGAGTACAAAGATTCGGTTATTCTGTATGGAAGTATATCTATACTCGAATATTATAAAAATATATTAAATCTTACCTCTGATTTTTCTCTGATAACAAACCCGCATGAATTTCAAAAAGGAAAAATCAATATTATAAATGTAGTCGATTTGGATATAAACAGTATATCCATAGGAAATGTGTCTGAAATATGCGGAAGATGTGCTTATTTGTATGTAGAGAAAGCCATTAAAGATGCATTGAATGGTAGAATAAAAGCAGTGGTAACTGCTCCGCTGAATAAAGAAGCTTTAAATAAAGGAGGCTATGCTTATGAGGGTCATACGGAAATCTTTGCTAAATTAACAAACACTAAAAAATATGCAATGATGCTATGGAGTGAAAAATTATCGGTAATTCATGTATCGACTCATTGCTCATTAAAAAATGCTTGTGAGAGAGCTACAAAAGAAAGAGTTTTTGATACAATTGAGTTGGCCCAGCAAGGTTTACAGAAGATGGGAGTTAAAACTCCAAGAATTGCCGTGGCAGGATTAAATCCGCATAGCGGTGAGTCCGGCCTTTTCGGGCGTGAAGAAATAGAACAAATTATTCCCGCAATAGATAAGGCGAAAAAAAAAGGCTGGAATGTAGATGGTCCTATTTCACCTGATGTTGTATTTTTAAAAGCTTATAACGGTGATTATGATATTGTAGTTGCAATGTATCATGATCAGGGGCATATTCCATTAAAACTATTGGCTTTTGGTAATGGAGTAAATATTACTTTAGGTCTGCCGATTGTTAGAACATCCGTTGATCACGGAACTGCATTTGATATTGCAGGGAAAGGAATCGCAAACGAAGAGGATTTATTCTATGCCTTGAGAGCCGGAAAGAAATTTATATAATAAAACAGGAGTAAACAATATGGAAGAAAATAAAATCATAAATGCAATTATTATTACCGATAAAGATGATGTTGTTACGGCTATAACTGATCTAAAAAAGGGAGAAACGGTAAGATATTTATCGGGGAAAAAACTTTTAAAGGAATTTGTTTTAAAAGATGCCATCCCTTTCGGGCATAAAGCTGCTGTAAGAGATATTGCGTGTAAAAATGATGTAATTAAATATGGGGAAAGTATCGGCAGAGCTACTAAAGATATTTTAATCGGTCAACATGTTCATATTCAAAATTTGGAAAGTAAAAGAGGAAGAGGAGATTTAAAATGAAATTCATGGGTTATAGAAGAAAAGACGGTAAGGTAGGTATTAGAAATCATGTACTGGTTTTGGCAACTAGCGTATGTTCAAATAAGGTTGCTGAAGATATTTCAAGAGCTGTTGAAGGAACCACATTCATCAATAATACATATGGATGCTGTCAATTAGGTGTTGATTTTACTTTGACAAGAAAAACGATTGTCAATACATGTTTACACCCCAATGTCGGAGCTGTATTGGTAGTCGGCTTAGGTTGTGAAGGTCTTGAACCTTTAGACATTTATGAAAGTATTAAGGAATCCGGAAAACCTGTAGAAATGTTGACAATTCAGGGAGAAAAAGGAACATTGAACGCTTATGCAAAGGGTGTATCTATTGCCAGAAAATTTGTTCAAGAAATTTCCTCTATTCAAAAAGAATTCTGTGATATCTCCGAGATTATTTTAGGTATGGAATGCGGCGGTTCCGATACGACATCGGGACTTGCGTCTAATCCCACTTGCGGCATTTGCTCCGATAAAATGGTGGAACTGGGCGGAACAAGTATATTATCTGAAACGACTGAATTTATTGGAGCAGAGCATGTTGTTGCCAAAAGAGGAAAAACGGAAGAAATATCGAAGAAAATTTTGGAATTGGTATGTAACTGTGAAAAGAAGGCAATGAGTCTTGGGGTTGATATTCGCGGCAGTCAGCCTACACCCGGAAATATTGTTGGAGGACTTACTACTATAGAGGAAAAATCTTTAGGTTGTATTCATAAATCAGGAACTAAAGAATTTCAAGGCGTGTTGGATTATGCCGATATTCCGGACTCTCATGGCTTATTTATAATGGATACACCTGGACAGGATATTGAATCGATTACAGGTATGGTAGCTGGAGGGGCTCAAGTTATTATTTTTACTACAGGCCGAGGCAGTCCGACAGGGAATCCTATTGCTCCGGTAATTAAGCTTACCGGTAATAAGAATACTTTTGAAGCGATGCAGGATAATATAGATTTTGATGTTTCCGATATTATTCTTGGTAAAGAATCTATCCATGATGCCGGAGAAAGATTATTTGAAGAAATTTTACATGTGTGTAATGGAAAAATAACGAAAGCTGAAGCTTTGAAACATAAGGAGTTTGGAGTTCTTAGATTAGCATCGACTTTTTAAACATAAGACTTTTTTAAATACTTAATATTTTCATATTTTAAGGTAAATTTTTAATATTTTGACTAGGTTATTGCATTTAAGTGTTGTTTATTGTACATAATTATATTCTATAACAAGAAAAAATATGCTATAATTATAAAAATGGTAAACAGGAATTATTTATGTATGTCGAAGAAAGATTAGAATTAATTTTAAAAGATTTAAACAGATATGGAAAATTAAATGTAAAGGACCTTTCAGAAAAATTTAAAGTAACGCCTATGACTATTAGAAGAGATTTGAGTATTCTTGAAGAAAAGGGATTACTCTTAAAAAGTTACGGCGGGGCACTTTCAAAAGAATCTTTGTCACATGATAAATTATATTCGACAAGAAAAAAGGAAAATTTGCCGGTAAAAAAAAAGATTGCGGCAGAGGCTTTGTTATTTATTAAAAATGGAATGACAATCCTTCTTGATGCAGGCACTACAAATTATGAACTTGCTAAATTTTTAGTAGAAAGTTCACTTAAAGATTTAGTTATTATAACTAATGATTTAAAGATAGCTTGTGTTTTAGCAGAAAAACAATTCTTTCAGATTGTAGTGCTAGGCGGTATTATTGAAAATGAAAATATTTTGACCTGTGGATCTATGGCTGTTTCTATGCTTAAAGATTTTGAAATAGATGCCTGCTTTGTAGGAACCCAATCTATTAGCGATAAATTTGAGATTCGGACTCCAAATATAGCGAAGGTTGAGTTAAAAAGAACATATATAGAAAAATCGCAACAAAGATTTTTATTGGCAGATAGCAGTAAATTCAAAAAATCAAAATTATACAAAATTTGTGATTTAAAAGATTTTCATTATATTATTACGGATAAAAAAATAGGCCTATCCGAAAAAAACTATATAAAAAAATATAAGATAGAATGGCTTTCGATAAAGCCATAAAGCCAGCTTAATAATATAGAAAAATTTCCGAAAATATCATGTTCTGTGAAGGCCTACTTGACCATAATTAAGATATATGTATAGAATATGACTATTAAGGAGAATCCGGTATATAAATATATGAAAAAATCTTTTGCAGTGAAAATTTTATTTTTGTGTATGTCTTTTTTAATTCTTGCAGGATGTACAAACAAAGGAAGAAAGCAGGTTACTGCCGAAATCGAATTTTGGAGCTTTCCCAATTTTACGTCTGAAACAGGAGAAGGCGGCGGTTTTGAAAAAAGTCTTATAGAGGCATTTCAAAAAGAATATCCCGGCATTAAGGTTAATTTTACGCTTATAAGCTTTGCAGATGGTGAGGCAAAAATCGAAGCTGCCATAGCTGAAGGCAAGGCTCCGGATGTCATTTATGACGCACCCGGCCGTATTCTTGCTTGGGCGGACAGAGGTTTATTGGAACCGTTAGATGATGTTCTTGCAACCGAAAAGCCCTATATTACCACAGGGCTTTTGGAAATTTCAGCCGGTAAAGACAGGCGTTCGTACATGTATCCCATGTACGGAGGCCCTTTTTCTATGGCTTTTAATAAAGAGATGCTTGAAGATTTGGGGCTCATAGATCTTTTACCCTACAAACGCTTAGATCGGTGCTGGACCGTAGCCGAATATGAGACCCTTCTTAAATCTTTAAAAGAAAAACTTCCCAAAGGGAAAACCCCTGGAGTCTTCTATTATAAGACTATGGGCGGTGATCAAGGAACAAGAGCTTTTTTGGTAAACCTTTTCGGAGATGCCAATCTTTTAAATGAAGACTATTCAAAATATATTTTTAATTCTTCTCAAGCCGTAAAAAATTTGAAGTGGACTATTAATGCAATGAGAGAAGGCCTTTTGCTTGATGGTGCAGAGCTTACTTCCAATGATGCAATTTCTATGTTTGCCGAATCAAAGGCAGCTCACACTATTTTATATTCACCGCAGCTTAATAAAATGTATGACGGAAAACGAAACTATAAGGGTAAAGATTTTACTCCGATTTATATGCCTTTCCCAAATGATTCTTCTGCACCTTTACTGGAATTTTTAGCAGGCGGAGCATGTGTGTTTAAAAGTTCCGATAAACAGAAAATAGAAGCGGCAAAACTGTTTTTAAAATTTGCCGCAACTGATGAGGTTTGGGCCTATAAACTTGTAAAGGCTACGGGAGGATTTCCGGCTACATCTAAAATTCAAATTGAAACTTCCGATGACGAAATATTATATAATTCCGTTCTTCAAAAATTTTTCGGCCAATATTATAATAATATAACCGGATTTTCTAAAATGCGTGAGTATTGGAATAAGGCATTAAAAGAAGCTTCATCGGGTAAAGATATACAAAATGTTCTTAACTCTTTTGTAAAAGACGCAGACCGCACATTGGGAGAATAAAAAATTATGAAACAAGAAAACAAAAATATCGATAAACGATTTAAATTATTTTCA